>NZ_JAEVHF010000010.1 GCF_018263925.1 Kistimonas asteriae
TGGTAGAGCACAACCTTGCCAAGGTTGGGGTCGCGAGTTCGAGTCTCGTTTCCCGCTCCAGTGTTGTGTGTCCCCTTCGTCTAGTGGCCTAGGACACCGCCCTTTCACGGCGGTAACAGGGGTTCGAACCCCCTAGGGGACGCCACTCTTTTTTTAAGCCGGTCTGAGGATCGGCTTTTTTTTGCCTGAAATTTTTGCGTGTCTTTTAGGCTCGTTGTTCTTATTGATTAAACAGCACTTATTGCATCGGATAGTTGTGCTTTTGTCTCTGTATGTCTTATGCGTCGATATTCGTATATTCCGCAGGTGATTGGGGACGGTTGTCCTTGACAGTATCGGGGGCTGTCCATAAAATTCGCTCCCGTTCGCAGCTGTTACCGCAAGCATTTTGCTGAAACAGTTCAACGGATATCGGGGCCATAGCTCAGCTGGGAGAGCGCTACAATGGCATTGTAGAGGTCGGCGGTTCGATCCCGCCTGGCTCCACCAAATTCTGCTTGTAAGAATTTGCGTCCCCTTCGTCTAGTGGCCTAGGACACCGCCCTTTCACGGCGGTAACAGGGGTTCGAGTCCCCTAGGGGACGCCACTTTTATTTGAGTGGTGTCATCTGCTCGAGACCGGATGTCGGTCGTTAAATAAAGCATCAGGGTTTTAAGCGGGAATAGCTCAGTTGGTAGAGTACAACCTTGCCAAGGTTGGGGTCGCCCAGAGCTGGAGAGTGAGTCTTGTTCCCCGCTCCGACGTTGAAAATGTCGAAAAACAACTTTCATTGCGGGAATAGCTCAGTTGGTAGAGCACAACCTTGCCAAGGTTGGGGTCGCGAGTTCGAGTCTCGTTTCCCGCTCCAGTGTTAGACGGGGCCATAGCTCAGCTGGGAGAGCGCTACAATGGCATTGTAGAGGTCGGCGGTTCGATCCCGCCTGGCTCCACCAAATTCTTCTTGTAAGAATTTGCGTCCCCTTCGTCTAGTGGCCTAGGACACCGCCCTTTCACGGCGGTAACAGGGGTTCGAGTCCCCTAGGGGACGCCACTTTCTATTTGAGTGGTGTCATCTGCTCGAGACCGGATGCCGGTCGTTAAATAAAGCATTAGTGTTTTAAGCGGGAATAGCTCAGTTGGTGGAGCCCGACCTTGTTAAGGTTGGGGTGCGCAGGGCTAGAGAGTGAGTCTCGTTTCCCGCTCCAGTGTTAGACGGGGCCATAGCTCAGCTGGGAGAGCGCTACAATGGCATTGTAGAGGTCGGCGGTTCGATCCCGCCTGGCTCCACCAAATTCTTCTTGTAAGAATTTGCGTCCCCTTCGTCTAGTGGCCTAGGACACCGCCCTTTCACGGCGGTAACAGGGGTTCGAGTCCCCTAGGGGACGCCACTTTTATTTGAGTGGTGTCATCTGCTCGAGACCGGATGTCGGTCGTTAAACAAAACATCAGTGTTTTAAGCGGGAATAGCTCAGTTGGTAGAGCACAACCTTGCCAAGGTTGGGGTCGCGAGTTCGAGTCTCGTTTCCCGCTCCAGATTAAAAAAACCGTCATCATTGGTGACGGTTTTTTTTGTGTTTGCGTATATCCATCCTTTTATATCTGTTGACGTCGTTTCTTGTGCTTTCGATGTTAGCCGGCGAGAAATGTCAGCATTCCCGCCGGCAATGGAAGAGAAGTTATCGGTTGTTGTTACAGCGATTGTGTACTCGGCGATAGCGCTGTATCCATTGCTTCAGTGCCGGGTCTTCTGACGCGCATGGGGTGGTGCCGTGGAGTTGCTCAAAGATCTGGTCACCCAGTACTTTACCCAGTTCGACCCCAAACTGATCAAAACTGTTGATGCCCCAAATTACACCTTGAACGAATATCTTGTGCTCATACAGGGCAATCAGTGCGCCTAATGCTTCTGGGGTCAGGCTTTCCATGACCAGCAGGGAAGCGGGTTTGTTGCCTGGAATGGTTTTCTGTGGCGCCAGGGTATCGATAACTTTCTGGCTGACGCCTTCTTTTGACAGATCATTCCGGATCTTTTCCTCTGAACAACCCAATGCCAGCGCTTGGGATTGTGCTAATGCATGGGCAAACAGCCAATCCTGTTGTTCGCCGATGGGTGCTTGACTGACCATCGGAACAATAATATCGACAGGAATAAGGCGAGTGCCCTGGTGCAGCAACTGATGGTACGCATGCTGACCATTGGTGCCGACACCGCCCCAGATCACGGGGCCGGTCTGCCAGCTGACGGGTTGGCCGTCAGCGGTTACCCGTTTGCCATTACTCTCCATATCCATTTGCTGCAGGTGGGCAGGGAATGCTTCCAGGTCACTGGCGTAGGTCAGCACGGCATGGCTTTGTGCGCCAAAGTAGTTGCTGTACCAGATGCCCAGCAGGGCCATGATCACCGGCATGTTTTGCTCTAATGGGGCAATCCTGAAGTGTTCATCCATGCTGTAGGCGCCGTGGAGCAGTCGCTCGAAGACAGTAAAACTGGTCATCAAGGGGATCATCAGGCCGATGGCTGACCAGAGTGAATAACGTCCGCCGACCCAGTCCCACAGTGGCAGGATGTTATCCGGTGCAATGCCGAACTGTGTGGCTTTGTCGATGTTGTTTGACACTGCAACGAAGTGACGGTGACTGTCCTGCTCTGGCATGCCCTGTTCCAGCATCCAGGCTTTGGCAGCCTCTGCATTGACGCGTGTTTCCAGAGTGCTGAAAGATTTCGAGGCAACAATGAACAGCGTGGTTTCAGGATCAATCATCTTCAAGGTTGCAGCAAGATCCGCCGGGTCAACATTCACAACATAATGTGCGGTTAACCCTTCACGGTGAAAGGGGCGTAATCCATCCAGCGCCGTCTTGACGCCCAAAAAGGAGCCGCCAATACCAATGTTGACGATATGTTTGATCGGTTTTCCGGTGTAGCCGGTCCATTCACCGCTGTGAACGCGCTGGCATAATGCGCGCATCCGGTCCAGTGTGTCTCGGATGGCAGGCATGACATCTGAGCCCTCAACCAGTACCGGCCGCTGGCTTCGATTGCGCAGTGCGGTGTGGAGGACGGCACGTTGCTCCGACGTGTTGATGGTGCTGCCACTAAACATGGCTTCCCGGCACTCTTCTAGTCGGGCTTCTCTGGCCAGTTTAATGAGATCTGACAAGGATTCTGTTGTGACCCGATGGCGGGAGTAATCCAGGCAGAGCCCAGCGGCGTCGATGGTGAGTTGCCGGCAACGTTCCGGTTGTTCCATCAGTCTCGCGAGAGGGGTTTCTGCGAGATTTTTACAGTGTGTTTCGAGCGAGGGTGAAACAGCGTATTGGCGCAGGGGAGAGGGGAGGCCAGGCTGTTGTTCGATTGGGGGTGTTTTCATTTCTGGACTGATGTATTCGCAAGGTAAGTTGGTATCTTACCGCATTGCGGCGCTGATACCGGGATCATTGAGTGAAAAGGTCTTTTCCAGATACGTTGCCACGGCTTCTTCGGCATCGGAACCAATAATTTCAAGCGCTGGCAACCGTTGTTTAAGGCGTTTATCGGCGTTTTGCATGATGAGTCCCTTACCGGCCGTAGTCAGCATATCGGCATCATTCAGGCCATCACCAAAGGCGATGCACTGTTTGGGTGAGATATTAAGGTGTCGGGCTATGCGCTGCATGGCGTTGCCCTTGCTGACGCCTGCCGCAGTAACCTCCATGCTCCAGGGGAGGGAAAAGGCAATGGCTACCTTATCTGAAAAACGGCTTTGCAGTTCCTCGCCATAAGCGGCAAGGCGATGGGTGTCGTGGCAGCTGAAGAAAAGCTTGGTGACGAATGTTGTTGGTAATGCGTCTCTGTTGCAAAAGAATCGCGGCAGGGCGGTGTCTTTATGATAGGACAATAGTGCTTCGTCGTACTGGTTAAAATACCAGCCTGAATCTTGGTAGAGGTGCACGGTGATGCCGGGTTTATCGATGAGGGCTGAAATTATCGCTTCTACAACGTCTGCAGGTAGATCTTTATGGAGTAGTGGTTCATTGGTGGGCGTGTAAGTACGGGCGCCATTGGCTGTGATCATAAAGGCGGGTAGCCCGAGAGTGTTTCTCAGGTCGGATACTTCGCTGGCATGACGGCCGCTGGCTAAAATCAGCTGACAACCTTTTTGGTTCAGTTGTTTAAGGGTCGAGGCTGTGTAAGATCCCAGTCGGTGGTCCGGTGTCAGAAGGGTGCCATCCAGGTCGGCTGCGATCAGTTGAAACATGCGGCTTCTTCTATGGTTTGTCTGTGATGGCAATCAGTATGGGCGCCTTCTGTCGAAGGCGCCCATTATTATCAGGCTATGGCCTCCCTGGTGTGTTCATTCAATGCCTGTTCCCAGCCGGATGTGTTCTGTTCGCCAACCAGCAGGTGAATGACGGTATCGCTGCAGTGCATGGCTTCGGTGATGCCGGCCTGTTTCAGTGCTTGCGTGTCTGGCTCAATACCTTGTCCGAGTTCAACCCTTATACGGGTAAGCGCGCAGGCTTTGGCTGATCGGATGTTTTCTGCACCACCCAGAGCCTGAATTGCTGTTAAGGCATCGCTGTCTTTGATGTTGTTGCGTGGAGCAGTGTTTGTGGCGACAGCTTCTTTAGGCGCTTTCTCGGTCGCTGCAGCATCTGGCTGGGTTTGTGGGTGTTGTTTCAGGTACTGCTCCATATCGGTCTTGAGGTTGTCTGAACGGGTACCAAAAATGGCTTGAACGCCGTTACCGACACGGACGACACCGGTTGCGCCGAGTTGCTTCAGGCGCGCGTCATTGACCTGTTCGGGGTGTCTGACTGCAATGCGCAGGCGCGTAATGCAGGCGTCCAGGCTGGTGATGTTGCCTGCGCCGCCGAAGGCAGCAATTAATTCACCGGCCATTGACGTGGTGTCATAGTCGACAGTGACGTCAGATTCATCTTCACGCCCCGGTGTTTTCAGGTTGAGCCACTGGATGGTGACACGGAAGATGACGTAATACAGGACGGCGAACGCCAGACCCAGCACCAGGATGCCCCAGCCATTGGTGGAATTGCCGTAAAGCAGAGAGAAATCTATGAATCCATGGGAAAACGTCATGCCGTGCTTGATGCCCAGGGCAATACAGGTGAAATAGGCCAGACCCGCCAGCAGGGCATGGATGCCATAAAGAACGGGGGCGACAAACAGGAACGAAAATTCAATGGGTTCGGTGATCCCGGTCAAAAACGAGGTCAGTGCGGCAGAGATCATGATGCTGGCGATTCGGGCGCGGTTTTCCGGTTTGGCGGTGTGCCAGATGGCAATGGCTGCTGCGGGCAGGCCGAACATCTTGAAGAGATAACCACCGGCCATGTTGCCTGCTGTTGGGTCGCCGGCGACATAGCGGGCAATCTCGCCAGTGAATTCCTTGCCGGTTTGAGGGTCGACGTATTGGCCGACCTCAAAGAAGAAAGGCACGTTCCAGATATGGTGCAGTCCAAAAGGGATCAGCGCCCGCTCCACAATACCGTAAATGGTAAAAGCGGCGGCAGGGTTTTCGCTGGCAGCCCAGGTGGAGAAGGACTGGATTGCTGCACCGATGGGAGGCCAGACCAGCGCCAGGATGGCGGCCACGCCAATCGCCGCAAAAGCGGTCGCGATTGGTACGAACCGTTTACCGGCAAAGAAGCCGAGATAGGCTGGTAGCTCAATCCGGTAATAGCGATTGAATAGCCAGCTCGCAACAGCCCCGATAATTATCCCGCCCATGACGCCGGTATCAATAGAATCGATACCCATGATGCGCGTGGTTTCGAGATCAAGCGCCGTGGCGAAAACGCCCATTGTGGCAATCATGACCGCGTAACCGACCATGGCTGCCAGTGCAGCAACGCCGTCATTCTCGGTAAAGCCCAGTGCGACGCCGATGGCGAATATCAGCGGCAGGTTGCCGAACACGGCGCCACCGGCCTGGGCCATGATCGTATTAACAATATCCGGAAAGAGTGAGAACCCCGCGGAACCCACGCCCAGCAGGATGCCGGCGGCGGGCAGTACTGCCACCGGCAGCATGAGTGACTTGCCGATTTTCTGAAGACTGGCAAAGGCGCGATGTGCAATTGTTGTCATGAATTACTCCTTCTCTTTCCATTGCGCCAGCAGCGCGCGCACCTGGGTGGCGTCTTCCAGGGTGAGAGCTTGTTGTGCCAGCGTACGGCAATCAGCAAGGCTGAGTTCACGGATGCGAGCTTTCACTAGTGGCAGGGATGGGACGCTGACGGACAGTTCGTTCACCCCAAGTCCCAGTAGCAGCGGGATGGCGGTGATATCGCTGGCAATGCCGCCACAGACACCGGTCCAGCGATTCTCTGTCCTGGCGCCTTCCACCGTCATGGCGATCAGGCGCAATACTGCCGGGTGCAGGCTGTCTATCCGGCTGGCCAGTTTAGGATGGCCGCGGTCCATGGCGAGGGTGTATTGGGTCAGGTCGTTGGTGCCGATGGAGAAAAAGTCAGCTTCTCGTGCCAGTTCCCGGGCCATCAGGGCGGCGGAGGGGACTTCTATCATGATACCCAACTCAACGGCGCCATTCAGTGATTGACGTTCTTCCTCGACCAGTTTCCTGACCGCACGGAATTCTTCCAGGCTGGCAATCATGGGTAGCATGATACGAAGGTTGCCGGCTTTCGCGCTGCGTAAGAGTGCGCGAATCTGCCGGCGGAGCATGGTGGGGCGATTGATGCCGACACGAATACCGCGTTCTCCCAGGAAGGGGTTTTCTTCTTCGGGCAGTGGCAGATAGGGCAGGGGTTTGTCGCCGCCGACATCCAGGGTGCGGATGATGACCGGACGTTCTTTGCCCATCGCGCTGATAATATCGCTATAGATCTGCGTCTGTTCGTCTTCATCCGGTTCGGTTGTGCGATTAAGGTAGAGGAATTCGGTGCGCAATAGCCCAATACCTTCTGCGCCCAGTTCCACGGCTTTGCGGGCTTCATCCAGTCCGCCCACGTTGGCAGCGACTTCTATAGATATGCCGTCCCGTGTGATAGCGGGTTGCTGGGTGGTTTGCAGGGCGGCCTGGAAGGTGCGTTCAGCCTGGTCTTTTTGTGTCTGACATAGGCTGATTTCATCCTCGGAGGGTGACAGCAGCAGGTAGCCCGCATCGGCATCCATAATGACGTTGGAACCGTCCGGTTGCTCGTTGATGCGGCTATCCATGCCGGCAAGGTAAGGAATGCCTAAAGAGCGAGCAATAATGGCGGCATGAGAGCTGGCGCCGCCTTCGAGGCTGCAGACACCGGCTACTTTGTCGCGGTCCAGACTCAGCAGGTCTGATGGGGTAATGTCGAGGTATACGGGGATCGCGTTGTCAGGCCAGTTTTCTGTGCCGAACGAGATGCCTGTCAATACAGCCAGAACGCGTTGGCCTACGTCATCAATGTCTGCGGCCCGGCCGGCCAGTAGGGGATTGTCCAGTGACTGCAGTGCCCGAACCTGTTGGTTGACTGAATCATTCCAGGCCCATGCGGCACTGCGCCCTTCTGAAATCAGGTTGCTGGCGGTTTCGGCCAGTGCAGGGTCTTCCAGCAGTTGCGCGTGGGCATTGAAGATTTCGGATTGTTCCTGTTCTCCAGCCGCGGCGAGTTTGGTGACCAGCTGTCGCAAATCATCAAAGGTTGATGCAATCGCGGTGTTCAGCTGATCGTGTTCAGCGGCTTTATCGGAGGCCCACTCCTGAAGTTCCGGATGTTGTTGGCGAATATGGGTGAGCTGCCCTATACCGAGACCGGGCGCGGCGCGAACCCCGTATAGACGGCGAGGGTCGCTTTGTTCGTTGGACAGTAGTGGGGTTTCAGTTTCTTCAGTGATAGCGGTTGGGGTGGTTGTTGAGGCAACGTCTTCCCCCAGGCCTGATTCAATGGCAGCAATGATGGAGGATACTGCGTTCCTGGCATCCTCTCCCCAGGCTTTGATGGTGACTACGTCGCCCAGTCGGGTGTTGAGTTTCATCAGTTCGGTGACACTGTCACCCCGGGCTTCGATGCCATTACAGCTCAGCTTCACGGTTGCGTTGCACTGACGGCACAGTTCGGCGAGAACGGCAGATGGGCGTGCGTGAAGACCTTCCGGATTGGGGATGCGAATAGCATCTTCGGCATCCGCTTCACCCTGTTCTTGAAGTGATGTGCCGGGGGCGCTGGTTGATGCTGCGGAGCTGAGTACTAGCAGGCGATCGCTGCCAGCGTTGACATGTCCCGATGCTGGGTGGTTGATGGAGATGCCTTCTGGTCCCGTTTGTATAACGACGGTGATCAGGCTGCGTGCGTGGCAGGCGAGGTAGTCTGCATCAAATTGAAGTAGGGGTTGTCCAGCTTTTACTTTGTCGCCTTCGCTCACCTGTGGGCTGAAACCTTCCCCGCGGAGCGTCACGGTATCCAGGCCGACATGCATCAGGATCTCAATGTCGCTGTCGGTTTTCAGTGTCAGTGCATGGTGAGCGGCATGTAGCTGTACAACTTCTCCATCAGCCGGTGCAAGCAGCATGTTATCGACGGGGTCAATGGCAATGCCGTCACCGAGCATACGCTCGGCAAACACCGGGTCGGGCACCTGATCGATAGGGATAATGGGGCCTGATAGGGGTGCCAGTAATGTGGTGTCATGCTGTACGGGAGGGGATGAAGGATTCAATCGTATTGCTCCGCGATAACAAGGCGTAAGGAAATATCCAGGGAGCGGCCGGCGTAGTGTGAACGTTGATGTACGTCATGCGCTGGTGCTTCCCGCTGCCCACTGTAAGGATTTTGGGGGCACTCATATTGATACAGCTCAAATACGCAAGGTATTTGGGTGCAGAACAGGGCGCCGCTATAAGCGTAAGCTGTAGGCACCTGTTACCGATTTATCATCAGACTGTAGTCTGGTATCGGTAGGGGAAACGTTCAAGGAATTGGGTGTATTTGAAGCGAAAACGCTGATGCTTCAGAAGGTATGTAAAACTGGAATGAGGTAAAATGAACGGCTTTCGATATGGCAGGCCAAGAGGGAATCGAACCCCCAACCCCCGGTTTTGGAGACCGGTGCTCTACCAATTGAGCTATTGGCCTGTGAAGTGGCTGCAGTATAACACGAGAATGACGCTGCTTTTCCAGTCTTTTTTCGAAAAAGTCTTTTTGTTTCAGTCGGTTGACAAGGCTTCTTAAGGTTCATAGAATGCGCTCCATCTTCGCTGAGACAGCTTATTGTTTGTCTTGGTTGAGAGCTTGTATGTGGGGCCATAGCTCAGCTGGGAGAGCGCTACAATGGCATTGTAGAGGTCGGCGGTTCGATCCCGCCTGGCTCCACCAAATTCTTCTTGTAAGAATTTGTGTCCCCTTCGTCTAGTGGCCTAGGACACCGCCCTTTCACGGCGGTAACAGGGGTTCGAGTCCCCTAGGGGACGCCACTTTCTATTTGAGTGGTGTCATCTGCTCGAGACCGGATGTCGGTCGTTAAACAAAACATCAGTGTTTTAAGCGGGAATAGCTCAGTTGGTAGAGCACAACCTTGCCAAGGTTGGGGTCGCGAGTTCGAGTCTCGTTTCCCGCTCCAAGTTAAAAAAGCCGTCATCAATGATGACGGCTTTTTTTTGTTATTTGAGGCCGCGTTTCACTGTGCGGTGCCGGGCTTCAATGCCCATGCTCTACACCAGACATCCGGGTTGACCTTATGGCCCTGAAACAGATCGCAGCCTTTACTTCCTTCGACATAAAGCACGTAGTTATCACTCTTTTGCCCAGCCTCGTATTTTCCTCACCTTTTGCGCCTGATGCGCTGAGGATATAGCCAAAGTTTTTTGCCATCGGCTCATCGACAGACACAGCCTGTCATCCGCAAGGGAGTGTCGCGAGTGGAATCAAGGAAACGCCGATGGCGTTTTTTTTCAAAAAATCACGTCTGCTTTGTATTGGGACTCTCCTCTTTAGATTGTTTGCGGCTAATCACGTATAAAAACCTTCATAAAATGACTAACTTATTGGTCTTTTTGTCTTGATTGAATTTATATTTGTACAGATGTAAGTAATTGTATAAATATATTCTGAGGTGTTCTCAAAGTTCTGCCAGAGAGGAGGGTAAGGGGTGGCTAGAACCCGACAGCTGGTATGGTTCCGAACCGATATCAGGGCTGATGACAACAAGGCGCTTTCCCAGGCATCTCAGTCTGGTGATGTGGTGGGTGTTTACCTGATCCATCCGAATCAGTGGGTTGACCATGATGACAGCCCCAATAAACTGTTCTTCAGGTTGTCCTGTGTCGCATCACTTCAGCGGCGTCTGGCCAGGTTCAATATTCCCTTACTGATAAAAGAAGCCGGTTATTATTCTGACTCTGCAGAGCTCTTGCTCAATCTCGCTCGTTCCCTGAATTGTCAGGGTATCTGGTTTAATGATGAATATGGTGTTAACGAGCAAACCAGAGATCAGACAGTGATAGAAGCGTTTGACGCAGCGGGCCTCTCTTTACATCGATTCACGGATGCGGTCCTGGTGGAACCGGGTCGGGTAACGACAGGCAAGGGGGAGGCTTACAAGGTTTTCACGCCATTCAAGAAAGCCGTTTACCGGTATTTACAGCCCCAGGACTGGATGCCGTGTCCATCACCATCAAAACAGGCGCCACTTGATATCGCTGCGGATCCTGTACCTGTTGATCGTTATTCACCTACAGCATCCAACATCCTGAAGCGATGGACGCCTGACGAAAAATCTGCTCATAAAAGTCTAAACGAATTTATTGAAGCGCGTGTTCAGCGTTATGTTGAACAGCGGGATTTTCCCGCGCTGGATGGCTCAAGCAGTCTGTCACCCTGGCTGGCTGCCGGTGTATTGTCTGTTCGGCAGTGTTTTGATGCTGCCGCTCGTGCCAATGATGGTGAGCTCGATAGTGGGAATCCTGGTGTTACCTGCTGGTTGGGGGAGCTGGTTTGGCGGGAGTTTTACAAGCATATACTGGTTGCGTTTCCCCGGGTTTCGAAACACCGTCCTTTTCAGGTTGAAACTGACAGGCTGGACTGGCGACAGGTGCCTGCTCTACAGGAAGCCTGGGAGACTGGAAAAACCGGGTTTCCTCTGGTCGATGCGGCTATGCGGCAGCTGGTGGCAACGGGCTGGATGCATAACCGTTTACGGATGGTGACGGCGATGTTCCTGTCCAAAAACCTGATGCTGGATTGGCGAGTCGGGGAACGCTTTTTCATGCGCCACCTGGTGGATGGTGATCTGGCGGCTAATAACGGGGGCTGGCAGTGGTCGGCCAGTACCGGTACCGATGCGGCGCCGTATTTCAGGATGTTTAATCCTGTCAGTCAGTCTCAGAAGTTTGATCCGGATGGCGCTTTCATTCGTGCCTGGGTGCCTGAGCTGGCAGCGCTGGATAATAAAACTATTCATCAGCCGTTAACGGGAAAAGTCGGCGATTTGTTGGGTAGATTGGATTATCCAGCGCCGATAGTCGATCATGCTGCATCCCGTCAGCGTGTCATTGAGGCTTTCAAAGGATTGCGTTCATGAGTGATTCTGAACATCTCAGCCGGTTTCTTGAAGTGTGGTCTGCGATAAGCGCTGACAGCATCGGCGGTCACGATGAAAATATTGCGTTTTCTAATCCCTTGCATCACATGCAGAGCTTATCAGCCTTGAGTCAATATATCCTAACATGTATGAGAAAGTGACGAAGTTCGTTTCTCTTTTGGTAAAGCTCTGGTTGATGATCAGGGCTGTGCATTTCTTTATGAACACCTCCTCGTGCTGGGCTCAATTATACGGGCATTGAAGTGAAGGGGGCAGACGGCTGATTATTTTATGAGCCGCTAGATAGCGTTTGGTGGCAGTTATTTCCCCCCTTCGAGTGTTGAGATTTTTTTGCCTTGAGAGCTTCTATTTCCTGTTCCAGCGCTTCAATTATTCTCTAGCTTCCATCTGTTCAGTCACATCTTTCTGGGTGCCGATGTAGTACATCAGCGGGTCATCTCATTAAATACCGGAGAGATGCGAAGCTCATTCCAGAGTATGGGGCCATCTGTCCGATAGTTGCGAATGACCTGGCAGGTAGGTTGATCCTGCTTGAGCGCTTCCTGGATCTGTTGAATGGCATCTTGGGCGGGATACTCTTTTTCTGCAGGAGGCGACAATCCTGGTAAAGAATTTTTTCATGGGTATGGCCGGTCAGACGTTTAAATGCGGCATTGGTGTAAATGAGAATATTCCCATCGCCATCGCCATCGCCATCGCCATCGCCATCGCGTTCGGCGATAGCAATCCCATCATTGGATTCATCCACCAGTTTTCCAGCAGGGTCGGGTCAATCATTACCTTCTCTCACAAAAAACTTGTACAACTATGTGGGTAACCTGCCCGGCTAGCAAGTTTAGTGGCGGCGATACTGATGGATTTGTCAGGGATTGCTTTGCTAAACTGATATAAAGTTATACATAATATTATTTATTGTACAAAAAAAGGAGGTGCTTATGGCTATTGTGCCACTAGAAAAACCACAGCGTCATATAACCTTGGGGATTAGTGCCTGCCTGATGGGCCACAAGGTGCGTTATAACGGCCAGCATAAGCGCTCTACCTTTTGCATGGATACCCTGGCTGATTATTTCAATTTTATTCCGGTGTGTCCGGAAGTGGGGATTGGCCTGGGCACGCCAAGGGAGCCCATTCGCCTGGTTGGCAACGCTGATGCGTATCGGGTTGTCGGAACGGTTAATCCTGACCGTGATGTGACCGATCCGCTGGAAGCTTATGGTCGTGAAAAAGCCCGGGAACTCAATGCAATAAGCGGCTATATCCTCATGCAGAAGTCCCCTAGTTGTGGCATGGAACGCGTGAAGATCTACGGCGAAAATGGTATTCCATCCGGCGATAACGGCCCGGGCGTGTTTGCCCGTGGTCTGATGGTGGAAAATCCGTTACTACCCGTGGAGGAAGAAGGTCGGCTGCATGATCCGATTCTGCGCGAAAACTTTTTCACGCGTGTATTTGCCCTGCACCGCTGGCAAACCGACGTCATGCCAAATCCATCGTATAAGGCAGTGGCTGATTTCTATACGGCCTACAAATACCAGATCATGGCGCACAACCCGCAAAATTATGCCGAACTGGGGCAATTGATTGCAAAAGGTAAGGCGGTTCCGATTGATGAACTTATGGAGACTTTCAGTCATATCTTCATGTCGACGCTGGCCAGGCGGGCGACCCGGAAGTCCCATACGAACGTGATGTTGCATCTGACGGGTTATCTCAAGAAAACGGTCGCTGGCGGTGAGCGTGAAGAAATTCTGAAGCTCATTGAGCAGTATCGGCAGGGGGGGGGGCCCTTGGTGGTGCCCATGACACTGCTGAGAAATTATCTGCAACGCAGTGGCGGTGACTATATTCAGCAGCAGGTTTATCTTCAGCCGCACCCTGAAGTGCTGGGATTAAGAAACACTATTTAGGCAGTATCTGTCTGTTTACTGTGGCCGTCACTCTATCAACCCCGTCTGGGACAGGCGGCGTGTGATTCGGTAGAATCACCCGGGTTCAAAGGAAACCGTAAGTGATGACTGAGAAAGAAGACGTGCTTCCCGATGTTGAAGGCGCTAATGCAGCGATGTTACCCATCCGTGAAGTATCCCGGTTGACGGGTGTCAATGCTGTCACCCTGAGGGCATGGGAACGTCGCTATGGTTTGCTTAAACCCCATCGAACCCCAAAGGGGCACCGCCTTTATTCTGATGAGCATGTCCGGCAGATCCGCGCTATTACGGACTGGATCAATCGGGGGGTATCCGTCAGTAAGGTGCGCAAGTTACTGGAAGACGCGATAGCGGTGCCGGAACCGGCGGCCAGTGTGTCGGATGATGGTGTCTGGGATATTTACCAGCATCGCTTCATTGCTGCGCTCAAGGCACTGAATGAGCAACGGCTGGACAGCGTATTCAATCAGACAATGTCGGAGTACCCGGCTGATACTGTCATTAGGCGGTTGTTTGAGCCGATGTTCGAAACGTTGCGGACGGCCTGGCAGGGGCTGTACGGTGACCGGTTGGAAGAACGCTTTCTGGAAAATTTCCTGCGTACGCGTATCGGGTTGAAATTGTACAACGCGAACCGCCAGTCACAGGCAGAGGATAGCTGCGGTGTGATGTTTCTTACCCTTCCTGGGGAGGTGTCAGAAATGGAGCTTCTCCTGCTGTCACTCTCTGCGGCCTCGCACGGCTGTAAAGCCCATTATCTTGGTACGGGCATACCGCTGGTAGAAATTCCGTTGGCGGCAGAAAAACTGCAGGTGTCAGCGGTTGTTTTGCACAGTAATTCAGCGCTAGACCGGACGACTCTGTCGCGAGACCTGCTTCGGGTTGGCCAGACGTTGACGGTGCCAGTGATTGTCGCCGGACAAAGTGCCAGAATTCATCAGTCGACACTGGCTCCGGCGGGGTTTCATGTGCTATTGCCCGGCACTGACCAGACGTTGGTGTCAGTTATTCCGGATCTCCTTTCTGAGGTTCCGTTGTTAGTCTGAACCAGAGAAAGGTTGGTCGCAGGTAGGGTGTGATCTTTTCTGGAGCCGTTGTGTGATATTTGCGGCTTATACGGCCACGATATTATATTTAACCGGTTTTCTGGGGCTGTTTCCCTCGATCCCCCTGGCCTTGCTTGGCATCCTGGCGGCCATTGCCTATGCCGTCTATCTGCTGTGCGCAGGCTTACCTAACATCATGCATATTCCGTTTGAACAGGGGTTTATGATGGCAACGGCCATTGTTGCGGTCGGGCTCGTGGTGCTGGTATCCATGAAAGTGATGACCATCGTGCTGTGGGATATGGGGCTCACTGACTCAATCCCGGGGTTTCTGTGGGGTATAGATGAGCTGCTCGACAGCAAATCCTTCACGTTCCAGTATGGATTTCGCCAGTGCGACGGTGTCATCCGGTAATGTCGGGGTTCTGCTCAGCAGCCAGACATAGTCACGGTCAGGTTCTCCGACCACCACATAACGGTAATCATCTTCCAGCGCGATGACCCAGTAATCCCCCCAGAAGGGTCGGATGCCCAGGACATTAAAAAAACTGACTTCCAGGCGAGAGTTTTCCGGTGGATTGGTACTGCGAGCCAATCCCTGTGCGGTTTGGGTTTTACCATCCTTGTTGTCGCACTGGTTCAGGACATCAATATCACCGTCTTCCCGCAGTGTGTAGGTTGCCATGACATTGGCTACACATTTGCGTTGAAAAACGTTAGGTAGCCGGGCTATTTCGTACCACTGACCGGCATAACGCGTGAGATCAACCTGCGAAACGGTGGTTAGTGACTGTGCCGTGGCATATCCCGTGGCGAGGCACAGCCAGAGTGCCAGTAGCTGGCGCAGCATGGGTGTTACTCCTGTGAGGCATCCAGGAATTGAATGAGATCCATGGCACTCTGTTCAGGAATCTCTTCCATTGGCATGTGACCAACGCCGGTATACACGATCAGTTCACTGCCTGGAATGGCTTGGTGGTATTTGGGTGCATGACGTACAGGAATCCAGTGGTCTTCGTCGCCCCACATGATCAGCGTGGGCATGGTGAGCAGATGGGTTCGTGAGGTGTCAAAGCCGACGCGGTTACGGATATGGCGGATCAGTCGACCACCGGCAGCCCGGTTGCCTTCCCGGTGCAGTAGCTCGTTATAGCGGCGAATTTCATCGGGTGTGGCTTTGTTTGGATCGGCATAGGCGCGGCGCACCAGTGAGGCGAACAAGCTGTAAGGTGCTTCCGTATAGTCGGCGATACGGCCAATCAGCGGCATTCCCCAGCCAATCAATGCTGCCGGGGGGATGAAAAAGTAACCTGCGGCATTGAGCATCACCAGTTTTTTAACGCGCTGCGGATAACGTGACGCGTACTGGTAAGCAAAATACCCGCCCAATGAATTGCCCGCTAAATGAAAGTGCTCGAGTTTCAGGGCAGTGACAAAATCCTCCAGGAATTGCATGTAGGTCTGGTCATCGACCTTGCGGTTGGGGAAGGGGCCTGTCAGGCCAAAGTTGGGCACATCAATGCAAATGATACGATACCGATCCTGTAACAGGTTGACCCATTTGTCCCAGGTGTGCAGTGAGGAAAACAGCCCATGAAGGAGGATGAGAACGGGGCCTTCTCCTTCATCTCGATAGTGAACCTTGAGTCCGTTGACCTCGACAAAGCGCGAAGGTGACTGCGCCCAGTGTGCCAGTGATTCCACTGACTGTTGTCGTGCACATCCCTTGAGCAGGAAAAGTGCAATGATTATTCCAATAGTCAAAACGACCATCAGAAGAATGGTTAAAAACCCCTCGGAAAACATGCGGCAGTATTCCTTTGCTTGTTCGGTGTGTTGCCGCTGATCATAGGCTGTTCCCTCGGTAATAACCATGACCCTGGCTGACATTTTCTCGCGGTATTGATGTCAGAAAAACCGGGGCTGTGGCCCATGCGAATGGGATGTGATTCCGATCGGTAGTACTATGCAATGAAACCCTCTTAACCCTCAGAACGGATTGTCTGAACGATGACGATGTCCTTCCTTGTTTATACCCTGTTGCTTGTTGCGGTAACGGCCATAGTGGCTGTTGCGGCCTGGAAGATCAGTGCCGCTTCAGCCCGGCAACGTTGTGAAACGGAGTCATTGCGTGAGCAGCAAGCCCTTGAGACCGAACGCCTCCAGTCGGTAGAGCGTCAGGCCTGGCTCGAAACGGAAAACCGTCGTCAGCAGGAAACCGTTACGCAGTTGAAGCAGGAGCAGGAAATGGCTCGGCAGCAGATTCAGTCCCTGGAGCTGGAATTGGCCCGGTCGACAGAACGGCTCAGTGGTATGGATGAGCTACGGACTGTCCTGCGGGATGCGGAGTCGCGCCTGCAGCAGCTGCAGGGAAGCGAAAGTGACCTTCGAACGGCGCTGGCTGCACGGGATAAGGAGCGGGAAGCGGCAGACGATAAAATCAGGTTGCTTGAGCAGAGTGAGGTGAGACTCAACCAGCAGTTTGAAAATCTGGCTAACCGTATCTTTGAAGCGAAGGCCACCCGGTTTACCGAACAGAATAAAATGGCGCTGGATGGTTTATTGGGGCCGTTTAAACAGCAGATTTCCGATTTCCGCCAGCAGGTCAATGATGCCTATGTCACGGAAGCCAAGGAGCGCCGCTCCCTGCGTGATGAAGTCCTGGGGCTTCGTGAGCTGAACCAGCAGATGAGCCAGGAAGCCCTGAACCTGACCCGTGCCCTGAAGGGGGATAAGAAGGCCCAGGGTAACTGGGGAGAGCTGGTGCTGGACCGGGTGTTGGAAGAGTCCGGCTTGCGTGAAGGGCACGAATACGAGCGGCAAGTCTCACTGAAGAACACCGACGGCGAACGACTGCAGCCCGATGTGGTCGTTCATCTGCCCGATGGCAAGGATGTGGTGATCGACTCCAAAGTCTCTCTGGTGGATTACAGCCGTTATCATGAGGCGGAAGAGGATGCGGAAAGGAATCGGGCGCTGGCCGCCCATGTTCAGTGTCTGCGTAACCATATCAGGGGACTGAGCGCCAAAAGCTATCAGGACCTGGATGGCGTCCGAACCCTGGATTATGTCTTGATGTTCATTCCGGTGGAACCTGCTTTTTATGCCGCGGTCGAACATCAGCCATCACTGTTCCAGGAAGCGCTGGAGCACAATATTATGCTGGTCAGTCCAACCAATCTGTTAGTGGCATTACGCACTATCGAAAATATCTGGCGCTATGAACACCAGAATCGGAATGCGGAAAAAATTGCTGAAAAAGCCAGTGCGCTCTACGACAAACTGCGGGGTTTCACGGACGATATGCAGAAACTGGGCAGCCAGCTGGATACCGCGAAGAAGACCTACGATGGTGCCATGAACAAGTTCAGTGCGGGACGGGGCAATCTGGTGCGTCAGGCGCAGCAGTTTGTGGAACTGGGCGTCAAGGTGAAAAAGCAGTTGCCGCAGGACTTGCTGGATCGCTCTGTCACAGAGATCAGCGCGCCAGTGGAAGAGGTAGAATTGCTGGAAGAAAGTGATAAAAATCTCGGCTAATACTTATGGTCTTTTGATGCGTATCAATATCTGGTTCGTCGAGTCAGGTAAAGTGAACCCCGCAGTGAAGAGGGGAGGGGTTGGTCGCTGAAAACAGCTCAGCGATGATCCTGCCACTGCAAGCAAGTGTCATGGCGCCTCGTTATAGCAGACTGCGGTAGAGACAGTCGGGACAGGTCTGCCAATGGTTATTGGCCGGTTTTCTGAGGGGGAAACCGGCCTTTTCTTTCTGCATAACATTCTTCGTATTTCTCACCATAGCTGAAAACCACTAAGGCAGTGATGCTGCCCTTGTGCTTAGCTTTTGTCTCCACTACTACCGGGCTGGAGTTCGTTATGCCGCACATAAGGGCCAACCAGAAGGTCGATGATCAGGGACAGCATGGGGCCGGAAAACCGGCTGTGTTGGTGACCGGGGGCGCGCAGGGAATAGGTCGTGGCATCACAGAGTATTTTCTGGCGAAAGGCTATAGCGTGGTGGTGGCGGACCATGATCGTGAAGCCGGTGAAGAACTGGTCGGGCTGTTGTCCCGGCAGGGAGACGTACGCTTTATTCGCACGGATGTCAGTAATGAAGAATCGGTGCAGCGGTGTATTGCCCGGGTTCAGCACTGGTTTGGCGGCTTGGATGGATTGATCAATAACGCGGGTATTGCAGACCCTTATACCGGTCCGCTGGAATACCTTGATCTCGAGGACTGGCAACGGATTATTGATGTCAATCTGACCGGTGTCTTCCTGATGGTCAGGCAGGCGCTGGGTTTGCTGCGCGTCCGACATGGCGCGATAGTCAATATTGCCTCCACGCGCTATCTGCAATCCGAACCCCAGACCGAAGCGTATGCGGCGAGCAAAGGCGGTGTGGTTTCGTTAACTCATGCTTTGGCAGTATCGCTGTCTGGGCAGATTCGGGCTAACTGTATCAGCCCCGGCTGGATTGAGGTGGGGGAATTACAGAAGTCCCGCTCACGGCGCCCGGTGCACCTGACGGAAACCTGCCATCAGCAGCATCCGGTGGGGCGAGTAGGGGAGGCTCAGGACGTGGCTAGCCTGGCCCATTTCCTTATTTCTGAGGAAGCCGGGTTCATGACCGGCCAGAATATTATTCTGGATGGTGGCATGACCCGGAAAATGGTGTACGAGTAGTGGGTTGATGGTTAGTTGAAGACGAATCTACGGGCTTCAATCCACGACATGTCGCGACCGTTGTGCTCGGCTTCTGCCAGGATATCTTCCAGCCGCTGATATTGGCTGATTTCATCATCGGACATGAAGTGCAGGCATTCCCCACCAAAGAACCAAAGCAGGTCGCGGGGAACCATCGGTGCCAGCTGGGGATGGTTACCGATGAAAGCAAACAGCCACTGCTGGCCCAGGTAGCGTGATTCTTCCAGGTGATCTGCCAGTGCCTGCTTGACGTGCTGTAACTGTTCCAGCTGCTGTTCTTTCTGTTCTTCCGTGCAGACGCTGTCCAGCGCATTGGGCAGCTGCATCATCAGGTTGTCCAGCAGCTGCTGGTGATGTTCGATGTAGAGACGGTGATTTTCAGGCATCAGGAGATTCCGATCTGGTCAGACAACCTGTCACGACAGGTTATCCGTAAAAACGTGACAACGTAGCGAGCGCTGAGCGAGAGGTCAAGTCTGTCGATATTCGACGTTGACGCCATCCGATGTGTTAAGTGCCCATCTGCTTTTGCAATAAAATACTATAAGATGCCCGTTTAAAGACTGATATAAGCATAAGGAACTGAACGGATACATGACCCGGGCACTGCAAATCCACCAGCTTTACAAAACTTACGACAATGGTCACCAAGCGCTGAAAGGTATTGACCTGGAGGTTCAGGAAGGTGATTTCTTTGCGTTGCTGGGCCCTAATGGCGCGGGCAAGTCAACGACCATCGGCATTGTTTCCTCACTGGTCAATAAAACGTCGGGTGACGTTAATATATTTGGTTATGACCTCGATAAAGACATGAGTCGTGCCAAGCGCCAATTGGGTGTGGTCCCTCAGGAAATAAACTTTAACCAGTTTGAGAAAACACGGGATATTGTCATTACCCAAGCAGGTTATTATGGCATTTCCGCGAATGAGGCCAGTGCCCGGACCGAGGTGTATCTCAAAAAACTCGGGCTTTGGGATAAGCGTGATGTGCAGTCCCGCATGTTGTCCGGGGGTATGAAGCGCCGTTTGATGATCGCCCGGGCGTTAGTTCATGAGCCACGCCTCCTTATTCTGGATGAACCAACGGCTGGTGTTGATATTGAGCTGCGTCGTTCGTTGTGGGAATTCCTGCGGGAAATCAATGCCAAGGGCACAACCGTCATCCTCACGACCCATTACCTGGAAGAAGCGGAACAGATGTGTCGCAATATTGCGATCATAGACCAGGGTGTCATCGTCGAAAATACCAGCATGAAAGCACTGCTGGGCAAATTACAGAAAGAAAGCTTTCTGCTGGATACCCGAGAACCCATAAACGATATACCCGAATTTGCCGGTTATGTCGTCCGCAAGGTCGATGACAGCTGCCTTGAGGTTGAAGTGAACAAGAACCAGGGGTTAAACGGGCTTTTCCAGCAATTGAATGCTTCAAGCATTGATGTCATCAGCATGAGAAACAAAGCGAACCGACTGGAAGAACTCTTTGTCGGGATGACCGCCCAGGGATAATTGATAACAGGATGACAGGTGTGAATACGAACAGGGATTCCTATCCGTTCCGGGAAAACTGGATCGCTTTCTATACGATTTTTGTGAAGGAAATTCGCCGTTTCCTTCGGATCTGGCCGCAGACACTGTTGCCACCGGCGATCACCATGGCGCTCTATTTTGTGATTTTCGGTAATGTCATCGGTTCGCGCATTGGTGAGATGGGCGGCTTTGATTACATGACCTTTGTTGTGCCTGGCTTGATCATGATGTCGGTGATCACCAACAGTTACAGCAATGTGGCGTCCAGTTTCTTTGGCAATAAATTCCAGCGCAGCGTAGAAGAGTTGCTCGTATCACCCGTGCCTAATTGGATTATATTAATGGGTTTTGTAATGGGTGGCGTCTGTCGTGGACTCGGCGTGGCATTCATCGTGACACTGCTGTCTCTGTTTTTCGTGGATTTCCAGATTTACGATATCAGCGTCACAGTACTGGCGATATTTCTTACTGCCACCCTGTTTGCGCTCGGCGGGTTTATCAACGCTCTCTATGCAAAATCCTTTGATGATATTGCGATCATTCCGACGTTCGTTCTGACGCCTCTGACCTATCTTGGCGGTGTGTTTTATTCTGTCAAGATATTGCCGGAGTTCTGGCAGGGGCTTTCCCAGATCAACCCTATCCTCTATCAGGTCAATGCTTTCCGTTATGGCCTGCTGGGTTACAGTGGCGTGGTTAACCTGGGGCATGCATTCCTGATGATGGGATTGGCCGTTATCGTCTTGTTTGTCTACAGTCTTTACCTTTTGAATACAGGCAAGGGCCTGAGAAACTGAGTTTCGTTGTAATGAACACATCCGTAGAAACATCCCCACTGGGCAAGCACAGTGATTATGTGGCTGAGTACGATGCGAACCTGATTTTTCCGATACCCCGTGCACCCAAGTGGGAAGCGAATGGGCTGGTGGCCGCCAGTCTGCCGTTTACCGGGGTCGATATCTGGAATGCCTATGAGTTGTCCTGGCTGAATAACCGTGGCAAGCCGATTGTGGCGGCCGGGGTATTCACGATCCCCAGTGATTCGGAGTGCATTATTGAATCCAAGTCGTTCAAGCTTTATCTGAATTCTTTCAACCAGAGCCGGTTTGAGTCAGCGGCGGACGTGCAGGCAACCATGGCCCGTGATCTCAGTCGGGCAGCTGGTGCGCCAGTTCGTGTCGAGATCGTTGCAGTTAATGGGCTGGAACAGAAAGGGCTGGCCTTGCTGCAGGGTGAGTGCATTGATGAGCTGGATATTGCCATCGACACTTATCAGTTAGACAGCAGCCTGGTGCAACCCGCTGAGAATGATGAACGTGTGGCGGAAACACTGTATAGCCATTTGCTGAAGTCCAACTGCCCAGTGACTGGCCAGCCCGATTGGGGAACACTCATCATTGATTATCGAGGGCCGCGTATCGATCGTGAATCGCTGCTGAAATACATTTGCTCCATGCGCCAGCACCAGGATTTTCATGAGCAATGTGTGGAGCGGGTTTTCCTGGATATCATGGCGCAATGTCGGCCGGAGGTGCTGACGGTCAGTGCACGCTATGTTCGTCGAGGCGGGTTGGATATTAATCCGTGGCGGACAAACTGTGGCAAAGAGGCGGATAATGGCCGCCTGGCACGTCAATAAGTATCCCTGTAAATGGAAGGGCCGGGTCAGACAATGATTCGGTCTTTCAGTTTTTCCGAGGCATCTTTCAACGCCTTCAATATGCGCTCCTTGTCATACGACTGAATATTGGTGGTATCCAGATACAGCGAAAAGCCTTTCATTTCGTGTTCCACATAACTTTTCCTGGCGCCGAGGTCCCGGCGGAAATCCATCACTTCGTATACCGGCACTGGGCGTGGAATGCCTTTCACCTGAACCTCGCCTTCCGCCCGACACAGAATGACATCCTTGACCAGTGACCAGGTTTCTTCGGCAATTAAAATCTGATTGGTGCCTGCACGGCTTTCCAGCCGACTGGCCAGGTTAACGTTGCCACCGATGATGGTGTAATCCATCCGTGAGGCAGTCCCAAAATTGCCGACGGTACAGAAACCGGTACTGATGCCCATTCGAATGTTAAGCGGCTTTCGGATGCCCTTGCTGCGCCAGTGTTGTCGCAGCACCTTCATATGTTTGCGCATGGCGATTGCCATGGAGGCGGCGGCCAGTGCATCACGGCGGTCACCCTGGGGACGATGATCACCGAAGTAGACCATCAGGCTGTCGCCAATGAATTTATCAATGGTGCCGCCAAAGTGCAGTGCAATGCGGGACATTTCGTCAAGGTAATGGTTTAGCAGACCTGTCAGCGCCTCTGGATCCATTTCATCCGTGATATCGGTAAAGCCTTCTATGTCAGAGAAAAAAACGGTCAGGCGTTTTCGGCGCGGTTGCAGGTTCGTGTGAGGCTGGCCTGTTCTCAGGGACTCATGAACCCGTGGTGGCAGATAGCTGGTCATGTTGTTGACCAGCTGGGCATATTGCTGCTTTTGTAGTTGAGCTTGTTGCTGTAACTGGTTGATCGAACGGACTTTTATAGAGGAGAGCCAGCTAATAAATAACAGGTAGATCAGCATGCCACCGGCGATGATGATATGGGTTACCAGGGGTAATGGAGGATCGAATGTGGTACCAGGTAGCAGGGTATGTGTCAGAAAGGTCAGCCCCGAAAATAGCAGGGTCTGCATGCACATAAATCGGAAGCCGTGTGCGCTGATACTACTGACAGACAGCAGGATCAGTGTGGCCAGCGAAATAAATAGGGGTATACCTGCGACGGCCAGCAGTACACTGATGATCACGGTGTCCCAGGTGATCAAGAGTCTGGACACGGCACGGGATTTGGCTTTGTTGTTTTGGGACGTGCGCGAGATCCATCCCGTCAGTAAATAGCTGACATACGGCCATGGCAGCATAACGGCCACCACCCAGTACCAGTACGGCGCAATGCCGTTTAACCAGCAGGCTGAAAAAACGGTCGCCGCCGCCGTGAGCCAGAGGAGGCTTCTGGCCAGCAGGAATGCGTTATGGATCAGGAACTGTTTGACGTCAGTGACGGTAACGCTCGTCATAGGTAAGAATTATTATCGTGTCAGGCCATTATTGACGGATTTAATGGTAGTCTCTGCGTACTTGTGTCCCATTATCGTCAGCGGTTTTGGGAAAGCAAACACTTTGTCCGCCAGTGCGATAGTATTGGCGGTTGCATGAATAGTCACCTGTCGTGTTGTCAGGAGGTTTTGAGTGGATGCCATTGAAGCATTAACGGGGCGAGTTTCTGTGCCAAGACTGGCTGAACCCGCACCATCGTCTGAGCAACTGGAAACCCTGTTCCAGGCGACATTGCGAGCGCCGGATCATGCCATGTTACGCCCATGGCGTTTTGTTACGATAACAGGCGCGTCCCGGGAGCGGTTAGGTGAACTCTATGCCAGGGCTGCGCAGGTTGACCAGCCGGATCTGGAAGAGGAGATGCTGGATCGCTACCGTGGGCTGCCATTACGGGCGCCGATGCTGGTAGCGCTGGTGCTCACCCCGAAACAACACCCAAAAGTGCCTGAAATTGAACAGGTGCTCTCCCTGGGGGCGGCCTGCCACGGCATGATGGTGGCAGCGCATGCGATGGGCATTGGTGCGATGTGGCGAACCGGCGCCATCAGCTATCATCCCCTGGTTGCAGAGGGACTCGGCCTGACGGGCGACGAGACACTGTACGGTTTCATGTACCTTGGCACCCCGGATGGAGTCCGGAAAAAACGGCCACAGCTGGCGGTTGCGGATTTTGTATCCGCATGGCCTGAAGGATAAACGGGAAGCTGGTGGGCAGCTTCCTGTGCCATCAGTCAATCCAGTGGATAATGTGCTCTTCCCAGTCCTGTTCAGGTACCCTGTCTTCGCTCATGACTCGCTGTTGGACGGAAATACCCGCGAGATGCACGGTCTCAGGCGTGCCTGAGACCAGGGGATGCCATTCCGGAAGCTCCTTGCCTTCAGCGACCAGGCGGTAAGCGCAGGTTCTCGGCAGCCAGTGGAATTCTGGGATGTCATTGATTGTCAGGTGGATGCATTCGGGGGCAACCGTTGCCCGTTCCGAGTAGACCTTGCAGCGACAGGAGTCGGTATCAAGATGCCGGCAGGATAGCGCGGTGTAGCAGACTTCACCGGTGTCTTCGTCTTCCAGCTTCTGGAGGCAGCATCGCCCACAGCCATCACAGAGTGACTCCCACTGGGTTTTGCTCATGTCTTCCAGGCGAACCGTACGCCAGAAGGTGTCAATCTGCGATGCAGGTGTATTGCTCATATCAAACGGGGTCATTGAAACTCAGGAATTCTTCCGGCAGGGTTTGCAGATAGTCCTCGCGGGCAGGTGGCATCTGCAGGTGGTAACCTTGTGTCTGGATATTATCCATGACTTTGGGCATTTCTTCCCGTGCCAGTTTCCGTTCAGGCGTCAGTAACATATCCATGACAGGTATTGGTTTTCCGAACGCCTTCAGCAATGCTTCCGGTGCTGCCTCCAGCCCTTTCCGTTTTTCCACGTAAAGATACATGTCTTCTTTAGCCGGGCTTTTGTAGATGGATACCAGCAGTTTCACGTCAAGACTCCTCTGACTGTTGCCGCATGTTATTCAAATGGACGACGAGGTTATCCAGAATTTTCTCCTGGCGCCAGCTTCCCAGGGCATTCAGCAGGGGCGGTGTGGCGGTGAATTCACCGGTGTCGAGATACTGTCTGACCAGGGTATTGGCCAGGAGTTTCACGGGAATCAATTCCCGGGCGATATGCAGTGCTTCTGACTCTGTAAGGCAGTAGTTGCGAATGGCTTCGACCCAGGGCTTTGCACGCCGGGATAATGGTGCAGGAAGACGTTCAGGCAATTCGGTTTCAGGCACCTTCAGGGCTTCGCGAATATGCGCCAGGATAGCCTGACCGTGTACTCGGAGGATCGCCGGCGTCATTCGCTCAATACGCTTCAGCTTATCGAGGTTGTCGGGCTGGTATCGGGCCAGTGGCCAGAGGCTGGCTGCATGGATCACCTTGTTGCGGGGGACATCCAGTTGTCTGGCAGTCTTTTCCCTGAACAGGCAAAGGTCACGTAATACGGCCAGTTGGCGGGGATACAGTTTCCAGGCGAGTTTGGCATCACGCCAGGCCTCATGCAGGTCCGGCTCCTGTCGGGCATTACGGATCATGCTGTCACAATCTTCGCGATGCCAGTCCTGTCGCTGCTTGTCCGCAAGCTGTGCCGTCAGGATTGGGTACAGCTGATTCAGGTAGTAGACATCCAGTGCGGCATAACGGATCTGGTTATCACTGAGCGGGCGCGCCAGCCAGTCAGAACGGGTTTCATCCTTGGCCAGTTCAATACCCAGAAAACGTTCAACCAGTCGTTGATAACCCAGGCAGTGGTCTGTGCCCAGGAAGGAAACCGCCAGTTGCGTGTCGAATACAGGGTCGGGCAGGGTGCCCAGCAGGCGTTGGAAAACCTCAAGGTCTTCCCCGGCCGCATGCATCACCTTGATAATGTCGGGGTTTTCAAGCACCGCGCAGAATGGTGTCCAGTCAGTGATAGCCTGAGGATCTATCAACATGATCTGACTGTCATGTCCCGCCTGTATCAGGCCGGGTATCGGGTAGAAAGTGCTTGTGCGAATAAACTCGGTATCAAGCCCCAGGTAGGATACGCCCTGCCATTGCTGGCAGGCCTGTGCGAGGCTTTCGTTATCAGCGATCCATTGAATCAGTGGTGCATCGTCCATCAGGAGGTGGCCTTGCGCAAAAGGTCGATTATATGAGGAATGGCCCCGTGTTGCTTCAAATAAAAAACTGGCCATGCCTGTGGGATTAATACGCATGTTTGAGAACGGCCGACTTTTGTACCTTTGTACGCCTAAACCATCAGGAGTGTTATCCATGGCAAAAACGGTTCACGGACGCAAGGTGCTGAACATGGTGCTGGAGTCTGGGCAGTCCTACAGTCGCGATGCCCTTAAGGAAGCAATGGCTACTCAGTTTGGTCAAGAGGTGCAGTATCACACCTGTTCAGTACAGGAACTGTCCGCTGATGGCCTCATCGACCTGTTCCTGGGCAAGGGCAAGCTGGTGGAGACTGACGCCGGGATCATTGGTGATGCCAGCAAGCAGTGTGGCCATCACTGAGTTGGCATAAGCTGCGTGCCTGCTTCCTGGTCGGTAAGGGTTGGGAAGCGCTCGCAGTCCGGCAGCTGGTAGTGCCACCATTCGTAATCAAATTTCTCAAAGCCTGCCGTGTGCATCAGGCCGGCCAGTAACAGCCGGTTTTTCCTTGCCTCCACTGACACCGTTTCGTTGAGGTGCCAGGCCGCTTCCTCGAAATCATCAAAGCCGGTGCCCATATCCAGCTCTTCGCCGCTGGCACGGTCGATAAGGGTCAGGTCTATCGCGACCCCGCGGCAATGGGGGCAGCGACCGGTATCCGGGTCTGACACATAATCACTGCCAGGAAATGCATGCCAGAGCACCCGCTGTGCCTCGACCGGACGAAAGGCATCCCACAGTTTCAGCTTCAGTCCAAGATTGGCAGCATGGGAGATTGCACTCTTGAGGCAGTCGGCAGCCTCCTGACGCAGGTAACAGCGTGCATTGCGGTAGATGGTTTTTCCCGTCACGTTACGATCTGTGGCGTAGTAGAGTTCAATGTCGACATCAAACTGTTCACGGGTGATTTCGGTCAGTGTGGCTATCACGTCACTACCTTGCGGCTTGTTGGGTTTTGACACTCCTTTCAGTGTAAGTCATAGCCAGAGCTTGTAGAGGTTAACTGTCTCGGTGGATGACAGGAGATTTCTGCCAGCATTCTTCCTCTTCTTAGTGAAAAAACTGCCAGAGATTGATGCCCCCCAGGAGAATACAGAGCAACTGCCAGAACAGGGTGGGATTGCGCGACATCAACGGCTGAAAGTCCGTATGTTGGAATGCCGGGTTGGGCGTCGCAAGATCCTGACAGAATTCCGATAACGCTTCGTAACGTTCCGTGGGGTTGGGGGCAACGGCTTTGGCCAGCGCCTGGTTTATCCAGTCGGGCAGGTCGGGACGGTCAAAGCTCACCGGGCGATACCGGAGATGCTTGTAGTGCTTGATGCGAATACTGTTTCCGGCGACTTCGCGGTAGGGAAGGTTGGCTGTCAGCATCTCGTAGACAATCACCCCGACGGCGAACTGGTCGGCACGGTAATCGATGGCGCCGCCCAGAAAATACTCGGGCGCAACATAATTCTTGGTGCCCTGAGGGGTATTGTCATGGAGGCCTGACTGGATTTCAGTG
This sequence comes from Kistimonas asteriae, assembly GCF_018263925.1. Lineage (GTDB taxonomy): Bacteria > Pseudomonadota > Gammaproteobacteria > Pseudomonadales > Endozoicomonadaceae > Kistimonas > Kistimonas asteriae. The sequence goes on from NZ_JAEVHF010000010.1 coordinate 28,033, forward strand.
TCACCGGCCACACGGGCGGCGCCAAAATCAATCAGTCGAATGCGCCCGTTCTGGTCAATCATCAGGTTTTCCGGTTTCAGGTCCTGGTGGAGGATCTGCATTCGGTGCAGGCCGCGCAGGGCGCTGACAATCTGACGGGTCAGGTCCCTGACCGTATTGAGGTCCGGTCTGGGATGGTCCTGCATCCAGCTTCGCAATGTCTGCCCCTGGATGTACTCGCAGGCATGATAAAGAAACTGCTTACCTGCCTTTGGTGCATAGAGTGTCATGATCGCAGGATGGTTGACCCGCCGGCCTATCCATTCTTCCCGGAGAAAACCGTCCAGGTAGAGTGGGTCGTCTTCAAAGTTGACTGACGGTGTCTTGATGACGACCTGTAGGCCGGAATCGATGTCTTCAGCCAGATAGAGCTGGCTCCGGGTACTGGCATGAAGTGTTTCCAGGATGCGATAGCCATCCAGAATCTGTCCTGGCTCCAGATCGGGTGGAAACCGCAGTTGTGCCAGACGCTCCAGGGTTTCATGGTTGTTTTCGACCGGCAGAGCATTAATGCGACAAATCACGGCCGTCAGGTTATCACTGCTACCGGCAGCGAGGGCAGCCTGAACCAGACTGTCGGCTATTTGCTGGAGTTCCGGGTTTTCCATGCAGCTGGCGACGATTTCCCTGTGACTTAAAACATCGTGAATGCCATCAGTGGTGAGAATGAACACATCCTGTGTTTGCAGAGTTTCAGTGCGGTAATCCACTTCGGTATGGCGATGCATGCCAAGCGCCCGGGCCAGGTACTGGCGTTGACCGAGACGAGAGGTATGGTCTTCGGTCAGGCATTCCAGCTGCTGCTTTCTGAGACGGTAGATGCGACTGTCACCAATATGAAGCAGGTGTGCGGTATTGGATTTCAGGACGATGCCGGAAAAGGTCGTACAGAGATCCGTATCGTTGTGAATGTGGTGCTGGCCCTGATAGTGCAGCCAGCTGTTGATCGCGGTAATAACTTTGCCGGCGGCATGACGCACCTGCCAGGAGTCCGGCGTACTGTAATAGTCCGCCATGAAAGATGAAATACTGGTATGGCTGGCTTCCCTGGCCCGTGTACAGGCGCTGACACCGTCGGCGACCAGGGCCACAACCCCTTTGTGCGTAAGGGTATTGTGACTGTCCGGTATGCGGATCGCGCAGGCGTCCTGGTTTTCCGGTTTGATGCCGGCGCTGGTGCTGAAAGCGTAATCCACATCAAGGCTGTTGCTCATACTGCCCGGTTACCTGTCCTGTATAAAAAGAGGGTGACTGCAGCCAGTCACCCGAATGTACCATTGACAGACTCAAGCGGGGGAATCTGTCATGGTATGTGCCGGTTACTGTCAGGACACATCAATCATGGTGACGGTGCCATCCGGCATGACTTCTGTCATCTGTCCCTTCGGTTCTTCGAGGAACAGCAGGGTCATGAAGCCGAGTACCGCCGTGCCGGCAATGACGAGGAAGAAGGTCTGGTACTCCACCAGGGAGAGTACCGTGAGGTAGAAGACAGCGCCCACATTACCGTAGGCGCCGGTCATGCCGGCGACCTGTCCTGTCAAGCGACGTTTGATCAGCGGTACAACCGCAAATACTGCACCTTCCCCGGCCTGTACAAAGAAGGAGCAGGTCATGGCGGCGATCACTGCAAGCACCAGTGGCCAGCTGGAATCGATAATGGACATGGTGGCGTAACCGACCGACAGACCTGCCGTTAACACCAGCAGGGTTGCCTTGCGGCCGAAGCGGTCACTGATCAATCCGCCACCGGGGCGTGACATCAGGTTCATGAATGCGTACGCAGAAGCGACCAGGCCGGCCATGACAGGCGTCAGCTCAAAAGTATCCATGAAGAACAGTGGCAGCATGGAGACAACGGCCAGTTCAGAGCCAAACGTTGCAAAATAAAGGACGTTCAATACCGCAACCTGCTTGAACTTGTACTGGTGGATCGTAGGTACAGGTTTGCTGAAAATCTCTTTGTTAATCTGCCAGGCTTTCCAGGCATCCAGGAGATAAAGCAGTGTCAGGCCAATGTATAACGAGGTAGCTATCTCTGCTGATAGCATGCTGACGCCTTGAGGCGAGAGTTTCCAGGTCAGAAGGGCAAGTGCAGCATACATCGGTATTTTCATGATGAGCAGCAGTGCGAAGTCACCCTTGGAAGTGACTTCCATGCCGCCCAGGTTCTTGGGGCGGAAATAGGTAGAACCTTTTGGTGTGTCAGTCACGCTCATGTAATAGATGACACTGTATGCCAGTGACATCAGGCCGGTCAGACCGACAGCATAACGCCAGCCATCCTCACCGCCAAACAGCAGTGCGATCGTTGGCAGGGTCATGGCGGCAGCAGCCGAACCAAAGTTGCCCCAGCCGCCGTAGATCCCTTCTGCGGTACCCAGCTGTTTGGCGGGAAACCACTCGGACACCATCCGGATACCAATCACAAAGCCAGCACCGATAGTGCCCAGTAAGAAACGGGCGATGGCGGCCTGGATGAAGCTGTCAGCCAGTGCGTACATGAAACAGGGGATGCTGCACAGCGCCAGCAGGGCGGAATAAACACGACGGGGGCCAAACCGGTCAGTCAGCATCCCGATAATAACCCGGGCAGGGATAGTCAAGGCTACGTTAAGGATTAACAGGGTTTTGAGCTGTTCGCGAGAGAGTGACAGTGAGTCAGCAATCGCTGTTACCAGCGGCGCATGGTTAAACCACACGACAAAGGTAATAAAAAAGGCAATCCAGGAAAGATGAAGAGCGCGCATCTTTCCTGTAAATGAAAAAAGGTTGATTTTATCGGATTCTGACATGTCTGCTCCTTGTCGAGGCGTACGTTATCGTTGTCATGCACTCATTGAGCAAGGATCAGGCCAGAGTGTTGATGTAGTGCCGTCGGGGCGGATTTATTACCGGACTAAAGCGTTTTTGCTCCCCTGCTGGCTTCTTACTTAGGGGGTCGGATTAATTACATGGCTGCCTGATGGGCACATTTGTTGTGCCCGGTCAAAATTGTTGCACCAAATTGTGTGCGTCCTGGGGCACTGAAATGAACCTCTATGGTGCGCGGTATTGGTGCGACGCTGTCAGGATGACACGTTTCTGTTGTTAATGTTTTCTCTAATGCCTTGTTATTTAAGGAATAACGGAGTTAGGCGTGATATTTGCTTTATCGGTGCAGTCAGGTTGGTTTCATCCAACGCGAGAACAATAAATGACTGGAGCCAGGTATGCAGCATAAGGAAACACTGGTCGTAGTGGGCAATGGCATGGTGGGCCATCGGTTTATCGAAAAACTGGTGGATGACAGTGGTCTTGAGCAATACGACGTCATTATCTTTGGTGAAGAGCCACGGCCGGCCTACGACAGGGTGCATCTAAGCGAGTTTTTCAGCGGTAAGACAGCTGATGATTTAAGTATGGTTGCCAGTGGTTTTTACGATCAGGCTGGTATTGAGCTGGTACTTGATGATCGTGTCGCCAGTATTGAGCGATCGACACAGGAAGTGGTGTCCGACAGTGGTCGCCGGGTCGCCTACGATAAACTGGTGCTGGCGACAGGCTCCTACCCTTTTGTTCCCCCGGTGCCAGGTCATGACCGGGACAACTGTTTTGTCTATCGCACAATTGAAGATCTGGAAGCGATTCGTGAATCTGCCCGGTCCAGTAAGGTGGGGGCCGTCGTTGGCGGCGGGTTGCTTGGTCTTGAGGCAGCCAAGGCGCTCAAAGATCTGGGTCTGGAAACCCATGTCGTGGAATTTGCCCCCCGTCTGATGGCCGTGCAGGTGGATGAAGGCGGTGGTGCCATGTTGCGCCGGAAGATCGAGCAGCTGGGAGTGGCCATTCATACCAGCAAAAACACACGGCAGATTGTGGATGGAGAGGACTGTTTTCATCAGATGCAATTTGCCGATGGTGAAGTCCTGGATACCGATATTGTGTTGTTTTCAGCGGGCATCCGTCCGCGCGATGAGCTGGCCCGATCATGCGATCTGGCGCTCGGTGAGCGTGGCGGTATTGTTGTTGATAACCAGTGTCGAACATCAGATCCGGCTGTCTACGCGATCGGTGAATGTGCTTTGTGGGACAATCGTATCTTTGGGCTGGTGGCACCAGGTTACCAGATGGCGCAGGTTGTCGTGGACGACTTGCTCGGCACGGATGACAGTGAGTTTGCCGGCGCCGATATGAGCACGAAGCTGAAGCTGATGGGCGTCGATGTCGCCAGTATCGGTGATGCCCACGGCCGTACCCCGGATTCGTTAAGTTATCAGTATGTTGATGAAGAGCGAGAAGTTTATAAACGGCTGGTGGTCTCCAAAAGCCGGAAGAAACTGCTGGGTGCCGTTCTGATTGGGGATGCTGATGATTACGGTTCACTGCTGCAGATGATGCTCAACGACATTCGTCTTCCAGCCAAGCCTGCCCAGCTGATTTTGCCTGCCAGTGATGGGGCGGCGCCGGTTGGGTTGGGTGTCACCGCATTACCGGAGACGGCGCAGATTTGCTCCTGTTTCAATGTCAGCAAGGGCGCTTTGTGCAGTGCAGTCGCGGAGGGTTGTCAGGATATTGCTTCGCTGAAAAATGCGACCAATGCCGGGACCGGTTGTGGTGGATGTTCTGCACTGGTCAAGCAGGTGCTGGACAGCGAGCTTGAAAAAATGGGGGTTGAAGTCAAGAAGGATATCTGTGAGCACTTCCCTTATTCACGACAGGAACTCTATCACTTGGTCAGGGTAGATGAGATCAAGAGTTTCCAGATGATGCTGGAAAAGCATGGCACCGGCCATGGTTGTGACATCTGTAAACCAACAATCGGTTCTATCCTGGCATCCTGCTGGAACGACTATGTCCTGAAAAAAGATCATGCCCACCTTCAGGATACCAATGACTATTACCTGGGCAACCTCCAGAAAGACGGCACGTATTCGGTGGTTCCCCGTGTGCCGGGTGGTGAGATTACGCCGGAAAAACTGATAGTGATCGGTGAAGTGGCCCGGGATTTCAAGCTTTACACCAAAGTGACAGGTGGTCAGCGGATCGATCTGTTTGGCGCCCGTGTTCATGAACTGCCGTCTATCTGGAAACGACTCGTCGATGCCGGCTTTGAAACCGGGCACGCCTACGGCAAGGCGATGCGGACGGTGAAGTCCTGTGTTGGCAGCACCTGGTGCCGTTATGGGGTGCTCGACAGTGTCGGGATGGCCATCCGGGTTGAATCGCGTTATCGCGGTATCCGTTCACCGCACAAGATCAAGCTGGCAGTATCCGGCTGTACCCGGGAGTGTGCAGAAGCACAGAGTAAGGATTTTGGTGTGATAGCCACTGAAAAAGGCTGGAATCTCTACGTCTGCGGCAATGGTGGTATGAAGCCCCGGCATGCGGATCTTTTTGCCACAGAGCTGGATGATGAGGCGCTGATCCGCACCATTGATCGCACCATGATGTTCTATATCCGGACCGCTGACCGATTGCAGCGAACGTCTGTCTGGCTCGAAAGCCTGGATGGCGGGTTGGATTATCTGAAGGAAGTCATTCTGGAGGACAGCCTCGGAATTGGTGAACAGTTGGATGCGGAGATGGCACGATTGGTTGGAACCTATGAATGTGAATGGAAGAAGACCATTGAAGATCCGGAGCAGTTGAAGCGGTTCCGGCATTTCATCAACAGCGATGCGACCGACAATAACGTGGTCTTTGTGAGTGAGCGTCAGCAGATTCGTCCCGCATTTGACAGTGAAAAGTCACTGATTGCGACCAGTGCCTGATCAATGAAGCCAAGGAGATAGTGATGGAACAGTGGACAACGGTTTGCAGTCAAAAAGACCTGATGCCCTATCTGGGCGTATGTGCCCTGGTGGAAGAAAAGCAGATAGCGCTCTTTCAGGTAGGCGACAGCCTCTATGCCATTGATAACTATGACCCGGTCAGTCGTGCGAATGTGATGTCACGGGGCATTGTGGGTGATCTCAAGGGTGAGCTGGTGGTGGCGTCACCGGTCTACAAGCAGCATTACTCGTTACTGACTGGCCAGTGTCAGGAGGAACCTGATATCAAATTGTCTGTGTACCCGGTGCAGATACAGGACGGTATGGTTCAGGTCTCGCCAACGCCTGTAACGCGTGCGCAGGCGGCCTGATTTATGCGACGTCTGAAGCTTGTAGTCATCGGTAATGGAATGGGAAGTGTACGCTTCCTGGAAACACTGGTGGCCGGAGGTGAGCATGGCTATGGCATCACGGTTCTGGGTGATGAGCCGGATCCGGGTTATAACCGGATCATGCTTTCGCCCCTGCTGGCTGGCGAGATCCCCTTTTCAGAGACGGTATTAAGGTCTCGCCAATGGTATGAAGAAAATGAGATCACATTGCATACCGGCTCTGATTTTCGGGTTGTTTCGATTGATCGACTACAGCGCCTGGTTGTAACCGCGGCAGGTGAGTCATTTTCTTATGATCACTTGGTGCTGGCAACCGGTTCTCATGCCTATATTCCCGATATTCCGGGCTCCAGCTTCGAGGGGGTCGTGCCGTTTCGACGTTATGGGGATGTGGAGGCCATGTTGAGTGCAGCAGAATCCGGTAAAGCCGTACGTCGAGCAGTCGTGATTGGTGGCGGTCTGTTGGGTCTTGAGGCGGCCAATGCACTGAATTCTCGAGGAATGCAGGTCACACTGGTGCACAGTCAATCGGTACTCCTGAATCGTCAGCTGGATGCCTATGCAGGCCAATTGTTACAGGATGAGCTGGAATCCCGTGGCATTGCATTTCTGAAACCAAAACGCACAGCGTGTATTGAAGGATGTGATGGCCGAGCATCCGGCGTGGGTTTTAGTGATGGGTCATCCATTGATGCAGAACTTGTGGTGTTTGCCATTGGCATTCGGCCCAATACTCTGTTGGCTGCCGAGTCCGGACTGGCCTGTGAGCATGGCATTATGGTGGATGACCGGATGCTGACCAGTGATCCGTCAATCAGTGCTATCGGTGAATGTATCCAGCACGGTAATGAAACCTTCGGACTGGTGGAGCCCGTTTATTTGCAGGCAGTAACCCTTGCGCGTCGTTTACAGGGAGAGTTGCAGCCATTCGTTTCACGACCCTCGGCAACCAAACTGAAAGTCAGTGGCGTGCAGTTGTTCTCCAGTGGTCAGTTCCAGGGGGAAGGCAGGGATGAAGTCATAACCCTGAAGTATTCCGATGCCGGTATTTATCGACGACTGGTCATACGTGATAACCGGGTAGTGGGTGTGTTGCTCTATGGTGATACCTCCGATGGAGCCTGGTATCAGGAATTGCTGGAGTCCGACCAGGATATCAGTGAGTACCGGAATACATTGCTCTTTGGATCTCAGTTTGCTGCCGTGGCGTGACGGCGCAGCAGGCAGTCATTGGAGGTGTTGTCATGTCTGTAACGGAAGCGGCTGAGATCAGAACGACCTGTGCCTATTGTGGCGTGGGTTGCGGTATCGTCGCAGAAAAACCTGCCGGTGATGCCGAAGTGATTGCGGTCAGTGGTGATTCGTTGCATCCCGCCAACCTGGGGCGGCTATGTTCCAAAGGCAGCGCTCTGGGCGAGACGGTCCATCACGAAAACCGTCTGTTCTATCCCATGGTGAACGGTAACCGTGTGACCTGGGATGCAGCCTTAACCGATGTCGTCAGTCGACTGCAGTCGACAATCGAACAATATGGCCCGCAATCTGTCGCGCTGTATGGTTCAGGGCAGTTATTGACGGAAGATTATTATGTGGCCAACAAGCTGATGAAAGGCTTTGTTGGCAGTGCCAATATTGATACCAATTCCCGGCTTTGTATGGCGTCAACCGTAGCGGGGCAGAAGCGTGCCTTTGGCACCGATACGGTACCGGGTTGCTATGAGGACCTTGAGCTGGCGGACTGTCTGGTGCTGGTGGGCTCGAATATGGCCTGGTGCCATCCCGTCCTGTTTCAGCGGATACGTGCCGTCAAACAGGCGCGGGGCGACCAGATGAAGGTTATTGTCATTGATCCTCGCCGTACCGATACCTGCGATATTGCTGACCTCTTCCTGCCGATACAGCCTGGTACCGATAGCGTGCTATTTAACGGCTTGCTGGTATGGCTTGTTGATCGTAACGTCGTCGATGAAGCCTATATTAAACGTCATACTACCGGTTTTGATCGTTCTCTGGCACAAGCCAGGATGACATCACCCTCGGTGGCCATCGTTGCCACAAAGTGTGGCCTTGAGCCTGATGCGGTAGAAGCATTCTATCGATGGTTTGCAGAGAATGGGCGCTCGGTCACAGCCTGGTCCCAGGGGGTTAACCAGTCCAGTGCGGGAACCGACAAGGTTAATGCCATCCTCAATTGTCATCTGGCGACCGGGCGTATCGGTAAACCCGGTAGCACACCGTTTTCTCTGACAGGTCAGCCCAATGCCATGGGCGGGCGAGAGGTGGGCGGGTTGGCAAACCAGTTGGCTGCACATCTTGAGTTCAACCGGACGGATGACGTTGAGCGGGTTGCCCGATTCTGGCAGGCGCCCAATATGGTCGCTGCGCCGGGTTTAACCGCCGTGGAGATGTTTGACGCTGTGGCTCGAGGGGATATCCGTTTTATCTGGATTATGGGCACCAATCCGGTTGTCAGTATGCCGGACGCTGACCGCGTGAAACAGGCGCTCAGCGACTGTCCAGCAGTGGTTGTATCAGATTGCATCAAAAACACTGATACGGCAGATGTCGCGGATATCCTGCTACCCGCAGCTGGCTGGAGTGAAAAGGATGGCACGGTCACAAATTCTGAGCGTCGTATATCGCGGCAGCGCCGCTTGCGGACTCCTGTGGGAGAATCGCGACCTGACTGGGCGATCATGTCGGAAGTTGGACGACGCTTAGGTTATAGCGAGGCCTTTTCGTTTCAATCACCTGTAGAGATTTTCAGGGAACATGCGGCGTTATCGGCATTTGAAAACTGCGCTGGTCTGCGACCACGGGATTTTCATATTGGTGGTCTGAAGGATATCAGCGGAGATGCTTATGATCGTCTTGTACCGATTCAGTGGCCTGTTCGTGCTACGGAATCAGTTGGGGAGGCGAGATTATTAGGGGATGGGCAATTTTATACTGAAACAGGAAGGGCTAATTTTGTTTCTGTCAGCGAGTTAAAGGCTGACAATGTTCCGGATCAGCGCTACCCGCTGGTACTTAATACCGGACGGGTTCGCGATCATTGGCACACTATGACGCGTACTGCACTTGCACCAAGGTTGAATCAGCATCGGGATGAACCCTTCGTGGAGCTTCATCCCGATGATGCCGCCTCTCGTGAGATTATCGATCAGTCGCTGGTGGTGGTTTCATCGCAATGGGGGCAGGTTATTGTACGAGCGAAGGTGACGACGCATCAGCAGTCTGGCCATGTGTTTGTGCCCATGCACTGGTCCGGACAGTTCAGCCGTTCAGGGCGTGTGGGCAGTGTCGTTAATCCTGTTGTGGATCCGTTTTCCCGTCAGCCTGACAGTAAATATACGCCTGTCGAGTTAAGACGGTTTGTACCCGAACGTTATGGTATTTTGTTGAGCCGGTCACCCGTTGCGTTGCCTGAGACTGAATATGCTGTTTCTGTAAAATCTGCCGCTTGTTACCGTTATGAGCTGGCTGCTGCTGATGATCGTAAAGATGGTTTTAGTGCTTTTTTACCTGAATTTTCGGCAGCTTCAGTGATTGAATACGATGATGTTACAAATGGGGTAAAGCGTTGTCTGTATCTGCAGGATGGCGATCTAGTCGCCATGTTGTTTGAATCGCAAAACTACGAATCCCTGATTGACCGTGCCGGGCTTGAGTCTGCTTTTATCGATGATCAGGATATGGCATTACTGCAATGGCAGCTGTTATCTGGACAGCCAGGTAAGGGGGCAGGTTGCCAGGGGCGCCAGATTTGCGCCTGTTTTGGGGTGGGTGAGAACGCGATTGTGTCGGCCATCCTGAAGGAGAACCTTGAATCTGTTGAATCTGTCGGGAAATTGCTCAAGGCGGGTACTAACTGTGGTTCCTGTATTCCGGAAATCCGGCAACTGCTAGCGTCAGTGGATGGTTAGTGATAGGTGTCGGTTTGAATAATTTCTGCCTGAAGCGGCTGGCTTGCAGAGGTGATTTCGATTAAGTACTGACAGTGACAGGCAGGGCAGTGGCAGGTCAAGGTGCCTGCTTTTTGCCTGATGACACGCACTTCCGGAATGGCAACGGCTTCATCGCTCTGACACTGGCATGGCCAGCTCAATACTGCGTTAATAACGGCTATATCAAAACAGGTGCCGTCAAAATAAAAGCCTGTGTAGCGACTGGCATCATTCATTGCAACATCATGTGTCTGAAAAAAATACTTGCCAATTTAACCGCACGGGTATTGGCAAGTTGTCCATAGTTTGAGTATAGCGATCTGTGCTCACGGCTTTCAGCCGTTGGCAGCATCCCGGATGGTGCTGATTTGTTCTGTCAGATCTGTGACGCTGTGGGGGGGATTGAAGTATTTATACACCTGAAGGTCAGGGCCGATCAGGGTTAACGCACCAGCGTGATCAACCAGGTACACGCCATTACTGTCAGGTTCACCAATACGGTAGGGCAGGTAGAGGCTGCTGGTCAGTTGATCAATTTGGCTTCGCGTACCTGTGGCGGCAGCAAAGTCGTCATTAAAGAAGCGGATATACTCATTCAGGCGTTCCGGTGAATCTCTGTCAGGATCGACGGAGACAAACAGTACATTAACAGGTTGTTCTACCGGTAACTGTTGATGTAACTGGTTCAACAGAGACAGTGTGGTTGGACAGACGTCGGGGCAAAAGGTGTAACCGAGGAATAACAGTGTCCATTGGCCAGCTAGCGATTGCTCCGTGATCGTCTTCCCCTGATGATTGTCCAGTGTGAATACAGGGATGCGGTTATAAGTTGTGGGTTGTGGCTTTTGGGTGATCTGCTGAAACGTATAGGCACCCGCAGCGATGGCTGCTAAAGCAACGACAATCAGTAGCAGTCGTGTAAGAGCTGTGGTTGGCATGGTCAATCCTGTTTTATTGGTATGCGACGCTATCCTCCTGCTGAGCGGGTGGCAGACCTGCGTCGATGTACTTTTATGTTAATTATTTCAACGCAGAGAGAAAAGGCCATGGCGAAATAGATATAGCCTTTGGGGATGTGCAGGGACAACCCTTCGCCAATCAGGGACACGCCTACCAGGATAAGGAAGCTGAGTGCCAGCATTTTCAGGGTAGGGTGCTTGTCGACGAAGTCGCCAATGGGTTTGGCGGCAAATAACATCACCAGCACAGCGATGACAATCGCGATGACCATAACCGGGACATGGTCAGCCATTCCTACAGCGGTAATGACTGAGTCGAGAGAAAATACGATGTCCAGAATCGCGATTTGAACCAGGACCATCATGAAGCCCGATAGCGCGGCTTTGGTAACATTGCTGTTGTCGTGCTCCATGGCGCAATGGATCTCATGGGTGCTTTTAGCGAGTAGAAATAGCCCACCACCAATAAGAATCAGATCTCTGCCGGATATTTCCTGGTTAAGAATGTCAAACAGTGGCTGTGTCAGTTGCATGACCCAGGCGATGGATAGCAACAGAAGCACACGTGTACACATGGCCAGTATGAGGCCAATCGTTCGAGCCTTTTGTCGTTGGTGTTCGGGTAGCCGGCCAGCAAGTATGCTGACGAAGATGATATTGTCGATGCCAAGGACGATTTCAAGGGCAACTAGCGTGATGAGTGAAATCCACGCTTGTGGGTCTGCCAGCCATTCCATGGGCTAATTCCTTTTGCTGCAAATTGCCTGAGCTATATCGGCTTAATGTAGCAGGAAAGTGGGGCTCGACGTATAAAATGTGATGCTGTGTGAGATGTGCACGGAGGAAGCGAAGCGCCACAGAATTCTGTGGCGCTTCTTGTTTGATTAAAAGGAACCGAGATTAACGCTTGTCGACCGGAGGATAATCACGTGCTGCCGGACCTGTGTAGAGCTGACGTGGCCGGCCAATACGATAGGCACCGCTGATCATCTCATGCCAGTGAGCAATCCAGCCAGGTGTACGGCCAATAGCAAAGATAACCGTGAACATCTCTGTAGGAATGCCCAGTGCCTTTAGAATAATGCCGGAGTAGAAGTCGACATTGGGATAGAGCTTCTTGCTGATGAAGTATTCATCTTCCAGAGCAATCTTTTCCAGGCGTTTGGCGATCTTGAACATCGGATCGTCACCCAGCCCCAGCTCGTTCAGTACTTCATCGCAGGTCTCTTTCATCACCTTGGCGCGAGGGTCGAAGTTCTTGTAAACCCTGTGACCGAAGCCCATCAGTCGGAAGGGATCATCCTTGTCTTTGGCCTTGGCAATGAACTGATCAATGTGTTTTTCGTCGCCGATCTCATCCAGCATTTTCAGGACGGCTTCGTTTGCACCGCCATGTGCAGGACCCCAAAGGGCAGCAATGCCGGCAGCAATACACGCAAATGGATTGGCGCCACTGGAGCCAGCCAGGCGAACGGTTGAAGTCGATGCATTCTGTTCATGGTCAGCATGCAACAGGAAGATGCGATCCATGGCTCGAGCCAGTACCGGGCTGACATGATATTCCTCGCAGGGCGTGGCAAACATCATGTGCAGGAAGTTACCGCCATAGCCGAGATCATTTCTCGGGTACATGAAGGGCTGGCCAATAGAGAATTTATAAGCCATGGCCGCCAATGTCGGCATCTTGGAGACCAGCCGATAGGCTGTGATTTCACGATGGCGCTCGTTCGTGATATCCAGATAGTCGTGATAGAAGGAGGCCAGTGCGCCGACCAAACCACACATGATGGCCATCGGGTGGGCGTCACGCCGAAAGCCTTTCAGCAGTTCAACCATCTGTTCATGAACCATGGTATGGCGCAGGATGGTCGTACTGAAAGTCTCTTTGTTCTTTGCGTCAGGCAGCTCCCCGTATAGGAGGAGATAACACACTTCAAGAAAATCCGAGTGTTCTGCGAGTTGTTCTATCGGATAGCCACGATGGAGCAAAACACCTTTTTCACCGTCGATGTAGGTGATTTTGGATTCGCAGGATGCGGTGGATACAAAGCCCGGATCATAGGTAAAGTAACCATTGCTGGTCAGTCCCCGGACATCAATGACATCTGGTCCTGCAGTTCCGCTAAGAACGGGTAACTCCAGAGAGAGATCAGAACCTTCAATGGTCAGCCGCGCAAGCTTCTCAGCCATCAGGCCTCCTATCATGCTGTTCTTGGCTATTGTTTATAGAGAACCCTTGCCGTTTTGTATCAATTATGATCAATCGATCAGGGTTCATTATTGTGAAGTCGGCTCAACTATAGAGACATAAAAGTTTTTGTCAAACGCTGACGTCAATAGAGAATATACTTAAATAAATGTTTGTGTAGTGCTGATTTTTACGCAGGAATCGCGCACCGCGATTGGGCGTTTCGGTGTGTGTGCGTGCTGTTGTGGTGCAGGCATTTTTACCTTTGATAACCTAGGGTTATGGTCAGTATGCAGGGGGGTAAGTCGTTGTAATTAAAAACCGAGATGTCTATACTGCGAGGCCGTAAGCCTTGGGTAGTCGGTACTTAGGTGTGGGATGCTGGCAAGTGACTGCCCTCTTCAGATCACGCACTAAAATCCAGCAAAAAAAATGTCCTTGGCGGACCAGTTAAGGTAGATCACTCGTGAATAGCAAAAGACCAGTCAACCTCGATATAACTACTATAAGGTTGCCGTTACCAGCCTATACCTCAATTCTTCACCGTATCTCGGGTGTCATCCTGTTTGTGGGCATCGCCTTTCTTCTGTATGGGCTTGATTTGTCGCTTGGCTCAAAGGAAGGGTTTGATCAGCTGAAAGAATGCCTGCAAAGCCCGGTGGCCAAATTTATCACCTGGGGATTGTTGTCGGCGCTGGCCTATCATTTGGTGGCAGGTGTAAAGCACCTCTTCATGGATGTCGGTATTGGTGAAGGTAAGGCTTCTGGTGTGATGGGCGCCAAACTGACCATTGCGGTTTCTGCCGCTCTGATTGTTCTTGCGGGGGTATGGGTATGGTAACCAATATTACAAATCTTTCTCGGAGTGGATTGTACGATTGGATGGTGCAGCGTGTTACCGCCATTGTACTTGCTGCTTATTTCGTGTTCTTGACGATTTACCTCGTGGTTAATCCTGGTCTGGGTTTTGATCAGTGGAGTGGGCTTTTTCAGCAGACCTGGATGCGGGTGTTTACCATGATGGCGCTGCTGGCGCTGGGTGGACATGCCTGGGTGGGCATGTGGACGATTTCAACGGACTATTTGACAGAGAAAGCGCTGGGTAACAAGGCGTTGCCTGTCAGATTCTCTTTTCAGGCGATTTGTGGTGTTGCGATGTTCAGCTATGTGGTCTGGGGCATCCAGATCCTGTGGGGGCTATGATTTATGACCGGAATACGAACTCTGTCTTTTGATGCCATTGTGGTCGGTGGCGGTGGTGCTGGCATGCGTGCGGCGCTGCAGTTGACTGAATCAGGATTGAGGACGGCCTGTGTCACCAAGGTTTTCCCCACGCGTTCACATACTGTTTCTGCCCAGGGTGGTATAACCTGCGCGATTGCCAGTTCTGATCCTAATGATGACTGGCGTTGGCATATGTATGACACCGTCAAGGGGTCAGATTACATTGGCGATCAGGATGCCATTGAATACATGTGTTCTGTTGGTCCGCAGGCTGTTTTTGAGTTGGAACACATGGGGTTGCCATTCTCCCGTACAGAAACCGGTCGTATTTACCAGCGTCCTTTTGGTGGTCAGTCCAAGGATTTTGGTAAGGGTGGTCAGGCGGCCAGGACCTGTGCCGCTGCAGACCGTACCGGCCATGCCCTGCTGCATACTTTGTATCAGGCCAATCTCAAGGGTGGCACAACATTCTTTAACGAATGGTATGCCGTTGATCTTGTGAAGAATCAGCGGGGCCAGGTTGTTGGTGTTGTTGCTATTTGTATTGAAACGGGTGAAACCGTCTATATCAAAGCCAAGGCGACAGTGCTTGCTACCGGTGGCGCTGGACGTATCTACCAGTCCACCACGAATGCGCTGATCAATACAGGTGATGGCGTCGGTATGGCGCTGCGTGCAGGATTCCCTGTCCAGGATATGGAAATGTGGCAGTTCCACCCCACCGGTATTCATGGTGCGGGCACACTGGTTACGGAAGGGTGTCGTGGTGAAGGCGGCTACCTGATTAACAGTGAGGGTGAGCGCTTCATGGAGCGCTATGCGCCTAATGCCAAGGATCTTGCGGGCCGCGATGTGGTTGCTCGCTCCATGGTTATTGAGATTCTTGAAGGGCGCGGTTGTGGTCCCAACAAGGATCATGTACTTCTCAAGCTGGATCACCTGGGCGAGGAAACCTTGAATCTCAGGTTGCCGGGTATTTGTGAGCTTTCACGCACATTTGCTCATGTCGACCCCATCAAGGCGCCGATTCCTGTTGTTCCCACGTGTCACTACATGATGGGTGGCCTGCCGACCAATATTGGTGGTCAGGCGCTCACGCAAACAGCAGATGGCAACGATGTCGTTATTGATGGTCTGTATGCTTGTGGTGAGGCGGCTTGTGTGTCTGTTCATGGTGCTAATCGCCTGGGTGGAAACTCGTTGCTGGATCTGGTGGTCTTCGGTCGTGCTGCTGGTTTGCAGATTGAGCAAAGCCTGAAGGAAGGCTTTGATAGTATGGATGCCAGTGAAACGGATCTGGATCAGGCGATGACACGTCTGAATCGCCTAAATGCCAGTACTGCTGGCGAAAGTGTCGCGGCGGTACGTAAAGATCTGCAGAGTACCATGCAGCTTTATTTCGGGGTGTTCCGTGAAGGTGAAAGCATGCAGACAGGTTTGGGTATGCTGGATGAGATTGGTCAGCGACTCCAGAATCTGCATCTCGAAGACAAGAGTCAGGCATTCAATACGGCGCGTATAGAGGCGCTTGAGCTTGAAAACCTCTATGAAGTCGCTTATGCAACGGCTGTTGCTGCGGAAGAGCGGAAGGAGTCTCGCGGAGCGCATGCTCGAAACGATTTCCAGGAGCGCGATGATGATAACTGGCTCAAGCATTCCATTTATTTCCCTGCCGATAAGCGAATTGGCAAGCGGGATGTGAACTTCGCTCCGAAAACCATGGAGCCGTTCCCGCCGAAAATTCGTACATACTAAGGTGATGGGGGAATATTATGACGCTGAATGTAAGTGTGTATCGCTATAATCCGGAGACGGATAATGCGCCTTATATGCAGGATTTCGAACTTGAAGTTCCTGAAGGTAAGGATTTGATGGTGCTTGATGTCCTGAATCTGCTGAAAGAGCAGGATTCGGGCTTGTCTTATCGACGTTCGTGCCGAGAGGGGGTCTGTGGCTCGGATGGAATGAATATTAGTGGCACTAATGGGCTGGCGTGTGTTACGCCGTTGTCTGAAGCCGTCCGAAAAGGGAAGCTGGTATTAAGGCCGCTTCCTGGTTTGCCGGTGATTCGGGATTTGGTCGTAGATATGAGTCTTTTCTACAAACAGTATGAGAAGATGAGGCCCTATCTGATCAACGATACATCCCCGCCTGCCATTGAGCGGCTTCAATCGCCTGAAGAGCGTAGTAAGCTCGATGGGCTGTATGAATGCATTCTATGCGCATGCTGCTCGACATCCTGCCCTTCATTCTGGTGGAACCCTGACAAGTTTGTCGGCCCGGCTGGGTTGCTTCAGGCGTATCGTTTCCTTGCTGATAGTCGTGATACGGCAACTCAGGAGCGCCTGTCGGCATTGGATGATCCGTTCAGCGTATTCCGTTGCAGGGGTATTATGAATTGTGTGAGCGTCTGTCCAAAAGGGTTGAATCCCACAAGGGCCATCGGTCATATCAGAGATATGCTGCTGAGGAGTGGCACTTGAGTTAAGGGCTCCTGCCAGGAGCCCTGTCAAATAATAGACACTGAGAGACTGTCAATCTGATTGTTGTATTTTGCAAATGATCAGTTATCACCGACTTTAATAACATCTATAATTAGTGCGTGGATTCGTACAGTTCGGATTGTTATATTTATCCGGCTGAATTTTGTCTGGATAAACGCTCAAAAAGCGTCTATCCAAGGGGCTGTCTTAATATCAGGTGTTCCTGTCCGTTGTTGTAGCGGAAGGATTGTTTTGTCAGCCAGTAACGGTTTTAACCAGCAGGGGCGGCCGGGTGACACCCGGACTATCTGTGGGGAACAGCAGCTTAAGCAAACTATTACCCAAGGCTTTCACTGCGCTAGTACTCTCCGGTTTCGACATCAGATAGTGACCCAATTGAGTGGGGTTA
Organism: Kistimonas asteriae; assembly: GCF_018263925.1. Classification (GTDB taxonomy): domain Bacteria; phylum Pseudomonadota; class Gammaproteobacteria; order Pseudomonadales; family Endozoicomonadaceae; genus Kistimonas; species Kistimonas asteriae. Next base: position 45,424 of record NZ_JAEVHF010000010.1, read on the forward strand.
CAGGATAATGCAAGAAGGTGTGATGCAGCGGATGTGGGGCACAGCTCATATATCCGGGGGAAACGCTGCATACGTAGAGGAACTGTACGAAAGTTATCTCCGCGATCCCAATACTGTGCCGGAGGAATGGCGCGATTATTTTTCGCGGCTACCTCAGGTTGCTGACTCCCAGAGTGCTGATGTCCCTCATTCTGCCATACGCGATAATTTCCTTCTCTTAGCCCGCAATAAATCCCGACAGCAGCCGGTTGGTGCGGGTGCTGTCAGCAGTGAACATGAAAAGAAGCAGGTTCTGGTTCTGCGTCTGATTAGTGCCTATCGAGTGCGTGGCCATCAAAATGCCACGATTGACCCTTTGGGGATTATGGGGCGAGAAGTCGTGCCAGATCTTGCGCTTGAGCATCACGGCTTGAGTGAGGCAGACCTGACTACCGATTTTCAAACGGGTTCTCTGTTTATTGGCAAAGAAGAAGCCTCGCTGGGTGAGATTATTCAGCTTTTGCAACGGACGTATTGTGGCAGCATTGGCGCTGAGTTCATGCATATTGTTGATACGCAGCAGCGCCGGTGGTTCCAGCAACGTCTGGAAAGTGTGCAGTCCAGCCCAGCTATTGGGGTCGACGCCAAACACCATTTGCTGGAGCGATTAACGGCTGCGGAGGGATTGGAAAAATATCTTGGTACCAAATATCCCGGGACCAAACGTTTTGGGCTTGAAGGTGGCGAATCACTGATTCCTATGCTGGATGAGTTGATTCAACGAGCAGGAACGTATGGGGCGCGTGAAATTGTGCTCGGTATGGCGCATCGTGGTCGTCTGAATGTATTGATCAATATTCTGGGGAAAAACCCTTCAGAGCTATTTGAAGAATTTGAAGGGAAAAAAATAGCCGAAAATGGATCCGGTGATGTTAAGTATCACCAAGGGTTCTCTTCCAATGTGATGACTCCCGGTGGAGAGGTTCATCTTGCTCTGGCCTTCAATCCATCACACCTGGAAATAGTAAGCCCTGTTGTTGAAGGATCTGTTCGGGCGAGACAGGATCGTAGAAGTGATGCCAAGCGACATTCAGTTGTTCCGATATCGCTGCATGGTGACGCTGCCTTCGCAGGGCAGGGTGTTGTCATGGAAACCTTTCAGCTGTCCCAGACTCGTGCATATGGCACGGGTGGAACGGTCCACATTATTGTGAATAATCAGGTTGGTTTCACAACCAGTCGACGTGAAGATGCGCGCTCCACGGAATATTGTACTGACGTTGCAAAAATAGTCGGCGCGCCCATTTTGCATGTGAATGGTGATGATCCTGAAGCGGTAGTGTTTGCCACGAAGCTGGCCATGGATTATCGCATGGAGTTTAAGCAGGACATCGTCATTGATCTGGTCTGTTACCGTCGTCGTGGTCATAACGAAGCTGATGAGCCATCCGGCACGCAGCCGATGATGTATCAGAAAATCAAGGAACAGAAGACTACGCGTACCCTCTATGCTGAGGATTTGCTCACTCAGAATGTCTTGACGGAAGTGCAGGATAAAAAACTGGTCGATGACTATCGGAATGCGCTTGAGAGCGGTTTGCATGTCGCCAAGAGCCTGGTAAAAGAACCCAATAAAGAACTCTATGTTGACTGGGCTCCCTATCTGGGACATGAGTGGACCGCGAGACATGATACCCGGGTTGCACTTGGCATTCTTCAGGAGTTGGGCCAGAAAGTCTGTGATACTCCGGAAGGCTTTGTCGCCCAGAGGCAGGTAGGTAAGATTCTTGACGACCGCAGGAAGATGGCTGCCGGTGCATTGCCTATCAACTGGGGTATGGCTGAGACATTGGCCTATGGCAGCCTGCTGAAAGAAGGGCATGCAATCCGCATTACAGGGCAAGATGTAGGCCGTGGAACTTTCTCCCATCGCCATGCGGTATTACATAATCAGAAAGATGGTTCTACCTGGGTACCGCTTGCTCATTTGGCCGAAGGGCAACCCCAGCTGCAGATCTATGACTCAGTGCTGTCCGAAGAGGCTGTTTTAGCCTTTGAATACGGTTACGCAACGACTATGCCAAATGCGCTGGTGATTTGGGAGGCGCAGTTTGGTGATTTTGCCAATGGTGCACAGGTTGTTATCGACCAGTTCATTGCCAGTGGAGAGCATAAGTGGGATCGTTTATGCGGTCTGACGATGTTGTTGCCGCATGGTTATGAAGGGCAAGGGCCAGAGCACTCATCTGCGCGTCTGGAGCGTTTCCTCCAGCTTTGCGCGGAACACAATATTCAGGTTTGTGTGCCCACGACACCTGCCCAGGTTTTCCATATGTTGCGCAGGCAAATGCTGAGACCTTTACGTAAACCACTCGTTGCTTTCACGCCGAAAAGTCTGCTACGTCATAAGTTAGCCATCTCTTCACTCGAAGATCTGGCTGATGGATCATTCCAGACGTTGATTCCTGAGGTTGATGCGCATGAAAAGGCTGAAGTCACACGGCTCGTCATGTGTAGTGGCAAGGTCTATTACGACTTGCTTGAGAAACGCCGCGCTGAATCACTGGATCACGTCGCTATCATTCGGATTGAACAACTCTACCCATTCCCTCAGGAAGACCTGGATGAGCTGATTGCTAATTATCCTAACCTGACGTCTATTGTCTGGTGTCAGGAAGAGCCTATGAACCAGGGAGCCTGGTATTGCAGTCAGCATCATATGCACCGTGCCATCGCTCAGCACAGCAATAAACAGTTGCAACTGCAGTATGCAGGGCGCGAAGCATCCGCGGCACCGGCTTGCGGCTACATGTCCATTCATGTAGAGCAGCAGCAGAAACTGGTAGCGGATGCACTGGGTCTCAATTGAAGCAGCACTGAAACAGAATCGCTCAAGGAACTAAATCGACATGGCCATTGAAATCAAAGCACCTACCTTTCCGGAATCTGTGGCTGACGGTACTGTTGCCAGTTGGCATAAGCAGCCGGGTGAGGCCTGCGCCCGCGATGAACTGCTTGCAGATATTGAGACCGATAAGGTTGTCCTCGAAATCGTAGCTCCCGCTGATGGCATCCTCAAAGAGGTGATTAAGGCAGAGGGGGATACGGTTCTCAGTCAAGAGTTGATCGGAATCTTTGAAGAAGGCGAAGGTGGTGTTGTTCAGCCTGCGACAGTAGATGTGGCAGTCGCTGCGACGCAATCGGCGGCGGTTCAGTCTGACGGAGCCGCGCCTCTGAGCCCTGCAGCCCGACGCATGGCTGACGAACATGGTATTGATCATGGTGCAGTGGCAGGTACTGGAAAGGGCGGGCGCGTCACCAAAGAAGATGTGCTCAACTATGTTGAATCCGGTGCCGGTGCCGCCAAGCCCGTGAGCAATGCGCCTGCCGCGAGTGTTGCCAAGGCGCCTGCGCCTGAAGCCATTGCGCCTGTTTTTGGTGGTGATCGTGTCGAAAAACGTGTCCCGATGACCCGTTTGAGAGCCCGTATTGCTGAGCGTCTGGTTGAGGCGCAGCAATCAGCAGCGATGTTGACCACGTTTAATGAAGTGAACATGAAGCCGATCATGGATCTGCGTCGCGAATACAAGGATCTCTTTGAAAAACGGCACAATGTCAAAATGGGTTTCATGTCCTTTTTCGTGAAAGCCTGTGTAGAAGCGTTGAAGCGTTATCCTGTGGCAAATGCGTCTATAGATGGGAATGATATCGTTTATCATGGTTATCAGGATGTTGGTGTTGCCGTATCCAGTGATCGCGGGCTGGTAGTGCCCGTGCTTCGCAATGCTGAGGATATGAGTCTCGCTGAGGTTGAATTAACAATCAGGGAATTCGGTGAAAAAGCCAAGGAAGGGAAACTCTCCATTGAGGAGATGACGGGGGGAACCTTCACGATATCCAACGGTGGTGTATTTGGATCACTGCTTTCAACACCGATTCTGAATCCGCCACAATCGGCGATACTCGGAATGCACAAGATTCAGGAGCGCCCGATGGCGGTCAATGGTGAGGTGGTTGTGCTGCCCATGATGTATCTTGCGCTTTCCTATGATCACCGTTTGCTGGACGGCAAGGAAGCGGTACGCTTCCTGGTCACAGTGAAGGAATTGTTGGAAGATCCTGCACGCATGCTGCTGGATGTCTGATTTGTTTTCGACAGGGGGCGGCTTGTACTGTCCCCAGATAATTGTTTTGAATCCGGGAAAGCGATATGGCTGAAAAATACGACGTGGTGGTAATAGGCTCAGGACCTGCAGGTTATGTCTGTGCCATCCGTGCAGCCCAGCTGGGCCTGAAAACGGCCTGTATCGAAAAGTGGGTAGACGAAAAGGGAAAAGCCAAACTGGGCGGTACTTGCCTGAATGTTGGTTGTATTCCCTCCAAGGCGCTGCTCGACAGCTCCTACAAATATTACGAAGCTAAAAAGCACTTCGATGTTCATGGTATTACGACCGGTGAGGTCGGTATTGATGTTCCTGCCATGATTAAGCGCAAGGACAAGATCGTTGGCAATCTGACCCAGGGCGTAGGCGGCCTGTTTAAGGCCAATGGGGTTACTCTGATTCAGGGAACCGGTACCGTACTGTCAGGTAAGCAGGTTAATGTGACTGCCGCTGATGGTTCCAGCCAGGTTGTGGATACCGAAAATGTTGTCATTGCAACAGGTTCAGTACCCGTGGAAATTCCTCCCACACCGCTGAATGCTGACATCATTGTTGATTCTACGGGGGCGCTGGAATTCCAGCAGGTGCCTGCCCGTTTGGGCGTTATCGGTGCGGGTGTGATTGGCCTTGAACTAGGTAGTGTCTGGGCGCGTCTGGGTGCCGAAGTGGTAGTGCTGGAAGCTCAGGATCGTTTCCTTGCAACTGCAGATCAGCAGATTGCCAAGGATGCAGCCAAGATCTTTAAAAAGCAGGGGCTGGATATCCGTTTGGGCGCTCGTGTCACTGGCTCTGACGTGAATGGTAATGAAGTCACTGTCAAATATATCGACCAGAATGGCGAAGAGCATTCACAGGTTTTCGACAAGCTGATTGTTGCCGTTGGTCGTCGCCCATTGACTGAAAACCTGATTGCACCTGATTCCGGTGTGAATCTGGATGAGCGTGGTTTCATCTTTGTTGATGAGCAGTGCCGGACTGATGTACCAGGTGTCTTTGCTGTCGGTGATGTTGTTCGTGGCCCGATGCTTGCGCACAAAGGATCCGAAGAAGGGGTGATGGTCGCTGAGCTCATTGCCGGCCAGCCTGCACAGGTCAATTATGATCTCGTGCCGTCCGTGATTTATACCCATCCTGAGATTGCATGGGTGGGTAAAACGGAAGAAGAGGTCAAGGCTGGTGCTGAGGAATACAAAGTGGGTACATTCCCGTTTGCTGCCAGCGGTCGAGCCATGGCATCTAACGATACCGATGGTATGGTCAAGGTGATTGCTGACAAGAAGACAGATCGTATCCTGGGAGTCCATGTGATTGGTCCCGCTGCCGCCGAACTGGTACAGCAGGGCGCTATTGCGATGGAATTCGCCGCCAGCTCCGAGGATCTGGCATTGACCATGTTTTCGCATCCGACGGTGAGTGAGGCGCTTCATGAAGCTGCGCTGGCTGTTGATGGACATGCCATTCATATTGCTAACCGCAAGCGTAAATAATCTGCAGGGTGAGACTCTCACCTGATCGAACGATGGCGGGCTTTTTAGCCCGCCAGCTCAAAAACAAGAATAGCCAGCGTGTTTATTTGTTCCAGAAGTCAAAGGGTAGGGCTTCCAGGGCCTGCCATAAAGAGTAATAAAAAACCGAATCATCTGAGATGAGGGAAGGGTCAATAGCATGAACTTGCACGAATACCAGGCCAAGCAGCTCTTCAAGGAGTATGGTCTGCCCGTATCCGTGGGTTTTGCCTGCAAAACTCCTGAGGAAGCGGTTGCAGCGGCGGATAAAGTCGGTGGAGATCACTGGGTGGTGAAGGCGCAAGTCCACGCTGGGGGGCGTGGCAAGGCCGGTGGTGTCAAATTAGTTAAAAGTAAGGATGAAATTCGTGCTTTTGCTGAGCAATGGCTGGGCAACCGACTGGTGACCTATCAAACGGATGAGCGGGGGCAGCCGGTCAGTTGTATTCTGGTGGAATCCTGTACTGCCATTGCCAATGAGTTATATCTTGGTGCAGTCATCGATCGTTCAACACGTCGTGTGGTCTTTATGGCTTCCACGGAAGGTGGCGTTGAGATCGAGAAAGTTGCAGAAGAAACGCCTGAAAAAATCCTCAAAGCGACTATTGATCCTCTCACGGGAGCACAGCCTTATCAGGCGCGGGAGTTAGCGTTCAAGTTGGGCTTGAATGCGGCTCAGGTGAAACAATTTACCAAGATTTTTCTGGGGCTAGCGAAACTGTTCACGGACTATGACCTGGCATTGCTTGAGATTAACCCGCTGGTGATTACCGAAGCCGGGGACCTGCTTTGCCTGGATGGAAAAATCAATATCGACAGTAATGCACTCTACCGTCAGCCAAAGCTGAAATCGATGCATGACCCCTCTCAGGATGACCCTCGTGAAGCGCATGCTGCCCAATGGGAACTTAACTATGTTGCACTTGATGGCAATATCGGCTGCATGGTGAACGGTGCAGGCCTTGCCATGGGGACCATGGATATCATCAAGCTGCACGGTGGACAGCCGGCGAATTTCCTGGATGTTGGCGGTGGTGCAACTAAAGAGCGGGTCTCTGAAGCCTTCAAGATTATTTTGTCAGATGACAGTGTGAAGGCCGTACTGGTTAATATTTTTGGCGGTATCGTGCGTTGTGACCTGATTGCTGAAGGTATCATTGGCGCAGTAAAGGAAGTGGGTGTGAATGTGCCGGTTGTTGTTCGGCTTGAAGGCAATAACGCAGAACTGGGCGCCAAGACACTGGCAGACAGTGGTCTTGATATCATTGCAGCAAGCAGTCTCACAGAAGCTGCTGAGCAGGTGGTCAAAGCTGCGGAGGGTGGCAAATGAGCATTCTCATCAATAAAGAGACCCGCGTCATCTGTCAGGGCTTCACAGGTTCCCAGGGAACATTCCACTCCGAACAGGCCATCGATTACGGTACGCGGATGGTGGGTGGTGTCACGCCAGGTAAAGGCGGTCAGACACACCTGGGATTACCGGTCTTTGATACGGTGCGTGAAGCCGTGGAACAAACCGGTGCAGAAGCGTCCGTTATTTATGTGCCGGCTCCATTCTGTAAAGACTCAATACTGGAAGCTGCAGATGCAGGGATTCAGCTGATCGTTTGCATTACAGAAGGCATCCCGACACTGGATATGCTGGAATGCAAAATTAAGTGTGATGAACTGGGTGTCAGGTTGGTTGGTCCCAATTGCCCGGGCGTCATTACGCCGGGTGAGTGCAAGATCGGTATCATGCCAGGGCACATTCATAAGCCCGGTAAAGTGGGTATAGTGTCCCGTTCCGGCACACTGACCTATGAGGCGGTCAAGCAGACAACAGACTATGGTTTTGGTCAGTCAACCTGTGTCGGTATTGGTGGTGACCCCATTCCGGGTTCAAACTTCATTGATATTCTTGCCCTCTTCGAAGCTGATGACAGTACAGAAGCCATTGTTATGATTGGCGAGATTGGTGGTACTGCAGAAGAAGAAGCGGCAGCTTATATCAAGGATCATGTGAGCAAGCCTGTTGTTTCTTATATTGCCGGTGTTACAGCGCCACCAGGAAAGCGTATGGGACATGCTGGTGCGATTATCTCGGGTGGCAAGGGCACTGCCGATGAGAAATTTGCAGCTTTGAACGATGCCGGAGTCAAGACCGTTCGGAGCCTTGCTGATATCGGTAAGGCCTTGAAAGAAATTACCGGTTGGTAAAAACAAAAAGCTTTAAAAAAAGGGCGCTATATAGGCGCCCTTTTTTATTTCTAAAATAAATAACAAAATAGTGAAAAATGCTGTCTAACACTATAAATACAGTGACAATAATTTGTCTTAGGTGATTATACTTAGTTTTAAGAACTGGGATAAAACAAGAAAGGAGTGGAACATGCTGGTAGGTGTACCCGCTGAAATCAAGAATCATGAGTATCGCGTCGGTTTGATTCCTGCTGCTGTCAAAGAGCTGGTAGGAAGAGGGCATTCTGTTATTGTTGAGAATAATGCGGGCGCCGCCATTGGTTTCGACAACGATGCCTATATAGCGGCAGGCGCTGAGATAGTCTCTACCGCAGAGGAAGTGTTTGCCCGGGCTGAAATGATTGTCAAGGTCAAGGAGCCTCAGGCGATTGAACGCAAGATGCTACGACCTGAACAGACACTGTTCACCTATTTACACTTGGCACCCGATGTCCCTCAGACCAATGACTTGATCGCTTCTGGCGCTACCTGTATTGCCTATGAAACTGTGACAGACGATGCTGGTCGTTTGCCGCTGTTGGCGCCGATGTCTGAAGTGGCGGGTCGGATGTCTATCCAGGCTGGCGCACATTGCCTCGAAAAGGCGATGGGTGGTCGTGGTGTTTTGATGGGGGGGGTGCCGGGGGTTGAGCCTGCGAATGTTGTTGTGATCGGGGGCGGTGTTGTTGGGTATAACGCCACTCTGATGGCGGTGGGTATGGGTGCTAATGTTACCGTGCTTGACCGTTCACTGGATGTGCTCAGACGGTTAGATCAGCAGTTTGGTAATCGTATCAAGACTGTTTTCTCTACCTCTCAGGCGATTGAGGAGTATGTGGCTGAGGCCGATCTTGTGGTAGGTGGTGTGCTGATCCCCGGGGCAGCAGCACCTAAACTGATTACACGTGAGATGATTAGTTCCATGAAGCCTGGCGCCGCCATCGTTGACGTGGCGATAGATCAGGGAGGATGCTGCGAAACCTCTCATGCCACGACGCATGCAGAGCCCACCTATGTTGTTGATGATGTGGTTCATTACTGTGTCGCTAATATGCCCGGTGCAGTTGCGCGTACGTCTACCATTGCGCTGAATAACGCGACGATTCCGTTCGTGCTGCAGCTGGCAGACAAAGGGCCCCGAAAAGCGATGGAAGAGAATCGACATCTGCTCAATGGTTTAAATGTTTGCAAGGGTATTGTGACCTGCGAGAGCGTAGCTGAAGCGCAGAACCTTGATTATCAAAGCCCGGAAGATATGCTGAAAGAACTCTGAAGCAGTACATTGGATAAAAAAACCGCAGGCTATAAACGCCTGCGTTTTTTTTATAGGTCTCTTAACGAATAGCTCAATACCTGTGAATCCTCTATGCTTCGCCACCGGGTTGATAACAGGTTGACAGGCATGCAGCAAGCCATTGACTTTCCGCAGAAGTATCGTTTTTTTAGGGCATTAAGACCTTTCTCTTTTAGTGTGGCGCTGATGACTTGCGGTCTTGGCGTTACCCTCGCCTATCAGTCGGGTGAAGGGCACTTTCTACGAGCCGTTTTAGTGATGGTTGCAGGTGTGCTGTTACAGGCCGCCACGAATCTGTTTAATGATTATGCCGATCTTGGTTTTTGGCGGCGCCAAACAACCACGTTAGCTAAAAGTGTCATACATCAGATCCGCATGAATGCACTGTGTGCCATGGTTATTGCTATTGTGGCTTGTTTGCTCGGGCTTTATTTAGTGAGTCATACGGGATGGTTGCTTCTATTGATTGGTCTGCTCGGTGTGGCTGGCGGGTACTTTTATACGGCTGAGCCGGTCAATCTTAAAGAACGGGGCCTTGGGTTGGTTGCTGTCTTTGTTTTTACGGGGCTGCTGATGGTGGAAGGTGCCTATATGGCCGTCAGTGGTGATTGGTCATTCCGTGTTTTGTTGTTGGCGTTGCCTTTGTCTATTTTGTCGAGCCTGGTACTTTTGGCCAATGAGCTGCGGGATGTGGAAGATGACAGTCGGCGTCATATAAACACATTCACCGTGCGTTTTGGGTATGTAGTTGGCCGCTCACTCTACCTCATTCTTTTCCTTGTGCTTTTTGCGGTTGTTGCATGGCTGGCTGCATCTCGTTATATCAATGAGCCAATGTGGCTTCTTCCATCGGTTTTCTGCCTGTATTGGCCACTTCGCTTGTTGTTTAGCGGGCAAAAGGATTTGTCACGTTTACCTCCCATGACGGGACGTGTCTTTATGGTGTTTGGTCTTGGGTTGATGTGTGCTGTGTAGTTGGATGCGGTCAGGAGCAGAATGTAAATCTCTGCTCCTGACCAAACCTTTTTGAACGTTAATTCTTCAGGCGCAATTCAAACAGCTTGGCTGCTGTATCTGGCATGCTGCCACTAACAGGAGACGAGGCTTTACCGTCGTGAATCAACTTCAGGGTTGTGTATTTCCGGTTGGTTACGTTTGTCAGCGACTCGGGCGTTCTCATGATGCTGGGTTTGATGAAAAGCATCAGGTTTTTCTTGGTGCGTTTATCTGTACTGTTGGTAAATAAGCCGCCTATTAAGGGAATATCGCCCAGGAAGGGGACTTTTGATGAGCCTTTCTGGACATCGTCTTGTAGCAGGCCGCCCAGAATGACGGTATTGCCATCATCGACGATAATCGTGGCCTTAATTTTTCGCTGACTGGTAATGGGGTCGCCACTTTGTGTCAGAGTGGATGAATTATCCAGTAAATTGGAGATTTCCTGTTCGATTTCTAATCGTAAAGATTCTCCATCACCGATGTGAGGTGTGACTTTTAGTGTCAGGCCAACGGGTTTTCTCTCTGTCGTCGTGAATGGATTGGTGCTTGAATCACTGCCAGTGGTGTAAGACCCTGTTTGGAAAGGCACCTCTTGTCCAACGATGAACTCAGCTTCTTCATTGTCGAGCGTTATCATACTGGGCGTGGAGAGCAAATTGGTTTTGGTTCGGCTGCTCAAAGCATTAACCAGCACACCAAAATTACTGTTTCTTAATGCCACGGTACCAATACTAATAGTGGGTAAAGGGGCACCGACTACGGAAACAGGATTTGCTGTATTGCTGGAATAGGTGTTTTTCCCACCAATACCCCATTGAATACCCAGTGCATCATTGACGTCACCCGATACTTCGACAATGGCGGCTTCAATTAATACTTGAGCCCTGCGAACATCCAGCTGCCTCACCAGCGTTTCGAGTTCTTTCAACGTGTTTGGATCAGCGATCATAACCAGGGCGTTGGTTGTTTCATCAGCTTTGATGAAGATATTGCCGGCCAGGCCCTTATTGCTACTCCGTGAATTGCTGCCCTGGCTGGTCGGGGCTGACGGTACACCGGAGGGTCTTGAATTGTTGCTGCTAGATTGGGAACCCGTATTTCCCTCTTTAATGGACTGGGATGCTTCGCTGAGAATCTCGGCGAGATTCTTGGCGTCGGCATGGCGGAGGAATATAACCCGCGTGGATGATGTCCGGATTCCCTGTTCGTCTAATGTGTGAACGAGTTTTCTGACCCGTGCGCGCTTGTTGGCATTGCCCTTGATAACGAGTCTGTTACTGCGCTCATCGGCAATAACCTGAAGGCTACTGGGTAGAGGTCCCTTGTTGCTTGATAGTGTGTCTTGAATGATTTTGCTGACATCGCCGACCCAGGCATGTTTGAGCTTGATGACTTCATAGTCATTGTCACTGGCGTCGTCCAGATCCCTGACCAAGTGGGTGATCCGCTCAACGTTGTCGGCCAAATCGCTGATCACCACTGCGTTGCCTGATGATGACGCTGCGGCGTGGCCGTATTGCGCGATTAAAGGCCGGATGATGGGAATGACTTCAACCGCAGAGACGCTGTGCAGATCTAAGACTCGTGTCACCATAGTGGCGTTGTCGGGCTTTGTCGCAGTGTCCGGCGAGGTGCCTGCGGTTTTGGCCGTGGTGGTGGGAATAATACTCTTGGCATTACCTTTCGGAATGACTGCATAGCCATTGGCGCTCAGGACCTCGAGAAAAATATCGTAAATCTGGTCCTTGTCCATGGGGGTGGATGAAATGACCGTAACGGTATTCCCACCCTTAATGCGGGGATCAATAACAAAGGTATCACCCGTGATATTGGCGATCTGGGCGATGAATTCCCTGATATCGGCATTCTGCTGGTTCAGTGTCCAGTGCTTTTCCGTGGCAGAAGCGTCCTGGCTTGATACCACTTGATGGGGCAGCGCCGACTCTTCTGCAACCGCAGGAAAACAGGTGAACAGCAGAGTGAGTGTCAATGCCCCAAGGCGTTTAATGCCTGCTCGCTCCGTTGAAAACATATTCATTGGCAACCTGTACAATTTATTGTTCGCTAAGGCTAATTCCCCTGAGCCTGCTCTAGACGCTGGCGCAGCTGTTCCATTCGATCTTCAAGGGCCCTGGCGTTCTCCTGGTATTGATCGCTCAGGCCGGGTATCTCTTTGGGCATGGGGGGCGTTTGCGGATAGCTCACCGTTCCCAGCCCCTTGTCATGGGTGATTTCCGGAAAGACCAGCTTTTGCAAAGCGCCCTGGTAGCGTATGACGACGTGGTGAGGGTGCACCTGATCCAGAACCGCGCCTCCGGGGAGTGAATCCCCAATCCGATAAAAGCGATCCTGACCGTTGCCGTCTTGAATGATAGCGCTGGAGTCAGTGGTTGTGTCACCTGCCAGTGCCCCGCGTAATGTCAGGTTCAGACTAGTCTTTGGGAGCTCCCGGGTGGCGAGTTGGGACTCAGACTCCTGGGCTTCACCAAACAAAAAGCTGAAATCGGCGAGAGTGAATGATTTCTGTGCAGTACTGTCTTCTGATGAAATGTCTGAGGCTTCAGGATTGCCCTGAAGGGTGTGATAGAGATTGAATGATTGCACAGTCAGCGTAGTAAGCATCCCTGCAGTCAGCAGGGCCAGGATAATGTTCGACTGGTGCTTCGCAAGCAAATTCAAAGATTTATCAAGCACTTCGTTGTTCATGTTGTCATGATTATCCTGGACGAACAGTGCAGGGAATTAAGCTTATTAATGTAGTTATTATTAAATATGATAACAGCAATTTTTTTTAAAATCGTCAAATGGCTCACAGAGGACTTCGCCTCATGGAAAGAGGAATGCATCATCACCAAAAAACCTGCAAATCGTATGAAATCAAAGCATAATAGCTCATAGTCTGTTACTTGGACGTTATGACTAATAAATCGTTCCCTCTCTGTCAGGAACGTTATACTGATTGACCAGTCCAATAATTATTAATGGGGAAATCAGGAGCTACACGCTTGAATAATCAAAGCCAATCGGAATCCGTTAGGGGACAGATTGTCACTGACGCACAGGGGCGTGAGTCAATGGTGTCCGGTGCATTGGCTATCCCTGAATCGGTGCGAATGCTGCCTTTCGCCTTTGCACGACGCCACAACCTGGTGCTTGATGAGGAAAGCGGGCAACCTGTGTTGCTCATGCTGAATGTGCCATCGGTCGAGCTGCTTGCTGAAGTACGCCGCTTCTGTGGCAGTCCTTTACAGTACCGTCAACTGGACCAGGATGCTTTTGCTGCCGTGATGTCCCGCTGTTATCACGAAAACAGCTCGGATGCCCTGCAGCATGTGGCCGGGATTGGTGATGACCCTGACCTGGTGAGCCTGGCGGATGCAGTACCTGAGACAGAAGATCTCCTGGAACAGTCGGACGATGCGCCCGTCATTAAATTGATTAATGCGCTTTTGACTGAAGCGATTAAGGAAGGCGCTTCTGACATTCATATTGAAACGTTTGAATCCCGCTTGGTGGCGCGATTCCGTGTGGATGGTGTTTTACGGGAAATTCTCTCGCTCAAACGGAATCTGGCGGCACTGCTGGTATCCCGAATCAAGGTTATGGCGCGGCTGGATATTGCAGAAAAGCGTATCCCTCAAGATGGTCGAATTTCGCTACGGGTAGCGGGTAAAGAAGTTGATGTCCGGGTATCCACGCTACCTTCGAGTAATGGTGAGCGGGTTGTACTCCGGCTGTTGGATAAAGCGGCAGGTCGCCTCCGTCTGGAGCATCTGGGTATGCGACAGGCGGTGATGTCAACGATACAGCAAATGTTGGCCCAGCCCCATGGCATTATTCTGGTGACCGGCCCGACGGGATCTGGAAAAACGACATCGCTCTATGCGGGCCTTTCGTCACTTAATGACAGTTGCCGTAATATTCTCACGGTAGAGGACCCCATTGAATATAACCTGGAAGGTATTGGTCAGACCCAGGTGAATACCAAGGTGGATATGACGTTTGCCCGTGGTCTGCGGGCTATTTTGCGTCAGGATCCGGATGTTGTGATGGTGGGGGAAATTCGTGATACGGAAACGGCTGAAATTGCTGTCCAGGCCAGTCTGACCGGCCACCTGGTCCTTTCCACCCTGCATACCAATACCGCGATCGGCGCCATCACACGTCTTCACGATATGGGTATTGAGCCGTTCCTGTTGTCATCCAGTTTGATAGGGGTTATAGCGCAGCGGTTGGTCAGGATTCTCTGTACCCATTGCCGTCAACCGTATGTGGCAGATGAAGTGGAATGCCATCAGCTGGAGGTGGATCCTGCCAATCCGCCCACGCTTTACCATGCGACGGGGTGCAGTGAGTGTAAACACAATGGTTATCGGGGGCGTACGGGTATTTATGAAGTGGTCTCTATTGATGATGAGGTCCGGCGGATGATTCATCGCGAAGCCGGCGAGCAGACGATTAATGATTATGTGCGTCGAACGCTGCCCAGCATACGGGCGGATGGCCGGGAAAAAGTGCTGGCCGGTGTCACCACGCTTGAAGAAGTACTCAGGGTTACCCGTCAGGATTAACAGGCCGGAGGGCGTGGAAGCACATAATGTCTGCGTATGAATATCTGGCGCTGGATGAAAATGGCGCCCAGCAGCGGGGTACCCTTGAGGCGGATAGTCAGCGCCAGGTCAGGCAGGTATTGCGTGATCGGGAGTGGACACCATTGCAGGTTGATGCAGTGGCAGAACATAAAACCCGTCAAGGTGCTGCGAGTTTTCAGGGTATTGGGCGAGGTATGTCGGCCTCGCAGCTGGCATTGATCACGCGTCAATTTGCCACTTTGATCCAGGCGGCCATGCCGATTGAGGAAGCGTTAAGAGCGGTTGCTGCACAGCAGGAAAAACGGCGCCTGAAAAACATGTTGCTGGCCATCCGCTCAAGAGTGTTGGAAGGTTTTACCCTGGCCCAGAGTATGGATGCTTTTCCCAATCATTTTCCGCATATGTACCGTGCCACTATCGCTGCCGGTGAGCATGCGGGTTACCTGGACAAGGTCCTGAATCAGCTGGCTGATCATACTGAGCAGCGCATGCAGTCACGCCAGAAGGTCCAGCTCGCGCTCTTATATCCGGTGATACTGATGCTGGCCTGCGTGGCTATCGTCAGCTTCCTGCTGGGCTATGTGGTGCCGGATGTGATCAAGGTCTTTGTCGACAGTGGGCAGGCTTTACCCCTGGTGACCCGGGGGTTAATTGCCGTCAGTGAGGGGTTTCAACAATATTGGCCGTGGATGGCGTGTGCTGGCGTGCTACTGTTTTTTGCCGTGCGGTATGCCCTGGCAAAGCCCGATGTTCGGTTGCGCTGGGATCGGCGGCTTATGGGTTTGCCGGTTATCGGGCGTTTCAGCCGGGCGCTGAATACTGCCCAGTTTGCCGGAACATTGAGTATTTTGACCCGTAGCGGTGTCTCACTGGTGGATGCATTGATGATTGCGGCCCAAGTGGTGGGTAATGAAGCCATGAAAGCCTCGGTGAAAACAGTGGCAAGGAAGGTCAGTGAAGGGAGCAGCCTGCACCGGGCATTGGAGGAGGCGGGCTATTTCCCACCGCTGATGTTGCATATGATTGCCAGTGGTGAGGCAACCGGTGAACTGGAAGTGATGCTGGACCGTACGGCTGACAACCAGCAGATGGAGCTGGAAAACCGTATGGCCATGCTGGTCGGACTGTTCGAGCCCCTGATGCTGGTCGTGATGGGCGGCGTGGTGCTGGTAATAGTATTGGCGATTTTGCTGCCAATTTTGAATATGAATACATTGATTGGGTAATCGGTGTCAGGAGGTAGAGAAGTGATGCAGGACAGGCGGCAGGGTGGTTTTACACTCATAGAAATTATGGTGGTGGTAGTCATTCTGGGTATTCTGGCGGCGCTGGTCGTGCCCACGATTATGAGCCGGCCGGATCAGGCCAAGGCGACGGTGGCCCGGACAGACGTCAATGCCATAGCCAGCGCCCTGGAAATGTACCGGCTGGATAATGGCTTTTATCCGAGTACCGAGCAGGGGCTGGATGCACTGGTGAAGGAGCCTTCCGGCAGTCCGGAGCCACGGCGCTGGAATCCGGATGGTTACCTGCCCAAGGTGCCGGTCGATCCCTGGGGGCATCCTTACCAGTATGAAGTGCCTGGTACGCATAATGCCCGCAGCTTTGATGTTTATTCACTCGGAGCGGATGGCCGAGTCGGTGGCGACGGCATTAATGCCGAAATAGGTAACTGGGAAGAATAGTGTGCATCAGGCGGCCAGAAACAGGGGCTTTACGCTGATTGAGATACTGGTGGTCATATTGATCATCGGGATTATTCTGGGCGTTACACTCCTCGCTCCCCGGTCGTCAGGACCAGCACAGGTCTTGCAGGATGAGTCTCAGCGGTTACAACTGTTAATGGAGCAGGCCCGGGATCGTGCATTGCTCGATGGCCAGGAGTATGGACTTTCTGCCACGGATGACGGTTATTACTGGTGGCGCTGGTCACGGGATGATGAGGCATGGCGAAAATATGAAGATGCACACTACAGACCGCATCAGTTATCGAATCGTATCCGGATGGACGTGATAGAACCGGTGCCGTCGAATTTGTCCGGTAACGAGCAGAAACCACTCATCGTCATGTTCAGTGACGGCTTGATTTCTCCGTTTCAACTGAACCTGTATAGCGAGATAGATCGACAGCATACCATTCAGCTGTCATCTGATGGTTTGTCTGCGGTGTCAATGCCATGAGAAAGAACCAGGGCTTGGTGATAAAAGGAAAAAACGGTTGATGCGGCGCACATCAGGATTCACGCTGCTTGAGGTCATGATTGCGCTGGTCATCTTTGCCGTGGCGGCCTCAGCCTTGTTGCTCTCTGACGGGAATGCCGTGAAACGAACGGCACAGATACAGGATCGGGTCGTAGCTAACTGGCTGGCGGATCAGGCGATCAACCACTTTTATCAAGATGCGGATAACCTGCAGGTCGGCAGTTTCGGCGGACCTCAGGTGATGTCAGGGCGGGACTGGTATGTGCAGAGTGATGTGATTGAAACCGACAAAGCGGGCTTTTACCGGGTGGAAGTGGCCGTTTTTGCGGGTAATCAGCTGCCTGAAAACAAGAAGGAGGCAATATGGGGTCTAACCGGATTCCTGCACAAGCCCCTTCGCTGAGGCGGTCAGGCGGTTTTACATTACTGGAGTTGTTGATAGCGATTGCCATTTTTGCGCTCATTGCCACAGCCTGCTATCGCCTGCTGAAATCCGTTACCCAGATGCAGGAATCATCGATTGCCGTTTGGGATAATATCGGCGTTATGCAGCGTGCCAGGCTGGTTTTGGAAAAAGACCTGTTGCAGCTTGCGATTCGTCCGATAAAAGATGAGTTTGGTCAGCGTCAATCCGCCATGGTGGCGGGTCAGGACGGTAAATTGCTCGAATTCACGCGTTCGGGTTGGCGTAATATTACCGGGGATCTACGCAGTGATCTGCAGCGGGTGTCCTATGAGCTGACTGACCGCCAGTTGGTTCGACGCTATTGGCCGGTACTGGATCGAGGCATATCCCAGGAACCCCAGCGTCAGGTGCTGATGGAGGATGTGGATGCTATTCGCTTCCGTTTTCGTGACAGTCGGAAGCGCTGGCATAAAACATGGCCACCACAATCAGAGAAACAAAGTCTGCGTCCTTATCTATTGCCGGCGCTGGTTGAAGTCGTCATTGAGCATCCTGAGTATGGTTACATCAGAATGCAGTTGCCGGGTGTCAGTTACGAAACTCAACTGCAAACGGGGCAGACGCCACCATCACCCAATAATGGGGGGAGTGGTTGATGAGGGTGCCTGGTGGGAATAGTCGTGTAAGAACCCGTGAATCCGGTGTCGCATTGATTTTTGTGCTCCTGATTTTTGCCATTATTGCCGTTGTGGCAGCAGGTATTGGGACAAGGCTTTATCACAATACGGAGAAGCAGTCGCGCTATCTGCAGTATGTTCAGGCTAAGCACTACGCCCTTGGTGCTGAACACTATGTGGCGTTATTGTTAGAAGAAGATAAAAAAAATGACAAAAAAGGGGGGAAGCCTGTCGACCACTGGTTTGAACCCTGGGCTGATGCCAATGACCGCTTTGACGTTGCCGAAGGTGAGATTGCTATTCAGGTACTGGATGATCAGGGCCGCTTTA
Organism: Kistimonas asteriae; assembly: GCF_018263925.1. Taxonomy (GTDB): domain Bacteria; phylum Pseudomonadota; class Gammaproteobacteria; order Pseudomonadales; family Endozoicomonadaceae; genus Kistimonas; species Kistimonas asteriae. Next base: position 63,791 of record NZ_JAEVHF010000010.1, read on the forward strand.
ACCTGAACCTTCTGGCAGATGGGCAGAGTAAGGAGATTCTGGAAACACTGGTCAGGATTCTGTCTTACGAAAAAATCGACCCAAGACTGGCGTATCGTATCAGGGATTGGATTGATGCCGGGCAGGAGGTCTCGGGCAGTGGTGCGGAAGACAGTCTCTACCTGACGGCGTCTCCCCCCTACAGAACCGGTGATACCTTGATGGCTTCGGTATCGGAATTGAAGTTGTTGCAGATATTAACGCCTGATGAATATGCACGGTTGTTGCCCCATGTCACGGTACTGCCGGACAGCAAGGCAGGCTTGAATGCCAATACGATGACGGCCACGGTTTTCCAAAATCTGTCTGACCGGCTCAGTGAATCGGATGCCAAAGCGTTTATTGATGGACGGGGGCGTGATGGTTTTGCTGATATCGATACCTTCAAGAAGCATCCCCTCATTAAGGGGAAGGTAGACGAAAATGTGATCAAAAAACTGAACCTTGATGTGAAAAGTCGTTTCTTCAGCGTCTATATCAAGGCGGTTTACCGCGATGTGACGTTTTATCTCCATTCCCGGCTTGCCAGGGATGATGAAGGCAAAGTGGCCGTCATAGGTCGAGAACTGGATGTGTCCCCGAAGTGGGTTGCAGCCCTGCGTGAGTCGGTGAGGTGATTGATGAATCAGGAACTTGTCATTCGTATCATGCCATCTGTGCATGGAGAAGGCGCCACTTCCCCTGTTCAGTGGATGGTGAGAGGGCAAGCGTCAGACGATGAGGCGACCATCCGGCAGGGCAGTCTTCCTGATCTTCAGGTCTGGGCTGAACAGGTGCAACAAGAGGTACCAGAGCAGTGGCCAGAGCAGATCACGGTGTTATTGCCCGGAACCCTGACCGGTCTCCAGCGTTTGCCGGTGACATCGGCCCAGAAAAAACACCTGCAGCAGGCGCTACCTTATCTGGTTGAGGAAAACCTGATTGGCAATGTTGAAGAGCAGCATATCGTCGGTTTGCCGGAAGCCGGGCATGACAGTGTGCTGGTCGGGCATCTTCCGGTAGCTGATATGCAGGAATTGATGGATACATTCGCTGAAAGTGGCATCGCGCCCGTCAGTGTTGTGTCTGAGAATGGCCTTTGGCATACCGATGAAAAAACGATCATGCTGCTGTTTGAGCAGGGAATGGTGACGATTGCCTCCCATGAAAAACCGGCGCAGACCGTGGATCGTGATGCATTATCTTTATTGCTCGGCCAGTATCTTCATCATGATGTCGTTAAGCAGGGCGCAGCGGTGCAGGTCGATGACGATAAGGACACGTCAGAGCCGGAGAATGTGATCACCACAATAAAGGTACTTTCCGAGCACAATGAAAGTGATACGGATATTGCTCTGATTACGGGATTGGCAGGGGACGGCGTCACCATTGAGCATCAGGGAGTCAATGGTGGCAGCGTATTATCGGCGCTCGCGTCATTGTTGTCTGAGCAGCGCAGGGCAAGAGCGCTGGTGGAATTTCGCAGTGGTGCCTTCAAATGCCCCCGGAAGGCGGGCAAGCGCTGGCGGCAGTGGCGTCCTGTGGCCTGGGTTGCAGGGGTATGGCTGGCACTGGAATTTGTGTTTTACGTGGGGCAGGGGGTCTGGTTTCAGTCTCAGGCAGCCCATTATTATGCCCAGAACTATGCACTTTATAAGGAAATCAATCCGGGCGACCGGTCGGTGGTGGATGTCAGAAACCGCTTTAACAGTTTGTTAAAACGGGCTGGCACCGCACAAGCAGACAATGGCTTCCTGCTGGTCTTGAATACCCTGTCCAGGGTCAGTGCTCAGGCATCGGCAAAAGGGGTCGAGCCGAAAAGTCTGGATTTTAATGAGAGTGGTGATGGGGTGACACTGAATGTCGCGGCCGCGAGTTTTGAGGCCGTCAACCGTTACCTGGAAGCGCTGCGTGAAGCTGGTTTGAAGGCGACGATGGAAACCGCGAACCAGGAAGGGGATACGGTGGTTGCCCGGCTCAGTATGAAGTCGTCATAGCGACATGTTGAGGTTCATAAGTTAAGTCGATTCACTGGTAAGGATTAAACGTCATCATGGGTAAATTGACCGATGCATTAGCCCCTTATCTGGAGCGATTGCGGGATTATTATTCGCAACTGTCCAGCCGTGATCAGCGGGCGCTGCTTGCGCTATCGATTTTTTTTACGGTGCTGTTTGTCTATTTTGCGATCTGGCACCCCATCGCCAGCTGGTCAACCAAACAGCGTGATGATTATCTCTACGAAAAAGAAACGCAGGCATTGATGGTGGCTAACCAGGCTCGGGCAAGATCCGTAGTGACAACCTCTTCACAGTCAGCCCCAACGAAAGATGCCGCGTCAGTGATTGCGTCGTCCGGTAAGCGCTCAGGTCTGACCCTGACCCGTGTGCAGCCAGCCCGACAGGGGGTGTCGGTATGGATTGATGAGGTGCCTTACCAGAAGCTGTTGGGATGGTTGATTGACATGAACGAAAAAGAACACCTGCAGATTCGTCAGATTCGTATAGATCGAACAGAGCAAGACGGTGTTGTCAAAGTGTTTATGCGTTTGTCCTATTAGCGTGAACATAATGATGCTGTCGTCTTTTTCTGTGAGAAGGCATTGACCTGCACCAGTAAATCTGTAGAATGCGCTTCCCGTAGCCACTTGCAGACGTCAGTGACAACCTTCTCTGAGAAGGCGGCGTTTGAAAGCGTGTTGGGTGATTAGCTCAGCTGGGAGAGCATCTGCCTTACAAGCAGAGGGTCGGCGGTTCGATCCCGTCATCACCCACCAATACAAGTGCTGCAAAAGAAGCGGACCGGTAGTTCAGTTGGTTAGAATGCCGGCCTGTCACGCCGGAGGTCGCGGGTTCGAGCCCCGTCCGGTCCGCCAGTTTAAAAAGCCTGCAATCATTGGTTGCAGGCTTTTTTATTATCGTCATTACGCGGTCGTCGTGTATCCCTTTCTCTTGTCCAGTCTGATATTCTTGCTCCCTTTATCCAACAGCGGAGCAGTCGAATGTCCCAATACGAAACCCACGAGCAGCAGGCCAGTTACGGTATCGGTCGTCAGATGGGTGACCAGCTGGCCAGTCAGAGCTTTGCCGGGCTGTCCATTGAGGCTGTTCAGCAAGGGCTGGGCGATGCACTGCGTGGGGAAGGCTGGGCTGTTGATCCAGCGTTGGTAAAGGAAGCGTTTTCCGTGATCAGCCAGAAAATGCAAGCTGAGCATGAAGAGAAAGCCAAGGTGTTAATGGCCGAAGGTGAAGCCTACCTGGCAGAAAACGCCAAGCGCGATACCGTTAAAGTGACTGAGTCCGGCCTGCAGTATGAAATTATTGTAGAAGGTGAGGGTCCGCAGGCATCACGTGATAATACCGTGCGTGTTCATTACCATGGCATGCTGGTGGATGGGACCGTGTTCGACAGTTCTGTATCCCGTGGTGAGCCAGCAGAGTTTCCGGTGACCGGTGTGATCGCCGGCTGGATTGAAGCGCTGCAGATGATGCGTGTAGGCGACAAGTACAAGCTGCACATTCCTCATAACCTGGCGTATGGCGAACGTGGTGCGGGTGGCGCTATCCCTCCGTATGCTGCCCTGGTGTTTGATGTTGAACTGCTCGATATCGTTGCCTGATCGCGAACCCTCCTATCGATTCCGGCGGCCAACCTGATGTTGGCGCCGGAATTCTCCCGGTGTCATACCACTCCACCGTTTAAATGCACGCTGGAAGGCTTCCGTTGACGAAAAGCCTGTCATGAAGGCAATTTCTGACAGGGCATAATCTGACTCTTTCAGCCAGGCGCTGGCCAATGATTCCCGGGTTTCATCCAGAAGCTGCTTAAAACTGGTTGCTTCTTCCTGCAGTTTGCGTCGCAAGGTCCATGCCGGCAGGTGCAATTTTTCTGCAACATCATCCAGCCCCGGCGTGGTATCCGGTAGTAATGAGGCGATGATCTGGGCCGTTTTGCTCCGATAGCTGTTCCACTCTGCTAGATTGTGAAGGCGTTGTTCGCACTGGGTGAGAAAGACCGTGTGATCGGCCAGGTTGGCAAACAAGCAGGGGGTCGAAGATGTCTTTGATCCCAGTATCAGTTGGTTGTGCGGTTGGCCAAAGAGCACCGGCAGGTTAAAGGCTTCAACATAGGCTGCCACGTAATGGGGGGCCGGAAATTCAAAATGGATTTCTCTGATAAGGTTGTCTGCGCCAGTTAGCAATGCACATAACTGGTGCCAGCTACTCAGTACGCTATCAACGACAAATCGGTTGTATTCGTTATAAGGCGCTATAGAGTAAAACCGAAGGATACTGGCGCCTGACGTTTCCAGGTAACGGGACTGTCCACGGATATTGCGGCCGTATAAGGGCTCGAGTTTTACCAGTAATGACAGGGCGGCTCCCAATGTGTCTGCGGTCATGGCGGTATAACCACATAATCCCAGCCCGTGCAGGCGGCTGTGTTCACCGGCTTTCAGGCCCAGTGCAGGATTGCCCGTCAGTTCGATCAGGGCGTGACCGAGCCGCATGAATCGTCCAATGGACATCCAGTGGTGCTGGTTGCTGAGTTGTTCTGGTGTAATACTGAACCGTTCAAGCACCGGTGACGGATCGTATCCACTGCTGCGAACTGCGTTCAGCAGGGGCAGGGTAAAATTCAGCGACAGCTCACCCAGCTTCATCGTTTAATGTACATCCACGGTCAGTGATTTGTTGTTTTCGGTCATTGTTTCGGTATGTCCTTACGATTACTGTCGTCTGGACAATAACCTGAATTCTAAACCGTGAATAACGGCGGACAAACCCTCGTGAGCATAACGGGCACATTGAACATCATCAATGCGGCTTGATCACGAATAACAACAGATAATGCCGCCTGCTGATGAGTGAGGAGAATCGTATGTCAGGACACGACAAATACCCGCACCTGCTGGTGCCGCTGGATCTTGGTTTCACTACGTTGCGTAACCGGACCCTGATGGGATCCATGCATACCGGGCTTGAAGAGCGCCCGAAAGGATTTGAGCGCCTTGCTGAATTCTATGCGGAGCGCGCCCGTGGCGGGGTTGGTCTCATTGTTACCGGCGGTATTGGGCCGAATGCCGAAGGCGCCGTGGCCATGGGTGCAGCCAAGCTGAATACGGAAGAAGAAGCGGAAGAGCACCGGGTTGTGACGGAAGCTGTCCATAAGGAAGGCGGCAAGATCTGCATGCAAATTCTCCATGCCGGTCGTTACGCCTATAGCCCTAAAAGTGTTGCCCCTTCCGCTGTGCAAGCGCCTATCAATCCGTTCAAACCCCATGAATTGTCGGAAGAGGAAATCGAAGAGCAGATTCAGGATTTCATCAATTGCGCTGCACTCGCGCAGAAAGCCGGCTACGACGGTGTTGAGATCATGGGGTCTGAAGGGTATTTCATTAACCAGTTCATTGCCGAGCGGGTCAACAAGCGAACCGATCGTTGGGGTGGCAGTTATGAAAACCGTATCCGCTTGCCCCTTGAAATCATTCGTCGAGTGCGCGAACGGGTAGGGACGGATTTCATCATTATCTATCGTCTTTCCATGCTGGATCTGGTGGAAGGCGGTAGTGTCTGGGATGAAATTGTCACGCTGGCCAGGAAAGTCGAAGAAGCTGGCGCCACCTTGATCAATACCGGGATTGGCTGGCACGAAGCCCGTATCCCGACCATTGCTACCATGGTGCCTCGGGCGGCCTTTACGGATGTAACCGCGAAGTTGAAAGGGGAAGTCGGTATTCCGCTGGTAACGACCAACCGTATCAATACACCGGATGTGGCAGAAGAAGTGCTCGCCAAGGGGCAGGCTGATATGGTCTCCATGGCGCGTCCGTTCCTGGCGGATGGTGAATTTGTTATCAAGGCAGCGCAGGATCGTGCAGATGAAATTAATACCTGCATCGGCTGTAATCAGGCTTGTCTGGACCATACTTTCCAGGCCAAGCTGACCAGTTGTCTGGTCAATCCCAGGGCCTGCCATGAAACGGAACTGAATTATATTCCGCTAAAACAGGAAGAAACCCGCAAGAAAATTGCCGTAGTAGGTGCCGGTCCTGCGGGACTCGCCTTTGCTACCGTTGCGGCCGAACGTGGACATGCAGTGACTCTGTTTGACCAGGCCGATGAGGTTGGTGGTCAGTTCAATGTAGCCAAACGGATTCCCGGCAAGGAAGAGTTTTATGAAACCCTGCGTTACTTCCGTCGTCGTATTGAGCTGACGGGCGTTAACCTGCAGTTGGGTCAGAAAGTGAAGGCCGGTGATTTGCTGGGTATCGGGTTTGATGAGGTGGTTTTGGCGACGGGTATCGTACCGAGAACGCCGGCCGTTGATGGTATTGATCATGAGAAGGTGCTGGGTTACCTGGATGTTTTGAAGCATGGCAAGCCAGTTGGTAAGAATGTGGCCATTATCGGCGCTGGTGGTATCGGCTTTGATGTGGCGGAGTTCGTCACTCACGAAGGTCAGTCCAGCAGCCTGAGTAAGGAAGCCTTCTTTAAAGAATGGGGTATCGACAAGGACTTTAATGTTCGCGGCGGTGTCGAAGGGGTGCGGCAGCAATTGCCGGAATCCCCGCGCCAGGTGTTCCTGCTGCAGCGTAAGAAGAGCAAGGTCGGACAGAATCTGGGCAAAACCACCGGTTGGATCCACCGGGCAACCCTTAAACATAAGGGGGTAATGATGCTCAATAAAGTTGAGTACCAGAAAGTGGATGATGAAGGATTACATATCGTTCAGGATGGCGAAGCCAAGGTGCTACCGGTCGATACCATTATCGTATGTGCTGGTCAGGAGCCACTGCGCGAGTTGCAGGCTGAGATCGAATCAGCCGGTGTGCCCGTGCATTTGATCGGTGGAGCCGATGAGGCGGGCGAGCTGGATGCCAAGCGTGCCATTGACCAGGGCTCTCGTCTGGCTTCTGTGATCTGATCCGCCCATGTTGTCCAATAGAGCGCCCCTGCAGCAAAGCTGCAGGGGCGCTTTTTTGCGTCTGGATTTTTTGCAGATCCTTTCTAGCGAGAAAAAAACACCAGCCTATTTGCCATCTTGTTCTGACATTTCCACGGCATAGAGGCGATCTGCATCACACTCCTCTCTATTCACTGAAATACTTTTGTAATTGTTGTTGACACGACATTGAGAGGGCGATTAGTTTAGGTGTCAATATATTTCATCCGTTGAAATATATATCAGAAAGGCGGCAGTAAAACGAAATCAGTGTTATTGACCACTGTAACTCATGTGCTGAGGGGATAGTCGTCAATACACAAAAAAACACATACAAAAATAATAAGGTGTTGTGATCATGAAGAAACTGCTAGCGGGTGTATGCCTCTCGGCCATGGTGGTCTTCGGTGGTGTTCAGCAGGCCAGTGCTGAAGAGCCCATTCCTCCCTTCCGCTGTACACCCGGTGAAACCTTCTACATGAATGTCATGGTGTCCGGGGTTGAGTACTGGTTCCCGGTATATGAAATGATGAAGCAGGCGGCCCAACAGATGGGCTGCAAGACAGTCTATACCGGTACGCCGGAATATGACGTGAATAAACAATTGGCGTCGTTTGAGCAGATACTGGCCAAGAAGCCTGCCGGTATCCTGCTGCATCCCATGAATCCTGATCCTTTCATCGAGCCCATCAACCGGGCTGCCGAAATGGGGATCCCTGTTGTGACCTTTGCTGCTGATTCTCCCCAAAGTAATCGCGTATCGTTCATTACGTCGGATAATTACCGGGAAGGGCAGTACGCGGCAGATACCATTGCCAAAGATATGGGCGGCAAGGGCAAGTACGCGGTTCTGGAAAATCCCGGTCAGGATAACCATGACCGTCGTGTACAGGCTTTCATTCAGCGTATGAAGGATAAGTGGCCGGACATGGAACTGGTGTCGCGGGCCGCCAGTAATACCGATGCTGTCAAGGCGTATAACGCGCTGATGAGCATGGCACAGGGCAATCCGGACCTGGGTGCAGTTTTCATGCCGGAAGCGACGTCTGCCTTGGGTGCGGCTCAGGCTGCCAAAGAACTGGGTGGCAACATTCGTGTCTTTAATGCGGATGTGAATGCCAAGATTCTCGATATGATCAAGGCCGGTGATGTCTTTGGTGCGGTGAATCCCAATCAGGGCGTTCAGGGTTACATGGGCATGATGCTCCTGTACATGGCCAGCCGTAAGGACCAGATTGACCCCATGAACGACTATGCCCGTTCAGGCTTCAACCCGATGTCTGTTCCTTTCCTCGATAATGGGTTCTCCATTGTCTCCAAGCTGAATGCCGACGACTTCTACTGGGATAAATATCTCCAGCGTCGTGGTACTGAAGGTATCAACGAATAACCCGTCAGTGTTCTTGCAGTGAGCCGGTGCTGTTGCGGCTCTCTGTCACCTGAATGACTTAACAGGCAGTGAGGACAGGGTTATGAACCAGGATGTCATGATGGATATTTGCAATGTCCATAAATCATTTGGCGCGACCCAGGCGTTGTCAGGCGTTAATTTCACCCTGCGCAAAGGCGAGATACACGCGGTTGCTGGTGAAAATGGTGCGGGTAAATCCACGTTGATGAAAATCATTGATGGCATTCATCAGCCGGATTCAGGAACGATTCATGTCAAGGGTAAGCCGGTGGTGATCAAAGGTCCCCTGCAGGCACAGGATCTAGGTATTGGTTTTGTGCATCAGGAAATCGTGCTGTGTCCTGATGTGTCCGTGGCTGAAAATATCAATATGGCGCTGATCAACCGAAGCCAAAAGTGGTTTGTTGATTTCGGTGCGCTGAAGGCCACGGCCAAAAAATGCCTTGAGCCGATTGCACCCCATATTGACCCTGGTCAGCGGCTCGATTCCTTGAGTATTTCCGAACAGCAACTGGTTGAAATTGCCAAAGCGTTGTCGTTGAAATGTAACATCTTGATCCTTGATGAACCCACGGCAGCATTGACAGAAACTGAGTCTGAAGCGTTATTCGCTATCATGCAGTCTCTGAAACAACAGGGCATCAGTATCATCTATATTAGCCACCGAATGGCGGAGATATTTGAGCAGTGTGACCGGGTCACCGTACTTCGGGATGGGCAGTGGGTCAGTACTGATGCTGTCAGTGAAACCAGTCCTGATGAGGTTGTGAGGCGGATGGTTGGTCGTGAAATCAGTCATCTCTACCCTGAAAAGTTTTTCGGTGATCCAGGCAATTTGGAAGTGTTGCTGGAAGTCAGGCAGTTAACTGATGAAAACCGTTTTCAGGAAATTAATTTCAAACTTCATAAAGGCGAGATTCTGGGTGTTGCAGGGTTGATGGGGGCAGGGCGCAGTGAAATGGTCAAGGCGATCTGTGGTCTGCACCCCAAGACGATGGGCAAGTTTTTGCTGAAAGGTGAAGAGGTTCGAATCAGCGACTATCAGGACAGTATTGCCTGCGGTGTTGCCTACCTGTCAGAAGATCGAAAGGAAACCGGCGTCTTTCTTGACCTGTCGATTGCCGGGAATGTCTCAGTACTGAAGCTTGGACAAGTAAGTAATCGCTGGGGCGTTATCAGTAAAACCAGTGAGCAGACACAGGCGTCGCGGTTAACAGAACAGCTGCGATTGAAAAGCGCGGGTATGGATAAACCGGTTTCCTCCCTCAGTGGCGGTAACCAGCAGAAGGTTGCCATTGCCAAGATCCTGTCGATTAATCCGTCCATCATCATTATGGATGAACCGACCCGTGGAATAGACGTCGGTGCCAAGGTTGAAATTCATCAGCTGATTCGTCGTCTGGCCAATGAAGGGGTTGGCGTTATTGTCATTTCTTCCGAGCTGCCTGAAGTGGTAGGGCTTTGTGACCGGGTTATGGTTATGCATCAGGGCCAACAGCAGGGGACGCTCAGCGGCGCTGACATTACCGAAGAAAATATCATTCAGCTGGCATCAGGACTCACCACCACAACAGGGCTGGAAATCGCATGAATAACGTAGAAACCAACCCGTCACCGGTACTTCAATCCCGTACGACTTCCGGCTTCTTTGACCGGCTGAAAGGGTTGAAGAATATGCGTGAAGCGACGTTGATTCTGATCATTGTCGCTATTTTTATCGGCATGAGCTTTGCGTCACCCTATTTTCTGACCTGGCACAACATGAAGGCGATGATGCTTTCCTTCTCCACGGAAGGGATTGTTGTGGTCGGTATGACTGTGTTGATCATTGTTGGCGGGATTGATTTGTCCGTTGGGGCGGTGATGTGCCTGGCCATGGTCATTGCCGGCAAGCTATTCCTGATGGGTATGAATCCGTGGTTGGCCAGCCTGATCAGTATTGGCTGCTGTTCATTCGCGGGTTACCTGATGGGTTTGACTGTGACCCGTATCGGACTGCATACCTTTATAGCCTCTTTGGCGCTGATGGGGATAGCCCGCGGTCTCAGTATGACCATTACCCAGGGGACGCCGCTTTCCCTGTTCACTCTTCCGCCGTCGTTTAAGTTTATTGGTCAGGGAACCGTGTTCGGGGTGCCTTTCGTGATTATCATCTTTTTTGTGGTGATAGTGATCAGCGACTATCTCCTGCGCCATGCGGCAGCCTTCAGAAAGGTGTTTTACACCGGCAGCAATGAAAAGGCAGCGGAATATTCCGGCATCAATGTTAATCGTGTGAAGCTGGGCGCTATCGTACTCTGTACGACGTTGGCTGGATTTGCCGGCATTATCTACATGTCCAAGTTTGGCGCAGCGACACCCAATTTTGGTGTAGGACTGGAATTGAATATCATTGCCGCAGCTGTCATTGGTGGCGCCAGCCTGAAAGGGGGTGAAGGCAGTGTGCTGGGTGCCATTCTGGGTATTGCACTGCTGTCGATCGTGTCCAGTTCCCTGATTCTGCTCAACGTCTCTGTTTACTGGCAGGACCTGATCAAGGGCGCCATCCTGTTGCTGGCCGTTTCCATTGACCAGATTTTACATAACCGGCGGAGCTGCGCTGCAAGCTAACCCTTCTTTGCAGACGATCAGCAGCATGGAGAATGATCAGTGAGTACTGATTTGGATTTTGAAAATATCCGGCTTTATAGCAAGGTGGTCAGCCTCCATTACCTGGAGGAGCGCAGTCAGGCGGAAATCGCCAAGATGCTCACCCTGTCTACTGCCAAGGTGAACCGGATCATACGTCATGCCAGGGAACTTGGCTGGATTGATATTACGATCAATACACCGCACAACCACCTGCTGACGATCGAAAACCGTTTGCGCGCAGTGAGTTCGATAGAGAGTGCTGTTATCACGCCTGATTTTTCAACGGATGCGCAGCTGGTGGTGAAATCGGCAGGCCGTGCGGCGGCGGGTTACCTCCTGGAACATCTGGAAGATGGCGATACGATCTGTATCAGTGGGGGGAAGGCGGTCAGCGCCATTGTTGATGAGATTCGCCCTAAACGACTGTATCAGAATATTACCGTTGTGCCGGCTACGGGCGGGGTTCAGGGTAAGCATTATACCGACGTCAACCACTTGGCCAGTCAGCTGTCCGAACGCTTGAACGGCAAGGCTTACCAGTTGCATGCGCCACTGTTTGCCGGTTCTGCCAAGGAACGCGACATGTTGATGGCTGTACGCCCGATTCAGGAAGTCCTTGACCGGGCGCGGCAGGCCCGGTTCGCACTGTTGGGGATAGGCTCTATTGTGCCGGATGACTCAAGCTACTTTGATCTGTATCCGGCATCGAAGCATGAACGGGACAAAATCGTGCAGGCGGATGCAGCCGGTGACCTGTTCGCCCATCTGTTTGACAGCCTGGGTTATCCCTGTCTGGCGGAATATAACAGCAAGCTGGTCGGGCTGACGCTGGATGACCTGCAGCATATTCCTCATTCAATTGGTGTCGCGGCCGGTGATGCCAAGGTCATACCCATCTGTGGTGCCCTGCGCAGTCGACGGCTGAAGACGCTGGTCACCGATGAATGCACATCACTAGCCGTACTGGATGTGCTCGAAAAACATAACAAATAAAACTGCAGGAGTGATGATATCCATGAATTACAAGACACTGGGCAGTTCAGACATCGAAACATCGGTCATCGGACTGGGCACCTGGGCCATGGGCGGCTGGATGTGGGGTGGCGGCAATGACCGTGATTCCATTTCAGCGATTCATGCCGCACTGGATAATGGCGTCAACCTCATTGATACGGCGCCGGCCTATGGTCTCGGGCGGTCAGAATCGCTTGTGGGTGAAGCCATACGGGGGCGTCGTGACAAGGTGGTACTGGCAACCAAGTGTGGACTTGTCTGGCATACCCAGAAAGGTAACCATTTCTTTGATGAAGAAGGTACGCCGGTTTATCGCTACCTGGGCGCTGACGCCATTCGGTATGAGCTGGAACAGAGCCTGAAGCGGCTGGGTACGGACTATATCGACCTCTATATCACCCACTGGCAGGATCCTACGACACCGATCGCTGAAACCATGGATGCACTCCTGCAACTGAAGCAGGAAGGGAAGATCCGTGCGATTGGGGTCAGTAATGTGAATGAAACGGAGCTGCGTGAATACCTGGCGTGTGGGCCGGTCGATGCGATTCAGGAAAAGTACAGCATGCTTGACCGCGAGATTGAGGCAGACCTGTTGCCTTTGTGTGAACAGCAGGGGGTCGGGGTGCTGAGTTATTCGACCCTGGCTCAGGGGTTGCTGACCGGAAAAATTGGGCCGGATCGCCAGTTCAGGGGCGATGATCAGCGTATCACCGATCCGCGTTTTAGCCTTGAAAACCGTCAGAAGGTGGCAGATATGCTCGCGGCGATGGCACCGCTTGCCCATGCGCATAATGTCAGCATTGCGCAATTGGTGATTGCCTGGACGATTGCTCAGTCAGGCCAGATGTTTGCATTGTGTGGCGCCCGGGATGCCAGGCAGTCTGAAGAAAATGCGGTGGCAGGCCAAGTGACACTGACAGCGGCAGAGATCGATCAGGTGTCGACGGCACTGTCAGCGTTCTTTTGATAATGAGAAAGGGTCAGGTTGTTTAATAACAATAACCTGACTGCGTTAAAACAATAAAACAGTTCATCGTACAAAAGTGTTCATGACTTTTGCGGTTTTTCTGTGCCTGGCGATTGATTGAGTGAATCGATATGAACGCTGAAACAAGGAAACAAAAGCGCGCCCGATTGTTGCAGTCGCCGGATGTCTCTGTCGTCATTGTTGGGGGCGGCATCAACGGGATTGGCCTGTATCGTGAGTTGGCATTACAGGGCGTTGATGTCCTTCTGGTCGAAAAAGAGGATTATTGCAGCGGCGCCAGTGCGGCACCGTCCCGAATGATTCATGGTGGTCTGCGTTACCTTGAAAATGGGGAGTTTACCCTTGTCAGGGAGTCCCTGAATGAGCGCAACCGGCTGCTGGCGAATGCGCCCCATTATGTGCGGCCACTGCCTACGACCATTCCGATTTTTTCCCGGTGGGACGGCGTCTGGCAGGCATTGTTGCGGTTTCTTCGGCTATCAGACAAACAGTCACGACGCGGGGCGTTTGTTATCAAATTGGGGCTGATGGCGTATGACCTGTTTACCAAAGGGGCAACATCGATGCCCACTCACCGCTTTCATCGGAAGTGTTCAACGAACACTCAATGGCCAGCACTGAATAAAGAGACTGTTTGCAGTGCAACCTATTATGACGCCTGGATCAGCTATCCGGAGCGGCTGGCTTTCGAACTCCTCGCTGATACGGAACAATTGTCTGATACCGGGATGGCATTGAACTATGCCGAGCTGATCCGGGCGGAAGGCGATCAGTTGATGATCGAAGACAGAACCGACGGGGCACAGATTCGCGTCAAACCACGTGTCGTGGTCAATGCGGCAGGTGCCTGGATTGACTTTACCAATCAGGCATTTTCGATGCCTACGCAGTTTATCGGCGGCACCAAGGGTTCCCACCTGATTATCAATAACCGGGAACTGTATCAGGCGACCGGCGGAGGGATGATTTATTACGAAAATCCCGAAGGTCGCATCTGCATTCTGTTTCCTTATTTTGACAATGTGCTGGTGGGGTCGACGGATATCAGTATCACCAATCCGGATACTGCCGTCTGCACCGCAGAGGAAACGGCCTATATCCTGGAATCGCTCAAATACATATTCCCTGATATCACGATCAGCCATGATGAGATCGTCTATCGGTTCAGCGGTGTACGTCCACTGCCGGCCAGCGATCGTGAGACCAACGGCCAGATATCCAGGGATCATAGCTGTCGGGTGATGCCTGCCAGTGAGGATCAACCCTTTCCGGTTTATTCCATGGTGGGGGGGAAATGGACGACATTCCGCAGTTTTGCGGAACAGGTCGCTGACCGGGTGCTCGCTGATCTGGATGTGACACGGCAGCAGTCAACGCATGCGCTGGCGATCGGGGGAGGAAAGGATTATCCCGAAAGCGACAGTGAACGTGAGCACTGGTGTCAGCAGTTCAGTGAAAAATATGGGTGTTCGATCTTACGTGCAGAACAGCTGCTGATGCGTTATGGCACCTGCGCAGTTGCCTTGGCTGAAAAGTATGATCTTGGCAATGACAGACCGCTGGAGCACCACACTGGCTACTCGTATGGCGAGCTGACTTACCTGATTGGCAGTGAACAGGTTGTCCATCTTTCCGACCTGCTGTTGCGGCGCACAGCACTGGCGATTAGTGGCGAACTGAATATGGCGATGGTTCAGGAGTTCAATGAACTGCTGGCTCGTCAGTCAGGCTGGTCTGCCGAGGTGGCAGAAGAGGAGCTCAGCCGTACGCTCTCTCACCTGGAAAAACACCATGGACTGGATCACAACACACTCAATAAAAGACCCTCAATCAGGAGTGAAGAGCACCATGTATCAAGCCAAGAAAGTGCGTATGAAGCGGTTGTTCAGGCGGGGTAAGTGTCTGGATGTCGCTATTGACCATGGCGTTTGTAATGAACCCGGTTTCCTGGACGGCCTGGAGGATATGGGTAAAGTCGTCGGCCAGTTGGTGGATGCTGGCCCCGATGCCATTCAGATGAATTTTGGGCAGAGTGACCTGTTGCAGGAAATTGAAGGCAAGGAAAAGCCTGCGTTGGTGATGCGCGTTGATTTGGGGAATCCCTACAATGCTGATCGACACCGGGTCATGTGGGCACAACTTCAGAATGATCAGGAACCGCTATTGCCTGCACTGCAAATGGATGCGGCCTGTGTGGTCGTCAACCTGTTCATGCTGCCGGATGAGCCGGACCTGTTCCGTCAGTGTGTGAACAATATCAGCCGTATCCGTAATGATTGCGACAAGTACGGGTTGCCGCTGATGATTGAACCGCTGGTCATGCAGGATAACAGCATCCGGGGCGGTTACATGGTCGATGGCGACCGGGAGAAAATTGTGACCCTGGTGCGTCTGGCCCGTGAGCTGGGAGCCGACATCATCAAGGCGGATCCGACGGCCAATGCAGAAGATTTCCATGAGGTGGTGGAAACGGCCCGCTGTCCGGTACTGGTGCGCGGTGGCGGCAAGGAAGATCTGAGAACCGTCTTCACCAAGGCGCGGCAGCTGCTGGATCAGGGTGCCATGGGGATGGTGTACGGTCGTAATATCTATCAGCACGAGAATCCGCGGCAGGTGGTAAGGTCCTTCATGGCGATGATCCATGACGGTGCCAGTGCGGAGCAGGCGTGGGATATCTACCACTCAGAAAAATAATCGAATCAAGGGAGTCCATCATGCCGCCGTACCTTTTGGGACTGGATAATGGCAACACGGTTACCAAAGCTGCCATCTTTGACCTGACGGGCCGAGAGATCGGCGTAGCGGCGGAGCCGGTTCAGACCCGGCATCCGGCGCCGGGTCATGTTGAGCGGGATATGACCGAGGTCTGGCAACAGACCGCGCGTGCTATCCGGCAGGTCTTGCAGGCAACCGGTATTGCTCCCGGTGACATCGCTGCTATTGGTTGTAGTGGACAGGGCAACGGTGTTTATCTGCTGGATCATGACCAACAGCCGTTGTTTGCCATTCCGTCGATGGATTCCCGTGCCGTAGCGCTGGTGGCTGAATGGCAGCAGGAAGGGCGTGGTCAGACCATTTACCCGATCAACTACCAGGGGATCTGGTCAGCGCAGACCGGTATGTTGCTGGCCTGGCTGAAGCGGTTTGATCCTGTCGTTTATGAGCAGATTGGTACGGCGTTCTTCTGTAAGGATTACATTAATTTCTGCCTGACCGGGGAACGGGCGACGGAAGTTACCGATGCCAGTGGTGGTGGACTGATTGATGTAAAAGACCGGCAGTACAGCGATGCGTTGTTCCGTCTTTATGGTATGCCTGAGGCGGTGAGCTATCTACCGCCTCTGCTTGAAAGCACGGATGTTGTGGGGACCGTCACGGCGGCAGCAGCAGAGGTCACGGGGCTACAGGCAGGCGTACCCGTTATTGCCGGGCTGTTCGATGTGGTGGCCAGTGCCCTGGGGGCGGGAGTGGTGGAAACCGGTGATGCATCCATCATTGCCGGCACCTGGAGTATCAATCAGGTCATTGTCGACCAGCCCATCGCTAATCCTGACGTGTTCATGTCCTGTGTCTTTGACCGGGAACGGTATATCGCCATTGAGTCCAGCGCGACATCGGCCACGAACCTGGAATGGTTCGTCAATGAATGCCTGGGTTTGGAAAAGCAGGAAGCGGATAGTGAAGGACGTTCAGTCTTTGAAACCGTTAACCGGATGGTGGCATCCACCCCGGTTGACGACAGTCTTCCGCTTTTTCATCCGTTCCTTCACGGCACGAATACGCATCCCGGTCTGCGAGCCGGTTTCTATGGTATTTCGGGGGGACAGGGAAAACGGCATTTATTGCGTAGTTTGTATGAAGGGGTGGCATTCGGGCATCTCAACCATATCAATCAACTGCGTCAGGCAGGGGCTGATTTCAAGCAGGCACGGCTGACCGGCGGTGGATCACGCAGCCACATCTGGGCGCAGATGTTTGCCGATATTCTGGAAATACCCATCGATGTCCCTAATGGCATTGAAATCGGCGCACGAGGGGCGGCAATGGCTGCCGGTGTGGGTGTCGGGCTTTACCGGGATCTGGCCGAGGGAGTTCGTCAGACAACGCAAATTGAGCGCCATCATGCCCCGGACCCATCCATGTTCCCCTGTTACCGGACGCGTTATCAGCGTTATCAGCTACTGACGACACTGATGGCGCAATACTGTGCGGCCGTACAGCGACTTGATACGGTGTCCGGTGATCACAAAGTGCTGGAAACCGCATAACAATAACAATGGGAGTCTCCCGTCATGTCTGCTTCTGTCTTACTGCCGAGAATCATGGAAATTGGGGCTGGCGCCAGCCGGAAGGTCACGGCCGTGCTCCGTCGACTGGGTTGTCAGCGCCCGCTTATCGTCACTGATGCGATGATGGTGCAACTGGGGTATGTGCAGCAGATTCAGGCGGAGCTGGAGAAGGCCGGGTTCACTTACGGCCTGTTTTCAGAATGCCAGCCGGAACCGGCAGAGGATTCCATCAGAGCCGGCGTGGGGATGGTGCGTGACGGTGAATTTGACGCCATCATTGCCCTTGGGGGCGGTAGTCCGATTGACAGTGCCAAGGCGATCGCGATCCTGGGGCGTTATGGTGGAGAGATGCAGGATTACCGTTTTCCAAGGGATGTGATAGAGGAAGGCCTGCCCATTATAGCCATCCCAACCACCGCGGGTACGGGCTCGGAAGTGACCCGCTTTACCATCATTACTGATTCGGTCAGCGATGAAAAAATGCTCTGTGTAGGGCAGGGCTTTATGCCAGTGGCAGCACTGGTGGATTATGAGCTGACACTTTCCCTGCCTGCCCGGGTGACTGCGGATACGGGCATAGATGCCTTGACCCATGCGATGGAAGCGTATGTCAGTCGCAAGGCCAACCCTTACAGCGATACGCAGGCATTACAGGCTATGGCATTGATCGCCCCCAATCTTCGGACTGTTTATCGTGAGCCCGGTAACCGACAGGCACGGGAGGCGATGATGCTCGGGGCCACCTTGGCGGGTATTGCTTTTTCCAATGCATCCGTGGCGCTGGTCCATGGCATGAGCCGGCCGATAGGCGCGCATTTCCATGTGCCGCATGGACTCAGTAATGCCATGCTGTTACCGGAAATTACGGCGTATTCAGTACCTTCTGCAACGACTCGCTATGCCACCTGCGCCAGAATCATGGGGGTGGCTGATGAACGGGATTCCAATAGCGTGGCGGTTGATAAGCTGCTGGTTGAACTGAAAGCGCTGAATCGCGATCTGCAGGTGCCCTCATTCGTGGAGTACGGGATCAAGGAAGCGCGCTTTTTTGAGCTGGTGGAGTTGATGGCTGAACAGGCGCTGGCATCCGGTTCTCCGGCCAATAATCCGCGGAAACCTGAAAAAGCGGAGGTTGTCGCCCTGTACCGCCGTATCTGGGAAAATGCTTCGGCGTGTTCTCCCGTATAAACGGTTACACGATGCTTCCATTAACGCAGCAGTCGATGAAATACAGCCATCACGCTGAATAAGTCGGCATGGTTGTATTTCACCTGACGGTTATCAGCGGATTACCCGTTCATCGCCATCGCCTTCCTAATGCCTGCCTCATACGACTCATGAACGTTACCGAACAGTTTAAGTTGTCGTTCAGCGATATCCTCAGGGATGGTGGTTAACTCGCTGGCAATGCGCTGATACATGCGCTGATGTTCCTCGTCGCTGAGCAGATTGTAGAGCGCTTCGACCTGGGAGTAATAGTCATCATCTTCCCGGTGGTTCCAGTGGTCATCGGCTCCACTCAGCGTGAGAGGCGGCTCAGCCGTTTCCGGAGATTCCTGAAACAGGCCAAAGCTGTTGGGCTCATAGGTGACACTGTCACCACTGTTGCTGTCCACCCGCATGGCGCCATCCCGGTGGTAATTATGGAACGGACATTTCGGGGCGTTGACCGGAATCTGGTGGTGGTTGACGCCCAGTCGGTAGCGGTGGGCATCGCCGTAGGAGAAGAGCCGGCCCTGAAGCATCTTGTCCGGTGAGAAACTGATACCGGGCGCAACGCTCGCCGGATTCATGGCGACCTGTTCCACTTCGTTAAAGTAATTATCGGGGTTTTTGTTCAGCTCGAAGTAGCCAACATCCATCAAGGGTGCGTCTCCGTGGCGCCATACCTTGGTCAGATCAAACGGGTTGTAAGGCAGTGTGGCGGCCTGATCTTCCGTTAATACCTGAATCTGCATGGTCCAGCGGGGATGATCGCCCTGTTCAATGGCATTGAACAGATCCCGTTGGGAGGACTCCCTGTCCATGCCCACCATTTTCATGGCTTCGTCGTCCATCAGGTTTTCAATACCCTGCTCGCAGCGGAAATGAAACTTCACCCAGTGTCGCTCATTGTCGCTGTTGATGAGGCTGAAGGTATGGCTACCAAAACCGTGCATATGGCGGTAGGAACGGGGCAGACCCCGGTCGCTGTAATCGATGGTGATCTGGTGAAGGGACTCTGGTAGATGGGAAAAGAAGTCCCATTTATGCGTGTTGCTTCTCATATTGTTCCGAGGATCCCGTTTTACCACGTGGTTGAGATCGGGGAATTTCAATGGATCCCGCAGATAGAAAACCGGGGTGTTATTGCCCACCAGATCCCAGTTGCCCTCATCGGTGTAGTACTTCATGGCAAAACCACGGATATCCCGCTCGGCATCCGCCGCACCCCGTTCACCCGCTACGGTGGAGAAGCGGATAAACATCGGCGTCTGTTTGCCCACTTCCGCAAAAATGGATGCTTTGGTGTATCGGGTAATGTCGTCGGTGACGGTAAAGGTGCCGTAGGCGCCGGAGCCCTTGGCATGCATTCTCCGTTCAGGAATCACTTCTCGGGCGAAGTGGGAGAGTTTCTCCAGGTACCACACATCTTCCAGCATCATCGGTCCACGGGGGCCGGCTGTTTTGACATTATTGTTATCTGCAACCAGTGCGCCTGAAGCAGAAGTCAGGTGACGTTTTGACATACATAATCCCTCTTGATGAGAAACAAAATGTATCTTCCGATGGGGTGTTTCCGTGGTAAGTCGAGGCAAATCAACGGTTTGGCAAATATAGCTTAAGTGGCGGTTTATGAAGTTTCGGGTGAAATTTCTTATTTGAAGGGGGGCTTAATGGGTTCTGCTTAGTGGCTAGACAGGCTTGGTTATGCTGGTGAGCGAGAAGACCTGATAGGCTGACATATGTGTTACTGGAATGATGTTGATGATGGTGCAAGATTTAGCCGGTTAAGCGATTTTATAACGACAAATGACGTTTTTTGAGCTGGTTTATGGATCAGTAATACTCTAGATTAACCGTTCTTTTGGGGTGGTGTTAGCGCTTTCCTGTAACCGTACCCTAGCGCATGACTGTATTCCGGATAGTTTGCATGGCTTCGCCTTCTGATCTGATTCCCGGGTTAATAGAACCTGTTCCCCTACAAAATCTTGTGATTCAACAAGGGCCACTGGCATCCATCCATTTGGATGTGTTGCGCCTGGATCGGGTGCACCCATTAGTCAGCGGCAACAAGTGGTACAAGCTCAAATATAATCTGGATGAATGCCTCAAGTCTGAGGTTAAAACCGTGGTCAGCTTTGGTGGTGCCTGGTCAAACCACTTACATGCGCTGGCTGCGGCTTGCCAGGTGGTTGGGATCGAGTCTGTGGGTGTCATTCGTGGGCATAAACCCGATGTACTTTCACCCTCGCTGCAGGATATGCAGGCGATGGGGATGTGTCTGCATTTTGTGACGCGTGAGGCTTATCGTCGACGGCATGATGTTGAGTTTCATCATGAGCTGATTGATACCCTGGCCTGTGATCCAACGTCGACTCGAATGATTCCGGAAGGTGGCAGTAATGCGTTGGCTATGCAGGGATGTGTAGAAATCCTGTCTCTGCATGGTATTCAGTCAGAGGATTACGATCTTGTCGCGACGGCCTGCGGTACAGGCGCAACCCTGGCCGGACTGATACTGGGGGCAGCAGGGAAGGGGCGTTTCCTCGGTGTTCCGGTCTTGAAGGGGGGCGACTTTCTTATTCAGGATATTCACCAGCGGTTGATGGATATTAAGTGTGATCATCAAAACTGGCAACTACGGACGGAATTCCATTGTGGTGGTTATGCGCGCCAGACAGAGGAGCTGCAACAGTTTGTTCGACGATTTTTCGATGAAACCGGCGTGCCTCTGGATCGGGTCTATACCGGCAAGTTGTTTTTTGCCTTGGAACAGTTGGTCGAGAAAGGGGATGTTCTGCCTGGTTGCCGCGTGCTGGCGATCCATACCGGTGGTTTGCAGGGAAACCGTTCATTGATGGAGTCGTAAGCGAGCCAGATTCTCCCAGTCATCCGGTACAAGGAAGAAGCGAGAGGCTTCGCAGTATTGTTCATCCATTGACGTTAATCCGGCGAGCATGATCGGGCCCCGGTATTGTTTGAATAATGCGGTGGTACTGTTGTGCAGCCAGTCGATTTTATGAATATCGGCTTTGGTGATCGACGATGTGAGGCTGTTCAGTGGGGGTGTCATCCATTGTGTCTTGTTCAGGTGGGTTATCGCGTCGATCTTCCGGGTTTCAATGTAGTGGTTCAGGGCGCTGACCGGTAGCCAGTCGCCATGGAGATGCCGGTCAGACAACAGGGTTGGTGCCGACAATGAACCCTCAAAGGGATAAAACAGGCAGCCCTGCAGCAGGATTTCACTGATAACCCCGGTAATACCCAGAGCTTCCAGGGAGTGACGACCTTCTGGCGTCTGGCTCAGTACGGACTGGTGGTTGAGTAATCGGTCAACCTTGCGGTCGAATCGATCGTCAAGGCCGGGTCCAAACCAGCCGGCAAGCGAATCTGAGTCAGGCAGCCCTAGGTAGAATTTGACCGCCATTTCCCGATGCACATAGGCCTTTCGGATTCGGCAGTAATAAATCAGGTCAAATTCGCCGAGGGTGCGCTTGTCAGCCTGGACCTGGCGATTGCAGCTGATAACCTGGGTATCCGGCAAATGCCGAAAGATGGCTTGCCACAGTGTCTCGTAATAGACGCCGAGGAGATGGTGTCTTTTTCCTTGTAGTTCCTCCTGCAGCGCTTCCATGCTATTCGTCAGGTCCTGCACCACTGGCTGGGAGGCTGGCGGCAGGGCTGATGCCAGAAGGACTGGATGCTGCTGGTGATCCAGTAACACCGGGCATTCAAGCAGCCATTGGATCGATGTCTGTAGCGATTTGGCAGAAAAATTGACGCTCATATCTCAGAGTTCCCGAGAAACCCTGTGACGCTCAGGGCTGTGGACGTTTATAATGGACAGTAACATCTATTTCTCATAACCAATGGTTTTATGGAACAGTTCAAGAACATTGGGATCATCGGTCGTCTGGGCAGTGTCCAGGTTGTGGAGACGCTCAAGCGGCTGAAACAGTTTCTGTTGTCCCGTCACCTGCACGTTATTCTGGAAGAGCCATTGGCGCAACTGTTACCCGGTCACGGGCTGCAGGTTTGTAACCGGAAAATGATGGGGGAAATCTGCGACCTGGTGATCGTTGTCGGTGGTGACGGCAGTATGCTCGGCGCTGCCCGGGCGCTGGCGCGGCACAATGTGCCAGTACTGGGCGTGAACCGTGGCAGCCTCGGATTTCTCACAGATATTCAGCCGGATAACCTGGAAGAGCAGGTTGGCGAGGTGCTGGAAGGCAAATATATCGTCGAGAGTCGGTTCCTGCTGGAAATGACCATCAAGCGGGAAGGTGAGGTGATTGGCCGCGCCGGCGCTTTGAACGAGGTGGTACTCCACCCGGGTAAAGCGACCCGGATGATCGAGTTTGAACTCTTTATTGAAGGTCAGTTCGTCTACAGTCAGCGTTCTGATGGTTTGATCGTGGCGACACCGACCGGTTCTACGGCCTATGCGCTGTCCGGTGGCGGGCCAATCATGCATCCCCGACTGGATGCCCTGGTGCTGGTGCCGATGTTCCCCCATACCCTGAGCAGTCGTCCGATCGTCATTGACGGCAACAGCGAACTGAAAATTGTCATCGGCCGCAATAACCCGACCTATCCGCAGCTCAGCTGCGATGGTCAGGTGCATATCACGGCAGCACCGGGTGATACCGTGACTGTCCATAAGAAACCGTACAAACTGCGTCTCATCCATCCCCTCAATCATAACTACTACGAAGTGTGCCGCACCAAGCTTGGGTGGGGTAATCGTCTGGATAGCTAAGCGCCCCACGCGGTCTAACGTTATTCAGGCACTGATTTCCTGGATTGGAGTACGTCATGGAATATGCAGACAGTGTGTGCCATCAGGGCTATGACCTGATTGGCGATGTCCACGGCTGCAACAACACCCTGTGTCGGCTGCTGGCCGAACTGGGCTACAGACAGGTGGATGGTATCTGGCGCCATCCGGACCGGCAGGCGGTATTTGTCGGTGATATTGTTGATCGTGGGCCTCGGATTCGAGAGTCTCTGCGGACTGTACGGGATATGGTCGAGACGGGTGCCGCACAGCTGGTCATGGGCAACCATGAATATAATCTGCTGGCGTTCCTCACGCCCGGCGCCGAGGGTTCCGGGCTAGAGTACCTGCGCTCCCATACGGAGCGTAACTGCCGGTTGGTCAGGGAGACCCTGGAGCAGTTTGCCGGCCATGCCGATGAGCTGGCTGATCATGCCCAGTGGCTGATGAGTCTGCCGCTGTTTCTGGAATTCAGTCGCTTCCGTGTGGTGCATGCCTGCTGGGATCCTCGCCTGATTGGAGAATTCCGTCGTCGCTACCAGCGCAATACGATCGACAGTGAGTTTCTGCAGGAATCTGCTGTCTATGGCAGCTTTGCCAATCGCACGGTGGATCACCTGTTGCGGGGTATTGATTTGCCTCTGCCGGATGGTATGACCATGACCAGTAAGGATGGCTTGGTGCGGCGATTTTTCCGGGCAGCTTTCTGGCAGCAGTATCCGGATACGCTCAACGATGTGGTGTTTCAGCCTGATCCGCTACCGCCGGAGCTGGGTGGTTGCAAGCTGACACCGGATGACCTTGAGCGTATACCCTACTATGACCCGGATCAGCCTCCGCTGTTCTTTGGCCACTACTGGCGTTCCGGTACACCGGCGCTGATTCGCCCCAATATTGCCTGTCTGGACTACAGCGCCGTGAAATATGGCAAGCTGGTGGCCTATCGGATGAGTAATGAGCGCTGGCTCAAACACAGTCACTTTGTCTGGGTGGATGTGGACCCGGATGAGCCATTCAAGGCTTCGGCTTCTTTTTAATGCTGCGATACTTTTTAGTGCTGCGATAAATCGGCGAGACAATCATGCAACGTGTACTTGAACTGTCTATGGAGATAGACCTGTTACCCTTTTCCGCCTTTCTCTGGCGGGAAGGCATTGCTCACCGGATCACCGAGGAAGGGGGGCGTCAGGTGCTGTGGCTGGATAATCCGGCCAGTGCAGCGCAGGTCGAGCAATATTATGCCGACTGGCAGGCCGGCCTGCTCCAGCTTGGCGAAGTGAAAATTCAGTGGTGGAAGCGTCATGGTCTGATGAGCGGCCCGCTGGGGGACTGGAAACGCATGCCGGCGACACTGCTGTTTCTAGCTGCATGCCTGGTGGTGGCCTTTATAACCCGGTTGGGTAATGACTATCAGACGGTTGCCTGGTTCTCGTTTCTCAATTTTGATATTGCCGGGGAATACATCCGCTTCGTGCCCTTGTCTTACAGTTTGTCCCACGGAGATTATTGGCGCCTTCTGACACCTATTTTCCTGCATTTTGGCATTCTGCACCTGGCGTTCAATATGCTCTGGTTGATGGAGTTCGGTCGGAGGCTTGAGCTTCACCATGGCAGTTTGTTCCTGGCACTGTTAATCGTGGTGACGGGACTGGTTTCCAATGTTGCCCAGTATCAGTTTGGTGGCAGTGTCGCGCTGTTCGGCGGATTCTCCGGCGTCATTTATGGCCTGATGGGTTTTCTGTGGATTCGGGAAAAAGAACAGCCGGGCCTCTATGGCGTGCCATCCGGTATTTACATGTTTATGTTGATCTGGCTGGTCATCGGCTTTACGGGGGTGCTGGGTGCGATAGGATTTGGTCAGATGGCTAATACGGCGCATGCCGGCGGACTCTTGAGTGGTGCCGCCTGTGGCTGGCTGTATAACCGTTTTCGGGGCGAAAAACAAAACGTCATGAAAGACGCCTGAGGGAATGCAATTTTCTGATTTTCTGACTGGGGGTACGATGGAATTTGAACAACTAATCAAGACTATGGCACCTGAAACCGTGGCCAACCTGCGCCGCGCGGTGGAGCTGGGCAAATGGCCGGATGGTCGCAAATTGACGGCAGAGCAGCGTGAATCCAGCCTGCAGGCGGTCATTGCCTGGGAACAGTACCATCTGCCTGACAGTGAGCGTACCGGTTACATGGCCCAGGCCTGTCGTTCGCAGAAAAACGAAGCATCATCGGATGACTCTAAGGACGATGAAACCATTCTGCGGTTCAGGGATGCCTGAACCCGGAAGCAGGAGTGAAAATTGACAGAGAATGTAATGGTGGACACGAAAGTGCTGACGGGCGCACTCAGGAAAATGCAGGGCGAACTGGTCGATGGGGTGGTGCAATACCAGCTGCCGGTGGGTGACGCGCTATTGCCGCTCAATGCGTTGATGGGGGAGAAGTTGTCCATCCACTATGCGGGCGCCATTCATTGCGTTCATTGTGGCCGGAAGACCAAAAAAAGCTTTAACCAGGGATTTTGCTATCCCTGTTTCCGCAAACTGGCCGCCTGTGACAGCTGCATCATGAGCCCTGAGAAGTGCCACTATCATGCGGGGACTTGCCGTGAACCCGAATGGGGTGAGCGCAACTGCATGACTGGCCATGTGGTGTATCTGGCGAATTCATCGGGCGTCAAGGTGGGTATCACCCGCTTGAATCAGGTACCGGTGCGCTGGATTGACCAGGGGGCTGTGGAAGCGCTGCCGATCTTCCGTGTGGCCACGCGGCGATTATCCGGTCTGGTGGAAGACCTGTTCCGCTCAGCCGTGAAAGACCGAACGAACTGGCGTGCGATGCTAAAGGGGCAGATTCCTGAGCTGGATCTTGTCGCTGAGCGAGACACCTTGTTTGAGCGTTTTGGTGACGATATCGCCGCATTGCAGCAGGAGTACGGGGTTCAGGCCGTACAGCCTGTGCTGGATGCAGAGTGTTACCGCTTCAGTTACCCTGTTCAACAATACCCGGACAAAGTGACGTCCTTTAACCTGGACAAGACCCCGCTGGTCGAGGGGGTGTTACAGGGTATCAAAGGGCAATACCTCTTGCTGGATACCGGTGTGATCAATATCCGGAAATTTACCGCTTACCAGGTGGACGTTTCCGTGGCCAGTTGAGACCACACGTCTCACGTTTCACAGGGAATGATTGATCTCAGGAACAAGCCGTCTGTTGGCCTGTCTGAAAGAGGGAGGCCATGACACAAGGAGCATACGATGAAAGACGCACAACCCGGCGCGATCTATCTCAAGGATTACCAGGCACCCGATTACTGGATCGACAAAACGGAGCTGTCGTTTGATCTGGGGGAAAATGAAACCCGGGTGACAGCCCGTCTGCAGATCCGGTTGAACCAGGATCGACATGATCGCCAGCTGCCACCACTGGTATTGCATGGCAATGCGGATATGACTCTGGCCGAGGTGAAAGTGGATGGTGTTGCGCTTTCCGCTGATCAATATACGCTGACCTCGGAAACACTGACCTTGCCGGTGAGCAGTGATCGCTTTGAAACCGAAATCGTCTCGGTGCTGGCGCCTCAGGACAATACGTCGATGGAAGGACTCTACAAGTCCGGCGGTATGTATTGCACCCAGTGTGAGGCGGAAGGGTTTCGTCGTATTACCTGGTATCTGGATCGACCGGATGTGATGTCGCTGTTCACGACCCGGATAACTGCAGACAAAGCGAAATACCCGGTATTGCTATCCAATGGTAACTGCATCGAGCAGGGCGATACTGGCGATGGGCGTCACACGATGGTGTGGGAAGACCCATTCAGAAAGCCGGCGTATTTGTTTGCGCTGGTGGCGGGTAACCTGGCGCATGTTGAAGATACTTTCACCACCCAGAGTGGCCGCAATGTGACGTTGCAGATTTTCACGGAATCACACAACATCACCAAGTGTGACCATGCGATGCGTTCCCTGAAGCAATCCATGCGCTGGGATGAAGAGGTCTATGGTCGTGAGTATGACCTGGATATCTTCATGATCGTGGCCGTGGATGATTTCAATATGGGCGCGATGGAAAACAAGGGGTTGAATATTTTCAATTCTTCTTGTGTGCTGGCCCGGCCGGATACCGCGACGGATGCCACCTTCCAGCGAATTGAAGCCATTGTCGCCCATGAGTATTTTCATAACTGGTCCGGTAATCGGGTGACTTGCCGTGACTGGTTCCAGCTAAGTCTGAAAGAAGGGTTTACGGTTTTCCGGGATTCTGAATTTTCCGCAGACATGAATTCCCGCACCGTTAAGCGTATTGAGGATGTGAATCACCTTCGCAGCGCCCAGTTTGCTGAAGACGCGGGTCCGATGGCGCATCCCGTACGTCCCTCGTCCTTTATCGAGATATCCAACTTCTATACGTTGACGGTCTATGAAAAAGGGGCAGAAATTGTCCGGATGATTCATAACCTCGTGGGTCGGGAAGGATTCCGGAAGGGTAGTGACCTCTACTTTGAACGGCATGACGGCCAGGCGGTGACCTGTGAGGATTTTGTCCGCGCCATGGAAGATGCCAATAGCATCGACCTGGGTCAGTTTATGCGCTGGTATACCCAGGCCGGTACGCCGGTGTTGGATGTGACAGACAGTTATGATGCCGACAATCAGCGCTATGTACTGGAAGTGACGCAAAGCTGCCCGGCAACGCCCGGTCAAGACGTCAAGGAACCTTTCCATATCCCGCTGGCAATAGGGTTATTGTCATCAGAAGGGGATAACCTGCCAATCGGTGACAAAGGGCAGACGACAGTGGTGCTGGAAGTGCGCGAAGCCAGCCAGCAATTTGTCTTCGAAAATAGGATAGAGCGGCCTTTGCCGTCCCTGCTGCGGGGTTTCTCTGCGCCAGTCAAACTGAACTACGACTACAGTCGTGACGATCTGCTGTTCCTGATGCGCCATGATGATGATGGATTTAATCGGTGGGACAGCTGCCAGCGGCTGGCGACGGAGACCATCCTGGATCTCGTGCGCGATATCCAGGCCGCCAAGCCCTTGTCGTTGGATACACGCCTGATTGAGGCCTGGCGCGAACTGCTCGAAGACGAAACCGCCGACAAGGCCATGGTGGCGGAAATGCTGACGTTGCCGTCTGAGCAATGGCTCTCTGAGCAAATGGCGGTCATTGATGTCTATGCGATCCATGAGGCGCGGGAGTTTGTGCGTGGGGAGCTGGCGAAGAGTCTCAGTGAGCCGCTACAGTCGATCTATCGCGGACTGGCTGTCGAAAAGCCGTATAAGCCGGAATCCGCAGATATTGCGGAGCGACAGCTGAAAAATATCTGCCTCGGTTACCTCATGGAATTGGATTCTCCTGCCATGCTGTCGCTGGCTGAAACCCAGTTTCAGAATGCCACCAATATGACGGATCAGATGGCCGCATTGTCTTGTGTAATCAATGGTGCTCACCAGACTGCGCCTGGAAAAGCTGAGACGCTGCTCTCTGCATTCCATGATCAATGGAAAGGCGATGCCAATGTCATGGATATGTGGCTCTCGGTACAGGTCAGTGGGGCGCGCATGGGGTCGCTTGAGCGGGTGAAACAGCTGATGGAGCATCCCGTCTTTGATTACCGTAACCCCAACAAGCTGCGCTCACTGATTGGTGTTTTCTGCATGCGCAACCTGAAGTGTTTCCATGACCTGTCTGGGGAAGGGTATGCATTCCTGGCGGACAACATTATCCGGCTGGATAAACAGAATCCCCAGATTGCGGCCCGCATGTTGACACCGTTGACCCGTTGGCGCCGTTACGACGATCAACGTGGTGCTCTGATGAAGGCCGCCCTTGAGCGCATACAGGCCAATGAGCTGTCAAAAGATGTTTTCGAGGTGGTCAACAAGTCACTGGCCTGATAATTGTTACTTAACAACTGAAACTGTTACCCAGGCGTTGCAAAGTGTTACCGGGTAACTTTTCTGTCACAGATGAGCGGAACCGATTGCTGAATGTGGTCGGTTCCGTTTTTTTATTCCTATCTCTCCGCACAGTTTTACTCGACGAGTGGATTATTTCTTTTTCATTACTGACTTGACAAGCGGCTTACAGACAAAAAAGACACGTTGGTATTGTTTTTGCTAACACTGCATTGAAACGGGCTTCAGACAGGTGCCAGAGCGTCCGGTAGTTGATTTTACGATCGTTGCCTGTCATTCTCGTGCCCGCCTACGGGGGAATTGTCAGTAATTGGTAAGATGCTGGTAAGCAGAGTAGGTGATGGCTAAGCCGAAAATAATAAAGGGGCTCTGGGCCGCCCCGTCACAATCCGCGGAGTTACAACGATAATGAAGAAGAAGCAGAACACACTGCCGACACCGATACGACTCGCACCGGCGGCCGCCGGTTTCACACTGGCCAGTATCCTTGCGGTAGCACCTGTTCAGGCTATCGAAATTGAGTTGATGGATGGTGAGGTTACCGGGTCATTGGATACCACGTTGTCCTATGGTTCAATGTGGCGTGTGCAGGGTCAGGATCGTAATAATGACGGTATTAACGGTAATGATGGTAACCGCAATTTTGATACAGGTCTTGTGTCGCAGGTCTATAAAATTACTACTGATCTGTCGTTAGATTATGAGAACTATGGGGCCTTTGTTCGTGGTACTGCTTTTTATGATACAGAGTTCTGGGGCAGCAATAATTACGGAAAGGAAAGCTGGCAGCCTTCCCAGCCTAGTCAGGCAGGTATGCAGGGGACAAAGCCTAATAATCGCTTTGTAAACGATGCTAAGGATATTTCTGGTAGAAATGCGGAAATCCTTGATGCTTATGTTTATGGCAGCTGGGATATCGGCGAAATGCCTC
This sequence comes from Kistimonas asteriae, assembly GCF_018263925.1. GTDB lineage: Bacteria > Pseudomonadota > Gammaproteobacteria > Pseudomonadales > Endozoicomonadaceae > Kistimonas > Kistimonas asteriae. The sequence continues at coordinate 93,922 of NZ_JAEVHF010000010.1, forward strand.
TGGATGTACGATTTGGTAAGCAGGTTCTGAGCTGGGGTGAAGGGTTGTTTTACCGTAATGGCATCAATACAACAAACCCTCTTGATGCCGCCAAATTTCGCCTTCCTGGCTCTGAGTTGAAAGAGGCGCTGGTACCCGTTGAGAGTCTAGTGTTTAGTCTTGGTCTGACTGAAAACCTTTCAATGGATGCGTTTTATCAGTTTAATTTCCGTAGAACGCAGATTGATCCAGTCGGTTCATACTTCTCTGAAACGGATCTTTTTGCAGAAGGTGCAAATACAGCCTACAACGAAACGACTGCAGGACTCGAGGCATTGATTCCTGTGTATGATGGTCTTGTTGCAGGTGGTGCCGTTACAGAGGCTGAGTATTTTGAGGGGGATGCCTTCAAGGTTGCAGGAATCGGATCAGATATTAATGCAAGTGATGATGGACAGTTTGGTGTTTCTTTTAGGTATGTGGCGGAACAATTAAATGATACTGAATTTGGATTTTATTTTGTAAATTATCACAACAAAGAGCCTGTTATTTTTGCCCAGGTTGATGAAGACTTTAATGGTTCTAATGTCGCGGGTATTGCTAGTGGTATAGATACTGCTTTTTCTCAGTCGGCCGGCTCTACATTGACTGCCCTTGCTACTGCTGCAGCTGGTGGAACGTTGACGCCACTTCAGGAACAGCTCGTTACTGCTGCAGGTGGTGTGGCAGCAGTTGATCTTGGTAATAATTTGACTGGCCAGCGTAAATATCTTGAAGATATTCGTATGTATGGTTTCAGTTTCAGTACTACTTTTGGTGATACTTCGTTTTCAGGTGAAGTAGCCTACCGTCCGAATATGCCTGTAACAATATCAGCAACGGATGATTTGATTGGTGATGTTCTTAATCAGGCAATCTCACTATCTAGTGGTGGAACTGCTCAGGTGGCAGGCCAGCAGGTTAATTACGCAGATTTACGAACGCTTGATAATTATGAGCGTGTAGAAAGCTGGAATCTTTCGGTACTTGCGATTCATAACTTCGGTCCATCGCTATCATTCGATTCTTTATTTGGTGTTGTTGAAGTTGCCTCTGAGCACCTGCGGGGTTCTAGCCTGAGCTACACCGATTTTAATGGTGATGTCAGAGATTTTGCTGGGCGTGGTGACTGTGAGTATGCCTCTTTTGATGAAGGCACTTGTGATGAAGATGATCAGATAAGCCGTAATGCTTGGGGTTATAGTGCAGTATTGGCAGGTACCTGGAATGATGTTTATGCCGGTGTAAATCTTAATCCTTATATTCGCTGGAGCCAGGATATAAAGGGTAACTCACATCGCACCGGAAACTTCCTGGAAGGTAGCAATGCTATGACCGTTGGAATGGATGCGGTTTACCTGAATAACCTTGAAGTGGGTGTTCAGTACACTGAATTCACTGGTCCAAGTACTAGTTCAGTGCGTGACCGGGATAATGTCGGTATCAACGTAAAATACTCCTTCTAATCCTTAATGAAAAAGGTTGCGAGTCGGGTCGTTAGACCCGGCTTGCGAGAACACTAATAAACGACGGATTACAGTATGAAGTCAAAACTCCTCCTGACTGGTCTGGCCACCGCATTGCTGGTGGCCGGCCAGGCGATGGCCAAGGTCACACCAGACCAGGCGGCAGAACTGGGTAAAAGTCTGACGCCACTGGGTGCGGAAATGGCAGGTAATAAAGCGGGTACTATTCCTGCCTGGAAACCGCTTACGGATGCAGAGATTCCTGCAAGCTACAAGAATCCTGGTCAGCATCAACCTAACCCATACCCGAATGACAAGCCGCTGTTTACCATTACCCCGGAAAACCTGGATCAGTATCGTGATCATCTGACGCCTGGTCAGATCAAGCTGTTTGAAACCTATCCGAAAACGTTCAAGATGCCGATCTATGAGACGCGTCGTAACGCGCGGTATCCTGAGCGGATCTATGAGAACACCAAAAAAGCCGCTACCAATGCGGAGCTGCTGAAAGGCGGCAACGGTTTCAAGGGCGCCTATGATGCGTATCCTTTCCCGATTCCGAAGGATGGTCTGGAAGCGCTCTGGAACCATATCGTACGTTACCGGGGTGAATACCTGGTGCGTCGTGCTTCGGAGGTTGCCGTACAGCGTAACGGTAATTACTCGCTGGTAACCTCGCAGCAGGAAGTCTATTTCAACTACAACAACCCTGCCAAGACAGAAGCTGATCTGGATAACATCCTGTTCTACTATCTGTCGTTTGCCAAGGCGCCGGCTCGTCTGGCGGGTGGTGCGGTACTGGTGCATGAGACCCTGGATCAGGTGGACGAGCCCCGCAAAGCCTGGGGTTACAATGCCGGTCAGCGTCGTGTTCGCCGTGCACCGAACCTGGCCTATGATACGCCGATAGCGGCAGCTGATGGTCTGCGTACGGCTGATGATACGGATCTCTATAACGGTGCGCCGGATCGTTACGAATGGACGTTAAAGGGTAAAAAAGAAATTTATATTCCCTACAATAACTTCAATCTGATCAGCCCGGAGCTTAAGTACGATGATGTGCTGATGTCTGGCCACATCAATCCCGAGCACACGCGCTATGAACTGCACCGTGTCTGGGAAGTGGAGGGTACCCTGAAGAAGGGCAACCGTCATATCTACTCCAAGCGTGTCCTGTACCTGGATGAAGACAGCTGGGGCGCCGCCCTTGTGGATCAGTATGATGGTCGTGGTGAACTGTGGCGTGTCAGCATCGGTTACCTGATGAACTTCTATGACCTGCCCACAACCTGGACGGCGCTGGACGTGTTCCATGACCTGCAGGCCCGTCGCTACCACGTGCAGGGACTGGGTAACGAAGAGAGCCTGTTCCTCGATTTCGCCCAGGCGATTCCGAATGACAAGTACTTCAAGCCTTCCGCGCTGAGGCGCAGGGGACGTCGCTGATTCAGTGGCGCAGCACGAAAAAAGCCACTGGAAACAGTGGCTTTTTTGATTCCGTTAATGTGACTTGTGATTTCGGTATGTGCTTATTTTTTCCTGTTTTCTGCGTATAATCAGGCGCGTCCATGACTGTCGTTGACTGAGCGCACTGAATAAGAAGAACAGTCTAACAATAATTCAATGATCTGCTTCCGGGGGATGAGTATGCATGGTCTCTTCACCAGAGGGCCTTCGGGGTCCCGGGCTTTACCTCGCAGAGCCTTGAAGGGGATAACCGCAGCAGTTGCTCTGGCGTCTTCTCTTCACACTGTGTCTGTTCAAGCCAATCCGATCGCTGCCGTGACTAGTGATCACGCGGTGCTGTCTGAGAAGGCGGCTTCCTCGCTGTTACTGGATATTACCCGTGCGGGTAGCGGCCAACGGCTGGTCGCTGTGGGCGATCGCGGCCATATCCTGATTTCCGATAATAATGGCTATGACTGGCGTCAGGTCAGTGTCCCAAGCCGACAAATGCTGACGGCTGTGAGCTTCCCAAGCGCTACTACCGGCTTTGCGGTGGGTCATGACGCCGTAATTCTTAAAAGCACCGACGGTGGCGACAGCTGGGTCAAGGTTTACGATGATCTGGATGCAGAAGTGCCATTGCTCGACATCATGATGATGGATGAGCAAACGGGTTTCGCTGTTGGTGCCTATGGCTATATTGTCCGCACTGAGGATGGGGGTGAAACCTGGGACGACTGGTTTGACATGATTGAGAACGAGGAAGAGTTCCATTACAACGCCATTACCCGGATCGGTGACGGTACCTTGTTACTCGCAGGCGAAGCGGGCCTGCTGTATCGCTCGCAGGATGATGGTGAAACCTGGGAGCTGCTCGACAGTCCTTATCAAGGCTCGTTCTTTGGCATTATTCCCGGCAGTGATCCAGTCTCGGCTGTTGTGTTCGGTCTTCGTGGAAACGCATTCAAGACAACGGATGCCGGTGCAGCTTGGGTGGAGGTGGATACCGGTACGGATCAGACCCTGTTTGGTGCGGTGCATATCGATGGCAATGGGCAAGTGATTGTCGGCAGTTCCGGCACATTGTTTGAAATGAGTGGTCCTGAGCCGCAGGTTCATACGCGCAGTGACCGGGCAACGTTGCTTTCGGCTTCCGAAGCGCCTGACAACAGCCTTGTCGTGGTCGGTGAAACCGGTGTCCACCGGATGCCTGTTGGCAAGCCTGCCGTCGCAACCCTTTCAGAGCAATAATAACGGGGTTTCCTGAATGTCCAGTCATCACCTGAATACTGAACCAGTGCTGGAACGCCTGTTTTTTAATAACAGGGTGTTTTTCCTCGCCTTTTTCCTTTTGGCGACGGTTGTCCTTGGCTGGCAGGCCACGCAATACCGCATTGATGCCAGCTTTGAAAAAATGATCCCACTCAAACATTCGTTTATTCAAAACTGGATGGAGCGTCGTGACGAGCTGGGGAGTGGGGGGAATTCGTTACGCATTTCTGTTGAGGCCAAAGAGGGTGATATCTTCGACTCTGGCTACATGGAAAGCTTGAGACGCCTGACGGATGATGTCTTTTACCTGCCGGGGGTTGACCGGGCAGCGCTGAAATCCCTCTGGACGGCCAATGTGCGCTGGCTGGAGGTGACTGAGGACGGCTTTGAAGGCGGTCCGGTGATTCCCCAGACGTATGATGGCTCTCGTCAGAGTCTGGATGAGTTACGTGTGAATATTCTGCGCTCCGGCCAAGTCGGTAGCCTGGTGGCGAATAATTTCCGTTCCAGCATCATCGAGTTCCCGCTGCTTGAGTTTAACCCGGAAACCGGCGAAAAACTCGATTATAAGGCATTGTCCCAGAAGCTCGAAGAGCTGCGCACGAAATATTCCGTGCAGGGGGTAGACCTCCACATCATTGGTTTTGCCAAGATCCTTGGGGACCTGTTCGAAGGTGTGGATGCCATCAAGATCTTCTTCCTGCTGGCTATTGCGATCACCCTGGTTTTGCTGTTTGCCTATTCCCGTTGTCTGAAGAGTACGCTGGTTGCGGTGTTCTGCTCATTGGTGGCGGTGGTCTGGCAGTTGGGGCTGTTAACCGCCATGGGCTTTGGCATTGATCTTTATTCCATACTGGTGCCGTTCCTGGTGTTTGCCATCGGGGTGAGTCATGGTGTGCAGATCATCAATAACATCGGTATTGAATCTGCCCACGATGCTACGCCGTTGGACGCGGCCCGTCGCACCTTCCGTACACTGTATATTCCCGGCATGCTGGCCCTGGTCTCAGATGCGATTGGCTTCCTGACGCTGCTGGTGATTGAGATCAATGTTATTCGCGATCTGGCCATTGCCGCCAGTATCGGTGTTGCGGTCATCATCCTGACCAATCTGGTGTTGTTGCCGGTGCTGATGTCTTACATTGGTGTCAGTAAGCGGGCCAGTGATCGGTTGAAGGTGACGGAAAAGAAAGATGCTATCACCTGGCGGGTGATGTCCTATTTTGCGCATCCCGTGGTTGCGCCTTTGTCTATTGTACTGGCTGTCGCTGGCTTCGGCGCCAGTTATTACTTCAGCCAGAATCTCAAGATCGGGGATCTGGATCCGGGCGCACCGGAACTCAGGGCTGATTCCCGGTACAACCTCGATAACAAGTTTATCACCGAAAATTATTCCACCAGTGCGGATACCTTTATCACTATGGTGGAAACCGATACTGAGCAGTGTTCATCCTATGCGTTTATGGATGCCCTGGATCGCTACATGTGGCATATGAAAAATGTCGATGGCGTGCAGGATGCGGTATCGATGGTGACGGTCGCCAAGCAGGTTATCAAGGGGTTGAATGAAGGGAATCCCAAGTGGCAGGCGTTGTCGCGCAACCAGTATGTGCTGAACAATGCGATCAGTAATCAGACGGCCCAGCAGCTCTATAACAAGGACTGCAGCCTGGCGCCGGTACTGATTTTCCTGGAAGACCATAAGGCGGAAACCCTTCAGCGTGTGGTTCAGGCAACGGAAGCGTTTGCCGCAGAGAATAACCGGGATGGGCTGACCTTCCTGATGGCTACCGGTAACGCCGGCGTTGAAGCGGCGACCAATGAGGTCATTGGTTATGCCCAGAATCAGATGCTGGTGTTTGTGTATGGCGTGGTCAGCATCCTGTGTCTGATCACGTTCCGGTCAGTACGGGCTCTTATTTGCATCATTATCCCGCTGGCGCTGACATCGCTGCTGTGTCAGGCGTTGATGGCACAGCTGGGTATTGGCATCAAGGTGGCGACATTGCCGGTTATTGCGCTGGGTGTCGGTATTGGTGTGGACTACGGCATTTATATCTACACCCGTCTTGAAGGCTTCCTGCGTCAGGGAATGCCGCTGCAACAGGCCTATTACATGACCCTGCGGACGACCGGTAAAGCGGTCATATTTACCGGTTTCACACTGGCGATTGGTGTGGGTACGTGGATCTTCTCGCCCATCAAGTTCCAGGCGGATATGGGTATGCTGCTGACCTTCATGTTTGTATGGAACATGATCGGGGCAATCTGGCTGATGCCTGCGCTGGCGCGTTTTGTGCTGCGTCCTGAGCTGCTGGCAACAAAAGCTCGTGAGGAAGCTGTACTGAAGTCGCAAACGTCTGCTGGCTAACGCATGTTATGACTTTCATGAAAGGATCAGCCTTGTTGCTGATCCTTTTTTATTGCTCGGAATACCGATAAAACGCGTAAACTGGCGTAAGCTAATAGTGAATGATGACACGATGAGGGTGCAGGGATGACGACCTATCACATTGATGACAAAGACAGTGTTGTAGAAAGCCTCAGGGAAGCAATGGAGCTGGATTCCGGAGAGGACGTTGTCAGAGTCGCGATAGGGTTTCTTGAAGCTATGATGGAATTTGTCGGTGATGGTAATGCGCTGACCATAAGCAATGGTAAAGAAGAAACCGAAGTGCTGCTGCGGCGTGAAACGGCGAGTAGTAGTGAGTGAATCACTCGCCTTTTAATCCTGTCGGAGTGTTCTTGCAGGGGAAATGGGGGTGGGAAGTCTGAAGACGACCAGATAGGTTGACAGGATAAAGGTGATAATCGCCGCGGTTTCAATAATCATGGCGGTGTCATGGGAAAGCTTTCCTGCTGTTAAGGCTCCGCTCGCTAATAATAATGAGAATTCACTGCTTTGCCCTAAGCGTAATCCCATTTCCATCGCATTAGCCGGCGTTGCTTTACCAATGTAGGTCAGCAAGACTCTGAATATCAAGGGTTTCCCTATAAGAATAACCGCCGCTAGCAGGATAATTGGCAGGATTAGCTGTCCAGTTTCAAAAATATCAAATTGTGCCCCGATAGAAAAAAAGAACAGTATCAGGAAGAATTCTCTGAGTGGTTTCAACCCTTCAGCAATAAACAGAGATATCGGTGATGTTGCTATGGCAACACCGGCAAAAAAAGCGCCAATCTCGTAGGACAGTCCAATGGCTTTCGCAATTTCTGCAGCGGTAAAGCACCAGCCTAGCGAAACCAGGAAAATATATTCAGAAATGGTGTCGAATTTCTTGAATAAGGGCAGGGCGATGAAATGGACAATCCACCAGGCTGCAAGTGCAAACAGACCTGTTTTAATTGGCAGTAGGCCGGTTTGCCATGACAGGGCGGCTTCATTGTTATAAATCAGAAGAATGGCGAGAATCGCCAGTATATCTTCGAATAAAAGAATACTGATCATGACCTCGCCCGTGCGCTTATGGTGCAACGTGGTAGTTGGAATCAGTTTCAGGCTGATGACGGTACTGGAAAAGGATAGTGCGACGCCTGATATAACGGCTTCGGCCAAGTTGATATTAAACAGCATCATTAAGCTTGTCGCGACGATTGCTGTGGTAATCACAACGGCTAATAATGTGACAGCGGCGGTTTGTTGAAGTAGTTGCCATAAATTTCTCGGGTGAAGGTGTAAGCCCAGTAAAAACATGAGCAGGATAATGCCCATATGGGATATGGCTTCAATATGGCCAGGGTCGGCAAACAGTTTAAGGCCGTTAGGCCCCGCAATCAGGCCCAGGGCGATATAGGCAAGGATGATGGGTTGCCGAAGCCAGACGAACAGGGTGCCTAATAGTGATGCCCCGCCAAAGATAATGGCCATCTCCAGTACAAAATCACCATAGATACCCTGCACGACAACTCCTGATTACCGCATGACTGCGTAAAAGATGGTTTCAAGGTAGTCAAAGGAGCGTAAAGTGTCAGAGAAAAGAGGCGGGATTGAAAAAAGGCATTCGCTTGATTTAATGGCATGCTTTTTATGCCAGCCAATTTAATTCTATTTGTTAACCATGTATTGTTAACGGTAATGACGATAACTGTCTGTATAAGGAGATGGCAGTGAAGGGACGATGTATAACAGTAACGTCCGGGAAAGGTGGCGTTGGGAAAACAACCACATCGGCCGCAATCAGTTCCGGGTTGGCGTTGAGAGGTTTCAAAACCTGTGTCATTGATTTTGATGTCGGATTAAGAAATCTGGATTTGGTCATGGGGTGTGAGCGTCGGGTTGTCTACGACATTGTTAATGTAATGAACGATGGTATTACACTCAATCAGGCGCTGATAAAAGATAAACACAACAGTAATCTTTGTATTCTTGCTGCTTCGCAGACCCGTGATAAGGACGCACTGACCGATGAAGGCGTTGCCTGGATTATTGATGAGTTGAGAAAAACCTTTGATTACATCGTCTGCGATTCGCCTGCGGGTATCGAACGGGGTGCCATTCATGCACTGTATCATGCGGATGAAGCCGTTGTGGTGGTGAACCCTGAAGTGTCTTCAGTGCGTGATTCTGATCGGATTCTTGGCCTGTTGCAAAGTCGTTCCCGGCGAGCCGTCGAAGGGTTGGAACCGGTAAAAGAGCATTTGTTAATTACCCGCTATGACCCCGTGAGGGCGGCGGAAGGGCAGATGCTTTCGATTGAAGATGTCGTGGATATCCTGGCTTGCCCGCTCCTGGGTGTTGTCCTTGAAAGCCGGGAAGTGCTTGATGCCTCTAACAAAGGGGTGCCTGTTGTTCATGAGCATGAGTCGCTCGCGGCCATGGCTTATATGGATGCAGTTGATCGTTTACTGGGAAAAGAGATTCCCTTGCGACATATCCGTCGAAAAAAACTGTCCTTCCTGGAGAAGGTTTTTTCGCGGGGGGTGAAAGATGCTGTTTGATAAATGGTTTACCTTCGGAAAGCAGGAAAAAAGCGCCAGTGTCTGCAAAGAACGTTTGCAGATTGTGATTGCCCATGAGCGTCGACAGCGCGAAGAGTCGCCTGAGCTGGCGCGATTGCGTAGCGAAATCATGGAGCTGGTTCGCCGCTTTTATGGCATGCCATCCAATGAGGATATTGAGGTTGTCATGGAAAAACAGGAGGAACAGGATATTCTGGCGTTGAATATTCAGATTCCAGCGCGTCCCTGCGGCTAGAAAACAGGCTTGAATCAACCTTAGCCGCTATATTATGTTAGGAGTAGCAAGCTATTTAGAGCTTGGTGGGCGACAGTGAATCGGGAAGGACAACGACTCACTGTCGCGTTGCTCAAAGCGTAACGGAGTGTCGAGTCGTCATGGCGCAGCCGTATTCTCCCATTAGGGAAGGTTTTAACGGGAACGGATTCCTGACTATGAGCCGGTGCGTGCAGCATTTTATCCTTCTGTTTGTCAGTCTCATGGCGATTGCGTCAACAGCGACGGCGGCGGATCTAGCTAAACAGCGAAAAGCCTTTCTGAGTGCAGAGAAAAGTCTCCAGAAAGGCCAGTCATGGCAGCAAATGTGGCACTCAACCCTCTCCGACTATCCGCTTTTCCCTTATCTTGAAATACAGGCGCTTCGTCAACGGCTTTCCAAGGCCTCGTCTGACGAGGTTGACGCTATACGAAATAAATACCCCGACTTACCGGCGATCAGGCAGCTGGAAGCCGCCTGGATGGATGAATTAATCAGCAGAAAGCGCTGGCCGGACTATGTCACGAGTTATAACAGCATAAAGCCCCGGGGGTATCGCTATCAGTGCTACCTGGCTCATGGGTTGCTGGCCACAGGAAAACGGCAGGATGCAATGACTTTGGTGGAATCATTGTGGGTGGTAGGGCACTCTCAGCCCAAAGTCTGTGATCCGGTTTTTTCTGTCTGGCGTCGTGCGGGTCACCTGACCTCGGATTTGGCTTTCAAGCGTTTCTGGCTTGCCGTAGATAAGGGAAATATCACACTGGCACGTTATGTGGCTCGGCAGATCACGACAGCCCAGCATAAGCAGAGTGTGGACGTTTTCTGGCAAATCAGACAGCAGCCCACAGTTTTAACAAAAAACACGTTTTTAAGGCGTAATCTTGCTAATCGTGAAGCGCTGTTGGCGTATGGCGTTAAGCGCTTGGCGCGTCGTGATATTGCCCGTGCGGCCCGGGTTTGGATACGGGATCGCGAACGCTTCTATATGAGCGGTGAGCGTCGAAAATCACTGGATCAGTGGCTTGCCCTGCGGATCGCCCAGCGTTTTGAGCCCGATGCCGAAAAGCTGATCAACTGGATTGACCCGATGTTTGCCTACCCGGAGGTGACAGAGTGGCGTGTACGGGTGGCACTGGCAGATCAGGACTGGTCTCTTGTATCAAACCTTATCGTTAAGTTGCCTGAAGAGTTGCAATTAACGCCCCGCTGGCGCTATTGGAGCATGATGGCCCAACGGCATATTTCACAGCCGGAAAACACCTCTATTGTCACGCTGGCCCAGTTGGGCGGCAGTCGTAGCTTTTATGGTTTTCTGGCCGCAGAGTTAAATAATTCGGTGTTTGGGTTGGAGCAGCGTGAAGGCGTCCTTGACTCGGAAAGGATTCAGGCGCTGAAGACCCGGCCTACTTTCCGACGAATCGCAGAACTTCTGGTGCTGAAGCGTGAGTCTCAGGCTCGGCAAGAGTGGTATGCTGCCATGAAGCAGCTGGATAAAGAGGAGCGCCGACATGCTGCACGGCTGGCTCATCACTGGCAGTGGCACAACCAGGCCATTATGACGGCGGCGCGGGAGTCCATGTGGGACGAGTTAGGTATACGGTTTCCTGTCCCGGATCCCATGCCATTGTTCGAACGTAATGCGCAGACGTTCAGTGTTGACCCGTTGTGGTCATTAGCCGTTGCACGCCAGGAAAGCGCGTTTTACCCCAAGGCACGTTCAGGCGCTGGCGCAAGGGGATTGATGCAGTTAATGCCGGCAACGGCCAAGCTGACAGCCAGCAATTATGGCATTGCCTACCGGGCGACTTATGATTTGTACAGGCCTGCTGTCAATATCGCACTGGGTACTGCCTATCTGGCAGACATGAAAAAGCGATTTGAGGGTAACCGGGTGTATGCGACAGCCGCATATAACGCTGGTCCCAGCCGGGTTAAGCGATGGATTGACCAACGGGGCGATCTTCCGCTCGATATCTGGATTGAAACGATCCCCTTCAAGGAAACCCGGAACTATGTTCAGAATGTCCTGTCGTTTCGAGTGATTTTTGCCAGCCTGATGGGGATGCCCGTCAGGCTGTTTACGGATCATGAAATGAACCTTCTGGCGTATAATCAGTAACTTTTTTAGGGTCAGTCGATGGGCGCCAGCATCGTATTCAGATTCGGCAACTTTTTTATCGCCCCTACCTGTTGCAGATAAGTGGCGTAGTTTTTAAAGCGCTGTCGGTCAATGGCGGCTGGTCGTAGAGCAAAGCGATTGACGGTATCTTTCCATGCCATTTTGTTCAGGGGGGTATCCAGTCCTCCTGGGGAATACGCGGCAAACACTTTCCAGGCTTCCTCTGGATGGTTGATGATATATTGGCTGCTCTTTTCTATCGCTCGAAGGAAACGGCGAATCATTGCGTTATCTGTTTTTTCGCTATTTGCGGCGAACAGGAGTTCCGAGTAGGGGGGTACCCCGAACTCTTCAACATAAAATGCTTTTCCCTTGGCGCCTTCAAGCGCTAGCTGGTTTAACTCAAAATTTCGATAGCCATCCAGAATCGCATCGACACGCTTGCTGAGCAGTGACCCGGTAAGTGCCCATCCGACATTGATGACATTAACGTCTTTTGAGCTTAAGCCGGATGAGGCCAGCATCACGTCCAGCAACTGCTTTTCATAGCCACTGGAGAGTGAGACGCCGATGCTTTTCCCTTTCAGATCTTTCAGGGTTCTAATGGGGCCACCTTCCAGTACGATCAGGCAGTTGAGCGGTGTTTCTATCAGTGTACCTGCCCAGCGCACAGGTAACTGGTTGAGGGAGGATTTCACCAGCTGCTCGCTGTAAATGACCGCCATATCGACCTCACCGGCTGCCAGCAGCTTGATGGGGAGGCTGGGCTCGGCGGGTTCCTGGATGGTAACTGCCAAATTTTCCTCGGCAAAAAACCCTTTCTGTTGCGCAATAATGATGGGTCCATGGTCGGGATTGACGAACCATTCCAACATGAGTGTGATTTTGGCTGGTGTGTCCTGCTTTTGTGGCGTAGGGCTTGCCTGGGCATTGCTCGTCATTACGGAGAGCATTGCCAGTATCGTCAGGATTGAATACGTTATGTGTCGCATGGTTTATACAGTGGTTTCAGAGTGTGGTGGATAAACAGGTGGCTATCTTATTGGTAAATACTGGTTGTCTCAGGCTGCCAGGGTACGAGTTGCTTTGTGATCCAATCAATCAATAGATAAAAAATGATGGTGAATGAGGCCAGGACGACCAGTGCCGCGAAGAGTTCACTGATCATCAGGCGGGCATTGGCCTGTAACATGTAGTACCCAAGCCCGGCACTGGATCCTACCCACTCGCCTACCACGGCTCCGATGGGAGCGATAACAACGGCAATGCGCAGTCCTGCGGCGAGTACTGGCATGGCGGCTGGCCAGCGGATGAAGCGGAGTGTGCTGTATGGTGTGGCGCCCATGGTTTCTGCCAGATCCAGCCATTCCTGCTGTGTATGGCGCAGGCCGTCATAACAGCACATGGTAACGGGGAAGAATAGCGCAATGGCGGCCATAGCGACTTTTGACGCCAGTCCATACCCCAGCCACAACATCAGAACCGGTGCCAGAGCGAACGTGGGTATCGCCTGGCTGATGATCAAAACAGGCAGAAGCCACCGACCAAAACGACGGAAGTAGAGTAGTGCCAGGGCAAAGGCTATGCCGGCAGTTACGCCGAGTAGTGTGCCCAATAAAATCTCACTGGCTGTAATCGCACTGTGATATAGCAGTATGCCTCGATGTTGGTAAAGACTCAGTGCCACATCGCTTGGTTTTGGTAGTATCCAGGCGGGTAGGGAGAGTACCGTGACGAGCAGATGCCAGCCGGAAATCAGCCCTGCAACGAGTACAATCGTGCGCGTGATCTTAGTCCGCATGCTGGATGTCCTCTTGTCGCAGTTTTTCAAGGATATGGCCATGCAGTGCCATCAGCTGCTCGTTGTCGAGAGAGCGGGGCGGTAAATCTTGCGGGTGAAGAGGCTCAGTTAATGTGGCCGGGCTACCTTGAAGGTGGTAGACCGCATGCCCCAGACGCAGGGCTTCCAGTGGGTCGTGGGTAATCATCAGGATTGTGCGATCCGCGAGTAATTCACTGGCCAGATCCTGGAGTTTCAGGCGGGTTAACGCGTCCACCGCGGCAAAGGGTTCGTCCATCAGTACGAAAGGGCGGTCTTCCATGAGTGTTCGTGCCAGCGCGACCCGCTGACGCTGACCGCCCGAAAGCTCTCTGGGGTAGGACGATGCCTGTTGCTGTATGCCAACGGAGAGCAAGAGGTGATTGGCTTGTTCAATCGTCTCCTTTAATAGTGGTTCTTTTCTAAGGCGACATCCGAGAGTCACGTTATCAATAACGGATAGCCAGGGAAGGAGCAAGTCCTGCTGGGCCATCCATGCGACACGATGATGTACCGATAAGCCATCCGAGCTGGTGATATCGCCATTGACCTGGGCGCTATGGCTGAAGGCAAGTCCTGCAATTAAACGCAGCAGGCTGGATTTTCCAACCCCGCTGGCTCCCAGCAGGCAAGTCCACTGATTGGCAGGAAGTGTTAAACACAAATTCGTAAAGATGGGTTTGTTGCTATAGGCGAGTGACGCATTATTAATATGGAGATCTGGCATGGTATTGGGATAAACGCCTTATGCGTTTGCAGCAGTTGGACAAGGCTGGCTTTATTGCAATGAATTGTCGACCATGACTGCCCGCCAAGAAGGGCGATGTTATACGTCAGATGTGCTGGCAGCGGTTGTTCGTTGAGCAAGCCCCATTCGCAAAAGCTGCTGGCTGTGGGGCTCATATTACGAGGTTGCAATATCTCAGGCGGGCTCTGCTTCTGCAACCGGTTGCTGAGTTTTGCTGGACGATTTCGATGATTGTGCCGCTTCAAGTTGTTCTTTCAACTCGTCACGTTCTTTGTTGCTGGCCTCAAGCTCAGTGGTGACTTCGTCAATGCGACGCTTGCGTTCACGGCTTTCCTTACTGATTTGGTCAACCAGTTTCTTCTGTTTTTTCAATTCCTGACTGGCATCATTGAATTTCTTCTTAAGCTTTTCAGGTTCCAGCGCCTTGAGCGTTTTCTGCTCTCGCTTCAGCTTGTTGGCTTCAGTTTCAAGAGTCGCCAGCTTTTTCTCTGCGGTTTCCAGTTTACGACGTAAACTGCTCGCCTCTTTCTCATTGGTGCTTGCGGAGGTTTGTGCCGCCTCAAGTCCATCTTTCATACTGCGGTTATCATCAAATAACTCGCTGTTCCTGCCCTTGAGTTTTTCATTTTCTGCCTCAAGGATCTGAACCCGGCTTTTCAGCTGAGTGAGTTCATCCCGGACACTCTTTTCGTTGGACTCGTAGATTTTCCTGATTTTCTCATCGACGCTCAGATAGTATTCGAGTCGGCTTTCTAGCTCAGCGCGAAACAGCTGCTCACTCATGGATATGATGGCTTCCTTAGAGAATGGTCTTTAACGGAAAGGTTTCAGGTCTTTGAAACAGCAAGAAGTGTAATCCTTTGACTGTTGCATAACAACGTAGCTATAAGATAGACATTGTAGACGAAGTTTATCCAATTTCCCAACATATTTCCTCAAATTAAGCAATTCGTAGTCGCCAATGCTCACTTGTGAAATCTATCGATAATTGATGTCTGTATAAAAAACAGTATTTCATGTGGGTGTGTGACTCATCGAAGAAATAAACAAGGTGTCAAAAAAAAGGGGAAAGCGAGCGCAGGCTTGATTGAACGCAGCCGGTCTTGACGGCTATTTGATACGGTAATAGATAAACTGAATAAATGTTCATCACACCATAAGAAACTTGTTTACTCTGAATCAATATAAGGAACGCAGTCATAGTTGAACCGTTGCACGGATGCTGCAGGTTATTCCATGGATTCGTCTTCATCCCAACAAGCCTCTACCGTTGATCAAGACCGGTTTTCTGACCCGTTGCTGCTTTGCCTGGTCAAAATTTGTCGACTCTATGACAAATCTGACAGTGTGGAGGCCATTACGGCAGGCTTGCCGATGGCGGATGAACCGTTCAGTGTCGACCTGTTTAACCGGGCCGCTGAACAGGTTGGCTTTGTCACGCGGCAGATCCGAAAGAAACTGCTCGATATTCCTCGTTTGGCCTGCCCGGCGGTGCTACTGCTAAGAAATGGTCAGGCCTGCGTACTGATGGACATCAATCACCAGGAACAAATAGCCAGTGTGGTGATTCCGTCAATCAGTGATGATGTCCAGGATGTTGAGTTTGAGCGGCTTGCTGAAGAGTATCTCGGTGTCATGTTGTTGCTCAAGCAGAAGCACCGGTTTGATGAGCGCTCACCCTCTGTATTGGATGACAATGGCAAACATTGGTTCTGGAGTGCGCTGACGGTCTCATTACCGTTATATAAAAGTGTGCTTCTGACCTCGATCATGATCAACTTCCTGGCCATAGTCAGCCCGATCTTTGTCATGAATGTCTATGACCGTGTCGTGCCCAACAATGCCTTTGAAACACTCTGGGTGCTGGTGACCGGCGTTCTGATTGCCTTTGGTTTTGATTTTCTGGTCAAGTGGCTGCGTTTTTATGCACTCGACAAGGCGGGAAAGAAGGCTGATATCATCCTGTCGTCCAGAATCATGAGTCAGGTTTTGGGGCTTGAAATGACGTCGAGACCCAGTTCTGTGGGTTCATTTGCCAGAAGTATGCAGGATTTTGAAAGTATTCGGGATTTTATCGCCTCCTCAACCATTGCCAGCCTGATCGATATACCCTGTGCCATCATCATTCTGACAGTTATTGGCATTCTCGGCGGGTGGCTGGTGGTGATCCCCCTTGTGGCGATGGTATTGATTGTTGCCTACTGCCTGATCATCCAGCCAGCCTTGCGCAATTCCATTGAAAAAACCTACCGCTCTTCTTCGGCAAAGAATGCCACGCTAATTGAAAGCCTGATCGGTCTGGAAACCATTCAGATGTACGGCGCGGAATCCAAAATCCAGCATGAATGGGAGAAGCATATTGGATTCCTGGCCAAATGGGGCGTCAAGAGCAAGATGCTGAGCCACTCTACGTCGATGGTGGCGGGCTTTATCCAGCAATGCAGTACGGTTGTTTTGATCGCAACAGGCGTCTATTTGATTAGTGATCATACCTTGTCGATGGGAGCACTGATTGCCTGCAATATGCTGGCAGGTCGCAGTATGGCACCCATGTCACAGCTGGTCAGCCTGCTGACCCGTTTTTACCAGTCCAAAACGGCGCTGGCTGGACTGGACAACATCATGAATATGCCCAAGAGGCGTAGCCCGGACAGGCAGTATGTCAATCTTGATAATATTACGGGGGATCTGGAGCTGGAACAGGTGACCTTCACCTATCCAGACCAGAAACTCAACACTCTGGAAGACATCACGCTTTCCATCAAGGCTGGTGAAAAGGTTGGGATTATCGGTCGCATTGGTTCAGGCAAGTCGACCCTTGGGAAGATGTTACTAGGCCTCTATCCGCCAAGCAGTGGTTTGATCCGCCTTGATGGGCTGGATGTAACGCTTATTGACCCGGTGGCCCTGCGTAAGGCGGTTGGTTGTGTGCCCCAGGATATTAACCTGTTTTATGGCACTGTCCGGGAAAATATCACGTTGGGTGCGGGCGCGGTTGATGACGAAACCGTTGTCAGGGCGGCCAAGATGGCGGGAGTCACGGACTTCACCAACATTCATCCAGAAGGGATGGATATGCCGGTCACTGAGCGTGGGGCGAACCTGTCGGGCGGCCAGCGCCAAGCGATCGCGGTTGCCCGAGCGTTCATGCACGACCCTTCCATTATGGTGCTGGATGAGCCTACCAGCTCCATGGATCACAAGTCTGAGCAGCTCATCAAGGAGCAACTGCAAAAGTATTGCAGCAATAAAACGCTTGTACTTGTTACACACCGAATGTCGTTACTGGATCTGGTTGATCGCCTGATCGTCATTGATCGGGGGCGAATCGTTGCGGATGGCCCGAAAGTTCAGGTCATGGAAGCGTTAAAACACGGGAAAATTGTCATCAGTTAGCCTGATAACCATGAACACACTATTAGATAAGTTAGGTCAGATGATTGTTGGTACAGCAACCCGGCTGAAGGCATGGAGTCTCAGGCTGGTGATGCTGCCTGTCGACGCGATCAAGAGGCTGGCAAAGAATCCGCGGGCCATCAAAAACTTTTTCTCCCGCTCGGAAGAGAGTGAGTTTAAGTCGGAATCCATCGATGTTTCTCTTCAGGATTCATCTTACGTAACGGTCTTTGTCAGTATTACCGGTACTGCATTGATCGTAATAGCGGTGACATGGGCCTCCTACGCGGAGCTGGATGAGATCACGCGCGGTGCAGGCACGGTGATCCCCTCGTCTCGATTGCAGATCGTAGAAAATCTGGAAGGGGGCGTTATCAAAAAAATCTACGTGAAGGATGGTGACCAGGTCCGTGCCGGTCAACCGCTTTTGCAGCTGGATGATGTCCATTTTTCTGCCAAGTTTCGAGAGAATGAACTGGAATATTTCAGTGAGTTTGCGAAAGTCGTTCGCCTTGAGGCGGAAGTGAATGGTGAAAGCCTCAATTTTCCCGAGGAATTGAGCGGCTATCTCGAATATATCCATCGTGAGCGCGATTTTTATGATAGCCGTAAGCGTACCCTGGAGCAGGGATTGATGATTGCGGAGCAGGAAGTCGCCAAAATTTACCAGGAGCTCAAGTCGATTAAGGCGAAGCATTCGCACCTTGAAAAAAGCTACTCGTTGATGAAAAAGGAGTATGACCTCACGAAGCCGATGGCTGATGAGGGGGTTGTTTCCAAGGTTCAGTTGTTGCGGCTGGAGCAGAAGGTTAGTGAGATTGAAAGTCAGTTAGCGGATGCTCGGCACTCCATTCCAAAACTTGAAGCTGCGTGGAATCAGGCCCAGGGTAAACGGAAGGAGCTAAGCCTGCAATTTCGCGAAAAGGCCATTGATGAGATAAAAACTGCAGAGTTGAAGTTGGCGCAATTAACGGTTAACCGAAATTCGCTGAAAGACAGGGTGGCAAGAACCATTGTCCGCTCTCCTGTTGATGGTGTAGTGAAGAAGATTCATATCAATACGATTAGCGGCGTGGTTGACCCCGGAATGGAGCTGGTTGATATCATTCCGGTTGATGATTCGTTGCTGGTTGAAGTCAAGGTGCCCGCGAAAGATATTGCATTTCTGCGTCAGGACCTGAAAGCCATGGTCAGATTTACTGCTTATGATTTCACCGTTTATGGTGGGTTGACGGGAGAGGTTGTCCATGTCAGTCCGGATGCGCTGGAAGAAGAGGACGGTAGCTATTACTACCTGGCTCAAGTCAAAACTGAAAGGTCATATTTTGGTACTAACGAAAAACAGTTGCCCATCATTCCTGGTATGCAGGCTGAGGTCGATATTATGACGGGTAAAAAAACGGTTCTGGAATATTTAATGAAACCAATTCTAAGGGCCAGAAAAGTGGCGCTGACAGAGCGATAAAAGGAAACGCTAATTAACCGATATTGTTTTAGGTGTTCATTTATTTTCGTTAGTGACGTGTGTGGTGTTTGAGTCAATAGAGGTAAGCGTTCTGCACTTCAGGGAATCCGTATGATTAACAGACGCTTAATAATACGAAATATGTCAATCTGGCTGATATCAGCCTGGATTACATCTTCCAGTGCGACAACATTGGAGGAAGTGATTCTTATTACCCTGAAAGAACACCCGGATATTCTTGCCGCTAAAAGTCGTGTGAATACAGAAAGTCTCAAAGCTGATCAGAGTGAAGCCGGCCTGTATCCGACCATGGATGTCAGTGCCGCCATTGGGGTTCAGCGAAAAGACAGTCCCAGTACCCGCAGTAATGGTAATGATAAAGACAATATAGAGCGGAATGAGTCTTCGCTCATTGTCCGGCAAAATGTATTCAAAGGATTCGAAACCGTCCGTCGTATGGAGCAGTATGACCATGGGGCTAAAGCCAGAGAATATGAATCGTTGAATACGCAGGGCTCTATTGCACTGAAGGTGGCTGAAGTTTATATCGGTGTCCTGGAGAAGAAGAAACAGCTTGAACTGGCTGAAAATAACCGAAATCTGCATGAGAAAACCAAAAAACAGATCACGAGTTTGTTCAATCAGGGGTTGGCAAGTGAATCGGATCTGGCCCAGATTAGTGGTCGAACCTCTCAGTCCAGGGCGTTTGTCGTAGGTGCAAAAAGTGAACTGGACAGGGCGCTTAGCAGTTATATTTCAGTGGTTAACCGTAAAGCGGATAATCTGTTGGTGCCGAAGGTGTTCAAGCTTGGATTCAAGACGCTGGATCAGGTTATGAACCAGCTGGACGTACACCCTTTGATGCGAGCTTCGCAGGAACAGGTTAACAGTGC
Source organism: Kistimonas asteriae (assembly GCF_018263925.1). Classification (GTDB taxonomy): domain Bacteria; phylum Pseudomonadota; class Gammaproteobacteria; order Pseudomonadales; family Endozoicomonadaceae; genus Kistimonas; species Kistimonas asteriae. Next base: position 113,780 of record NZ_JAEVHF010000010.1, read on the forward strand.
GGATGCCGCTTACCAGGCGAGTCTGAGTGTTTATTATCCCAGTGTGAATGTTGAATTTACCCATCAGCGGACCCGTGATGCGGACGGTGTGACCGGGCATGATGAGAACTCTGTGGCCAAATTGAGCATGTCATACAATTTGTACCGTGGCGGTGCTGACCAGGCACTGGTTGGGCAGGCCGCATCGCAGGCACAGCTGATTCGTGCGGAAAGACAGAAAACCCATCGACGGCTAGTGCTTGAACTCAAGCAGGCCTGGTATTTGTATGAGTCATTGACTCAGCAAAAACCCTATTTACAGGAACATGTTAATAACAGCATTAAGACGCTGAACGCTTATACCAAGCAGTTTGACCTGGGGCAGCGCACCCTGGTGGATGTGTTGAATACCGCGACGGAATTGTATCAAGCCAGAAAAACGTTTGTCAGGCATGAATTTGATATCATGTTATCAAAGTTCCGCTTATTGAATGCAGCGGGTCAGTTAATGGAGAGGCTTAAACTTTCCTCGATTCAAAATACGCAGGAAGGTTGATAAGGATTAAAAACACACGATAAATTGGCCCGTATCAATCGGGCCAAGCTTTCGATTTAAATCCGATCATTAATTTTTCTTGGGCCAAGATAGTGTTCGGGCACGTTTTCGTTGGCTGCCTGGGCGCAGTGTGATTCCAGTCTTTGCAGGAAATCAGTCGGGATCAGGTGTCGGATGGTATCCCTTTCTTCAAGCAACTCCTGTTCTGTGATTTTGAAATAATCTCTTGAGAGGTCATTCAGTGTCAGGCCATTGATAATCTGGTATCGGCCATAATTGCATCGCACAGGGTAGGAGAAGAATAGGCCTTTCTCGACATCATAGCTGCCATCACTCATCACACTCATGCTGACATAGTCGTTTTGTCGTGTGCCGTGTACCCAGTCATGCATATGATCAATGATCGCCTGTGCCGCTGACGATGTACTGGAGTGTCCGCAAACCTGGATGATTTCGGCGCCACGCTTCTGTATGCGTGGGATATAGCTGTTGCGATACCACTCGGTGTCAATCTGTGGCATCACAGGGTTTCCATGAATCATGGCGTGGTGGAGGTCGGGATACATGGTCGGCGAATGGTTGCCCCAGACGATGACTTTACGAATATCCTGCGGGTTACAGGATTTTTTGCTGGCGAGAATGCCAATGGCACGGTTGTGATCCAGTCGGGTGAGGGCGCTGAATTGCGTTGGGTTCAGGTCAGGCGCATTGCTGCAGGCGATTAACGCATTGGTATTGGCCGGGTTGCCCACCACGATCACCCTGACATCCGGGTTGGCGTAACGATTGATCGCTTTACCCTGTACGGAAAATATCTCGGCGTTCGCCGTTAGCAGGTCGCTACGCTCCATGCCTTGTGCGCGGGGCCTGGCGCCGATCAGTATGGCATAATGGGCCCCGGAAAAGCCGCTGTCAGGGTTGTCATGCAGGCTGATGGAGTGCATGAGTGGATAAGCGCAGTCTTCCAGTTCCATGGCGATGCCTCGAAGTGCATCAATGGCCTGGGGGACTTCGATCAATTGCAGATAAACCGGCTGGTCGTGACCAAACATGTCTCCGGCGGCGATCCTGAAAAGCAGGGCTCGGCTGATACTTCCCGCAGCGCCGGTAACGGCGACACGTACAGGTTTCTTCATAGGGGGTAAACCTTCGTTGTGAAGTGAAACGGGCAGGGGGAAGTGTAGTCAAGAGAACGGGGTAGTCAGTGGGTGACTACCCTGTTTTAACGGGATAACGGAGGTTATTTTCCGACGCGGACCGCGAGAACGTCGCAGGTGGCACCGTGAAGAATGCTGGTGGAGGTGGATCCCAGTATCAGTGCCAGACCGTGCCGACCATGGCTGCCCACCACGATCAGGTCAATACCGCACTCTTCGGCAATGCGGTGCACTTCGCGCTCAGGGCGGCCGTACACCACATGCTGATCCCCTTTTTCAATATTGATCTTGTCGGCCAGCTTGTTGATGCGTTCGCGGGCCTGCTGGGTGATCTCATCCTGCAGGGTTGTTAGGTCGAGGGGGATATCGCTGCCGTAGGCGACACTGAGGGGTTCCACGACATGGACCAGGGTCAGCCGGGCGTCATTGGCTTCGGCGATGGCCTTGGCCTTGTTCAGCACTTCATCAGCTTCCTCGGTCAGGTCGACAGCTACCAGAACGTGCTTGTACAGGCTCATTGTATGTTCCTTTTCCGGTTCGTAAAGAGGCTGTTCCTGATGTCTATCCGCCCGATTTTGCCGGCAGGCCTTGCCCGAAACCGAGACATGCAGGCAGACTTACATCAACATACTAAAACAAATTGCTGAGAAGTGTATGACCTGGCTCATAGTTTTACTGATATTGGCGGTAATTGCAGGGAATTTAATGTGGTTGATGCCATCAAAGCGGGAGCGTCAGCAGATGGTATTCCGGCAGGCGGCTATGGCCAAAAAAATGAAAGTCAGTGCGTTCAAGGAGCTGGAGAAACTGCCTGATTCCTGCGATACGGAGGCTCACTGGATGGAGTATGTCCTGCCAACCGAGCGCTCGTTGAATATTCATGTTCCCATCGTTCTCAAGCGGATGAAAAATCATGCCTGGGTATTGCCTGATACCCTGAATCAGCCGGTTATTACCGGATTACTTGAAGAACTCCCAGCAGGTGTTGTTCAGATCACCATCCGGCAGATGAGTGTGGTGGCTTTGTGGGATGAACGGGGCGATAAAAACGCCATTGATCAGCTTCATGCTGTTTTGACCTCACTCCGAGATACCTGTCTCTGAATCATTGGTTGTTAAAAGCAATGAGGCTGTAGCCGGTTAATAGAACTGCTATTTTGCAGGGTATTCTGTTCGGTTCTTAAGGTTGTTGATGTCGGTAAATACTTAAAACGCCCTTGACATTACCTAGCTTTTCCGTGAAGGTTTCACACCGGATTCAAACGGTCGTATGAATTGCATGCGGCCCTTTGTCAGAACACGAACAGGTGGCCAGGGAATGGCAGTGAAAAAAACCTTCAATGCCCGGTGCGGACCTCGTCTGTAGCGGGTTATTGTACAGGCCTAGAGTGTCGCACAAACGTGGAGAAACGTTCATGATTTACGAAGGCCAGGCCATCACCGTTACATTGCTGGATGATGGCATTGCTCAGCTGAATTTTGACCTGCAAGGGGAGTCCGTCAACAAATTCAACCAGACCACCCTGAAAGAACTGCATGAAGCCACTGATGCCGTCAGGGCCAACAGTGACGTCAAGGGTGTGGTTGTCTCCAGCTCCAAGGACGTCTTTATCGTCGGCGCCGATATCACTGAATTTACTGAGACCTTTGCCCTGCCCGAAGAAGAGTTGATGGGCTGGGTTCTGAAGGCCAATGCGGTGTTCAGTAATTTTGAAGATCTGCCGGTGCCCACTGTGACTGCCATCAACGGCATGGCCCTGGGCGGTGGATTTGAAATGTGTCTGTCATCTGATTACCGGGTGATGTCCACCAAGGCCAAAGTGGGTTTGCCGGAAGTCAAGCTGGGTCTGTTCCCGGGCTTCGGTGGAACTGTTCGTCTGTCCCGCGTTGTAGGTGCAGACAATGCCATTGAGTGGATCTGCATGGGTAATGAGAACCGAGCGGATGCGGCGTTGAAAGTCGGCGCTGTGGATGCGGTCGTTGAGCCCGAGCAGCTGTTGGAAGCGGCCATTGATCTGGTCAAGCGTGCGGGTGCTGGTGAGCTGGACTACCAGGCCAAGCGTCAGGAAAAACTGGATGCGGTCAAGCTGCCCCCCATGGAGCAGATGATGGCGTTTAACTCAGCCATCGGTTTTGTTGCCGGTAAGGCAGGCCCGAACTATCCGGCGCCGGTTGAAGCTATCAAGGTCATGCAGAAGCATGCTGGCAAGAAGCGCGACCAAGCCATTGAAATTGAAGCAAAAGGCTTCGTGAAAATGGCCAAGACGCCTGTGGCTGGCAACTTGATTGGCCTGTTCCTGAATGATCAGGCGCTGAAGAAGACCGCGAAGGCTTACGAGAAGCAAGCGAAGCCGGTCAAGCAGGCAGCGGTACTGGGTGCCGGTATCATGGGTGGTGGTATTGCCTACCAGTCAGCCTTGAAGGGCACGCCGATTGTCATGAAAGATATCAATCAGGCCGGTATTGATCTGGGCCTGAATGAAGCGAAGAAGCTGCTGACCAAGCGCGTTGAACGTAAGAAGATGGATGCGGCGAAGATGGGGGATATCCTGAATCGCATTGTACCCACACTGTCTTATGGTGACTTCAAAGAAATTGATGTCATTGTTGAAGCGGTTGTTGAAAACGTCAAGGTCAAGCATGCAGTGCTGGCGGAAGCTGAGAAGCAGATTCGTGACGATGCGATCCTGACGTCAAACACTTCAACAATCTCCATAAATACGCTGTCAGAAGCGCTGGAGCGTCCTGAAAACTTCTGTGGCATGCACTTCTTCAATCCCGTGCACATGATGCCGCTGGTGGAAGTTATTCGTGGTGAGAAAACCAGCGAAGAAACCATTGCGACGGTGGTCAGCTATGCCAAGGCCATGGGTAAGACGCCGGTTGTCGTGAATGACTGCCCGGGCTTCCTGGTGAACCGTGTTCTGTTCCCGTATTTTGGTGGTTTTGCCGGATTGCTGCGTGATGGTGCTGACTTCCAGCAGGTCGACAAGGTCATGGAGCGCTTTGGCTGGCCGATGGGCCCTGCCTACCTGATGGATGTCGTCGGTATTGATACCGGTGTTCATGCTGAAGGGGTCATGGCAGATGGCTTCCCTGATCGCATGAAGCGTGACTTCAAGAGCGCCGTTGACGTAATGTTCGAAAACAATCGTCTCGGGCAGAAGAATAATATCGGTTTCTACAAGTACGAAACCGACAAGCGCGGCAAGCCGAAGAAAGTGGTTGATGAAGGCACCTATGAGCTGATTGCGCCCGTGTGTGCTGAACGTCGTGACTTTGAAACCGATGAAATCATTGCACGCATGATGATCCCGATGTGCCTGGAAGTGGTTCGCTGTCTCGAAGACGGCATTGTCCAGACTGCGGCGGATGCTGATATGGGCCTCATTTTTGGTATTGGCTTCCCGCCATTCCGTGGTGGCGCGCTGCGTTATATCGATGAAATGGGTGTTGCTGAGTTTGTTGCCCTGGCAGATAAGTATGCGGACCTCGGACCGCTGTACCAGGCAACAGAAGGGCTCCGGAAAATGGCCGCTGAAGGAAAAACCTTCTTTTAAGGTTGGCCAGGATATTCCGTAACAGATAACGCCTGGCTCGGTCTGTACCGGGCCTGATAAGAATTCAGGAGCAAACGACATGAGTCTGAATCCGAGAGATGCGGTGATCGTCGATGCGGTCCGCACGCCGATGGGTAAGTCCAGAAATGGCCAGTTTCGTAATGTGCGGGCAGAAAAGCTGTCTGCCGAGCTGATTGAAGCCCTCAAGGCCCGTAATCCGAACTGGAACACCCGCGAAACGGAAGATGTGATCTGGGGCTGTGTGAACCAGACCAAAGAGCAGGGCATGAACATTGCCCGTAACATTGCCATGCTGGCGGATCTGCCCCGTGAAGTCGCCGCGCAGACCGTTAACCGCCTGTGTGGTTCTTCCATGCAGGCGCTGCACACGGCAGCCATGGGTATCGCCACCGGTAACGGTGATGTGTTTGTAGTCGGCGGTGTTGAGCATATGGGCCATGTAAAAATGGACCATGGTATTGACCTGAACCCTGAAGGTTCCAAGCACTACGCCAAGGCATCGAACATGATGGGCCTGACGGCTGAAATGCTGGGACGCATGCATGGCATTAACCGTCAGCAGCAGGATGAATTCGCACTGCGCTCCCACAAGAAAGCGTGGGAAGCTACGGTGGAAGGTCGCTGGAAAAATGAAATTGTGTCCATTGAAGGCCATGATGCCAATGGCTTCAAGGTCCGGTGTGACATTGATGAAGTCATTCGTCAGGACGCAACGCTGGAAGCCATGAGCAGCCTCAAGCCTGTGTTTGACCCGAAAGGCGGGACCGTGACTGCGGGTTCCTCTTCAGCGTTGTCTGATGGTGCTTCAGCGCTGCTGGTGATGTCTGCTGAGCGGGCGCAGGCGGCAGGACTGAATATCCGCGCCAGAATTCGTTCGATGGCGGTGGCAGGTTGTGAAGCTGCGATCATGGGTTATGGTCCTGTGCCGGCAACCAAGAAGGCGCTCAAGCGTGCCGGCTTGTCCATTGAGGATATCGATTACTTCGAGCTGAATGAAGCGTTTGCAGCACAGGCCTTGCCGGTTGCCAAAGACCTCAAGTTGCTTGATAAAATCGATGATCGTGTGAACCTCAATGGCGGTGCGATTGCACTGGGCCACCCGCTGGGTTGTTCAGGTGCGCGAATCACTGGCACGTTATTGAATGTGTTGGAGTGGAAGGGCGGTACGTTGGGTCTGGCGACCATGTGTATCGGTCTGGGACAGGGGATTGCCACGGTGATTGAGCGCGTGTAAGGCGCTGATTGACTGTGTGAAATGAAGCGGACCCCGGTAACCTTTTGCCGGGGTCTGTTGTTTTTACCCTGACAAATAGAGTAGAGTTTTCCGCCGAAAAAGGATCGCTGTCAGTAGGGATGATGCATTGCATTGTCTCACTTTTTTCTATATCGCTATCTATTCAGAGCTGTCTGACGATGACAGCAAATGACAGGGGATAAGTGATATGTCAGTGTTTCAATCCGTGCTGTTATTGGCGCATCTCGGTTTGATTCACTAGATTCGATTTTAACAGTGTTTGCATTCGGGCGGTGAAGAAGGTATCCCTTAGAAGGTTTTGTGGGGTAGCTTCAGGAGTCACTCTGTAGCTAGAACAGAGAAAATACTATTTGAATCAGTAACCTGGCTCGCTTTCTTGACCCGGCGTATGTTAAACCTTATATATTGACGCGATCTGCTTAGCTCCCCTGTCCCGATCTAAACCGTGAGGCAGGAACCCGCAACAGGATGTGAAAAACAGTATGGGTAAATCACTGGTCATTGTGGAGTCGCCCGCCAAGGCGAAAACCATTAACAAGTACCTGGGAAAAGACTTTATCGTCAAATCCAGTGTCGGCCATATCAGGGATCTTCCGGTCAGTGGCAGTGGTTCTCGCACGCCTGTTGATCCGAAAGCGCGGGCGAAGGCGGCGGCTGAAACCCGCAAAATGACGCCTGAGCAGAAAGAGAAACACAAGAAGAAGAAGGCGCGTGAGCAGCTGATCGGTCGGATGGGGATTGATCCTGATAACGGCTGGGATGCGCATTACGAAGTGCTGCCCGGCAAGGAAAAAGTGGTTGATGAGCTGCGTCGCCTTGCCCAGGCTGCTGATACCGTTTATCTCGCAACGGATTTGGATCGCGAGGGAGAGGCCATTGCCTGGCACCTGCAGGAAACCATTGGTCCCGACGTGGCTGACTATCGTCGTGTCACATTCAATGAAATCACCAAGAGTGCGATTAACGAAGCCTTTCAGACGCCGGGCCGTCTGAATATTGATCGTGTCAATGCGCAACAGGCACGGCGGTTTCTTGATCGTGTCGTTGGCTACATGGTGTCGCCATTGCTGTGGGCCAAAATAGCCCGTGGCCTTTCTGCCGGGCGCGTTCAGTCCGTTGCCGTTCGCCTGATTGTTGAGCGCGAACGTGAAATCAGAAAATTTGTACCTGAAGAGTTCTGGGAAGTGTACGCGGATCTTGCCACTGATAGTGGTGAGGGTGCACGATTCCAGGTGACCAAAGAAAAAGGTGAAAATTTCCGTCCGGTCAGCAAAGCGCAAACGGATGCCGCACTCGCATTTCTGAAGTCAGCGGGCTACTCCGTACGTTCACGGGACGACAAGCCGACGACCACCAAGGCGCCAGCGCCATTTATTACCTCTACCCTCCAGCAGGCGGCTAGTACGCGGCTGGGATTCAGTGTCAAGAAAACCATGACGCTGGCTCAGCGCCTCTATGAGGCGGGGCATATTACCTATATGCGAACCGATTCTACGAATTTGAGTAGTGAAGCGGTGAGTACTGCGCGTGATTATATTAATGGTCGCTTTGGCCAGGATTACCTGCCAGATCAGCCCAACATCTATTCCAGTAAGGATGGTGCCCAGGAAGCGCACGAAGCGATACGCCCTTCTGATGTCAATGCTTCACCGGGCACCTTGTCTGGGCTGGAGAAAGATGCGGAGCGCTTGTATGACTTGATCTGGCGGCAGTTTGTTGCCTGTCAGATGGTGCCTGCACGGTATCTGAGTACCAGTATTACCGTAGAAGCGGGTCAGTTTGAGCTGAAAACCAAGGGCCGTACACTGAAGTTTGATGGTTTTACCCGTGTTCTGCCGCCGATGTCCAAAAAAGGCGAAGATGTTATTTTGCCGGATATCCAGCCTCAGCAGGCCTTGAATCTTAATAAGCTGGATCCTCGTCAGCTGTTTACCCGTCCTCCTGCGCGCTTCTCCGAAGCGGCACTGGTCAGGGAGCTGGAAAAGCGGGGTATTGGCCGACCATCCACCTATGCCTCCATTATTTCAACGATTCAGGATCGTGGTTACGTTTCCCTGAAAAATCGTCGCTTCTATGCGGAGAAAATTGGCGATATCGTCACAGATCGTCTGGTAGAAAATTTTCACGATCTTCTGGATTACAGCTTTACTGCCAAGATGGAAGAGAGTCTGGATGAAGTGGCGGAATCTCGGACGGAATGGAAACAGCTGCTCGATATTTTTTATTCGGAATTCAAACAGAAGCTGGAACAGGCAGAGCGCACCGAAGATGGCATGCGGGCTAATGAGCCGGTTCTGACAGCCATTGAGTGTCCGGCCTGTGGTCGTCATATGCAGATACGTACGGCGAGTACCGGTGTGTTTCTGGGGTGCTCGGGTTATACCCTGCCGCCCAAGGAGCGTTGCAAGACCACCATCAACCTGGTGCCTGGTGAAGAAGCCATCAATGCTGACGATGAGAACGCCGAAGTTAACGCGCTACGGGCCAAGCATCGTTGTGGCAAATGTGGCACCGCGATGGATAGCTATCTGATTGATGAACAGCGCAAGTTGCATATCTGCGGTAATAACCCGGACTGTGACGGCTATGAAATCGAGCAGGGGCAGTTCAAGATCAAGGGCTATGAAGGTCCCACGCTGGAATGTGACAAGTGTGGTTCTGAAATGCAGCTGAAAAGCGGCCGGTTTGGTAAGTATTTTGGCTGTACCAACAGTGAGTGCAGTAATACCCGTAAGCTGCTGAAAAATGGTCAGCCTGCGCCGCCCAAAATGGATCCTGTGCCGATGCCGGAGCTTCGCTGTATCAAGGTTGACGATACCTATATTCTTCGTGATGGCGCGTCTGGTCTCTTTCTGGCCGCTAGTCAGTTTCCGAAGAATAGAGAGACCCGTGCACCGCTTGTGAGTGAGTTGATTCCTCACCGCAAGGAAATCGACAGCAAGTACCATTTTCTTCTGGATGCACCTGCTGCTGATCCTGACGGTAATCCCAGTGTTATCCGGTTTAGTCGTAAGACAGGTCAGCAGTATGTCATGACCGAGGTGGATGGCAAATCAACGGGCTGGCAGGCGGTTTATGAGGATGGTCGCTGGCAGGAAAAACAGACCAAGAAGAAAAAACAGGCATGAGGCAGTCCGTGCGGGCCAGAACCAATCAGAAATTGTATATGGCCCGTCTCAATCTTGATCACTGGGAATCCCTGCTGACCCGTAATGCCTTACCTGTTGAAGGTGAGGCGTGCCGGGAAAGCTTTCTGTTTCATGCCGTTGGAGGTTATCGATCCCTGTTGGCGGAAATGCTGGATGCAGCGGATATTGATGCCAGTGCCGATACCGCCGATCAGGCAGCCATAGTGGCTGAGAAGTACGGTAAAACAGTGGCGGAATTATCCGCGCTGCTTCAACTTGAAGAAACCCAGGAAAGCTGGCTGTCGGCATTGTTGATGAAATGGGATGGCTGCTGGTTGCCTTCAGCTACAGGTGTGGTTGAAGCTGCATCGGTTGAATCCATCCCTCTTAAGGATCTCAGCAGCCATACGGTTAAATTTTCTGATGTCCCTGAAAGCTACCGAATGATTTATGAGTCATTGAAAGCAATGATTGCCTGGGTTCGGTCTCAAATGGTTGAATGGTGATGGTCTACGGCAGTATGCTTGGTCGATTAAGCGTCAAGCCGATCATTCCTTAGCCGTTCAATCAGGAAAGCAGTGTAGATGTCAGATGATTATGTGTTAGAAATTGTTGAGATTTCCGAGGGTGAGATTGTTTTAAGAACCCGTCATGATCACAACACGCTGTTAACCCTGAAATTTTCAACAGATGCACTGGATTACCTGGATAATCGATACCTTGATGTTGCCAAGGTGATGCTCAATGCCGGGATGCAGGCTGCAACCGGCGTTGATGAAGCAGAGGCCTCTCTGTTCATCGGCCGCAGGCTGCACTGAAAAAATCAGGTAATGCTGGTTGCTGGCTGGTTGCTTTACGACCTCGAATCGCCAGAGCATCCGATTTCCCCAGTATGGCGGCCCGTTCCAGTTTCTCAAGACCTTGTTCAGAGAGATCGTTTATCCAGGCGACAACCGTATGGCTATTGCCGCTACTCAAGGCGCGGCAGGCGAGGTTTAATGCCTGCTCAGGTGTGTCAGCTGTCAGCAAGAGCAGCTTGTTGGTATTCAGATCGGCGTTTTTCAGCCAATGGCTGATCTCACTGGTAAAGGCCGATGATGCAATCAAGGTAAGCCAGCGGTCATCGTGATTGCGAGTCAGTTGTGACAGGATAGGCGTGATCAGACAGATGCTGAGGCTACTGAAGGCGGGGGCAATCACTTCATTGACGTGACCATACGGACGATCCTGCTGATAGGCGCCCTGGCTCATGCCAGATGGCTGAGGGAGTCCGATTTCGTGCGGATGAAGCGTTTGTGGTTGAATCATCGAATACATCATCAGTCTCTCCAAAAGCCGTGGTTTATCTTGCCTTAACTGTTTTACTGATCATCCGTATGCCTTAGTGACGAATCACTCCGACACTCAGTCCTTCTATGGTGAGATGGTCGGTTTTTAAATCGACTTCTATGGTGTTGAATTCCTCGTTTTCCGGGTGCAGCAAGACTTTAGCGCCTTTTTTCTCAAACCGTTTCACAGTGACCTCATCGTCGATACGGGCTACGACGATCTGACCATTATGAATATCGGATGTGCGATGGACTGCCAGCAGGTCACCATCCATGATGCCGATGTCTTTCATGCTCATACCCTTAACCCGCAGGAGGTAGTCGGCCTTTGGGTGGAAAAACTCCGGATTGACCTTGCAGTGGTCTTCAATGTGTTCCTGCGCAAGGATCGGCATGCCAGCAGCAACCTGGCCAATAATGGGTAAGCCTTCTGCTTCATGTTTATTGTCATCAGGGATGCGGATACCCCGGGAAGCGCCGGAAATGATTTCAATGGCGCCTTTACGGGCCAGTGCGCGTAAGTGCTCTTCGGCCGCGTTCGGTGAACGGAATCCCAGCTCTTTGGCAATTTCAGCCCGCGTCGGGGGAAAGCCGGTGACCTCAATATGGGATTTTATGAGAGCCAGAATTTCTGCCTGACGGGGAGTGAGCTTGATCATGGCGCTACCTGTTCTGTCGTTATATACAGTAACTGTGATTATATACAGTTGTTTTGTGGCTGCAATAACTAATGTTGTCGGTAGGTTGTAGTAATCAGGGGTTTTCGCAGAAAAAAATAGTCCGGGTGGTGATGATCTGTTTAATAGTCGTGTAATTTTCTTGTAATCATCTGAATTCCTTGACAAAAGGCTCTGGACATACGATCGTTTCAAACGATCGTTTGTTTCAGGCATAAAAAATAAGATGTTATGGCACAGTCAGATACTGTAGACCGAATACTGGATGCTGCGGAATACCTGTTCGCAGAGAAGGGGTTCGCGGAGACATCGCTACGGACAATTACCAGTAAGGCTGGTGTGAACCTTGCGGCTGTCAATTACCACTTTGGCTCCAAGAAGGCCTTGATACAGGCGGTGTTTACCCGCTTTCTGGATCCCTTCTGTGCCCGCTTGGCGGAAGAAGTCGCCAAAATACCCAAGGATAGAGAACCTTCACTGGAAGAGTTGCTTCGTTTACTGGTTAATCAGATTCTTGCAACCAAACCTCGCGGCGAGAAGGATCTGGCGGTATTTATGCGACTACTGGCATTGGCGTTCACTGAAACACAAGGGCATCTGCGACGTTATTTGCAGGATATTTATGGCGATGTGCTTTCCGGCTATCTGAAGCTGGTTGTTGCGGCCTCGCCAGCTCTGCCACGTAATGAACTGTTCTGGCGTATTCATTTCATGATGGGAACAGTGATTTTCTCTATGTCGGGGTTTGAAGCCCTCAAGTCGATTGCTGACTATGAATATGGAGAAAAAGCTACCATTGAGCAAACCCTGCACCGGATGGAACCATTCCTCGCTGCAGCCATGCGTGCCCAGCTAGATTCATAGGTCGTAACCGGTAATACTATGATGGTTGACCATTACTCGTATTCATCGGTTACCTATGCATATCACCATTCATATTGCCTCTCAGGAACTTGTCCTTCACACACCAGAGGGTAAGTGTGTGTATTCCATTTCTTCCGGTGCCAATGGGATTGGCCAGCAGAATGGGAGTTATCAAACACCGCTGGGAAAACATATTATCCGGGCATGCATTGGTGAAGGTCTCCCCGAGAACGCAGTGCTGGTAGGGCGTCGGTTCACGGGAGAGGTCTACAGTCCTGAATTACGGGCCCAACATGCCGAACGTAGGGATTGGATCTTGACCCGTATTCTCTGGCTCAGTGGTCTTGAACCTGGGTTTAACCGGCACGGCAGTGTTGATACCATGCGCCGGTATATCTACATTCACGGCTCGCCGGATACCGCTGAAATGGGTAAGCCTGGTTCCCGTGGCTGCATTCGCATGCATAACCGCGATATTCTTGATCTTTTCCCGCAGACTTCGCCGGGTATGCGCGTCACCATTCTTGAAGACTGATACTGGAGTGTTCCCATGACACAGGGCGTCCTGATGCTGGACCTGAAAGGCCTTCATCCTGACAGTGTTGAAATTGATCGGCTGTCAAAACCGTCAGTGGGTGGCGTGATTCTTTTTTCACGGAATTATCAGGATGCTGATCAGTTAAGGCAGCTGGTTGCGGACATTCGATCGGTCAGGCCGGATATGCTGATAGCGGTTGATCAGGAGGGTGGAAGGGTTCAGCGTTTTCGTGGGGAGCCGTTCACACGATTGCCGCCAATGGGCGTGCTTGGTCAGCTGTATCAGTCAGCTGATCAGCTGGATGCGGTTGACCTCGCCAGGGAGTGTGGCTGGTTAATGGCCAGTGAAGTCCGTGCCTTTGATATTGACCTTTCACTGGCGCCGGTTCTTGATCTTGATCGCGGCCTGTCCCGTGCCATAGGGGATCGATCGTTTGGGGCGCTCCCTGAGTCTGTTACCCCCCTGGCGAATGCGTTTATTGAAGGAATGCGTGAAGTGGGAATGGCTGCCACGGGCAAGCATTTTCCGGGGCATGGCGGTGTGTCTGCAGATTCCCATACGGCATTGCCCAGGGATACACGCACGCTCGAAGAGATTGAGACTGATCTCAGGGTATTCAAGGTAATGATTGAGCAGGGGCTTGAGGCTGTGATGCCTGCCCATGTGGCTTTTGCTGCCGTTGATAATGTACCTGCAGGATTTTCACCTTACTGGCTTCAGACCGTCTTACGGGATCAGCTAGGATTTGAGGGTGTCATCTTCAGTGATTGCCTTAATATGGCTGCGGCCAGTATATCCGGCGGTTTTCCTGCAAGGGCCGAAGCAGCCCTGCAGGCAGGTTGTGACATGGTGCTGGTCTGTAATAACCCGGATGGCGCCCAGGAGGTGTCAGACTGGCTTGAGCTTGAACCTAGAGAAGCCAGTCCCCGTTTGTCTCGCTTGAGGGCTGCTCAAGCGGTTGATTTAAATGCGTTGATGCGTTCTGAGCGCCGACAGGCATGCCGAAAACGACTTGAGGCGCTGGTCAATGAAGGATTATGGCGGTGATTGATTATGAGGTGCTGTTCCGGTTCATACAGGATCGTGATGGCTGGATTTTCCACATTGGTTTAATTTTACTGGCAACCCTTGCTATACATGGCTTGATGCAGGTTGTGCTGAAACGGCTGGAGGCTGGTTTTGCCAGAACGACCACCCTGTGGGACGATGCATTCATCCTTGCATTGAGAACCCCGGTTTTGCTCATTATCTGGGTGGCGGGTATCTCCTTTGCCGGTGATATTGCCCAGAATGAGACTGGGGCAGCGATATTCAAAGCCATTGATTCGATCAGGGATCTGATTGTTATTGCCGTTGTGAGCTGGTTCTGCATTCGCTTTATTCGCGAAGTAGAACGTAAAATTTTATCGAGTACATCCAACACCCGTCATCTTGATGAAACGACTGCGCAGGCGCTAAGCAAACTGCTAAAAGCTGTGGTCATCATGTCGGCCATTCTGGTCGCTATGCAGACCCGAGGCTTCAGTATTTCCGGATTGCTGGCTTTTGGCGGGGTGGGTGGCCTGGCGGTAGGGTTTGCGGCGAAAGATATGCTCGCAAACTTCTTTGGTGGTTTCATGATTTATCTGGATAGGCCATTCAAGGTGGGGGATTGGGTACGCTCTCCAGATAAGAATATTGAAGGCGTGGTTGAATACATCGGCTGGCGTCAGACGCGCATCCGTACATTCGACCAGCGTCCCCTTTATGTGCCCAATGCGACATTTAGCAGTATCTCGGTTGAAAACCCATCGCGCATGCGTAACCGAAGAATCAATGAGGTCATCGGGATTCGCTATCGAGATGCGCACTGTATTATCCAGATTCTGGATGATGTCAGGGACTATCTGGCCAATAATCCAGAAATCGCCAAAGACAGAACGCTGATGGTCAATTTCACCCGATTCGGCCCATCCTCGCTGGATTTCTTTATTTACTGTTTTACCAAGACGACCGACTGGGTCATGTTTGAACAGATCAAGGAAAATGTGTTGTTGAGAATCATGGCCATCATTCATTCGCATGGCGCAGATATTGCCTTTCCTACCACCACGCTGGATATTCCTGAGCCTCTGCCTAAGTCTGTGCAGGACACTACGTCAGAGCCAGCAGAAGGTGATGCATCATGAGCATAACAGCGATTATCGGCGGTACCGGGCTGACAGCGCTGGATGGTTTAGCCATTCATCGGGAGGAGGTCGTCGACACCCGCTGGGGCGCAGTATCGGCACCGGTACTGGTCGGGGAGTTTCATGGTCACGAGGTGGTTTTTTTAGCCCGTCATGCATCGGATCACTCACTGCCGCCGCATAAAATTAACTACCGTGCCAATATCCAGGCACTGAAGACACTCGGTGTTGATCGGATTATTGCTGTCAATGCGGTCGGAGGGATCACTGACAGTATGGCCAGCGGGGTCATCTGCATCCCTGACCAGATCATTGACTACACCTCGAATCGTGAGCACACCTTTTTCAGTGATGACTTTGAGGTGACAAACCATATCGATTTCACCCTGCCCTATGATGAAGCGCTGCGTCAGTCACTGATTCAGGGGGCGAATGATGCAGGGCTGGATGTCATGCAGGAAGGGGTTTATGGCTGTGTCAACGGGCCAAGGCTGGAGACGGCCGCTGAAATCCGGCGGATGGAGTGCGATGGGTGTGATTTGACCGGCATGACTGGAATGCCTGAGGCTGCGCTGGCCCGGGAGCTGGGTCTGCCTTATGCCTCTGTCTGTCTTGTCGTGAACCGTGCAGCCGGTAAGGCTGTTGGTGAGATTACCATGGATGCTATACGGCAGGTGCTGGCAGACGGCATGCAGAGGGTCAGGCAGTTAATTGCAGCGTCACTGGTTTCACCCCGTTGAGCGTCTTTTCAGACCATGTAAGTAGCTATATGACGTAATTTTGGCGGTTTTTCGAATGCTATACTGACAGTGTTTTAATGCATTCTTGAGCCTGCTGCTACAGGAGGTGGTGGCAGGTTTGATACGGGTAATAGCCAACATTCGGAGTCGGCGAAGTATATGGATATTCTGATTGCCGAAGATGCGAGGGATCAACGCCTCCTGTTGTCCACCTTCATACGAAAGCTAGGTCATACTGCGCACGAAGCAGAAGATGGCCGTGAAGCGCTTGCCTGCCTTGAAAAGAATCCTCAGATTCGTGTTGTGATCAGTGACTGGATGATGCCGGAAATGGACGGGATCGAGCTGTGCAAGACGATCCGTGATCAGGATATGGGGCATTATGTTTACTTTATATTGCTGACCGGCAACCAGGATCATGATGCGGTCGTGCAGGGCATGAGTATCGGGGCCGATGATTTCCTGCACAAGCCTGTCAATTTTCGTGAGCTGGAAGCGCGCATGAAGGCAGGACTTCGTATCATTGAGCTTGAGCGTAAGCTTGAAGAGCGCAATGAAGAACTGGCAAAAGCATTCGAGACGATTAAGAAAGACCTGGAATCCGCCGCCAATACCCAGGCTGAACTCCTGGTGCAACCGACAACCATTGATGCCGTCAGTTTTGACTGGTTTTTCAAGCCCAGCAAAATCATTGGCGGTGATATGTTCGGCTACTTTGCCCTGAGCGATGAGCATGTCGCGTTTTATCAACTGGATGTGGCAGGGCATGGCATCCCATCGGCGCTGTTCTCGTTTACCCTGAATAACCTGATGGGGGATACCACCAGCAAGACATCCCTGCTCAGGGAAGAAACCGTTGATGCGCCGTACTACCGCATACTGGAGCCTCATGAAGTGGTGAGTCGCCTCAATGACCGTTTCCAGACGTCGGTGGAAAGCATGCTGTATTTTACCATGGTCTACGGTGTCATCCATACGCCAACCGGGAAGTTGACCATCAGTCATGCCGGGCATCCGCCGTCCATGTGGATGCGGCCTGCGACCAGTGATGCGCATTTCGTCGAGGGAGGCGGAGTACCTGTTGGAATGATACCGGGCATGGCCTATGACACCCAGCAGATGCAGCTGTCACCCGGTGACCGGTTATTTCTTTATTCTGATGGCATTATCGAATGTGAGAACCGTCAGGGAGAAATGTTCGGCAAAGACAAGTTGAAAACCCTGCTGAAAGAATCACAGACATTGCCGATTAAGGACATGATTGAGGCCGTTCAGGTTCAGATTGAAGGGTGGCAGGGCAACGATCAGTTTGAGGACGATGTCACCTATCTGGTGGTGGAATGGAAGCCCTGACGGAGACGGGTTAAAAAAGGAGCTGGAGTATGGGGTATAAAACCAGGCAGGAGGGCGATACAACCGTTGTCACGGTAGAGGAAAGTCGCCTGGATGCGAGCCTTGCCGGAGGATTCAAGGATTTCATGGTCGATTTAATAGATGCCGGCAACATGGATTTTGTTATCGATATCTCAGGCGTCAGCTTTATGGATAGTAGCGGTCTCGGGGCGGTTGTAGCAGCGCTCAAGCAGGTGGGATCTAACGGCAGTGTAAAACTGGCAGGGCCTCAGAAAGCGGTCAGCGACCTCTTTGATCTGACATGCATGGATCGTATTTTTAAAATTTATGCTACTGTTGATGAAGCGTTGAACGCGTAAGTATTAAAACAAGAGAAAAGGCAGGTTTGCATGGAACCGCGAACCCAGACAATACAGCTGCTCATTGATAGTCGACTGGAAGACACTGTTCTGGTCGCCATGGCAATACGTGGCCTTTGTGCGATGACGGGTTTAACCGCCGAAGAAGTCAACCGTGTCGAGCTCTGTGTCGTTGAAATCACCAATAACGCGATTGAGCATGCTTACAGCAGTGCTTTGGGGAATGCTGTAGAGGTCGTGATTAATCTCAGCACTGATGAGCTGGAGATTGTGGTCAGTGACTGGGGGCAGGCAATGGCCGCTGTTCAAAGTAGTGGTATGTCAGATCTGCAGCATTTAACCGCTGCAGATCCTGAGAGTTGGAGTTGCAGCGGTCGGGGTCTTAACATCGTTGAGCAATTAATGGACGATGTCAGTTATATTTCATCGGATGGCAAAAACAGCTTCTATATGAGTAAAAACCTCAATTAAACACTGTAAATTGCACGTCACAATATCAAATTCTGTAGTTATCAAGCACCCTCACGCTTTAGCGTTTGCGTTTTGTCAGCGCTACTCTGTTTGACTTTCTTGGGTATTTCATAGGGCGTAATAGAGAGCAGAACAGCCAGTGACGGGCTATCAAAGTAATTGATGGTATCAAATTTTAGTCGGCGACTTTCTGCCATCAGTAAATTGCCGGTGTAATGAGTGTCTATAAGTGTCGCCAGACCGCCAGTGCGGGACAATGTCAGAAACGGTTGATTGTTTACAGGGGGTGCCAGCAGCTGATTGGTCAGTAACAATTTGTCGATTGGCAGGACTGGATTCAGGCGATTCAACCAGAGTTGTGGTGCGGCGTGGACAAAGCGGCGCGCGGAAAGCGTAATGATCCCTTCCAGCTGACTGTCATTGCCTACTTGCTGGCCGGCTTCGATATAAATGTGAGTCGGCTGACTATCCGGCTGCAGCGGCATGCGCCAGCTTGCCTGATAGAGCAGGCGATAATCGCGGCTGCGCCGGATGGAACCGGCTTCACTGTTCAGCTGTCTCAGGTTGTCGGGTAGCAGTATGAGAGGCTGTTTGGTGACGTTAGGGATTCTATCTAGAGGGGTACGTTTGGCAGTGGCGGCATAGGTTGCCTCATCGATAGGGGACGGGCTATGGCGCTGCTGGGTAACCTGTGTTGGGGCAGGCAGGAATTTTTTGCTTACCGTCTGTTGCTGGACAGTGTAAAGCTTCACTGCATCCAGTGGGAAGCGGTGTTCGGCGACAGACGGCCAGCGTTCCGCAGAATCCATGGCCTTGTCCAGACGACTGATCACCAGAACATCAACCTGGTACCAGTCTTCTTCATCGTTTGAAGAGGTCTGTTTGTCAGTGTTGGCGCTGGCACCTGTACCGAGAACGAGCAGCAGGCTGGTCAGCAAGAGTGTACGCAGTATCATCATTATGGCGATGTCACTTTTTGATAGTGTCTAACGTTGATTGCCAGTGACTCTCTCCGTCAGGCAGACAGAGAGAGTTCTTCCAGCAGATTCTGTGTGATTTGCAGGCGTTGCTCAACCGTTTCCATGGATGTTGTGTATTTCAGGGTTGAAGCGCCCTGCAGGCGATAGCGTTGAGGTTCACGCTGAACCATCCTGACCAGCTTCATTGGATCAACGTTAGGTGTCGTTGAAAAATCAATGGTGCCGGCCTTTTCACCGGTATCGATTCGGCCAATCCCCAGCTTCTGTGCCAGCAGCTTGATCTCAGTTACCCGGAACAGGTATTTGACAGGATTTGGCAACAATCCAAAGCGGTCGATCATCTCCACCTGCAGCTCTCTCAGTGTTGCACTGTTTGAGGCGGAGGCTATCCGTTTATAGAGTACCAGACGGGTATGAACGTCGGGTATGTAGTCATCCGGGATGAGTGCAGGTAGGCGAAGGTTGATATCTGTGTGGGTGGCCAGCGGTTTCTCGGGGTCAGGTGTGCGGCCATGACGGATATCGTCGACGGCACGTTCCAGCATCTCCATGTAGAGGGTAAAGCCGACGGTCTGGATCTGGCCGGACTGCTCGTCTCCCAGTAGTTCACCCGCACCCCGGATTTCCATGTCATGGGTGGCCAGTGTAAAGCCCATGCCCAGGTCGCCGGCCTGCTCAATGGCTTCGAGCCGTTTGACAGCATCTGCCGTCATGCTTCTGCGACTCGGTGTCATGAGATAAGCGTAAGCCTGGTGGTGCGAGCGTCCGACCCGGCCACGAAGCTGGTGCAGTTGCGCCAAGCCAAACTTGTCGGCACGATCGATGATGATGGTGTTAGCGCTGGGGATATCAATCCCGGTCTCAATGATCGTTGTACAGACGAGTACGTTGTGCCGTTTGTGGTAGAAATCCTGCATGACCTGCTCCAGCTCCCGTTCACGCATCTGGCCGTGGCCAATGGCGACCCGGGCTTCAGGCAGCATCTCCTGAAGATCACTCGCAACCTTTTCAATCGTTTTGACTTCATTGTGCAGGTAGTAGACCTGGCCGCCACGCAGCAGTTCCCTGAGTATGGCTTCCTTTATCAGAATGCT
Organism: Kistimonas asteriae; assembly: GCF_018263925.1. Taxonomy (GTDB): domain Bacteria; phylum Pseudomonadota; class Gammaproteobacteria; order Pseudomonadales; family Endozoicomonadaceae; genus Kistimonas; species Kistimonas asteriae. The sequence goes on from NZ_JAEVHF010000010.1 coordinate 134,008, forward strand.
GTCTGCTTCCCTGACAAAGGTTTTGACGGCGAGTCTTCGCGCTGGAGGCGTTGCAATGATGCTCAGATCACGCATATTCGCCATAGCCATGTTGAGGGTTCGGGGGATGGGGGTGGCGGTAAGCGTCAGTATGTCCACCTCTGCCCGGAGTGACTTGAGTTTTTCTTTCTGTCTGACACCAAAGCGGTGTTCTTCATCAATGATCAGTAACCCAAAATCTCTGAAGGTTGTATCTTCCTGCAGCAGCTTGTGGGTGCCGATGATAATGTCGATGGAACCTTCCGCGAGACCGTTTTTCAATTCGCTGATTTGCTTGGCGGTCTTGAAGCGGGACATGACTTCTACTTTGACCGGCCAGTCGGCAAACCGGTCCCGGAAACTTTCAAAGTGCTGTTGGGCCAGTAGCGTGGTCGGTACGAGCACAGCGACCTGGCGACTGTTGTGAACGGCCATAAATGCGGCACGCATGGCGACTTCGGTTTTGCCAAAACCTACATCCCCACAGATCAGGCGATCCATCGGACGGTCTGCCATCATGTCACGAACCACTGCCTGAATGGAGACTTCCTGGTCCGGCGTTTCCTCAAAAGGAAAGGCAGAAGCAAAAATCTGGTAATCCGAGCCGGGGTCAGTACAGGCAAAACCGGACTGCGCTTCCCGGCGGGCATAGATATCCAGTAATTCGGCGGCTGCATCCCGGGCTTTTTCAGCGGCTTTCTGGCGCGCTTTACTCCATTGTTCTGTACCGAGACGGCTGATAGGGGCTAGTTGATCATCGGCGCCGCTGTAGCGGGATACCAGGTGTAGCGACGATACCGGGACGTAAAGCTTGGCTTCGTCCGTATACTCAATCGTCAAAAATTCCTGGGGCTGGTTATTGAGATCAATGGTTTGCAATCCCCGATAACGCCCAATGCCGTGGTCCAGGTGAACAACCGGCGCACCAAGGCTGAGTTCGCCAAGATTGCGAATGGCCAGATCGGTTTCATCAGTCGCACGTTTGCGGCGCCGACGTTGCATGACCTGGCCACCCAGTAACTGGGTTTCCGTTAATAGCAGGGTGTTGTCTTTATCCAGCCACAAGGCGGAATCAATGGGGGCTGTGGTAATGGCCAGTGAGGCATCGGATGACAGAAAATCATGCCAACCGGTCGTTGCCGCAGGGGCGATGCCATGGCGGCTCAGGAGTTCTGTCAGGTTTTCGCGTCGACCTGCAGATTCTGCACACAGAAGCACGCGGCTCGCATCACACATCAGGCCTTGCAATGCAGTGAGAGGTTCACTGGATTTGTGGTCAATTTCGACAACAGGTACTGCGCGAACAGGTAAGTCGTAATGGCCTGCCTTATTGGTGACTGGCTCATCTTCCAGTTGTATTCTCGGGAATGACTTGCACTGCCTGAACAGCTCTTCATCAGCGAGAAATATCTCGGCTGGTGGAAGGATCGGGCGTGAAGGATCCACTTTTCGGTTCTCGTAACGACTGTTCAGGTCATCCCGGAAATGGGTGACTGCCGGCTGGATGTCACCTGTGGTGATCAGCAGGGTGTTATCCGGCAGGTAGTCAAACAGAGAGGCTGTTTCCTTAAAAAACAGGGAAAGATAGTATTCGGCTCCCGGTGATGCCAGGCCACGACTCAAATCCAGGTAGAGGGGGCACTCACGGTAATCGACGTCGAAGCGACTGCGAAACGCCTGTTTGAAATGGGAGATGGCATCCGATGTCTGCGGATATTCCCGTGCAGGCAGCAGATGAATACGTTCGACCTGCTCAATAGAGCGCTGGGTTTCCGGATCAAAGGTCCTTAAGGTATCGATCTCATCATCGAACAGGTCAATCCGGAAGGGGGTGTTACTGCCCATGGGAAAGATATCGATGATAGAACCGCGCATGGCGTAATCGCCGTGTTCATACACCGTATCGACACAGTGATAACCTGCACTTTCCAGTATGTGTCGCTGCTTCTCGCGGTCAAATGCGTCGCCCGTTGCCAGTACCAGGCTGTTTCCCTCCAGGAAAGAGGTGGGAGGTGTTTTGTGCATCAGGGTGCTGGCGGCAACGATCAGGATGCCCCGGGATGCCCGTGGTAGCTTGTGCAGGGTGTGGAGGCGCTGGGAAATAATGTCCTGATGGGGGGAAAAGGTGTCGTAGGGCAGGGTTTCCCAGTCAGGGTAGGTCAGCAGGTCAAGCTGCTGAGTTGGGTCAATAAAAAAATCAAGTTCCCTGCGCAGGCGTTCGGCCTGCTCCTGGTCTGGCGTGATGATCAGGCTGAAACCGGCATGACGCTGGGCGGCATCGGCGACCGCGAGCGATAACGCCGCACCCTGTGCGTCTCCCCAGACCTGCTTGTCGCCGGGTTTGACCGGAAGCGGGAATGTGAACTGTGTCATGAACATCCTGTAACGGCTGGATTCGGTAAAGTGCCGATTCTAGCAGGAAGGGAAAATCCCGTCCTCCTGCGTCGAAAACAAACAAAAAAGAACAGAAAAAGACGCTTTCGCACGATGGGTGTGTTGCGAAGTGTAAGCTGAATCGCGATAATGGCGGCGCGCTAACCCGAGTCGGTACCAGGGGGTCGTTGTATCATGGGCCGGGTCGGGGCCGATAAACAACAGCCATGGGCGAACAGGGGGTTTCCCGGGCGCTTCCTGGTTGTCTCGCTAGAGAATGCAGGTAACAGAGTGACTCAAGAGAAAATGCTTGATAGTTTCGCCGACTGGAAAGAACGTGAAGCCATGGCCGAGTCCATGATTCCACTGGTTGGCAAACTGTACAGGGATCATAACGTTGTAACCTCTCTTTTTGGCCGCCCGATTATTAACCGTTCTGTTATTGATATCATCAAGGCTCACCGGTTTGTTCGTCAGGTTGAGCAGAATGGCCTCTCTGTCCGTGAAACCCTGCCGGTGCTGGAACAGTTGGCGACATTGAAGCTGGGCCCGTCCCGCATTGATATTGGCAAGTTGGCCATGAAATTCAAGTCGCAGGATCAGTTTGCGGAATTGAATGATTTCCTGCGTGATGAGCTGAAAGATGTTCTGGGGGGAGAGCAGCCAGAATCTGAGAATGGTCAGGATGTGGTGCTGTATGGCTTTGGCCGGATTGGTCGCCTGATGGCACGTATTCTGATTGAGCGTGCGGGTGGCGGTGCGGGTCTCAACCTTAGGGCGATTGTTGTGCGTAATGGTGGTGCGGAGAATGATCTGGCCAAGCGGACCAGTCTGCTGCGTCGTGATTCAGTGCACGGTTCCTTCCGCGGTACTCTCAGCATTGATGAAGAGAATCAGTGCATCATTGCAAACGGCGTACGTATTCAGGTTATCTATTCCAATTCGCCGGATTCCATTGATTACACCCAGTACGGCATCAATAGCGCCATAGTGGTCGACAATACCGGTAAATGGCGTGATGAAGAGGGGCTGGGCCTGCATCTGAAATGTCCCGGTGTGTCCCGTGTGGTTCTGACGGCACCCGGCAAAGGTGAAATGAAGAACATCGTTTATGGTGTGAACCATAACCTGATCAGTACGGATGACCGTATTGTGTCGGCCGCATCTTGCACGACCAACGCCATAACGCCGATCCTGAAAGCGCTACTGGACAAGTTTGGTATTGCCAATGGTCACGTTGAGACCGTGCATGCTTACACCAATGATCAGAATCTCATTGATAACTACCACAAGGGTGATCGTCGCGGTCGTGCGGCTGCCCTGAATATGGTGGTTACTGAGACGGGAGCGGCGAAGGCGGTTTCCAAGGCCATCCCCGAGCTTAAGGGTAAGCTGACAGGGAATTCGATTCGGGTGCCGACACCGAATGTCTCTCTGGCGATCCTGAATCTGAACCTGGAAAGCAGCACCACGGTTGATGAACTCAACGATTATTTGCGGGAGTGTTCCCTGTACTCAGATCTGCAAAAGCAGATTGATTATGTGAAATCCCTTGAAGTGGTTTCCAGTGATTTCGTCGGTTCTCGTTATGCGGGAATTGTCGACGCTGAGGCAACCATCGTTGATGGTGATCGCTGTGTGCTGTATGTCTGGTATGACAATGAGTTTGGTTACAGCTGCCAGGTGAATCGCATTCTTCAGCATATGGCGGGTGTCATGTATCCAGTGTTCCCGCACAGCTAATTCCATCGCGTCATTTCTGCTTAATCCAGCCTGCTGGTGGTGAAAATACGGTCACTGCCAGCAGGTCGGCTTCCATTCTGATTTTTTCTGCTTTACTTCAGTGTGATAAATCGTGATTAGTGATAGCGTGTCTTGCTGGCGTTGATTGATCAATGCTGGAATGCGCGTTTCAGAAAAAATGCTGTACAGGGAATGTCGGCTTAATGGCATTACCAGCTATATGAGGAGCAAATCTGTATGGCATATTGGCATAACGGTCATTATAATTCGCCCTTGGGATTTCAGGGGAACACTATTCGGAATAATCGATCGCTAACTAGACGATCGTTGTTCCTTCAAGTCGTAGACTCCCCCTATACCTGAAAGTGAAATTAGAACGGGCACAGGCCTGCACGGGGCGGATATAACATCATAATCAAGCTTCCGTCCTGCCAGTCACCTGGAGAAAGGTTTTCCTTCACCTTGCATGCAACCGGTTAGGCGAAACGTATGATCAACATAAAACGGGGCCTGGATCTACCGATAACGGGATCGCCAGAGCAGACCATTGCCGAGGGGCGTCATGTGCGCTCCGTGGCGGTGCTCGGCTCTGACTATGTGGGTATGAAGCCCACCATGGCGGTCGCAGTCGGAGACCGGGTAAACCTGGGGCAACTGCTTTTTACTGATAAAAAAAATACCGATGTCCGTTATACATCTCCGGCGAGTGGTGTCGTCGCTGCGATTCACCGTGGTGAAAAGCGCGTCTTCCAATCACTGGTCATTGATGTTGACGGTGAGGGAGAAGAGTCGTTCTCCCAATACGCACCTGCAGACCTTGACGGTCTGACCAGAGAACAGGTGCAGGCGAATCTGGTGCAATCCGGCTTGTGGACCGCATTGCGCACCCGTCCTTACAGCAAGGTGCCGGTACCGGGTACTGCGCCGGTAGCGCTGTTTGTGACCGCAATGGACACCAATCCGCTTTCGGCCAATCCGGAAGTGATCATTGCCGAGCAGGCCGAAGCCTTCGAGCAGGGGCTGAAGGTGCTCAGTAAGTTGGCGGATGGCAAACTTTATCTTTGTAAGGCGCCTGGTGCTGTTATGCCAGAGGGGCCTGCACAGGTTGAAGAGTTTTCCGGTCCTCACCCTGCAGGTCTGGTGGGAACCCATATTCATTTCCTCGAGTCCGTCGGCGCTAACAAGACAGTCTGGCACATTGGTTATCAGGATGTGATTGCTGTCGGCAAACTGTTTGTGACAGGTCGCCTGTTTGTCGAGCGTGTAATTGCACTGTCCGGCCCCCAGGTGGAAAAACCGCGCCTTATTCGGACACGTCTGGGTGCAAGTACGGAAGAACTGACCGCGGGCGAGTTGCTGTCAGACGAGAACCGTGTGATTTCCGGCTCCGTCTTTGGTGGTTTTACGGCCAGCGGACCTTATGCCTATCTGGGGCGCTATAGCAACCAGATCACCGTGTTGCGCGAAGGCCGTGAGCGTCCATTGCTTCATTACATTATGCCGGGCTCCGATCGTTTTTCTGTCATGCCGATCTACGTATCCCGGTTCATGAAAAAGTTGTTCCCTTTCAGTACAACCACGAACGGTAGCGAGCGCGCCATGGTGCCCGTCGGTGCGTATGAAAAGGTGATGCCGCTGGATGTGCTGCCAACACAGCTGCTTCGCTCCATTATTGTCGGCGATACTGAAACGGCCCAGAAGCTGGGTGTGCTGGAACTGGATGAAGAAGATCTGGCCCTGTGCACTTATGTTTGCCCGGGCAAGTATGAGTACGGTCCGATCCTGCGTGATAATCTGACCACCATCGAGAAAGAGGGGTGACCATGGGGTTGCGAAAAGTTCTTGATTCCGTCGCGCCTCTGTTTGAGAAAGGGGGCAAGTACGAAAAATGGTATCCGCTGTATGAAGCGGTTGATACCGTCTTTTATAGTCCGCCGTCAGTCACCCATACCACGTCACATGTTCGGGACGGGATTGACCTGAAGCGTATCATGATCACCGTTTGGGCCTGTGCGTTTCCCGCCATGTTCTATGGCATGTGGAACCTGGGTTATCAGGCGAACATGGCCATCCAGGGTGGTTTGTCTGCACCGTCTGACTGGCATGGCTTGCTGATCAGCCTGTTTGCGGGGCACGATCCCTCCAGTATCTGGGACAACATGATCTACGGGGCAGCCTACTTCCTGCCGGTGTATCTGGTCACGTTTATGGTGGGCGGTTTCTGGGAAGTCCTGTTTGCCACTGTGCGCAAACATGAGATAAACGAAGGTTTCTTTGTTACTTCCATTCTGTTTGCTCTGATTGTGCCTCCGACCATCCCACTATGGCAGGTTGCTCTGGGTATCAGCTTCGGTGTTGTCATTGGTAAGGAAGTCTTCGGTGGTACCGGTAAGAACTTCCTGAACCCGGCGCTGACGGGACGTGCGTTCCTGTTCTTCGCGTATCCAGCACAAATGTCCGGTGACGCGGTATGGACCGCAGTTGATGGCTTCAGTGGTGCGACTGCACTGAGCCTGGGTGCTGATGGTGGTGTTGAAAACATCATGAGCCACGGCATTACCTGGTTTGATGCTTTCTACGGCAGCATTCAGGGTTCTATCGGTGAGACCTCGACGCTGGCCATTCTGCTGGGTGGTGCGGTGATGATTGCCATGGGTATCGCGTCCTGGCGGATTGTTGCTGGCACGATTCTGGGCATGATTGCCATGAGCACACTCTTCAATGTGATCGGTTCTGACACCAATCCGATGTTTGCCATGCCCTGGTACTGGCACTTTGTCTTGGGTGGTTTTGCCTTTGGCTTGATCTTCATGACGACGGATCCGGTGTCCGCAGCAATGACGCATACCGGTCGCTGGCTATTTGGCGCCCTGATTGGTGTGATGGTCATCCTGATTCGTGTCGCCAACCCGGCCTTTCCGGAAGGCATGATGCTGGCAGTTCTGTTTGCCAACCTGTTTGCACCGTTGATTGATCATTTCGTGGTGCAGGCCAACATCAAACGTCGGGAGGCACGCGTCAATGGCTAATAACGACACAATTAAAAAGACGCTGCTGGTCACCATCACACTCTCTCTTGTGTGTTCGGTACTGGTGTCCGGCGCAGCGGTTGCATTGAAATCTCGGCAGGACGAGAACAAGGTGCTGGATGTCCAGCAGAATATTCTTGCCATCTCCGGGCTGGTGGAAGATCCCAAGGCGCTGAACCGCCAGGAAATCCAGGAAGAGTTCAGCAAGATCACACCAAAGCTTGTGGATCTTGAAACCGGCAAGTTTGATACCAAGCTGAATGTCGACACATTTAATCAGCAGGCGGCCTCCAAGGATCCTGCGATGTCAAATGTGTTGCCTGCCGATCAGGATAAAGCGTTAATCAAGCGCTTGGAGAAGACGGCCAAGATCTACGTGATCGAGAAGGATGGCAAGCTGGATACCGTCATCCTCCCCGTGCGTGGTTATGGCTTGTGGTCAACCCTACATGGCTTCCTGGCACTGGAAAGTGACCTGAATACCGTAGCGGGCTTTGGCTTCTATCAGCATGCTGAAACGCCAGGCCTGGGCGGTGAGGTTGATAATCCTCGCTGGAAGGGATTGTGGGTCGGTAAAGAAGTATTTGATGACAAGGGTAATATTGACATTACAGTCGTCAAAGGCGCTGTTGATCCATCGGCATCTGATGCCAAGCATAAGGTGGATGGCTTGTCTGGTGCGACCTTGACCAGCCGTGGCGTCGATAACCTGGTGAAGTTCTGGCTTGGCAAGAATGGCTTTGGCCCGTTCCTTGATAATCTGAAGAAGGGGGAGGCGTAAGATGAGCGAAAAGAAAGACGTCATACTGACGCCCATATTCAACAACAACCCCATCGCATTGCAGATACTGGGTATCTGCTCCGCGCTGGCGGTAACGACCAGTATGAAGGTCAGCCTGGTTATGGCGATTGCCGTAATCTTTGTAACGGCCTTCTCTAACCTTTTCGTCTCATTAATCCGGAATCAGATTCCGAACAGCATCCGGATCATTGCCCAGATGACGATCATTGCGTCGCTGGTTATCGTGGTCGATCAGGTATTGAAAGCCTACGCTTATGAAATCAGCAAGCAGTTGTCGGTGTTTGTGGGGCTGATCATTACCAACTGTATCGTTATGGGGCGTGCTGAAGCCTATGCCATGAAGAACCCTCCGGGTATGTCGTTCCTGGATGGTATTGGTAATGGCCTGGGTTATGGTGCCGTTCTGCTGGCTGTTGGTTTCTTCCGTGAGCTTCTGGGCTCTGGCAAGCTGTTCGGCTTTGAAGTACTGCCCCTGGTTAACAATGGCGGCTGGTATCTGCCGAATGGCCTGATGCTGCTGGCACCTAGCGCCTTCTTCCTGATCGGTCTGTTGATCTGGGCATTACGCGCCTGGAAAACCGAACAGGTCGAGGCACCTGAATTCAAGATGGCGGCGCACACGACGGCTAAGGAGGCGCACTGATCATGGTAGAACATTATCTCAGCCTGTTCGTCAAGGCGGTGTTTGTTGAGAACATGGCGCTGGCGTTCTTCCTGGGCATGTGTACTTTCCTGGCCGTGTCCAAGAAAATCCAGACTGCACTGGGTCTGGGGGTTGCTGTTATTGTGGTACTGGTCATCACCGTGCCAGTCAATAACCTGATCTTTACCCATGTGCTGAAAGAAGGCGCAATTGTTGAGGGCGTTGATCTGACGTTCCTCGGCTATATCACTTACATTGGTGTTATTGCTGCCATCGTTCAGATTCTGGAGATGTTCCTGGATCGCTATGTGCCGGCACTGTATAACGCATTGGGCGTTTTCCTGCCCCTGATCACGGTGAACTGTGCCATCCTGGGCGCCTCCCTGTTCATGGTGGAGCGTGACTACAGTTTTGGTGACAGTGTTGTCTACGGCCTGGGTGCAGGTACGGGTTGGGCGCTGGCTATCGTGGCACTGGCGGGTATCCGTGAGAAGCTGAAATACAGTGACGTACCTCCGGGGCTCCGGGGGCTGGGCATCACATTCATTACCGTAGGACTGATGTCGCTTGGCTTCATGTCCTTCTCCGGTGTCCAGTTGTAAGGGGGTGAAAGAACATGAGTGATACGCAGATCATTATACTGGGTGTCGTGATGTTCACGCTCATCGTGCTGAGCCTGGTGGCGATTATCCTCGCCGCCCGTTCGAGGCTGGTCAGCACCGGTGACGTGACCATTGAAATCAACGGCGATCCCACCAAGACCATCACGGCGCAGGCTGGTGGTAAACTGCTGCAAACTTTGTCTGGACAGGGAATTTTCCTCTCTTCTGCCTGTGGTGGCGGTGGTACCTGTGCCCAGTGCAAGTGCCAGGTAAGCGATGGCGGTGGTTCTGCACTGCCGACAGAAGAGCCTCACTTTACTCGTCGTGAGTTGAATGAAGGTTGGCGTTTGTCCTGCCAGGTACCGGTCAAGCAGAACATGCAGATCGAAGTGCCTGAAGAGTTCTTCGGCGTCCAGAAGTGGGAGTGTGAGGTTGTTGCCAATGATAACGTCGCGACGTTTATCAAGGAACTGACCCTGAAGCTGCCGGAAGGGGAGAATGTGGATTTCCGCGCCGGTGGTTACGTGCAGCTTGAAGCGCCACCTCATGAAGTTGACTACAAGAACTTTGCTATTCCTGAGGAGTACAAGGGTGACTGGGACAAGTTTAACCTCTGGCAGTATAAGTCCAAGGTTAACGACACCGTTATCCGTGCGTACTCCATGGCGAACTATCCCGAAGAGAAGGGTATTCTGAAGTTCAATATCCGGATTGCATCTCCGCCGCCAGGAATGGATGTACCGCCGGGGCAGATGTCTTCCTATGTCTTCAACCTGAAGCCGGGCGATAAGATCACTGTTTACGGTCCATTTGGTGAGTTCTTTGCCAAGGATACCGATGCCGAGATGGTCTTTGTTGGTGGTGGTGCGGGCATGGCGCCGATGCGTTCCCATATTTTTGATCAGCTCCGGCGCCTGGATTCCAATCGCAAGATTTCGTTCTGGTATGGCGCGCGTTCCATGCGTGAATCCTTCTATAACGAAGAATATGATCAGCTGGCCGCTGACAACGAGAATTTCAACTGGCACCTGGCTCTGTCTGATCCGCAGCCGGAAGATAATTGGGAAGGTCTCACCGGGTTTATTCATAACGTACTGTATGAAAACTACCTGAAGGATCATTCTGCCCCTGAAGACTGTGAGTTCTACATGTGCGGACCGCCCATGATGAACGCAGCGGTTATCAAGATGCTGGAAGATCTTGGTGTAGAGCGGGATAATATCCTCCTCGATGACTTCGGCGGCTGATAGGCGCTGAAGGAAAAAGCCCGGTTTTACCGGGCTTTTTTGTGCCTGGTGAATTGTGGATGGAAAGCCGTTCATCGGAAACTCGCATGGTAACGTTAGGGCGATCACGGTAGAATCCGTGCCTTGATTCACACTCAGGATATGGTTCCTTGCCTAAGCGTTTCCCCTTGACCCTGGTGCTGATTGCCGCTCTGGTATTGGCTGCGGCGGTCTACTATCAGTCGACAAGACCCTCCATACATGTCCTCCATGGTAAAACCATGGGCACGACCTACAACATCAAGTATGTTGCCGATAACGCGATCCCTTCCGAAGATGTTATTGGTAAGCAGGTGCATCGTGCCTTACAGGATGTCGATGACCGCATGTCGACTTATAAGCCGGATTCAGAATTGATGCGCTTTAACCGGCATCCAGTTGAGCAACCGTTTACCGCCAGTGCCGATTTGGCTGCCTTGATCCGTGAAAGTCAGCAGATTTCCCGAATGTCGGGTGGCGCTTATGATGTGACGGTCGGACCGCTGGTGAATCTTTGGGGGTTTGGCGCTGGTAATAAGGCGACAGCCGCATCACTAGATCCCGAAAAGGATGATCCTGCGTTTATCCAGTGGTTGGCGGAGAGTGGCGCGTCACGTGTGCCACCTGCGGATAAAATCCAGGAAGCCATGAGAACGGTAGGGTATGACAGCGTGGCTGTTGATGATAATCAGCAAACACTGACCCGTCTGAAGCCCGTCTTTGTCGACCTTTCTTCGATTGCCAAGGGCTATGGCGTCGATCAGGCCGCCAGGGCGCTCGAGGCCCAGGGCATTACGGATTATATGGTTGAAGTCGGTGGTGAGATCCGAATTCGGGGTCATAAGCCAGACGGTCAGGCCTGGCGAATTGCTATCCGGCAGCCGGAATTGCTGACTGAACAGGCAGATGGCATCATAGAAGCTGATAATAAGGGAATAGCCACCTCCGGGGACTACCTGAATTACTATGAGCAGGATGGCGTACATTACTCCCATTTGATTGATGCGCGAACCGGCTACCCTGAGAAACACCGTCTCGCCTCTGTGGCCGTGGTGTCTGACAACGCCGCCACTGCTGATGCTTATGCCACGATGTTTATGATCCTGGGGGAAGACAAGGGATTAGCGCTGGCCGAAAAAGAGGGCTTGGCGGCCTACTTTATCTATCATACGGGTAAGGGCTTTGAATCGGTCGCCAGTACGGCATTTCGGCCATACCTGGTTCAATAACTGTTTGCGATAAGTTGTACGACAACGTCTAATTTGGTGATATGTAATGACCGTTATGCTCCTGACGTTTGCACTGTTGATTCTCGTCATACTCGCCATGTCGATCGGTGTCATTTTTGCCAATAAACCGATCAAGGGGTCATGTGGCGGTTTGGGGAGTCTGGGCTTGAAGGAGGACTGCCCGATTTGTGGCGGTGGTGACAAGGCGGCAGAAAAACTGCCGGAGAGTGCCGAATCCCTGTTTTATGATGCCGGTAAGAAGCCGTTATAAGCGGTCGCACCGGACCAGCTAATAATCAGGCGGTATGATCACCGCCGTTAACAGACCATTGGAGTGCCTTGATGGGTGTCAGCAATTATGATGTTGTCGTACTTGGCAGCGGGCCGGCCGGCGAAGGAGCTGCGTTTAATGCAGTCAAGCTGGGAAAGCGCGTCGCAGTTGTCGAGCAGATGCCGACGGTTGGCGGAAACTGTACCCATCTCGGCACCATTCCGTCAAAGACACTCCGTCACTCCGTTAAGCAGATTTATAGCTTTAACAATAACCCTATGTTTCGGGAGATTGGTGAGCCGCGCTGGTTCAGTTTCCCGAATGTGCTGAAAAGTGCCCATGAGGTTATTCAGAAGCAGGTCAAATCCCGTACTCAGTATTATGCGCGGAACCGCATTGACCTCTATTTCGGTATGGGCTGTTTTGTCGATGAAAACACCATCGAAGTGGTGGAAAATGGCGGTAATGTTGAGCATCTCTCGGCGCGTCATATCATCATTGCCACGGGGTCACGGCCTTATCGTCCCGCTGACGTAGACTTCACGCACCCTCGTATTTATGACAGTGACACGATTCTTCAGCTCAACCATACACCGCGACGGATTATCATTTATGGTGCAGGTGTTATTGGTTGTGAATACGCGTCGATATTTTCCAGTCTTGGTGTGCTGGTCGATTTGGTTGATACGCGTGATCGATTACTTTCCTTCCTGGATAACGAGATTTCGGACGCCCTGTGTTACCACCTCCGGAAAAACAATGTGATCATCCGCCATAACGAGGAATACCAGAAAATCGAAGGGACGGATGATGGGGTGGTGATGCACCTTAAGTCGGGCAAAAAGATCAAGGCGAACGCGCTGCTATGGGCGAATGGACGCAGTGGGAATACCAAGAACCTCGGCTTGGAGAATATTGGGCTGGAAGCCAATAGCCGTGGCCAATTGAGCGTGAATGAGTATTACCAGACAGATGTTGACAATGTCTATGCGGCGGGTGATGTCATTGGTTGGCCAAGTTTGGCCAGTGCATCCTACGATCAGGGGCGATTTGCAGCTAACAATATCAAGGGTGATGAGCCTCCACTGTTTGTTAGCTCGGTACCTGCCGGTATTTATACCATTCCGGAGATCAGCTCGCTGGGTAAAACAGAAGAAGAGTTAACTGAGGCCGCTGTTCCTTACGAAGTCGGTAAAGCCTTTTTCTCTCGACTGGCAAGGGCCCAAATTACCGGTGAAACTGCGGGTATGCTGAAAATACTGTTCCATCGGGAAACACTGGAAATCCTGGGTATTCACTGTTTTGGTGACCAGGCAGCCGAGATTGTCCATATCGGCCAGGCCATCATGGAGCAACCCAATGAGGTCAACAGCCTCAAGTATTTCCTGAATACGACCTTTAACTATCCCACCATGGCGGAAGCTTATCGGGTTGCCGCACTGGATGGGATGAACAGAGTTTTTTGAGTATTTGATCACAGTACGGGAAAATTGATGGATTAACTCGTTAGGGACACCGACGCGTGGAATTTCATTGGTTTTTCCGACACATGTTGCGAGTCGAATCATGAACCTCGAGCCAGAATTTTGACAGGTATCAATGTGCCGATATTTATGGCTATTATCCATGCATCAGATACTGCAGCTTGTTCATCTTCATACAGTTCTGCTCCCATGCAAAGTACATCAGATAGTTCTACTTTGACGACAGCATATTCACCTTTACCTGATGCGTAGACTTTTGCCCCTTCAATAACGCCGGACTCATCGGTACCTGCTGGTAATATAAATGCGTTCACAAATGCTTTATTTGGAATGTCATGTGTCCTAGTGAATGACGGGTGAAAACCTACCCAGCCTTGCTTGGATTTTTTGTAATTCCGAATTCGTACATTAGGGAGGCTACTGGTTGTCAATAGAGCCGTATCGCCTTGTATATTCTCAAGAAATCTGATGGGTACGCCTCGAATGACTGATGATGCAGGGGTCAGATTACGTATATTCATATTAGCGGCTGTATATTTATCAGTCATATGTATCCAGGGAATATAACCATCATCGAAGTCTCCCGTAGCGAGGAATTGCCGTTCAAGAGCATCCCCCATAGCATCGGTCATACTTTCAAGATCAACGCGCCCATGTCGCTTAGTTGCGTCTGACTGAACAGAATCTGACAGTGACTGCCTCAGCTTTTTTCGTCTTTCTGGTGTCATAGGATGAGGTGGTTGTCTATACATATTTCGAATACCCAATGTGTGCATTACATAAGATTCCAAGCTCTTAGTGGTTATATCCAAAGGCTGCCTGATCGACCAGTAGGAATATTGATTAAAAGCTAGACGTTATTCCTAAATTGATATGAACTTTGAAATAACAAATACCTCTAAAAGTATGTATAAAGCTGTTTTGTCAGCTTTAGGTATATCGGTAGAAATAAAAGTATCAAGTTACCAGTAGTGGAGGACAGGAAAGGAATCTCTATGGAATATGGCAGCCTTTTATCATCAAATAGGGCCTTTATTCTGGCCATTGCAGGTGCCGCTATTGGGCTGGGCAATATCTGGCGTTTTCCCTATATGGCGGGTGAGCATGGTGGCAGTCTTTTTTTTGTCCTGTACCTGTTCTTTGTTCTTCTATTAGGCATGCCGGTCATGATTTCTGAAATTATTATCGGTCGTGCAGGGCGCGCTAAACCTGCCACATCAATGCGTCAGTTGGCCGTTTTGTCCGGCGGCTCCCAGCACTGGGGCAAGCTGGCATGGCTAGGTACACTGGCTGCGTTGCTGATCTTGTCGTTTTACTGTGTGGTATCAGGCTGGGCGTTGTTTTATTTCATTCAGTCGGTGACCGGTCAATTAGGCCAACTGACCGCACGTCAGGCGCAGGATGTTTTCGAGACATTTCTGGCAGACCCGCTCACTGTTGTCAGTTTTCAGCTGGCATTTATTGTCATGACCCTGTGTGTCAGTGCGCGGAATATCACCAGTGGTATTGAGGCGCTGAATAACCTGATGATGCCATTGCTTTACGTGATACTGGTCGCCCTGGTCATTGTGACGTCACAATTTCCCGGATTTTCCAGTGCAGTCTCTTACCTCTTCACGCCCGATTGGCAGAAGTTGGAGTGGTCAGTCGCTCTGGAGGCTATGGGGCATGCATTTTTTACGCTTGCGGTGGGCGCCTGCTGCCTGATGGCTTATGGCGCTTATATGCCTGATCGGCAGTCGGTGTTTAAGGCGGCCGGTATTGTGATTGTGCTGGACCTGTTGGTTGCCGTGCTGACGGGGCTGGCCACCTTTTCCGTCGTGTTTTCGGAAGGGCTGGCACCGGCATCCGGCCCAGGGTTGATGTTTGAGACACTTCCCGTTGCGTTGGGCGGGCTACCAGGAGGGCTGTGGCTGCTGCCCCTGTTTTTCCTGCTGCTGGTCATTGCAACCTGGACGTCCTCAGTGAATCTGGCCGAACCGCTGGTTGTTGCTATTGCGAGAACCGGCAATTTCAGCAGGAAGAGGGCCGCGATGATAACGGGAGGCATTGTATGGCTGCTGGGATTGATTCCCGCATTGTCATTCAATATTTTCGATTCAGTACAGACCCAGTCCGGCCAAACGTTATTTGACCTGTTTACGGCGTTTCCTACTGACATCCTGCTGCCACTGACAGGTTTTTTGATACTGATATTTGCCGGCTTTGTAATGGATAAAGAGATTCTGGTGAGCCAACTGGGTATACACCAGAAACTGTTTAAACCCTGGCAGATCATTGTGCGTTATATCAGCCCGGCACTGGTTGTGCTGGTCTTTTCCTGGTCCTGGCTGCACTAAATTAAATGGTAATCTGGCCCCAGCGTCGGCGTTGCCAGACCGTCAGAAGTGCCGTCGAAAGCAACAGTTTCTGAAGTAGGAGAACAGACCACACGGCCGTCAGGCTGGCCGTGCCATCATGGGTGACCAGCCAGATGCCGGGTAACATGAACAGCCATAGCGTGCTGAATCGAATGGCCAGTACCGTTTTATTGGCCCCCGCACCCAATAGTGACTGGGTCAATACCAGGGCAAATGATTCAATGATGATACTGAGCCCCGCTAACTGAAGGGGGAATACCGCCAGTTTAACCAGTGTCTCATCACTACCGAGGAAGGGACCCAGAAACCATTCCGGGACGATCAGTACCGGTACACTGAGCAGTGTCAGGATGCCACAGGCCAGCAGCGAAACATCCAGCCCCCATCGCCAGGCCTCCTGTTGTTTGCCTGCGCCCAATGCGTGACTCACCAGCGTGGTTGATGCCATCCCAAGCCCGATACCCGGGAGAATCAGAACCAGTGAAATATTGATCAATACATGGGCAACAGCCATGGCCTCGCTACCCAGTCGGGCGATGAGCCAGAACATGAGCGACATGCCAAGGGCAAAACAGGTCTGTTGTGCTGAATCGGGAATGGCGAGGCGTACCAGGCGAACGAAACCTTGCCGTGACGGGAGCTTGAAACGAAGCCCCCCCTGCAGTGCTCGTTGACGGATAAAGTAGTGATTCAGTAGTGCGCCAAGGTACATGGCGATCAGGGTACCCGTGGCCGCCCCGGCGACGCCCATTGAGGGAAAGCCCAGCAGACCGTAAATCAGGATGTAGCTGATGATGGCATTGCATAAGTGCGTAAACAGCAGCAGGCGGAAGAATGCGCCGGATTCCCGAATGCCATTCCAGAATCCCCGGTATGAAAGGTTGAGCACGGCAGCGGGCAGGCTAAGGATCCGAATGGCAAAGTAGAGCGCGGCAGCTTCTGTCACTGCCTGATCCGCCTGGAAGATCGGCATAATGTTTCCGGCTTCCAGACTGAGCAGGATGCAGAGGGGGAGTGCAAAGAGTAAAGCAATCAGAAATCCACCACAGACGGGCTCCAGCGGATTACCCGCGCCTTCTCCTCGACGGCGCGCCACCTGGGCCTGGATAGCGGCAGACAAACCACTGATTAATCCGAAACTGACAAAAATCGCATAATTACCGGCCCCGACAGCCGCTAACGCCGACTCCCCCAGCTGACCCACCAGGAGCGTATCGACCAGGTTGATCAGGCTTTGTGAAAACATGGTGCCGATGATCGGCAGGCCAAGGGACAGAATTGTGCGGATACGGTCTTGCACAACTACCTCTATCGGTGGCTGAGGAAACGGGCCAAAGGCCCGTGTCTTATGCCGGATCGTAGTTCAGGTTTGGCGCCAGCCAGCGCTCTGCCTCTTCAAGCGTGATGGATTTTCGGGCTGCATAGCTTTCCACCTGATCCCGATCAATTTTGCCAACGGCAAAATATGTCGATTCCGGGTGAGAGAAGTACCAGCCGCTGACACTGGCAGTTGGGAACATGGCGAAATGTTCTGTCAGGCATACACTGGCTTGCTGTTCCGCATCGAGCAGGCGGAACAGGGTGGATTTCTCGGTATGGTCAGGACAAGCGGGATAGCCCGGTGCAGGACGGATGCCCCGGTAGGTTTCCCGGATCAGTTCGGTATTGCTGAACTGCTCATCAGGGCAATAGCCCCAGTATTCCTGTCTGACCCGTTCATGCATGTATTCCGCCAATGCTTCCGCAAGACGATCAGCCAGTGCCTTGACCATGATGCTGTTGTAATCATCATGGGCCGCTTCATAGTGCTTGGCGAGTGCTTCTGCCCCGATGCCGGCGGTTACTACGAACCCGCCGATATAGTCATGGATGCCGCTATCCCGTGGGGCAACAAAGTCAGCCAGGCTGGCGTTGGGTTTGCCGGGTACTTTCTGGGTCTGCTGGCGTAGATGGTGCAGCCTGGCAAGTTCTTCTGTCCGGTTCTCATCGTGATAGAGCACAATGTCATCGTGGTCTACCTGGCTGGCTGGCCAGAAGCCTATGACTGCTTTAGCCTGAATCTGGTCCTCACTGATCAGCTGTTGCAGCATGGCCCTGGCATCATTAAAGAGTTTGCGAGCCTCATTGCCGATCACTGCGTCATCGAAAATCTTTGGGTATTTGCCATGTAGATCCCAGGTAATGAAGAAAGGCGTCCAGTCGATGTAGTCAACCAGCGAAGCGAGTGAAACATCAATGTTGCGATGCCCCAGGAATGCCGGTCTTGGAGGCTGATAACCGTTCCAATCGATGGGGGTTTTATACTCGTGCAGCGTGCCATAAGGGCGTCGCTCTGCCTTGGGACGTCGGTTGGCATTACGTTCCCGAACCTTCTCGTACTCCGCCTTGGTGGAAGCGATAAACGCGTTTTTCCGCGTTTTGCTCAATAATTGTGTCGCCACACTGACGCTGCGGGAAGCATCCGGAACATAGATAACGGCATCCTGCTTGTAACAGGGCTCTATCTTGACTGCCGTGTGGGCGCGTGAAGTGGTTGCTCCGCCGATCAGCAGTGGAATGCTGAATGATTGGCGCTCCATCTCACGGGCGACATGCACCATCTCATCAAGGGAAGGCGTAATCAGGCCGGAGAGGCCGATGATATCGACATTTTCGTCGCGAGCTGTCTGCAGAATTTTCTCGCAAGGTACCATGACGCCAAGGTCGATTACTTCGTAGTTGTTACACTGCAGGACAACTCCAACGATATTTTTACCGATATCGTGGACATCGCCTTTGACGGTAGCCATCAGGACCTTGCCCTTGCTTTGGGTCTTGCCGTTTTTTTCCTCTTCGATAAAAGGCACCAGGTGCGCGACGGCCTGTTTCATCACCCGTGCGCTCTTGACCACCTGGGGCAGGAACATCTTACCTTCGCCAAACAAATCGCCAACGACGTTCATGCCATCCATCAGCGGGCCTTCGATGACCTCAATGGGACGTGACGCAGCGAGTCGGGCCGCTTCGGCATCTTCTGTGATGTAGGTCGTGATCCCTTTGACCAGTGCGTGCTCAAGCCGTTTGTTGACGGGCCATTCGCGCCAGGCCTGGTCTTCTTCGGGCTTTTCAACACTGCCATCGCCACGGTACTTGTCGGCAATCGTCAGCAGGGCTTCGGTTGCACCGTCGTGTCGGTTGAGTACGACGTCCTCGACACCGTGTCGCAACTCTTCTGGAATATCTTCATAAATGGCCAGCTGGCCGGCATTCACGATGCCCATATCCATACCCGCACGAATCGCGTGATACAGAAACACGGCATGAATCGCTTCACGTACCGGGTTATTACCACGGAAAGAGAAGGACACATTACTTACCCCGCCAGAGATCATGGCGTGAGGTAAATTCTCTTTAATGAAGCGGGTGCTGTTGATGAAGTCGACAGCATAATTGTTGTGTTCATCAATACCGGTAGCGACAGCGAAGATATTGGGATCAAAAATAATGTCCTGGGGCGGGAAATCCAGCTGATTGACCAGAATATCGTAGGAACGCTGGCAGATGGCATTCTTGCGCGCTTCGGTATCCGCCTGGCCGGTCTCATCAAACGCCATGACCACAACTGCCGCGCCGTAACGCTTGCAGAGCAGTGCCTGTTCCCGGAAGTTGTCTTCACCTTCTTTGAGGCTGATCGAGTTAACGATACCTTTGCCCTGGATACACTTGAGGCCGGCTTCGATGATCTCCCATTTTGAGGAGTCAATCATGATTGGCACACGGGAAATGTCCGGCTCAGAAGCAATAAGGTTGAGGAACCGCACCATGGCCCGAAGGCTATCCAGCATGCCTTCATCCATATTGATATCAATGACTTGCGCGCCATTCTCAACCTGGGTTCTCGCCACATCCAGCGCTGTATCGTAGTCCTCTTCCTTGATAAGACGTTTGAAGGCCGCCGAGCCGGTAATGTTGCAGCGCTCGCCGACATTGACAAACAGGGAGTCCGCATTGATGTTGAAAGGCTCCAGGCCACTCAAACGACAGGAAACGGGTATATCGGGAATGCGTCGGGGAGGGAGTGACGTCACGCGGCGCGCAATTTCGGCAATATGTGCGGGGCTGGTGCCGCAGCAACCGCCGATGATATTAACCAGCCCAGAACGGGCAAATTCTTCAACGACATCGGCCATCTGTTCCGGTGTTTCGTCATATTCCCCGAATTCATTCGGCAGTCCGGCATTGGGGTGCGCACTGACGTGGGTATTGGCTTTAGTCGCCAGCTCCTGCACGTAAGGGCGAAGCTCTTTGGCGCCCAGGGCACAGTTCAGGCCTATGCTGACAGGCTTTGCATGGGAAACGGAGTTCCAGAAGGCTTCGGTGGTCTGGCCGGACAGGGTTCTGCCGGAAGCATCCGTAATCGTCCCGGAAATCATGATGGGTAATTCAAACCCCAGCGCTGCATAAACATCCTGCACGGCAAAGATTGCCGCTTTTGCGTTAAGGGTATCAAACACGGTTTCGATCAGAATGATGTCAGCGCCACCCTCGATCAATGCACGGGTTGCTTCGCGGTAACCTTCCGCCAGTTCATCAAATGAGGTGTTGCGAAAACCGGGGTCATTGACGTCCGGTGAAATGGACGCGGTCCGGCTGGTAGGGCCGAGGACGCCTGCAACAAAGCGGGGTTTTTCTGGCGTCTCTAGCGTCATGGCGTCTGCCACGTTCCGGGCAAGACGGGCGGATTCCCGGTTGATCTCACTGACATGGCCTTCCATGCCGTAATCCGCCATGGCGACTGCTGTGGCGTTGAAAGTATTGGTTTCCAGAATGTCGGCGCCGGCGTCGAGGTAGGCGCGGTGGATACTTTCAATGATGGCCGGTTGGGTCAGTGACAGCAGGTCATTATTGCCTTTCAGGTCTGAAGGCCAGTCCTGGAAGCGTTTCCCCCGGTAATCAGCTTCCTCGAGTTTGTGTTCCTGGATCATGGTTCCCATGGCACCGTCCAGAATCAGGATGCGGTTGGCTAAGGCGTCGTGCAGCAGGCTGATACGTTTCTCTCTGGACATCGTTATTGTTTCGTCTGGCCTTGGATGGATTAGCGCAGCGCAATAGTACCAGAATTATTCCTTGCAATGGGATGGGGCAATGGAAATGCCGCACGCGCGCTGGCATTCCCATTGTTTTTGCGGTCAAGCCTGGACGGTGGGCTGGTGAGGGGTAGAAAACAGTTTAAACGCAATGGTCAGAATAAGCGCAATACCCAGTGTGGTAGCGGTCAACATCGCCAGCGGCAGGGTGCTGCTATGATCAATCTTACCCGCAAGGGTGCTGACCAGGCTGGCAACCAGCATTTCCAGGAAGAATATCAGGCCGGACGCGGTACCCACATGCTTCTTCAGATGGCTGAGTGCATTCGCCTGGCAGGCAGGCATGAACAGACCCAGGCCTGCTTCATAGATCGCGATACCGGCGACATAACCGATAATGGATTGTCCGTCAGTGATCAGGGCGCTGATTACGGCGACCAGTGTACCTGTGATCAGGATGCACCAGGCCAGTCGCTGGCTGCCGGCTTTGCCCAGCCAATCGGTAATGCGACCTGCCAGCAGGCTGCTGCCAATATACGCACCCATGATGACCGCGAACAGCATGCCATAGGTTTTCGGGGCAAGCTCAAAATGACCGATCAGGACAAAGGGCGCGCTGGCGACAAAGACAAAAGCGCCTGAGAATGCCAGAGCTGCGGTCAGGGTCAGGCTCATGAAGCGACGATCGCTGAACAGGTCACGGTAACCGGCCAGCATACCGGCCAGGGATGTCTCGGTATCCGGGGTGTTGCTTTCCGGCAACAGGCTGACCGCGCTGGCGACAAAGGCACCGAATACTATCATGGCCATAAAGCTGGAATGCCAGCCAAACCATTCCTGCAACACGCCACCGATAATGGGGGCTACCATGGGGGCGATGCAGAGGGTCGCGCTGATCATGCCAAGGATTCTGACATCATTTTTGTCTTTATAGAGGTCCCGGGCAATGGCGCGGGAAAGCGCGGTGCCGAAGCAGCCAGCCACGGCCTGAAGGAATCGTGCGGCAATAAACACTTCAATGCGGCTGGTCCAGAGAATGACGCCAGTGGCAATCAGATACACCAGATAACCGGCAAGCAGGGTTTTGCGACGGCCGAATCGATCAGAGAGCGGGCCGCAGATCAGCATGGATACGGAAAAACCGATCATGAATATGCTAACGGTCCACTGAGTGACGGCGGCGGAGCTGCCAAAGGCGTCAGTAATGGCTGGCAGGGAAGGGGTAAACAGGTCTATGGAAAGCGGTCCGACCATGGCGCTCAATACGAGAATGAGCATAACCAGGCCTGAATGTCGATTATGATCGATTTTCAGCACATTGCCACCGGGGATATAGAGGAAAAAAGGCGGCAAAATAGCGATGTCTTGTCTAACGGGCAATCCGTGGAATTACTTCTTGTTCTATAGAATGCGAGAACCTGGCCTTTAACTGAGTGGTTTGGTCGGCTTTTCAGCGGGTCAGGACAGGAGTAGAATTCAGCCAACAGCGATCAAACTACAGGCAGTAATAACGTTGACTACCACGGATCTCAATATCGATATTACCCCATCCGCTCAGGATTATCTGCGTGAACTGCTGGATAAGCAGTCGGTCGAAGGTATTGGTGTGCGTCTGTTCGTAACGCAGCCCGGTACTCCTCATGCTGAAACCTGCCTGGCGTACTGCAAACCGGGTGAGCACAAGGAAGCCGATCTCAAGATCGAATTGGAAAAGTTTGATGTCTGGATTGAGGCGGAAAGCGAAGAGTACCTGGAAGAAGCGACCATTGATTATGCGACCGATCGAATGGGTGGTCAGCTGACCATCAAGGCACCGAATGCCAAGACGCCAAAAATTGGCGACGATAGCTCGCTGGATGCCAAGATCAATTATTACCTGACCACCGAGATCAACCCGGGGCTGGCCTCCCACGGCGGCATGGTTCAGCTGGTCGAGATTGATGAAGGGGTTGCGATTCTCCAGTTTGGTGGCGGTTGCCAGGGCTGCGGCATGGTCGATGTGACTCTGAAAGACGGGGTAGAAAAAACGTTGAAGGATCGCATTCCTGAGCTGGTCGGTGTCCGTGATGTCACTGACCACTCGAATCGGGACAATGCTTTTTATAAGTAAAGGCAGGTTCCGGACAGAAAAAAGGCCTGAATAATCAGGCCTTTTTTATTTTCCCATTTTTTGCATCCAGCCTTATTGATTGTGCGTACTCTCAGGCGTTGGAACAAAAAACGGGCTAGGGGAGCGCATAACAGAATGAAGAATAAGCTGAAATCAATTTTCATCAGTACGTATATTACAGCACTGCTGTTAGGTACCGCTGTCGCCATTTGGCATCTGGTTGCAGGACGTTCTGGAGCTTGGCTGAGCGTATTAATCGCCTTGTCACCCGCTCTGTTGTTCTTTGTGAGGCTGTTTGTGCGTCCCATCGCTCGTACCAGTCAACATCTTTATGGGTTATTAGGTTTTGCCGCTATTGGGGCCTGTTCCACACTGATCCTGTCACCTGCGAGTTGGGTTCCTTTTTCACTGAGCCTGGTGGTCGGACTAGGTGGCGGAGTTCTTTATGTATTCTGGTATTCGCGGTTAAGTCGTCCAGAGAATGATCGGTTGGTCGTGGGGCAGCGATTACCGCTGTTTACGGTGATGGATACTGATGGAAATCTCATTCCGTCAGATACATTCCAAGGACGTCCACATCTATTGCTTTTCTTTCGTGGCAACTGGTGTCCATTGTGTATGGCGCAGATACGAGAAGTCGCAGCCCAATACCGGGAATTACATGCGCGAGGTGTGAGAGTCGCACTGGTCAGCCCGCAGCCTCACGAGAATACCCAGGCACTTGCGCAGCGGTTTGACGTTCCCATGGAGTTTTATACCGATTCTGATAATAAAGCGGCTCATGCCCTGAAAATCAATCATGATGCTGGGCTGCCTGAAGGGTTGCAGGTGATGGGGTATGACTCAGACACCGTTTTTCCGACGGTGATTATGACCGATGCTGGTGGACATATCATCTTTGTTGATCTCACGGACAACTATCGTATCAGGCCAGAACCTGATGTTTTCCTGAGTATTCTTGATAAATATATAAAGTAAGTATTATATACAATCATATACCTTTAGTAATAAAAATAACCTGACAGACCTGAGTATCGAAAGGGCGCATAAATTAATGTGCCCTAATTCATTAGTTAATCATGGTTGATGATAGGTAATGCTAATGATGCAGTAACAGGTTTCTTTCTCTTCCACGAGGATAACAATCTCATCATCAATAGTTTTCCCCATCAGTGCACGGGCCAGAGGGGAATCCATGCTGAGCAGGCCGTTTTTCAAGTCAAATTCGTCAGGGCCTACAACTCGCCAGGTAGTTTCTATGCCTTCTCCATCTTCAACGGTAACCCAGGCGCCAAAGTAGACACGGCTGGTATCCTCGGGCAAAGTAGTAACAACTGTGAGCTGATCCAGTCGCTTACGCAGAAAGCGAACGCGACTGTCAATCTGGCGCAGTAGCTTCTTGCCGTAGATGTATTCGGCATTTTCCGACCGGTCACCCAGCGCCGCCGCTTCAGAAACGGCCTGTGTGACTTGCGGTCGCTGGGTTCGCCAGAGATAATCAAGTTCGTCCTTGAGCGTGGTGTACCCTTCAGGCGTAATGTAAAAGGATCCGGGCTTGCGTGATGGTCGGTATCGGGACATGGGACTTTTACGTATCCTTGTCAGTTACTGATAGGAAGCATGAAAAAAATGCGATATCTTACGCGGCTTTTTTAAACCCTGTTGGCACTGAGACCTGTGAAGCGTTACAAACAGAGCATACTGTCAGACTACTTTGTTACGATAGGACACTCTGGCCCTGCGCATGTTGTCGAGGCCAATTTCGATATAGAGTCCAGCCAGGATCGTACACTCTGCACCGATGTCATCCAGGCCACCTGGCGGTTTGAGGTGCTTACGAATAAGCATTTGCCAAGCATTTGCCCGATCTGTATCGCCATCCTTGATCGTCGTATCAGCAATATGCCCCGCCTCAAGCGTCATGTCCTGGTAGAAACCGTGAAACCCCTGCAGTTTGAGTTGCCAGTCTGCCAGCTGGGCCTTGATTTTTAACTGGACCATAAAAAAGGGCAAGTTCAACTTGCCCTTTTCGTAAACTATCTTGTCATTACAATGCATCTGACCGGTCACGCACCGGCAATATCTCTCTCAGTTTTTCAGCCATCTTCTTGATGGTTTCTTCCGTGGTATGCCAGTCAATACAGGCATCGGTGACTGAAACACCATATTTCAGTTCGCTGAGATCTTCCGGGATCGACTGGCTGCCCCAGCCTAAATTACTCTCAATCATCAATGATGTGATGGAATTGTTGCCTTCCAGAATCTGGTTGGTGACATTCTCCATTACCAACGGCTGCAGGCTGGGATCTTTATCCGAGTTCGCATGGCTGCAGTCGATCATGATATTGGGGGCAATGTCCGCTTTTCTCAGCGCCTGCTCACACAGGGCAACACTGACGGAATCATAATTGGGCTTCCCGTTGCCACCACGCAGTACGACATGGCCGTATTTGTTCCCCTTGGTATGCGTGATCGCTACCTGTCCTTTCTTATCAATACCGAGGAAGCGATGGGGGCTGGACACAGACTGCAGCGCATTAATGGCGACCGTGAGGCTCCCATCAGTACCATTCTTGAAACCAACCGCAGAGGAAAGGCCACTGGCCATTTCACGGTGCGTCTGCGATTCAGTGGTACGGGCACCAATGGCAGACCAGGAAATCAGATCCTGCATATATTGTGGTGTAATGGGATCCAATGCTTCGGTGGCGGTTGGTAATCCCATTTCAGCAATATCCATCAATAACCGACGGGCGATATGAAGCCCTTCCTCGATTTTGAATGAATCATTCAGGTAGGGGTCGTTGATCAGTCCCTTCCAGCCGGTGGTGGTGCGGGGCTTTTCAAAATAGACTCGCATGACCAGATATAGCGTATCTGAAACTTCCTCTGCCAGCTTCTTGAGTTTTTCAGCATAATCACGCGCAGCATCAACATCGTGGATAGAGCAGGGGCCTACCACAAGAAACAGACGTTTGTCGGTTCCACTCAGGATATTGCGCACCGTCTGCCGCCCCAGGGTCACGGTGTCGCGCGCCGTATCACTCAACTGGATTTCAGCTTTAATCTGTTCCGGGGTGACGAGGATTTCCTGGGATTCAATATTCAGATCGTCGATCGGTAACTGTGCCATAGCGTCTTTCACTTCCGGTCATGCGTAATGGAATAGTTATAATCCGGATTCCCTTTGCGTAGAATCCCGCGTCAAGAGTAATGTATTGGTTACCTTTCGACAATCTATGGGACGGATAAACAACGTTTACGCAGCGATATGAACGTGTCTTCGCATCAATAGAAATAGTGAGGTGAACATTGCAGTCACGAATGAAATGCGCGACGTAACACGTTGAAAAAAAAGATAATTCAAATTTGCGTCAGGCTTCATCCTTTATTTACGCGATGCTTACGTAATTAGGTGTCAAACGCAATAGACACCGTGAACTCCCACCATATAATCCGTCGAAAATAGAAACGGGTTCATCAGAAACCCGATTGTCTCTGTAAAACACTTTATAAACTGTCTTCTGGCTGCTTAATGAAAACCTGTTGGTTGTGACAGGCCATTACGCATTTGGTAAGTCATTCCTATTAGCTTTTAGTGCTCCTTTTCCTCCGGGGAGGAAGGGCTCTTCTGTTATTAGAGCATTTCAATGAATCGAGCGGTAAAAATCCTGCTGGCAGGTGTCTGTATTAACCTGTGCATGGGTGTTCTCTATGCCTGGAGTGTATTAAGTAAGGCATTGGTCAGTGAATGGGGTTGGTCCAACGCCAGCGCCTCTATGCCCTATACCGTGGGTATCGTTACATTTGCTGCTGCCGTACTGTGTTCCGGTGTTCTGCAGGATCGTATGGGTCCGCGTAAGATGGTTATCCTGGGCACCACGCTGGTTGGTCTGGGCATGATCGCATCAAGCTTCGTTGCTAATCCTGTCGGTCTCGTGTTGACCTTTGGTGTGCTGGTCGGTACCGGTATCGGTTTTGCCTATGCCTGCCTGAGCCCTTCTGCGATGAAATGGTTCCATCCGTCCAAGAAAGGACTGGTGAATGGCCTGATCGCCGGTGGTTTTGGTATGGCACCACTTTACCTGGCGCCGACCACATCCGCTTTGATCGGCACTGTGGGTATCAGCAGTGCGTTCCTGTACCTTGGTATTGGTGTGCTGCTGGTTGCTGTACCGCTGTCTTTCACCATCGTCAACCCACCGGCTGGCTATACCCCGGCACAGCCTCGTGGTCTTAAGGACGCAGGTAATGGAGGCACTGCAGCAGCTGATTTCAACTGGCGCCAGATGCTGAAGACCCGTCAGTTCTATTACCTGTGGGTCATGTTTGCATTTGCCTCTTCTGCAGGTCTGATGCTGATCGGTAACATTACTACCATCGCTAGTGTTCAAGGTGGTATTGCCAATGCCGCGTACCTGGTGTCTATCCTGGCGCTGTTCAATACCTGCGGCCGTGTTTTGATGGGTATGCTGTCTGACAAGATTGGCCGTATCCAGACGCTGCTGCTGGTTTTTGTTCTGCAGGGCGTAAACATGATGATCTTCCCGATGCTCTCTACTGACATGGGCTTCATCTTCGGCGCGATGCTGGCGGGTATCGGTTACGGCGCGCTGCTGAGCGTATTCCCGTCTATCACTGCGGATTACTATGGCCTGAAGAACTACGGCAGCAATTTCGGTGTGCTGTACTCCGCATGGGGTGTGAGTGGTTTCATTGGCCCGGTGGTCGCAGCCGTGGTTGTCGATGCTACCGGTTCTTTTGCGATTGCCTATACCGTTTCAGCCGTCATGCTGGGTATTGCTGGTGTTCTGGCTCTCTTCACCAAGCCCGTTACCGAGCTTCCTGAAGAGCAGCAGGCGCCGCTTGTGGCTGCTTGATGTCTGAATGATTTTTTTAGCCCGCTTAGGCGGGCTTTTTTATTTTTGGCATTTCTATAACTCATCGTACAAATCCCGTCTTTTTATCTTGTACGGCAGTAGTACACTGGCAGTCACTGATTCATACCAAGAACGCCACGCATGCCGGATACATTGAACGACAAACTGGTTGTTGCTATCTCATCACGGGCCCTGTTCAACCTTGAGGCTGGCCACAAGGTCTTTGAAGAAGAGGGGCTGGAAGCCTATCGCCATTACCAGGTAGCGCATGAAGACTGTGTGCTTGAACCCGGTGAAGCATTCCCGCTGGTTAGAAAACTGCTCAATATCAATCACCTCCTGGGTGATGTGTCGCGGGTTGAGGTGATTCTCCTGTCACGCAACAGTGCGGATACCGGACTCCGTGTCTTCAATTCCATTGAAGAGTATGGGCTGGATATCCGGCGCGCTGCATTTTGTGGTGGCGAAAGTCCGTACCGTTATGTCCCGGCATTTAATTCCCACCTGTTTCTCTCAACGGATGTTGATGATGTACGAAAGGCGCTGGCGGATGGTTTTGCCGCTGCAACGGTGCTGTCGTCGATTTCCAAGGAGCGCCAGGAAACCGATGAACTTCGCATTGCGTTCGATGGCGATGCCGTGATTTTTTCTGATGAAGCCGAGCGTGTCTATCAGCAGTCTGGCCTGCAGGCCTTTACGGAAGCGGAGCGTTCGTCTGCCCATCAGCCATTACCAGGTGGTCCTTTTAAACCCTTTCTGGCGATGATTCAGGATATCCAGCTGGAGTTCGGTGAGCGCCATTGCCCGATTCGAACGGCGTTGGTGACAGCGCGGAGCACAACAGCCCATGAGCGAGTGATTCGCACACTGCGCTCATGGAATATCCGTCTTGATGAAGCCATCTTCCTCGGCGGGTTGGATAAGGGCGCATTCCTCAAAGCCTTTCAGGCGGATATGTTTTTTGATGACCAGGTGCGTCATTGTGACTCAGCGCGGGCGCATGTCAGTACCGGACATGTTCCTCACGGCGTCACCAATGAATCAAAAGAGGGTGTATTTTATACCGAGTCCCAGCAGGAGGAGTGACAGTACACGCTGGAGGAATACATCCGGTAATTTGTGCCCAACCTTTGTGCCGAGGTAAATGGCAGGCAGGGAGCCAATCAGTAGCGCTCCAAGTAGCTGGAAATCAACATTCCCCAGGTAGAGGTGACCCAGGCCGCCAGCCAGTGTCAACGGAACGGCATGGGCCAGGTCTGTCCCGACGATTCGGCTTGCGGACATCACCGGATAGAGCAGAATCAGAATCGCTGTACCGAGTGCGCCCGCGCCAACCGATGACAGTGTCACGAATACACCCAGCAAAACGCCCATTATGACGGTAATGAATGCAGCACTTTTGTCACTTAAAACGGGGGCATGCCTTAGCAGCTGTTTTCTTAACAACAAGACGACAGACGATAGGATCAACATAAAGCCCAGCGACACGGTCAGTACATCCGTATAACTGTCACTGCCGGTAAAAAACAGGTCAAGGGCTACAATAGTGAGGCCTGCGGCTGGCAGGCTGCCGACAGCCATTCGTTTCACCACTGACCAATTGATGCTTTTCTGACGATGATGGGCGAACACGCCGCCCGCCTTGGTAATGGATGCGTACATCAGGTCAGTACCGATAGCGACAGGGGCGGGGAACCCAAACAGTAACAGCAGAGGGGTCATCAGCGATCCTCCCCCGATGCCTGTCAATCCTACGGCGAATCCGACGCCCGCGCCCGCAACGATATAAAGCAGTGCATCCATGAATAAATTATGGTCTAAAGTTATAAGTATTCTTCGTAAGCATAGTATTCGCACTTAACACGCCATCGAAAGATTGATGTGTATCAATGAAGCAAGTGCGGTGGTAAATGTAGCGATAAGCTACTATTCTATAAAAGAATATTTATTCATATTTTTATGCTTCATTCGAATAATGGGTTTTTGCGGAGGCCATAATGAAGCTGCAACAGCTGCGCTATATCTGGGAAGTCGCTCATCACGAGCTGAATGTGTCGGCAACGGCGCAGAGTCTCTATACCTCTCAACCCGGTATCAGTAAACAGATTCGTCTGCTTGAGGATGAACTCGGTGTCGAGGTCTTTGCCCGCAGTGGCAAGCACCTGACCCGGATCACTCCCGCCGGCGAAAAGATTATTGAAACCGCCGGTGAGATTCTTCGGAAAGTGGATTCCATCAAGCAGGTTGCCCAGGAATTCAGTAACGAGAAGAAGGGGACTCTGGCTCTGGCCACCACCCATACTCAGGCACGTTACGCCTTGCCACCGGTGATCAAGCAGTTCATTGGCAAGTATCCGGACGTTTCTTTGCATATGCATCAGGGGACACCGATGCAGATCTCGGAAATGGCGGCCGATGGTACGGTGGATTTTGCCATCGCTACCGAAGCCCTGGAACTGTTCAATGACCTGATCATGATGCCTTGCTACAGCTGGAACCGTAGCGTCCTGGTGCCCAAGAATCACCCTCTGGCTCAGGTGTCTGAACTGACGCTGCAGGATATCGGTAAATTCCCGATTGTGACTTACGTGTTTGGCTTTACCGGTCGTTCGAAGCTGGATGAGGCCTTCATGAATGAAGGGATTGCCCCCCGCGTCGTCTTTACCGCTGCCGACACCGATGTTATCAAGACCTATGTTCGGCTGGGGCTGGGCATCGGTATTGTTGCCGGTATGTCCTATGATGAGGAGCTGGATGCGGATCTTGTCGCACTGGATGCTTCCCATCTGTTCGAGGCCAGTGTCACCAAGATTGGTTTCCGTCGCGGAACGTTCCTGCGTGGATTCATGTACGATTTCATCGAACTCTTTGCGCCACATCTGACCAAGGAGATTATTGATGAAGCCGTATCACGCCATAACAAGGCGGAAGTGGA
Source organism: Kistimonas asteriae (assembly GCF_018263925.1). GTDB lineage: Bacteria > Pseudomonadota > Gammaproteobacteria > Pseudomonadales > Endozoicomonadaceae > Kistimonas > Kistimonas asteriae. The sequence continues at coordinate 164,818 of NZ_JAEVHF010000010.1, forward strand.
CGAGCTGTTTGAGCACATCAATCTGCCCGTACACTGACGGTTGACGATCGCACAGAACGGGCTGATCTGGCATGGTTTGGATCAGCCTTTTTCTTTGTCAGTTTGTTTCTTCTGCCGTTGCTTTATCCAGTACTTCTTTGACCAGCTTAAAATAAATCGTATACGCGATGGGGGCTTCCCCAGGCTTTTCGACGACAAAGAAAGGTGCCTTGTCGACATTCAGCATAGTGGCAATCTGCATGCCTTCACTGAGCGGGTCATTTTCATAGGCTTCGACAATACGGTCGATTCGCTTGATGTGACCTGACTGCTCCAACCGTTCCAGCACTTCACCGCATTTCTTGCAGGGCGATCCATCGGCCAGAATTTTTTTGACCATCGTTATTTTCATCGGGAATTCCTTCTTTTCCTTGGCAACACAGCGTCATGGCGATTCTATCAATGCTAACGCAATCTACTAATAACATTTCCGCATAACTTAATAGCACCCGGTTAGGGTTTGCATGGCGGTAAGCTCAGGGGTAGAGTGTGCGCTGCTCCGCTGTCATTATCAGCATCAATAAACAGCCGAACTGCATTAGAAGAACCGTATAACACCGTAAAATAAACAGAAAAAATCAGGAGTCGTTGTGGAAATAGCCTGCCTGGATCTGGAAGGGGTACTGGTTCCCGAAATCTGGATCAAATTCGCCGAGCAAACCGGCATTGATGAACTCAAAGCCACCACCCGAGATATTCCCGATTATGATGTCCTGATGAAACAGCGACTTAAATTGCTGGATCAGCATGGTCTGGGATTGCGGGAGATTCAGGCTGTCATCGCCGAGATGGCGCCACTGCCCGGTGCCCGTGACTTTATCGACTGGTTACGGGAACGTTTCCAGGTTGTCATTCTCTCTGATACGTTTTATGAATTCGCCCAGCCTCTCATGCGTCAACTGGGATTCCCGACGTTGCTCTGCCACCGTCTCGAAGTTGATGATAAGGGCAAAGTCACTGACTATAGCCTGCGTCAGAAAGATCCCAAGCGGATGTCCGTCAAAGCGTTTCATAGCCTGAAATACCGGGTGATCGCCGCCGGTGATTCCTACAACGACACTACCATGTTGGCTGAAGCGGATGCCGGCATCCTGTTCCATGCACCGGACAATGTCATCGAAGAGTTTCCGCAGTTTCCGGCAGTACATACCTTTGATGACCTGAAAATGGCATTCTGTCAGGCCAGTGTGCGAGACATTCCATTGCAGTAAACAACAAGATACTGAAGATATTGTACTGACGGACGGGTAGGGCTAGAGCGCTACCCGTTCTGCTTCGAGGCTTTCCAGAACATTCATCAGGTTTCTGACCTTGGTGATGGATTCCTGATACTCCATCTCGCAATCAGAATCCGCGACGATGCCGCCGCCGCCCCAGCAGTGGATCTGCTGACCATCGGCAACCAGTGTGCGAATAGCAATATTGGTATCCATCCGGCCATGGCTGCTGATATAGCCGATAGCACCGCAATACACGGAGCGGGGAACCGGCTCCAGCTCCCGAATGATTTCCATCGCACGAATTTTAGGTGCGCCGGTGATGGAACCTCCGGGGAAGGCATCCCGTAGCAACATCAGGTTGTCATGTCCCTCGGCCAGTTGGCCGGTCACCGTGCTGACGAGGTGATGCACATTGGCGTAACTTTCCAGACCAAACAATACGGGGACTTTAATAGAGCCAGGTTTGCAGTTACGCCCCAGGTCATTACGCAACAGATCAACAATCATCAGGTTTTCAGCCCGATCCTTTTCGCTGGTCAGGAGTTCGGCGGCGGACGCGATATCTTCGTCCATATCCCGTCCGCGAGGGCGAGTGCCTTTGATAGGACGGGTTTCAACGTCACCATTATCAGAACGCAACAGTCGTTCAGGTGAATGGCTGAGCACCTTGAGTTCATCGAAATCCAGAAACGCGGCGAAAGGGGTAGGGCTGGCAGCTCTCAGTGCCTGATAGGCTGACCATGGGTCACCCTGATAGTGGGCGGAAAACCGTTGTGTCAGGTTGACCTGGTAGCAGTCACCGGCGGCAATCCAGTCCTTGATATGATGGAAAGCATTCTGGTACTCGGACGGTGACATACTGGCCGAAAAGGGCGTATTCAAATGGAACGCTGATGGAAACACCGTTGCTGGTTTATGCAGTCGCTGTTCAATGCGATGGCGCTTTTCCTCTGGCATATCCGGATGGGCCACCAGCCAGGTTCTGCCGGTGTGATGGTCCACTACAACCGCCCAGAGATAAAGCCCCACCAGCATGGACGGGTGTGATGAGTTGCGCGGTGTAATGCGTCCCGGCTCCAGGCTTTCATTCAGTTCATAGCCCCAGTAACCGGCCAGACCGCCAGTAAACGGCATTTGTTGGCTATCAACCGGAGAGGGGAGTGCTACATGCAGGGTTTCAAACGGTGCAGTCGTCAATGGTTGCCAGTTGTCGCTTGTTGACGGTTTACACCAGGTGACACCTGCTTTGTGGCGGTAGAGATTTTCCGGTGCGGCAGTCAGGATGTCGTACCGGTAACGGTAATCGCCGGTAGAGCGGGCGACACTGTCGAGCATCAACGCATTGCCCAGCGGCCGAAGACGCTCGAACCACTGGACGGAATCCGTCAGGTGCGGCAGTTCGGTGATGGAAAGGTGTTTCATTGACGTGTTTCACTGCGGTTTGGCCGGCATTGTATACCGGATGCCAGGCGTTCAAAAGGAAGCAATGCGCATTCTCACTGACATACCGCAATGCATTGCCCAAACCAAACGACACTATCTGACCAGTGAATGGAGCTCGTCTGAAAAATAGACCTGACAGTCAACAACGTATTCTTTGTTGACACTTTATTTACAAAGCTTGCACTTATGTCCCAAAGCAGTTATAAAATTCCGCATACCTTGAACAGGTTGAGCCACAGCGCACAATAATAAAACTGTTGTCCGGGATGTTCGAAATTGCCGGCAAAACAGACAGAACAATAAAAGCAGCATAATAAGAACAATAAAGCGGAAACCTCACAATGTTCAGAGACCCATCCTCAGACCGACACTCCGTCGACGCCCGGAACACCGAAGCCCTGGTCTGCGCTGGCAATGCCTGCCTCGCCGTCAGTCTGGCCGTTGTGTTCCTCTGGACGCTCTGGTAACCGCGGATTCCGCAGGAATCCAATCGGCTTCGTGCGTCCGCTCGTTGTTAAGCATTCGCGGAATGGACGTGGAAGGCGGTCCGGGTCGCTCCCGGTCCGACATGCAATGTACACTGCATTGCAGTACAGGGAAGGCTAACGCCTGAACATGCAACTGGAGACTAATAATAATGAAAGGCCTTAAGAAACTGCCTCTGGCAATTGCCATCTCCTCAGTCATGGCTGCCACAGCCCAGGCTGAACTGAAAGCGCTGGAAGACGAAGCCATGTCGGAAATGACGGGGCAGTCTGGTATTACCATTGAAATGGAAATGCAGGCTGAAGTCGGTGCTGTTACGTATACCGATGAAGGCTCTATCCGTCTTGAAGGTATTACTCTTGATAACAATGGTGGCGCACTGAACCAGACCATCAATATTGATATGCTTGAAAAGTCTGACTTGGCTGCTGGTCCTGGCGCTGCAACCAAGGCTGCTGGCGATATCATCAAGGTTGGCATCAGCAATATGGAAATGGATGTTGAAGTGGATGCGATTCGTACAGGTGATGCCAGCGCAGCCAGCTTGGGTCAGCTGAATATTGAAGACATTGCTATGAATGGCACAGACATGTATGTCTACGCCCTCGATGGCAAAAAAGGTATCGGTGTTGATGCAATTATCAACCAGTCAATCGGGCGCGTAAGCTTCACCGATATTGATCCTAATGCTGCAAATGGTGCTGAAGATGGCGGTACCGTAGCACTCAACGATATCAAAATATCCACTTTGGATATGACAGGTACTGAGGTTACTGTTATTGATGGCGCTGAAAATCCTTACGGCACTTTCGATGCTGTGAAAGTAACCATGCCTGGTATCAATAATGGATCTATTTCTGTTGGTGGTATTCAGGTTGGTAGCGCGACTGATGATACTTATGACCAGTTCAATCAGACTATCGGTGCTGTAGAGCTGAATGGTCTCAATCTTGCCGGTACTGATATGTACGTTTATGCACCAGATACTGGCAGCGGTATCCGTGTGACCCAGCAAATGAACGTTACCTTGGGTGAAGTCACTTATGTTGCTGGCGTTCTGGATGCAGATACTGCTGATAAAACCGTTACTGCTTTAACAGCGAAGAAAGCTCAGGTAGATGGACTGATAGGCACGCTTGATCCTGTCGCTGATGCCGCTCAAATTGCTCAATTGACTGCAGCATCTAACGATCTGGGTAACAAGATTGCCGTTGCTGATAAGGTTTACTATAAGAGCGGTGAGCTTGGTGGAACAGGAAGAACTGGTGATGGCGTAGGTTCTGTGACATTGTCAAATGTCAGCCTGACTTCAGATATCAGCACTATCGCTATTGATGTTGATGCAAGTAATCACCTTGTAATTGACGCCCCAATGACTAACGCCAATATCACAGTCGGTGCCATCAATGTTGGTGACGGCAATCTGGGTGGTTTGGCCATCACTGGTCTTAATATGACAACCAATAGTATCTCTGTATATGCACATTAAGTTCGTATGACGCGATGAATAAAAGGCCGACCGGTTTACCGGCCGGCCTTTTTTACTTAAACTGCACGAAAGTACGAAAAAATAAAAACAACAAAAAAGACTGACTTCCATGATTGAGATTCTGCTGGGCAGCCTGCTTGCCGTTTTCGGCGTCAATACCGCGTTTGAGGTCAAGCCAAAGGACGAGGGAACGGTCTACTTTGAACAGCAGACCGCCAGCATCCCGGTGACGGATCAGACCGCCGTTGAACCACTCTCTAAGTTTAAATACAAAAACATCATCCGGCAGACCTATGACTACAGTTGTGGGTCTGCCGCACTTACAACATTGCTGGATTACTATCTGGGACGAAACCTGACTGAACGCCAGGTCATGGAAGGGCTGCTCAAATTCGGTGAAGCCGACAAGATTGTCGCCCGTCGCGGCTTCTCTCTGCTGGATATGAAACGTTTCACCCGTGCCATCGGTCACAAGAGCGGTGGATTCCGCGCCAGTATGGATGACCTGGCCGATCTGGATCACCCGGCTATCGTGCCCATCGAATACGCGGGCTTTAAGCATTTTGTCGTGGTGCGGGAAGTGTATAACGGCCATGTCTATGTGGCCGATCCGGCAGTAGGGAATATCAGTTTTACCACTGAGCGGTTCAAGGAGGTCTGGGATCGCAATGTGCTGTTTATCGTATTCCCGAACGGCCATGCGCCGCTGCCGAACCTGGAATTGCGTAACGAAGATATGCGGGTCGTCGATGAAAGCACGATTAACTACCTGGCTTTCCAGGAGTTCCCGCAGTTCAACAACCCGATGGAAAACCGCCTGAAAGATGCCGCCGCCATTCGTCGGCTGGAAAATGCTACAAGCAGCGGTGAGGTTGGCGGAAGTGTCGGTGGTATGTCTTATAAAAGGCAATAACATCGGATAAAAAAAGCCGGTAGAATGCCGTGAACTGGATCACAGCCGAGTGATACACCCACAACGTATCGCCGGCAAAGAACGAATAAGAAACATATAAAAAATAACAATAACAAGAGCGTATCAGGATGAAGTTTCGCATGTCTGCGTTAACCATGGGGATTGCCCTTGGCGGCCTGGCCTGGACCGGGTACGCTGCCGCCGCCAGCTCAACAGACGCCCGCAGCGCCCTGGCCAAACAGGACGGTGACGCCGACCAGAGTAAGCAGCTTGAGGAAGTCTTCCAGGCGGCTGAGAAAAGTTACTCGCTGCTTAAATCCGGTGATACCCGGCTGACTTATTCCTTCAATTATTCCAATACCCGTGACGCCAGGATTGATTTTGCCAATGCCACCGGCACCAATGGCACCGAGGTCGTCACCAACTTTGTCCGGAATACCACCGACCATACCTTCACCAATACCTTCAGTTTTGATTACGGAATCTGGGACAACCTGACGTTCTCGGTGCGGATTCCGCTGGTTGCCAAGTATTCCGAGAATAAGTCTGTGGCGGCCGGCAGTTATATCAGTAAAGAAAAGACAGTGTATGGGGTTGGTGACGTTGGTTTAAGCCTCCGCTGGCAGCCATTTGAAGTTCGTCCCGGCCGGCCATCTCTGACACTGAACAGTTCCTTTAACCTGAAAACCGGCGAGAGTCCCTACGAGATCAATCCCGACAAGGATCTTTCCACGGGTAGCGGTTATTTCTCTCTCGGTTTCGGGGCGAGCCTTTCTCATGTTCTGGATCCGGTCGTGCTGTTTGGTTCTGTCGGTTACAACATCAACTTCGAAGAAACCGGCCTGAACCAGTACCAGGGGGATCCCACCAACCGGAACCTCAACCCGAATCAGGACACCCTGACGCTGTCATCCGTTAATCCCGGTGACAGTTACTCCATGAATATGGGGTTTGCCTATTCGCTCTCTTATGACGTTTCCATGAGTGCGTCCTATCAGATGTCCTATAGCCGGGAGAGTGTGTTCACGTTCAAGGATGGCCGGAGCGTGGATTCGCCCTCCAGCACCTCGGGGATTGTCAATATGTCCCTGGGGCTGCGGATGTCGCCTACCTATATCGTCAATATCAATGCCGGTTTCGGCCTGACCGAGGATTCCCCGGATATCCTGCTGGGCTTTTCGCTGCCGCTCGACCTGGAGGGTCTGAAGGCGGAATAGTTGTTCTGGCTGTTGAATGCCCCGGTTGTCCCGGGCTGCAAGACAAGCGAACGCTGGCTGACAGCTGATCTAATAACAAGAACAAGAAGAAATGCGCAGTATGATCAGGACTTTTTCAGGCTATGACAGACCCGGGTGGTGGGCGACGACACTAGTACTTTCGTACTTTTTGGTGTCGCCACTTCAGGCGCAGATGGCCCAGAACCTTACCATCGGCAATCCAAAAGCCATGGCTATGGCCAATGCGGTCACGGCGGACTTTGTCGGTTTGGACAATGTGCATTACAACCCGGCGGGACTGGTTGACCTGAAAGGTCGGCAGTTTGAAACCAAGGTCATTGCCGCCTACATGGATATCCGCGCCGAGTTTGAGCCCGGGGAAAATTACGACTTCTTTGGTTTTGATGCGGATGATGATCCCGTCTCCTACACCAAAAGTCAGACAGCGACGCCTGCCATGTATATTCCGGGTGTCGGACTGACCTCGGTACCGGCATTGATTGCACCCCTTAATGGTGTCTCCTTTAATCCCCCCGGCTCAAAGTTCACGTTTGCCAACAATCTTTATGCCCCCATGGCGCTCGGTTTCAGCCGGGATGAAGGGGATGATCCTGCGGCATTTCAAGGACAAAAGGTGGCGCTGCAGCGGATCACTTATCTGTCACCCTCCATTGGCTACAAAGTGAATGATCAGTTGGATGTGGGTCTGTCCGTTGGGTTCTCCCATCAGGCGCTGGCGATGGAACAGAAATTCCGTAGTCCGAATGATCTTTTGGCGTTGAATGCTAACCCGGCGATTCAGACATTGTTCTGTGATACGCCGGGCATCGATATTTTGACGGCGATTTTCCTGGATATCTGTCAGGGGGATGCGAACCCTTTTGCGAATATGGCCGATATGTCACTCGAAATGACAGAAACCCTGTCTCCCACTTATAACCTCGGCCTGCGTTGGAAGCCCTATGACTGGCTGCGCTTTGGTCTCGTATATCAGAGTGAAGCGAAGATGAATCTCAAGGGTGACTACTCCTTTGAGTATTCCGATGATTTTTTTGAATTCATGAAAGGCTTTGCCGGTGCCTATAACCCTTCGATCTTCGGGGCAGCGTTGATTGGTCCGATCAGTGCCAAGCAGAAGGAGGAGGGTATTGCTTCCATGAAGCTCACCTATCCGCAGCATATCTCGGGTGGCGTGAGTGTGGATCTGACGCCCAGGCTGACCATGAACTTTGATTTGAAGTGGACCGATTATGATGTCTGGGAAAACTTCGTGATTGAATTTGACCGGCAGGTGATGGCCATGCAGTTTGCCACTATCCTGGCGCCGGCCAATGCGCAACCCAACAGGATTGTCATGCCGCGGGGGTATGAGAGTAAGTGGAGCTGGGCGGTCGGATTTGAGTACGATGTCAGCAACCGTCTCAGCCTGCGTTGGGGCTATGAAAACCGGCCATCCTCCATCCCGGAAGACAAAGCCGATATCATGGCGCCCCTGGGGGACGCCCATATCATCGGTTTAGGCTTTGGCTACCAGTGGGATAAGGAATCTGTCGTGGATGTCGGTTTCCAGTATTTCTGGTCCAAGCAGGAAATTCCCGCAGGCACCAGCTGTAACGTCAATTGTGACGGCATCACTGATCTGGTTTACAACCCCTATGCCGGAATGGATCTGGAGACCAGCATTAATGCCTACATCTTCTCACTCTCTTATCGGACCCGTTTCTGACCCTCTACGGTGTCGATTGGCTTGAAAGCGGGGCGGTAAGCAGGGAAGATGAGATCCGGGAGGGCGGCAGTATGACAATAATAACCCGGTGCTGTTCTGGCAGTTTATTGATGTTGGGTGCAATGGCAGGCCTTGTAGCGTTGCCCGCTGGCGCATCGGAACGTTATTTCACGTATATCGACGAGACCGGTAAGATTCGCAATCTGTTTCTGGATGACGATTTCAAGGAACAGCAGGACGAAGTCCGTCATCGCATCAGCCTGTCGAGCTATATCGATCCTTACGATAACCCCAGCTCTATTGCCTATCAGAATTTTTCATCGTCATCTGAAAAGAAGCGTCGCTATTTCACCTGGGTGGATGCTGACGGTACGGTGCAGAGCAGTTTCTATTCAGACCAGTCCGATATCAAACCACGAGACCAGTATGTGCTCGGTTCCGGCGAACGGGCCAGCAGTTACGTGGATGCAGATGTGCTCGAAGGGCGTGGTTTTGTCCGTGGTGAAAATGGCCAGCCGTATTACACCTGGACCGACGCAGAAGGGCGCATCCAGAATACGGCTATCACAACGGAGCAGCGGGCACAGGCCTTCAAACGCCCGAGGCTTCCGGGGATCGGTAGCCGCAATCACGATTTTACCGATGGCAATGAATTGCTGCTGAAAGCGATGCCGGCACCAGTAAGTCAGAACATTGCGTTAAGCCCGGAACTGGCGGGTATTCTCGATGCAAATCGAGAGCAGCGACGTCAACCCCAGCGGGCTCGGGATGCGGAGTTGGCCCAGGCGTTTTCCGACGGTTGCTGTATCCAGATGGACGTGCGCAATTTTGAAAAGCCGGGGCTTGATCAGGCGAAGTATGATGAATTTAATCGCTTCACGCCGTTGTTCGATTTTCCCACCGGGCTCAGCTATTACAGCGGTTATGTTATCCCGGATGATAAACCCAGCTCAGCCGTTCGCGTTCGCAGCTTTTCCAATCAGGATGTGATGTATCCCAGCCTCTTATTTCTGGATGCCGCCCGGCGTCCGACGCGCCTTGTGACCGATGCCATCTACCGCCTGAACCCGGAAACCTGGCACAGCTATGCCTATATCGAAGGCATCGTTGCGCTTAAGCCCTGGCTGGGTGAACGTTATGTTGTTGTCATGACGACCGAGGAAGCATTAGAGCAGCAAACCCTAGACAACAAACCCTTTGCCCGGCCGCTGGATATGAAATCAGTTGCAGTGGAGGAGGGGATGGTGGTTCGAGAGCATGCCTCCACGGGTTCCTTTGAGGTGACGTTCCTGAAATAAGTCAGCATTGTTGACAATGTGATCCTTGACGCTCGGTTTATACGTATATAAGCTCAGCGTCACTGATTAATTGTCGACAATATCTAAAATAATACGATTTCAATGAACCAGCCGGAACCCCGCACTTTATCCGATCGCGTGTTCACGCATATTCAGCGTGCCATTGTGCGTGGGGATATTCCGGGGGGCAGTAAACTCAGTGAATCCAGTCTGGCGGAACAGTATGGCATCAGCCGTGGGCCGTTACGTGAGGCTATCCGTCGCCTCGAAGGCTGCAAACTGGTGGTTCGTGAGCCCCACAGCGGCACCCGTGTTGTCTCCCTGTCTGCGGAAGAACTCCTTGATATCTATCATATCCGTGAAGTCATGGAAGGGCTGGCCTGTCGCCTGGCGGCTGAGAATATGACCCAGGCCCAGATTGACGATATGCGGCGTTTGCTGGATCAGCATCGGGAGCAGTCTGAACTCAAGGACGGGGTGGCCTATTTCCAGCAGGAAGGGGATCTCGATTTTCATTACCGGATTATCAGCGCATCCGGCAATCGTAAACTGGTCGAATTACTGTGCGGTGAGCTTTACCACTTAATCCGTATGTATCGCTACCGGTTCAGTACGCAGCAGAATCGGCCCTTGCGGGCTTTCACGGAACATCAGCAGATCATTGATGCGTTAGCGGATCGGGACGGCGAGCTGGCCGAACTGTTGATGCGTCGGCATATCCGGGTCTCCCGCAACCGACTGGAAGAACGGATCAGAAACGGATGTGAGGCTGTGCCACCGTGACAGTGGGGCAGACTGTACTAAAACAATAGCGATGACAACGACTGCACGAATCACAGGAAACCGCGTATGACCGAACTGACACCCGGCCAGAAGTTTCGCAAGGCCGTTGAAGCGAACAACCCGTTACAGGTGGTGGGCACCATCAATGCCTATTGCGCCATGATGGCTGAAAAGACGGGCCATCAGGCGATATATTTGTCGGGCGGGGGCGTGGCCAATGCCTCCTATGGATTGCCGGATCTTGGCATGACGTCGATGAACGATGTGCTGGAGGATGTTCGCCGGATCACTGCAGCCAGCACGCTGCCACTGCTGGTTGATATTGATACGGGCTGGGGCGGTGCTTTCAATATTGCCCGTACTATTCAGGAAATGATTCGGGCGGGCGCCGCCGCAGTCCACATTGAAGACCAGGTGGCGCAGAAGCGTTGTGGTCATCGCCCGAATAAAGCCATTGTCAGCAAAGAGGAAATGGTGGACCGGGTTAAGTCGGCCGTGGATGCCCGTACGGATGAGAGTTTTGTCATCATGGCCCGCACCGATGCGCTGGCTGTCGAAGGGATGGATGCCGCGATTGAGCGCGCCTGTCTCTGTGTCGATGCCGGCGCTGACATGATCTTCCCGGAAGCCATGCAGACACTGGACGATTACCGTCGTTTTGTTGAGGCCGTCAAGGTGCCGGTATTGGCCAATATCACCGAATTTGGCCAAACACCGCTGTTCAACAGTCAGGAACTGGGGGACGCCGGCATTGCCATGGTGCTTTACCCATTGAGTGCGTTCCGTGCCATGAATCAAGCGGCGCTGAACGTCTATCAACACCTGCTGGCAGACGGCGATCAGACCCAGGTAGTCGACACCATGCAAACCCGGATGGAACTGTACGATTTCCTTGGTTATCACGCCTATGAGCAGACTATCGACCGCCTGTTTGAAGAAAAGGGCGAGGAATAAACTGGCAGAACAACGCGTTAGCAACAATTCTTAACGACGTCTCTTACACACAAGAACCAGAGGGAGCACGTATGGCTGAGAAGAAACTGACCGGCGCCGGCCTCCGGGGCCAGACGGCAGGACAGACTGCACTCTGTACCGTGGGCAAAAGCGGCACCGGTCTCACTTACCGGGGTTACGACATCCATGAGCTGGCGAAGTACGGCACGTTCGAAGAAATCGCCTGGTTGTTGTTTCACGGTGAGTTGCCCAACAGTGAAGCGTTGGCGAATTACAAGAAGAAGCTGCAAGGGTTACGTGGGTTGCCGGAACCGCTGAAGCAGTGCCTGGAATTGATTCCTGCGGATGCGCATCCCATGGATGTCATGCGGACGGGTTGTTCCATGCTGGGTAATCTGGAAACGGAAACCGATTTCAGTCAGCAGCAGGATGTGACCGACCGCCTGCTGGCAGCGTTTCCCTCCATCCTCCTTTACTGGTACCGGTTCAGCCATGATGGCGTCCGTATTGATACAGAAACCGATGATGACTCCATTGCTGGCCATTTCCTGCATCTGCTGCACGATAAAAAGCCGGCTGACAACCATCGTCGCTGTATGGATGCGTCCCTGATTCTTTACGCTGAGCATGAGTTTAATGCGTCGACGTTCACGGCACGCGTCTGCGCTTCAACCCTCTCTGATATGCATTCCTGTATCACGGCAGCTATCGGTTCTCTGCGCGGGCCGCTGCATGGTGGCGCCAACGAAGCCGCGATGGAAATGATTGAGCGTTTCCAGTCAGCCGCAGAAGCCAAAGAAGCCATTCTTGGCATGCTGGAGCGCAAGGACAAGATCATGGGCTTTGGGCATGCGATCTACAGCACGTCTGACCCCAGGAACGGCATCATCAAAGAATGGTCCAAGACTTTGGCGGACGAAGTCGGGGATACCGTGCTGTATCCCGTCTCGGCCATGATTGAGCAGGTCATGTGGGATGAGAAGAAGCTGTTCCCGAATGCCGATTTCTTCCACGCCTCGGCTTATCACTTCATGGGTATTCCCACCAAGCTGTTTACGCCGATCTTTGTTTGTTCGCGGCTGACCGGCTGGGCTTCCCATGTGATGGAACAACGCGCCAACAACCGGATTATCAGGCCATCGGCGGAGTATACCGGCCCTGAGCCCCGCGCCTGGGTGGGCATAGAAGCACGCTAATAACGGTAATACCGCATTAATAACGTCATACAACCAGAAGTCAGAGAAAACAATGAGTGCAAACGTTGATGTAAATGAACGCCCGGATTACGACCAGGTACTGCAGGATATCGCTGATTATGTTCTCAACTACAAAATTGAGTCCGATGAAGCGCTGGATACTGCCCGTAACTGTCTGATGGATACCCTCGGCTGTGGTCTGCTGGCCCTGCGTTTTCCCGAATGTACCAAACACCTTGGCCCCATCGTCGAAGGCACCGTTGTTCCCCACGGTTCACGTGTCCCAGGCACATCGTTCCGTCTGGATCCAGTGAAAGCGGCCTGGGATATTGGCTGCATTATTCGCTGGCTGGATTACAACGATACCTGGCTGGCGGCCGAGTGGGGGCATCCGTCTGATAACCTGGGTGGCATCCTGGGTGCAGCGGATTACCTGTCACAAAGCCGGATGGCCAATGGTCAGGCGCCGCTGACCATGCGCGATGTGCTCGAAGCCATGATCATGGCGCACGAGATTCAGGGGTGCCTGGCGCTGGAAAACAGCTACAATCGTGTAGGTCTTGACCATGTCGTGCTGGTGAAAGTGGCGTCGACGGCGGTTGTTGCGAAATTGAAAGGCGCCAACCGTGAGCAGTTGCTGTCCGCGCTGTCCCATGCCTGGGTTGATGGCCAGTCTCTGCGTACCTACCGTCATGCGCCGAATGCGGGTTCCCGGAAGTCCTGGGCAGCGGGTGATGCCACTTCACGGGCAGTTCGTCTGGCGGATATCGCCATGCGCGGTGAGATGGGCGTCCCCGGTGTGCTGAGTGCGCCTAAGTGGGGCTTCTATGATGTACTGTTCAAGGGGCAGGAATTCAAATTCCAGCGTCCTTACGGCAGCTATGTGATGGAGCATGTACTCTTCAAGATCTCTTTCCCGGCCGAATTCCACTCTCAGACAGCTGCTGAAGCCGCTGTTCGCCTGCATGACCAGGTGAAGGGACGGGTTGATGAGATCGAGCGGGTTGAGATCACTACCCATGAATCCGCGATCCGCATCATCTCCAAGGTCGGCCCCCTGGCCAATGCCGCCGACCGGGATCACTGTCTCCAGTATATGACGGCCGTCCCCCTGCTGTTCGGCAACCTGGTGGCTGAGCACTATGAAGACGATTTCCATGCGGCGCATCCTGAAATTGATATGCTGCGTGAGAAGATGGTCATCCTGGAAGATGAGCGTTATTCCCGCGAGTACCACGAGCCGGAGAAACGCTCCATTGCGAATGCGATCCAGGTGTTCTTCAAGGATGGCAGCAGTACTGAAAAAGTGGCGGTGGAGTATCCGATCGGTCATCGTCGTCGCCGTGAAGAAGGGATTCCGCTGTTGGAGTCCAAGTTCAAGGCCAATCTAGCGACCCGGTTCCCGGCTGGCCGTTGTGAGGCGATCTTTGAGCTGTGCAAGGATCAGGCGAAGCTGGAAGCCACGCCGGTCAATGCCTTCATGGATCTGTTTGTGATTTAATCGCTATAGAAAACGCCCAGTATTTTGCTGGGCGTTTTTTTTCTGAGCGATTTCCAGCCTTATTTCAACCGACGCTCAATGCCGGTCTGGGCAATGATGCGTGTCGCAATTTCTTCAACGGAATAGCGGGTGGTATTGATATAGGGAATGTTTTCCCGCTGGAACATCTGCTCCACCTCATTCACTTCCATTTCACATTGACGGGCAGACGAATAGCGGCTGTTAGGCCGACGTTCGTTACGAATCGCTGCCAGATGCTCAGCATCAATTGTCAAACCAAACAGTTTGTTTTTGTGTTCCTTGAGAATGGAGGGCAGGCGCATCATATCCAGATCATCTTCGGTGATCGGGTAGTTTGCGGCACGAATCCCAAATTGCAGTCCCATGTACAGGCAGGTGGGGGTCTTGCCACAGCGGGAGACGCCAACGATCAGGATATCCGCTTTGTCGTAGTAGCGGGTCTTGGCGCCGTCGTCGTTGTCGAGGGCGAAGTGGACAGCATCAATCCGCTGGTTGTACTGGGTATTGGCGGCGATGGCGCGCTTCTGGCCAATCTTGTGCATGGCGTGCTGCCGTAATTCCTGCTCCAGCCCGGGCATGAAGGCCTGAAAGATATCCGTGGTGTAGGCGTTGGCGCCTTTCATAATTTCACTGATACTTTCATCAATGATGGTACTGAACAGCAATGGCTTGTGTTCACTGGTATTTGCCTCCCGGTTGATGTCAGCGACAATTGCCAGAGCCTTTTCAGGGGTATCAATGTAGGGCAGGGTGAGGTTATCGAACTCAACATGGTCAAACTGCGCCAGCAGGCTCTTGCCAAAGGATTCCGCGGTAATACCGGTACCGTCCGAGATAAAATAGACTTTGCGTTTCATTCCTGTGTTCCAGACCACGGAAGTGGCTTCAAAGGTGCCCAACTGTCAGAAAAACTGACAAAAATCATAGGCACTGGCTGTTTGTTCGTGTTACAAAGACGCGCTTTCAGATAGGTAAAAGTCCCTAATCCTTGATGACGGGATTCACAACCAGTGTCTGCTGGTCGTATAGTACGGCCATCTGACGTTGCTGACAAAGGGCTCCGAACCTTCGCATTTTCCGTTTATACTTGTGCGACCTTGTTCGAGCCACTGACTTTTTTGCCGGAAACCCGGATAAAGTTCCAAATCAGGGGGTGATACCTTGGAAGAGTATGTAATTGCCTTTGAGCACCTGGGAGCAGGTGACGTTGAACGTGTGGGCGGCAAAAACGCCTCTCTGGGAGAGATGATCAGTAACCTGGCGGGCGCCGGGGTGTCTGTTCCCGGAGGTTTCGCCACCACCGCAAAGGCGTACCGGGAGTTTCTGGAAAAGAGCGGCCTGAATGAACGTATTCATTCGCTGCTCGACACCCTGGATGTGGACGATGTCCGTGCATTGGCCGAGGCTGGCGCCAAGATCCGCCAGTGGGTGATGGATGAGCCGTTCCAGCCGGCGCTGGAAGACGCCATCCGCACAGCATTCATCAGCCTGCAGAATGGCAATGAGAACCTCTCCGTTGCGGTTCGCTCTTCTGCCACCGCCGAAGACTTGCCAGATGCTTCTTTTGCAGGCCAGCAGGAAACCTTCCTCAATATTCGTGGTTATGACAATGTCATCCATGCCGCAAAAGAAGTGTTCGCTTCCCTGTTCAATGACCGTGCAATCGCCTACCGGGTGCACCAGGGCTTTGATCATCGTGAAGTGGCACTGTCTGCGGGTATTCAGCGCATGGTGCGCAGTGAAACTGCGGCTTCTGGCGTTATGTTCACGTTGGATACCGAATCGGGTTTCCGTGACGCAGTATTCATTACCTCTTCATACGGTTTGGGTGAAACCGTTGTGCAGGGTGCTGTGAATCCTGACGAATTCTACGTACATAAGCCGACCCTGGAAGCTGGCCGTCATGCGATTCTGCGCCGTAACCTGGGTAGCAAAGCCATTAAAATGATGTATACCGATGACCACAGTGCGGGTCGTTCGGTAAAAACCCTGGATGTGGATATGGCCGAGCGCCAGCGCTTCTCCGTTTCGGATGACGAAGTGCAGGCCCTGGCGCGTCAAGCGCTGATTATCGAAAAGCACTATGAGCGCCCCATGGATATTGAATGGGCCAAAGATGGTGATGATGGTCAGCTGTACATCGTTCAGGCCCGTCCTGAAACCGTGAAGAGCCGCACTGAAGGCAACACCATGGAACGTTACCTGCTCAATGAGAAGGGGACGGTTCTGGTGGAAGGCCGCAGTATCGGCCAGAAGATCGGCAGCGGTGTGGTCAAGGTTATTCATAACCTGGCTGAAATGGACAAGGTGCAACCCGGCGATGTGCTGGTCACCGATATGACC
This sequence comes from Kistimonas asteriae, assembly GCF_018263925.1. GTDB lineage: Bacteria > Pseudomonadota > Gammaproteobacteria > Pseudomonadales > Endozoicomonadaceae > Kistimonas > Kistimonas asteriae. The sequence continues at coordinate 181,447 of NZ_JAEVHF010000010.1, forward strand.
GACCCGGACTGGGAACCGATCATGAAGCGGGCCTCCGCGATCGTGACCAATCGTGGCGGCAGAACCTGTCACGCGGCGATCATTGCCCGTGAACTGGGTATTCCGGCCGTTGTCGGCTGTGGTGATGCCACGGAAAAACTCAGTGAAGGTCAGGCGGTTACCGTTTCCTGCGCGGAAGGTGATACCGGCATGATCTACGAAGGTAAGCTGGACTTCGCTATTCGCACAAACAGTGTCGACACCATGCCGGATCTGCCGTTCAAGATCATGATGAACGTGGGTAACCCGGACCGTGCCTTTGACTTTTCTGCACTGCCGAATGCCGGTGTTGGACTGGCGCGTTTGGAATTCATCATTAACCGGATGATCGGTGTTCACCCGAAAGCGCTGTTCAATTATGAAAACCTGCCGGCGGATATCCGCAGCAGTGTTGACAAGCGAATCTCCGGTTATGCCAGCCCCATCGACTTCTATGTTGAGAAACTGGTGGAAGGTGTCGCCTCTATTGCGGCGGCGTTCTATCCGAAGAAGGTCATCGTCCGGATGTCTGACTTCAAGTCCAACGAGTATGCGAACCTGATTGGCGGACGTCTGTACGAGCCGGAAGAAGAGAACCCGATGCTGGGATTCCGTGGCGCATCCCGTTATGTGTCTGACAGCTTCCGTGACTGCTTCGAGCTGGAATGCCGCGCCATGAAGAAGGTGCGTGACGAAATGGGGCTGACTAACGTCGAGCTGATGATTCCATTTGTCCGTACTGTTGGCGAAGCCAAGCAGGTCATCGATCTTCTGGCAGAAAACGGTCTGCGCCGCGGTGAGAATGGTCTGCGCGTCATCATGATGTGTGAGCTGCCTTCTAACGCGATCCTTGCCACTGAATTCCTCGAGTACTTCGATGGATTCTCTATCGGTTCCAACGATATGACCCAGCTGACGCTGGGGCTGGATCGGGATTCCGGTATCATCGCGCACCTGTTTGATGAGCGGAATGCGGCCGTGAAGGCGATGCTGTCCATGGCTATCCAAGCTTGTCGTAAGGCGGGTAAATACATCGGTATCTGTGGTCAGGGGCCCTCAGATCATCCGGATCTGGCCAAGTGGCTGATGGAAGAGGGGATCGAAACAGTTTCCCTGAATCCGGATTCCGTGCTGGATACCTGGTTCTATCTGGCGGATCAGAAGATTAACTGAGCCATACGTCCTTAGATAGTGTGATGAAAAAGGGTGGAACAGCATAATGTTCCACCCTTTTTTGTATGGCAAATATAAGTACCTTTAAACACGTTGCCACCCACAGCACACGGAACGTGAGCTGATTCGCTGAGAAAACACAGGCCTCGGCCTTACGATGAGTTGTCTCTGCTGGATAAGAGTGTATTTCCCTCAGAGGCTACGTTTTTATCTTGACTGGTACGGAGTCTAGAATTGCGAAAATTGGTCGGCATGTAATAATCACCCCACCAGACGTTGAGGATAATAACAATGCAATATGTAACACCTGATCTATGTGATGCTTACCCTGATTTGGTCCAGGTTGTAGAGCCAGGTTTCCGTAACTATGGTGGCGTGCTTTCCTTTGGGGGAGAAATCATCACAGTTAAATGCTTTGAAGATAACTCCCGCGTGAAAGAACTGGTTGAGGAAAATGGTGAAGGGAAAGTCATGGTGGTGGATGCCGGCGGCTCAATGCGTCGCGCCTGTCTGGGGGATATGCTGGCAGAGAAAGCCGCTAAAAATGGCTGGGCTGGTATCATCATGTATGGCTGCATTCGCGATGTCGATGTGATTGCACAACTGCCTCTTGGCGTTCAGGCGCTGGGCTCGCATCCGATGAAAACGGATAAAAAAGGCATTGGCGAGGTTAATATTCCTGTCACATTTAAAGGGGTAATGTTTAACCCTGGCCACTATACCTACGCTGATAACAATGGAGTTATCGTTTCTTCTGAGCCTTTAATGATGCCGTCTTAACAGTTATGGTAACCAGGTGCGACTATTGGCGCTTGGTTACTTTGTATATTCCCGTTAGTTATTAATTGCTTGCTGTTTTGCTAAATATGCTGCATTTAAATGGTCTGAATGTAGACAAAGGTTGTAGAAAATAACATTTATTGGAACAAAAGAGTATTATTCTGCTCTAACCACGAAAGACTTTAAATGGATAGAAGTGGTTTAATCTATGGCTTGTGTAGCAGTCAATACACCCACAGCTAGTTTGCATATTGAGCATAGTTCTCAATGTATCAATTACTCTATGAGTGTAGAAAGCACCTCTCCCTATCTGGGTGATGAAAAAATTGATAGCAGCAAGACGCCTGGGAAAACAATATCAGATTATATTGTTACATCTTTTAGAGATGTAGCGATTTCATTCTTGATCAATTTATTGAGCTTTATTCTTACGATTGCTTTTTTTCTTCAAAACAAACCAAAGCTCGATAATATTGAACCATTATCTGCACGGCAAGTTTTACAAGCCGAAAAACAGGCTAAAGAAAAAATTGAGAGCCTTGCAAAGAAACTTAAAGATACTGCTGGCGATGTTAGCGCATCAGTAGTTAGGGATAAATTTACTAAACTGGGTTTAATTAAGAGTGACGGGGAATGGTATTCTGACAAAATTAAATCGTTCGGTGAAAAATTACTGAAGGATGTTGATGGTAGATATGTTGAAAGCTTCATAGATAGAGCGGTTCATGCTGCTGAGGAAAACGATTATTTAATGGGTGCTATTTCAGAAATTATGAATAATCATGAAGATACGGATAACACTGATGAATATTTGAAAAGGATTCCTGATCTAATCGGCTTTGCAATCGTTTTAAATGAGCTAACTCAAGGGCAGGCCGACGATATTGATATTTTGGAGGACTGTCTGAAATGTTGGCGTGAACAGAGGAATGCTAAAGGTGGCGTTCTGAAGAGTCTGGGGTTATGTGGGGCAATAAAAATGTGGTCTGTTGAAAAGCCTATTGAAGAATCTCTTAAGTATAGAAAGGCGGATGAAATACCCCATGATTTTGCAAAATGGATCTTGCCCATAAATATACTTGAAGCCTGTTTTTTTGATATATTGAAAGGAAATTTCGATAATGCACTAACAGGAATAAGACTCGCTAAAAATCACCCTGGCAAATATGATGCTAGCTGCGCAGAACTTGATCGCAATGGTCATATTCATGTTAATTTGCCGCAACCAAAACTGTGGGCAGATCTCTATGGGTCATGGAATATGGCATTTGTTTCACAGCTTGTTTCAATGCCCTTTTATATGATTAAACTGCTTGTCCCAGCAGTGAATGATTATAAAGACAGACCTAAAGAATACATCTGTCTAAGAGCATTTGCTTTAAAGACAACGCTTGAATATCTAGCGGTGCTCAAGGAAGAGGAGAAGGAATGCACACCACTGCCTAAGTCTGTGACACGTGCTTGGGGAGGGGTAAACCGGTGTTCTGCTCGCGCTTACCAGAATGAGGTTGACGCTACTGCTAGTCAACTACTACCTAATGGCGCTGGTGCATGAAGTAATGCTATTGAGATAATATATGTACAATAATCATATATTTCATGATTAACTTTCATTTTTATCATAATAAACATATCAATACACTTGAGCTATTTTTGGATTGGCAAGCTTTTTAGTGAAGGTTGGTATGTTTAACGCATTGATTCTTAACCAAGTTGATAAAAAAACGCAGGCGTCAGTTTCTCAGCTGGACGAGTCACAGCTTCCCAATGGTAATGTAGTTGTTGAGATTGACTATTCATCCTTGAATTATAAAGATGGCTTGGCAGTAACGGGGAAAGGCAAAATTATACGCCAGTTCCCAATGGTTCCAGGGATCGATTTTGCGGGTCATGTAGCGCAATCTTCAGATAGTCGATTTAAGCCAGGTGATTCAGTCGTTTTGACGGGCTGGGGTGTCGGTGAAACACACTGGGGCGGAATGGCTGAAAAAGCCTGCGTCAATGCTGACTGGCTGGTGCCCCTCCCGGATGGCCTTGATGCTAAAAAAACCATGATGATCGGAACTGCCGGTTTAACCGCCATGCTGTGTGTAGATGCACTGATTGAGGCTGGGGTGGCGCCAGAGCAGGGCGAGATACTGGTTACCGGTGCGAGTGGAGGTGTAGGCTCCGTGGCTGTCACCCTATTGGCACGGTTAGGCTACCAGGTTGTCGCACTGTCGGGTCGATCAGAAGAAAACCGGACGCTGCTGACCCGGCTGGGGGCTTCGCGCATCATTGATCGCTCCGCATTTGAAGAATCCGCTAAGCCATTGGAAAAACAATGTTGGGCAGGGGCTGTTGATACAGTCGGCAGCCATGTCCTCGCAAAATTACTGGCCCAGGTTCAGTATGGCGGTGCGGTCAGTGCCTGTGGTCTTGCTGGAGGGTTTGATTTACCGACGACTGTTATGCCGTTTATCTTGCGTGGCGTAAGACTACTGGGCGTGGATTCTGTTATGTGTCCAATACAAAAGCGTCAAAAAGCCTGGGCTCGCTTGAGTGAATTGCTGCCTGAGAGCTTTTACCAGCAGGCTTGTCGAGAGATTGAGCTAAAAGATGTACCTGCTTATGCGGAAGCGATTACTCAGGGCAAAGTCACCGGTCGTGTCGTGATTAAGCTTTAACACTGATTTTTATTACCACGACGTACGTTTAGGCCAGTTTAGACTGGCCTTTTTTATGCCTCGTGGTTTTCAAATAAAGCCCATCTCGTGAATCCGTTTTGCGATCAAATGCCCACATTCCTCCTTCAGCAGATGGCGCAGCCAGATCTGTGCTGCGGAATGTTCACAGCGCGGATGCCATATCATCGAATAATCAAAGGGTTTGAAGTCAAAGGGGAGGGGTTTGATCACCAGCTGATGCTGGTCGGCTGCAAGATACGCAAGGTCTGCCGGTACAGTGATGATCAATGCCATGGTTTCAATAATGGCAAGGGCTGCTTCCAGGTGGTAGGCACGGAGTACCATCCGCCGTTCAGGATACCCTCGTAGGGCGTCATCTATTAATGACTTTACGCCATCACTCACGGCAATCATTGCATGGGGACAGGAAAGGTAGTCGGCCAATGTTAAAGTGTTGGTTGCCTGCGGGTGATGCTTCGACAGTAAGCAGAAAACGCTGACAAGCCCCAAAATTTCCTGATGCAAGGGGGTAACCGAATCGGTTGGACGACACAATGCGATGTCGCAACCGTCTGTCGTTAATTGGGTTAGCAAATTGTCATGATGTAACGGCACAAACTCCAGTGAAACCCCAGGTGCTTCGCGATAAATCCGGGGTAATGCAAAGGGCAGGATAGTTTGCATTGCATAATCGGTTGTGGCTATGACAAAGCGCTGTTGGCATAGCTCGGGTTTGAAGCGTTCAGGTGAGAGCACCTTTCTTAACGCTTCCAAAGGATCATGTAGTAAGTGCTGCAGCTGCAGGGCTCGTTCTGTCGGAATTAATTTTTGCCCGTTGCGTGTAAACAAGGGATCGTTCAGCAATTCACGTAAGCGCCCCAGGATCCGGCTCATGGCTGACTGGCTCAGGTTTAACCTGATTGCGGCACGGCTCACACTGTTTTCCTCCAATAGTACTTTCAGTGCAACCAGCAGATTCAAGTCTCTCCGGTAAATCTCTTCGAGTTCCAACCGTCATTTCTCACAGTGGTTTAGGTAAAACGAAATAGCACGCCAATCGATTAGGTATCTGGCTGCGTGGATCTTTGCAGGGAATCTCATGGGGTGCAATTTACTCTATGGCTGAGGCGGATATTTGTCCATTTCCACTTCTGTATGAGCCTGGATGACCACCCATTATTCTTTTTGACTGCCTGTTCTTGCAGTGTCTCGATGGATAGCATTTTAAATCATTAAAGTACCGGTAATTAATATTACCGGTACTATTTATGTATTGTTAATTAAATACTGATACCTATAATACCAGTATCATAATACCGGTATTATAGGTGGTTTAAATGTCACAAGATAAGAGTTCGTTGCGCAGAACCAAGGTGTTCGGTGCGTTGGATGCAATGAAAGAGGCCGGGGAGAAGATTACAGCCCAAAAGCTGGCTGCCGTGGTTAACATGGGCAAGCAGACCGTCTTGCCTCTGTATCGGGAGTGGCAGGAATTGGAGATACTTGGGGATAGCGAAGGTATCGAGCTCTCCGAGGAATTAATTCGCGCACTCAAACGCGAATTGGCACGTGATAAGCTCAGACAATCAACCCAGCTGTTAGAGCTTGAAGAGCGAATTGAAGATCAACGTCAAGCCTTCACTGAAACCATTGATCAGCTCGAGCAGGAAATAAAGGGGCTAGTAGATCAGGTTAAATCGCTCGAAACGCTGAACCAATCATTGAGTAGCGAGAAGTTACTGCTACAGAAAGATAGCGCAGATCAACTTTCTCAAATAAAGGATATTGCATCGCAGTTACACCATTCCCAGAAACAACTGGAAACAGCCGAGAACAAGTTGACGGCCAGTGAAAACGGCAAGGAGAGGGCACTACAGGAGCAGGAAAAACGGCTTGATGACGCGAATCAGAAGCTACTGAACCACTGGTTATCCGTGGTAGATAATGAGCGTCGCGAAAAAGAGCGCCTCAGCAAGCAGCTTGAGCGAGAACGGGAAAAACAGGCGAAAACCGAACGAGAGCTGGCAGATACCCGTCTGGATGTGAATCGCCTGGATAGTGCGCTTGAAAAGGCGAAAGAAGCGTCTGCAGAGCTGCTTCAGCGCATGAAGCAATTTGAGCAGCAGGTAACAGTCACAGAGGCAATTTCATTGATGCTGGACAAACCGAAGGATTTGATGGCGTCCATTAAAAACCTTCAGGATGACGCTAAATCTCTTGGGTCGTACGCAACAAAAAATCGAGAACTAGAGCAATCACTTCAGGTCGTTGATAAAAAACTTGAAGCGTTTGATGATCTTCAAAAATCCAATGTAGCCTTGGAAAAGGAAGTCATCAGGCTTCAGGCCTATACTGATGGCCTTAAGGCAGCCTCCAAGACCAAAAGTTCAACGAAGAAACAGAATGCTTAAGCATTATCTCCAGAAGTAAACCGGTACAGCGAGGCCGGTTTACTTAATGTTGCGCAGTTTTTGTTTGAGCTTGTCGACCAGCTTTTTACCTTTGGGGCTGAGAGAAAGCCGGAAATAACGGCCATCATCTTCGTGCTGTTGCTTTTTAAGAAGACCAAGCCCTGGACGATCATGGCGGCCTTCACCCAGACGCTTAACGCTGACCGCAATATCGCTGGGCGTGCCGCAATCCAGCTTGCCGTCATTAACAAGGTCTGTAATGGTTTCGCCAGGGTTTTCTGCAACAACCAAGAGTATCTGCCACTGGATAATGGTCAGAGGAGGCTCCTGGAGTAATGTGGTCAGCTTAATCAGGCCATTAAGGGTCATGGTTCGTTTTATCCTCTTGGTTATCCGTTACCGCTTCAGTGTAGTACATTCACTTTGTCGTTTAGACAGGTAAAAAAAGGCGCCACGTCATCACTACCAACGTATTCAGTGACTTCACAGCACACATCTTTTGAATAAATAGTAGGCAGACATCTGCACTCTTTGCAAATTGAACGCTATAAATTTCTGGAAATTTATTCAATTCTGTTTCATAGCGTTAATTCTTGCAGTCTTTGCAGCGAATACCTCCAGATAGTGTAAATAGTCCATTTCTATATATGGCTGTGTTGTAACTGACCAGCATGCGCATAATCTATATTACACATGGCGTAACATGCCGTTACGCGAACGGCATGATGTGAAAAAAACCTATTAATAAACAAGCAGTTAAAGACATTGCAGCCGGTGCCCAATCCTGAGCCTTTTGGTA
>NZ_JAEVHF010000011.1 GCF_018263925.1 Kistimonas asteriae
GTGGTGGAATAAATGGCTCAATATATTCCCATTGGCTATCGGTAATATCTGTAGACATAAGAATTCAAGATCAAATGAGCCTGAATTATAGACGACCATAATTAATCATTTATGAGATGGCTTCTAGTGACGTAGCACCTTCATGCATTCCTGATGAGCAAACCCTCATAGCAACAGAGAGAGAGAAACTCAACATATTCAAAATATAGCTGCCTTTTATAAACAAGAAAATACCGATAATACAACAACCCATTTACTCTGCTGTCCTGGGTGCCACATAAAAAAAGGAACTGAGAAAACAACCTCAAAAAAATTCCAAACACTTGATGAGCTTGCCAGCCATTGTAAACTTTGTGAACGCTACAATATCAACAAAAAATACAAATGCAATTCGTGTCACTTTGCCAGCAACAACCGAAAAGACATAGAGATCCACCAAAAAACATTACAGGAAAATAAACTTTTCGCCTTCAAAAGACCTCATCAAAGTTACGATACTTTACTTAGCCAATAATTGTTGTCAGTTCTTAAAATCTCTGAAGAAATTTTAAGAACTGACCTCACTGACAGCCTCAAAGCTGACGCCAGCTGATCCGGAACAGCAGCGTGTAGACAACAGGTAAAACGATCAATGTCAGGAGTGTTGCGAAGCCCAGACCGAAAATAATCGTCACTGCCATCGATTTGAAAAACGCATCAAAGAGCAGTGGCAGCATGCCCAGCATAGTGGTCAGCGCCGCCATGCACACTGGCCTGACGCGACTCACCGCCGAGTGGAACACAGCTTCATACGCTTCCTTGCCTTGAGAGAGTTCCAGGTTGATCTGATCTACAAGGACAATACCGTTTTTAATCAGCATTCCCGACAGGCTCAGCAAGCCCAGCAGTGCCATGAAGCTGAAGGGTGCATTCAGCAGCAGTAAACCAGACACCACACCAATCAGAGCCAGCGGCACGGTGACCCAGATCGCGATCGGCTGGCGAACAGAGTTGAACAGGAATACCGTGATCAGAAACATGGTCAAGTAACCCAGCGGGAGTGAACCAAACACCGCCGTCTGGGCATCACCTGCACTTTCATGTTCGCCGCCCCACTCCAGGCTATAATCTGGCGGCAGGGGAATGGCCTCGATTTCACCGCGAATTCGTCGGAAGACTGAATCGGCGGTTTCACCACTGGATTCGGCAGGCTCTGCCAACACCGCCAGCATCCGCTTACGGTCACGACGGACAATCAACGGGTTATCCCATTCGCTGTCAAACCGCGATACCACCTGGGTAATAGGCACAAAGGTTGAATATTCTTTACTCCAGACCTGCAGACCGGTCAGGCTGTCGGCGTCCAGCCGTTCCTGTTCTGGCGCACGCGCCATGATGGGCATGAGGTGACTGCCTTCCCGGTACACGCCGACCTGCTTACCGCTGAAATTCACCAACAGCGCGTCATCCAGTGCCTGCTTGGATATACCACTGCGCCGTGCCTGAGCGTCATCCACTATCGGGCGAACGATCAGCGACTGATTACGCCAGGTATGGCGAATGGCATCCGCCGCCGGCTCATTGTTGAGAATTGCAACGGCCTGACTGCCCAACTGGCGCAACACAACCGGGTCTTCACCGTAAAAGCGCGCTTCAATTTTGGCGGCTGGCGCCGGCCCGTTCTCCAGTCGTTTCACCCGGTATTCTGCCTGGGAAAAGTCTGCAGCTAGCAGGGATTCAACCTGGGGAAACAGGTCATCAATGGTTTCCAGATCCCGAGCCGTGATAATCACCTGACCATAACTGGCGTACATCTGCTCCGGTGAGTAGGGCAGAACAAAACGCTGAGCACCTCGTCCCATCACGGTCGTCACTGCCGTGACACCATCCAGCTCCAGCACCCCATCTTCCAGACGAGAAAGCTCGGCTTCCGTTGCCCGGATGTCACTGCCTTCCGGCATCCAGAAATCAACAAAAAACATGGGCGTATTCGAGGGCGGGAAAAACACATTCTTCACCAGTCCCATTCCGGCCACTGCCGCGACCAGCGCAAAACCAGTCAGCGCCAACGTAATGGGACGGTGGCGCATGGCAAGGGTGAGCAGCTGCCGATAGAGGGTAAACACAGCACCTTTATAGAGGTCTTCCTCCCCCTCATTGCCTGCCGTGTTTTCGTTATCTTTAAACAACAGGTTGCAGAAAAAAGGCGTCAGGGTAATCGCTGTAATCCAGCTGATGAACAGGGAGATCAGCAACACCTGGAACAGTGATTTACAGAATTCACCGGTACTGTCCTGGGAGAGACCGATCGGCGCAAAGGCGATGATGGCAATCACCGTGGCACCCAGCAGCGGCCACTGCGTCTGGCTGACCACCTGCTTTGCCGCCTCCAGGCGACTGAGACCACGCTTGATCCCGACGAGTATGCCTTCGGTCACCACGATGGCGTTATCCACCAGCATCCCCAGCGCAATAATCAGGGCGCCCAGTGAGATCATCTGCAAATCAATGGCCAGAATCCGCATCACGATAAAGGTGCCCAGGATGGTGAGGAGCAACACGGCGCCCATCAGTAATCCCGAGCGCAATCCCATGAATACCAGCAACACGACAATCACGATGGCAATGGATTCTGCCAGATTAATCAGGAAGCCATTCACTGATTCCGAAACGACTTTCGGCTGGTTATAGACAGTCGTGATCTCCATGCCGATCGGACGCTGCCCATCCAGCGCCTGCAATTTCGCATCAATCGCTTCGCCGACCTTCACTACATTGACACCACTGGTAAAGGAAATCCCCAGTGATATCGCATCGTCACCATCATTGTGATAGACGACCGAGGGTGTTTCTGTATATGCCTTGCTGACCGTGGCGATATCGCCCAGGTAAACCAGCTTTTCACTCCCTGGCGGGCTGATAATCAGCCGCTCCATCTCCGCGACATTATGAAATTCACCGGTGGGATGAATGCGCACAGAAGCACCGTCCACAAACATGCGGCCAGCATTGGAGACCACATTCTGATTCTGGATCAGTCCGAAGATATAGTCCGGGCTCAGGTTCAGCGCAGCCAATCGCGCCTGGGAAATTTCCACAACCACCTGTTCTGAACGGGTGCCATCCAGCACCACCTTCTTTACACCGGAAATCAGTACCAGTTCACGGCGCAGATAATCGGCATAATTCTCCAGTTCGCGGTAGCTGAAATCTTCACCGGTGATATTGAGGAGAATCCCGAAGACATCCCCATAATCATCCTCCACCTGTGACGGCTGCACACCGGGTGGCAGGCTGGCTTGGGCGTCATTCACCTTACGTCGCAGTTCATCCCATATTTGGGGCAGGTCATGTTTGTCGTATTGATCCCGGATTTCGACGGAAATCTGCGACAGGCCTGCATTGTTAACCGATTCCACATACTTAACCGCCGCCAACTGCTGGATCGCGTCTTCCAGCGGCAGGGTTACCTCTTCTTCCACCTGCTCCGGTGAAGCCCCGGGGTAAGGGGTGATGACCATGGCGGACTTGATGGTGAATTCGGGAAATTCCAGCTGACCAAGGCCCAGAAACGCCATGGAACCGCCCACCAGTAACAGGGCGACAAACATCCAGCTGATCACGGTATGCCGGATACTGTACTCCGCAGTATTCATTACAGTCCCCGCTCCCAGCGCAGTGGTTTGACCGTCATCCCTTCTGTCAGCTGACGGGCACCCGCCACCACCACCTGATCACCGGTTTGAAGGCCGGACAACACCTGGATACCCGCTTCCGTGATACGACCCACCGTGACTTCTACTGCGTTGACCTGTTTGGCTTCCGGGTCATAACGCCAAACCAGTGTGCGGCCGTCACTGTCACTGTTCACAACCGCCTGGGAGGGAATCAGCACATAAGGGATCTGTGATCGCTGGCGAGTGATACGGGCCAGGTCGATGGTAACGGTGGTCGTCATGCCGGGCAGCAGGGTCAGGTCATCCGGTACCGGCATCGTGAACACGACATCATACGTCTGGGTGCCCGGCGTCACCTTGGTGGCATGCTCCTTGTATTGCACCGTGAACTGGCGGCCCGGTGCAGCGGCAAAGCTGGCCTGGGGCTTATAACCCACTTCCACCGTATTGGCATCTACATTCACCACGATGCTCTCCGGCACCTGGATGTGGATATCCACCGTATTGTCACTCTGCAGCAGGAGAATGGTCTGCTTGGCCTGGGTGAACTGGTGGTTTTCCACCTCCAGACGCGCCACACGACCGGCGAAAGGCGCTTTCAGGACGGTATAGGCCAGCTTGTCGCGGGCCAGATCCAGCGCGGCCTTGCTGGATTTCAGCTGGGCGCTGGCCTTGTCGTAATCGGCCTGGGAAATGACTTTTCGTTCGAGTAGGGATTTCTTGCGCTGGAAGTCAATCTGCGCCAGCTCATAGCTGGCCTGGCGGTCCGCCACTTCATTGCGGACATCACGGTCATCCAGCCGCGCCAGCAGCTGACCCTTATCGACGTGCTGACCTTCATTCAGGGGCAATTCCACCAGCTCGCCGGATATGCGGAACGAAATCTCGGCTTCATCACTGGCTGTCACATGACCGGGGAAATGACGCAGTTGCTGGCTGCTGCTATTGGCCACCTCAAAGAGTTTGACCGGACGAATAAGTGCTTCCTGATGCGCCGGTTCCTTCTGGCAACCGGACAGCACGATGATCAGCCCGGTAAAACCCAGGACCAGTAACGGCTTGCCCCACATGCGACGAAATTCCTGCTGTCAATACGTAGTGGCGCAAGCTTACACGATCAACCGGTTGACGTCAGCGTTACCCGGCCCGCTCAACCGGGTTTGTCAGTGGAAGGCGACACGATAGACAGCAAAGCCGTCATCATTCTCATGCAGGAAGGTCATCGCATGGCGGGCATGGGCTTCAACAAAGCGGGAACCCTTAGCCGATGGTGACGTTTCAAACCGAAGATCCAGTGCCGGATTCATGATCGGAGCAAGCCGCCAATTGTGGTCTGCTATCACGCGAACAACGCCCTGTTCGCGGGTTTGCCGCTCAATGTAATCCGCCAGAATGTCGCGATTTTCCTCCGGTGAGGCAAACACGACGGATTCCGCCCCGGTACCGGCGAACTTGCCGCCGTAAGCCCGGTAATTATTCGCTGCGATGAGGAATTGCTGCTCCGGGTCCACAGCCATCCCCTGCCAAGCCAGCGACTGAATGCGCTCCGCTTGCGGGTTAATGAGTCGGCAATGCTCATCATAACGGGCGAGTTGGGTGACATCTATCTGGTAATCAACCCCATCAATCACATCAAAATTATGGTTAGGAAAACGATGATTAATCAGCATCTGTGGCTCACCGCTTGCAGGATCAATCTGGTTAAACTGCCCTGCCGCACATTCCAGCCACTCTTTCAGCGCTGCCCCGGTGATTTTCAAGACCACCAGGCTATTGGGAAACGGGTAGAGATCCACCGCATTACGGAATGACATCTCCCCTTTTTCCACTTCCGTGTAGTTGGCCGGATCACGCTGCCCCCCAGCCTTGAACGGTGCTGATACTGCCAGTATGGGTAAATCCTTCAAGGCCTCGTCATCCTTGAAGACCCGACGCACATAAGCCATCTGCGCCTCATTCACAATCTGGATGCTGGGATCGTCCTGGATAAGGGCCAGATAACTGTAAATTTCAGAACACGCGGTGCCAATGGGACGGCCCACAAAGGTCCGGGTCCCTTCATGGTCTTCAGCCAGCGCAGCCACCAGTTCAGAATCGGCTTCGACCAGTGGTTTATGATCCGGCCCTGCCAGCGGACGGGCTTCCGAATGGCTATCAACAACGTGCCATCGCCCAGAGCGGTTTTCCAGTGTCAGATCAATCACTCCGATATGATTCCCCCAGAAGCCCGGCATCACGGCTGGCACGCCATGAATCGTGCCATGCTCAAGGTCTACACCCGCATCGTTTTCAAACACAGGCCCCGGGAACACCTTATGCGCATGGCCCATCACCATTGCATCAAGGCCCTGAACCTGAGACAGGCCGTTAGCAGCCTGCTCTGCCATAGGTTCATGGGGTTCACTATTGAAGCCGCTGTGACTGAGGGCAATGACAATATCGGCGCCTTCCGCACGCATTTTCGGCACAAGCCTTGTGGCTGTCTCGACAATATCGTGAGCTGTGACCACCCCTTCCAGGTGCTCACGGTCCCAGCGCATGATCTGGGGAGGCAGGAAGCCAATAAAACCCACCTTGAGTGACTGCTGATTACCGGCAGTATCTGCAAAGCGATAAGGTTTTATCAGGTAAGGCGCAAAGGCATGATCGCCAGTGGAAGCATCTAATACATTGGCAGAAATCGATGGAAACTCAGCCCCCTGAAGCGCCTTCCTGAGATAATCCAGTCCATAGTTGAAATCATGGTTGCCGAGATTGGCAACGTCATACCCCAGCCGGTTCATGGCCTTGTAGACGGGATGGACCCAACCACTCTCCATGGCCCGACTGACGGCATAATCCCCCATCGGCGATCCCTGCAGCAGATCCCCATTATCCACCAGCAGACTGTTAGCCACTTCATTACGGGCCTGGCGGATCAGCGTTGCGGCACGCACCAGCCCGTATTGATCCGTGGGACGATCCTTGTAGTAATCGAAATCCATGATATTGACATGAAGATCGGTCGTTTCCAGCACGCGGAGCTGGAGGGTGGCTGCCTGTGCAGTCATCAACAATAATCCAGTTACCAGCAGAATCAGGGATCGCAGCATAACGCTTGCCCCTATTAAGGTATATGTCGAGAAGGCTGCGGGAAACTATAGCAATGACTTGCAACAACGGGATTTCTCATCAACCAGAACGGGGCACAGCTAAAGAGTGAAACAGCAGATTGCGGCCTTCAGGAAAGACAAAGAAAGGCACAGCACTCAACGGCTAGTCGAGGTGCAACCAGGTTGAATCCGACAATTTCTCATCATAGGCTTTCCCCGGGCCACACTTGTTTGAGTAATAGGAATGTTTCGGGTAAAAAGTCTTGTAATACCTGACCGCATGTTCCCTCGCGAGATGCTCCGGCACGCCTACAAGCTGCGCAGCCCGATAATTTCTCTGCACTGCCTGACAATCGGTTTTCTGTTCATTAGATTCCCCCCTGGCATGCATGGATTCATGGGTAAACACATGCATGCTAAACAGCTGTTTACGCGTAATATTTTCGGGATGCTCCAGATACTCCATGAAGTGAGCACACCAGCCATACATGAACACAATCTCACCCGTTATCGGATTGGCATGGCCTGCCAGCCATACGCTATTGTCAAAAATGGCATCAAACGCCGTATTACAGTGCACCACGGCGCGACGCTCGGCCAAAATTGATGCTTTTTCTGACAGAAATTGCTCAAAACGCCATGCCTGGAAAGGAATCCAACCTGCGGCAACGGCCAAGCCAATCATGACTGCAATGTAGCCCAGATCAAAACTGTCATACCCCTTGACCCGGTTTGTGGGCTTTTTGATACCACGCCATGCCAGCCATAAAAAGAAAATTGATAAGGCAATCAAAAACATAGCGGAGTGAGCCTTTTAATTGAACGATACCTTTCTCATCGACACATGAATTATTTAATTTACATCGACTCAATAACACGTAGCAAAGTCCGCTGCAAAAAATCTCAGGATTCAACAGGCATTTATCATTTTGCCCATCCCCAACGATTTGTCTTATTGAACACGCCATCATGTGTATGACTGATGAAGACACATTCATAAGCCTTCATGCCTATCAGAAAAAAGGTGAAAAGAAGAAATAGGATGGCGAAAAATAAAACCAATAGCAGGAAAAACGGGGACAGACAGCGCCGTCCCCGATCGAATTATTGCTGTAGAATCAACGAGATATTATCCGCATACCCATCACTGCTCCCCCAGCTGTCGTCAAACTGGACGGTCACATCAATGGTCTGTGTTGCCGTTGGCACCTGGCCTGAAGCGTCACGATAAACAAAGCCCGTCGCACTGCCACGATCTGATTCCGTCACAGGCCCGATCATCACGCTGCGCTGACCGAAATACCAGTCACTCAAGCCAGACCAGCTACTGCTGTTGATCCGCTTGGGATAGCCGGCATCCGCTTTGTTGAGGGCATGGTCAAACCGGACATACTCGCCTTCCTTGAACAGGTAGGATTTGAACAGGTCTTTCCGGAACGCTGCATCAATATGGCTCGGCCAGACCTGCAGCCCCGGCCAGGTCGTATCCGATATCAGCATCGGATACCCTACATCCACCTTGCCACTGCTGAGGTTGTAGCGGATATATTCAGCACCCTTGAAGAAATAGGCGTTGCCATTGCTCCAGTTGATTGCTGCATCAATATCCCGGGCGCCGCCCTGGAACTTCGCCAGCTCCGGCCATTGCTCGGCGATCTTCATGGGATAACCGTCATCGGCACGATCCGCGTCAATGTCATAACGGATATACTCATCATCCTTGAAGAAATAGGCTTTGCCATTACCCCAGTTGATCACCGCATCGATATCACTGGCACCGCCGGTGAATCGATCCAGCCCTGACCAACCGCCAGAAATACCCGCGGGATAGCCGCTGTCGACACTGTCATTACCTAGATCAAAACGGTAATACTGGTTGCCACGGAAGAAATAGACTTTTCCGTTGTCCCATTTGGTCGCCGCCATACCGGCATCATCATTAAAGCGAACGGTGACGGAGGCCTTGTCATCGTCCTGTGCATAACCGCCCAGCCAGGCAGAGAGGTTGTACGTCGTCGGTTGCAACAGATCCAGATGTGCGACATCAATACGCTGTGTCATGGCAGACTTCTGTTTGGTACCGCCGGCAAAGAAGATCTTTCCTCCATTGGGTACGCTGCCAGCACCAGGGAATCCACCGGGTGCGCCATATTGAATCGGCACAGCACCACCACCTTCCAGCCAGCCGGAGGTAGAACCTTCATAGCCATATTTGGTGTAACCGCGATCATGCTCGGCATTGCCATTAACGATTAATTCTGCACCTATCTGCGCCGGCTGAGCGACCTGGGCACGCAGGACAGAGCGTCCATCCAGCCCCAGGTTTTGCCAGGCCAGTCCCAGGTGATCCAGAATAGAGGGCACCACATCAACCGGTGCCGCATCGGTACGGATACCGTCGGTCAGGTGTGAAACCGCATCGCCACTGGCAATGAACCAGCTGTTCCGATGGTCCGGACGATTCTCGCCATGCTGGCCATTGGCGGTACCACCGTGATCCGGCACGGCAACCACCAGCCAGTCTTCATTCGCATAACCCGGCCGGGATTCCATGGCATTCATAATGTCACCCAGCTGTCGGTCTGCTTTTTCAATCGCATGGCGGTATTCAGGGACATCAATGCTGAAACCATGCTCATGCCCCTTCGCATCAACCATGGAGAAATACTGAAACAGAACATCCACATCCGTATTATTCAGTAGCTCGATGGTCTTGGGGACGGTAGTGTCATCCTCATACTTTCCGTAATACCAGTAGTGGTCTTCATCCGCACCGGTCGGCATTCTCATATGAATACCATCCCAAGACGTCACCCGCGCGGTATGGAGAGCGGGATTCTGCTGTTCAACATGGCTGAACAAGTCAGGAATATTGCCCAGCTTTGACCCCGTAAACGAATTGTTGGTAATGCCATGGCGATCCCGCCAGACACCGTAGAGGACCGTCGCCCAGCAGGGCGCACTCCAGGTTGTGTCTTCCGCCTGCATCGGGCTGAAGAATCCCTGGTTGATCAGCCGATCCAGATTCGGTGTATTGGCCTGCTGCAGGGAATCAGGGCGTAAGCCATCAATACCGATCAGCAAAACCTTTTTCTTTTTCTGAACCGTGACGGCGCTACCGGCATCGGCATTGCTGGCATAGCCGGCTAGCGGTAGTGCAACCGTACTGGCAGCGAGGAGTGAAGTCAGTGTCAGCGCAGGCAGTGACCGCCTGAACCGGAGGTTGGTATTGTCCATTGTGGCTCCCTGAAGTTTTGTTGTTTTTATCCGGCACTGAAGTCCGGACGAGACTTCAGTGTGAGAGCAGGCTGTGACAGTGCCATGAAGCTATTGTGAATGTCCAGCGTCGTACAACCATCCAGTGACATAGCGTATTGGAAGTCCCTGCTACAAGTACTGATTCTCCCCAAAGGCGACATGGTAGACACTGCATCGGTATCACCCTGAATAACCATCAAAACAGCTGAAGACGCATTGACGCTTTCAGGGATGCCATGTTTCCAAACGCACAGGCCGCTCTCACAACAAGTCGGCCTGTACGACAACGACTCGAATCATAACCATGAAGCAATCCACTTTGGCAGGCCCATTATTGGCCGCATCCGCTTTTGTACTGTGGGGGCTGACACCGCTGTACTACCGCCTTGTTCCGGGTGCCGATGTTTATGAAATGCTGGCCCAGCGACTGATATGGTCCGTACCAACGTTGCTACTGGTGATGTTGATCATTGGACGCCATATTAACTGGCGCACGGTACTGGCGGATCGCCGCTCACTGCTGCTCTGCCTGCTGGCTGGCCTGTTCATGTGCCTGTCCTGGTACTGTTTTATCTACGCTATGACCCATGACCAGGTACTCGCTGCCAGCCTGGGATTTTTTATTAATCCACTGTTCTCCATCGCGCTGGGCGTCCTGTTTTTAAATGAACGCCTGAACCGTGCCCAGGCGGCCGCTGTTGTGTTGGGTATCCTGGGTGTTGGCTGGCAGGTCTGGCATTACGGCGAGCTGCCGTGGCTGTCGCTGGGTATGGGCGTTGCGTTTGGCTTCTACGGCATGATCAAGAAGTACATTGCGTTTGATTCGGTGACGTCACTTCTTGTGGAAGCCATGCTTTTGACTCCGTTTGCCCTTGGTTATCTGTTCTGGCGCCTTTACGACGGCAGCAGTGTGTTCTTTGATGCCAGCAGCAATGTTCAGCTGCTGTATATTCTTTCAGCCCCTGTCACCTTGCTGCCTGTGGGGCTGTTCACACTGGCCGTGCGTCGTACCTCGCTGACAGTTGTGGGTCTGATTCAATACATTGAACCCAGCTTGCAGTTCTTCCTGGCCATCGCCCTGTTTGGTGAAGTCTTTGACAGCGTCAAAGCCGTCAGCTTTGGATTTATCTGGACAGGCCTGCTGCTCTGCTGCCTGCAGAGCGCCTATGACCATTACCGCCCAAGAAGTGTCTACTGACAATCAGCAGGGTACCCACATCACTCCGGGTACCCTGTAATTTCGCGGATCTTGCGATAGAGCGGCTGCATCTGCTTATACATTTTCAGATACACATCGTTGTAAAGCCGGTCATACAACAGGGTATTGGCAGGATCCGGCTGGAACACACGACAAGGTCTCGTCATATGCGTGATCGCCGAGCGGTAATCCGGATAGAGCCCGAGTCCTACAGCCGTATTAATGGCAGCCCCAAGACCGGAGGTTTCATACGTGTGAGGACGCTCCACTGGCAGCCCGAAAATATCGGCTGTCAGCTGCATAGCGCCATCACTTTGCGATCCTCCACCGGAAACCACCAGCCGGCCAATAGGATGACCACTGCGTTTCTCCAGGATATCCCGCCCCTCACGAAGCGCGTAGGCCAGCCCCTCGACGATCGCTCGATACACATGGGCACGGGTATGCACATCACCAAAACCAATAATACTGCCCTTGGCCTCCAGGTTCTTGAGACCAGGTGACCAGTAAGGCTGCAACATCAAGCCCATCGCCCCCGGCGGCGCCTCGTCCAGCAGCCCTTCAAATAATTCCTCTGGCACGACACCGCGCTGTTCGGCCTGCTCCAGCTCAGGGTGGCCGAACTGCTGCTTGAACCAGCTCACCATCCAGTAACCGCGATACACCATGAATTCGGCGTTGTAAGCATCAGGTATGGCGGCAGCAAACGGAGGAATCAGAAACTGCGGCTCAACGTATTTGTAGTTGACGGTATTAATGGTCGCCGTCGTCCCATAGCTGAGACACCCCGTACCGGCATCCGCACAACCGGAGCCAATCACCTCACAGGCTTTGTCCGCCGCTGCCGCAATAACGGGCAGACCTTCAGGGATACCCGTGAATTCCGAGGCCGCTTTCGTTACATGTCCCAGCAACTCACCCGGTTTCACCAGTTCCGGCAACTGCTCTCGACGAATCCCTGTACAACGCCATTTCCAGTCCAATGACTTGGCCCACTGCTGACGTTTGTAGTCAAACGGAATGTAGCCCACCTGACACCCGGTAGAATCCTTGAATTCCCCCGTCAGTTTCCAGGTATGCCAACCAGACAGCAGAAGAAATTTATGGGTATTGTTCCAGAGGTCGGACTGATTCTGCGCCAGCCAGCGCGCCTGACATTTGCTGCGGAAATAATCCAGTGTTTCCCTGAGGCCGGTCACGGCGGCAATCAGGTCCCAGCCACCGCCAATCGCCTCGTCGGTGTCCGCTCGTCGCTGATCCAGCCAGAGAATGGCCGGACGCAAGGCTTTTCCCTGCTTATCGACACAAACGACAGTACCCCGCTGTGTCGTCACCGACACCCCACTGACCGCACTCGCCGGAATCTCGGCCTCCCGCCAGAGCTCCCGGCAGGCACGGCCGACAGCCTGCCAGTAATAATCCGGCTCCTGCTCCGCCCAGCCGGGATTCGGTGAAAAATAAGGATTCAGTTCAACCCGCGATTTGCCTACCAGTTCCCCCTGCAGGTCAAACAACAAGGCGCGTACACTCTGGGTACCGTTATCGATAGCCAGCAAGTACTTTTCCTGCGACATCCGGTTACTCCTGCGGCAGCTCTGCAATCGCGACCTGCTCTGTTATTCTTTTTTCGTGCTATCAACGACAAAACCGCAAGGCTTTATGAAGCAATGGAGTACGCTTTGCGCCACAGCGCCTGGTAACGCCCCACCTCCTGAATCCATCGCTCGGCGTCCCAACCTGCTTCTTCCTGCATGATGGCACGGATACGTCGCAGTTCTCCCTGGCCGCCGTTTTCAAGCAGGTTACCGATGCGTGTCCGGCGTAACAGCAAATCATCCAGATGAACCACCTGTTCATGCCGGACGGCCCAACGCAGTTCCCCCCATAAACAGTCGGTATTGGCAACGGGTGTCCATTCCGTATCTTTTATGTCTGCAACCACATGCTCCATCGCAAAACCAAAACGTCCCTCCAGACGACGAAGAATGTTTTCAGAATCACGCTTAAGCCTGGAAACCGTTTGTGTGGCAGCTGATGAGGAGAAAATGGGTGCCTGTGGACTGAAACCATCAGCCCCGGAGATATAGCGGCGAATACTGACCATGACTTCGAGCGCAATAAGGCGGAATGTCGTCAGCTTGCCGCCACAGACAGTAATCAACCCCTGATCATCCCAGATGGCATGCTCACGCTTTTCTTTCGAAGGATCCACATCCTTGCCACTGCTGATCACCGGGCGAACGCCTGTCCAGGTGGAAATCACATCTTCCCTGGCAATCACCGCGCCGGGAAACTGATGGTTAGTCGCTTCCAGCAGGTAAGTGATTTCTTCCTCACTGATTCCCGGTTCCTCATCCAGTGATTCCGGGTAATCCAGATCCGTGGTGCCGATCACTGTGTGACCTTCCCATGGGAAAATAAACACGGGTCGTTTGTCCACAGGATGCATGAAACAACAGACCTGGGCCACCGGCAGACGCCAAGCTGGCACCACCAGATGACTACCGCGCAATGGACGCACGACAGCGGACTGCCCCACCTCTTTACGCAGTGTATCGGTCCAGACGCCTGTCGCATTGACCACCACCCTCGCTTTCAGGGCAACCGTTTCACCGGTCAGCTCATCCACGGCATTGACGCCGGAAACGTGACCATCCTGTTTAAGAAGAGAATCAACACGACAATAGTTCAGGGCCTCGGCACTGGTGTTGTTCAGGGCTTCATACAGAACGCGAAGCACCAGCCGGGCATCATCGACAATGGCATCATGAAAGCAGGTTCCGCCTTTGAGCCCCTCTTCACGAATACCTGGCGTAATCTGAGTACTCAGTTTGTCCGCAGAATAAAAGCGATGGCTGCGTTTTCCGGCCAGCGCACCGTAGACGTTCATCACCGCTGAAAATGCCAGCGGCCCGGGAAATCCACCCTTGTAATGGGTCATGGTGAATTTACTGCGCTCCACCAGCCCCGGTGCTTCATCCAACAGCCTTTCACGCTCACGCACCGAATCATGGGTCAGTTTCAGCTGACCCTGGGCAATGTAGCGCAGGCCACCATGCACCATCTTGGAGGAACGGCTCGACGTCCCCCAGGCAAAATCCTTCTGTTCCAGCAGCAGACAACGCAGACCGCAGCGGGCCGCTTCTCGCAAAATTCCGGCGCCGGTAATACCTCCGCCCACCACAATCAGGTCCCATTCATCGGCTGCCCGCAGTGCAGCCAGTATCTCGCCCCGCGATCCCCCCAGCGGTCCCCGGTTCGCTTCACTCATGTGGCCTGCCTCTTTTGTCAGACTTCTTGGTTATCCGATCATTCGGCAATGATCGATCAGGCTTCCAACAGCGCCCCCGGATTCAGGCGGCCTTCCGGATCAAAGCGTTGACACAGGGTATTGATCGCTGCCATTCCCAACTCGCCCTTTTCAGCGGAAAGATAAGGTGCATGATCTCGCCCCACACCGTGCTGATGACTAATGGTACCGCCATGGGCAACGACCGCCTGGGAGGCTGCACTTTTCAAGTTCCGCCAGTTCGCCACCGTTTCTTCGTAGGTTTCGCCACAGCGGAACAGGTAAGTGGTGTAAATGCTGGAACCCTGTGCATAAAAATGCGACAGATGGGTAAAAACATGCACGTTCTCTCCCTGATCCGCCAGCGCACCACGCAGTGCATCCTCCATGGCGTTCAGGGTGTTGTCCACACGACTCCAGTCCACAGACGTTTCCAGTGTGTCGACGGCATAGCCTTCCTGCCACAGGTTTTCACGCAAATACGGAAAGCGGAAACGACCTTTTTCCCAAATACGACCAATACGGTCGCCAATGGTCATGCCAACACCGTTATAGTGACGCACCAGTCGCCGTATCTGCTGATGTGCTGCACGGTATTGGTCACGGGTGCCTGTAATACCAAACGTCAGCATGCACTTGCCTTCATCAACATTCCTGAAGCGCAGGTATTTTTCGAGCATGGCAATGAGGTCTTCATGTCCCGCCAGCTTCAGCTGGGTAAAGGTTTCCGTGGCATTGGACAACCGGAGCATCGAAAGCGGAATCCGCGACTGAACGGCTGTCTTTGTACAGTTGAAGCCATCTCGCCAGTTAGGGAAATAAACGACAAAGAATTTTTCTTTTTCAGGCGCTGGGCTTACCCGCACCTTCACTTCAGACAGTACCCCCATACGCCCTTCCGAACCCATCACCATTTCGCGAATATCAGGGCCTGCTGAGGAAGCTGGCATGGTAGGGATTTCCAACGTGCCATCAAAGGTTTCCAGACGACCGCCGGCAAACAGCTGTTCGATACGGCCATAACGCAGTGACTGCTGGCCGCTGGAGCGACTGGCGACCCAACCACCGATCGTAGACAGTTCAAAGGATTGCGGGAAATGCCCCAGCGTGTAACCACTGCGGGCCAGCTGTGCTTCCACCATGGGGCCGGGCGTACCGGGACCAAACGTGGCAATCTGGCTTTCAGTATCCAGACTGATCAGGCGGTTCATATGCTCAAGACTTAACGTCAACACCGGTTTATCCAGCGCCGGAGGATTGATATGCCCGGCAACACTGGTGCCGCCACCATAAGGGATGATGACAAAATCCTGCTCACGGGCCAGATCCATTAGCTCTCGGATTTGTTCGGGGGTTTCAGGATAAGCGACACCATCCGGGAAACGATCAAACACCCCGCTTTTCATGGCTACCCAGTCCGGTAAAGACTGCCCACGGGCATGGCGGACACGGTGCTCAACATCCTTACAGATCAGTTCATGATCAGGCAGGCGTGATGCCGGCACCTTGGCACACACCTCGTCCAGGGTCGCCTGCGGCAGGATCCGGCCTTCTCCCAGATTTTCTCTGACAAACTGGCGAGCGCCTTCAGTAATGGTGGGTTTTTCGGTGGTGTCTGTGCCCCAGCTGTTCCAGTAACGCATGGTCTTATTATTCCCCTGGCTGCGCTGATGTTCTGGTTGTTATCGAACCGGCTTCCCCGGTAAGTAGTGGAGAGTGTACTCCTACTGGCATTATCCGTGAAAGGGTCATACCAAGAACAAGCATTGTGAAAATAATCGCAGGGGTTGTCACTATTACTTAATTAACATCTACCAGTCAATATCGGCTACCACACTGCTTTAAGAGTTATAAACAACTGGTAAAATACTGCATAGTACCGATTCTTTAGTATTATTTTTCGCCAGTATTAAAAGGAAACCTTTCCAGAGCACTAACTCATTCAAGCATTATGCACGTGAACATTTGGCCATTTTATTTCGAAAACTGTTGAATCTGACACGTCTAATTCATCTAAATCAGATTCTGCACCAAGCATAGGCTTTTCAATTTCAGCACCTGCAGCCAATATTTCTGGCAATTGCTTCTCAACCTTTCGTCTCTCTTGTTCTTTTTTATCTAAAGGCTGAACAGCAAACGCTAAATTAAGGTGCAAACTATTTGCATGACGTTTTATTCTATCAAACCCATAGCTAACAATACGGCTAGCTCTCATATCCATACAAATTTCAAGATAGCGTTTTTCAACTCCAACTCTTTCTTTATCTGTAAGAGGAAGGTAGCTAAAATTATTTGATACAATTGCGGCTTTATCCATAAAACTCTTAAAATTAATTTCCCCCAACATTGGCACTTTAATAGGAGGTATACCACATTCAACAACCTGCGGTATTATTTTAAACTCTCTAACGGCCAAATCAAAGGTTGTACCTGACCCGTAAAACAAGTCATCCATTAATTTCTGACACCCTCCCTCAACCGGATACAATTGAGGCTTTGCAAAATTAAATATGAGAGACATATTTGGCAATAGTATATGAACAACAAAAAGAAAAGGTGGATTTTCCATACTCAACCACCGACAAGAATAGCTATTTTTGCAAGAAGTCACTTTCACAGTTTCTCCATACCATTTTAATGCTGCCAATGGATTGAGCAAGTTTCCTCTCTTTCCACCTAGCTTATTTCTAAAAAGCTCAACCCCTACTAACGGCATGATGGATATTTCTGCATCGACCTTTTCCACATTACCCTTTGCTATATAATCTTCAGGTCTAGTTTTCAGTTTAGTTTTTACCGCCTCATCTTCCTTAGAAAAATCCAAGTCATAGCATGATTCCTGATAGTTTCCTCCACGCGCAAGCTCTGGATTAGCTATTAAAAATTTTCGTATATTGTCATACGCTGGCTGTTGATACCTGTCTTGAATAAATACACTCTGCCACCCATATTCTTTACTCATCGAAGACGCTGCTGGCTGAGACCTTTGTAGTGGCGAAGATATATCCTCATCATCTATTACTATCAAAGGAGCTGCTACTGCCCCCTCAGACTGAGTCAGTTCTTCAGAAGCTAAAGTCCCTTCAGAGATAGTGGATTCTGCAAGAAATCGTTGCCCTTCCCCCCCGCTGCTAATTTCAGAGTCAACATTGCTTGCGCTTGGCAGAGCCGCAATAAACCCTTCAGAATCCAGCCAATGATCATCATCAGACTGAGAGCTTTCCTTCCTAGTATGGGGTACCGAAGAATCAAGCTCCTTATCTGAACCGAAACGGGATTCTACGCTCACAAACGATTCACTACTTGAGGATTTATCTTTATCCCTACTGTCAGCCCTTACTGCTTGTGTTACTGAACTCTTACTTGACGATGTAGCCTGCTGCGTGCTCAAAGGCATAAGAACCGCTTCATCCTCCTCAATCGGAGAGATATCCTTGCCTGATACCTCCTCTCCCAATGCAGGCACCATAGTACTTTCTTCCTTCCTGTCATCCCCAGGATCCGATTGAGATCGAATCCTAGACTGACTGGCATCATGAGACGTAAAACGCGGAACCTCAGGCTTTCCAGCAGCTCCAGAGAATTGCCCATCAGCCCCCATCACCTCATACCGGTCCGTATCCGTTCCGTACTGACATACGGGATCCCGCACATCAGACGACTTCGATGAGACGTCATCTTCTCCCTGTAAATCGCAACAACAAGGAGAACAGACACTAATAAAGAAAGACCTGATATTACTGCAGAGTGTGCATATGCCATCAACGATGTACCTGACCGCATCCTTTACCGGCGTAATAACATAGTGACAAAAAAACCCTTCCTTGCTCCCATTATCAACATCATGCGCTTCATATTGAGAGGCTCTAACATCACATAAGCTATCGAAGGCAACTGGGTGAGCCATATATTTCTCCATTAACCCTTGAGTGGAATAAGGTTTAAATACCTTATTATTTGATGCTTGTACCCAAGAAAAAGTTCCAACATCCCTCCCTTCAAGCCCGAATTCAGAAAAGATAAATTTATTTAATAAAATCAAATAATTACAGAAATACGTGCTACTCTTTTTCGCTCATTGGATTTTTACTTACCGGGCAGCGTGTTCTATATCTAGCGAAAAGAGGCTTCGAAGCCTAGAATAAGCGGTTTTTTTAAAGGCAGGGCGTTCGCCGTTTGGCAGATTCGTCAGCGAAAAATGCACCTGCCAATGCCTGAGACGACACGGTAACACAAGCGGATGCGTAAAAAGCTATACATCAAAA
The DNA here is from genome assembly GCF_018263925.1 of Kistimonas asteriae. GTDB lineage: Bacteria > Pseudomonadota > Gammaproteobacteria > Pseudomonadales > Endozoicomonadaceae > Kistimonas > Kistimonas asteriae. The sequence continues at coordinate 18,759 of NZ_JAEVHF010000011.1, forward strand.
CCCATGGTTGCCAAATGAACGAGTACGATTCCGCCCGCATGGCGGACCTGCTCGGCGAAACCCATGAGCTTGAGCTGACCGACAGCCCGGATGACGCCGATGTTCTGCTGGTGAACACCTGCTCGGTTCGGGAAAAGGCTCAGGAAAAACTGTTCCACCAGCTCGGCCGCTGGAGACACCTGAAAGAGAAGAACCCGAAACTGGTCATCGGTGTCGGTGGCTGTGTCGCCAGTCAGGAAGGGGACGCCATCCGTCGTCGTGCCCCGTATGTTGACGTGATCTTCGGGCCGCAGACCTTGCACCGTCTGCCGGAAATGATTGACGCCAGCAAAACCACCCGCAAGGCAGTGGTCGATGTCACCTTTCCGGAAATCGAGAAATTTGACCGTCTGCCTGAGCCCAGCGTCAACGGCCCGACTGCTTTCGTTTCCGTCATGGAAGGCTGCAGCAAGTACTGCACTTTCTGCATCGTCCCTTATACCCGTGGCGATGAGGTCAGCCGGCCCTTTGATGACGTGATTGCCGAATGTGTCTCCCTGGCCGAACAGGGCGTTCGTGAAATCAACCTGCTGGGGCAGAACGTCAACGCCTATCGGGGCGAGAAGCACGATGGCACGGTCGCCGATCTGGCTGAACTGATCACCTATGTCGCCGCCATCAACGGCATTGGCCGGATCCGTTTCACCACCTCGCATCCTGTAGAATTCTCAGAAAGCCTGATTCAGGTTTACGCGGATGTGCCTGAGCTGGTCAGCCACCTGCACCTACCGGTACAAAGCGGCTCTGATCGCATCCTGGCCCTGATGAAGCGCGGTCATATGGCGCTGGAATACAAGTCCAAGATTCGCAAGCTGCGTAAAATTCGCCCAGACCTGAGTATGTCGTCCGACTTTATTATCGGTTTCCCCGGCGAAACCGATCGCGACTTCCAGGACACCATGAACCTGATCGCTGACGTCAATTTCGATGCTTCGTTCAGCTTCATCTACAGCAAGCGACCAGGTACGCCGGCGTCTGACATGCCTGACGATGTGCCGACTGAAGTGAAGAAGCAGCGTCTGCAAATCCTTCAGGATCGCATCAATCAACAAACTATGCAGATCAGCCGTCGCCTAGTGGACACCACCCAGCGTATTCTGGTCACTGACTTTTCCAAGAAAGATCCGGGACAGTTGCAGGGACGAACCGAGTGTAACCGGGTGGTCAACTTCCAGTGCACCGATCCACGATTGATCGGTCGCTTTGCCGATGCGCTGATCCTGGAAGCATTTCCGCACAGCCTGCGGGGCGAGCTGGTTTCTTCTGAGCTAGATGAAGCACACGTCGCATAAACACGACAGGGTAACCATTAACACAATGGTTACCCTTCCCAGAAGGATATTTTCGGTAAAATCGTTGGCAAGCGATTTTTTTTTAGACGCGAAATGAGACTTCACCAGCGCGGGTAACCTGCTCGCAATACCAGGGTTAGCCAGCACCACACTTCTCAGTCTAATGATACATAGCAGCTGCAAGGGCGCTGCACCAGATAACAGTTTTACGATGCCTTCATTGCCAAGATCAACAGCTGTATCCTTTGGCGTTTTGCCATAGATATTCTTACCTTTGAGCAACACTGGCCTACGTAGCAAAAGAGCAACTGCAATCTCTTGATGGTCATTCCTCACAGCATGGTGCAAATAGTTATTTTGATCATTATCAACCAAGTCGAGCTGTAGACATTGGCAATTTAGCAGCTGGTATATCAGCTTAATCTGATCCTGCCCTAATGCATTATGAAAAGCAGTAAAACCCTCTCCATCCTTACAATTAACCTCTACATTCCTACGCAACAAGTAATGGGTTATACGGGAAGCTCCCGATTCGGCAGCCACATGCAGTAAAGAAACATTCATTCCATTTTTATATTCAACATCCAAACCAGAAAACAACATCAATATAAACAAATCATTTCTATCCTGGCGAACAACATGAAAGACAGGTGTATCATAATGAAAATCTTCGCTAACAATCGATAAATCACTCTCCTCAACAAAGTACTTTACTATCAACCACTCTCCTCGACGCGCCGCAATATGCATAAAACTCTCTCCCCAAGGGTTCAGCACATCCTTACCCTTAAATTTATTCTTATTAAGAATAAATTCAGCAACTGCACCAAACTCAAGAAGATAAAATAGCTCATCAATATATTCACTATAACTTTCTGACTTAAACTCAAACACTGCAGAAGTATAAATGCATGGTATTGACTGGAGTAAGGATAGATTTATGTTACGACACTTCCTTTTCACCAATTGCTTTTCAGATTGACTTGACAGCTTCTCAACTGCTTGCTCATCAAGCATATACTTTATTTTTCCTGACGGATTTACAACCGCTTTCCCCTTAAAGAAGCACAAGTCCACGAGTTTAACACCAGATACGTGCTCTGAATCACAGAGTGCTGAATTAACCACATAGCGGACGCTCATACTCTAAAATCACCGGCAAAGCTAATACAGACAAAACTGCATCAATAAAGTTCGATAACTGAGTAGCTGTTGATTATTCACTCAAAGAACTTGGCTCTACACAATCTTTGTGCAGAGCCAAAAATCACAGAGTGTTAAGCCCTCTATTGATTCACTACCAGTAAATCCCCCGTAACAACGCAGCAAAGGCCACCTGCTCTGAGGAAATAGCGGCGTTTTTCCCTTTATCAGCCTCTTTATTACCTCGGGCGGCCGGTGAATCCGGAAACATCTTGAAACCGGTATTCATGATGATCTCACTGGCCCTTGAAGTCAGCGCATCTTGAATGACCCACCTGGGCATCGGGCTCGCCTGAAAGCCAGACTGACAACCGAACCAATCCAGTAGGCACATACAATCGCAGCACAATGGCAAGCCAACACCTGAATGCGATCAACCCAGCGAATCAGACAACCTGATAGTGTGATCAGCCCGGCTGCCCAGTTTATCAAGCAGGCGGCGATTCTCAGAGACACAAGCCAGCATCCCCCTGCTCCCTGTATAAGTGGCCCAGCCTGTCGGCTGACAACATGGCGGACAGAACGGCATCCACCGAAACAGGAAAGGGCATATTGTGAATGGTCTCGCCCTTCGCACAGGTGGCTTCAGCCACAGGCATAAGGGACTCTGCCGAGACATCCTCCACCCCCAGATCCCCAAGCGTGACAGGCAAGCCAACGGATTGGCAAAAAGCCAGCACCTCCCGAATCTCAGCCAACGGTGCATTCTCAAGCAGCAGTTGTGCTAGGGTGCCAAACGCCACTTTTTCACCATGGTAGTGAGCATGACACGCATCCAGACAGGTCAGCCCGTTATGGATCGCATGGGCAGCTGCCAGTCCACCGGACTCAAAGCCCACCCCACTGAGAAACGTATTGGCTTCCACAATATTTTCAACTGCCGCGGAAACAGTATTGTCAGTCACAGCCAGACGCGCCTTCAGGCCATCCGCCAGTAGTGTTTGATAACACAATTCCGCCAATGCATAGGCTGACTGACTGGTCGCACCTCCCGCGTTGGTAGTACGCCCCGCCCGGTAACAGGCCCGTGCTTCAAAGAATGTCGCTAAGGCATCCCCCATACCGGCCACCAGCAGCCGCTCTGGTGCATTGGCAATAATGCGGGTATCAACCAGCACCAGATCCGGGTTACGGGGAAAAAACAGGTATTCGCTGAAAACACCTTCCTCGGTATAGAGGACCGAGACCGCACTGGTGGGTGCATCGGTTGAGGCGATCGTCGGCACAACCACAACGGGAATCCGGCAGTAATAGGCAATGGCCTTGGCGGTATCAATCGCCTTGCCACCGCCAATACCAATCAGAACATCGGCTCCCGAGGCCTCGCAGATTGTCTGCAATCGCTCAATTTCTGACCGGCAACACTCGCGGTTGAACTGCTCCAATCGAATTCCCTGCGGATACTCACGCAGGCTTTCCACAACGGTGTTTTCGACCTTCTTCATGACCGATGGACTGGCTATCGCCACTGGCCGCTGCCCCAGAACATTGACGTGTTCACCCAGAAAGGACAAAACACCTTCACCCTGCACATATTTAGCAGGCGCAATGATCACTCGTTTCATCAGGATTCACCGATAGGTGCAGTTAATGTTGTGATATAACAAAGCATGGTTCGCATCACAGCCATTAAAGCAGACTCTATCGTCACTGCTGCTTAGTGTTCCGCCTGGGTGTATCCCTAGAAGATTTACAGGGGAAGACGGTCACCGTAAATACCATCGTTTTATGCTACTGGACTATGATCAGCCTTCGGAAATATTAAGGTTCATCACTTTCAACCACAGATCGACATTCACTGGTGGATTATCTTCATATTCAAGAATGCGTACCGTGCAACAGAAAAAATAACTGAGCCCTTCCAATGATTTGGCAGGGCCCATAACAACAGGATGTTAAGTCCCTATTGATTCACTACCAGTAAATCCCCCGCAACAACGCAGCAAAGGCCACCTGCTCTGAGGAAATAGCGGCGTTTTTCCCTTTATCAGCCTCTTTATTACCTCGGGCGGCCGGTGAATCCGGAAACATCTTGAAACCGGTATTCATGATGATCTCACTGGCCCTGGGAGTCAGCGCATTCACGACCTGGGCAAAGATCCCCAGACGCGTGGCAATCCGCTTGGGCTTGTTGATCATGGCGTCGAGCACCATATCCGCTGCTTCATCCGGCGTCAGGGTCGGTACCGAGTCATAGATCTTGGTTGGCCCGATCATCGGGGTTTTCACCAGCGGCATGTTGATGGTGGTGAACTTGACATTACGGTCAGAGAACTCCGCAGCGGCACAGCGGGAAAAGGCGTCCAGCGCCGCTTTTGAGGCGACATAAGCTGAGAACCGGGGCGCATTGGTCAGCACGCCGATGGACGAAATATTAATAATATGCCCGCGACGTTTTTCCAGCATGGCCGGCGAAAAGCCCATAATCAGCTTCAGTGCACCAAAATAGTTCAGCTGCATGGTTCGCTCAAAATCGTGGAACCGATCGAACGACAACGCAATGGAACGCCGGATTGAACGTCCCGCGTTGTTGACCAGGATATCGACGTGTCCATGATCAGCCAACACTGTGCCAACCAGTGTTTCACAGTCTTCCGGCACACTGATATCACAACGATAAATATGGGCTTCACCACCAAATTGGCCGATTTCGTACTGGGTTTCTTCCAGTTTCTCCGGGGTACGTGCGACCAGAATCAGTTTGGCGCCGCTTTCTGCCAATTTCAGAGCCGTCGCCTTACCGATACCTGATGTTGCCCCGGTAATCACAATGGTCTTACCCTGAACGGCACCCTTGATGGTTCGATCCACTGACAATTCCGGATCCAGCTTGCGCTCCCAGAAATCCCAGATGGCCGGTGCATAATCCCTCAATCTTGGACATTCGATGCCCGAGCCTTTCAATGCCCGTTCGGTTTCCCGGCAGTCAAATTTGGTCGGGTAATTCACAAAGCTCATGACGGTCGGCGGAATGCCGAGATCTTCCAGCAATGCATCGCGAATACGCTGGATGGGCGGCAATCGGGTAATACCATCCCGGATCATCTTGGGGATAAACCCGAACATGCGAGAATCAATGCGCATGGCCATCCTGGGGGCATGCCCGGCTTCGGCAAAGGTATTCATGACTTCACCAACCTTGGACGGATCCGGATCCACCAGGTGGAAGCACTGACCATCCAGTCCCGGCTGGCTGGCAATATGCGCCATGGCATTGACCACAAAATCCACCGGGACGATATTCATCCGACCGCCTTCTATACCGATGGTCGGCATCCACTGAGGCAGTGACTGACGCAGTTTCTGTAAGAGTTTGAAGAAATAATACGGACCGTCGACCTTGTCCATTTCTCCCGTTTGGGAGTGGCCAATGACCATGCCGGGACGGTAAACACGCCAGGGTACCTTACAGTCGTCACGCACCACTTTTTCTGCCAGATGCTTGGTGCGCAGATAAGGATGGTCGAGATGCTCGGCCTCTTCGAACATATCTTCACGGAAGGTGCCGCGGTACAGGCCGGCGGCGGCAATGGAACTGACATGGTGGAAACAACCCGCTGACAGGGCTTCAGCACAGGCAACCGCCCCCCGAGTGCCTTCGATATTGGCCTGCTCCTGACTTTCGGCATCCGCCTTCATGTCGTAGATGGCAGCCAGGTGGAAAAAATGGTCAATGGAACCATTGAGGCTCTTTAGCGTGTCCTTATCAACACCCAGGCAGGGAGCGGTCAAATCACCAATAACACCCACCAAACGGGTTTCATCTACGCCATACCGTTCACGCAGTGCCACCAGCTTATCCATGGAGTTTTCACGCACCAGGACATGCACTGTCCCGCCCTGCTCGAGTAACCGTGCAACCAGGAAACGGCCGATGAAACCGGTACCACCGGTAACAAAATAACGCATCAATGGTCCTTCCTTATCATTGTTATTGTTATTGTGAAAAAATTTCACACTGTCAGGTCGTGGAAAACCTTTCATTATTCTCAGGGCGTCATGCCATTGCGCTGTTTGGACGCAAACTGCCTGAGCCTCTATGGTTGGCCTATCACATTCCATGCCAACCGCAGCCTTCCCCCCTCGGCGAACATTTTATAACGAATACAGATTTAAAATTTAAGAGTTCACGGTTTTTGTTATAGTAGCGACCGACGGGTATTCGGCGTATCAGACTGAATCCAGAAACATTTTCATCAATAACGCCGTTTTATCAGGAGCCAGTGCGTCACTACCGCCCTCACGCTTTCCATGATGGGCTAACCGGTATATCCTCAATACATACGCAGTAACATGGTTGAACACGACACTTTGAACGCACAACCCACCGGGGCATCCGCCCGCCAATTCGACCTTGAGCCCATCGACGCTCACCGTTTCGCCCTCCTATGCGGCCAATTCAACGAACACCTGAAGCAAATTGAGCAGCGCCTTGGCATCCGCATCAATAACCGCGGGAACCATTTTGAGCTGGCGGGTAATGAACAGATGGTCGATGCCGGGGAAGATATTCTTCGCCAACTCTATGCCGAAACCGATGGCGCCGATGACCTATCTCCGGAAACCGTGCACCTGTTCCTGCAAAATGCCTCCGTTGAGGCCGTTATTGACGGCAATGAGATTGTTCACGATCTCAATACCCTCTCTCTGAAAACCCGTAAGGGCCTGATCAAGCCCCGAGGCCCTAACCAGCAGAAGTATGTTCGTACCATTCTGGAAAACGATATCAACTTCGGTATCGGTCCGGCTGGCACCGGCAAAACCTACCTGGCAGTAGCCTGTGCTGTGCAGGCGCTGGAAATGGAACAGATCCGTCGTATCCTGCTGGTACGTCCTGCCGTCGAAGCTGGCGAAAAGCTGGGCTTTCTGCCTGGCGACCTTGCCCAGAAAATCGATCCTTACCTGCGCCCGCTCTATGATGCGCTCTATGAAATGATTGGCTTTGAGCGAGTCGCTCGGCTGATCGAAAAGAATGTCATTGAAGTTGCACCGCTAGCGTATATGCGTGGCCGCACACTGAACAATGCCTTCATCATTCTGGATGAATCCCAGAACACCACCGTTGAGCAGATGAAGATGTTCCTGACCCGGATCGGGTTTGGTTCCACGGCCATCATTACCGGGGATATCACCCAGGTCGACCTGCCCCGCGGTACCCGCTCGGGTCTGGCGCACGCCATTGAGGTGCTGGAAGGCGTACCGGGTATTGGCTTTACAATGTTCAACTCCCGCGACGTTGTCCGGCACCCACTGGTCCAGAAAATTGTCGAGGCCTATGACCAGCACGATCGCATTCAGCCGTCCCACAAGGTCAAGGGTACCGCCTGATGACCACCTGCATTGACCTTCAGATCGCCAGCGATAGTGAGAACTTGCCCGCTGAAGCAACCCTGACGCAGTGGGCCCAGGCCGCCATCGGCAGCGCCCGCGATGAGACTGAGATCAGTATCCGGATCGTCGATGCAGAGGAAGGCGCCGAACTGAACCAGACCTGGCGCCACAAGCAGGGTCCGACCAACGTGTTGTCCTTCCCGTCAGATCTACCGGAAGAGCTCGGGCTGCCGCTGATCGGCGACCTGGTGATCTGCGCACCGGTCGTCGAACGGGAAGCCTGGGAACAGCAGAAAACCCTGGAAGCCCACTGGGCTCACATGGTTGTTCACGGAACCTTGCATCTGCTCGGTTATGACCATATAGAAGACACAGACGCCCTTGAAATGGAGGCGCTGGAAACACAGGTTCTGACAGGACTGGGCTATCCCGCCCCTTACGCCATGGACGAGCTTTCTCCGGAAACCACTTAAAGAAGACAATGAGCGACGACCACCCCACCCCGTCCCAACAGCCCGCCAGTCAGCAGCCTCTTGCCACTGGCTCTCACCACCAGAAGAACTGGCTGGACCGGCTGAAGCAGGTTTTCTCCAACGATCCCAAGAACCGGGAAGAACTGCTCAACCAGCTACGGGACGCCGAACACAGTGAGCTGCTTGATAGCGAAGCCCTGCAGATTATTGAGGGCGCCATCCAGGTGGCGGACATGCAGGTCCGGGAGGTGATGATCCCTCGTTCCCAGATGGTCTGCATCCGGGCGGAAGAGACGCCGGAGCAGTTCCTGCCGGCGCTGATTGAGTCCGGCCACTCCCGGTTCCCTGTGATCGGCGATACCAAGGATGAAGTGCTGGGCGTCTTGCTGGCCAAGGACCTCCTGCCGCTGATCCTGGACAAGGGGAGCCGTCGCTTTACCATCAAGGATCTGCTGCGCCCTGCCACAGTCATCCCGGAAAGCAAACGTTTGAATGTGCTGCTGCACGACTTCCGCACCAACCGGAACCATATGGCGATCGTCATTGATGAATACGGTGGCGTGGCGGGTCTGGTCACGATTGAAGACGTCATGGAACAAATCGTCGGCGACATTGAGGACGAATATGACGTTGAGGAAGACAGCTTCATCAAGCCGTTGAATGACGGCGAATACGTGGTCAAGGCGCTAACGCCGATTGAGGACTTCAACGAGCACTTCAACAGTGACTTCAGTGAAGAAGAATTCGATACCATTGGCGGTATTGTGATGCAGCAGTTCGGTCACCTGCCCAAGCGCAATGAAACCATCACCATTGATAATTTCTCCTTCCAGGTACTGAATGCGGATAACCGCCGGATTCGTCTGCTGCGGGTAACATCCGCCCAATGATCAGGTTCACCCCCCGGGTCGGCCATTTGTTGGCCGGCCTTGTCGGTGCCTGTGCGACACTGGCGTTCAGCCCCTTTGATCTCTGGCCGGTCTTCCTTCTGGTCAGCGCTGCGGTCTTCTGGCTGATGCATGGCCTGTCGCCGAAACAGGCCGCCTGGCGCGGCTGGTGCTTTGGCGTGGGCTTCTATGGCGCGGGTGTTTCGTGGGTCTATATCAGTATCCACAACTTTGGTAGCGCACCGGCACCGCTGGCCTTTGCCTTTACCGCCCTGTTTGTTATGGCTCTGGCTTTGGTGTTCACGGCGCCGCAGTTTGCCCTTTATCGCTGGCTCTGTCGGCGTATCAATCGTGAAAACAGTTGGCCACCCGTGCTGCTATTCAGTGCCACCTGGGTGTTATTTGAGTGGATCCGCAGTTGGTTTCTCACGGGCTTTCCCTGGCTTTATGGCGGCTACACGCTGATGGATACGCCACTGGCCAGCTGGGCACCTGTGACTGGCGTCCTTGGCCTGTCACTGTTATTGGTGCTGTTTGCCAGTGGACTGACACAGTACCTTCGCTACCGTCATGACCGCACACTACTTGCGATATTGATCGGTACCGTCGCCCTTTTGCTACTTAGCGTGCCACTTCAGATCATTCAATGGACCCAACCGGTCAAGGGACAAACACTGTCATTTGCTGCTGTCCAGGGCAATATTTCCCAGGATCTGAAATGGAAACCGGGGCACCTGGATGACACGATTGAAACCTATCTCAAGCTGACCCAACCTTTCTGGAATCGGGATATCGTTATCTGGCCTGAAAACGCCATACCCACGCTCTATCAGAACGTCCCGGCACTAATGGATCAGCTGGATGCGAAGGGAAAAGAGGCCCACACCAGCCTGGTGCTTGGCATGCCCTGGTATGAAAACGACCGCTTCTACAACAGCATCATCAGCCTGGGTACTGGCGATGGCCATTACTTCAAACAAAAGCTGGTGCCTTTCGGTGAATATGTCCCCTTTGAATCCGTACTGCGCGGCCTGATTGCCTTCTTCGACCTGCCCATGTCATCGTTCTCGCTCGGCAGTGACAACCAGCCCCCTCTTCAGATCGCCGGACACCCCGTTGCGGCCTATATCTGCTACGAGGTTGTCTACCCAGATTTTGCTGCTGCGCTGGCCAGGGATACCGGCTTCCTGATCACCATCAGCAATGACACCTGGTTTGGCACCTCGATTGGTCCGTTCCAGCATTTCCAGATGGCTCGCATGCGGGCCCTGGAAACCGGACGCTATATGATTCGAGGGACCAATGACGGCATCAGTGCATTGATTGATAAGAAAGGTAATGTCGTCAACCAGATCGCACAATATCAGGCAGGCGTGCTTGATGGTGAGTTACCAATAATGACGGGGGACACGCCGTTTATGCGCTTCGGCTCATGGCCGGTGCTGGCGTTCTGTCTGCTATTGCTGCTTGCCAGCCTGCAACCCTGGCGGTCTCGCTAACGCATGACCGCCAGCAGGGCGCCGGTGACCGTGTTGTTCAGCTTGCGCATTATTGGCGAAGAATACAGCTGGATGTAGGCCTTCAGCTGGTTGTCGGACATGTACCGGTAGATATACAGCATCTGTGCGGTGAGCATATCCCGGTACTGTTCCCGGTAGTTTTCCATCTGACGCCGGGCAGCATCTTCCATCTGCTTCTCAGTGATTTCCGTTTTACCCAGCTTTTCCATCATGATGCGTGAGGCCATCAGGGCACCCTGGATCGCCATTTCCAGTGTCAGATCAACCGCATCGGTGACATCAATCAGTTCACTCACCAGACCGACCCGAGAACTGCGTGGCGGTTTGTTTTCCAGACGCTGGGCAATGTATTGCTGCATCTGGCCAATGCCAGCTGGCTGGTAGGCCCGTCCTTCCAGTTCCCAAGCCCGTTGCCAGATGGGGTCATCCATAATCCCGAGAATCTGCTCCAGCTGTTGCACAGACAAATCGCGATCAAGATGATCCAGCACAATACCCCGGACGCGCTGATCTGAGAATTTCTCTTTCAGGCTCTGGTCCAACAGCACCATCATCTTGCGGGTCGCCTCATCCGCCTGCTGGACGTCATCACCAAATAATGCCCGGGCATCAGCAAAATTGTTTTGCATCCAGTCCAGCTGCATCTTGAGACCTGAACGGTGATACAGGTCGTTAATCAGGGCATTCTTGTCCGCCGCAGCACTGGGCGTGCCGGTAAAGACAATGAATAAAAAGAAGCTGGTCAGCGATAACTGTTTACATACGTTTCTCATGTGCAGTCCCTGCAGGCTGGATCCGTTTTCCGGTCAAACGTCCCTGTCATTCAATATCGAGAGCCCTGTCTATCTATTGAGAATATGTAGCAGACTGGCAGTTTTCCAGTTTCCCTGGCCAGTTCGTTGTCAAAGCAAGATCTTATGTCGTCAAACCGTCATAATGCGATGCTTACAATAAGCCATCACGTTAACGATCAACGCCCCCGGACGCGAATAACATGGCCTTGGCAATATTTGATCTTGACCATACCCTGATTAATGGCGACAGCGCATCACTCTGGGCCGAGTTCTGTGTGGATGCAGGGTTAATGGATGATCCGGACTTTCTGCCTCAAAGTGATAATCTCTATGCGGATTACGAGGCCGGTACGCTTGATATCCATGCATATATGGCCCACAACCTCAAACCGATTATTGGTTATACCGATGAAAAGCTGGCCCCTTTGCTATCAACCTTTCTTGAGTCGGTGATTGAACCCTGTATCTACCGTGAAGGTGAAGCCCTGCTTCAGAAACACAGAACACAGGGGGATACCTTGCTCCTCATCTCCGCAACCGGCGCCCACCTGGTAGAAGCCATTGGGCGAAGACTCGGGGTCGATGTCATCATGGCCATTGATCTGGAAAAGAATGCACAGTGTTTTACTGGAAATATCACCGGCATCCCCACATTCAGAGAAGGCAAAGTTGAACGTTTACAGGCATGGCTACAGGCGCATAATGCATCAATGAACGATAGCTGGTTTTACAGCGATTCCTTTAATGATCTGCCACTGCTTGAACAGGCTACGTTCCCGGTTGCTATCAATCCGGATTGCACACTTCGTGGTATTGCAGAAAGCCGGGGATGGTCGATTATGCGGCTGAATGGCTGATGTCTTTAAACAGATATGCGCATCAACCATTTACATAGGCGAGCGTTTCTTTACCATGATCAGTAGAGAAGCAGCATTGCGAAGTGCATCTATCAGGAAAGACCCTCTTCACACTAAAACATCATTCGTTAGCTATCGACTTATGGGTAAGCGTCACAAAAGAAAATGTGGCAAAAATAGCATATAGCGAGTATGCAGAAACCATCGCGGTAATTTCAGAAAACCCGTAACCAAATGCCAGAAAAAATGCAAAAATAGCAAAAATAGCAAAAATAGCAAAAATAGCAAAAATAGCAAAAAGAATGTTACGCAATAGAATCGCATCAACCAAAGGAATAACAAACAGGACAGCCAAGAATACACACACCTTTTTCAATGGACACTTATTGACAACAGACCTATAGAGATAAAAGCCTGAAAAATAAAAAGGAGCATGCAGCACTAAGTACAATATCATATCTCCTGTTTCAGATAATAAATGACCGCCAAACGCATCCAATACCAAAAATTCTTGCTCAAGTGAATAGTTAAAAACAAAAAACGAATACACTAAAGAAAACAAAAACAAGAGCAAACCTGAAACATTGGATTTTATAACATTCATAGTTAGCCTCCATGCTTGTTATTCATTGTAGAATAATGATTTCAGTGCATTAACCATCATTTACCCAGCTTTCCCTTCAACGAAGGGTTACCAACGCCTATTTAGCACATGCCATGCTATCGAAAACATAAAAAACCATTTTCTTAGATAAAACTCTTCGAAATCAATGTGGCTTGCTTAACTATTCTCACGGCACCTGTTTACTATTGAGGTGCGCTATGAAACGGTTGTTTTCGCTGGCCATTGCCACTCTTCTGTGCCTGCCATACTCGACTGGCAGCCTGGCAGGGAGTCGGCCAAACTCTCATCCTCTAACCGCCACACTACCTGATTACTTCGGCGCCAAAGAGCGTACGATTAAACGCGTCATCTTTTTTGGTGACAGCCTCACAGATGACGGCGGGAGCAATTCCACCTATCAGTTGCTCAAGGTGCTGAATGACCAGGCTGATACGGCTTATCTACAACCTTATATTCATCGCTTCCTGCGAGATTATTTCCAGTTCTATGAAATGCTTTGCCATGTTGTGTCGTGTACCTGGTATGAAAATGAATTACTCGACAAGTTTGTGGATCTGACCAAGCAACTCAATATCCCGGTGATTCCCTCCGCCCCTTATGCTGACGGACGATTTAGCAACGGTCTCATCTGGGCTGAACACCTGACCCAGATGATGGGTTTGAGCACACAGAACCCTGAGCAGTATGTGAATCGTTCCCACGGTGGCAGCTGGAGTCTCAGCACACGGGATAAAATCGGCAACTTCAGTGATTTACAAGGCGGCAGCTTGTTAAAAGTCGCAGAACAATTAGTCTCAGGCAGCCTGATTCCTCCCAGTGCAGAACTGCTGGTCAAGGCGTATATCCGGAAATACCCGGAATTTGATGACGACGACATGGTGTTATTCTTCTTTGGTGGCAACGACTATCTCAATATGTACGATGACCCCGCCGACGTTGTAGAAGCCCAGACCCGCAGCATTGAAAAACTGATCAACCATGGGGCTCAGCACATCGTCTGGTCCAACATGCCCGATATCTCCAAAGCCCCGCGCTACCTGAAAATGGATTACCCAACCCGTGACCAGGTGCAGTTCCTGATCAGCCGACACAACCAACTCCTGCTCACCACCTTGCAAAACATGCAGAAACGCTATGAAAAAGAAGGCGTCCATATCCATATGCTGGATACCCGCGCCCTGTTCTGGGATGCCCTCAATAACGCAGACAGCCATGGTCTGACAAATACGACTGAACCCTGCGCCAAGGTCAGCCTGCCGGGCATGGACCGCAGTGGGCAAAGGTCGTTCCAGAGTGGTGGTGCCGTTGAAACGCTGGCGAAAAACGCAGCGGTCATCGCTCTCTCACCGGTGATCGACAAGGAAATCATGAACAACCCGCAGCTGGTGACAGCCTTCAGAGCCAACGAGGAAGCACCACAAGTCTGCAGCAATCCGGATGAACATGCGTTCTGGGATGATGTGCATCCTACCCAAAAGTTTCATTGGGTTTTAGGGAAAGGTATCTGTCACAAGCTGAAAAGTGTGGGTTATGCCTGCAGCAGTGATCAATATTAACAAAACAGATCACAGCAATGGCATCGTGCATGATGCCATTGCCTGTTTCATATCCGGTAACGGATTCGATACCACAACTGACCCACCATTTCATGCAGCGCCAACTGGCTTTTTACTAATTCCGTCACCGTTGGCAACCAGTCGCGCCAATTATGATGTCGCAATGTACGTAAGTACGCTGTCGGGGCTGTGACAACCTTGAAGCCCTGGTGCCGAAACACCCTGGCTGCACGGGGCATATGCAAGGCGTGGGTCACCAGGATGATACGGCTGATATTCGACTGCGACAGAATAGCGTGAGAAAAACGCCCATTATCCATCGTCGTCAGACTCTGATCTTCCTGCCAGCGTGTGGTGACACCAAAGTCTTTACGCAACACGCGATCCATAACCGCCGCCTCATTGATGCCATTGGCAGCGCCTCCACTGACCAGAATCGGCAACCCCGTTTGTCCGGCAACTCGGGCGGCAAAACGTAATCGCTGCAACAGCAATGCCGAAGGCTGGGGCAGCATGCCATAGTCCGGCGTATACCCATTGATACCGGAACCCAGCACGACAATGGCCTCTGGTGATACCTGTTGCTGGAATACACGGGTATCCAGTGCCGGTTGCTGCGTTTCCAGCCAACCCACCAGCCTGTCGGCCACCGGACGAATGGAGAACAGATACAGACTGCTCACCGCGATAAAAACGAGTACCCACGACGCTACCCGATAACGCCCCCAAAGGATGAGCGCCAGTATGAGCAGCACGATCTGGAGTCCGGGGGGCAGCAACAAGGTTTTCATCATTCTCTAACGTCCAGACACAATGGTGTGAGTAAACACGAAAGCCCATAGAGGGCAGACTGCCCCTACCCGCCGGGCAGGGACTGGGGTATCCTTGCCCGTTTGGAACCACTATCCTCAACAGGCTCCGGCCCTGTCCGGCTTTCCTGTCACCACTTTCTCCGGTCTGATCCGGAGAACAGGCAAACAGAGCAATGATGGAAGAGCATTATCACCCGCACAAGATCGAGGAAGCTGTCCAGTCCTACTGGGATGAAAACCAAAGCTTCTCCGTGACCGAAGACCCGAGCAAGGAAAAGTATTACTGTCTTTCCATGTTCCCCTACCCGAGCGGCCGCCTGCACATGGGGCATGTCCGCAACTATACCATTGGTGACGTTGTTTCCCGCTACCAGCGGATGCAGGGCAAGAACGTCCTGCAACCCATGGGCTGGGATGCGTTCGGCCTGCCTGCGGAAAATGCCGCTATCAAGAACAAAACAGCGCCGGCCCCCTGGACCTACTCCAATATTGAGTACATGAAAGGTCAGCTCAACCGTCTGGGCTTCGGCTATGACTGGAGCCGGGAACTGGCCACCTGCCGCCCGGAATACTACAAGTGGGAACAGTGGTTCTTCACCAAGCTCTATGAAAAAGGCCTGGTTTACAAGAAGATGGGAACCGTCAACTGGTGCCCTAACGACCAGACCGTACTGGCCAACGAACAGGTGGAAGATGGCCGCTGCTGGCGCTGTGACACCATCGTTGAGCGCAAGGAACTGCCCCAGTGGTTCGTCAAGATTACCGCCTATGCCGATGAACTGCTGAGCGATCTGGACAAGCTGGAGGACTGGCCAGAACAGGTCAAGGCCATGCAGCGTAACTGGATCGGTCGCAGTGAAGGTGTGGAAATGACCTTCCGCCTGGCCAACCTGATTGCCGGCGCTGCCGACAGCTTCACTATTTACACCACCCGTCCCGATACCCTGATGGGCGTCACCTACATCGGCCTGGCGGCTGAACATCCGATCGCCAAAGCTGCCGCAGAAAACAACCCTGAACTGGCGGAGTTTATCGCCGAGTGCAAGCGCAACGCCGTCTCTGAGGCCGACATGGCGACCATGGAGAAGAAGGGTGTGGATACCGGTCTGCGTGCCGTTCATCCCATCACCGGCCGCGAAGTCCCCGTTTGGGTCGCCAACTTTGTTTTGATGGATTATGGCTCAGGCGCCGTTATGGCTGTTCCGGCCCATGACCAGCGGGACTGGGAATTTGCCACTAAATATGGCCTGAACATTGAACAGGTCATCCAGCCTGCTGATGCATCAACCGACGTCGATATCAAAATAGCGGCCTACACCGAAAAAGGCATCCTGGTGCATTCCGCTCAGTTTGACGGCCTGACGTCTGAAGCGGCCTTCGACGCCATTGCCCAGCACCTGATTGATGCCAGCCTGGGCGAAAAACAGGTCAACTACCGTCTGCGCGACTGGGGCGTCAGCCGTCAGCGTTACTGGGGCGCGCCGATCCCCATGCGTTACCTGGAAGACGGTACCGAAGTGCCGGTTCCACTGGAAGAACTGCCGGTACGCCTGCCAGAAGATGTGGAAATGGACGGCGTCCAGTCCCCCATCAAGGCTGATCCGGAATGGGCCAAAACCAGCCATAACGGCCAGCCAGCCACCCGGGAAACGGATACCTTCGATACCTTCATGGAATCCAGCTGGTACTACGCCCGTTACTGCTGTCCGAACAACGATGAAGCCATGCTGGATCCGACTGCCGCCAACTACTGGCTGCCTGTGGACCAATACATCGGCGGTATTGAGCATGCCGTCATGCACCTGCTCTACTCCCGCTTCTACCACAAGCTGCTGCGCGACGCTGGCCTGGTCGACAGTGACGAGCCATTCAAGCGCCTGCTCTGCCAAGGCATGGTACTGGCAGACACCTTTTACACGCTGGATGAAAAAGGCACCAAGCACTGGGTTTCCCCCGCCGATGTTATCAGCGATCGGGACGACAAGGGACGCCTGCTCAGCGCCAAACACAAGGACACCGGCGAAACCGTTGAACACGCTGGCATGGGCAAGATGTCCAAGTCCAAGAACAACGGCATTGACCCACAGCAGCTGATTGACCAGTACGGCGCCGACACCGTGCGTCTCTACACCATGTTTGCCTCTCCGCCTGAGCAGTCACTGGAGTGGTCAGAGTCCGGTGTAGAAGGTGCACACCGCTTCCTGCGTCGTCTGTGGAAAATGGTCGCTGACCACCTGTCCGGCAATGATGCCCCGACTCTGGACAAGAATGCCCTGACCGCAGAGCAGAAAGACCTGCGCCGCAAGACGCACGAGACCATCAAGAAAGTCAGTGATGACTGCGACCGTCGTCTGACCTTCAATACCGCTATTGCCGCGGTAATGGAGCTGACCAACACAATCAGTCGTTTCAGCGATACCTCTGACCAGGGTCGTGCAGTGGTACGGGAAGCACTGGAAGCGGCCACCCTGCTACTGGCGCCGATCGTTCCCCACATCGCGCACAGCATCTGGCAGGCACTGGGTCATGCAGAGCCTGTGGTAGCCGCCAACTGGCCGGTGCTTGACGAAAGCGCCCTGACCCGTGACAGCATCACACTGGTGGTTCAGGTCAACGGTAAGGTACGTGCCAAGCTGGAAACCGCAGCCGATGCGGACAAAGCTTCGCTGGAGAAATTGGCGCTGGAACAGCCCAATGTGCAGAAATTCACTGAAGGCAAAACGGTACGCAAGGTGATTGTCGTACCCGGTAAGCTGGTGAATATCGTCGTCGGCTAAAACAGACTAAGCATCTGTGACTGGTCTGCATCATTGAGAACAGTCACAGATCTTCACATACCATATTTGATCGGTAGCTGATTCAATTCAGTACTCAAATACATAACAAGCAAGACTTACGATACAAAACGAAGCACCGAACTATTTCCGAAGAAATAGAGCTTACGACTCATACTCACACCGAATTAAACCACACACAAATAAAGCTGTGCTTTTATAAAAATAAAATGCACCCTGGAAGCGCTTAGTTTTTCATTCCACATTATTCATCGAACGACTGTATTATTATAAATAACATACTCAAATCAAAAAAATGTAAACTACCTATTCCACTAAACCAGCTCCTATTCGAAACCCGACATACCTTAATTTCAAGCTTGGTATACCTTAAAGCCTGGATCATCCAACTGACTTTGGATACCAGCTTGTTGGTACAGTGCTCTCCAGTCATCTTCAGAACGGGTAGTTTTCTGCTCAGTTCTACATGCCAAGATTCTTTCCAAGCCTCTGCTAGAAAGGAATGGTACCTTAACACCAACCATTTTCGCATTGCTAACCTTTGAATGAATTCCCTCATCATGTTTGACATGATAGTAAAGCTGACTGATAAAACGTTTACGTAACAAGCAGCAAGACGGCAAATAACTCATAAGTTTATCCCACCAGCTATTAGCAACATGTACTATTACAACATCTCGTCCATCCAACGTACCACGACGAATACGATAACGTTCTCCACTCGCCTGGCATAGTGCCAACTCATCCATATTATGCTCTGTCAATTTGACTTCTGTCTGAATATCAAATCGACTAGCAACATCAATAGAAAAACACTTCATTTTCATATCCTCCACACCAAACAATGGTACAGACCAATAAATAAACATTAATAAAAATCAATTAATAAAGAATAATCATCAGCGGATAGATTTATCTTTTTATTACAACTAATAACTTAGATACCATAACAAGAGCAGGGTTCCTGGATTGGTTATTTTTCAACCTCATACTATGGTCTAACTATCTCGCGTCTTTATGCTGAACGCACTCCTGTTTTTTCCATTCAGCGCTGTATAATGTCAGCCTTCAAGACCATCAATCAGCGCCCATTTACCGGAGTCACTGACAGCCAATGAGTACTCAGCGCAACTATTTTCTCTATCCCTTCGTGGTTCTGACCCTGCTACTGGCCGGTTGCGGCTTCCAGCTGCGCGGCCAGATGGATATCGCCCCGGAGCTCAAGACACTGGCGCTTACCAATACTGATCGGGTCTTCAATCAGGACCTGATCATGGTGCTGGAAACCAATGGCATCACTATCAGCGATGCGGCCGATTATCGCCTGCGTATTCTCTCCCTTGAGCGTGAAAACAAAGAGATCACGCTGTCTGGCGGTGGTATCGTTTCAGATTATGAGCTGACCGGCACCCTGACCTGGGGTCTCGAAACCGCCAGCGGCCTGGCCCTGTTCCCGGCGAAGGAAGTGCGTATGAGCCGTACCTACCAGTACAGCTATAACCACGCCACTGCCTCTCGCAGTGAAGAGGATCTGATTTGGAACGAATTGACCCAGGATCTTGCCATCAACCTGATGCGCCAGGTCTCCGCGATCTCCAGCGAACAGCTGGCGACACTGACTGCGGACGCCCGGGCAGCCGCTGAAGCGGTGCAGCAATAAGCCTATGAAACTCGGCAAACCCGAGCAGCTGGAGAACCAGCTCAAGTCCGGCCTGGCGCCCTTCTACATCCTCAGCGGTGATGAGCCGCTGCAAATTGAAGAAGGTTGGGACCTGATTCGCGCTAAAGCCCGTGAGTCCGGCTTCACTGAGCGAACGGTCTACCATGTGGATAACGGATTTGACTGGGGCGAGGTCGTGGAAGCGGCCAACAGCCTTTCGTTGTTTGCCGAAAAGCGCATGATTGAACTCCGTGTTCGGGAAGGCCGCTTTGGTGATGGCAAAAAGGTTCTGCAGGCCTGTGCCGAAAAACCGCCTGAAGATACCATTTTCCTGATCATCACCTCCCGCATCGACAGCAAGGCCAGTAAAGCCAAATGGTTCACGGCCATTGAACAGGCTGGTATCTGGGTTCCAGTCTGGCCGGTTGAACATCATCAATTGCCCGGCTGGATTACCCGACGCTGTCAACGCGCCGGGCTGAAAGCCGAACCTGAGGCTGTGACCCTGCTGACAGAACGCGTGGAAGGCAACCTGCTGGCCGCAGCCCAGGAGATCGAAAAGCTCCGACTACTGGCAGCGGATGGCACTGTCACCGTCGACACAATTCGTGAAGTCGTTTCTGACAGCGCACGCTATGATGTGTTTGGCTTGGTGGATGCCGCCATGTCCGGCGACACCCGACACGCGGTTCGCATCTTTAACGGTCTGTTGTCGGAAGGTACCGAACCGCCCATCCTGCTTTGGGCGTTGGCCCGGGAGCTGCGACTACTCAGCCATCTGTCCCGTAAGGTGAGCCAGGGTGTTGGATTGGAAGTGGCGATGGACCAGATTGCCCGCTCACACAAGGCCGTTCCCTTCATGCTGAAAAAGCGCAAGGCGCTTTATCAGGGCTGTATCCGCAAGCACAGCGAACGGAAACTGCGCGCCATGCTGGAACAGGCATCCACTATTGATGAAGCCCTGAAAACTGGCAGTAAGACCTGCAATCCAAAAGATGAACTGCTTGATCTGGTTTTATCACTATCAGGATTGGATATTCTGACAGCCTGACGTAAAGTGCGGCAAACAACCCAACCTGATATCTACACACTGAAGGGCTCCCCATGCCGCTGTCATCCTGGCTGTCTGTTGTCGCCATCTGTATGCTGGGCGCCATGTCCCCTGGCCCCAGTCTCGCGGTTGTTATTCGGAATACGATGTCCTCATCCCGCCGCATGGGCATGATCTCCGGGATTGCCCATTGTTTGGGGGTGGGTGTCTACGCTTTACTGGCTACGGCCGGGTTGGGTGTGCTGATTACCGGTAATCCGCTCCTGTTCAAAGCATTGACCTGGGGGGGCGCCGCTTACCTTGCCTGGCTGGGTATCAAGGCGCTCAGGGCATCCGGCACACCGGCATTGGCTGCCGGAAATGTCGCCGAAGAGCACGTATCCACCATCAAGGCTGCTCGTGACGGCTTCCTGATCTCCTTCCTGAACCCA
This sequence comes from Kistimonas asteriae, assembly GCF_018263925.1. Taxonomy (GTDB): domain Bacteria; phylum Pseudomonadota; class Gammaproteobacteria; order Pseudomonadales; family Endozoicomonadaceae; genus Kistimonas; species Kistimonas asteriae. Next base: position 40,085 of record NZ_JAEVHF010000011.1, read on the forward strand.
AAAATTGCAGTCTTCTTCTTGGCGCTCTTCAGTCAGTTTGTCACTCCGGACATGGGTTGGCAGGCAAAAACGATCATGGCATTTACCGCGACAGCCATTGATGGCCTCTGGTACTGTTTCATCGCCGCAGTCGTCGGACACGGCGCCATTCTTCCGTTCCTGCGCCGTTATACGCTGTGGATAACCCGGGCAACGGGCGTACTCCTGCTGGCCGTCGCATTGCGGGTGGCATTTCTGTAAAACTGAACCAGACTTGCTGTCTCATTCCATGCGTCACGGCAAATGGTTATGCGGCAGTTTTTCCGATTCAGAGCGATTCTCATGGGGTGCAGTCGCGCCTTTCTGGCAGGTGCATCCAGCTACTATCAGGCATTTTATTCAGAGCTATTGCCTGAACCTGAGTCACAAGCACGAAGACAGGATTCACCGGCACCGGATCAGGAGAAACGGCCACACCACTCCCCCAGAGAAACGTGATGCCCCTCAGGATTCCCGGGCCAGCAGGTCAGTGACAATGGTCAGATCATTGATATGGTCATTGTCAGAATGCTCAAAACGCAATTTGACCCCCTTCCGGAGCCAGGTAGGCACATTGTAATAATCTTCCGATGACGCAGGCCGGGTTCGTTGTGAGCTTTTCCGTTGTTCTACCGATTCTCCGAAAATGTCGTGGTGGACACCTTCTATGACGGTCATCTGTTCTGCTTCTGTGACGATGCCCAGATAGCGTCCAGCTGCAAGGAATCCCTGGATATATTGTTCCTGCCGCTCAGACACCTTATTAATGGTATGAATAATGGTGTAATACTCACGCAGCAACTCTTCGAGTTTTTGCCAGTAGTGATTCTGATTCATAACAACAACGCTCCTGCAGCAGTGAAACAGGTCCACTGAAACCTTCCGGCAACAGGTTCAGGCACCATGGTCTATGGGGGTATCATAATAGTATCCGGTCTCTGACTGAAACTGGATACGGAATTATTGCCAGGGCGTTCTCACTATAGCCCGACGACTCATCCCAATGTCTCACTCAGGCGTTTTGACTCCATGATCGATTTACGCAGCGATACCGTGACCCGTCCGACACAACCCATGCTGGCCGCAATGATGAATGCGGAAGTGGGTGACGATGTGTTCAATGAAGACCCAACCATCCAATCACTGGAACACTACGCTGCCAATCTGTTTGGCATGGAGGCTGCACTCTTTTGCCCCTCTGGTACCATGACCAACCAGATTGCCATTCGCCTGCATACCCGCCCGGGCGGGGAAGTCATCTGTGATCAGTATGCGCATATCTACAACTATGAAGGCGGCGGTATAGCGGTTAACGCTCTCTGTTCCGTCAGCCTGCAGCAGGGGGAGCGGGGTCTGTTTACAGCGGCCGATGTCGCAGCCAGCATTCGTCGGGATGACGTTCATCACCCGGTCACCAGCCTGGTAGCTGTGGAAAACACCATGAACCGCGGCGGCGGCGCCTGTTATGACTTTGCTGAACTCCGCGCAATCCGTGAAGTATGTGATCAGCACAAAATTCCGTTCCACCTGGACGGTGCCCGCCTTTTTAACGCACTTGTCGCGAAAAACGAACAGCCAAAAGATTATGGTCGTTTATTCGACACGATCTCCATTTGCCTGTCCAAAGGCCTGGGGGCACCCGTCGGCTCTCTCCTGCTGGGTAAGCAGGAACACATTAAAGCGGCCCGCAGGATACGAAAGGTGATGGGAGGCGGTATGCGCCAGGGTGGATTCCTGGCGGCAGCCGGCCTGTATGCGCTTGAGAAAAGCATCGAACGGCTGGCCGATGATCATCGTCGTGCCCGTCTGATGGCTGATGCACTGTCCGACATGCCCTGTATCAAAGCGATCATTCCGCCGGAAACCAATATCGTTATCGCCACACTTCAAAAGCCGTTTACTCCGGATCAGGCACTTAGGGTCTTTAAGGCATTCGATATTGCGGCTGTGCCCTTCGGAGCTCAGGAAATTCGTTTTGTCACGCATCTGGATTTTGATGACAACCAGCTGGAAACATTCATTCAGAAACTTTCGGAGATCAATCACGCGATTGAGCAAGCCTGAGAAGCCGGCGGCCATAACAAGCTATGGCCGTCATATTTTCCAATCAATATCCGCATTGTCTCTATCGCTCAGACACCAATATCCTCGTTCCATAATTCAGGAAACAGGCTAATAAAATTCTCCATCAATTCAACACACTCCGGATGGTTGACGACCGTCACCTCGACACCACGGCTTTTTAACAGTTCTTCCTCGCCCATGAAGGTTTTGTTTTCCCCCACAACAACCCGGGGAATCTCATACAACAACATGGCGCCACTGCACATGGAACAGGGGGATAGTGTCGTATACATCGTGCACTCACGATAGACCGCCGCTGGCAAACGCCCCGCATCTTCAAGCGCCGCCATTTCCCCGTGAAGACAGGGACTGCCTTTTTGAATCCGCTGGTTATGACCTCGACCGATGATCTTATTGTCGTGAACCAAAACCGCACCGATTGGAATGCCACCTTCTACGCGACCAGCTTTAGCCTCGGCAATGGCGGCTTGTATGAACGGGTCAGTCATTGCTGTTTTCCTTTTCATACCGTGACGTTATCCCTGTTAACCATAGCGCTACCCACCGATGGTTCAAAGCGGAGTTCACCGTGCCGATCCTGAGGAGTGGTCTACACTGTGCTGCAGGCAATCTGTCGTCAGCCTGCGTGTTGTTGATGCAAGGCACACATTCACTGCTGACCTGTTGTCCCTTAACTTCCCAGCCAGCCACAAAGCGTGGCCGTTGTTTAATGCATTTGAGGTAAACGGCATGTTCAGGAAAGTTCTTATTCCTGTCGTTGCAGCAGGCTCTCTGCTCGCATCTGCATCTCAGGTTTACGCGCTTCAGGAAGGTGATTTCGCCATCAAGGCCGGTGCGTCCTACATCAAGCCGGATGACTTGAAAATCAAGATGAAAACGGGGAATCACGAACACTACAAAGCAACAACGGATGAAGAATGGACTATGGACATCAGTGCCCTAATGATGATGACAGATGATTTAGGCATTGAAGTGGGTACATTCTGGCCTGCAAAATTCACCAGCAAAGTAAAACATGAATCGTATAAAGTTGAATATGAAATGATGCCAATAATGGCAACCGCGCAGTTTTATCTTATGGATCGAAATGAACCCGTAAGACCCTACGCAGGCTTGGGAGTAGCGTTTACGCGCTTCTCCAGTGAAAAAGTTAAAGGGACGACGGGCAGTAACAAATTATCCGTTGATGATAACTGGGGCTGGACTTTCCAGGTTGGTGCCGTATTTGATATCGATGATCAAATATTCGTTGATGCTTCCGCTAGATACATTGCCATGGAGCTTGAAGGTAAAGCGTCAGGTCTCCCCAATACTGGAGGTACAGGGAAATTCAAGAAATCTGACCTTGATCCATGGGTCTTCTCTGTAAACGGTGGTATTCGATTCTGAACACTACGCGCTTTTATTTGCCAGCAGTCTTACCAAGAAGACTGCTGGCAAATGACTTAACCTTCCAACAACGTCACATCCCTGACTGCACCTTTATCGGCACTGGTTGCCATGCTCGCATACGCCTTCAATGCCATTGAGACACGACGAGGCCTTTCCTCAACGGGTTTCCAGGCCTTGGCGCCTTTGCTGTTCATAACCTCCCGACGCTGCTGTAATATTTCATCGGATACGACCACATGGATCGTACGTGCCGGAATATCAATACGCAGGATATCGCCGTTTTCGACCAGACCAATCGCACCACCGGCCGCCGCCTCAGGCGACGCATGCCCGATGGAAAGCCCGGATGTTCCACCGGAAAAGCGGCCATCTGTCAGCAACGCACAGGCTTTACCCAGCCCCTTGGATTTCAGGTAACTGGTCGGGTAAAGCATTTCCTGCATACCAGGGCCACCTTTCGGACCTTCATAGCGAATCACTACCACTTCACCGGGTTTGACCTGATCTTCCAGAATACTGCGCACCGCATCATCCTGACTCTCAAACACGTGCGCCGGGCCTTCAAACACCAGGTTGCTCTCATCGACACCTGAGGTTTTGACGACACAACCATCCACAGCAATATTGCCATAGAGAACTGCCAGTCCGCCTTCCTCACTGTAAGCGTGCGACAGTGAGCGGATACATCCTTCCTCTCGATCGGCATCCAGGTCCGGCCAGCGTGTCGCCTGACTAAAGGCTTCCGTCGTCCGGATACCGGCAGGGCCTGCCTGATAGAAAGTATGCACTGCCGGATCATCCGTTTGTACGATGTCCCATTTTTCCAGCGCCTCTTTCATTGAAGCACTGTGCACAGTAGCAACATCTGTATGCAGGAGACCGGCACGATCCATTTCGCCCAGAATGGCCATAATGCCACCTGCACGGTGCACATCTTCCATATGGTATTTCTGGATATTCGGTGCGACCTTACACAGCTGCGGGACACGACGGGATAAACGATCAATGTCTTTCATGGTAAACGGCACGTCGCCTTCCTGTGCCGCTGCCAGCAGATGCAGAATGGTATTGGTGGAACCGCCCATGGCAATGTCCAGACTCATGGCATTTTCGAAAGCTTCGAAACTGGCAACATTTCTGGGTAACACATTTTCATCGTCGTTTTCATAGTAACGACGGGTAATGTCCACAACGCGGCGCCCCGCTTCCAGGAAAAGCTCCTTTCGATCAGCGTGAGTCGCCAGCAGGGAACCATTGCCAGGCAAAGACAAGCCTAATGCTTCTGTCAGACAGTTCATGGAATTGGCGGTAAACATGCCAGAGCAGGAACCACAGGTCGGGCAGGCCGAGCGTTCATACTCATTAACGGTGTCGTCATCTGCATCTGAGGCCGCAATCACCATTGCATCCACCAGGTCCAGCTTATGCTCGGCCAGCTTGGTCTTACCCGCTTCCATTGGCCCACCGGAGACAAAGATCACCGGAATATTCAGGCGCATGGCTGCCATCAGCATCCCGGGCGTGATCTTGTCACAGTTGGAAATACAGACCAGTGCATCGGCACAGTGGGCATTGACCATATATTCCACGGAATCAGCAATAATGTCGCGCGATGGCAGGGAATAGAGCATGCCGTCATGCCCCATGGCAATTCCGTCATCCACGGCAATGGTATTGAATTCCTTGGCAACCCCGCCATGGGCTTCGATTTCCCGACAGACCAGTTGCCCCATATCCTTAAGGTGGACATGCCCGGGAACAAACTGCGTGAACGAGTTGGCGACCGCAATAATTGGCTTTTTGAAATCCTCGTCCTGCATTCCTGTGGCGCGCCAGAGGGCGCGGGCGCCGGCCATATTGCGGCCATAGGTCGATGTTCTGGAGCGGTACGCTGGCATGAACGGCAATTCCTTCAGTCAGGATGTTTTCTCAATTGTTCATCGTCCGGTGATCGTGCATGGTCCGGAATAATGCAGGCCGCTCCGTGGCTCAGGGAGAGGATACCAAAACTCAACGCAAGTCACCCCATCAATCATGATGACCGTTTCATCAATCTCGCAAAACACAACAGTTTTACAATGCGCATGACGCATTGATCACCACGCCATCTTTGTTTGCAGAGCTATTCTCTACAAGTCATTGATCAATGACTTGTAGAGGTAAAGCAACATGGACATCCATCCCAAGCTTCAAATTCTCCTGGACAAACAGGAGATCACTGAAATCATGTACAAGTTTGCCCGCTCACTGGATCGCGTTGACGGGGATTTGATGAAATCAACCTATTGGGAAGATGCGATTGAAGAACATCAGGATCCGATTTTTCCTGAACTCTTTTTTTATAACGACAATGCTTGGCAGTTTGTTGAACCGGCTATGGAAGGCTTCAGGCAACTAAAAGCCACCCAGCACCGTATCTGTAATCCTTTGATTGAGGTGAATGGCGATACGGCTACCGCAGAATGCTATGTCTGGGCGTATCATCTCCATGATGAAAACGGCGTCGATAAAGAAGGCATTCTCGGCGGCCGCCACCATTTCAGGTTTGAGCGGCGCAATGACGAGTGGCGCATCAAACATCGCTCCACCGTGTTTGACTGGAACCGGAATCAAACGTCTACGGCTGTCTGGAGCGACAAGTTTGACAGCAAATATCGTGGAAAACGCAACCGTTCTGATGACAGCTATAACTACCTGAAAACGTGTTGATGATATCGTTCAAATGCACATCTCCCGCAGGATGTGCATTTGAATACATCGTTTGCCCTAACGCCTGGACTGCACCATACCGTCAGGGCGCTATCGGGTGTTGTTCCAGCACTGCCCTGATATCGTCTGGAATGGTAGTGGCTCTCTTCTGGTCATAATCAAAGTGGATCATAACGGCTTCACCTTTCGCGCAACAGGCACCGTTTTGCCAGGCTTCATGACCGATCGTCATTGAAGTGTTACCCACTTTTAACAAACCGGTTCGTATCTCCACCTCGTTGCCGTATTGAAGTTCGGCAAGGAAATCCACGGTTATCCTTGCGATGATTAACCGCCACTTGTGGATATCCAGGTCAGGCGTAAACAACCGGAAGATCGGTTCCCGTGCCTTTTCAAACCAGACCGGAAGAACAGCATTGTTAATGTGACCAAGCGCATCGGTTTCACTGAAACGGGGCAACATAACTTCTGTAAACACAATCAATTCCTGTGCGGGTTAGGTAAGGTCTGTTACGGCGAGATTCTCCCAGGATGACCACTATACGGCTTTTTCATCCTGGGATTCCCGATAATGGCCAGGCGAACACCCTGTCCATTTTCTGAAAGCCCGTCCAAAATTACTGGGATCGTTATAATCCAGCCGCTCTGCAATTTCTTCCACGGTCAGCCGGGTATTACGAAGAAAATAGAGTGCCAGCCGCTTTCTTTCCTGATTCACCAGATTGCGATACGTCGTATTGTATTCCTGCAGTTGCCGCCGCAATGTCCTGGGTGACATGCCGAGATGATCGGCCGTCTGCTCCAAGCTGGGGATCACATTCTCCCGACTGCGCATAAACGTAAGCACCTGCTGTAACAGACCGGTTTCCAGCTTCAAACTATCCAGCATTTTGCGACACTGTCGCTCGGCGGAGGCCATGGTGATGGCATCCGCTGTGGGTAGCGGTACCGAAAGGTATTGGGCAGGAAAACGAAACTGGTTGGCTGGACAACCGTAATGCAGTACAGCACCGTCAAAGTCGATGGCTGCATGATGGCGGGGACGCTCACAGGCCAGTTGTATCTCCAGCACTGTCTGCGAGCCGCCGTACAGAAACCGCCTGATCACCTGATGGCTGGCAACAAACGCGTCCAGGTAGAAGACACGGTTAACACCCAGCGCTACGACTTCATCAAACTGCAGGATCGCCGTATCGCCATCCTGAAACAGTCGTACAGCAAGCAGCGGATATCGGGTCGCCAGATACCGCTCAGACACTCGGATGGATTCTTCCATACTCCGGCTGCTCATTGCGGCAGTGGCCAAGGCGCCATGGCTGGGCAGATTCAACTGCATGCCCAGCTGCCAGCCCAGCGATGCATCGCCGGTTTGCTTGAGAATGAGACTGACCAGGCGGTCGCAACGGTCAAAATCGATATGGCCATCGTCTGCATCCAGCTCTATGCGCCGGATACCCGCAGCATCCAGTACGGACGGTTCATCAATCCCCTGCTGTCCTGCCAGTGACAACAGGTGTCGAACATACGTGGTCGGAATAGCAATTGTGGTTCTTTTATTCTTCATGCCGTCGCCATGTGCTGACTGCCTGCCCGCGACCGATACAGGCGCATCAGGCTCCCCCAGCCCTTTCCGGCCCCAAATGACCTTGGGCTCTGCCGGTTCCGCTCTGTATTTTGCCTGACAGAATACACAGTATTGAGTAACAGACAAAAAAGATAATAACAGTCATCGGACCATGAACACACCTCACGCCGCCTCCAGATGCCCAAGACCGTCCCATGTCGACGTCAAACCCCGTCGCATGCAATTCGGACTCGACTCCCTGAAACGATACTGGCACAGCAATGATGCCTTCCGAAGCCATTTTTTTAATGGACTCTCCACCCTGTTTCCCCAGGGTGAACGTTTCTTTATTGATTCTGTGCGCGGTGTTCAGCACGAGATCACCGACCCGGTCCTCTTGGCTGAAATCAAGGGATTCATTGCCCAGGAAGCCGTTCACGGGCATGAACATGACAAATACAACAACCTGTTGCGCGAGCAGGGATACGACATTGACAAGCTGGACCGCCACCTGGGTTTCTGGACACGACTGGGCCAGAAGCTGATGACACGAAAGCAGCAACTGGCCACGACCTGTGCCGTGGAACACTTTACCGCCATCATGGCCAACGCCATGATGAAATACCCTCAGGACTGGCTGGGGGATGCGCCGGATGCCATGAAAGCAATCTGGCGCTGGCATGCCATTGAAGAAACCGAGCACAAGGCGGTCTGCTTTGATGCTTACGAGGCCGTTGGTGGCGGTTATTTCACCCGGATCCTGATGATGATCCAGACCACCATCCACTTCAGCTATGTCACTACTCGCCATGTCTGCCACTTCCTGGCACGGGATGGCGTCTTATTTAAAGCCAATACCTGGAAAAGTGGTTTCCAGTTCCTATGGGGAAATCCGGGACTAATCCGCCAGATCTTCAGGGATTACATGGATTACTACCGACCCGGCTTCCATCCATGGCAGCATGACAACAGTACGCTGATCGACGAGTGGAAAGCCCAACACGAAGAAAAATATTCCGTTCGCCCCGCCGCCTGATCCAATTCGCCGGCTCCGTGCCGGCGCGCCTGCTACGCTGTTGTCATCCTTAACGAACCTTTCGCCGATACGGCCGTCTAACCTGTAGGATATAACGCCAGCGATGAGGCCCACTTTATGAGCAGTGGACATGACGTCCCTTCTCAACCCCACAGCCAACCACGGGGACAATTCAGTTCACGGCTCGGTTTCGTGTTTGCTGCCGCCGGATCGGCCGTTGGCATCGGTAATATCTGGGGATTCCCGACCCAGGTGGCAGACAACGGTGGCGCCGCATTTCTAATCATCTACCTCATACTCTCTTTATTACTTGCCTACCCGGCACTGGTCGCCGAGCTGATGATCGGCCGCTACAGTCAGGCCAATCCGATCACTGCCCTGGAGCGATTGCCCCATGCCCAGGCGTTCAGTAAACACGGCCATGCCTTGGGTTGTCTGGCCGTCATCACCATCTGCCTGATTTTTGCCTTTTACAGCATTATTGGCGGTTGGCTGATTGCATACGGGCTCGCGCCGGTATTCAACGAACTCGGCCTGGAAGCAGCGGCCAACTGGCTGGTCAGTTTCACCCCGGAACGAAACCTGGTCATGACCGCCTGCTTCATTGTTATCACGCTGACCGTTGTGAATGGGGGGATAGAGAAAGGGATTGAAAAATGGTCATCACGTCTGATGCCTTTGCTGGTGATTCTACTGCTGATTCTCATTGGTTTTGTGATCGGTCAGGAGGGTGCTTTCGATGGGGTTCGACACTACCTTGTGCCGGATTTCAGTAAAGTGACGCCAACGCTGCTGTTCAATGCGCTGGGACAATCCTTTTTTTCCATGTCCCTGGGGGTTGGTGCCATGATGGCTTATGGCTCTTACCTCAGCAAGCGGGCCAATCTCCCGGCGATGGCTCTTCAGGTCTGCCTGCTGGATACCGGTATCGCATTTCTCGCAGGACTGCTGGTCATTCCCTGCATGTTTGTGGCCTTGGAAAGCGGCATGATGATTTATGATGACAATGGCCTGCTGCATTCCAGCGATACATTGGTGTTCAACGTACTCCCGGCCTTTTTCTCGTCGCTCGGTGCCATAGGCTCGGTGTTAGGCGTCATGTTTTTCGTTCTGATGACCATTGCAGCACTGACATCCTCTATCTCGATGCTGGAAGTTCCGGTCTCCTGCCTGACCGAACGCGGCAAACTTTCCCGACAGAAAGCCAGCCTGGTAATCTGCCTGCCTGTCCTGCTGTTGTGCAGCCTCATTATTGCTAATTTCAGCACCCTGTTCAGTGGTGTCATCACGCTGACAACACGATACGCTCAACCATTCAATGCCCTGCTATTTTGTCTGTTTGCCGGCTGGCTGATGCATCGGAACCACCGACTGAAAGAAATACAGCAAGGGTTCAGTCAGGTTGAAGAGACATTATTCTGGCGTATCTGGCCCTGGTATGTCCGCTATTGCTGCCCCGTATTGATTGGTAGTTTGTTACTGTTTGGCTGATTACATGCCGCACATAAAACCGACGTCAATAAACCAGCATTGATACTTCATTCCCAATGAATAATACGAAGCTAGTATCTGTCATCTAAAGTTACAGATGAAGATAAATAGAACATCAGCCATAAACACTATGCATCAATCTCAAACGGATATTGAGTCTGTGTCTAAAACGTCGCAGCAGCCAGCGAAAGGATACACACTTATTGAATTGCTTATGGTCGTGATCATTGTCGGGATCATGGTCGGCTATGCCACTTATTTGTACCAGGATATTGTCCGTAGTGCCAAAGTCACGGAAGCAGCCATGGCTGCGAAGGAAGTCCGCCAGTCAATAGAAGCGCATGTCGCAATAAAACGTGAACTCCCCAATGGCTTCACACGCAGCATGGCAGGCATCAACTCCTCGGTCATTGATAAAATTGAAACCATAAAAATCAGTGACACGGATATCCAGGTGAATGTTTTTCTCAAACGTGAAGTCTTCCCCGATGAATCTGAGCAACAGGTCTATACCCTGTTGGGTAATTTAGTCACAGCCACAGGGACGGTGGCCTGGCATCCTTGCGGAGAAGACGACTGCATAACACCCGCATCAAAACTCCCAACAGCAGCGACATTACCGCCATCTATCGTTGGCCCTGGGGGCATCATTATTGCCCCAGGGCCGCCAACAGTCCCAACACCTCCGTCACCGCCAACGAGTCCGACTACGCCGCCGGGGCCTCCAACAACGCCACCGGCACCTCCGGTTACACCACCGGCACCTCCGGTTACGCCACCGGCACCTCCGGTTGCACCACCTGCGCCTCCGGTTGCACCACCTGCGCCTCCAGTTGCACCACCTGCGCCTCCGGTTACCCCACCTGCGCCTCCAGTTGCACCACCGCCGCCGGCGCCTTCACCGGCTCCATCGTCAGATTCACGCATTATGTACTTCTGCAAAGAGCAATCGGACTATAGTCCACACCCTGAACATGGACAGATTAATTTTGAAGTCAATTACGTAGGTAGTAGTTATGAAAGAGATTACACACTTCGTGGAAATGGCGAAGAATGTCAGAGAGTAATAAAGTCGTATGGTAAAAAAGTCGATTACCTCTGGGTAACAGGATTAAGTATTTTTATGTTTAATTCGGGCAAAATCTATCCTGAAATCGATTATCCGGATTCAACCGCCTGTTACACAGTGAAATATCATCCTACCCCTTCGAGGAGAACACTGGAAAAACGTGGCATAGCTGGAAAAACGGTTGGATGCCCAGTTACTCTTGCAGCAGATCCCTCACGCCCCCAAGAGCTTCCTTCAGGGACAAATGCGCCAGGCTGGACAGGTCATATCCACCTTTGTCGTGAAGAAACTGGATACATGATTAAATCTGTCTGGAAAACAGATTCCTCATTATTCGGTGACGTTGACAGCGATTTGTACCCCTACACGATTTGTGCCGGAGGAAAACCCAACGGATATAATGTCTTCTCAGTCGATATCCAGCCCCATACCTCCATTGCCCCGATTTGGACCGTTTACCCGGCGCTGGATTTCAAGGCTGGGGAAGAAGCCTGCTACATTGTCGTCAAAAAATCCGATGGCATAACGGTTGATTTGATCGTGGCCGACCGTAATCCAACTGGAGGAGGGTGTACACCCCGAAAATAAGAGTCCAGTGGATTTATCCACTGTGGAAATAACACGCTCAATAACAAGAGGAAAAGCTGGCTTTACAGCCTTTCCTCTTTCTATCGAATACTGACAGCCTTCCAGATTACCCACCGGGATAACCAGAACAATGCATTTTATGCATTAAGCCCATTCAATAAATGCTAAATTAGCTCACAGTTTCTCCCAGCACGACAAATCATAAGAACAAATCTGACAGGCTGGCCGTTGAAAATTGAAGTACCAAGCAAATACTCCGATAAAATAATCGTATGGGGTATACGTCATATCCATTAAAAACAACAGATACATAAAGATCAAAACATTCGCTAAGGGGAATTAGCGTCAAAAAAATGGCGTTATTTTCATCAAAATGAATATTGAGCCAACAAATCAATAGCGGCACTGTGATTAATAAAATCGGTAGTTACAGGGGTTACACACTGATTGAGATAATGGTGATCGTCTCTATTGTCGCCATTATGGCGGGCTATGCCATTAATACCTACCGAGATTATTCTACACGCGCCCGACTCAGCGAGGCCGCACAACTGGCCCATACCGTCCGACAATCCATTGAAGCGCACGTTGCGACAAAACGTACACTGCCCCCGAACGAAGTGCGTAGCTTTGTAGGCCAAAACATGGACGTCGTTGAAAAAATGGAAACGGTCAGCACCGGCCCCAATTCAGTACGAATTAATATCTACATCAAGCCTGAAGTCTTTCCCGATGAGCCAGAGCAACAGGTCTTTTCGCTGTTGGGTAACATCGTGGGTGGTGAAATGTCATGGGATGAATGTGGCGGTGATGGCTGCCTGACCGATGCATCCAGCCTGCCTCCGCCAGTTGCGACTCCACCCTCTACGCGATCCGGTGGCGGAGGTATTCAGATTGCCACCGCGCCACCGACAAGCCCTCCGTCATTTAGGCCACCAGCAGGCCCTATAACACCTCCTTCAGGCCCGATAGCGCCACCAGGGCCAATAATCTCACCACCTTCCGTTTTTCCACCGACAGTACCTCCGGTTACACCACCGACAGCACCTCCGGTTACACCACCGATAGCACCTCCGGTTACACCACCGATAGCACCTCCGGTTACACCACCGACAGCACCTCCGGTTACACCACCGATAGCACCTCCGGTTACACCACCGACAGCACCTCCTCCAGCAGGATGGCGAGGCGATTACTTGGTATGTAAGGAGGCTTACGGTACTTATGGTGTAGATGCTTATTATAGAACTGACTCAAGATTATTCGGGAATTATTCAAACACCCTTGTATATCCTTATGTTATTTGTGCGGGAGGGAGACCAAATTACGGGATGCTCTCCTTAACCCTGACCCTAACAGATGGCTCTATGTCAGCGATCACCCTTTATCCAGAACGAGATTTCAGTCCTGGAGAGACAGCATGCTACATAGTCACTCTAGAAAAAACCGTTGTTCTCGGTGACCATGACGGGAGAGCTGGGTGCACGAGGAGAACACCTTAATGGTATATTCGCCTTTGAGTAGGAAATAGAAGCCGTAGTACTGTGAAAAGTAAAAATGCCAGTATCAATACTGTCGATACTGGCATTTTTTTTTATTGAATGAATCAGACTAAAAAGTCACCCTTGGCCTGTTCATCCGCATGATAGGAAGAGCGCACGAGAGCGCCTGAAGCCACCTTACTGAAGCCCAGTTTTTTTGCCGTATCTGCCAGCTCAGCAAATTCATCCGGATGAACAAAGCGCTTAACCGGCAGGTGATGGCGGGAGGGTTGCAGATACTGGCCCAGAGTGATCATCTCAATATCATGGGCACGCATATCTTCCATAACCTCGATGACCTGCTCATTGGTCTCACCAAGTCCCAACATCAAACCGGATTTCGTCGGCACTGACGGGTTACGGGCCTTATACTGCTTCAGCAGATCCAGTGACCACTGATAATCCGAGCCCGGCCGGGCCATCTTGTACAGTGCTGGCGCGGTTTCCAGGTTATGGTTGAAGATATCCGGCGGTGTTTCGCTGAGGATATCCAGCGCAACCTCCATACGTCCCCGGAAGTCAGGCACCAGGATTTCAATCTGAACCTCGCTGGTGCGATCACGAATTTCCTGAATGCAGCTGGCAAAATGGCCCGCACCGCCATCACGCAGGTCATCACGATCCACAGAGGTGATAACGACGTATTTCAGACGCATATCGGCAATAGCCTGGGCCAGGTGTGCCGGCTCCCCTTCATCCAGCGGCTTTGGACGGCCATGGCCAACATCGCAGAACGGGCAGCGGCGGGTACAGATATCCCCCATGATCATGAAGGTCGCGGTACCACCATGGAAGCACTCACCCAGGTTCGGACAGGACGCTTCTTCGCAGACCGTATGCAGGGAATGCTTGCGCAGGAGCTTTTTGATCCGCTCCACTTCCGGGGATGCAGGAATACGAACACGCAGCCAGTCCGGCTTGCGCGGCATGTCTTCCTTGGCTGTTGGGATGACCTTGACCGGAATCCGGTCAACCTTGTCCGCCCCCCGGTATTTCACTCCCGGCTCAAGCCGACGTTTTTTCGTGGCGTCGGTGGCTCCCGCGGCGCTGGCGGGATTGGATGATGAGCTTGTCATTTCGCTTAGTCCCAGCTTTGTCGGGTCTCGATCTCAGTATAACCAAGGCCCTGCACCAGATGGTGCGTCAATCGTTCAGCGGCGGACGTACAATCCGCACTGTTGTCATAATCTGCGAGCCGGGTCATGGCTAAACCGGCATACCCACAGGGGTTGATGCGCAGAAACGGTGACAGGTCCCCATTTATATTTAATGCCAGCCCGTGAAAAGAGCATCCCCGTCGAATTCTCAGCCCGAGAGAAGCGATCTTGGCGTTATCGACATACACCCCTGGCGCATCCGGCTTGGCGGCAGCAGCAACACCGTACTCCTTCAGTGTCGCAACAATGGCATTCTCAATATGCGTAACCAGTGCCCTTGCTCCCAAACCCAGCCGACGAATATCCAGCAACAGGTAAGCCACCAGCTGCCCCGGGCCGTGATAAGTCACCTGCCCGCCCCGATCGACCTGGACAATCGGAATATCGCCGGGATTCAGCACATGCTCAGCTTTTCCGGCCTGCCCCTGGGTAAAGACCGGCTGATGTTCAAGTAACCAGATTTCGTCACTGCATTGACGATCACGGCCATCCGTATAAGCAGCCATGGCCTTCCAGACCGGTTCGTAGGGCTGAATGCCGAGCTGACGGATAATCAACCGCTCTGGCTCATTGATGGGTTCGTGGCGGGGAAAAGGTTCTGTCATTGTTTAATTACAGCACCATCTGTATCCGGCCGCTGGCCTTCAACTCGTCGAAAATGGCTTTGAGCTGATCTTCACCCGTCGCTGTAATGGTGACGTTGATCGCCTGATAATTGCCGTTCTTGCTGTCACGCAGGGTCGCACTGCCGTCATGAGACGGATCATGCTTCTTGATAACCTGCAGTACGAAGTCTTTCAGATCCGGTGCCGCATTACCCACAATCTTGAGCGGGTAAGCACAGGGAAACTCGATTTTTGGGGCTTGCTGTTCTTCAGTAGACATCAATCATTTACCTCGCAGGCATCCAGAAAAACGGGCCTTGGCGTTTACCGCTAGCCGGCTTTATACGTCTGGTAAAGGCCAGCCACATGGCGCCAGACGCTCCCTGGCTCTCCTTTGCCGACCTGGATGCCATTCAATTCGATAATCGGCAGCATTTCTTTGCTGGAACTGGTGACCCAGATTTCATCCGCGTTCTTGAGCTCGTCAACAGACACATCCCGCTCTTCACAGCGATAGGCGCCGTCATTGACTGCCAGCTCCAGCACCAACGCCCGGGTAATACCACTCAAAATCTTGTGGCTTCTGGGCGGTGTGATAATGGTTTCATCACGTACGATAAAGACATTGCTGGATGAACCTTCCGTCACCCGTCCTTCGGCATCCACCAGAATCGCTTCAGTAGCGCCGCTATTCAGCGCCAGCTGGTGATGCATGACATTTCCCAGCAGGGACGTACTCTTGATATCACAACGCTGCCAGCGCTGGTCAGGCGCGGTAATGGCCGTGCCGCCCTTCACGTCGTCCAGGGAGCCTGTGATGCGTGGCGCAAGCGGCATTGTCATCACAAACACCGTCGGCCGGGTTTCTGCCGGAAAACCATGCTGACGGGAAGCATAGCTCCCCCGCGAAATCTGGATGTACAGGGCCTGATGCTGTCCCGCGTTCCGGCTGAGTAACTGATCAAAGATAGCGTGCCACTCAAGCACGGTAATCTCCACGGGAAGATGGATGGCAGTCAGGCTGGCACTCAATCGCTCGAGGTGTTCCTCAAGACGCAGAGGATACCCATGAAACACCGGAATCACTTCATAAACGCCATCCCCGAACAGAAAGCCACGGTCAAGCACGGAAACCTGTGCCTTTTCCAGCGGAAGAATTTCACCATTCAGGTAGACATCAGACATAACAACGATTCAATCCAGCTAAAAGCAATACTGCCGCAACTTGTTCACAACAGGTCACGGCAGTGACAGGGCCTGACTCAAAATTAACTGAACAGACCAGCAAAGAAGCGAAGAATACCGTCCCAGACACGCTTGAAGAAGCCGCCTTCCTCGACAGGCTCCAGTGCGATCAGGGGCACTTCGGAAATCACTTCGTCATCCAGCGTGACTTTCACCGTACCGACCTTCTGGCCTGCGGCGACAGGCGCCATGATATCCTGATCAATCAGCATACTGGCCTGAACCTGCTTATCCTTGCCACGGGGTACTGTGATCACGAGGTCTTTTTCCAGACCTACGGCCAACTCATCCTGAGAACCTTTCCAGATGCGAACCTGCTCCAGGGTCACACCACCTTTCTTGACGTCAACATTGTCGAAGAAACGGAAGCCGTAAGTCAGCAGCTTTTGGGTTTCATTGGCCCGGCTGCGCTCGCTCCGGGTTCCCATCACAACGGCAATCAGGCGACGGCCTTCACGCTCGGAAGACGCCACCAGGCAATAGCCGGCTTCATTCGAATGGCCGGTCTTGATGCCGTCCACATTCGGGTTGGTGAACAACAGAGTATTTCGGTTGGCCTGCGGATTCAGGGGCTTGCCAGTGCGCTTATCAACCCCGTACTGGAACTCTTTTTCCGCATAGATGGGATAGTATTCGGGATGATCAATGATCATGTGGCGCGCCAGAACCGCCAGATCCCGGGCAGAACTGTAGTGGTTCTCTGCCGGCCAGCCGGAAGCATTCACAAAATGGGTATTGGTCATGCCAAACTGCTCAGCCGTAGAGTTCATCAGCTGGGCAAAGCCACCCTCACTGCCGGCCACATATTCAGCCAGTGCTACGCTGGCATCATTGCCGGAAACAATAATGACGCCTTTCAGCAGATCGGAAACGGAAACCTTTTCACCCACTTCGATGAACATCAGTGAGCCTTTCATGCGCCAGGCTTTTTCGCTGACCATCACCTGGTCATCACGGCCGATATTGCCATTGGCCAACTCAGTTTCCACCACATAGGCGGTCATCATCTTGGTCAGGCTGGCAGGAGGCAGTTTCTGATCCGCATTTTTCTCCGCCAGTACTTCACCACTGGCAGCATCCATCAGGATATACCCATCCGCCGCCACTTGAGGGGGAGACGGAATCAGGCCGGCCGGCAGCGCCTGGGCCACACTGGAGAAGGTCAACAGGGCCATGACAGCCATACAGGCTGAAAAAACCTGTCCTTTCCGTAGAAAGTGCAATGAGATCAGGTGTTTCATATTGTTCGCTGTAGATAACTGCGGATGAATAGCCGGGCATTATAACAACAGGTCAAGCCCGCTTTAATACGACATAACCGACTATTGCAGTAAAGTTCAGTAAAATAGTGCCAGACATCAACCTTCTGTCGCCAAAGGCTACTCGCTTGTCGGAACCATAAGGATAAGCGCGATTGTCAGTATTGAAGATTATTCAAATACCAGGTGACCGCGCTCAATACTGGCTTCTGCCAGAAGTTCTCCCACCTTCAACGCATCACTGCGATTGGGTAAGGGACCCACCCTGACACGGTACAGTGCATCGGTCTCATCTTCCACCCGGCTCACCCGTACAGGTTGGGTGATGACCTGCTGCAACCGCTTTTGCAAGGCCTCCGCCCCCGTCCGGGAGCTGAGTGCCGCTACCTGAAGATAAATCGACAACGGCGTTAGCGCAGCCGCTTCATCACTATTTCCTGCTGCAGGAGCTTGGGCGACCTGGCGCACAGGCTGAGTGGTATCAACCGCTTCAATCACGACATTGGCCGTGCCTTTATTCTGGAAACCCAGCTTCTTGGCGGCAGCATAGGAAAGATCAATCACCCGGTTACCATGGAACGGACCACGGTCATTCACCCGCAGCACGACACTGCGACCATTGGTTTTGTTGGTAACCCGGACGTAAGATGGCAATGGCAAAGTCTTATGGGCCGCAGTCATGGCATACATATTATAGGTTTCACCATTCGCGGTTTTGCGACCGTGAAACTTGGTTCCATACCAGGAAGCAACCCCTTCCTGCCGAAAACCTGCCGCAGACGCCAGCGGTTGATAAGACACCCCCGCCAACTGATACGGAGAACTTTTCAGAGGCCCGTAATGCGGCTGTGGCACCGCATCCGGTATCTGGCTGACATCCACATCCTGTGACGGTGCGCCATCACGCACCATGGGCGGGGCAGAGCACCCTGCCAGTAGTATCAGAATCATCCCTGCCAACACAATCCATGGTTTCCCTGTTTCGGCGCCCGTACTGGCGCGTTGTTCAATACTTTCCATTGAACTGCACTGCATACACATCATGGTGTGGTATCGGCCTTTGCCTGCAAGTTATCCTGCGATTGTTCCTGCAACTGCGCCTGGTACTGGGACTGCACCTGCCTGCCCAGCTGATAAACTGCCATTGCATAGAGGTTACTGCGATTATATCGGGTAATGACGTAGAAGTTGTCCAGTGTCAGCCAGTATTCCGACGCATCCTTACCCTGGAGCTTCAAGCCTCGCACCTTTGCAGAAGACGGTACATCCTGCAGAGCCGTCCAGCCCGCCTCTTTGGCACGACTCATCAACATGCCAGGCTTAGGGTTATCCTCAAGAATATCACCAAACTGTTTACCCTTGACCCTGGCCTGCGTCGCTATGGGCTTGCCTTCCGCCCAACCGTGCCGGCTCAGATAGGAGGCAATACTGCCAATCGCATCCGCCGGGGAATCCCAGATATCCGCCTGACCACTGCCATCAAAATCAACCGCATACTCCCGGTAGCTGGATGGCATGAACTGGGGAATACCCATCGCTCCCGCATAAGAACCTGTCAGTGATAATGGATCAAAGCCCTGTTCCCGCGACAGGATTAGAAAAGCTTTCAGCTGCCCCTGAAAATAGGTTGCGCGCCGAGGATAGTTAAAACCCAGTGTCGACAAGGCATCCACCACCCGGAAACCACCACGGAACCGCCCATAATGGGTTTCCACACCCAGAATGCCCAAAATGACATAGGCAGGTACGCCGTAGGTTTTTTCTGCATCTTCCAGAGTTTTCTGGTTCTTCTTCCAGAATTCAACGCCACGCTGAACCACCAGATCACTGATAAAACGGTTGCGGTACTCCCACCACTCCAGGCTGCGCTCTGCCGGACGATCCATCAGTTCAATGATACGGTCCTGATTCTCAACCTGCTTGAACAGGGACTCCAGCGCCTGCTGATCAAACCCTTCATCCTTGACGAGTTCATCAATAAACAGTTTCACTTCGGGCTGACCGGCAATACCGTCAGCCTGCACCGGCATCACCACACTGCTGCCGACCAGCACACCACCCATCAGCCATGTGCGAATACGGTGATCCGTGACCACCGACAATGGCCGGGAAAGACACTTCACAGTCAGGGATAAGCCCCGTGACAGCAACGATTTCATACAATCACTCCTGGCGCTCCTGGCCATCAAAACTGCCGCCGATAATGACTATACCTGTCGGCGGAAGCAGTAACTTCTACAAGAATAACACTCTACGCCAGCCCTCTGGCTACTGTGTTTTTCCGGTAAGGCTCACCATACCTGGATCAATCACTATTCTTCTGTTCGAATTTCAAACTACAGGATCTCATGACATTGTATCGTCATCTGGGGGGCAGAAATATTACAAGATGTTGCAGGCATTCAGGATTTTGTCAGCAGAACGCCTGAAATGTTTCTGGCTATCAATGGGAGAGTATCAGGTATAACGCCCAAGGAAATTCTTGTGGGTGTGTACTGACATCAAGACACCAAAGCCCGCCATCAGGGTCACAATCGAGGTTCCTCCGCGACTGACCAGCGGAAGCGGCACACCGACTACCGGAAGAAGTCCACTCACCATACCGATATTCACGAAGACGTACACAAAAAACGTCAGCGTTATACTACCTGCGATCAAACGCCCATACAGCGTCTGGGCATTCATGGCGATATAAATGCCGCGACCGATAATCAGCGCATAAGCTGCCAGCAAGACTGTCACACCGAGCAGCCCAAACTCTTCTGCAAGAACGGCAATAATAAAGTCGGTATGACTTTCAGGCAGAAAATCGAGGTGCGACTGAGTACCCAACAGCCAACCTTTCCCATAGAGGCCGCCTGAGCCAATCGCGATTTTCGACTGAATAATATTCCAACCGGAGCCCCACGGATCACTTTCCGGGTTAAGAAACGTTAATACCCGCTGTTTCTGATAGCCGTGCATGACAAAGTGCCACATCGCCCAGATCACCGGTATCGCCAGCAACACCGCCGTACCTATGATACGCCAGCGCAGTCCCGCCAGAAGCAGAACAAAGATGCCGGACACTCCAATCAGCAACGCTGTTCCGAGATCAGGCTGCTCCAGAATCAAAACAACCGGTATACCAAGCAATAGCAGACTGACACCAATTTCCTTATACCCAGGCGGCAATGGATGACGGCTTAACCACCCCGCAATCGTCAGAGGCATGACCAGCTTAAGAATTTCAGACGGCTGAAACCGGAACCCAGGGAGGCTGATCCAGCGCTGCGCGCCCTTGGACTCAATACCAACGATCAGTACACCAACCAGCAGCACCACCGCAGCCCCATATGCATAGGGCGTCAAACGCTGCATCAATCGTTGGGGTACCTGGGCTACGACAGCCATCACGACAAACCCGATCGCCAGGTAAGTCGACTGACGCATGATCATGTCCATGTCCCGGCCATTCGCACTGTAGAGTACAAACAACCCTGCCGCGCAAAACATCAGCAGCATTAACAGCAGTACAGGATCCAGTCGGAGACGATTCCATAACGACTGCGTACGGCGTAAGTCATGGTTATCATCCAGCTGACGGATAAAATCACGGCTCATCCATTCCCCTCCTTTACCGCCAGCTTCGCCGATGACTTGCCGGCCTGTTTACCCTGACGCGGCAACAAGTAAGCATCCATGACTTTTTTGGCGATAGTAGAGGCCAGAGACGAATCATTTTCTACCACCACCGCTACCGCAATCTGCGGGTTTTCAACGGGAGCAAAACCAATGAAAAGGCCGTGGTCACGCTGGAACTCTTCAAGCTGTGCGGCATCATACTTTTCACCCTGCGCAATACCGACCACCTGGGCGGTACCGGTCTTACCAGCCATGGAGTATTTCAGATGACGCCCGATACGCCAGTAGGCTGTGCCACGGGGAGAGGCCACCACATCCGTCATGGCGTCAATAATCGCATCCCACTCCTTGGCAGAACGATCCTGAATCACATCCGGCTCCGGCACCAGCTCATCGGGGCCGGGCTTGGCAAGCCGAGGCCTGTGCACCAGCCCACGATTGGCGATCACACTGGTGGCAGCTGCCAGCTGCAATGGGGTTGTCAACATATAGCCCTGACCGATGCCACTGATCACCGTTTCACCCGGGTACCAGGGACGCCCGCGGGCACGCCGTTTCCATTCCGGTGAAGGCATCAGCCCGGGGCGTTCAGACGCTATATCCAACCCCGTGCGATCACCAAAGCCAAAGCGGACCATGTAATCATGGATCGTATCTATTCCCATTTTGACCGCAACGGTATAGAAATACGTATCGTTGGACTCAACGATAGATCGATGCAGATCCACAATACCGTGCCCCTGTCGCTTCCAGTTACGGTATTTGTGATCATCACCAGGAAGTTGGAAATAACCGGGATCATTCACCTTAAAGCGACGATCGACCGCTTTACTGTCCAATGCAGCCAGCCCCATGAAGGGCTTGATCGTTGATGCTGGCGGATACTCACCCAACGTCGCACGGTTATAGAGTGGCCGATGAATACTGTCGCGCAGTTCGCTATAACTCTTGTAATCAATGCCTGTAACAAAAGGGTTGGGATCAAAGGCGGGTGTGCTGACCAGCGCAAGCACGCCCCCTGTATTAGGGTCTATCGCGACAACAGAACCCCGCTTACCAGCCAACGCCTTACCTGCAGCAACTTGCAGATCGAGATCAAGATATAGCTGCAGATCTTTCCCCGGCTCCGGGTCAACCCGCTTCAGTACCCGCAGAATACGCCCACGGGCATTCGTTTCTACTTCCTGGTAGCCCGGCTTACCCAGTAACACTGACTCGTAATACTTTTCCACGCCGGTCTTGCCAATCACATGGGTTCCGCTATACAGCGCCGGATCCAGTGCCGCCAGCTCCCGATCGTTGATACGGCCAACATAACCGATCGCGTGGGCAAACGCTTGATTATAGGGATAGTGACGGATCAGCTGAGCCTCGACTTCCACGCCGGGAAGGCGGAACTGATCGACTGCAATTCTGGCAATATCTTCTTCCGACAAACGGTACTTGAGTGGTACCCCCTCGAACGGACGCCGCTGCCGCAAACGCTGGCGAAATTTATCCAGCTCATTATCAGACAAGGGCAGAATCTCACCGACAGCCTGTAATGTAGCCTCAAGATCCTTCACCCGCTCACGGACAATGGTCAGGGTGTAACTGGGCTGATTTTCAGCCAGCAAACGCCCCTTGGTGTCATAGATCAGTCCACGTATGGGAGGCACAGCCTGCAGGTGAATCCGGTTTTCTTCTGACTGGGTGGCCAGGTCACTGTAATTCATCACCTGCAAGTAAAACATGCGCGCCAGCATGCCGCCGGTCATGATCAACATAACCAGTACGGACAGCCAGAGCCGGAAGTTGACCAAGCGGCGTTCGCTGTAGTGATCCTTGAACGTATCAGGCGCCATGTATCCCTGAACTGTCAGCGGTGATAAGGATGATTATTAAGGATGCTCCATGCCCGATACAACTGTTCTGCGATCAGAACCCGTACCAGGGGGTGGGGAAGCGTCAGTGATGACAGGGACCAGCGGAGATCCGCACGGGCCGATACCTCAGGCAACATCCCTTCCGGCCCTCCGACCAGTAAACTGACATTCTCACCCAGATCATGCCAGCCGCCCAACTGGCCGGCCAGTTTCTCCGTCGACCAGTTTTTGCCATTCACTTCCATGGCAATCACCTTGTCGCGGGGATCAATGGCCGCCAGCATCTGCTCGCCTTCCTTGCGCTGCATCCGGGCAATATCCGCCCCGCGGGTTCGTTTACCCAGCGGGATTTCACGGAGTTCCAGGGAGAAATCGGCCGGCAGACGGCGGGCATATTCGCTATAGCCCTCAGTCACCCAGCCGGGCATCTTCTGGCCGACCGCAATCAGACGAATACGCATCAGGGCGTCGCAATGGCTTCAGGCGCCGATTCCCACAGGCGTTCGATGTCATAGAACTGGCGGGTCGCCGGCAGCATGATGTGAACCACCGCATCGCCAAGGTCAACCAGTACCCACTCGGCCTTGTCGTCACCTTCCACGCCAATCGGACGTAACTGGTTTGCCTTGCAGCGATCCACCACGTTATCCGCGAGAGACTTCACATGACGGTTGGACGTGCCGGAAGCGATAATCATAAAATCGGTGACGCTGGTCAGACCACGGACGTCCAGCACCTTGATATCATTGCCTTTCAGCTCTTCGATGGCGTCAACCACCAGTGCTCTCAATTGTTCAGAACCCATGTAAGCAACACAATCCTCGTTGGGAGAATGAAAAATGACCTGAGTGTATCAGGGACGCTCAGGTCATAAAGCCGTATTCATACGACAATTCGTCGTACTGACACACCGACTGACACTTACTGCCGGACATGCCCATCACCCAGGACAACGTATTTCTCCGATGTCAGCCCCTCCAGCCCGACCGGGCCACGGGCATGAATCTTGTCGGTTGAAATACCGATTTCAGCACCCAGGCCATACTCAAAACCATCCGCAAAACGGGTGGATGCATTGATCATCACAGAACTGGAATCCACTTCACGCAGGAATTTACGTGCCCGAGAGAAATCTTCCGTCACAATAGCATCGGTGTGGTGGGAACCGTAGTGGTTGATATGGGTGATCGCATCTTCCATGCGATCCACTACCTTGATGGACAGCACCGGCGCCAGGTATTCCGTGCTCCAGTCTTCCTCGGTCGCTTCAATCGCGGAAGGGATAATCGACCGGGTACGGGGACAGCCACGCAGTTCAACGCCTTTCTCCGCGTAGGCATTGGCCAGCACGGGCAGGACGCCACCGGCGATATCCTTGTGCACCAGCAGGGTTTCCATGGTGTTGCAGGTTCCATAACGGTGTGTCTTGGCGTTAACGGCGATGCGTTCCGCCTTATCCGGGTCGGCACGATCATCAATATAAACGTGGCAGATGCCGTCAAGATGTTTGATCACTGTCACCCGGGCATCCCGGCTGACTCTCTCAATCAGACCCTTGCCACCACGGGGAACGATGACATCCACATAGTCCGGCATGGTAATGAGTTCACCCACCGCCTCACGATCGGTAATCTCAAGGACCTGCACCGCATCCACCGGCAATCCCGCGGATTCCAGTCCTTCCCGAATGCAGCGGGCAATTGCCTGGTTGGAATGAATCGCCTCGCTACCGCCCCGAAGGATCGTGGCGTTACCAGACTTCAGGCAGAGACTGGCAGCTTCCACCGTCACATTGGGGCGGGATTCATAAATAATACCGATGACGCCCAGCGGCACGCGCATCTTGCCGATCTGAATGCCACTGGGTACGTAATGGAGATCAGAGATATTACCGACCGGATCCGGCAGCGCCGCAACCTGCTTCAACCCTTCAATCATGCCATCAACACGATCTGGCGACAGCGCCAGTCGATCCAGCATGGCATCGTTAAGACCGTTCTGACGAGCGTTCTCCAGATCTTTCTGGTTGGCCACATGGATCTGTGGTCGGGAAGCGTCCAGAACAGCAGCAATCTTCAGCAGCGCAGCATTTTTCTGCCCCGCATCCGCACTGGCGACAACAGTCGCCGCAGCCCGGGCCTGCTGACCCAGACGCTGCATATAGGCTTTTACATCTCCGGACAAGTTCGCCTCCATCATGACAGCGTCAACGCCGGCTGAGCGAATCAACCCACACTTAACTGCTCATTTTGTTGTTCAGATATCGGGCGATTATAACTTGTCCACCAGACAGCGCCATAGCGGACTTTCTTGGTGAGTGACCAATCCGCTCCATTCTTATTGGCTGATACTGAAACAAGGCATACTGTTTTTTTAAACACAATATGCCTTGCCAATGACTGATAAAACAGAAAGATTTTATTTGCGGGTGCTTGTGATTAAATTTCTGCCACCGGAACAGTGAACCAAAACGTGGCTCCTCCCTCCGGGTTTCGAATAAAATTCAACGTACCACCATGAGTCTGGATGATACTATGGCAGACGGATAACCCAATCCCCATACCATCATCCTTGGTTGTATAAAAAGGCGTAAACAACTTCTGTTCAGCGTCATCCGCCAAGCCATAACCTCTATCAATCACAGCGATACGAACGAACTCACGATCCAGCCGCTCTGTACGAACCCAGAGACCGACATTCTTGTCCGGCATATCGCGCATTGCCTCCATGCCGTTTCTGACCAGGTTAAGCGCCACCTGCTGGATCTGTACCGGATCGACTTTAATGGCAGAGATGTCTTCAGCGAGATCCAGGTGGATTTCCATGCCATTATGCCGAGCATCCACTTCCGCGAGTTTAACGACATCCTGCACCAGCCGGTTACAGTCGACAACCTGAAGACAATGATCAGGCTTTTTCACAAAACTGCGAATACGGGCAATGATATCGCCGGCACGCCGTGCCTGAACGCCGATTTTTTCCAGCCCGTCGCGCAAGGATTCCATATTGATAGGATCACGCTGCATCAGGCGCAGGCAGACCTGGGCATAATTATTGATCGCCGTCAGCGGCTGGTTCACTTCATGGGCAAACCCGGACGCCATTTCCCCCATACTGCTCAAACGGGACATATGCATCAGCTTGTCCTTCTGCTCCTGCAATTCGTCCAGCGCGTTCTGCAGTGCATCCTGATGCCGCTTTTTCTCGGTAATATCCCGAAAAACAATCACCGCGCCATCCGCTTCGCCATCACGCATAAAAGGCGTACAGGAATAATCCACAGGGAAGCTGGTTTCATCCCGCCGCCAGAACACATCATCCTCCACGGCCTGGATGATATTTTCTGTTAGCGTCGTATAAAGTGCCGTCTCTTCACGGGGACGGATGGCTCCGTCGGCACAACGGGGCATTAACAGGCCATGGGCGTCAGCGCCAATCAACTCTGCCGCTTCCCAGCCCGTGATCCGGCTGGCCGCCGGGTTGGCAAAGGTAATCTTGCCGTGACCATTGATCCCGACAATCCCTTCCCGCATTGACTCAAGAATATGTTCATTCTCAGCCTCCAGCTGGCGGTTCCTGCGGGCCAGCGCCTGCTCCAGACGATGAATCTTGAGGTGGGTCTCCACCCGGGCAATTACTTCCTCGGCCTGGAAGGGCTTGGCAATGTAATCCACCGCACCGGTTTCCAGCCCACGGACCTTGTCACGGGTATCATCCAGGGCGGAAAGGAAAATGACTGTCACGCCCGAGGTCGCCGGATCATCCTTCAGGCGCTTGCAGACTTCATAGCCGTCAATACCTGGCATCATGATATCCAGCAGCACCAGCGCGGGCCGGACCTTGTGGACAATTTTCAGGGCATTGTCGCCATTTTTGGCTATCAGCAACTTGTAGCCGCGCCCACTGAGTGTCTGCAGCAGCACCTGCAGGTTGGTCGGATTGTCATCGACCAACAGAATTTTTTCTTCCTCGTGATCCGCCGCCAATGGCGCTAACTGCCTCATACCACCACTCTTACTGCTGTCATGTCGAAACCGTGCACCATACGCCGGTTCATCACCAACGCCAACCTTGGCCCGTATTTTTCGTTGCCAGTGGTCAGGCTACATCCTGGGCCTGCCGTCGGAGACTCATCAACAGCGTTTCCAGCTGTCCTACCGCAAAGCTGTCGCACAATGTGTCCAGCCGCTCCCCCCAGGCTTCAATACCAGGCATCGCAGCGTAATGATGCGCCAGCCCACGGATCGCTTCGATATCCCCCATTTCCATCGCATTTTCCAGAGAGTTGGCAAAATCTGTCGCAATATCGGGCGTCAGTATCGGGAGATCAGGCAGGGCTGATGACGATTCACAGTCACTGCAATACTGTAGGCCCAGATGCTTCTGCAAGGTGTCAAAAATCTCATCGGCACGGAACGGTTTACCCACAAAGTCTGTAAACCCATGCAGGTGTACCTTTTCACGCAACTCACTGTAAACACTGGCCGTGACAGCAATGATAGCCGGGGCATGTGTGCCTTCAAGGCTTCGAATGGCATTGGCGGCGTCGAAGCCATCCATGACGGGCATGCGTAAATCCATCAAGATGGCATCAAATGCCTCCTGCTGCGCGCAATCCAGTGCAACCTGCCCGTTTTCTGCCTGCCGGACAGTAAAACCAGAACTCTGCAACAACGTCACCAGAATATCCCGGTTAACGGCATTATCATCCACCACCAGCACTTTCACCTGCTGCCCCGGCGCTAGCACTTTACGACAGTGACCATCATCCGATGGAGAGCCTGACGCCAACACCTGCACTTCGTCATTGCAGCGAATCAGCGGCAAATCAAAATGAAAACAGCTGCCTGTCCCCAGAATGCTTTCCACACGAATCTGCCCACCCATGATTTCGACCAGGCGACGACTGATCGCCAATCCAAGCCCTGTCCCGCCCGCCTGGCGTCCGCCTTCGGTCTGGCGGAAAGGCTCAAAGATAAGCTCAAGGCTGTCTTTATCGATACCGATACCGGTGTCTTCCACCCGGAAACACAGCCGATCGTCCTGATTGTCACCATGGCACTCCAGAGATACTGACAACAACACCTGGCCAGATCGGGTGTATTTGATGGCATTGCCTGCCAAATTGATCAACACCTGTCGCAGGCGCGTACTGTCGAGCCAGATCATACGGGGCAGCGCTGTCTCCAGACTGTCCGGATCAAACTCAACATGATTGATTCTCTGGCCGCCAAGATTCAGCTTGAACTGAATGCCTTTGTTCTGTGCCCGCTGAAACAGCATCTGGTGCACTGACAATACCAGCCGGTACAAATCCACTGGCTCCGTAATCACTTCAAGGCCGCCTGCCTCAATTTTGGCAAGATCCAGGATGTCGTTAATCAAGGTCAACAGGTGCTGGCCACAGTCTTCAATCGCCACCAGGCTGCGGCGATGCTGTGGACTCAACTGTTTATCCCGCAACATAACCTGCGTATAACCCAGTACCCCATTAAGCGGTGTGCGCAACTCATGACTCATGTTAGACAGGAACAGACTCTTGGCATGACTGGCCGCTTCAGCAGCATCCCGGGCGCGGCGAAGATCCTCCTGCGCCTTTTTGTCACTGGTGCGATCCCGGGCAATGCCTTCTACGGCCTTAACCTTGCCGTCACTGCCAAAGGCAGGCACTTCAAGCACTTCCAGTACACTGACCGCACCGTTGCCGCGGTAAATCTTGACTTCATAGCTGGGCCGGATCTGCCCATTGGCCACTCTCTGGGTGTTTTCCTGTACCCAGGTACGCTCATTGTCGTCGTACAGATAATCACGGGAATGTTTCATGAAGTCCGCCGGGCGATACCCCAGAATTCGCTGCACGGAATCCGTGACATAGATATAACTGCCGTCCGGATTCAACGAATAGAAGAAATATTCCTGCTGCAAACCTTCCACCAAACGGCGGAACCGCGCCTCACTCAATCGCAACGCAGCCTCAGCCTGCTTGCGATCCGTGATATCCCGCACTGACACCGAAAAGAGCGTACCTTCCCAGGTTTCCAGTGGACTGAGTGTATACTCGACGGGGAACTCTTCGCCCGAAGCCCGTCGGCAAGCGCCTTCACGCCCCCGGTTGATTTTCAGCGTTGCACGCTGCTCCAGCGGCGTTGTCAGCAATGGAAAGATGCCGGACTGATCATGATCCGGGAAAAGACAAGCGACAGACTGACCGATCAGATCATCCCGCTCCTGTTCAAACAGGGTTTCGGCCCGCTCATTGACGATAAGAATCTGACCCTCAATATCCGTGATGACCATGGCATCCGGCGCAGACTCCAGCAGCCCGCGGAATTTTTCCGTATCGCTCACCCGCGCAGTGATGTCATGAGCCAAACCTTCAATACCGCTGATGCTGCCATCCGGCTCAAACATCGGCACCTTGAAAACTTCGATATAACGCCTGCGACCTTGGCTATCGAACATCTCCACTTCATAACCATTGGCCTGACCTGTCGTCAGTACCTGGTCTGTAATAGTCAATGAGGTGCGGTTTGATTTCTTTCTGGTCTGATGCGTAGTGAAATGCTGGCAATACTCTTCCACCGTGAAACCCAACACATCCGTCACCGAAGGACTGGCTGATGTGATATTGCCGTCCCGATCATGGCTGAAATAGAAATAGCGCCCTTTCAGGCCCTGCACAATGCTGTCAATGGCGAAGTTCTTGGACGCACGCAACGCCTCTTCACGCAGCGCCAGTTGCCCCGTCATTTCTGAAAAATAGCGGGCAAGGCTACCGGTTTCATCCCGGTTGGGAATATGCACACTGGCATTCAAATCACCGGATGCCACTCGGCGTACCGCACGCTCAAGTTGGCGGATGGGACGAGAAATACGCCCTGAGATAAACCAGACACAACCAAAAATCAAAACCAGCGAGATGAGTAGAATCACCGCCTGGGTTACGGCATGTGCACGTAAATCAGCCAGAGCCCGGGAACGCGGTACCGACGCAGCCAGCATCCACCCCGCCGAGCGTACCGGTGCATAAAACAGCCAGTGATCCTCATCCCCCATTTTAAGGCGGATCTTGCCAGACTGACTGCCGGTCATGATATTCGCAAACTTCAGGTAATCCGGATGATTCAGACGCTTTGCGGTATCAAAAACGCTTTCTCCCCGCGCAATGGCATAGGGGGCGTAGATATAGGAACCATCATTGGCAACCACCATGAAATCCATCTCAGATGACGATTTCCAGGACGATACATCATTCAACTGGTTTAGATTGACATCCAGTGCCACCATACCTCGAAGCTGTCCATCCCGATAAATGGGTTCCAGGAATGTTGAGATCTGTTGTGGATGATTAGGATGCTGCTCAGGTGGGCACCACTGCCGCCGCAGGTACGATTTATCGTTCAGCCACGCATCAATCCGGCTCCGAAAATCTGTATCGCTGCCCCGATCCCGAAACAGGACTGAGCCACTGTTTCGCCAGGCCGTTGGCGCAAACAGCGGCTGATCAGGCCCTCTCATGTCCGGCAGGAATATCAGACTGGCGCTGACCAGCATGGGATTATCCGACACGCTGTTTGCCACAAGACGATACAGATGTGCATCATCCAGTCGGGGGCTGATCTCAATAAACCCGGCAATAGAACGGGCAACCTGAGAGGATTCCATCAAGAAGTTGTCAAATTGACCGGCGTATCGCCACGCCGTTTCTGCCATCCGGTTCTCAAGCGCCTGCGACGAACGTTGAACGGATTGATACAGGTTTATTCCGAACAGCAGGTTATAGATGACGGTGACAGGCACCACCGTAAAAAGTATGATTTTCTGCCGTATCGTGGAGGTCACAGTTTACGTTCTTTGAGAAGGGGTTATCAGGTAAGACCCGCTAAGGTAACGTGACTCCGGCAAACGGCTGAATAAGTAATACTTCGTAGCCAACACACCCTTACCGTACCAATGACAGTTGTCGCACATAGTCAGCCTGTCACAATACCGGTATCAGCCAGTGAATCAGCGCACCGTTTCCAGGAAATATACAGATGAAGGTTCTTATCATAGGCGGTAATGGACAGATCGGTTATGAACTCCGGGCACTACTGAAGGGAGCCGGCATCCCTCACTACGCCCCGGGACGTGACCAGCTGGACCTGACCGTCCCACGCCAGATTGAGGAAGTGATTGCCGAATACCGGCCGACGATTGTCGTCAATACCGCTGGCCACCGGAACCCGGCACGGGCAGAAACCGAACCCTCACGCTGCTTTGCCCTGAACCGTGACGCTCCTGCCGCACTGGCCAAAGTCTGCGACCAATACAAATCCGTTCTGATTCATATTTCATCCTGGCGGGTTTTTGATGGCATGAAGCAGGAGGTGTATACCATCAAGGATATCCCCAATCCTTCCGGCGTACTGGGCGGCAGCTTCTGGCAGGGCGAACAACAGATCCGGGAACACTGCTCACGCCATGTCATTCTTCGCCTGTCATGGGTCATCAGCCCCCAGGGACGCAACCGCCTGACAGGCATTCTCAACAGCCTGACCCAGGGTGAACCCGTCCTCGCTTCCGCCAACAGCCGGGGACGTCCGACGCCGGCCGATGATGTTGGCCGGGTGATCTTGGCTATCATGCGACAAATCGATTGTGATGCGCAGGTCTGGGGAACCTATCACTACAATGCGGCGGAAACCGTTGATGAGGAGTCTCTGGCAGAAGTCATACTGGCAGAAGCGTCGCAGTACCGTGATTTCTCCCCCAACACGACAGAGCCGTTTCCGGAATCAAGCAACAACGGTAAAACCGTTAACGCCTGCCTCGACACAACCCATTTGCGCAATACCTTTGGTATTCACAGTAAATCCTGGCGCAGTGGTGTCGCACGACTCGTGAGGGATATTTACGTCACGGGCAAGGAGGAGTGACGTTTAAAGCAGAGAAAATTTATACCCAAGAAACAAAAGTGCAGGCAAACGCCTGCACTTAATCGAACACTAGAAATTTTTTAGAACTTGTAGGCAATGCCAACCATGTAAACCATGGGATCCAGCTCTACATCAACCTTGTACTTATTACCGGCTGTATCCTTAAACTTCGCTTCAGTATCGATATCGACATACCAAACAGCAGCATTCACGCTCCAGTTATCATCGATTCGATAGTCGGCTCCCAGTTGCGCTGCGAGACCCCAAGAATCTTTCAACTCCAATCCACTGTATGTTGCTTTGTGCTGACTCTTAAATTCTTCATCAAAGAACGTAGTGTAATTCAAGCCAAGTCCAACATATGGTTGAAAAGCCGAAGAGCTCTCCATTGGATAGTATTGAAGGGTCAGAGTAGGCGGCAAGTGCTTAACATCAGCCAACTTACCCAGTGCGGGACCCAAGCCACCTTTGGTTTTAATAGTATGCTGGAAAGGCGTTGCAGCAAGTAATTCAATACCAAACTTGTCATCCAACATATAGGTCATTGAAAGACCAAGTTGTGTATCAGAATCGACATCAACGGTCGTTGTTGCACCATTAGTAATATTTGCTACGCCATTGACCTTCAACGCGCCACTATCAACATCCGGATCAACAGTCGCAGCACCGGCACGGACAATCACATCACCGGCCTGGTAAGCCATGACAGGACCAGACAACGCAGCAACGACAGCCATTACCGCAGCAGCAACAGGCAATTTTTTCACAGAAGACCCCTCCAGTTTCATAGAAACCCCCTAACAATTCCTTGTGATTTGTTGTTCATCTGCCGGCCCCTTCAACTATGAAGGGCCGACACGATACTTATTGTCTACTTATGGTAATCCGTACAAACCGAGGGTCTTTTGATCTGGCTCAACAAATCATCCCTTTCACGCCAGTGAATAGTCTTCTTGCACCAGCTATCTGCGGAGCAGCATAATAGACAAGCACTAGCCTATAACGCATTCATCAGAACAAACAATAACAATGCAAGCTATTGTCAGAATCTCTATCGCCATTGTCTTACTGGCTTCATCTCTGCAGGCAAAGGTCATCGCTGCCGATGCTGCCACGCTGGACGATGCCATCAGCCTGCAGAAAGATACCCAGCAGCGCTCAGCCCATTCTCAGCAGGCGATCAACCGTCTGGATGATGATACCCGGCGCATGCTGGCAGAGTACCAGTCGCTTCAGGACGCCATTGATACCCTCCACCAGGAAAATCGTCACCTGGACAATCAACGTCGAAAAATTGCCCAAAAGCGCGCCTCGCTGGAAGCTGACATCCAAAAAACGACACAGCTGCTGGCTACGCTGCCATCCCTGAACCAACAGATTCATGAAATTTATGGCCATTTTATTGCCCTGGATCTCCCCTATCAGGGCAATCGCCGTGAACAGGAACATCGGTTTCTGGGTGAACTGTTGAACGACGCTGACCAGACACCGGTGGAAAACTATCTCGCACTTGTCCGTCAACTACGGGAAACAGCTGAACAGGGACTCCATATTCAACACTGGACCGGCAAACTGTCCGATAAGCGACAGGTCACCTTCTTCCGACTCGGTCACATTGCCCTGTATTACCTGACGCCTGATGGCGAGGAAGGCGGCATCTGGGATCGAACCACAGAAACCTGGTCCACCCTGCCCATGGAAGACCGGCACAAACTGTCACGCGCTATCCGGGTAGCGGCCAAGCACGAGCCGGAAGGCTGGCTTGTCCTTCCGCTACCGACCCATCGTTCGCTACCGGAGGGTGATGCATGAAATCTCTCCTGATCCTGATGGGTACTGTGCTTGCCTTAACCGCACAGACCAGCGCCGCCGAAACAGCAGCCTCCAGTACGCCGCTGGATGAACTGGTAGCCTCTGTACAGGAAGCACGAAAAAAGGAAATCGCACGAAACAGCGAACGGGAACAAAAGTTCCTGAATGCGCACCAGCAACAAAAAGCGCTGCTTAAAGAAGCTCAAGATACATTTTCCGCACTACAGAAAAAAAACAGCAACCTCAAACAATCACTGGCCGAAGACAAGAAAATACTGGCTAAGCTGGAGCAGGAACAACAGACACTGCTACACGAAAGCCGCCTGTTAACGGAAGCTATCAAAGACGAAGCCGGACGCCTGAGTCGCAGCTTCAACCATTCCGTTCTCCCTGCATTCAACGCTGACCGATCAGCGCGTCTCAACCAGCTGGCACTGAACCGCACCGTCCCGTCCCGTGAGCAGCTTTATCAGTATTGGGAAGACCTCAACACCATCCTGGCGGACAGTAGCCGTATAACCCGGACAACAACCACCATCACACGAAGTACCGGTGACCCCATCACTGCCCCTGTCACCTTTATTGGCCCCTTTACAGCCGTCAGTAATGGTAACTTTCTGCGTTACTACCCTGAAACCGGTCAGCTTGGTATTCCGGTCAAACAACCCCGTTTCAATCTTCGAATCGATGCAGAAGGCTTCGAACGGTCTCATGAACCCATGGCATTAATGGCCATTGATCCAGGCCGCGGGAAACTGCTGGAACAGCTGGAAACCAGCCCGTCCATCATTGAACGAATTGACCAGGGCGGCTTTATTGCCTGGCTGATTATCGCTCTTGGGGCTTTCGGTGTCGGGCTTCTCATCACTCGTCACATGAGCCTGATGCGTGAAAATCGTCGTATACAGCAGCAACAGGTGCATATGGACGACCTGAGCCGCAGCAATGCCCTGGGCAGGGTGCTGATGGCCTGGGAAAAACATCGTCAGCAGGGATCACCAGAGAATCTCGAACTCCGCCTAGACGAAGCCATCATGGCGGAAATACCGCGCCTCGAAAGCTGGCAAAGCGCGATCAAACTGATGGCAGCTATTGCCCCCATGCTGGGTCTGCTGGGCACCATTACCGGCATGATCCGAACTTTTCAGGGTATGTCTGGCAATGCGGGTCAGCACCTGATGGCCGTCGGGATATCCCAGGCACTGATCACAACCGCCATTGGCCTGATGGTCGCCATTCCACTGCTGCTGGGACACGCTTTCCTGACCAATCGCAGCCGGCAACTCGTCCTCCTGCTGGATCGTCAGGCGGCAGGACTGATGGCTGAGCACCTGGAGAAAAAGGCATGCTGATCCCCTTGCCGATTCTCGACTACCTCACCCGTGGCGGCTGGGTACTCTGGATCGTGTTCGGACTGACCAGTGTCATGCTGACGCTGCTATCTGAACGCTTTACGTACCTTGCCTGGCACTGGAAAAAGCGTCATCGCAAAATCATTACGCTCTGGCGAACCAGAACAGATCGTTCATCATGGCGCGCGCGCAAGGTACGTGAAACGCTGCTGGCCCGCGAACAGGCCGTAATGGAAGCCGGGTTCCCTGTCATTAAAGGCTTGATTGCCATCTGCCCTTTGACCGGATTGCTGGGAACAGTCTCCGGCATGATCACACTGTTTGAACGGATGGGTTACCACGGCCTCACCGTTGGCCCGATGCTGCTGGAAAGTCTGTCGCGGATAACCCTCCCCACCCTGGCGGGCATTCTGGTCACCATTGTCGGCGTATATGCCTACACCTGGTGCCTGCGACTGGCTGAACGCCGGCAACACCGATTGGCGGATGCGCTCACACTGTCGGATCCAGCCGCAAGCCTTCGTTCGGCCAACGCAGGATAATCAGAGGGATACCGAATGCGTGCCCGACGCCATATCACAACGGACGCTGAAGACACCGGCATCGATATGACGCCAATGCTGGATGTCGTCTTTATCATGCTGATTTTCTTTATCACCACGGCGACGTTTATTCAGCAGTCAGGCATTACGCTGGAGCGTCAGGAAGCCGTGACCGCACAACCTATTCAGGGTCAGGCGACAACGATCAGCCTGACAGAAGCCGCCAGCATCCATATTGATGGCGATACCATCGAACCGACCAACCTGAAACGCTACCTGATCAAACGCCTCCTGCCCGGCACCGCCATTATCATTGATTCTGATCGCAAGGCGCCTGGCGGCCTGTTAATTCAGGTGATCGATATTGTCCGCCAGGCCGGTTTTGACGACATTACGCTGGCGGCAAAACCAGGGCATGTGCAATGAACCATGTGCTGGCCGGGCTGTCCGTGACCCTGCTGCTGTTTCTCATGATGCAGTGGATGGTTGAACCGGACAAATCGGCTGACAGCGGCACTCAAACCGTTTCAGTCAATGCCCCAAGGGTCAATCAGGCGTTGGCAGGAACAACATCGGACAATCACAGGTCTGAGAATCAGGTAAAAAAAGCACCCGATAGCCTGCCACGGCCTGGCTTCACGCCGTCGCTCAGTACGGTCAGCAGCTTGCACTCAGGCGTCAGTGGTAGCCTTTTTGCGCCACCGGACGCCGAATCCCTGCTGAGTACTCTCGAAGCGCCGGGGTTAGCCGGAAAATCCGGAAGCAATATCCCTACCATCAACCCCGACGCCCTGCCACTGGCCAGCCTGGATCCAGACTATCCGCGTCAAGCCGTCAATCAAGATCAAAGCGGCTGGGTGAAAGTCCGTTTTACCGTGACCGAACAGGGAACTGTGGATGACATCCGGATCATTGAAGCCAACCCGAAAGGTGTGTTTGAGCAGGCCGCCCTCAAAGCCGTTCGCGAATACCGTTTCAGGCCCCGTATGGTCAACGGAAAAGCGGTTCCTCAACGGGCAGAGCGAACCATCAGGTTTCAACTGCAATGACTATTTTGGGGATCATTCGAACACTGGTCGTGAATAAGCGCATATCCCTTGTTCGGGCATTCCAGCTCTACATTCTGCTGATACCAGCACTCTCGCTGATCACACCCGAAGCCCATGCTGGTAAGGCGCTACAACAACTGCTGGCTGACATACAGCTTTTCATCACAGCCGGGCGTTACGAGAAGGCACAGATGGATGCGGAAGTCTTGCTGGAACAAACCAAACCCGGCTCACAAAAACGGGCGATGGTACTGCGTACCCTAACCCAGATTGCCATGCTGCAGGGCGACTATACGACAACCAGCAATCATATCCTCGAATTGCTGGATAATTACACGTTGCCCAATGACCTGCGCATTACCCTGGAAACGTCCCTTGCCCAGGCCTGGCTGCAACAGGGCAAGGTGGATAACGTCATTGACCGTTTAACGCCTTTGCTGAATAACGAACAATTGTCTGTTAACAATCCCCTGCCCTGGATGATTCTGGCGTCAGCCCTGGTATCCAAGGAACGTTATGCCGAGGCCCTGCCAACCATGACAAAAGCCATCGCCCTCCATCGTCAACCGCCTATCGCCTGGCATGAATTATTACTCAGTATTCAGTTTCAGCTTGAAGCCTATGAGGACAGTATTGTCACCGTTAAAACCCTACTGGATTACCGCCCGAATCGGGCACGCTACTGGCGTCAACTGGCCAGCCTCTACCTGATGCTTGATCAAACGGATGAAGCCCTGGCCATCATGGAAACAGCAGCATCACATGATCTTCTGAATCGACTGTCTGATATTGGCCAGATGACCTGGCTGCGACAAAGCAATGGCCAACCCTCTGAAGCTGCCAGACACCTTGCCCGCGCCCTTGAAAACGGCACCCTTGCCAACCATGCTCAACACTGGGAGCAACTCGGGGAACTCTGGCTCAGTGCCCGAGAAACTGAGCGGGCTATCAGCGCCTTTGCCAAAGCGGGAGAACACGCCGACAACGGTCAGCCGTGGCAGCGTCAGGCCGAATTACAAATACATATCCAAGACTGGCAGGGTGCTTCTGCCAGCCTTTCCAGGGCCATTGAGAAAGGCGAACTGCAAGATTCTGGCAAAGCGTGGCTACTGCTGGGCTATCTGTATCTCAAGAGTGATAATATTGATCAAGCGACCAAAGCCTTCCAGAACGCCACTGACTGGGAGACCGTGCAGGATGATGCCCGACAATGGCTGACCTGGCTCGCCCAATCCAACGGCCAACCGAACGACTGATAACGATTCCCTGATGAGCAACACCTTGTCCTCCACCTTGCCCTCACTGCCTGTGACCGAGGTACTGCCCGATATTGCCCATGCACTCTCACAGCATGACCGCCTGTTATTAAAAGCGCCTACCGGGGCCGGAAAAACGACACTGGTACCACTTTACCTGCTCGACGCGGCCTGGCGTGGTGACGGCAAGATCCTGATGCTGGAACCCCGCCGACTGGCCACCCGGGCGGCCGCATCCCGCATGGCGCAGCTTCTGAACGAACCGATCGGCAAAACCGTTGGCTACCGCATGCAGCTGGACAGCAAAACCAGTGGCGAAACCCGTATCGAAGTCATCACCGAAGGGATACTGACCCGCATGCTGCAGCATGACCCGGCACTCAGCGGTGTCAGCCTGGTGATCTTTGACGAATTCCATGAACGATCCCTGCAGGCGGATCTCGGACTGGCACTGGCGTTGCAATCCCAGCAAGGCTACCGCGAACCCGACGATCCATTAAAACTGCTGGTCATGTCCGCTACACTGGATACCCCCGGGCTGGCTGAATTGCTGGATTGTCCGGTCATTCACAGTGAGGGCCGGAGCTATCCGGTAACCGTCCACTACAGTGAGCGTCCACTCCCTCCCGGCGATATTCGTGCTGCCTGTGATTGCATGGTGGATACCATTCGCCAGGTAATACATGAAGAAGAAGGTCATCTGCTGGCTTTTTTACCGGGTACTGCAGAAATCCGGAGAGTCGCTGACAGACTTCAGGACTATGGATTACCTGCACATGTCGATGTTTACCCATTACATGGCAGCCTTTCCCAGTCCGAACAGGATCAAGCCATACAACCGTCACCTGCCGGTCGCCGAAAAATCGTGCTGACCAGCGCCATCGCAGAAACCAGCCTGACCATTGAAGGCATCCGCCTGGTGGTGGATGCCGGATTGATGCGCATCCCCCGCTTTGATCCACGTACCGGAATGACCCAGCTGGATACCATCCGGGTATCAAAAGCGAGTGCCGACCAACGCAAGGGCCGTGCCGGACGACTAACATCCGGCAAATGCTACCGTCTGTGGACAGAACAGGAGCACCAGCAGCTCTTACCCTTCTCTCCGCCTGAAATTACCGATGCGGATCTGGCTCCGGTTGTCCTGGAACTACTGAACTGGGGCATGTCGGACTGTGATGAACCGAATTGGGTCACAGCACCACCGAAAGCAGCGGTTGAACAGGGGTATCAATTGCTCGAAACACTCGGTGCGATTGAGCACAAACATCATCGCTTGAGTATCACACCCCATGGACGAGCTATGGTGGAAACAGGACTTCATCCTCGCCTGGCCCATATGGTGTTAATCGCACGCCAACAGGGACAGGATTATCTGGCGGCGCAATTATGTGTACTGCTGACGGAAAAAGATCCTGTCCGAGGTTATGCGTCAGAACGTCCGCTGGACATCCGGTTACGACTGGCACTACTGGATGGTGAGCCCGTTTCCGGCCTCAGTGTTGATCAGCCAGCCGTTAAACAGATGCGACGACTGACTGCCCGCTGGGCACGACGTCTGCAAGCCAAAAGGCCAGCAGCCTACAGAACAGAGACCATTGCGACATTACTGGCATGTGCTTACCCGGATCGCATTGCACGTCGCAGAGCACAATCCGGACAGTTCCTCCTGAGTGCAGGACAAGGCGCTGCTGTGCCCGATCACGATCCACTGTCAGCGTCTGATTACCTCGTCATCCCCGCATTAGGCGGCCAACGGAAACAGAGTAACGCCACAGCCTTTCTTGCCTGTGCACTGCAACCGGAACAGATCTCTGCCCTCTACCCTGATCGTCTTGAAACGCACGATAACATTGGTTGGGATAAATCCACCAAAAGCGTTATCGCGAACAGGGAGATTCGTTTTGGCGCTCTGGTTCTGGAGCGTCAGCCCCTAGCCTCCCCCCCTGCCGAAGCAATGAGTACCGCGCTTATTGAGGGGATACGCCAAACAGGACTTCAGGCCTTACCCTGGACACGCGAAAGCGAACAAATACGGCAGAGAATCTGCTGTGTGGCGCAATTTGAACCTAGCTGGCCTGATGTCACAGAGGCTGCATTGCTGCAGTCGTTGGAAGATTGGCTTGCTCCCTTCCTGACAGGTATGACCAAGCTTGACCATCTGAAAAAAATCGACCTTATCGCCTGCCTGAAAGCGCTGCTGGACTGGTCTTCCCAACAACACCTTGAACAGGAAGCACCTGATCGATTCAAAGTCCCCAGCGGCTCGCAAATCCGTATTGACTACAGCAATCCCGCTGACCCCAGATTATCCGTCAAACTTCAGGAGCTGTTTGGCTTACTGGAAACCCCTGTGATCTGTTCAGGAAAGCTGCCGGTAACCATTGAGTTGCTGTCACCGGCCATGCGTCCGGTACAGACTACGCGGGATTTAAAGAATTTCTGGCACACCACCTACCACGAGGTCAAAAAAGACCTGAAAGGACGCTACCCCAAACATTACTGGCCTGATGACCCATTCACGGCGGTGGCAACACACCGGGTTCATCCTGACAAACAACGGTGAATAGCCATCATGGTGCACCGTTGACACAAACGGAGAGCGCTTCATGCGCTCTTTGGTTTGCCGCCCTTGACCTTATCATGGCAGTTATTATTTACTCTTCGACTCATGCTCAACGATTGGCTGCCACGAATGAACAAACAACGCTGCGAATGGTGCACGTCGGATCCACTGTATCAACACTACCATGATCATGAATGGGGACGCCCTGTGCATGATGATCGCACGCTGTTTGAATTACTGATCCTTGAAGGGGCACA
The DNA here is from genome assembly GCF_018263925.1 of Kistimonas asteriae. Lineage (GTDB taxonomy): Bacteria > Pseudomonadota > Gammaproteobacteria > Pseudomonadales > Endozoicomonadaceae > Kistimonas > Kistimonas asteriae. Next base: position 81,085 of record NZ_JAEVHF010000011.1, read on the forward strand.
GGCAGGTCTCAACTGGCTGACGGTTCTGAAAAAACGGGAAGGCTATCGGGCAGCATTTGATAATTTTGATGCTGAAAAGATCGCCCGTTATGATCAGGAAAAAATTGAAACACTGATGGCTGATAGCAACATTATTCGTAACCGGCTGAAAATATTGTCAGCGATCAAAAATGCTCGCGCCTTTTTAACCATAGTTGATGAATTTGGCTCATTTAACGACTTCATGTGGCAATTTGTTAATTACGAACCTCGCCTGAACCATTGGAGTACTCAGGCGGAAGTCCCAGTCGTTTCACAAGAGTCAGAAACAATGAGTAAAAAATTGAAGAAGCAGGGATTCAGTTTTATTGGTCCAACAATCTGTTACGCCTATATGCAGTCCAGCGGTATGATAAACGACCATACTCAATACTGTTTTTTATACCATGGCAATTGAAAAGAGGGCGTCACTGGTTATCCAGATAGCATTCTAGACATCAGAACTCTATATATCCCTAAAGATTAGACACAATAAAATAATTGCATTGAAAACTTGATTTGCATGCTAGCCATGCAATATAAATCATGTAAGTAGCATCAATATAATCCTCGTTTTCACGCAGCCAAACCCCAAAATAAATCCCTAAAAATTCATCCTGCAATCTGGCAATATCAACAGCATCACCTACACTCCAGCATCAAGTCGATATTGCGTGAAGTCTAGCCATATCGACTACACCAGCAGACTGCTTACTATATACAAACCTCTCTTTTGGCATGGGTTGAATATAGAAAGCAAGCGGCTTGGGCACGTGCAATGGATTTTGTGTTAATACTGATATTGGGTGAGATGTACCATGAAGATAGTCCGACTATATCCCTTATTTTTTTTCTCGCTGCTTTTGGCCTTATTTTCAAATGCCCACGATGAGCCGATTGAAAAAAGTGCCAATCACAATGACCGAACGCTAGTTCGCCGGGCAGATTTAGCAGAAATTTCAGTAAAATTTTTACCAGGCACTGCTTATTTGGCTTACATCTACGCACGCAACAGTGAAACTGGCGTTCTCCATAATTATGGAACTTATTATGTTAACTCGCACTGGCATACCTTTTTGCCCGTTGGCTCAAGGTTCAAGATCACTGTGCTCGGTGCAGGAAAGCACTGTCGCTTTTTCACTGTAGTCAATCCTACACACTCACAACTTGAGTTTTGGGGATCGTCAGACCATTCAAAATATGAACATGTTTCTGGTGATGCTGTAGTGCTTGATGATTTTTACACAACACACGCTGTTTATGGATGCCCTGATCCGTAAATGGTTATACCAATCACGTGGATACTCTACAATAGCACTCGAACAAACCTCACCTATGTGAGGTTTGTTCATAGCAAGAAAAAGTTATATCCTGCATTTTTTATAATCACATTTCATTCATGAAAAATCAAAAAATAACAGACAGCTGTCATAAATTATGAAATAGATTTATGCAGGCAAAATTGAAGCTATCCCAGAAGATTCCTACCCGCACCACTCTCTTTAATTTTGCAAAAACCCTTTAAACAAAAAAATTCATTTTTGGCAAACCACAATAAAACTCAAGATGCTTTTCCAGCATACAGCATAGTCACGAGCCTGTTTTTTGATATAGACGCAGAAATTGCCTCCTCTCTTCTGGCAATATTAAAGCCATCACCTACACTCCTGCATCAAGCCAATGATATGAACATGGGACACATTGGCTATAGCAGCATTGTGAATTGCACCATTCCAACCCTGTGATTTTCATCCGCATGGCGCGAATGATGCAAACAATAGACTGAACACATGCCGCGGGTTTTTAATCCCAAAATTTGAGTGAGATGTACGATGAAAACAAACCGATTATTTCTATTCTTTTTTTTCTCACTAAACATCGTTTTTTTTGCACACGCTAGCGAGGAAGATATTAATGATGGTAATCACCACGCTTACAAGGTGTCCGGAAACCTCGATGACCGAGCAGAGGTTTCTGTCAAGTTTCTACCCGGTACGGGTTTTGTATCATGGATTCTTACTCGAAACAGTGAAACGGGTGTTTTAGATGACTATGGACGATTTTATGTTGATGACCATTGGACCGGGTATTTGCCAGAAGACTCACGCATTCTCATCGCAATGCGGGGTAATGGCGTAAACTGTTATTATTTCAGAGTCGTCAAACCCACATTTGGCCATGTTGAGCTGGTAGGTGCATCTGGAAGTCCCAGTATTGAAGTTGCCGCAGGTGACGCGCTTGTTATAGAAAGGCTGTATAACACACACAGTGCGGCATGGTGCCCTGATCCGTAAACGCATTGTCCTAAGGTTCACTTTTGGACGAACCGTAGGATTTTCCTTTCATACGGTTCGTCATTAATATGCATAAATGGACTCAATTATGATTTATCAATCGACATTCTCAACGATACCATCAAGACAGCAATGCAACGCTAGATATTGTCGTGATAGTTTGTGGTTAGGCGCTAAAAATACGAGGGGAGTACAAGCATAGTGTGACTCTCTCATTTTGACTGACTGATTGAGATAGGTGGGTAAGACAGGGTACCCTTCCTCAATGAGTTCCTCTATCAGCTGAAGAGGCAGCTTAGCCTGTGGCTGAAACTGATTAACAATAATCCCTTCAATCATCAATTTCTGGTTATGGTCTTCTTTTAGCTCCTGGATTTCCCCCAGAATACCGAACAAAGCCTGACGTGAAAACGCATCACAATCAAAAGGAATCAAACAGCGTTCGGTAGCAATCAAGGCTGAGCGGGTATAGAAGTTCAACGCAGGTGCCGTATCAATGTAAATGCGGTCATACTTAGCCGAGAGACTCTTAAGAGCATCACGCAATTTGTATATTTTATGCTTACTTTCTAACTTATGCTGGAGTTCTTCCAGCTTCTGGCTGGCGGGCATAATATCCAGACTTTCAAACGGTGTTCGATGGACAAAGTCTGTCGGCTCCTTGGCAAAGAGATTAAACGAAAGCGTCTGCTCAAAGAGGTCAGCGACCGTATTTTTTAATACCTCCGCGCCTTTCCCCAACAGATAATGCGTTGCATTTCCCTGAGGATCTAAATCAACGACCAGGGTCTTCAAGCCTTCACTGGCACTAATTGCGGCCAGATTACAAACAATGCTGGACTTTCCAACACCACCCTTTTGATTAAATATCACCCGCCGCATGTTATTCCCCCTGGTTACCTGGCTAAGCCATCGCATGACGTTAACTGCCATGCAGCGGCAATTCAATAGTTTACGACTCCGGACACACTAAAAGCTTCAAGGATTCAGCCGGTAGCTCTACGTATTGTCACGCACAACAAATGGACTAGGATACGTTAGCGAGCCCAACAACAATCAACAGATGTCGTGTTCCAGCCATGCTGCCAACCAATGAGACGGAACCGTTTGCACCGCCACGCGAAACTGCCAACCTGTTACTGGATATTGCCATATTGCAGCTGCGGTGTGGTGCCCATACCGAACGGGTCAATCGTAACGTCAAACGGTTTGCACGTGCCCTGGGGTATGAACCAGAACTGTTCTTTTCCTTTTCCGGCGTCACACTGACCCTGCAAAATCAACAGCACACGATCACCCTGTTTCGTCGCGTCGAAACCCACGGTATCAAATTAAGTGTTCTAGTCGGCATCAGCCGCCTTAGCTGGCGGGCACAGGAAGAAAAGCTGTCCATTGATGAAATCAGGGAAGAAGTCTATCGACTCAAAGAAAGCCCTGCCTATCCATTTCCCCTGATTGTCGCACTGGTCTCCCTGGCCTGTGCCAGTCTGGCGCGTCTTTTCGGTGCGGATGCGTTAGTCATGCTGACAACGGCCGTCGCCACCATGGCCGCGCTGGTTACACGTCATACCCTTCAGCAATGGGGATTCAATATTTTTCTTGTCATTGCCTGTTCCGCCTTTATCGCTGTCACTGTCAGCGGCATGGGGGTTCATCTGGCAATAGGAAGCGTCCCTCATTTGGCCATAGCGACCTCGGTGCTTTTTCTTGTGCCCGGTGCACCACTGATCAATGCTGTTATCGACCAGATCAATGGCCATATTCTGGTGGGTGTTGCCCGGGGCATCATGGGCACGGTGATCGCTTTCGCCATAGCGCTCGGCATGCTGGTAGCGCTTAACCTGCAGGGACTCGGACAACCATGATGCCTGGTTTTGAAGCATTCCTCGAAGCCGCCTTCTGGTCAGCCGCTACGGCCACCGGATTTGCCGTACTGTTTCATGTACCGCATCGTTCACTCCCGCTGGTTGCTCTATTGGGCGCCCTTGGCTATTGCCTGCGAGTGGCGTGGCTGGCGCATGGTGGCAGCATCGTGCCGGGAACACTATTGGCCTCATGCAGCATCGGTGTTGGCAGTATGGTGCTTTCCTATTTCATTCATTCTCCCGCCGTCGTTTACTCCATGCCCGCCGTCATCCCGATGGTGCCTGGCACTTACGCCTATAAAACCATGATTGGTCTGATGCAGATCGCTGATAATGGCGCCACGCTCGACGTGCTGATTAAAACTGTCAACAATGGACTGATTACCGGATTTATCCTGGTTGTGCTGGCGATTGGCGTCTCGATTCCCAACCTGTTACTGAGAGGCAGGAGTATTCGGGAGATTCGCTGGCTGTCAGCCAAAAAATCTGACAGCCCTCCGGTATAACACTATGAGTCCGCGGACAACGCACGCTCTCGCTGATACGCCTCATAATCAGGCACAAGCCGCTCAAATGGCTGGTTAAACAGCGGTGATGAAACGATAAAGTCCGCAGAGGAGGCGTTGCAGGCAACGGGAATATTCCAGACAGCGGCCAGACGCAACAATGCTTTGACATCCGGGTCATGCGGTTGTGAGGACAGCGGATCCCAGAAGAATATCAAGGTATCCAGACGTGATTCGGCAATCATTGCGCCAATCTGCTGGTCGCCGCCCAGCGGGCCGCTCATGAGGGGATGAACCGGCAAATCAAGCTGCTGATTCAATAGCTCTCCCGTTGTACCGGTCGCATAAAGATGATGCGATGCCAGTTGGGCCTTATGGCGCTGGCTCCACGCCAACAGGTCCGGTTTCTTGTTGTCATGGGCAACCAGCGCGATATGCCGACTCTCAGGCATGGTCACAGTTTTATAGCGCATAGCATCGGCTCACATAAACAGGTCGATATAAAAAAGGCTGCCAGATGGCAGCCTTATATTTGCTCAAACATCAAAGGCAGGTAATTTCTTTTCCACACAGGCCCGGTTCAAACGGGTATGCACCGGCACGCCATTTTTGAAGGGAGGATAGTCTTCTCCCATGATCAGAGGCGCGAGGTAACGCCGGCACTCTTCAGTGATATGCAACCCATCCCCACGGATAAAGTGACGGGGCATTTTCATTTCCACGTTGGCGACCATTTCCAGTGGTACTTCACCGATTGACCAGTTGTATTCAGGGCCTTCACCACGAACAATGGTAGGCATAATGCCATTTTTGCCCTGTACGGCATATTCAACCGCCGCCGCGCCAACCGCATAGGCTTGCTCCACATCCACGGCTGAAGCCATGTGACGGGCAGCACGCTGCAGATAATCCACAACCGCCCAGTGATACTTGTAGCCTAGGGAATCCTTGATCATTCGAGCCAGGATCGGTGCTGTCCCCCCCAGCTGAACGTGGCCGAACGCATCGGTGGAACGTGAGGCTGACAGGAAGGTACCGTCACCATAGTGCGTACCTTCTGAGGCGACAACCACACAATATCCATGGTCTTCGACGGTCTGTTCGACCTGAGCAAGGAACGTTTCCCGGCAGAAATCGATCTCCGGGAACAACAGCATATGGGGCGGGTCATTTTCCTTATCCATGGCCAGTGCCGCGGCGGCAGTGATCCAGCCGGCATGGCGCCCCATGACTTCCATGATGAATACCTTGGTCGAGGTTTCATGCATGGATTCAATATCCAGCGAGGCTTCCTTGACCGATGTCGCGATGTATTTCGCGACAGAGCCGAAACCGGGGCAGTTATCCGTTGCCGGGAGATCGTTATCAACGGTTTTGGGAACACCGATACAGGTGATGGGGTACCCCATTTCCTTGCTGTACAGGGAGACCTTATGGGCGGTATCCATGGAATCCCCACCGCCGTTATAAAAGAAATAACCAATATTATGGGCCTTGAAGACTTCAATCAGGCGCTGATATTCGACCGGTTTGTCTTCAGGGGTTGAGAGCTTGTAACGGCAGGATCCAAAAGCACCGCCCGGGGTGTGGCGCAGTCCCGCAATCGCATCAATAGACTCGAGACTGGTATCAATCAACTCTTCCTTCAGGGCACCGAGAATGCCGTTATGGCCGGCGTACACCTTGCCGATCTGATCCGGATACTGGCGAGCGGTTTCAAGGACGCCACAGGCGCTGGCGTTTATGACAGCGGTGACACCTCCGGATTGGGCATAAAAGGCATTTCTGACGGGCATCCAAGACGCTCCTGTTACTTGTGTCTATCCTGTTGGGCAGCACACCATGCTGCAAGGGCTCAATGATGGCGTGGCAATCATACTGGAAAACAGCGGTCTGAGCCAAAGTGATAGCCATGTGGCCGGTCGTTTTTCCTAGTCTGCGATATTTGACAACGGCCTGAACAGAAATATCCTTCTCGCCCGCAGAAATAGCTGAAAACCTTCATGTCCGGAATACACCGAATGATATAACCGGATTCTCACTCAGATGCATTGATCGTTGATTTGACAGACAGGGAGCAAGCTTCTATTTCTTTCTCTGTCCTTTCAGCGGAGGGCTGAAATAAAGTCGTTTCTTTTTCAAAAAGGCCTTCACTGGATTCCCTGTATCCACTGGTGGATGTTGTCATGATTAAATGCGCTGCACGTTTTCTGGTTCTTTGCTGTCTTGTTTCGGCCTCCTACAGTACGGCCTCAACATCCTCTTTTAACTGCGATTCATTTCTCAGCCAGCCTATCGAAAAACAGCGAGCGGAATTCACAAAAGCCAGGGACTTATTCATCCGGAATTTCAGCCAGATAAAAGACGTCGATAATTCTGCCTGGGAGCTTACCAGGCTCCTTCAACAAAAGCGTTTTGACCCGGATATTGAAAAAGGCATCTATCTGGCCCACCTTCCTGGCCACCTGCTGAATTACAACGAAAATATAGACACCATTTTTTTAAAAAACCTGCAACAAGCCATCAACAATCTTGAAGACATCGGTAAATGTTTCCATTACCGAAAAAATAATACTAAAAAGAAAAACCCATTAATGGCGCTAAAACTCTATGAGAATGACAGTGCCCAATCCCAGGATGATGTTTCTCATATTTTCTTTGGCTATACCACCTCTGCAATGCAACAGGGAAATGCTATAAAAGTTGCCCGGGGTGCCGACACCAGAGAATGCTCATTAGCAAATTGTGTTTTCAAAAACATTCCTATTGAAAAGGCCCGTGAGTTTGTAAAATCCCATACGGTCATCCGCCTTGTTCATAGCCCGGTCGAGCTTCAACGCATACAGGCTAATGCCCAGGCACAACCCCATGAAAAACAATTACCGGCCAAAAGCTGGCTGACCGGCGTCAAGCTTTATAAAACCGGGGAGATATTTACCAGTCCTGAAATTTACGTCAACATTGGTTACTATGCAGGAGAACAGCTGATTGGCAAAAATGTCCTGCAATTACCCTGGGTTACCAAGAAAGGCATGAACCGTGGCAACACCTTGCTACTCGACTGGCCCATCGGCAGTGACAAAGCCAAGGTCGTCGTCATGGAAAGTGACGTCGATATTCCCTATGACGTGATGCTGGATGCAGCCTTTGGTATTGGAAAATATTTTACTGACGAAACCTCAACAACCGGTTCTTTGCTGAGCAGTCTACACAGCGCTATTTCCGGCTGGTTCAGTGGTACGGGCTGGGGGGAAGATGACTACATCGGAACCGTTGTGATTGACCGGAATGCGCAGATGCCTGAAATCGCTACGGATGAAGGTTCTGCCATATTGCAACTCCGCCATGAAGTCACCGCGAAACGTTATCCTGTCTATGGTCAATAGATCGCTTCAGAAAGATTAGGTGACATAATTAAAAAAGCAGTACCTCGATGGGTACTGCTTTTTTAGTGTGCAAAATCACTACAAAATGCTTTTAAGCAGCAGATGCAGCTTCAAAGAACGCTTTCATCCTTTCAACATGTCCTTTAAAACTCTCATTGCCCTTGGTCTTAGATACTGTCAGATGCTTGCTGACAGCTTCTTTGACTGGAACTTCAGAAACCGTACGCTCTGACGCAGTTTCATTTTCCATCTGCTCCAAGAAATCGACATCTTCGACACTATCAATAAAAAGGTCAAAATCTTTAATAGCATTTTGTGCACGCGCTCTTGCATCAAATACTGCGACTTCATCTTCCATAGTGAATTCATCATCAGTAATAGCATCTTCAGCATCGTCGAGATCAAGATCAAAAGCCAGTGCGTAATACCCATGTGTCAATGGCATTTTCATGGCATCAACTGTTGCTGTTACTGATAAATCTTCTTTATAGTCACTACATTGTGACGAGCCGGCTTCTTTTGAATAATGCTTCAGATCAATCTCCGCCTTCTCAGCATCTTCTTTTAACTCACGCTCAAGCTTATCGACTTCTTCTGTGATAGTATCCCACGTAACCCAACTTGATTTACTTCCCCCGGGATGAGAAAAGTCATTATTTTCGACAGCTACAGAGCGACTTGTGAGATTTAGATCCATATCACACTCATCACCAGCAGAGACAGTACGCTTTTCAAGTGACGGTGCAACTTTATCAAATTTCAACGCCATTGCTAAAACAGAACCCACACTTACTGGAGTTAAGTATCTACCATTTAGTTCACCCTTAACTTCAGGCTTCGCACTAACAGCACTATCATAAGCCTTAAAGATAGAAAGCTTTTCTTTAAAATTAAGATTTTCTATACTCATCGGAATTCCTCCTTCATTATTGTGAGTTAAAGATACCCTAGCTATTGAAACAGAGAAATTAGACCAACGCTCAATAGTGCAAACAGCTATAATAATTAACTGATTAATTTCCCTATTAAATATTGCTACAACACCAAAATTGATTGAATACCGGTTAGACGCAAACGTTATCAACTAGATCTTCTATATAATGCAAAATAATATTACGGTTCTTGGCGCTGGCATGATAGGCACCTGCTGTGCAATACAGCTGGCAGAACGGGGTTATTCCGTCACGCTGATTGACAGGCAGCGACCCGGGCACGGCACCTCCTATGGCAATGCCGGCCTGATCAACCGGGGCTCTGTGTTTCCGCTGGGTATGAACGAATTGGTACACCACCTGTTTCCAGCCCTGCTTAAGCAGACACCCCATGTTCATGTCCACCTACGCCACCTGCCCACGTATTGGCGCTGGCTCGTCACTTTGATCAAAAACAGCCGTACCCGTTTAGCCTATCAAAACACGGTGATTTCGCTTGATGCACTGTTTCAACATTCTCTGGACGAACATAAGCGATTACTGCTTAAAGCCAACGCCTGGGACATGCTGCTCGAGGGCGGCTGGCTGAAACTCTACCAACATGAAGACGCCTTTCAGGACAGCCATCGCGAAAGAACCTTTTATGATCAGCTGGCCATACAGTACGACATCCTTTCCCCCTCGCAGATTAGCGAGCTAGAGCCCGCCATCCTCCCAAGTTACGCCAAAGGGATACTGATTAAGGACACCGCCTCTTTGTCAGACCCCTGTGCCGTCGTTAACCGTTATGTTGACCTGTTGCTGTCACTGGGGGGCAAATACCTTCAGAGAGACATCCAACGACTGATTCCACACCATCAAGCCTACACAGTGGAAACGACACAGGAAACATTCGAAACCGACCAGGTCATTCTGGCTATGGGCCCATGGAGTGACAACCTGCTTCAGCCACTGGGTTACCACTATCCCATGGCCTGGGAACGAGGTTACCACCAGCACTATCAACCAGAAGATGGTTGTCGTTTGAATCGTCCCATCTACGATGTCGAAGGGGGTTTTGTTATCGCTCCCATGGTACAGGGACTTCGCTTAACCACCGGGATAGAGCTCACCCACCGTGATGCACCCGCCTCTCCCCGCCAACTACAGCAGGCAGCATTGGCAGCACTACGCTGCCTTCCCCTTGGAAACCCGATAGGTGACACATGGCACGGCAGTCGTCCCTCCATGCCTGATAGCTTGCCGGTGATCGGTGCAGCCCCCAAGCATCCCGGCCTGTGGTTTGCGTTTGGCCATGGTCATGTCGGGATTGGCACCGGCGCTCTTACTGGGCGGTTACTGGCAGAACAGATCAGCAACGAAAAACCACTCATCGATATGACACCGTTTTCCCCCTTGCGGTTTCTGTAACCCGCACACCCACTGCTCATTATTTGTGCACCATCGTTCAATTTATATACACTGTGTTAACGATTGGTGCATCGTTCGCCCTGCCGAACACCACAACCGTGCACATCACCCATGATGATTAACCAATCGACGCCGTAGCGATCCGTAATAAAGGAGTAGTCACCCAGCAGTCATTACGAATGAAGTACCCACGATAACAATGAGAGAGGGTATGACATGCAATTCCGCACAAGAGCACTGAGTACAACCATCCTTACACTGCTTATGCTGTTTGGCAGTCTTCCAGCCCATGCCGAAGAGGGCGATTATTCCTGGTGGCGCAGTTTTCTGAATCTGTTTAATCCACCGGGTGCTGACAATCCCGTAAACGACAGTGATACCCAGGGAATGTATCCTTTGGCAAAACCGGAATCCGGTTTCAACGACGGCTATGATCCCAAGCGCTATTATGCGTGGCAAAAAATTGAGGTACCGGTCAGCACCGGAGCAGTCTGTGGGAATGGCTCGCCCTACAAGTTCTTTGTCAGTACGGTGCCCAATACCAAAAACACCCTGATCTACATGGAAGGCGGTGGCGCCTGCTGGGACTACGAGAGCTGCTCCGGACAATCCGGCATACGTGGCGCACGGAATCCCAACGGAATTCCGGATAACTATATGGAAGTGCTGGATCCAACCACCATCATCAATACCGGTTCCATCGCGCAGGTGGCTGTGACACCGTTTATTTTCCGAGCGCATCCCTGGGATCGAGTGAAAACCCAGAACTGGAATCTGGTTTATATCCCTTACTGTACCGGTGATATCTACGTCGGTGACAAGGCGGCGGTTTACCAGGATCCCAAGGGGGAAAAACCCGATCTGGTCTGGCTGCACAATGGAATCAAAAATACCCGCTCAGTGATCACCTGGTTAAAAAATAATTTACCCAGACCAACGCAAATGATGACGGCAGGATGTAGCGCAGGCAGTGTCGGTGCCCTGCTGAACTATATGCACCTGCGTGAGGACATGGCGCCCACCAGAAGCTATCTGTTTGACGACTCCGGCCCTGTATTCCAAGCGCCATACAGCAGCAGCGACTCGGCAACCTATCCACAACTGCCACTCCAGAAAACAATCATTGACGCCTGGACCACATGGACACCAAACGGCGGCCCGATGGATGAAAATCCACTCAATGCGCTTCTGGAGCGTTATTCGGCATTTGATACCAATGACTGGTCGTCCATCTACAGCAGCCTTGCCAATCGCTTCCCATCGGACCGTCTGGGCATGACGCATTTCCTGGATGACGCTAACTATTCCTCTTACTCCTATGAGCGTTTTTATGAGGATATCTACAATGATCCGGATGCCACCTCACGGCTGGAAAAAATCAAGACACTCTGGCAACAGGATACGTTTGACAACCTGATCCCCCTGCTGGATCAGACCCATAACTGGGGATACTACTTCCCGAGATACCGGAACGTGAACGAATCCCACTGCACTTCCATCATTGAATTCGGCAATGCCGATATTCAGGAACAGAATCTGGTTCTGAAGGATTTTGTGAATAACATCATGGACGGTAACGGTCCCCTGATGCGTGCCCATGAAACCGATGAAGTCAGTGATTACCAGAAGCCTTTCAACCTGCTGTACTGGCTGGTAGGTCAACTGCTCTAACGATTGGCTGCCGGACGATAACGTCCGGCACTGCCTGTGCCCTTACCCTCTTATGCCGAACTACTGCGCATACACGTTTTCACGCAACGCCTGCAGTTTCTTCGCCAGATAGCGTGAACGACTTTGCTCATCAGGAAACTGCTCCATGGTCATCACTTCTTTGACCAGTTCTGCTTCCAGTGTCTTATATTCCTGAAACTGTGGATTATCCGTTGGATCCTGTTGTTGCAGTGCTCCGGCCTGAACGGAAGCTTCAATAAGACGGGCGGCTTTTTCCTTGAGAACATCGGTATCAGTTTCTGTCTGGTTCAACCATGCCAGCTTCAGGAACAAGGATTCACCGGCTGAGATTTCAGCGCGCTCTGCCATAGTAGTAATATCGGTCATAACCTGTTCAGCATCGGTCTTTTCACCATTAAAAAAACCGATGACATTGTCATACTGCTGCTGACGCGACATGAGTTGCTGATAAGCCCTTTCCGCTTCTTCCGGGCTGACACCGGCTTCCTGGGCAACCGTTGTCCAGTTAAATGCGACATCGGGGGATTCATCGGCCTCTTCAGATGTCTGACCCCTTTCAACAGTCAGATTGGAAGCATCAAGCGCAGGTTCAGGCAGTAACAACTGCCAGCCCGCTACCATCATCACCAGTAATACCAGAAATCCTGTTATTCTTGTCTTCATTGTCATCTGCCTGCAGGTATCAGATTATTGTTGTTAAGGTAACGAACAGCAATGACAGCATTTATCCACACTACAAAGATCACTGGACAGATGGCAAGTAAGAAATACAAAAGCGGCTATCTTCAGCCGCTTTTCAGGGAAACCGCACAACTCGTTAACGATGCATATTCATACCAGCAGGTCCATAAACAGACGGATCACAACGCTGTTAACAATATCAATAAAGAACGCTCCCGCCAGTGGCACGACGATAAAGGCTTTGGGTGACGCACCGTAGTGTTGTGTCACTGCAGTCATATTCGCCATGGCATTCGGTGTTGCGCCCAGACCGATACCGACCATACCGGAACTCATCACGGCGGCATCGAAATTCCGGCCCAGCAATCGATAAACGACAAACCATGTAAATGTCAGCATCAGGCATGTCTGGACCATTAGCAGGATAAACAATGGCCCAGCCATGCTGGCGAGAGTCCAGAGCTGCATGCTCATTAGCGACATCGCCAGAAACAATCCCAGGCAAACATCACTGATCACCGCCAAGGAAGGCACGGTTGACGACCACTGTTGTTTACGGAAAACCTTGGGAATCAAATTAGTGACCAATATGCCGGCAAACAGACACCCGACAAACTCCGGGATCTGAATTCCCTGACTCACCAGAAAGCGGGCACTTGTCGCACCAGCCACCATGGCCAATACCAACGTAAACAAGGCTAACAGGGTATTTTCCGCATCAATCGGTTCATGTTCCTCGTTATAGCGGCTACCGATCGTGATATGTTCTTTGCTGCTCGACTTAAGGCGATTGATGCGAATCAACCGTTCGGCCAACGGGCCGCCGGTAAATCCACCCAGTACCAGACCAAACGTGGCACAAACGGTGCCCAGCTCCATGGCATTGGTAATCCCGTATTTCTCAAACACCGGCGCCCAGGCGATCGCCGTACCATGCCCGCCACTCAGAGAGACCGAGCCGCTGATCAGCCCAATCAATGGATCAAGCCCCAGCAGGCTGGCAATCGTGACACCGACGGTATTCTGGAACAGCAACGCCAATATCAGCAACCCCAGGAAAATCACCAGTGTTCTGCCACCCTGTACCAGGGTATCCACCTTGGCAGATAGCCCAAGGCTGGTGAAAAACGCCAGCAACAGGGAATCGCGCAAGGTGGTGTCAAACAGAACATCCACCCCTTCAACGGCATGAAACAGACCCAGGATCATGGAGGCAAACAACCCGCCCGTCACCGGCTCGGGAATATCATAATTACGGAAAAAAGGGACGCGTCGGTTAATGAACTTGCCGATAAACAGCACCAGAATTGCAATCAGCAGTGTCCTGTGGGTAGACAGCTCAACTACCAAACCAGACTCCTTTATCAGATGGAAAAGGCTGGTCGTCTGCCAGCACTCCCTCCCGACAGTGTTCAGTCGCCTGCGCAGTCTGGGCGGGCATCACTCATGGGAACACCGAAAGATTGTGCAGATAAACAACGCTCACTGTGCACAAACCATGATCAGGCTCGGGGAATTTACGGGAATGGAAACAAAGTACCAGGAAAAAAGGCTGGCAACGCTAACACACAGTAGGACACGTGTCATTGCTTTCCATGGTAACGACTATAGACCCGTTATCATGGTTTAGCTGGCTTGGACCGCTAAAAAAGCCGGATAAATCCGGCTTTCTCATTGTTTGAATCCGTCAGGATCAGCCTTCGATACCAACAATCAACCAGGGTGCATTGGGCTGATTGATATCCCGCTCCAGGTGCCAGATATCGTGAATATCATCTTCCGTCCCTTCGGCAGTATCCCGATAACGGCCACTGAAACGGATACTGACCTGCGCCTTGCCGGACAGGGTGTCGGCACGCACCAGATCAGCATCCACATACATCACTTCGGTGTACTGGTCACCCGCAAGCGATTGTCTCTCCTGTACCAACTGCTCAAAGAGCTCTGGCGCCAGGTATTCCCGCAGGACGCTCTGGTCATTGCGGTTCCAGGCTTCCTGCAGGGTACGGTAATGCTCACGGGCGCCTTTCAGGAAAGCAGTCAGATCGAAACCCGGCGGCAGGCTCATGGGGACATCACTGTCTGAAAATCCCTGCCCTATTTCGGAAACAGGTGTATTGCTGCCACCCGCCAGTCGCTCGGTATCAAAACTGGCATCCTGAGCGGTATAACGGTTATCCATTGGAGCACCCATCGTGCTGCCAAACGGGCTGGACGGTGTATGTCCGGCGAAAGCCGCACGGCGTTTCATATTCCGGAACAGGACAAAAAGGCCAAATGCCAGCAAACCGATGATCAGGAAATCCATGATCTGCAGTCCGTTAAACGCCCCACCGCCGAATAGCGAGGCCAGCAAACCACCTGCCAGCATACCGCCCAGCAATCCGCCCCACAGGCCGCGATTAGAGGACTTCTGCGTGCCCTGCGCCGACTGCTGCGAAGATTTCTGTGCATTCTGGGTGGTTGTCGATTTCTGGCTATTCTGGGAATTGCCAAACAACCCACTGCCCGGCTGGCTCTTGCTGGGCGCCGGCGCCGTCTTGAACGACTTGCCGAAGCTCTTGCTGCCACCGAATTTCTTGGCTTCCACCATAGGAGCGGAAATCATCAAGGTGGCGGCCAGGAAAACGGTGAACAATGTTGTTATACGCTTCATGGTGCTCTGTTACTCACTGAACCAGAGTCGCCATGCTATGAGGTTTGCATATTTTTTCAACGTTTTTTACAGATAAACGATGTTGACCCGCTCGTCACACACGGAACCCTGCTATCAAGCAACATCCGCATTGAGTAATGCTAAAAATGACGGAACCTCCCGCAAGTTCCTGAATGCATCCTCATTATCCAGTTCGTCTTTCAACGCCGGTGATTTTTCAATAGCGATCGTGATATCACGCACAGCAGCCTCCTGCTGGCCCAGCTCTGCCTCGGCGCAGGCCCGTTGCCAGTAAGCCAGTGGATACTCCGCATCGTGTTCAATGGCCTGATTTGAGAGTGACAACGCCCAGCGGGTTTCGCCCAGGTCCATCAATACATCCGCCTTGTAAGTCAGTGCTTCCACGTCTTCGGGGTGAATTTCCAGAATCTGGTCATAAATGTTGACCTGCTCATGCGGGCTGGATTCCAGCCCCGCCCGCATCCAGAGTGAGTGAATCTGATTCGTTTCCGAGATCTTTTCCTGTGCGGCAATAATCTGATCCGAACGCACCTTGAGTTTGTGCTCCACATCATGCAGCCTTTGCTCATATTCACCGGTCAGTTTGGAGACCTTGCGCTCAACCGTCGCCTCAACGTTTTCCTGGACTTCGCGCAGGGAACGCCAGCCCAGCAAGACCAGAATGGAAGCCGCCCCGGTGATGATAAAAAAGATATTGTTGGTGGTGTCCGTGGTATAGCGCATGGCGCGATCCGAGGCGTCCAGCCGGGCTTCCGCCACTTTTTCCGCCATCTCTGCCCGCATAGACTGCAACTGCTGACGCAACAGTTTCAGCTCATCCAGTATGTAACGCTCAATAAACGGCTTGTAGAGGGGTTCATCAATGGGTTCAACTACAGGAGTTTGCTCTTGTGCATGTACATTACCCAGCGTAATCAGGATAAGCGTCAGGGTTGCCAGCAGAGAGTGTTTGATCATGTCAGGCCTATTCCTTCAGTCCATAAAATACAGCCTAGAACGCCTGTTCAAATTAAAAAGGCTTTTCCTGTCACGGCATGAAGATTAACGTCGTATCTGCCAAAAATTCAGTGTTCGAATCCACCCCTGTTATCTTTTAGTCTCATTTTTAACCTTATCCGTCTAACGTTATCGTGACAGAGAAACACCACGGAACCGGTGCGATATGTCGCACTCTAGTCACGCGAAACCGCTCTGTTCTTGCTGTCACCAGACTGCCCCCGTTAATATCAGCTATGTTTTCGGCCATTTTCATGGTCTGCGATCATTTCCGAGGACGATCTCTTGCACGTACATATTCTGGGTATCTGTGGCACCTTCATGGGCAGCCTGGCGCTCCTGGCCAGGGAGCTGGGCATTCATGTCACCGGTTCGGACCAGAACGTCTACCCCCCCATGAGCACCCAGCTGGAAGAGCAGGGCATTGCACTGGTGGAAGGCTACAACCCGGAACAGTTCAATCCCCGTCCCGACCTCGTTGTGATCGGGAATGCCATGTCCCGCGGCAACCCAGCCGTCGAGTTTGTACTGAACGAAGGGATTCCCTATACCTCCGGCCCCCGGTTCATGGCTGACCATATCCTCAGGGATCGCTGGGTCATGGCGGTTGCGGGCACCCACGGTAAAACCACCACGTCTGCCATGCTGGCTGTCATCCTTGAGCATGCCGGCATGTCACCGGGATTCCTGATTGGCGGCGTACCGGCAGATTTTGGTCTTTCAGCCCGTATGGGAAGTACTCCTTTCTTTGTGATCGAAGCGGACGAATACGACACCGCCTTTTTCGACAAACGTTCCAAGTTTGTGCATTACCGGCCACGCACGGCCATCCTGAATAACCTGGAATTTGATCATGCGGATATCTTTGAGAACCTCGGCGCTATCCAGAAACAGTTCCACCATCTTGTTCGCACCATTCCCGGCAATGGTCTGATCATCAAACCGGCGGATGACGCCAACCTGAATGCCGTCATCGATATGGGCTGCTGGAGCGACGTCAGCAACATGGGGCCAGACAGTGACTGGCAGGCCATTCCCATTGCCGACGATAGCTCTCATTTTGCCATCAGCCATTGCGGCACAACGCAGGGCGAAGTCTGCTGGAGCCATACGGGGCGTCATAACATGCATAACGCACTGGCTGCGATCATTGCCGCACGGCATGTCGGCGTGCAGCCAGCCATTGCCTGCGAGGCTCTGTCGGGATTTCGCGGAGTGAAACGCCGAATGGAATTACTGGCAGAAATCGGCGGTATCTATGTGTATGACGACTTTGCTCACCACCCCACCGCCATTGCCACAACGCTGGAAGGTCTGCGGGCCAAGGTTGGCACAGACACTACGATTCAGGCCGTTATTGAGCCTCGCTCTAACACCATGAAAATGGGTATCCATAAAGGCCACCTGGCAGCAGCGACGGCCACCGCCAGCCATGTCACCTGGTATGAGCCCGAAGGGCTAGGATGGTCATTATCAGACGAAATCGCCCACAGTCCGGTACCGGCTAATGCCGATGCTGATATCGACCATATCGTTGCCACCCTGGCCTCTCAGGCCAAGCCGGGAGATCACTTGGTGATCATGAGCAACGGGGGTTTTGGCGGCCTGCACCAGAAGCTGATTTCCGCACTGAACCAAAAGGCATCCGCATGAGTCAGATGCCCGAACAGCCACACACCGTAACCCTGGCGTTGACCGGTGCTTCCGGTGTGCAATATGGCCTGCGATTGCTGGAATGCCTGATTGCGGCCAATCGACAGGTGTACTTCCTGCTGTCCAAGGCAGCCCGGGTGGTTATTGCCACGGAAACCAAACTGAAACTTCCCTCCAATCGCCAGGAGCTTCAGGCATTCCTGACAGACCGCTACCGGGCCAAACCTGACCAGATTCGTGTACTGGGCAACGAACAATGGATGTCAGCCGTCGCCTCCGGCAGCGGGGCGCCGTCACAAATGGTGGTTTGTCCAGCCAGTACCGGCACACTGTCAGCCATCGCCACTGGCGCCAGTAACAACCTAATCGAGCGCGCTGCTGATGTTGCCCTGAAAGAGCGGCGTCAGTTGATTATCGTGCCCCGGGAAACCCCCTACTCAGCGATACACCTGGAACATATGCTGTCACTGACCCGCATGGGTGCGGTGATTCTTCCGGCCAGCCCCGGTTTTTACAACCAGCCCCAAACCGTGGATGACATGGTGGACTTCATTGTCGCCAGGATAATGAATCATCTGGGAATCGATCATAACCTGATGCCCCGGTGGGGGGAGTAATTCTCGCCCCCCATCAGGCGGCATTGATCAAGGCCAGCGTGTTGTCCAGCATACGAACGGAAAATGCCCATTCATTGTCGTACCAGGCCATCACCTTGACCTGCTGCCCCTGTACCTGTGTCAGGCTCGCGTCAAACACTGACGATGCCGGGTTATGGTTAAAGTCCATGGAGACCAGCGATACGTCATTGACGGCCAGCACAGGGCTTTTCTGACTGCCGCTTCGCACTGCGTCATTCACCTCTTCAACCGTTGTCGTACGGCTGGCGACAAAGCACAAATCCACCAGCGATACATTGATAGTGGGAACCCTCACCGCCAGCCCGTTTATTTTTCCCGCCAGCTCAGGCAGTACCAGGCCAACCGCCTCCGCCGCACCGGTTTTCGTGGGAATCATATTCAATGCCGCGGCCCGTGCGCGATAAAGATCGGAATGGTAGACGTCAGTCAAACGCTGATCATTGGTATAGGCATGAATGGTCGTCATCAGGCCGGACTCAATACCCACGGCATCATGCAATACCGCCGCGACCGGCGCCAGGCAGTTCGTGGTACAGGATGCACAGGAAATAATCCGATGCGCTGATGTGAGTACACTGTCATTCACGCCGTACACAATGGTGGCGTCAGGATCCTTGGCAGGGGCTGAAATAATGACTTTTGAAGCCCCTGCCTCCAAATGCTTTCCGGCACCGGCCTGATCCCGAAACACACCGGTACATTCGTGGACCACCTCAACGCCCAGGGATTGCCAGGGCAAACGGGCAGGATCTTTTTCTGAATAACAACGGATGGGCTCACCATCAACAGTGAGACAATCGCCTTCTACACCGACGCTACATCCAAACCGGCCATGGGTCGTATCATACTGAAGGAGATGCGCATTGATCCGGGCATCACCCAGATCATTGATAGCCACCACCCTGATGCCTTTCTGCCGATAACCGTGCTCATAGACCGCTCTGAGCACATTGCGTCCGATTCTGCCGAAACCGTTAATTGCCAGATTGATTTCGCGCATCTTACACACCTTTTGTCGTTTATTAGCTCACGCAAGCAACAGGTACACCTGGTTGCTTCCTGGCTTTTAAAAGTAGATGACTCAGGGGGAAAGGGCAGGATTTAGTCCCTGGGCAGGATCCAATTGCTTCAGCCAACTGGCGACAGCATCCAGCATCACGGCCAGTGACTGATCTTTCGTGCTACCGGGCGCAACCGTTTCCAGATAAAACCCGTCAGACAGTTCATCACGCACCACCGCATGTTGATAGGCGGCATGGGGCTGTGTAGACACCATCAATACCGAACCTGCGACTGGACGATTCTGCAGCCAGCTCTTGACTGTATCCCGGGTGTTCGGACGGAGCCAATGCTGGTGCTGCCAGGTTCTCGCGGTATCAATAAAATCCACGGGGAGTTTGCGCATGGACTGGGGCAGATCCGCATAAAGGTACAACAACCGCGCGGCTTCTGTTTCATGCATGGGAGCTGCATCACCGGAAAAGTGGGCAACATCGGTTTTCTGCTGGAGAGACTTCATCAATGACTGGAAATGATCGGCGGAGGGATCCAGCGGTCGCTGCCCCGTCAGAAAGACCAGACGGTTGAACCGTACCCCTTCACGCCATAATTCCGCCAGATAGTGAATACGCTCTAACATGCCCGGACTGGTTGCCCCCAGGATAACCCCATACTCATACTGTTCTTTGACAGGTTTGAGCGCCTGAACAAAACCCAGTTGTCGCAGGTCTTCGTGTACTCGGGTTTCTTTATCGGGTGACAAGTCCAGCTCAGCCAGCTCCCAGCGTTCCTGCCCCGGCTTACGCGCCCAGCGTGAAAACGCCTGAGCGGCACCCTGCCAGTCCCGGTTGACTGGCATATCCAGATGTTCCTGTAATGAGACTAGCGCCTCCGGCACTGGCAATTCCTCTGTCATTCCCTGACCTGTAAGGAAGAGTGTGATCAATAGCAGTACCACCGCCATCACGCCGGATTGATAGACCGTTTGATGCCTGTGAATAACTGCTTTCTTCATACGCGTTTACTGCTTGTCTGACACCGCATCCAAATGAAGTGCCAGCCACACGGTTTCCTCTTCGGGTGATGTCCATTCCACCCGATGGCGGCAATGGGCTGGCAGGAGAATATAGTCGCCAGCTTCCATGTTTACCAACGCATCCCGACCGTCAATGCACAGCTGTGCGGCGCCCTTAACGACCATGACCCATTCATCCTGTGCCTGGTCATACCACTCACCTTCTGGCGTGATGTGCCCACGGGACAGGATACGCTCAAGCTTCACGCCCTTGCGTTCCAGCAAAGGCTCGAAATATTCATCATCGGTTTGATACTGGCGTTGCGCAAAGAGGTTTTCGAGTTTCATGGTCTGGTGAAGTTCCGAAACGGCAAATACTGACCTACTGAATTATCAGGTTTGAGACGACACTGGCAAGAAAAGGAATGCGCCCTCTCTATTGAGGGCCATTATGCGGCATCTGCACAGCCTTACCGGCGATCTCGGTGAAATGGGTGTCCAGCTCAGGGAGCGACCAGTCCTCTGGATATTTTTGTGCCAGGGCTTCAAGCAGCGCGGAATACTGTTGAGATGGTTTGTTCAAGAGGTACAGCAGGAAGGTGTAGATCCTGTCCCCCACCTGCTTGTTAAATGCCTGTTTCTGCTCATCGGTAATCGTACCCTTACCGTGAAGCTCATCAACAATGCCATTTTCGAGACAGTTGGCGGCAATGATCAGCGCCAGTTGCTTGACGGTATCTTCGTTCATCCTGAACGCACCTTCCTGATGGTTATATATAAAAGCTAGCTGGAAACCACCGTTGATCAAGCCATCACCGGATATTTCCCAGCCGCATCAAACCGACTCAGGTCACAGGACAACCGGCCGCCATGGATTGTTCAGGCATCAAAAGGCGACATTGGCTGCCATCCTCGGTTTCCGCACACAACAACATGCACTCAGACAGCTCGCCGCGCATTTTGGCCGGTTTCAGGTTAGTCAACACAACGACTTCACGTCCCAGCAATTCATCTGACGTGTAATAGTCGACCAAGCTGGTCACTGTCTGCCGGGGCTTTTCCTTTCCGATATCAATATGTACCTTGTAGAGCTTTTCCGTATCAGGTACCCGCTCAACAGATAATACCTTGCCAACCCGAATATCGAGCTTTTTGAAATCAGCAAAACTAATCTCTGACATACCCTCTCCCGGTCGAATACAGAAAAAAGAATGATTATGAATACTGGCGGGAGAACCTGGAAACGGACGATTCAGCCTATTTGGCCGATTCATGACGCACATCAACAAAACTGCCGCCAGAACGGCGGCAGTGATCATGAAGAACAACCGCCTGGTTAATCGAGCGCCTTACCCTCTGGAGTCAGACGCAGCCAGTCATGAGAATACCAGTAATAACGACGACCACTCTGGTCTGGCGCCGTACAGTTAAAACGGGAACGTCCCGGCTGAATCGCCTTTTCTGACTGAATCTGGAAAGTCGTTTTTTCCTCATCCAGCCAGTTGATTTTGAGACTTTCTCCCAGACCATAACAGGCCAGCAGTTTTTTCTGATAATCCCCACCAGCCAGCGTCAGCTGTAAAACCGGGGTTGTGTTGTTTTCATCAATAAGACTGCTGTCTGGCATTTTACCACTGACCGGCAGCGGCAGTGTATTGACCTTGGTGATAAAGGAATCCATCGCCGCATAAGCCCCCCCCATGGGGAAGCGGGGCAGCTTGGTGAAATCAGATAATGCCCCAATCGGACCTGACTGTTGGCCAAATCCCACAAAACCCATCTGCCCAATCAACTGCCGCAAGGGAGGTACTGTCTCACCGTAAGGCCAGGCAAACATCTGCAGATCCTGCCCGGTCTTTTCGCTGATAATCTTCTCTGCGGTCTCGATATCCTTGTGGATCCTGTTTAACCAGGCCTGCTCATCTTCACCTTTGGTACGCTCAACGAGGTGCCCATGGCTAACGCCATGGTTGGCAATAGACGCACCCGCTTTGACCATGTCACTCATCTGTTGCCAGTTCAGTGCGTCGCCAAAACCACGACTCACCGCATCCGTGTTCACAAAAATGGTGAACGGATAGCCATGTTTCTTCAGCAGGGGAAAAGCTTCGCGATATATCGAGATATAAGCATCATCAAACGTAATCGCCACCGTACGGTCTGGCAGCGCCTGATGCGTGCGTATCCGCTTGATGACGTCCGGCAACGCCATCACGGTGAAGCCGTTATCCTTCAGGTAGGATAAATGTTCTTCAAACTGCGCAGGCGTCACGCTGGTGCTGCGCGGAGTGTCATCACTGACATGGTGATACTGCAGAATCACCGCATGATCAGCCGCAAAAGCGCGAACTGAAAGCAGCAGTAACAACGAAAGAATGGTTGATAAGCGCAGCAAACTCGAGATTCCTTCAGGCAATTATTATCGATATTGTCTCAAAGTTGTCCGATGACGGTTATTGCCGTACACGACCGTAATGCTGCGGTTTCTAGCAGGATGGCCGACGGAAACCGTCTATTCAGGGCATCATAACGTCAGTTTTGACGAAAGCACACCCCAATAGACGCGATCGCATCGGCAATGATCGTATTTCTGTTGGCGATGCCTGAATACAGCAGGCACCGGGTTCAGGCCCACTTGCGGATCAGGCCTTCCTGCGTAGACGACGCCACCAACCGCCCCTGGCGATCAAACAACTGTCCCCGGACAAAGCCGCGTCCCCCCGAGGCAGAAGGGCTTTCCATGGCATACAGTAACCAGTCATCCATCCGAAAATCCCGGTGAAACCACATGGAATGGTCCAGGCTGGCGACCTGCATGTTCTTCTGCCAGAAAGACACCCCATGAGGCTCCAGCGATGTCGGCAGGAAATTAAAATCTGACGCATAAGCCAGCAGGTATTTGTGTACCCGCAGGTCATCCGGCAACTTGCCCGCCGACTTCAGCCAGATGTAACGAACCGGATCGCGCTTTTCCGGCTGCAGTGGATTGTTGGGATTCACAGGACGTATATCAATCGGCTTATCGCAGGTCATTTTGTCGCGGATGGATTCCGGAATAAACTGCTCAAACCGTCTGACCAACTCCAGCTCAGAGGTCACGCCTTCAGGCCCATCCACCTCTGGCATCACCGGCTTCTGGTGTGCAAAGCCTTCCTCTTCTATCTGGAAAGACGCCGCCAGGTTAAAGATGGATTTGCCATTCTGGATCGCCACCACTCGACGGGTGGTAAAACTCTTACCATCCCGGGCATTGTCCACTTCATAGACAATCGGCTGGCGTGCATTACCGGGACGCAGGAAATAACAGTGAAAGGAATGCAGGCCGCGATCCTCACTGACGGTCTGCTTGGCGGCAGACAACGCCTGCCCGATAACCTGTCCGCCAAACACATTGCCGAAACCGAGATCCTGACTCTGGCCTCGAAAAATACCTTCTTCAATACGTTCCAGTTTTAACAGGTCCAGAAGCTCTGTCAGTACACTGCTCATTCAAAAACTCCTTGCACTTCGCCTGCCTGTACAGGTCATGCCTGAGGCCTGGTCGGTTATTATGATTTCCGATGTTTTCTCGACGACTGACGGATGCTTTCATACCAGTCGGAAGGGTCTACCAGATGACCGTTGTCATCAATGGCAGGATAGGCCGTCTGTCGTTCGTCACAGTAACGGGCCAGTTCCGGGTAACACCAGCGGAAGAGTGTTTTGTGATAACACTCTTGTTCCAGGCGACTACAACGGTACAACCCTTCTCGTTCGCGCTGGCGCATGGCCTCCGCAAGAATGATCGCCGCAGCCACGGAAACATTGTACGACTCCACCATCCCCTGCATGGGAATGATGACATGCTCGTCTGCCAGTTCCGCGCCGGTTTCGCTCACGCCGTATTTTTCAGCTCCCATCAGCAAGACACAGGGCATCGTAAAATCCAGTTCATGATACGGCTTTGCCCGCTCAGAGAAATGCGCAGCATAGACTTTGAAGTGCCGTTCCCGAAAATGCCGAATGCCGTCGTCAATGCTGTTGTGTGTGGCGACATTGACCCAGCGGTTACTCCCCATGGAGCGACGCCGCAACTGACGAACCCGTACGGGCGATTGGGAAAGATGAACCGTATCAATACCCACGGCATCGCAGGTACGCAGAATGGCGGCCAGGTTATGGGCTTTGTGCACCTGATCAGTCAATAACGCCAGATCAGGCTGACGACGGTCAAGCGCGGTCCGCAGCTTCTGGAAACGTTCCGGTGTCATGGTGGTCTGCATCGGGTATGGGACAGGCATTGTAAAAACATTGCCTGCAACAGGGCAACCGATACGTATAACTACCGATCAACTGTTTTGACGAATGGCGGGCCCACGGGCCAATGCCCGTTCCACTAATGCCACCAATACATCATCAAACGCCAGCCCCGCCGCCTCAGCAGCATCGGGTAACAGGCTGGTAGGTGTCAGCCCGGGAATGGTGTTGATCTCAAGAAAAACAGGATCCTGATCGTCCGGCACCATAAAATCCACACGGGCAAAGTCCCGGCACCCCAGGACCTCGAAGGCCTTAACCGCATAGGCTTCACAGAGTTGATACTGATGATCCGTCAGCCGGGCAGGAATAATGTGCTCGCTCCGCCCCGGCGTGTATTTTTCATCATAACCGTAACCGGTTAGGCGAGCGTCTTCAGGCAAGCAGATTTCAATGACAGGCAGCGGCATGACCGTCGGATGTTCCAGAACTGACACCGTGGCCTCTTTCCCCGGCACCATGGACTCCACCAGCACATCGGATTCGACGGAAAACGCCTCCCTGAATGCGACATCCAGTTCATCAGCCTGCCTGACCAAGGATGTGCCAAGGGACGATCCCTGCGAACGGGGTTTGATCACAACCAAACTCCCCAGCTGTGCCAGTGTGGTTTGAACGGCTTTGTCGATCCCGTCCTCCCGCTTGACCACCAGATCACTGGCAAGGGGAATGCCATGTGCTTTCAGTAACTGTTTGGTGAGCAGTTTATCCATGGCCAGGGCGCTGGCTGTAACACCTGACCCGACATAGGGAATCTGCATAATGTCCAGCAATCCCTGGATGGTGCCATCCTCACCCGGCGGGCCATGCAGTACAGGAAAGGCGACATCCGGCGCGAGGCGGTGCAGATCCACCGCAATAGTGGGGGTCAATTCCAACACATGCAGATCAGGATAATGATGCCTGAGCGCCGCCTGTACCCTCCCTACAGATAGCCGCGACACCGCCGCCTCTGACGAAGGACCACCACAGATCAACGCAACTCGGGGGCAGGACAGGCCGGACATGATTCACTTCCAGAAACAGGGACTGCCGTCATACAGACATGGCAAAGCAGTAAACATAGAAACGAACGGCCGAAGATGCCACTGGCAATCCCGCACGCTCTCATCGACAATAGCGCCCATGCCTGTGCCGGAATGACAACCATGATTGAAAGCCGTACCCCGTCCCATGTAGCCTATGCCCTGATTGCCCTGAGCATTCCCACGGCATTTCCGATGTTGGTCGCCGTCATCATGGCCTATGTCTACCGCGCCCGGACGGATGACGCCCTGCTCTATGCCCACTATACATGGCAGATCAGAACCTTCTGGATCAACCTGCTGCTGGCGATTATCGGTCTGGGCCTGACCCTGTTGCTGGTTGGTTATTTGATCCTGTTTCTGAATCAGCTCTATCTCTTATATCGTTTGGTGGTGGGATGGTACCGGTTATCGCAGGAACGTTATCCGGTTGAGTGGTAATAGTATTTTACGCGTATAATTATCCATGGATCTGAGGTAGTAGTTATGGACAACACCCTCAGAGGGTAAAATAAGCATCAACATAAAAAAAACAAGAAAAAGGCAGCATCAACATTTCGGATTCTCAATCTTTTCAATTCGGCCAGAACCTTTCGTCTTCCAAGCAAGCTTCTTTATCACACAGTAACTTTGTATTTTTTTCATATACCATTTTATAAAAATCATAATAATAGCTGTCGTCTCTGGTCACACCACACTGCGCAACCTCCTGCCCAGTAACTTCTTCTACGTTTTTACTTGTTAATTTATTCATCCATTTGGGTTTTTTCCTGCCAGGATCAAGAACAGACTGCGCGGTTTTAACAAGAAGATCCTCAATACTGCATTTCTCCCTTAGATACGCAACTGCCCTCTTCTGAACATCTCTGCATTCAGTAGTTCTCAGTAGAGGAAAATTAGCCTCCTTCATATTTCTGGGCTTAAATTCGTCTCTTCCAACAAGCATATTCGCACTGAAATAAACATCTTTATACTTACTTTCAAGGGCTGAATCAGTACATGAGTTGTGAATTACCATTTTGTAAAATTCAAGATAAAAATCATAAGAGGAGAATTCGTGAAGCGGGAGCTTTCCTATGGCGACAGCATCAGAAAATGAAATATCGCCAGTCAACGTGCAAGTATTGGCCAGTTTCGTCATTCTATGGAAATCTCTATTTGTTATAGGGAATGGGTCAATAAAATCGACTCTCTTTCGCTTTCTGGAAATGTTCTCACTCGATTGACTAAATGGCTTAATAGTAATTATTTTACTCGTCTCTTTTTTTTCAGAAAAGCACATATGTATCTCTATTTCATGCTCATCAAATATCCTCTCCCAATGTTTCATAAATTCATCGATTACTCTTTCCGATTGATCTATTTCATTAGCGACAATAGTGATACCTCGATCTTCATTATTTTCCATTAATAATACAAGCGTCAGAAAATGTAAACACTTGGGTATATCTTTCCTTGTATAACAAAAATATAGGGTATTATCATTTAATGCTTCATGGGAAAGGGTTGGAAAATTATCGTTTGTGATCGTCTGAGCCAACAATTCACTATCAAAAGCTAAAGGCTCAGAAATAACGTCAATTTCCCCAAAATACATCTTATAGCGTTTATCATTACTCTCACAGAAACAAGGTAAGAACCTATTCATACCACTAATATTGTGTCTAAATCCCTTGATTCCAAAGTATTCATTTATCAAAAGTGTTTTATCTACATAGCATTCTTCATCACAAAAACTGATTGGTTCTATACGACCGTGAGGCCCGCTATGTATATACAATGCAGCATCAAGCAACATTCTGATTTTTGTGAAAGTGTCTTCTATCTGTGGTAAAGGCCTATTAATCCATATGACCTGTACATCATCATCGGCCAGAAAGAGCGGGCGACCTATGCTCTTTTCACCGCCAGCTGTCTGAATGACGATACAGATACTCCTATCCGGAAACGCCTTACGATAAACGGAAGCGGCTTTATAGGCATGAGCAATATCTCCATATTCTCCATATCCTCCATAGGTTCTGCCGCAAACCATAATGTCACTCGTTCTTATAGTTTTACCCTGAAATTCAAATGCTGATGGTGAACCTGTATGGGGCAGTTGCGCGCTACTGGTTACGCTTTTTGCTGCTGCACCCACAGATGTTGCCATTATTAACTACCTCTTATGTGTCTAGTACACCGTCTGATAGCATTTGATATGTATTGATTCGCTAAATCCGTTGACAGGCAAGGCTTGTGGATATGTCAACCATATCAAGTGCTGAAAGGCGCTGAATTATCCTTCTCTAATACAGACACGCTAACTGGAAAAATGTTCAATTCAAAGTGTCCCTTCACGCCGCGGGGTATACACATCGATAGAATATGTATACTATCCAACACTATCGTACCAATGGATGTTCGGTACAACACAACAATAAGAAACCACTGCCAAAAAGTGGGCCGTCAGGGACAATATCATGGAATATACCCGCTCCTTCAGTCCTCGCATGTTGGACGCAGAGCCTGTCTCCATAGAGTTCGGGCAATGGCTGTTGCAATACCAGGCGTTTTCCAATCCTGTAAATGATCATCGAACACCAGTTGTTTTCCTTTCCGGCGCATTTCAGAACTTTCGTAGTTTTCGACATGAAGTCGAAGTATTTCTTCAGGATTTCCCGGTTATTCTTCTGGATCTTCCCTCCCAGGGTTCCAATCCCCAACTGGTGCCTGACCTGTCGCTGGAGGATATGGCCTGTCTGCTGAAAGGGTTTCTGGACGTCTGCGGTATCGAACGTATCAACCTGATCGGTATTTCTTACGGCTCACTGCTTGCCAGCCTGTTTGCCACCGAGTTCCCGGAACGCATTGAGAAACTGTTACTCAGTGGCACGACGCCCATGGGCCGCCCTGCACTTATGCGTACACTGGAAGAGTCACTGCACCTCTGCCGGGAAGGCCGTATCAAGGAGTTCGCGGCAGGTTGCGTCACCACCATGATCAACCATTATCATGTGGAACAAACAGGGTTGGGACGGACACACCAGAAGCTACTATTTCGCCAGGTTTCCCGCCTGGATGAAGCCGAACGTGAGCGCTTTCTTCAGAACACGCAGCGCCTGATCGACTTCAAGGGCTTCGATAAATACCCGCAATGCCCCACCCTGGTCGCTACAGGTGAATACGATCACTTTACACTGCCCTGTGAAAACGCAGCCTTTGCCCTGCGCTGCCCTCGCTCAACGTTTGCACTGATACACAATGCCGACCACATGAGCATCTTTTCCCGCAGGGAAGGTACCTGCAGGTTGTTTTACCATTTTCTGACCGGACGCCCACTCAGTAGCTGCAAGGATTTCCAGGTCATGAATCGGGTCGCCATGGTTACCATGGAGCGCCGGATCAGCCCACGGCTCGTTCCCATTCGTAACGGCGCCTGTATTCTGAAAACAGAGAGCGGTGAAAAAATCGCAGCCCGCATTGACGATATCAATTTCTTTGGAACCCGGCTGTCACTGAAAGAGAACCGTACGCTGGATTTAGACGAACGCAATCTCGAATTGCAGATTGACAGCATTGGCGTATCACTGTCGGTTCACGTTCTGGAACAGGATGATGACCAGTTGCGAGGCCACTTTATTCATATTGACCTGCAAACCGCAGAGCATTTCAGACAGTATCTCAATGATGACAGCTATTTCATGGACCAACAGCCATTGGCGCTGTTTGAGGAAGAGCTTGTCGCCGATATTGCGGGATAACCGTTAACCTGGAAGCCGTTGTCGTCATCAGACGGCGGCTTCTACGATCCTCACGGCGCTGGGAATATCAAGCCGTTTCAAGGGCAGGCTGTCATAATAGCTGGCAGGGTTATGTACCTTGATATCGGAAAAACCGCAATCGGAAAACCCGGTCTCTATTTCCTGATCATCACGATAATGTAATGGGTAGCCCCCCCGGGTGAGTAAACCCACAACCTTTTGCGCAAACTGCACCCAGCGATAGAGCGGGTGTTCCTGAAGGTCTGGATAAATTTCAGTCAGATACATACCTTTGGGAAACGTCACCAGATTATCTGCCAGCCGTTTCCAGAAATCTGTAATGACCGGTAATTCAAAATAGTTCACCAACCCTTCGGTAATGACCAAGACCGGCTTGCTGGTATCAAGGCGGGAAAACAATGCAGAAAGGCTATCAGCCCCTTCCTGCGCCAGAATATTGCATTCAGTCACCTGATGCTGGTCAGACAGCAGACCATGCTGCGAAAGATAACGGCGTTTTCTGGCGGCCATATCCGGCAAATCCGCTTCAATATAGCGCAGTGAATCGCCATACTTCCGCATGAAGCAGGCGCCCCTCGGCGACATGCCTGCCGCGATCTCAACGATCTGGCCAACACCTTGCTCTTCAATGGCACGGGTGAGAAGTTCATCAATGATGACATGCCGTTCCAGCAGGAAGGTTTCAATATCTGCCCCGGCGACAGCGCGAATCAAGGCATTCACCGGCGCCAGTGCCCCGTAACTCAATTTTCCCTTAAACGAATAGAGTTCTGGTAACGACAAACCGTGACGAAACCAGACATGACCGGTATAAAGTGCGCTAATACTGATACGGGACGTATCCACTTCAGGGGTGAAATTTGCAGAGGGAGACATCATAGTCTTCTTTATATACGCTTTTATCATTATTTTAAGGGCGAGCATAACGAGGCGTGATTCAGCACGCAAGTTCCGATTAAGCAGTGGAAAGATACCCATGACACAGCGTTTGCCTGTTCACGTGGTTCCGGCAGGTACCGTATGGATCTAACTGACATCCAGCCCATGCTTGAGTGGCTGCGCAGCCACCACGAGTGGCTTGCGATCAGCATAATGCTGATCGCACTGGTCGAATCCCTGGCCATTGCAGGCATCGTTCTGCCCGGTGTGGTGATGCTGTTCGGCGCAGCAACCATTGCCGGTAGCGGTGTACTGGATGTCTGGACAACCCTGATTGCCGCCTTCATTGGTGCGGTGCTTGGGGATGGCATCAGCTTTATCCTTGGTCGGGTGTTTCATCGCCATATCGCCAACTGGTGGCCATTTACCCGCCATCCCCAGTGGCTGGAGGACGGCGAGCATTTCTTCCATCGCCATGGTGGGAAAAGCATTGCCTTTGGACGTTTTATTGGGCCGGTCAGGCCCATCATCCCCCTTGTGGCAGGGATGCTGGATATGCCGGCAACCCGCTTTTATGTCGTCAATATTATTTCTGCCATTGCCTGGGCGCCTGTCTATATCCTGCCAGGCTACCTGGTCGGTGCATCCATGCAGGTTTCTCCACCAGTTTCCGAAGATGTGTTGATTATCCTTGCCATGCTTTTTGGCACCAGTCTGTTTTTTGCCTTCATGAGTGGCTATATCCATGACAAGATTCAGTCACCGGCTAATCCGTCAATAGCTTCTGGCAGGCTGTTTATCAGCGGGCGCTATTTGATGTTGGCCAGTGGCATCAGCCTTATACTGATTACCTGTCTGGTCGTCATTGGTGAACTGAAATTTGCGAATGCCGCCATTACCCAATGGCTGGTTTTCAACCATACCGGGCTGATGAACCAGATCATGGTGGCCATTACCCTCATCGGGAACCACGAAGTTCAACTGGTCTGGTTTGGGCTCGCCGCTATCTGGCTTGTCATCAACCGCCAATGGAAGCTGGCTCTTGCGCTATGCATTCTTATTGCGAGTGTCGAGAGCGTGTTGTGGTTGATGAAATGGGGACTGGATATGAACCGTCCCGATAATCCTGCCGAACTGGTTCGCTTCTCTTTTCCCAGTGGTCATACGACATTAACGACGTTTCTGTCACTCTGGTTTGCCCGCTACATCGCTCTGGCAATTCCCGAGGTGAAACGTCCCTGGATCTGGAGCATCGGTATCATCATCGCCATGCTGGTTGGCTTTTCACGGCTCTACCTCAGTGTGCATTGGACAACCGATGTCCTGGGAGGTGTGGCGCTGGGAACGTTGGGTTTTTCACTCTGGCTCATTACCTGCGGTCGCTTCTCCGACACACAGCCGCCCCAACATCCTGTGATTCTGATAGCAACCCTGCTGATCAGCAGCACTGTAATGATTGCCCTGATGCTTCCAGCGGCGCGAATGACCTATCTTGGGTAACGCGTAGAGCTACATGCCGCCAATCCGATGGGCAAGGTAACGCTCAAAAAAGACGGGAAAAAAGCGGGCGAAGAATCGAGCCCGCCAATCAACATTGGACAGGAGTAGCAAACGCTTGCGTTTGACTGCGCCAGCAAAAGTCTCTTCTGCAACATCGGCAGGGGAGGCTGTTTTTCCGCTCAGTGTGAACGGCTTCTTGACGATACCACCATCCCCCTGCAAGGCGTTCTTATAAATATCCGTTGCGGTAAATCCCGGACAGACCATCATCACATCCACTCCACGGTCCATCAGTTCAACCCTTAAGCAGTTAAACAAACCATGCAGTGCATGTTTGCTTGCACTGTAGGCACTCCGAAACCGCAATGGCGCAAAGCCAGACATACTGCTCATGGTAATCACCAATCCCTGGCTATTCAGAAGGGCGGGCAATGACTCCCGGGTACAATAAAGCGCTCCAAAATAATTGACCGCCATCAGGCGATGATGAACCTCAGCATCGGTGTCTTCAAACAGGCTTCGGTGGGTGATACCGGCATTATTGATTAATACATCAATGTGCTGGAAGTCTTCCACGATTCGATTAATCGTTTCATGAACGCCCTTCTGGTCACTAACATCGCACACGTATCCCCGTGCCTGGATACCCCGACTTTCCAAATGATCAACACACGTCGCAATCTGCTCACGGTTCAGATCAATCAAGGCGACGCGCGCACCGGCCATACCGAAACGCTGACTCAATGCCCTGCCAATGCCGGCACAGGCGCCGGTGATCACAACAGTCTTGTTTCTGAACGAGTGTGGCATCGTCTAACTCCCTGCTCATGGTAGGGTTATTATTATCGAAATTGATCAATCTGCCTGACAGTTAATCCGGCACAGCTAACTAACGCGAAAATGTGTACTTCTCTCGTTTGATCTGACGAGGGCCAAACCCTGCTTCACTGAGCCAGGCCACAGCATCATCAATCATGGCGGGATTCCCACAGAGAAAGGGAAGATCCCGTTCCGGGGATAAGTTCAGATGGGCGAAGCGTGTTTGAACATAGCCAGGATATTCCTGTATCCCGACATCCGGATTCGCTTCCCGGCTTAAGCAAAGCTCGAACGTCACCTGTTCAAATCGTGATGCCAGTGAGGAGAATTCTTCACGATATATCACATCCTTCCTGTGTCTGCTCCCCATCAGGATATGGAGTGCTATTCCGCTGGCAGCGATCCTTTCCAGCTCTGGCAGCATGGCACGATAAGGCGCCATGCCTGTACCTGTGCCAACCAGAACCAGACGTTCCGGCAAGCTGTCCGGCAATACCAGAAGTCCGAAGGGGCCACTGATGCCAAAGTGCTCGCCCGGCACGGCTTCCTGAAAGCGACGACTGGCACGGCCATCCGGCAGCAACGCAATGGCAATATCAATCTGACGCATCGATTGAAAGACACCAGGCGCACTGGCAATACTGTAGCTGCGCTTGAGGTTATCACCATCCAACTCAAACTGAATGGAAACAAACTGCCCGGCCTGAAAGGAAAAGCTGTCATCGGCAAGCTGAAAGGTCAGCTGAAGCGTATCGTCGGATAGCTGTGTCTTACTGAGCAGTTCAGCTTCGAATACAGGCCGGGGCATGGAGAACTCCGTGGCTTATGAAACAGGGTGTTCCATAAGAATGCGGGATATCACCCGGCTGTCAACTCTCGCCCCATCAACCGCTGCTGTTTTTATCCGGCAGCACAACCGTATCTTCCAGTCGTGTGACCGGGTTGGCCGCGCCCAGCAACAGGCCTTGCCCACGGTCATAACCGAGATCCCTGACAAACGCCAACTGGGCTTCACTGTCGATACCTTCAGCCACCGTCTTAATGCCCATATCCTTGGCCAGGAAGGTCATGGCGCGAATAATCCCTTCTGTCGCGCTGTCACGCCCGATTTCATGGATAAAGCCAGGATCAATTTTGACCACATCAACCGTCAGTCGGCGTAAGTAGTTCAGTGCCGATGTCCCACTCCCGAAATTATCCAGAGCCACATGGACGCCGACTTTCCTCAGTGCTTTCAACTCATTAACCACTTTGCTGGGGATTTCGTTCAGGAAGCGCTCTGAGATTTCTATCTCCATAACCTGAGGGTCAATATTCTGCTGCTCCAGCAAGGTTTCAATCATGGCCTGAATATTGACATCCTTGCACTGGCTTAAGGATAAATTCATCGCCAATAGCGTTTCTTTTCGGCCTGGATCAGCATGGCGCCATTGCGCTATTTCCCGGCAGGCATTGTTCAACATCCATTCCCCGAATGGCGTCATTTGTCGAAGCTCTTCCACCAGCGGCAAAAATTCATCCTGCAAGCGTAATCGGCCATCGTAATCCCAGCGAACTTCAGTCTCAAAGCCAATCACACGCCCGGATTCCAACGCCACCATCGGCTGATAAAACAGTTCAAAATTCCCCCGCTGCAAATCCGTTGTGAGGGCTTGCTCCATAAAGGCCTTGCGGCGGTTCTCTTCCCGCATCGCATCCGTGAAATACTGGTATCCCCTGCGGCCATTCTTTTTGGTGACATACATGGCCGTATCCGCCGCCTTGACCAGCTCATCCGGCTCCTTACCACATTCAGGCCAGACGGCAATCCCGACACTGGTACTGACATGCAGCTCCCGCCCCCCAAGATGATGCGGACGACAAACGGCTTCCACGACCTTTTCAGCCACCAGTTTCACATCGTCAGGTCTCGCGACATCATCCAGCACAATGGCGAACTCATCACCGCCGAGGCGAGCGACAAGGTCACCACGACGAACACTCTGCTGTAATCGCTCTGCCACGCTTTTCAGCAATTCGTCACCCACATCATGACCCAGACTGTCATTAATGGGCTTGAAGTGATCAAGATCCAGATAAAAGACTGCCGTAATATGCTGGCTGATTTCACTACGCGTAATGGAGGCCGTCAGAAATTCCATAAACAATGTCCGGTTGGCCAGTCCGGTCAAACTGTCGTATTTCGCCATTTTCAGGAGATGTTCTTCGAGTTTCTTACGCTCGGTAATGTCCTGAAAAACCAGCACGCCCCCCATGACGACGCCATTTTCCGTCTGTGTGGGAGAAGCACTGAACTCCACCGGAAGGCTGCCATTCTCACCCTGTTGCAGCGCCGACGTTTTGGAGAAAATACTTTCTGGGTCGTCATCACCCGCCGTCCACTGCTGAATAATACTTTCAATCCCCGGTTCCACGAAAAAGGGAGTGATGGATGTGCCCAGTAGTACCTGTTCATCCTGCTGTAGCAACTGGCAGGCTGCAGGATTAGCAAAAGTGATGTTGCCTTCTGGATCAATCCCAAGGATCCCTTCCGCCGCACAATCCAGCAGCAGGTGATTCTGCTCACTCAATGCACGAAGCTCTGTTGCCAGATCTTCCAATTCCCGCCGCTGTTTATCGAGCTGAAGAAAAACGCGGACTTTGCTCAGAAGAATGTCTTTATTAACCGGTTTATACAGATAATCCACCGCCCCGGACTCATAACCTTCAGTGACATGCCTGTCTTCCTTGCTGATGGCTGTCACAAAGATAATCGGGATGGTTTCCGTCGATTTATTGTCACGCAGGAACCGGGCGGTTTCGAAACCGTCCATGACTGGCATTTGAACATCCAGCAGGATCAGGGCAAACTCGTGCCTGAGCACCAGGCCAAGCGCCTCTTCGCCAGACAATGCCTTGAAGATCTCAGCCCCCACCGGCTTCAGGAGTTTCCCCATTGCCAGCAGGTTCTCTGGTTTGTCATCCACCACCAGAATCTTGGGTAACTTCGGTTCCTGTGTGTTTTCTTCCATGTCGTCCATGAAACGGTTACTGTCCTGTCAGTTCATTCAGGCGGGCCGCCAACGCCGGCAGCGCCATCACTCCATCAACGTCTGTATCGGCAAGAGTGGCCTTTGGCATTACCTCATGTTCAGCCGTTGCCGGGTCCTGTACCAACACAATCCCTCCCTGCTGTTTGATCAGCCGTGCGCCAGCGCTGCCGTCCCGGTTGGCACCGGTCAGCACCACACCGATCAGGTGGGAACCATAGGCTTCCGCGGCCGACTCAAATAACACATCCACAGAGGGCCGGGAATATGTCACTTTTCTGTCGACACACAGGCTGATACTGCAATCCTCTTCAATCAGCATGTGATAACCCGGTGGCGCCAGATAGATATGGCCGTTTTCGACAGGTTCCTGATCATCAGCAAACGTAACGGGTAGACAACTGCTTTTATCCAGATAACGGACGATGCTGTCATCGGCTTCGGCATCAATATGTTTGACCACAAAAACAGGCACCGGAAACGTCGACTGTAATCCGCTAAACAAGACATTAAGGGCTTCAATCCCTCCGGCTGAAGCACCAATGACGACGGCAGAAAAAGACTGTTTCCTCATTCTGTCATCGCCTTTTTCCGATAGATTTTCTGGTAGATATCCACGGTTTCATACAGCGAATCAATATCCGTAAAGCGGATACTTTCCCGGGTTCCCAGGCACAACATCCCTTTCGGACACAAGCTGCTATTGAAAAGTTGAAACACCCGGTTTTTCAACTCCCGGTTAAAATAGATCAATACATTCCGGCAAATGATCAGGTGCATCTCACCAAACACACCATCGGTGACCAGGTTATGATTGGCGAAGGTCATATTGGCGGAGAGTCGGCGGTGAAACTTCAGGGAGCTGTAACGCTGATGGTAATAATTGCTCAACAACCCTTCACCACCTGATTTCATGTAATTTTCTTCGTATTGGGGCAGGCTTTCCGTGCGATAAATCCCCCGTCTAGCAGTCTGCAACGACTCCTCATTCAGATCCGTGGCATAGATCTGCGCACGATCCAGGATACCCGCCTCATCCAGCAGAATCGCCATTGAGTAGACTTCTTCACCCGTTGCGCACCCGGCATGCCAGATTTTGATAAACGGCCAGGTTTTCAGCCAGGGAATCACGTCTTCACGGAGTTTCAGAAAGAACGCCGGATCCCGAAACATCTCCGTCACGGTGACCGACATATGCCGTAATAACAGCG
Organism: Kistimonas asteriae; assembly: GCF_018263925.1. Taxonomy (GTDB): domain Bacteria; phylum Pseudomonadota; class Gammaproteobacteria; order Pseudomonadales; family Endozoicomonadaceae; genus Kistimonas; species Kistimonas asteriae. The sequence continues at coordinate 118,370 of NZ_JAEVHF010000011.1, forward strand.
CAAATGCAGAAGCATCATGCAGCACGCGTGGAATCAGGTCAGCAATCTGCTCACAACCGATATCATCCCGAAATTCCCGGATACGGCGTTTGAGGGACGCAGGTGCATAATCATGAAAATCATAGCCATAGTGCTGTTTTACCGCATCCAGCAGCAGCCCGATCTCCAGATTTTCCAGAGCCCTGGTGTCATCCTTCGAATCCGTCTCTTCCGGCGTTTCCAGCAACGCATCACTGTCTGTCGGTATTAACAGATTGGAGAGCGTGTCAGATTCATCCTTCCTCTCATCCACTGAGGCAAACTTCCTTCAAATGACGCCATCAAACCGGTCTGCGTGATGGCTAGGCTGTATCATCCGGTTTCTGCTGTAACCAGAGCTTCAACATGGCTACCATCTTTTCCATATCAATCGGCTTGGTCATATAGTCATTGGCCCCTGCCTCAATACACTTCGCCCGGTCATCGGACATCGCCTTGGCGGTCAATGCAATCACCGGCAGGTTCTTGAGACGGGGATGGGCCCGAATGCGGCGGGTCGCTTCATACCCGTCCATGACCGGCATCATGATATCCATCAGCACCAGCTCAACATCCGGTTCCTTTTCCAGTTGCTCAAGCGCCAGCTCACCATTGTCGGCCAGCACGATGTCCATATGATATTTCTGCAGGGCCTTGGAAAGGGCAAAGGTATTACGCAGATCATCATCCACCAGCAGAATCTTGCGTCCTTTCAGGGCACTGTCATCAACTGCCGCTGGCTTCGCCACCGGTTTTTTGGGTTTTCCTGGCTGAATACTGTGCAGGAAGAGGTTGACCTCATCGACCAGGCGATCTTCAGAATGCTCACCTTTCATGACCATGGTGCCGGCGAACTCTGCCAGCTCCCGATGTTCTTCACGGTCAATCTCCCGCGATGTATTAATGATCACCTGAGGCATGCTGTCGCCCAGCTGATCATGCAGTTCATGCAACAATGCCGTGCCGTCTTCATCCGGCAGATCGATATCAATGACAAGGCAGTGGTACTGCGTTTTTTTCAGGGCTTCCCTCAAGTCATGACCATTAGCCACAACATCGGTTTCAACTCCCCGGCTGCCCAGCATGGCAATGGTTTTTTGACGGCTTTCTTCATCGGCATCAATAATCAGGACTTTCTGGATTTCATGAGCGCGCTTTTTCTCCAGTTTGCCGAAGAGGTTATGCAGCTGCTCTTCAGAGACCGGTTTCTTTAATAGCGCTGTCGCCCCTTTGTGAAGCAATGATGTATCCAGATCACGCCCTGAAATGATATGAACAGGCATGGTGTGATTCCCAGTCTGCTGTTTCAGCTGCTCAAGAACCTGCTCACCATCCATATCCGGTAAACCAAGATCCAGAATGACAGCCTGAGGATGCACTTTTTGGGCAATATCAAGCGCATCCTTGCCGGAATGCGCAGTCATGCATTCATAGCCTGAGCTTTCGGCGACTTTTTTCAGAACAGCCGCAAAAATCTTGTCATCTTCAACAATCAGTAACGGCCGGTCAGAACCATCAGGCTTCATACCAACCGGCTGCACGCTGAGCACGGTATCGTTGGAGGCACGAGTGATAGCGGAAGACTCAGACAAATCACTAATGTCATCCTTCCCATCAACCTCATCAGACTCTTCATGGTTCGCCGCTTTTTTAGGCATATCCGCCAGATATAACGTGAAGGTTGCTCCCTTTCCAGCCTCACTGACAATTTGCATCTCACCGCCCAGTAATAGCGACATCTCACGGGAGATGGAAAGCCCCAGTCCCGTGCCACCATATTTTCGACTGGTTGATCCATCTGCCTGCTGGAAAGCCTCGAATATCGCCGCCTGTTTCTCTGGCGGGATGCCAATACCGGTATCTTTCACAGCAAAACCGATCACACTGTCGCTGTTCCTGAGGTTTTCATGGGTAAAGTGGACATCATCACCGGCTTTGAACATCCGGAGCGTGACACTGCCTTCTTCCGTGAACTTGATTGCGTTGGACAACAGGTTCTTGATCACCTGCATCAACCGCTGACCATCGGAATGGATATATTCCGGCAGGCCTGGATCGCGGGTCACGATATAGTCGAGCCCCTTGTTTTCAGCGACAGCACTGAATTGATCCTGCATCTGCCGTTCAATGGATTCCAGCAGCATATCTTCCGGATTCAGGATCAATTTACCGGCTTCGACTTTGGAAAGGTCAAGGATATCGTTGATCAGGTTCAACAGGTCATGGCCCACCTTGTCGATGACCTGGGCCGACTCCACCTCATCCTCAGACAGATTCTCTTCATCATTGTCTGCCAGCATTCTGGCCAGAATCAGCATACTGTTGAGGGGCGTTCTCAGCTCATGGGACATGTTAGCCAGGAACTCTGACTTATAACGGCTCGCTTCTTCCAACTCTTCCGCCTTGGTTTCCAGATCGAGACGGGACTCTTCAATTTCAGCATTCTTGATTTCAATCTCGGCTTTTTGCCGGAACAGGGATTCCGTTTTTTCCTCCAGCTCCGTATTGGCGCGCTGAAGCTCCTCACTCTGGCTTTTCAGTTCTTCTTCTGACTCCCTCAAAATCCGGGTCTGGTGTTCCAGCTCCTGGTTCGCCGTGCGTAAGTCATCCTGCTGCTTGGTCAGCGCCTCCGTCTGCCGGGTGGTCTGCTCCAGCAGTTCCTGTACCCGCTCCCGCGCCTGTACCCGATTCAAAACGATGGCAATGCTTTCCAGTGACGCATCAATAAACTGCTGTGCGCGGTCATCAATACTGCCCAGCAGGCCAAACTCCAATACCCCTTTCACGTTGTCATCAAACACAATCGGGATGACTAATACCCGATCAGGTCGGCTGGAGCCCAACCCTGAGGCAATCGGGAAATAGTCATCCGGCACACTGACATACATTGTCTGCCGGTCCTCAGCCGTCTGCCCCGGTAGTCCCTCGCCAATGACAAAGGACACCGGGTGCGCACTGGACATGGTGTAGGCATAACTGCCCATCATCACCAGCCGGTTCCGCTCCGTAAGCACGTACATGGCGCCCACCTGGAAGCGCAGGTAACGGCACATAAAACTCAAGGTATTCTGGCAGAGCTCTGTAATCGACAGTTCACCCCGTAATGCCTCGTTCAAGCCGGTGATGCCACTCTGCAACCAGTTTCTGGCTTCATTTTCTGCACTGACCCGTCGCAGTTGCTCGGTCATGATGCTGAAACTTCGACTCAACTGACCAATTTCATTCTGCTGGTCAATGACTTCACCTTTGACGTACTCACCCGACGCCACACGGTTAACCCAACCATTGATCCTGACCAACGGCTGCGCAATCCGGCGTGTCGACACCATGGAAATCAGGAGAACAACCAGACTGGTGATCACCAACACGGTAAAAAACTGGTTCCTGAACCGGGTGACAGGCATTAACGCATCATCCAGATTCACTTCGGTCAACAGAACCATGGGGGTTCCCATGATCTCCATGTGCCGGTAAACCCCGAGCACCATATCGCCTCGGTAATTACTGTATCTCTCGATATGGGCTATGGCAGTACCGTCATCCATGTCTTCCAGAATGTCTTCGTCACCATCATGCTCGTGCTCGTCATCATTCATGACCGCATGCTCGTGTTTCTCACCATGCTCATCCCGGCGATTCCGGTACTCTGCAAAATGCTCAAGAGATTCCGTATATTCACCGGTGACAGGATCAATATGATTCAGCCAGTCCATCACAGCGGCTGTATTAATTCGCTGCCCATAGAACAGGCCTTCTTCTTCCGCCCAGAAGCGGACCTTTCCATCCACGCCGACAATGTACGATGAGACATGATCGCCGGTGTCCATTCCCTGATGGAGTAGAAGTTTGAGATCATCTTGAGAACGTGTTTGCACCGCAATCGTACCGGCGACTTTCCGCTCTTCGTTGATCAGTGGCATGACAAAAAAGCTGACGACTTCGCCACCTAACGGTTCGTAAGGTTCCAGATCGGAATAGTGTGGTTCTCCGGTCTCCAGTACCTGTTTGACAGTAGCGCTCAGCCGGGTATCGGCCAGAACACCATCAAACAGGTTTTCACCTAGGTCCCGGTATTTATGAATGGTGTAGAGAACGTTACCTTTCTCATCAATCAACAAAATGTCGGAATATTTGAAGAAATAAAGGAAATCCACAAATTCACGGGCATGCCAGTCCACCACTTCCTGGTACTGGATTCCGGAAAGGTACTCCCGCAAGGGAAGATCGGAGATTTCCCAGCTGCTTTTCAGGTCCAGAAGGAAATCTGTTGCCTGTCCCGCCCGAAAAAACAGGTTGGTAATGACGCTGTCATGGTAATTATTGATTTGCCGGGACAGGAGCAGGTTCACATGGGCGAGTTCATCGTGCTTGTTACGGGTGATACTGTTGCTGGCATTGTTATATTCGATCAGCCCCACGATCGTCAGCGGTAACAAGGACAAACCGATAAACCAGGACAACAATGTACGTCCCAGCCCTTTGCGGTAGGTGCTCCAGTCATCCTTGTGCTTCATACTCGGTTTCCAGAAAGCCTTTTTCTACGGATTAACAGCCTTCTCTGGTTATCGGCATGGAAGCATCTGTCTACAGCCTATCGTGATAGCGCGCTATACCCCTTTCTGATTCATGCACTTTGTCAAAAATCCTGCGGTTTGAGCCTGTTTTGGGACAACTGAAACCATAAATATCCCTTTCTGGACTTGCCAGCCTTCCCGACAAACCGATATATTGCTGCCAAGCCCTTAAATAACAATAAAAAAGCCCCTTTAGATAAGGATTTTCCAACCGGGTGCAACCTTAAGTCTGTCGAAAAAAGACAGGCGGCCGCTGCCTGCAGCGCCAAGGGATGCCGGTATTGATAGTCTTGACTGGGGGGACAGTTGCCCATCGGCAGTGATCCACACCTGAATCGCTGTAGTGCCAGAATCATGGCGCTCATGCAGCACTCCCACCCCAAGAACCGGATCAGTGAACACTGATCTCACCGGCCCCCCTTTCGTCAAATTCAGGCAGAGAAAAACGTAAAACATTAACAACGATAACGGGTTAAGGCGATACAGAATGAAAAAGACGCTACTAACAAGCCTGATTCTGGCCACGTCGGCGACGCTGGCGGCCCTGCCGCTGACCGCCACCCTGGCCGCTGAGGTACCCGCGGGAGTCAAGCTGGCCAAGGTGCAGGAACTGGTTCGGGGGAATGGTGCAGAACCGGCATCGCTGGATCCGCAGAAGATCGAAGGTTCTCCGGGTTCCCGTATTGCCAAGGACCTTTTTGAGGGACTGGTGTCACAGGATGCCAATGGCAATATCATCCCGGCGGTTGCCGAGTCCTGGGAAGCGTCATCGGATAACAAGGTCTTTACCTTCAAGCTCCGTAAAGACGCCCGCTGGTCCAATGGTGAACCCGTTACTGCCCATGATTTTGTCTATGCTTTTCAGCGTGCCGTGGATCCCAAGCTGGCGTCACCTTATGCCTGGTACATGCAGATTCCCGGTATCGTGAACGCGGATGCCATTATTGATGGTAAGAAAACGCCAGACGCACTGGGTGTTGCCGCACTGGATGACCATACCTTTCAGGTAACCCTGAATAAATCAATCCCTTTCTTTGCCAAACTTCTGGCACACCAGACAACCTTCCCAGCGCCTCGAAAGACCATTCAGAAGTACGGTGAGACCTGGACAAAGCCCGGCCATATGGTGTCTAACGGCGCCTATGTTCTGAAGTCCTGGGTCGTCAATGAGCGCATTGTACTGGAACGCAATACCCAGTACTGGAACAACGCCAAGACGGTTCTCGACAAAGTCTCCTACCTGCCTATTGAGTCCGAGAATTCTGAACTCAGCCGCTATCGCGCCGGTGAGGTTGAAATGACCAATGGCAGCACCCCGATTCCACTGGAGCACTTCAAGAAGCTCCAGAAGGAAATTCCTGATGAAATCCGGGTCAGCCCACAGATCGGCACCTATTACTATGAGTTCAATAACCGCCGTGCACCGTTCAGTGATGCCCGGGTCAGAAAAGCCCTGTCATACACCATCAATCGTGAAGCCATCGCCAACTTTATCGTCGGTCAGGGGGAGAAGCCCACTTACAGCTTCACGCCCGATAACGTCAACAGCTTCGTAAAGCCTGATCTGAACTGGGAAAACCTCAGCTATGACCAGCGTGTCGAGTCGGCTCGCACGCTGCTGAGCGAAGCCGGCTACGACAAGTCCAATCCGCTGGAAGTCACCATGCTCTACAACACCAGCGATGCTCACAAAAAAGTCGCCATTGCCATCGCCCAGATGTGGAAAAAAGCCCTCGGCGTGAAAGTCACCCTGGAAAACCAGGAATGGAAAACTTTCCTGGATACCCGTCGCGAAGGCCGCTTTGACGTTTCCCGCGCCGGCTGGATCGGTGACTACAATGAAGCCTCAACCATGCTCAGCCTGCTGATGACAGAAAACGGCAACAACTATGCCCGTTGGAGCAACAGTGAGTATGACAACCTGCTGAACAAGGCCATGACGGTCGCCGACGAAAGCCACCGCGCCGAGCTCTACCAGCTGGCCGAACAGCTGATTGCCGAGGAAATGCCGGTGGCACCGGTTTACCAGTACGTCACAGGCCGTCTGGTAAAAAGCTACGTCGGTGGCTACCCCATGAATAACCCGGAAGACAATGTACTGGCCAAAGATCTTTACATCATGGCCCACTGACCCCTGACACACGCTGAACAGTTCCCCCTTCCCCACTATGGGGAAGGGATCTGACTCCCAGACACGTCTGTCGCAAGTGCGGGTCATGTGCCGCCTGATAAGGTCACTGTATGCTGAAATTCATCATCAAGCGTCTGGCGATTGCCATACCGACGTTACTGGTACTGATCACCATTTCATTCTTCCTGATGCAAATGGCGCCCGGTAGCCCGTTTACCGGGGAGCGCGCCCTGCCGCCGGAAATCCTCAAGAATATCGAGGCCAAGTACCACCTCGACAAACCCCTCTACCAGCAATATTTCTACTATTTACGCGATCTTGCCCACGGCGATCTCGGGCCCTCCTTCAAGTACAAGGATTACACCGTCAATGAACTGGTGGGCCAAAGTTTCCCGGTTTCCCTGAAAATTGGGGTGGCGGCCTTTATTGTTACGGTGCTTGTCGGTGTTGGCGCGGGGACACTCGCAGCATTGAAACAGAACAGCTGGGTCGATTATCTGGTCATGTCACTGGCGATGACCGGCGTTGTCCTGCCCTCGTTCGTCATAGCGCCGCTGTTAGTGCTGGTGTTTGCCGTAACACTTCACTGGTTGCCTGCTGGCGGCTGGCATGACGGCAGCTGGCAATACATGGTACTGCCGGTAACCGCCATGGCGATTCTCTATATTGCCGCCATTGCCCGGATCCAGCGCAGCAGCCTGATCGAAGTACTGAGCAGTAACTTCATCCGGACGGCCAAGGCCAAAGGCCTGCCTTTTCACCACATCATCCTGCGACACGCCTTGCGTCCGTCACTGCTGCCGGTGGTGTCCTATATGGGACCGGCGTTTGTCGGCATTATCACGGGCTCCGTAGTGATTGAGACCGTGTTTGGCCTCCCCGGTGTCGGCCAGCATTTTGTCAACGGCGCACTAAACCGGGATTATTCCCTGGTACTCGGACTGACCATCATCATTGGCGCACTGACCATCCTGTTCACAGCGATTGTCGATATTCTCTACGCCGTCATTGATCCCAAGATACGCTATGAGTAATTGCTGATGTCGTTAACCAATAACAAGTCCGGCCCCATACTCAATACCGGCGCCATGGAAGCACTGGCGGACAAACTCACCCCGTCCATCGAAATCGAAGGACGCAGTCTTTGGGCAGATGCTAGGGCCCGATTCTTAAGAAACCGGGCTGCCATTGCCAGTCTGGTCATTCTGACCCTGATCGGTCTGCTGGTGATCTTCGGCCCGATGCTCAGCCCTTACAGCTACGATGAAATTGACTGGGCCAACATGTCAGTTCCCCCCAGCCTGGACAGCAGCCACTGGTTCGGTACCGACAGTTTGGGACGAGACCTGTTTGTCCGCACCCTGATGGGCGGCAGAATCTCCTTTATGGTCGGCATCATGGGTGCCCTGGTAGCCGTTCTGATTGGCACGCTGTATGGCGCCATCGCCGGCTTCAACGGCGGCAGAACCGACAGTATCATGATGCGAATACTGGAGATTCTTCAGTCTTTCCCATTCATGTTCCTGGTCATCCTGATGGTGACGTTCTTTGGCCGCTCAATCCTCCTGATCTTCATCGCCATTGGCGCGGTCTCCTGGCTGGATATGGCGCGTATTGTGCGCGGCCAGACCCTGAGCCTGAAAAACAAGGAGTTCATTGAAGCGGCGAGAGTCTGCGGTACGCCCACCCATCGCATGATCCTGCAGCATATCGTGCCCAACGTACTGGGTATTGTGGTGGTGTATGCCTCCCTGCTGGTGCCGGGCATGATTCTGTTCGAATCCTTCCTCAGCTTCCTGGGACTCGGCGTTCAGGAACCCATGACCAGCTGGGGCGCACTGGTCAACGAAGGCGCCCAGGCCATGGAAGTGGCCGCCTGGCAACTGGCGTTCCCGGTCACCTTCCTGGTGATAACCCTGTTCTGTTTCAATTTCGTGGGTGACGGTCTGCGCGACGCCCTGGATCCCAAAGACCGTTGATGGAGTACCCGATGAATCTGCTGGATGTCAAAGATCTGCGTGTTCACTTTTCAACCCCTGACGGGGAAGTGACCGCAGTTAACAATCTGAATTTTTCTCTTAAGGCGGGTGAAACCCTAGGGATTGTCGGCGAGTCAGGTTCCGGTAAGAGCCAGACCGCCTTTGCCATCATGGGTCTGCTCGCCAAAAACGGACAGGCCATGGGATCAGCCCAGTTTGAAGGGGAAGAGATCCTTAACCTGCCGGAGAAAGTGCTCAATAAAATCCGGGCGGAGAAAATCGCCATGATTTTCCAGGATCCCATGACCTCCCTGAACCCTTACATGAAAGTCGGCAAGCAGCTGATGGAAGTTCTGATGCTGCACAAAGGCATGAGCAAAGACGCCGCGTTTGCTGAATCCGTCAGGATGCTCGACGCGGTCAAAATGCCTGAATCCCGACAGCGAATGGCCATGTATCCTCATGAGTTTTCCGGCGGCATGCGACAGCGGGTCATGATTGCCATGGCGTTGCTGTGCCAGCCGAAACTCCTGATTGCCGATGAGCCCACAACGGCACTGGACGTGACGGTACAGGCGCAGATCATGGCGTTATTGAATGAACTGAAACAGGACTTTAACACCGCCATCATCATGATCACCCATGACCTGGGCGTAGTCGCAGGCATCTGTGACAAGGTGCTGGTCATGTATGCCGGCCGCACCATGGAGTATGGCTCTACCCGGGATATTTTCTATGCGCCTGAGCACCCATACACCATTGGACTACTGGAATCGATTCCACGCATTGATAACAGCGACGCCACATTGCCAACGATTCCTGGTAACCCCCCCAACCTGCTCAGGCTGCCTGAAGGTTGCCCGTTTCAGGATCGCTGCCCCCATGTCATGACAGAATGCAGGGAATCAGCCCCCGTACTTACAACCCATGGCGATCGTCAAAAAGCCTGTTACTGGACCCACAAGACGACGGAGGATGTCTTATGAGCACAAGACAGCCGATTCTCCAGGTGAAGGACGTCCGGGTTCATTTTCCCGTACCGAAATCACGCGATTGGCCATGGGATCCCATGCCCATGCTGAAAGCGGTTGATGGCGTCAGTTTTGATCTTTATGCGGGCGAAACGCTGGGTATTGTGGGTGAATCCGGTTGTGGCAAATCCACTCTGGCGCGCGCGCTCATTGGTTTGGTGAAAACCCGGTCTGGCAAGATTTTCTGGCAAAACCAGAATTTAGTCGGCTGTGACGACAAGACGTTCCGCACCGTCCGGAAAGATATCCAGATGATCTTCCAGGATCCGCTGGCGTCACTGAATCCCAGGATGACCATTGGCGACATCATCGCTGAACCTCTTCGCAACTATTATCCGGATATGCCCCGGGAAGACATACGACAACAGGTTCGCCAGATGATGGATCGCGTAGGCCTGCTACCCAATGTCATCAACCGTTATCCCCATGAGTTTTCCGGCGGACAGTGCCAACGGGTTGGTATCGCCCGGGCACTGATTCTCAAACCAAAACTCGTTATCTGTGACGAGCCGGTCAGCGCGCTGGATGTGTCGATTCAGGCACAGGTGGTGAATCTGCTGAAAGAGCTGCAGGAGGCCATGGGGCTTGCGCTGATATTCATCGCCCATGATCTGAGCGTGGTGAAACATATCAGCGACCGTGTGCTCGTCATGTACCTGGGTAACGAAGCCGAGTTGGCGACAGCAGACGCGTTATACAGTAATCCCCGGCATCCCTATACCAGGGCACTCCTCAGTGCGATACCAGTCCCTGATCCGGACAAGGAAAAAGGCAAACAGATTGAGTTACTGGAAGGCGATTTACCCTCGCCTATCTCACCACCGTCCGGCTGTGTCTTCAGGACCCGCTGCCCTATTGCCCTGGCCTCCTGCGCTGAAAGCAAACCGGATGCCGTAATCCTCAACGACTCCCAACACAGAGTCGCTTGTTTGCGAGCAGATTTCACACCTGGATAAGGCCTTCATCACTACCTGGTTCCTGTCGTCCACAGGATCCAGGGTAACACCGGGGCTATAGAACGATCGGGGTCTCCATCTCTGAAGTAAAACGATGACAAAGATTTTCAAGTCGATCGAAACTGAACGTACGACATAAAAAATCTATCAGTCTGGCAAGCTGTCGGGTACCTTTATGAACCTGTAACTCTCCCACCACTTTCATTATCTGATGGATATCGCCCAGTTCTGCAGCCTTGGACAATACAACAAAGAGACTTAGATCCAGTTTGATATCATGCGATGAATAGAAAGCACTGATATTATCAAAGCTTTTCGTAATGCATGTTTCTACCAAACAGATGAATTGTTCAAGCGTGAACGGATTGGTCAGGTAGCCATCAAAACCATCCCCCTGAATATGACGGGAGAAAGACTTGTGGGTTTCTGAAAACATGGCAATGAACCATACCCTCTCATCCTCCCGCATAGCCCTGACCGTTTTCATCACTTCCAGATCATGGCTGACGGGCACAGTATCAGCCAGTAAAACCATATCGAGCGACTGTCTACGTATTTCAGAGAGAGCTGCATCAAGGTTTGCTGCCTGGTATACGATCCCGCCAGTATGATCCAGACAGGTAACAATAATCTCTCGATGTGCCTGGGAAGGATCAACAACCAACACTCTCAATGCACTTGCTGTCTCTCCCACACCGAGGTCACCGCTTGGATCGATAACGGCCTGAGTCATAGCGTCAGGGGTTGCCATGGTTGAAGCTGTCAGCGGCAAGCTGAAATTAAAGGTGCTGCCACATCCCGGCTGACTACTCACACTGAGCTCCCCACCTAAAGCGTTAACCAGCCAACGACTGATAGCCAGCCCCAGCCCGGTTCCTCCTGGATGACTGCGGGCATTAATTTGCAGAAAAGGGGCAAAGATATGCTGCTGATCATCCTGGGCAATACCAATGCCACTGTCACAGACAGAAAACGAAACCTGTCGTTCATCAAGTGATAATGTCAGCATGACATAACCACTCTCCGTAAACTTGATGGCATTGCCTAACAGATTGATGAGAATCTGGCGTAATTTGGTGGGATCCGTCACGATCAAATCAGGTAAACCACTATCCACCACAACCCTAAGATCCAGCCCTTTCGATTCAGCACGCTGTCCGACGATACGCTTGACACTTTCAACCAGCTTCTGAAGCTCTACCGGCACCATACGTACCTTGACACCATTGGCCTCCATTTTGGACAAATCCAGGATGTCGTTGATCATGGTCAGCAGATGCTGGCCGCTACTCTCTATGGCCAGTAAACTCTCGCGCTGCTGTTGTGTCAGGGGTGTTTTTTTCAGCAGGATCTGGGTATATCCCAGCACCCCATTCAACGGTGTGCGCAACTCATGACTCATGTTTGAAAGGAATACGCTTTTGGCATGGTCTGCTACCTGCGCATCATCACGGGCCTGCCGTAACGCAGCTTCGGTTGTTTTTCGCTCTGTGCTATCCCTGACAGCAATGGAAACCAGACGCTCGTCATCAATATCCAGTCGATTACAGGTAATGTCGGCCGGGAAGCTCATTCCCTGCCGGGTTTGCAGGGTCGTTTCAAATCCAGCGACTGGCTCATTGCTTACAGCCCGGTAAACCAGCTCCGCAATATTGCCGCCCTCCTCTGAGGTTCCCAAAATCGCCAGCGAATGCCCCAGCAACGCCTTTCGGTCATAACCGAACAACTCTTCAGCCCGGGCATTGGCCATAGTGATGTCACCGGCATCCGTGGCAATCACCATCGCATCTGGCGCTGACTCCAGTAAGCTGCGAAAGCGCCGGGAATCACTGACAATATTAGTAATGTCATGGGCCATGCCTTCCATCCCGGAAATACGCTTGTCCGGCTCAATCACCGGCACACCAATGACCTCCATCGTGCGCAAAGTGCCGTCCCTGTGTGGCATGTCCAGCTGCATGAATCGATCCATCGCCCGGCCCAAAAGAACATCATTCATGACGCACTTGCCGTCTGCATCCAGCGCATATGCCTGAAACAGTTCCGCCTGACGCGCCAGAAACTCCGTCGGCGTATATCCCAGAATCTCTGATATGGATGGACTGACATACGTCATACGGCCCGTGGCATCAAAGACAAAATAGACATACTTGCCCCGTAACCGCTCAGCAATACGGCTGATATTGCTGGCCCGCAGTTGACGAAGGCTCTCTTCCCGATCTTCCAGCCGTCTGCCCATGGTCGACAGGGTTCTGGCCAGGTGGCCCGTTTCATCATCCGCATAACTGTCGGTATCCATCAGCCAGACGCCATCGCCCAAACGCCGAACAGCCTGGCGAAGACGCGCCAACGGACGGGTGATCGTGCTGGACACCTTGCAGATACAGCAACTGATGACAACCAATGACAGAATCATCAAAACGGCACTCACAATCGCATAGCGTATATGCTCAGCCAGTGCAGCCGTTTCCCGTATCTTGACCACCAGTGCCCACCCGGATACCGGTACAGGACTGGAGAAATACCAGACTCGCCAGTGCTTATACTTGTCCGTCGTGTGCGCCTCCTGACCATCACGCAAGGGGCCATTAATCAGTGCTTCAAGCGCTGGTGCCCCGAGCCTTCGTGCTGTATCCAGAAACGTTCGATCAACAATCGTGGAGCGAATATCGGAATGAATGAAATTTCCCTGCCGGTCAACAAGGACAAATTTCAGTTTTCTGGGATTATCCTCTTTTAACAAATTGACCAGGTCGGAAACCCTCACCAGCAGGCCTATACCTCCTCCCTGCTCCAGTGGCTGATGGTGGAATATGACCTTTTGTGTAGAAAACGGGATATCAATCGGATGACTCCAGCTGCTGCGATAGGGATACGTCTCCGGAAACTGCCATGTATCAATCATCCGGTTGGTCACAAGCTGGTTATCCACAAGCTGGTAAAGTAACGGTTCATCATGCCTATCCGGATCATTCATCACGATCCCGTATATCAAGGGGTTTTCTTCCAGTATCTCCTTAACGATTGGCAGCACCCCATATTTGGCGCCAGGTAAGGTGGCATAACGGAGATAGCGATTCAGGGAAACGCCCTGCAGTTGAATCTGACGTAACTGGGTATCAATCGATTCTGCGTAGTATCGAGCCTCATCAAACAGAATCTCTTCTAAATCATGACGGGAAAGAATGAATGTGTGGTAGATGTGAAGGCCGCTAATCAATCCATAGAGCAGGGTAATCGGGACAATGGTAAACAGAATGATCTTGTTCCGGATCGACGACCACATAGATTAAGGAATCCATACGCCTGTCAGTGCTGACTGATGAAATCCAGTCAGCCTAGTCGATGCCGGTCACTCGTGCCAAACAGGATGCCACACAGGCCGTTACCGGATGACCATCCACAGCCTGTGCGGTTATCCGTTTATCAGGTGCTGACGAACTGTTCCCTCAACGCCAGCTTTTTCACTTTACCGGTGGCGGTATGGGGTAATTCCTGGACGAATATTACCTCGTCCGGTATCCACCACTGTGCCACCTTGCCTTCATACCAGGCCAGCAGACTTGCCTGGTCGAGTGACTCCCCTGCCTGTTTCACCACGATCAACAAGGGACGCTCATTCCACTTTTCATGAGGCACGGCGATAACCGCGGCTTCAGCCACACCGGGGTGACTCATGGCCAGGTTTTCCAGTTCGATGGAACTGATCCATTCACCACCGGATTTTATGACATCCTTACTCCGATCAGTAATGTGCAAATAACCTTCACTATCAATGGCAGCCACATCTCCAGTAGCAAACCAACCCTGACTATCATGGGTGTGGTGGGTTTCTGCTTCCCGTTGATAATAGGCTTGGCACACCCCCGGACCACGAACATAGAGATCCCCGACGGCAACGCCATCATGCGGCAAACGCTCACCGGTATCGCTGACGATTTTCATCTCTACCCCAAAGATGGCGCGTCCCTGTGACAGGCGTAATGCGTCCTTGGTGTCCTGAGCCAACGCTGACAAGCTGGCCTTGAGATTATTCAAGGTGCCAATGGGACTCATCTCCGTCATCCCCCAGGCATGATGAGTATCCACACCGTATTCACGCAACCTATCCATAATACTTTGCGGGCAGGCTGCGCCACCGACAATGACCCGGCTCAGGCTGTCCAAGCCCTTTCCACTGTCTTTGAGGAAATTCAGTAACGCCAGCCAGACAGTCGGAACCCCCAGGGCCAGGGAAACCTGTTCCTGGGTAATCAGCTGATGCAAGGCTGCACCATCCCCCATCTTAGGCCCAGGTAATACCAGTCTTGCACCCGCCAGAGGCGCGGTATAGGGCAGGCCCCAGGCATTAACATGAAACATGGGCACCACCGGCATCACTACATCACGGTCAGACAACCCCACCACCGAGGGCATCACCGCCGTGATAGCGTGAATCACGGTAGAACGATGACTGTAAAGCACGCCTTTGGGATGGCCTGTCGTGCCCGAGGTGTAGCAGAGTGAACTGGCTGTCTGTTCATCCAATACCGGCCATTCGTACGCATCCGATTCATCACTGATCAGTGCTTCATAACTGATGGCATTCTTCAGTGTGGTGTCTGGCATCTGCGCCTGATCGGTCAGAACCACAAAACCTTCCACGCCGGTTAACTGTTCCTGCAAACCTTCCAGCAAGGGGATAAACAGTGGGTCTGTAAATACCCAACGGTCCTCCGCATGGTTAATGATATAAGCCAGTTGATCCGTAAAGAGCCGGGGATTAATGGTATGTAACACGGCCCCAGAACAGGAGACACCGTAATAAAGCTCAAAATGGCGGAAATCGTTCCACGCCAGTGTGGCTATGCGATCTCCCTGCCGCATGCCCAGACGATCAAGGGCATTGGCCAGCTTGCGGGATCGTCGGAACGCATCACGATAGGTATAGCGGTGCTCAGGGTGATCATGGGTAACCGACACCACTTCCGATTCCGGAAACGCCTGCTCGGCATACTTCATGATCATGCTGATCAATAACGGCTGGTCCATCATCAGGCCATGCATACCCGTACTCCTGTTTTATTTTTCTTTTTCGTGAAAAATCAGTGTAACGGGCAGCCACGCCAGTAGACAAATCACATCCTGTGATTACGAGAAATACATGTATTAACAGACGGAATGAATAAAAAGAAACCGGCTGTCATCGCCGGTTTCCAAACAGCATCAACGCAACGAATCAAACTCAGTGTTTTTTGAGGAACACAAACCAGTTGCTCAAACCCACCAGGATACCGCCGCCAATAATATTGCCGATGGTGGCAGGAATGATGTTGTTAAAAATCATGTTATGCAGCGTGATATGCGGGAAGTCAGCCGGTGTCATACCCAGGCCCTGCCAGAACGCCGCATCACCTAGGTTATGCACCATCCAGCCCATCGGCAGCAGATACATATTGGCGATAGAGTGCTCAAAGCCTGCTGCAATAAAAGCAGCCACCGGCAGGATCATGGCCAGCATCTTGCCACTGGCACTGCGGGCGCTGTAGCTCATCCAGACACTCAGACACACCATGATATTACACATAATGCCCAGCACCAGCGCCTGACCGAAGCTATGTCCCATCTTGGCATCAGCAATGTACATGGCAGACGCACCCACCTGCCCATGGGCTCCCAGCCACTGGCCGGTGTAGATGATCATCGACACCATCACAATGGAACCCACAAAGTTGCCAAGATAAACCACACACCAGTTGCGGACCATGGCAGAAAACGGCACCCGGCCGGATGCGCAGGGAATGGAGATCATGGTGCTGCTGGTAAACAGCTCAGCGCCGCACATGACTACCAGCATCAGCCCCATGCTGAATGAGATACCGCCAATCAGCTTTGAGATGCCGTAAGGCAGCGCATTAGGACCATGAGAACCGGTGGAAACGATGGTATAAAACATACCGGCCAGGGAGATAAATACACCAGCCATGATCGCCAGGACAAAGGTTTTGTATAACGCTTTCTCAGCCTTGCCAATCGCGACGTTTTGCGCCAGCTCGGCCATGGCGAGAGGCGAACGCGCCTCAAAGTAGGAAGGTTCGATGCTGTTCATAAAAATATGGGGAATTCAGAAGACAAAAGAGAGTTTAAAGTTTAAAAAAACCTTGAACGCAGACTGTTGACTTATATCAATGCCCTGCCAATCCCCTGTCAGCAATAACCCGTAACGGGAAACCGCACCATGGATGCCATGACACAAAAAAAAGGGCCGAAGCCCTTTTCTCATCCGGTTATTAAAAACCGGTGATTCGATAGCCGTTTAGAACGGGATATCATCATCAAAATCATCAAAGCCACCAGCCGGCGCTGATTGCGGCTGCGCCTGGGGAGCCTGTTGCGGCGCCGCCTGCTGCTGGGACTGGCCACCAAAGCCACCCTGCTGCTGTTTGGGCTGCTGTTGCTGCGGCTGATAAGACTGCTGCTGTTGACGAGGCGCACTCTGCTGCTGGTAATCACCACCGCCCATGCCGTCCTGACGGCCATCCAGCATCTGCAGCTGACCATTGATATCCACCACGATTTCGGTGGTATAGCGATCCTGGCCCTGCTGATCCTGCCACTTGCGGGTCTGCAGCTTGCCTTCGATATACACTTTGGAGCCTTTGCGCAGGAATTGTCCCGCAATCTCCGCCAGCTTGCCAAATACCACAATCCGGTGCCACTCGGTCCGCTCGACCGGCTGGCCGGTCTGGCGATCCTTCCAGGATTCACTGGTCGCCAGACTCAGGTTGCAGACCGCACTGCCATTGGGCGTGTAGCGGACTTCCGGATCGCCACCGAGATTGCCTATCAGGATAACCTTGTTAACACCACGAGCCATGTAACTCTCCCACCATTCAAGAATCAATAACCAGTTCTCTGGGCCAGACCATTCACTTCAGTCTACCCCGGATCGTCAAAACGCCGACACCTCGTACCTGACCTGCCACAGCCCGTGAACCCATGCCATCGTCCACCCAGAGTCATAGGGTAACTGTTTATTATCCCAGACTCAGCGCATTTGCCAATTGGGAAATCATAGTATTACCCGTTTAGCCCTACTTATCTGACCCATTATCCCGATACGGGTTCACCGTCCCGCCCTATGAAAAAATAAATATATTTAAAAACAATGAGTTACAAAAAAAACAATCGCTAAAACTTATAACCTTTTGATTTTATTGAATCTTTCACATTTCCCGGTTTCCCTCAAGGATTCCAGCACCTTAAATACGCCTAAACTCAACATATTAGGAGCAGTCTTTTATGGCACAGGCCATAAATAGCATCAGAAGCCAGTACCAGCGTGAATAAAGGACAGCATTCAATCCAGGGGATCAGTCTTGTCGAAGCCATGATCGTGCTCTTCGTTATGGGCGTGGTCTCGGCGTTTGCTGTCACCACCTACCAGAAATACACCACACGAGCAAAGGTCATGGAGGCCAGCCAGCTGGCCTATGAGGTCAGGCAGGCCGTAGAAGCGCATGTCTCCACCCGCCGGACATTGCCCTCCAACCTGAGCCGAGTCTACAGTAGCAAAAATATGAAGGTCGTGGAGCGCCTGGAAGCCATCCGAACCGGGCCTACGGAATTCAGAATCAATGTTTATATCAGAAAGGACGTTTTTCCGGATAAAGCTGAGCAGCAGGTCTTTACTCTACACGGTAATCTTGTTGATGGTGCCATTCGCTGGAATGATTGTGGCGCTAATAATTGTATTACGGATGTTTCCAGTCTGCCTGTACCGCAGTCAAACCTGCCCCCCATAGCCACGGCGGGAGATATCGTCATTGCCACAGCACCACCTGCTCCAGCCCCGGCTCCAGCGCCTACACCATCACCAACGCCAACACCTGGGCCAGTTCCAGCACCTGTTCCAGCACCTGCTCCAGCGCCGCCACCGGTTCCAGCCCCCAAACCGACACCTTCTCCAAAGCCTGTGCCGGCTCCCGTGCCTACACCGTATCCAGCCCCTGTACCGGCACCAGTGCCAACACCATCGCCAAAGCCTGCGCCAAACCCGTCTCCCGGGGGGGGCGGATCAGAGACCTTTGTCACCAAAAACAAAGATCCTATCTGGAGCAATACGCACGCGCTATCCGAGTGCCCCGGTCGCTGTGGCGCAGAACACGGTAAGTGGAATGGCCAGTGGTGGACGATCGTCTACGGCAAGCATTCTGTGTGTCAGTGCACCCCCCTGGATGTCTTTATCACAACCAATACCGCGCCGATCTGGAGTGATCCGGATGCTGAGGCTAAATGCCCTTCACGCTGTAATGCAGAAGATGGCAACTGGACAGGGCATTGGTGGACCATCGTGTATGGCGCTCGCTCTGTTTGCCAATGTGAAGAGCAGTATCCCTGACGTTTCGATCCGATGAAAAAAATGCCGTGAAACACTCTGTTGCACGGCATTTAAAAGAGCGAATGAAAGGTCAGACAATCAACGAAACCGTCTGACGCGCCAATTCAGAAATCCGGACTTTCTCATAACCTGGCACGTAGGTTTCTAGCTGATCCGCCAATGGATCAGCCCACTCCGGCGTCACACAGGCCGGGTTCATGACACCCAGCACTGTTCCCACTTCACCGGCATTGCAATCCACATCTTCACCACAATCCCCCAGAATCCGCATGGCACAGGTAAAGTCGTTGCCGCAGAACCACAGCGAAAGCACAACCGCCACCATATTGGGGAACGTGTGAATCCAGTTGTAGGTCCGCAGCTCATTCTGCTTCATAGATTGCCAGACTTCCCGGTGATCACCATATTGCTCAGCCAGTTCGATGGTCCGGTCAAACAGACGCGCAAATAACGTGCTATCGGGAATATAGCCACGGGAGGCCTGCACAATGGCGCGTGCATCATCCATGATGAACGCCAGCGATGTCAGAACCGCCGCATGAATACCGCCATAGACACCGTTTTTCTCATGGGAGATCACACTATCGCGATACGCCAGCTCAGCTGCACGCCAGGGCTTACCGGGCGCAAGCATACCGTGAACCATGGTGCGCATCTGCGCCCCAATCCACTCGGAATAGAAATTCAGATATGTTCCTGACAGGGGAGGCATGATGCCACGACGCAGGTTCTCCAGGGCAAAATGCTCAGCCGACCAGCCATAGGGAATATAACGCAACCACTCTTCCGCGATATCCTGGCTGGAAAAATCCGCATTCTTCCGTGCCGCTTCCAGGACACACAGCTCATAGGTCACATCATCATTCATGGTTTCCGGTTCCCGGACATAGCCGTTTAACCGATCCCCATAGAATGCATTCAACTGTTCCCCTGAAAAGCCTTCAAGCGCTGTGCCATAAGCGCCACCGGCAATCTGTCCCAGCCAGCCACCATAAACCTTTTCATTCAGGCAATCACCAGCCGTATCACCATCCTGCTTATCCACAGCCGGGCAGGCAGAACGAATCGCTTCAAGGGTTGCCGGTGTCTGATATTGCCAATACACACTGCTTTCATCCTTAGGGGCATTAGCAAGAGCCTGCTGAATTCTCGCCCCCAGCACTTCCATGGTACCGTGATCATCCTGCTCACGGGCGTCACGGCCGATAGAGAGCCATTGTTCCGCTTCACTGACATCGTAGCCCCGGTTGTGCCAGGCCTGGATCATTTCCATGAAGGGGATTTCCGGCGCATTGGAGCCGGGCACTTCACTTTTCCAGAACTTGGCCATCATGTTGCGGCGCGCCTTCAGGATGCCGTCCACAAACGACCAGTCAGAAGGCTTTTCCTCAAACGGCTTAGGTACCGCATTGAGACGAATTTCCCGATCTTGTTCCCAGGCTTTCATACTGCAACTGCCTCTTTATCCATACCGGCCTGATGACCAGCATTTACTTGTTTTCCGTTACGTTTCTGTTTTTCCCGGGAATACCAGTACAACGCCAGCAAGGTCACGATATACGGCACCATCTGGGTAAATTCAGACGGAATGATGGAATCCTGCAACGCGAATCCGAGACCATCCGTAAAGCCGAACAGCAGGGATATGGCCAGGATACCGATGGGACGTCCACGGGTCAGGATGATCACAGCCAGAGATATCCAGCCCCGTCCGTTCGACATATCTTCGGCAAACAGGCGGACATACCCCAGTGACAGGAACACACCCGCCAAGCCACACAGTGCCCCGGACAATAACAACGACTGGATCTTGAGCCGGTCGGAACTGATACCCACGGCATCGACAGACCGGCTTTCTTCACCCGCCGCCCGCAGCCGTAGACCGAAACGCGTATGGAACAGGTGGAAATGCACCAGGAAAACCACGACAAACGTCACATACAACAGAAAGGGGTGACCGCTCACAATATCGCCAATAACGGGAATATCCTGCACCAATGGGATATTCCAGACAGGCAAACCCTCAATACGCGGAGACACAAATGCCCCTTTCACATGAAACAGCTGTCGTAGAAGGTAGGTTGTGCCGCCTGCTGCCAACAGGTTCATGGCGATACCGGTGACAAACTCATCCGTTTTCATCTTCACGGCAAAAAAGGCTGTCACGGACGCTGCCAGCAAGCCGCCGGTCATACCGAACAACAAACCGCCCATCCAGGAACCCGTCACGTAACTCCCTGCTACGGCACAAAAAGCACCAATCAACATCATCCCTTCCATGGCGATATTGAAAACATTGGCGTGATGGGTATACAAACCACCCAGTGCCGCCAGCAAAATAGGCACCGCGGCAGGCAGGGTTGCGCGGAACAACTCAAGAAACAGATCCATGAACCCTCTCCTCAGCCGGCTGCCGGGTAGTGGCCAGCACATCACTGGCGACACGACGGGCGATCAACAGGTTCACTAACCGCCTTGAAACTTCCCGCGACGCAACAACAAACAAAACGATAATGGCCTGAAATACCATAATGAACTCAGACGGCACCCGGGTTTCCAGCTCCATACCCAGCGCACCATTTTGAAGGACAGCAAACAACAACGCATACAATGATGTCGCCAGTACCTGACAGTTGGCGATAATCGCCAGCATGACGCCATCCCACCCATAAGTGCCTCCAATACCGATCAGGAACTGATGCTGGATGCCCCCCATAATCAACAGCCCGCCCGCAAGACCGGCCAATGCACCGGAAATCATCATAGCGCGGGTGAAATTCTCCCGATTATGGCAACCACCGATCCGGGTAAAGACCGGGTTCAATCCCATCATCCGCATTTCATACCCGACACGTGACCGGTTCCAAAGGATATACATACCTCCCAGAGCGACCAGTGCGACAAGAATCGAACTGCTGATACTGCCCAGCGCCGGTAGATGACCACCGTCAGCAATCGGCGGCGACATCGGGGTATTGGCATTGGTCATTTTGACGGGGCCGCGCACCATCCACAGGGTGAAGTACTCCGCCAGAAAGTTGAGCATTAGGGTTGAGATAAACTCATTCATGTTAAAGCGATTGCGCAGCCAGGCCGCGATTCCACACCACAGCCCACCAGCGATCGCAGCTGTCGCTAACAACAACGGCAGCATCAATGGCGCAGGCAGATCCACAACTAATCCGACCGTGGTCACCGCCATGGCGCCCATCAGCACCTGCCCCAGCTGCCCCAGGTTGACGGCGTTGCTACCAAAGGCGACAGTGGCCGACAATCCGGTCAGAATCAGCGGTGCAGCCCGTTGCAGGGTGCCTCCAAACGACATGTCCGACATCAGGCTGTATTCAATCAGCGCCATGAATCCTCGCGGCGCGTGATAACCCTGTGCCGCCAGAATGGCCATACCTGCCAGGAAGGCGCAGAGCACACCGGCCAGGGCGATTAACAGGTCTTTTTTCATGCGGCTTTCTCCCTGGAGCCCAACATGTACTCCCCAACCTGCTCCCGCGTGACGTCAGCCGGGTTGAGATCCGCCACAATACTGCCTTCGTAAATAACCAGTATCCGGTCACTCAGGCTGAACAACTCATCCAGGTCAGCAGAAATCAGGAAGCAGCCTGCACCCGCATCCCGCTTTTCCACTATGCGTTGCTGAATGTATTCAATGGACCCCACATCCAGTCCGCGCGTTGGCTGATCAAGAATGATGAAGTGGTTATCTAATTCAAACTCCCGCCCGACGATGACCTTCTGCTGGTTACCGCCGGAAAGATCACCAATCGCCGTCTCTGGCCCAGCAGCCACGACACCAAAGTGCTGCATCAGTTGTTGAGTAAATTCACGACACCGGCTCCGTGACAGTAATCCCTTCATGCCATTACCGAGTGAGGGATTGCTGTAGTGATGGGTCATTACCGCATTATCAATAAGGCTGGATTTCAGCGAGCTGCCAGATATTTTGCGATCCTGCGGTACGTACGACATCAAACGACGGCGAGAACGAATATCCCAATCCGTAATATCCTGACCTGACAGGTAAATACGGCCGGCAGCAACCGTCGCCTGCCCCGTCATCGCCTGAACCAGCTCAAACTGACCATTGCCTTCTACACCCGCTAACCCGACGATTTCACCGGCATGAACCTGCAGGCTGATCTCATGGAGACGTAATTTTTCCTGCGAGTCCCGCGCTTCCACCAGCTCCATTTCAAAGACAACATCACCGGGTGCTGCCGGTGCTTTGTCGATCGCAAAGACCACGTCACGCCCAACCATGGCACGGGCCAGGTCAGCCTTGGTCAGACCCGGTGTGTTTCGGAAAGTCCGAATATGCTGCCCCTTGCGCATGACCGTGATCGTATCGGAAAGCGCCAGTACCTCGTCGAGCTTGTGACTGATGAACACGACAGTTTTACCATGATCCCGCAGGGTCTTGAGCCGCTCGAACAACTGCCGAATTTCCTGTGGTGTGAGGACAGCGGTGGGCTCATCCATGATCAGGACGTCCACATCCCGATAAAGCAGTTTCAGAATTTCCACTTTCTGCTGAGCGGCAACGGACAGGTCTTCCACCTTATCAGTCACACGCAGATTCAGTGCATACTGGTCAGCGATGGCCTGGACTGCGTCCCTATCCTTCTGTCGATTAAGAATACCGGCAGACCAACGGCCAGAGTGCTTGACCGATTCCATCCCCAGCACGACGTTTTCATAAATGCTGTAGGACGGCACCAGCATGAATTCCTGATGAACCATACCAATACCTGCAGCAACCGCTTCCATGGGATTGCGAAAAGCGACCTGCTGGCCGCAGTACCACATTCCCCCCCCGTTGATGCTGTTTATGCCGTAAAGGACTTTCATCAACGTGGATTTGCCGGCACCGTTCTCGCCGATGACGGAATGGATTTCACCGGCATTGATTGTCACGGAGACATCATTCAACGCCAGCGTCGCTGGCGGATACACCTTGACCAGGTGTTTCAGTTCAATAAGGGGATCAGACATCAGGGGCTCCTGACAGATCGGGTATAACAGCGGCCTCCGCAGAGGGAGGCCATAGGTGAAAGCAATCAGGCGCCCTTGTAAGGCTCTACTGTAATGTCGCCGGCAACAACTTTTGCCTTGATCTCATCCAGCTGCTCCAGCATGGCCGCTGGCAGGATCGCACGACTGTGTTCATCAATGGCCAGACCCACACCATCCTGTGCCAGACCGGAATGAATGACAGCGCCTTTTTCAAAAGAACCGTTTTCCATAGCAGCAAATGTGTCATAGATCGCGTTACCCACATTTTTCAGCATGGAGGTGGGAATGTGGCCCGGCTTGATACCATTCTGGTTGGAGTCGACACCGATCGCATACCGGCCACTTTCAGCCGCGGCTTCCAGCACACCGGTACCGGTCAGAGCCGCCACCTGAAACACGACATCAACGCCCTGTGAATAGAGTTGCTTGGTCGCCTGCTTGCCCTTCACAGGATCAGACCAGCTGCCTACATAGATATTCTTGTATTCAATGGTGTCATCAATGTAGGCCACACCCTGACGAAAGCCATGCAGGAAGGCGTTGACGACCATATCATTCATGCCGCTGACCGTACCGACTTTTTTCTCTTCGTTAATCCCCTTAATGGACGGATCTGACGTCATCAAGGCCGCAGCAACACCTGCCATGAAAGAACCTTCTTCCTCAGAGAAATTGATGCTGGTAATCGTGCTATTGCTGTTTTCTACGACGGTATCAATGTTGACAAAGGTGATATCCGGATAACGATCCGCATACTGGCGCACCAGTTCTTCGTAGCCATAAGAAATCACATAAATAACATCCGCACGCCATTTAACGGCAGATTCCAGTGACTGGGGGTATTTGGCTGCGTCAAAGTTATTTTCAATCGTGATGGTCTCAATGCCGTAATCCGCTACCAGACGATTGATACCTGCCTGACCGGAGTCATAGAACGACTGATCACCCAGTGCACCATTCAACACATAGGCGACACGCACCGGGTCCGTCCCCTTTTCCTGACCATCCGCAGCCGTTTCATTGCTGTCGCTGCAGCCTGCGATCAACACGGCCATACAACTGCCCAGAACCAGGCTCCAGATCGACTGCCAGCGCTTAAACATGATTTTCTCCGCACAGGAACGCATGCAATGGTTTCAACCAACCTGTCCTTTTGACCGATCGGTTAAACGCCACGTGTAGAAGGAAATAAATTGCGCGGATTATGACGAGCAAGCCCGCTGTTCATCTTTGATAAAAATCAAACAGATTGCATTCAAGACAAACAAAAATAACCATTTTTAGAGGTTATTTGTCAGCAGGCAGTGTTTTTATACTACCAGACCCGGTGTACGGAGCATTCCCCAGAACGGCAGTTTCCCTCCCGGTGTAAAACAGTGCTCGACCACACGGAACCCCATTGACTGGTACAAATGCGTGTTTCGCTCTCGTTGCGTCTCCAGATAACAAGGCTGCTGCCGTCGATCCAGATCCTGCAGTTTTTCACTTAACAACTGTTTGCCAATACCGCGTCCTTGCGCGTCAGGATGGACAGCAAGAAGGTTAAGATACCAATGTGGCCAGGGCATATGATGGAAACGCACAGCCTGACAGAACAGGGAAAAAGCCTGCATCCGACTACGGTACTGCTCCTCTAACGCATAGGTGTGCATAAAGGTCAGCTGAGGCAGCATGGGAGATACCGAGGGTGGCAGCCAGACAGCGACACCACAGACCGCATCAGAATCTGCATAGATCTCCGCGGTTTCCGGTAATGCCTTAAGATAATGGAGAAAATCCTGCTCCAGAGACGCCCTCAGATCAGGGATAGCCTGTCCATATTCAGCGAATAACTCATAATGCAGAAAAGCGGCAGCCAGAGTTTGGGCGGCTGCCGAAAAATCTGAGGAAAAAAGCCGTTTCACGCCAAAACAACCCTGATTTAATCTCAATATTGGCGCAGTCTATGATGATCGTCACCGGATCATGTTGACGCGAATCAGTCTCCGGGGTGCCATTCTTCTCAGTGCATGATGTTGCTCAAAAAAGGGGGGTTTATCCATCTATCCACACCTTTGTGCAAGCAATCACCACTCTCCAAAGTGCCGCAGGCGTTGCTGGTCAAGGTGTCGTTTATCGACCTTCAAATAGGCGGTTTGTTCTTCCACGATGACGGTCACTTCCTTTACCCCTGAGACAGAAGCGATCTGTTCATGGACACGGACGGCTTCGGTGGGTACAACAGGAAATAAATCCATGACCAGGCTGGTGACATAGCGAGGCTGACGCATGGTCATCACCAACAACCACCAAATGGCTGTCGCGGAACCACACACCACCAGCACACCAAGATGTCCGTAAGACTGATAGGCAACCCCACTCAGTGCCCCACCCAAACCTGCACCCAGAAACTGGCAGGTCGAATAGGCGCCCATTGCCGTACCACGATTTCCCGCCGGTGCCTGACGGCTCACCAAAGATGGCAATGTGGCTTCAAGGAAGTTAAAGGCGGCAAAAAAGAGGAAAACACTAATGATCAAGCCGATCAAACTGTCTCTCTCTGACCAGGCAACAATCTGGGCAACCAATAATAATGCAACCGCCCCGACCATCACTTGTTTCAGGCACTGCTTCCGTTCGCCGATCACAATGAGCGGCACCATCGCAACAAACGACAGAACCATCGTCAACAGATAGACCCACCAGTGTTGTTCACGCGGCAAGCCTGCAAGGTTCTGCAGATCCAGCGGGACAGTAATGAATAGCCCCATCAGAACAAAATGAAGGATGAAAATCCCGACATCTAAACGGAGCAATTGCTGATCTTTCAACGTGGCGCTGAGTTGCCCGGTAATGGTGGCGGTTTCACGATTAAACTTCTGAATGGCGGGAGTCGGAACTCCCCATGCAACAATCACCATCGCGGCCAGGGCAGCAACAGCCGTGACCATAAACAGCCCATCTATGCCTGTCAGTCGTGTAATCAGCGGCCCCAGCACCATCGCCACACAAAATGAGACACCAATACTCATGCCAACCATGGCCATGGCCTTGGTCCGATTCTGTTCACGGGTGAGATCAGACAATAGTGCAGTAATCGCTGCTGCGACCGCTCCCGCCCCCTGAAGGAAACGTCCCGCAATAATGCCAACTATGGAATCAGAAAATGCCGCCAACAGGCTGCCCAGAAAGAAGATGGCCAGCCCGATGAGGATAACGGGTTTTCTACCGATCCGGTCTGATAACAATCCGGCAGGAATTTGTAACAGCGCCTGGGTAATACCATAGGCGCCAATCGCCAGTCCGATTAATGCGGGCGTGCTGCCCTCAATCGTATCGGCATAAACAGCCAATACCGGAAGCAACATGAACAACCCCAGCATGCGCAGGGCGAACACAGCGGATAATGACAGCGAGGCTCTTACTTCCAGTTGATTCATACAAGCTACTTATCATTCTTTAGTCGGCGAAACAGCAGCATTGTATCAGTTGGAAGACACCTTATAGCAAGTACAGTGTTATGAAGCAGCTGCGCCCGAAGCCCCCCGCACCTCACGCCGGACAGTTTCATCATCAATGCGCTGATCGATGGATTTGATATCCTCAGTTTTATATCCCTGCAAGCCGGTATTATATTCCTGGATCTCCAGGTTCCCGCTATTAAGCAGTATGGAATGCCACAATTCCTGCTCTTCGGGTGTCAGCGGGGCACCCGGTTCAGGGACGTCACCACGCAGCTCACAACGTGCAGCCAGAAACTTCACCTCCGCATCCAGCATTCCCGTACGGTCTTTACCACTCTTGCAGTTCGACAACGGAATCCCCTTTAGAAGATGGGTGAGCAGCAGGATACGGGAAGGCATTTTATAGGCTTCTCCACGATCTTTATGATGCAGTTCTTTCTGAAATATCGTTCTGATCTGCCGCTCAAGCTGCCTGACGACCCTGAACTCTCTCCGTAAGGCAGCAATGCGACCTGAAATAACCTCAAACTCCTGAGAAGTCGCCATTGAGAGCCTGCCTTCCAGTGCCTCAAGTTTGGCCGCCTGATTATTGATATACTCCATGACCCATCCTCCGGGGATATCCGTTTTCTCTTCAGGGTTACCAATCAACCTCTCAAGGCTTGTTCGGTTCATAGCATCTGATACGTCCCATCCGACCAACGCATCAGGCACTGAAGGACCAATAGCGAAATAATTAACGCCAAAATTGAAACACAACATCCGTGTTGTCAGTCTGATCACCTGAGGGGTTCCATCCGGCCCCATAATATCCAGTATTATTGGCTGTTTCCCCGTCAGCTGACTGAAGGCTTCAGTCTGATCAGCCAGCATTCTCCTTTCATTATCCAACCCAGATCGTATCAAGTCAGGCGTCACCAACGATGTAGATACCAAATCGAGGTGTACTGACTTTTCAGGATGAGCAAAAGCCTGCTGCAACAATTCAGGGCGGAGACTAAGCGCAGCCAGTAATGATTCCTTCGCGCGCTGTAGATTGGCGACCTTTCGTTCGTCGCCTTCTATTCCATAGGCGGAATGAATGCCGTGCCGAACCCCCTGATAGAGCACATGCCCGGTCTCACGACTTCGCAAACTGGATGTCCAGAGATTCACGGCATGGTCTGCAGAAGTTATGGTCAATGAAGAAACACCGCCCCCCTGGTAACTGACCGGAAAAAAATCCTTATCCGTCGATACTGAGGAACGCATTTCAGCAGCAGGCGTCTGCTGACTCTCCAACATGCCAAGCGATCGATTTTCAATGGTTCCTTTTACTGCCTGCCACTTTTTTTGATTTAACCCCCTTATGATTTTGCCTTTCATTAACGGTTTCAAGTCTTTAGGGGGATACCCTGCCTTAACAAGGCGCCGCCTCAAGCTCACAGGATGCCCTTTGACTTCACGGATCAATCTTTTATCCGTCACTGGTTCGTGCGCTTGATCTTGCTCATTGGCCGTTAACAGACTTTGCAGCTCAGCTTCCAGTACATCGCGCAGTGCTAACAGTGGACGCGACATAAACCGGTTTTCATTAATCAGCTCTATCGCGACTAACAGATTCCGAACCCTGGCTTCATTTAACGCCCCCAGGCTGATAGAACTCTTCCACTTACCCGGACTGACTCGCCTTGTTGCCAAAAAGTGATCCAGGGGCTCAGATCTAATCGTACGCTCAGACAATCTCCGCGGCGTATTACCTGCACGAAACCTTGCTCTTAAATACGTAATAGGATTTCGAACGCTAATTAAACGACTAAGCCCTTGACGCCAACGAGTCCATCGTGAATTCGTCGTTTGTGTCTGATGTGAGCGATTGGGTCGCTGGTTGGAAGGGTTAACGCCTCCTGGCCGCATGTTGTCGTCCGTGTTTATTCCCCATTCTCAACACTATAGGATTACTGTTCGCAAGCAGTCCACATTAAAACCTGCATGACCTGACTGTAGCGCTTCTTTATAATAGCCGGTTCTCTGTAAGGAGTTGGCTTGTGGACCAGATAACTGTCCGTGGTGCAAGAACCCACAATCTCAAGAATATCAATCTGGATATTCCCCGCGATAAACTGATTGTCATCACTGGGCTGTCCGGTTCCGGGAAATCCTCACTGGCGTTTGACACCCTTTATGCGGAAGGTCAGCGACGCTATGTGGAGTCTCTGTCGACTTATGCACGACAGTTTCTGTCTATGATGGAAAAGCCGGATGTGGATCACATTGAAGGCTTGTCACCCGCAATCTCCATTGAACAGAAATCCACCAGCCATAACCCGCGTTCAACGGTTGGTACGATTACGGAAGTTTACGACTATCTTCGTCTTCTGTTTGCCCGCACCGGTATTCCCCGTTGTCCCAGACACCATCACCCACTGGAAGCACAAACTGTCAGCCAGATGGTTGATCAGGTGCTCGCCTTGCCAGAGGGTGAAAAAGTCATGATCCTTGCGCCGGTTGTACGGGACCGGAAAGGCGAACACCTGCACATTTTCAGTGAGCTGAAAAGTCAGGGCTTTATTCGCGCCCGCATAGACGGCATTGTGACCGATCTGGATACGCCACCGAGTCTGGACAAAAAACGCAAACACACGATTGAAGTTGTCGTTGACCGTTTCAAAGTGCGCGCTGACCTGCAGTTGCGTATTGCAGAGTCCTTTGAAACCGCGCTGGGTCTGACTGATGGGTTGGTTTCAGTCAGCTTCATGGATAGCGACCAGGACGACATTGTCTTCTCTGCAAAATATGCCTGCCCAGAGTGTGGCTACAGCCTCAATGAACTTGAGCCAAGGTTGTTTTCCTTCAACAATCCAGCCGGTGCCTGTCCGACGTGTGACGGCCTGGGGGTTCGGCAGTTTTTTGATCCGGACAGAATCATCCAGCATCCGGAACTGACCCTGGCGGAAGGCGCTATCCGTGGCTGGGATCGCCGCAGTGTCTACTATTTCCACATGCTGAAATCTCTGGCTGCCCATTGCGGCTTCGATATTGATACACCCTTCGATGAACTCTCTGCGGCACATCAAGAAGTCATTCTGCATGGTTCAGGGCATGAAGAGATCGATTTCAGCTACATCAATGATCGTGGCGATATATACCGCAAACGGCATCGGTTCGAAGGCATCATCCCTAATTTTGAACGACGTTACCGGGATACAGATTCGCAATCCGTTCGCGATGAGCTATCCAAATTCCTGGCTACGCAGGCCTGCCCGAAGTGTAAAGGCACCCGCCTGCGAGAAGAGGCACGGAATGTGTTTATCGAAGACAACACTCTGCCCGATATTACACGGCTGCCTGTTGAAAAGTCCCTTGCCTACTTCCAGAACCTGAGTTTACCGGGCCGTCGTGGTGAAATTGCGTCCAAAATACTCAAGGAGATTTCCGATCGTCTGAGTTTTCTGGTGAATGTTGGCCTCAATTACCTGACACTGGATCGCAGTGCAGAAACGCTGTCCGGTGGTGAAGCCCAGCGTATCCGACTCGCCAGCCAGATTGGCGCAGGTCTGGTAGGCGTCATGTATATCCTGGATGAGCCGTCTATCGGCCTTCACCAGCGTGACAATGACAGACTATTGAAAACCCTGACCCGTCTGCGTGATCTCGGTAATACTGTTATTGTCGTGGAACATGATGAGGACGCGATTCGCTCAGCAGATCATGTAATCGATATTGGCCCCGGTGCGGGTGTTCATGGCGGTTGCGTTATTGCACAAGGGGCACCGGACGACGTTATTGCGTCCCCCCAATCCCTGACTGGCCAGTATCTTTCGGGCGTTCTGGAAATTGCGATTCCAGCCAACCGGCATCCTGTGGATAAAAAGAAACTATTAAGCCTGTCAGGCTGCACGGGCAACAACCTGAAAAATGTAAACCTGGAGATCCCTGTTGGTCTGATGACGTGTATTACCGGTGTATCTGGCTCGGGTAAATCGACATTGATCAACAGCACGCTGTATCCCATTTGCGCCCATCACCTGAATGGGGCTACGACGCTCTCCTCTTCACCTTATCAAAAAATCACTGGTTTAGATCACTTCGATAAATGCATTGATATCGACCAGAGCCCCATTGGCCGGACACCTCGCTCTAACCCGGCCACCTATACGGGCATATTCACGCCTATCCGGGAGCTTTTTGCCGGCACCCAGGAAGCACGCTCGCGGGGCTACAAACCGGGTCGGTTCAGTTTTAATGTTAAAGGAGGCCGCTGCGAAGCGTGTCAGGGCGATGGCGTCATCAAGGTTGAGATGCACTTCCTGCCGGATATTTACGTCCCCTGCGACGTCTGTAAGGGCAAACGTTATAACCGTGAAACCCTGGATATCCAATACAAGGGTAAGAGCATTGATGAAGTGCTGGATATGACTGTCGAGGATGCTCTGGTGTTCTTTGATGCTATTCCTGCACTCAAGCGTAAACTGCAAACACTTATGGATGTCGGGTTGTCGTATATCCGGTTGGGCCAGAATGCGACAACACTCTCTGGCGGTGAAGCGCAACGGGTTAAGCTTGCCAAAGAGCTGTCCAAACGGGATACCGGCAAAACGCTATATATCCTGGATGAGCCGACCACCGGACTTCATTTTCATGATATCCAGCAATTGCTACAGGTACTCCACCGGTTGCGCGACCACGGCAACACGGTCGTAGTTATAGAGCATAACCTGGATGTTATCAAAACCGCTGACTGGTTGGTGGACCTTGGTCCGGAAGGGGGCGATGGCGGCGGTGAAATCATTGCAACGGGAACCCCGGAAGACGTTGCTGCAATCTCTGCATCACATACCGGTCATTTTCTTAAGCCCATTATTCAGAAGGCCAAAGCGGTGGCCTGACAAAATAAAAACCCGGCTACATGCCGGGTTTTTATTTTATATCTGAATTACGCCCTTATGCGTAAATCGCATTCGCTGCCTTGATTGACTCACCGGCTTTAAAGTTATATCCCTGCTTAAGCAATGCGGCTTCAAGTGCAGACAGACAGCTCAACACATTGGACTTGTTCGCAGCATAGCCCATTAATCCAATGCGCCAGACCTTACCGGCAAAAGCGCCCAGTCCTGCTCCAATTTCCAAGTTATAGTCCTTTAAAAGCTGGTTTCTTACTGCAGCATCATCGACCCCATCAGGTATGACAACGGCGTTAAGTTGAACCAAACGTTCTTTTTCAGGAACCAGCATCTCCAAACCAATGGC
The DNA here is from genome assembly GCF_018263925.1 of Kistimonas asteriae. Taxonomy (GTDB): domain Bacteria; phylum Pseudomonadota; class Gammaproteobacteria; order Pseudomonadales; family Endozoicomonadaceae; genus Kistimonas; species Kistimonas asteriae. The sequence goes on from NZ_JAEVHF010000011.1 coordinate 151,139, forward strand.
AGCCAAGCCAGCTGTTAGCGCACGGTGATGCAGCGCATGGCGCTCCCAGGCATTTTCCAGCCCTTCCTCCTGCAAAATGCACAAAGCCTCATGCAGAGCGTACAACTGATTCACAGGTGCTGTATGGTGGTAGGCGCGCTTCCCCTCACCTCCCCAGTAACCCATGATCAGGCTCATATCAAGGAACCAGCTTTTTACCTTGCTCTTCCTACCGTTAATCTTCGCGATGGCTGCGTCGCTGAAGCTGACTGGGGACAAACCCGGCACGCACGATAAACACTTCTGTGAGCCGGAATACACAGCATCAATACCCCATTGATCAATATTCAACTCACAACCGCCCAACGATGTGACACTATCGACAATCGTCAAACAGTCATGTGCTTTCGCCAAACGGCAAAGTGCTTCTGCATCGGATAATGCACCGGTTGATGTCTCTGCATGGACGAAGGCAAGAATGGCTGCATCCGGATGCTGAATCAGCGCGTCCTCAACGCTGGCCGGATCAACCGCACGCCCCCATTCAGATTCAACGATGATGGGTACACCACCAAAACGCTCGACATTCTCCTTCATCCGTCCGCCAAACACGCCATTGATGCAAACAATAACCTTGTCACCTTCGTCTACAAGGTTTGCAAAGCAGGCTTCCATACCCGCTGACCCTGGTGCTGAAATCGGTAATGTCAGGCGATTTTCCGTTTTGAACGCATACTGAATCAGTACCTTAAGTTCATCCATCATGCGGATAAATTCAGGATCCAGGTGACCGATCGTCGGACGGGAGAGTGCTTCTGTGATTCGCGGGTTAACATCGGAAGGGCCTGGGCCCATGAGTGTACGGCGTGGCGGATGGAATGAAGTAATTGTCATGCTCTTGTATCTTTTCGTTTTTTGGGAGACAAGCTGCCAGCAGGGTTCACATGGCAGAGCAACATTCGGTAGGCAGGATACACCAGAAAAAGGTTAAGTGCGCGCCCCTCAAGGATATTCATATCGGCACTGAATTTCAGGCATAAAAAAACCGGGCTTAAAGCCCGGTTTTTTTTGCTGATTTACTCTTCGTCAGCTGCAACATCTGCAGGACGATCAACCAGCTGTACGTATGCCATAGGTGCATTGTCACCGTTACGGAAACCACACTTCAGGATACGGATATAACCGCCAGGACGATCCTTGAAACGGGGTCCCAGATCGGAGAAAAGCTTGCCTACGGCTGCTTTGCTGCGAAGACGGTCAAACGCCAAACGGCGGTTGGCTACGGAGTCTTCCTTAGCCAGGGTGATCATGGGCTCTGCTACACGGCGAAGTTCTTTCGCCTTGGGCAGAGTGGTCTTGATCATTTCATGTTCAACCAGGGACGCAGTCATATTACGGAACATCGCGGTGCGATGTGAACTCGTCCGGCTGAATTTTCGTCCACTTTTACGGTGACGCATAACTCTGATTCCTTACCAGTTGCCTGGCACTTAAGCTGAAACCTTGTCGTCGCTCTTGAGGCTTGCCGGCGGCCAGTTGTCCAGGCGCATGCCCAGACTCAGACCACGAGATGCCAGCACGTCTTTGATCTCGGTGAGTGACTTTTTACCCAGATTCGGGGTCTTGAGCAGCTCTACTTCGGTACGCTGAATCAGGTCACCGATATAGTAGATGTTCTCTGCTTTAAGGCAGTTTGCACTGCGTACAGTCAGTTCGAGATCATCAACGGGACGCAGGAGAATAGGATCGACTTCGTCTTCCTTATGCTCCGGCTCAGGTTCAGCGTCGCCTTCCAGGTCTACAAACACCGCCAGCTGCTGCTGGAGGATAGTAGCCGCACGGCGAATCGCTTCGTCTGGCTCAATCGTCCCGTCGGTTTCAAGATCAATGACGAGCTTGTCGAGGTTTGTACGCTGCTCAACACGCGCGTTTTCTACTACGTAGGAAACGAGATGAACCGGGCTATAGGTGGCATCCAGCTGCAAACGTCCGATTGAGCGGCTCTCATCATCATCTGAACGACGTGAATCAGCAGTTTCATAACCACGACCACGACAAACCTTAAGCTTCATATTGAAATCAGCTTTTTCGCCGAGGTGAGCAATGACGTGATCCGGATTCAGGATCTCGACATCGTGGTCAGGCTGGATATCAGCAGCTGTTACCACGCCCTCACCCTTTTTGCTTAAGGTCAAGACCGCTTCATCACGACCTGCCATACGAATTGCCAGACCTTTCAGGTTCAGCAGAATATCGATGACATCTTCCTGTACGCCTTCAACAGTACTGTATTCGTGCTGGACGCCGTCGATCTCGGCTTCGACGACAGCACAGCCAGGCATTGAAGACAGCAGGATACGGCGAAGCGCATTGCCCAGAGTATGACCAAAACCACGCTCAAGAGGCTCAAGCGTAATTTTCGCTCGGGTCGGGCTGAGCTCCTCAACATCAATGTGACGAGGAGTCAGAAATTCTGTAGCCGAGTTCTGCATGGATGAACACCCCACCTAGTTATCTATCCCTTACTTGGAGTACAGCTCGACGATCAAGTTCTCATTGATGTCGGCTGACAGATCACTCCGCTCTGGCAGCGCCTTGAAGGTGCCTTCTTTCTTCTTGGCGTCCACTTCTACCCAAGTCGGGAAACCACGCTGAGCAGCCAGTTCCAGAGCAGCGCCGATGCGCAGCTGGGTCTTGGACTTCTCACGGATGGCTACAACATCGCCGGCCTTGACCTTGTAAGAAGGAATGTTAACAGTTTTGCCATTAACGGTAATAGCCTTATGGCTGACCAGCTGGCGAGACTCCGCACGGGTAGAACCGAAACCCATACGGTAAACAACGTTATCAAGGCGGCATTCGAGCAGCTGCAACAGGTTGGAACCTGTTGCGCCCTTGATGCGATCTGCATCCTTGTAGTAGCTACGGAACTGCTTTTCCAGTACGCCGTAGATACGACGAACCTTCTGCTTCTCACGCAGCTGAACACCGTAGTCGGACAAACGACCACGACGCTGACCGTGCTGGCCAGGAATGACCTCAGCGCGGCATTTTGATTCAAACGGACGAACGCCGCTCTTCAGAAAAAGGTCTGTGCCCTCACGACGAGACAGCTTGCACTTAGGACCTGTATATCTAGCCATTTATCGTGACTCCTGCTTATACTCGACGCTTCTTGGGCGGACGGCAACCATTATGGGGAATGGGTGTAACGTCAGTGATGTTAGTAATCTTGTAGCCGCAAGCATTAAGCGCACGAACAGCAGATTCACGACCCGGGCCGGGTCCTTTAACACAGACGTCCAGATTCTTCAGACCGTATTCGGCAGCCGCACGACCGGCACGCTCAGCAGCAACCTGCGCTGCAAAAGGCGTGCTCTTACGGGAACCACGGAAGCCGGAGCCGCCGGAAGTTGCCCAGGTCAGGGTGTTGCCCTGGCGATCGGTAATGGTCACGATGGTGTTGTTAAAAGAAGCGTGGACGTGTGCTACACCATCCACTACCGTCTTTTTCACCTTTTTCCGTGAACGAGTACCTGGCTTTGCCATATCAGAAATTATCCTGTGTCAAGACAACTGGTTAAACCAGTGTATTACTTACGGATCGGCTTACGTGGGCCCTTACGGGTACGCGCATTGGTTTTAGTGCGCTGGCCACGAAGCGGAAGGTTACGACGATGACGGATGCCGCGGTAGCAGCCCAAGTCCATCAGTCGTTTGATGTTCATGTTGATTTCACGGCGCAGATCACCTTCGACGGTAAAGTTACCGACTTCGGTACGCAGCTTTTCAACTTCTTCTTCGCTCAGCTGACCCATTTTGGTCTCAGGCTTGATGCCTGTCACTTCACAGATCTTTTGAGCAGTCTGGCGACCTACGCCATAAACATAGGTCAGAGAGATAACAGTATGTTTGTTATCCGGAACATTGACGCCAGCAATACGGGCCATTCAATCGTCTCCGTTAAAGGTTTATCGCCTAGTGCAACGCGAAGGGCAAACCCTAGCCCGAAAAACGGTTAAGGATACATTTCGCACGCAAACAAATCAACCGCCTGATCAGATAAGATCAGGCGGAGTGTGATTCAAAACCCGAAGAACTCAGCCTTGGCGCTGCTTGTGTCGGGGTTCTGCGCTACAGATCACCCGAATGGTGCCGTTACGCTTGATGAGCTTGCAATTACGGCACATCTTTTTCACAGAAGCACGTACTTTCATCATTCTCTCCACTATCGGCAGAGCTATGGGCGATCAGCGCAGAAGGCCGCCTGCTCCATAACCCTTAAGATTAGCTTTCTTCATCAGCGACTCATACTGATGCGACATCAGGTGCGACTGGATCTGGGACATAGTGTCCATGACCACAACCACCACAATCAGCAGCGAAGTACCGCCGAGGTAGAAAGGCACATTAGCCGAAACCACCAGGAATTGTGGCAGCAGACACACTGCTGTCATATAAATCGCACCAACCATGGTAAGACGGGTCAGCACACCATCAATGTAGCGGGCTGAATGCTCACCGGGACGAATACCGGGAATAAAGGCGCCGGACTTCTTCAGATTATCTGCCACATCCTTCGGATTGAAGACCAGGGCAGTATAGAAGAAACAGAAGAAGACGATACCGGCCGAGAACAGGATGATGTTCAGCGGTTGGCCAGGACCTAACGCAAGAGCAACATCCTGAAGCCAGTCCCAACCTTCTCCCTGACCAAACCACTGTGCAATCGACGCCGGGAACAGCAGAATGCTTGAGGCAAAGATGGCCGGGATAACACCCGCCATATTCACTTTCAGCGGCAAGTGGCTGCTCTGAGCAGCATAGACTTTACGCCCCTGCTGCCGTTTGGCGTAATTAACCGTGATTCGGCGCTGGCCGCGCTCGACGAATACCACACCGGCAATGATGGCGATGGCAAGAATACCAATCATCAGCAGAGCCAGGATATTGATATCGCCTTGACGCGCAGACTCAAACGACTGCCCGATCGCGCCGGGCAATCCGGCGACAATACCTGCAAAAATCAGAATCGATATACCGTTACCAATGCCACGCTCAGTGACCTGTTCACCGAGCCACATCATGAACACGGCGCCAGTCACAAACGTAGTAACAGCAACAAAGTAAAACCCGATATCAGTGGAGAACGAAACTCCCTGATTCGCCAGGCCGACCGTCATACCAGTACCCTGAATAAGCGCCAGGAGTACGGTACCGTAGCGGGTGTACTGACTGATTTTACGACGTCCGCTTTCACCTTCCTTTTTCAGCTGCTCCAACTGGGGGCTAACCACTGTCATCAGCTGCATGATAATCGATGCAGAGATGTAGGGCATGATCCCCAGGGCCAGAACTGACATCCGCTCCAGCGCACCGCCGGAGAACATGTTGAAGAGACTGAGAATAGTCCCCTCATTCTGACTGAACAACTGAGCCAGCCGTTCCGGGTTAATACCGGGAACGGGGATATGAGCCCCGATCCGGTAAACCAGAATTGCCAGCAGAACAAACAGGACGCGAGATTTCAGCTCGCTTAACCCACCCTGATTTCCGACAGGTAATGTCTTAGCCATTTAGTCCTCGACTTTCCCACCAGCTGCTTCAATAGCGGCACGGGCACCCTTGGTGACACCCAGTCCCTTGATGGTGACAGCTTTGTTAAGCTCACCAGACAGGATCACCTTGGCACGCAGAATGCCAGAAGTAATCAGGTTGGCGGCCTTCAGGGCTGCCAGATCGATTACATCCGCTTCTACAGAAGCCAGCTCAGCAATGCGGATTTCCGCAGTCTGACGCGCCATGCGGGAAGTGAAACCGTACTTCGGCAAACGGCGCTGCAGAGGCTGCTGACCGCCTTCGAAACCGGGCTTCACAGAACCACCGGAGCGGGACTTCTGACCTTTGTGACCACGGCCACCGGTCTTGCCCAGGCCACTACCGATGCCGCGACCGACACGCTTGCCGGATTTACGGCTGCCTTCAGCCGGAGACAGAGAATTCAGATGCATTTTATTCTCCTTCCACGCGAACCAGGTAGTTAACCTTGTTGATCATGCCACGAACAGCTGGAGTATCTTCTACTTCAACAGTGTGATTGATGCGACGGAGACCCAGACCACGAACGCAGGCCTTATGGCTTTCCAGACGGCCGTTTGTGCTCTTGACGAGGGTCACTTTGATTTGTTTCTCAGCCATGACTACCTCACAGGATCTCTTCAAGCGTCTTGCCACGCTTGGCAGCCACATCTTCCGGAGAACGCATGTCACGCAGACCTTTGTAGGTCGCCTGAACCACGTTCACAGGATTAGTGGAGCCGTAGCACTTGGCCAGAACGTTTTGCACACCAGCGACTTCCAGAACGGCACGCATTGCACCGCCGGCGATAACACCAGTACCTTCAGAGGCGGGCTGCATGAAGATCTTGGACGCACCGTGACGAGCCTTGGCCGGATACTGAATGGTAGAACCATTCAGATCAACCTGGATCATGTTCCGGCGAGCCGCTTCCATAGCTTTCTGGATAGCAACAGGCACTTCACGCGCCTTGCCGCGACCGAAGCCTACCTTACCTTTGCCATCGCCGACAACAGTCAGGGCGGTAAAACCGAAAATACGGCCACCCTTGACTACCTTGGCAACGCGGTTCACCTGAACCAGCTTTTCGATAAGGCCTTCGTCGTTGTTTTTACGATCGTCTTTTGCCATGACTCCCACCCTTTAGAATTCCAGTCCGCTTTCACGGGCTGCGTCGGCAAGAGCCTTGACACGACCGTGATACTTGAAGCCGGAGCGGTCAAAAGCCACTTTGGAGATACCGGCCGCTTTGGCGCGCTCAGCGATGAGTGCACCGACTTTCTTCGCAGCTTCGATATTACCAGTCGCTTCACCACGCAGCTCTTTCTCTACAGTGGAAGCCGCTGCCATCACCTGCTCGCCATTAGGTGCAATCACCTGGGCATAGATGTGGCGAGGAGTACGGGTCACAGTCAGGCGATTAACCCTGAGCTCCCGCATCTTCATCCGCGCGCGGCGAGCGCGGCGCAGACGGGCAATTTTCTTGTCGCTCATGATGTCACCCTACCTTACTTTTTCTTGGCCTCTTTGCGACGGACACGTTCGTCAGTATAACGAACACCCTTACCCTTGTAGGGCTCAGGACGTCTGAAGTCGCGAATTTCAGCGGCCACCTGACCAACCAGTTGCTTGTCGATACCCTTGATAACGATATCAGTCTGGCTGGGCGTTTCAGCAGTGACACCTTCCGGCAGAGCATAGACAACCGGGTGAGAGAAACCGAGGGACAGATTCAGAGTCTTACCCTGAAGCTGCGCACGATAACCAACACCTACCAGCTTCAGGCTCTTAGTAAAGCCTGCGCTGACACCAGCTACCATATTATTCACCAGAGCCCGGGTGGTACCGGACATGGCACGGGACAGCTTGCTGCCGTCACGGGCCTCGAAGATCAGGACATTTTCTTCCTGCTTAACTTCGACAGCCATATGGATATCCAGATCCAACTGACCCATACCACCTTTGATAGCGATATGCTGACCAGCCAGCTTAACTTCTACACCAGCAGGGATTTCAACTGGGCTCTTTGCTACACGAGACATATCAGCCCTCCCTTAGAATACGGTGCAGAGCACTTCACCACCAACACCCGCAGCACGGGCGGCGCGATCAGTCATCACGCCCTTGTTAGTGGATACGATAGCGATACCCAGGCCGCCGTTAACTTTCGGCAGCGCGCCGGTGGCCGCGTAATTACGCAGACCAGGACGACTTACACGCTTGAGCTCTTCGATTACAGGCTTGCCTTCGAAGTACTTCAGATCAATGTTGAGCTGAGACTTGGCTTCACCTTCGACTTTGAAGTCTTCGATGAAACCTTCGTCCTTCAGTACTTTTGCAACGGCAGCTTTAATTTTGGAAGCTGGCATGCTGACAGACGCATGTTCTGCCATTTGGGCATTACGGATTCGAGTTAGCATGTCAGCTAACGGGTCCTGCATACTCATTCTTGCACTCTCCTAGATCAGCGCGCTTACCAGCTGGCCTTAGTCAGGCCAGGAACATCACCACGCATGGCTGCTTCACGCAGCTTGATGCGACTCAGGCCAAACTTACGCAGGAAAGCGTGAGGACGACCGGTCTGACGGCAACGGTTGCGCAGACGCGCAGGACTTGCGTCACGTGGCAGTTTCTGCAGAGCAACCTGTGCTTCCCAACGCTCCTCTTCACTCAGATTCACGTTGACAGCAGCAGCCTTGAGCTCGGCGCGCTTTTTAGCATATTTCGCGACTGTCTGCTGACGCTTCAGTTCGCGCTGCTTCATGGATGTTTTAGCCATAAGCGTAGCTTCCTCTCGTCTTTATTAACTAGCCGCGGAACGGGAAGTTGAACGCTTTAAGCAGCGCACGTCCTTCCTCGTCAGTCTTGGCAGTAGTTGTGAAAGTGATATCCATACCACGGAGAGTATCGATTTTGTCGTAATCGATTTCCGGGAAGATAATCTGCTCTTTCACACCCATGCTGTAGTTACCGCGACCGTCAAAAGACTTGCCATTCACGCCACGGAAGTCGCGGACACGAGGAAGAGCAATGTCAACCAGACGCTGCAGGAACTCATACATGCGATCGCTACGCAGAGTTACCTTGACGCCGATTGGCCAGCCTTCACGAATCTTGAAACCGGCAACGGAATTGCGGGCACGAGTCACAACGGGCTTCTGGCCAGCGATCTTTTCCATATCCGCCAGAGCGTGCTCGATGATTTTCTTGTCACCGACCGCTTCACCCACACCCATATTCAGGGTGATCTTAGTGAGGCGCGGCACCTCGCTCACGTTGTTCAAACCCAGCTCTTTTTGCAGCTCAGGTACGATCTTTTCTCGGTAAACTTTTCGAAGTTCAGCCATCTTACCTGACCTCACGCATCAACCGGATTGCCATTAGACTTGAACACGCGCTGCTTCTTACCTTCTTCAGAGAAGGAGAAGCCGACACGGTCAGCCTTCTGGGTCTCGGAGTTCCAGATAGCAACGTTGGAAGCCTGAATAGCCGCTTCCTTTTCAACGATGCCGCCAGGCTGGCCCAACATGGGATTGGGCTTTTGGTGCTTCTTGACCATATTGACGCCTGAAACAATCAGACGACCATCAGTGGCCACTTTCAGCACCTTGCCGCGCTTGCCTTTATCTCTGCCAGCAATTACGACAACTTCATCATCACGACGGATTTTTTTCACAGCAGCCTCCTTACAGCACTTCGGGTGCAAGTGAGATAATCTTCATGAACTGCTCACCGCGCAGCTCGCGAGTCACGGGCCCGAAGATACGGGTACCGATCGGCTGCTGGTTAGCGTTCAGAAGAACCGCTGCGTTACCGTCGAAACGGATCAGGGATCCGTCGGGACGACGAACGCCCTTTCTGGTACGAACGACCACGGCATTCATTACCTGGCCCTTCTTTACCTTGCCACGTGGGATGGCTTCTTTCACGGTGACCTTAATAATGTCACCGATTCCGGCATAACGACGGTGGGAGCCGCCCAGTACTTTAATGCACTGAACACGACGGGCACCGCTATTATCCGCTACGTCGAGTACTGTCTCGGTCTGAATCATTACCTTCTCCTCAAACTGCAGACCCAAAGCCGGCCCTGAAGGCCGGTATAGCCTTAGATTTGAGTCGCACGCTCAACAATGGAAACCAGCTCAAAAGACTTAGTCTTTGACTGAGGACGAGTTTCCTTGATAGTGACGACATCACCCATACGGCAATCGTTACTTTCATCGTGCGCGTGCAGCTTAGTAGACCGCTTTACGATTTTACCGTAGAGCGGATGCTTTACACGGCGCTCAATGAGGACAGTGATGGTCTTGTCCATCTTGTCACTCACGACCTTACCGGTCAGAGTGCGGACTTTCTTGTCTTCGGCCATCTTATTCACCTGCCTTCTCATTCAGGACCGTTTTAACGCGGGCAATATCCCGCTTGGTCTGCTTCAGCAGATGAGTCTGCTTCAGCTGACCAGTTGCCTTCTGCATGCGATAGTTGAACTGATCGCGCAGCAGGGTGAGCAGCTCAGCGTTGAGCTCCTCGGCAGATTTTCCACGCAATTCTGCAGCCTTCATTACATCATTCCCCGCTTGACGAAGGAGGTTTGAACCGGCAGCTTAGCAGCAGCCAGGGCAAATGCCTCACGCGCCAGCTCTTCGGATACACCTTCCATCTCATACAGGACACGACCAGGTTGGATCTGGCATACCCAGTATTCGACGGCGCCTTTACCTTTACCCATACGAACCTCGAGAGGCTTCTTACTGATGGGCTTGTCAGGGAAGATGCGAATCCAGATTTTACCAGCACGCTTAACGTGACGAGTCATCGCACGACGAGCTGCTTCAATCTGACGAGCCGTTATACGGCCACGGCCAGTTGCCTTCAATGCGTATTCGCCGAAGCTAACCTTGGAGCCACGCTGAGCCAGACCGCGGTTACGGCCCTTCTGCATCTTGCGGAACTTAGTACGCTTAGGTTGGAGCATCGTTATTACTCCTTACTTCTTTGCCGGCTTGCGACGCGGACGCCGAGCGGGTTTCTTCTGTTCTTTTTCCTCTTCATGGACGCCGCCGATGACTTCGCCCTTGAAGATCCAGACCTTGATACCGATCACACCGTAAGTGGTGTGCGCCTCAAACGCAGCATAATCGATATCGGCACGCAGGGTGTGCAGAGGCACACGACCTTCGCGGTACCACTCGGTCCGTGCGATTTCAGCACCGCCAAGACGGCCGGAAATCTGAACACGAATACCCTTGGCGCCCAGACGCATGGTGTTCTGTACCGCACGCTTCATAGCGCGACGGAACATGACACGACGCTCCAGCTGGCCGGCAATACCTTGCGCTACCAGCTGAGCATCCAGCTCAGGCTTGCGTACTTCTTCGATGTTGATGTGCACAGGCACATTCATCATCTTGTTCAGTTCCTTACGCAGACGCTCAACGTCTTCACCCTTCTTGCCAATCACGATACCGGGACGGGCAGTGTGGATAGTGACGCGTGCGCTTTGTGCAGGGCGCTGAATATCGATACGGCTAACAGACGCGTTCTTCAGCTTCTTCTGCAGGTACTCACGCACCTTCAGATCAGCGATCAGGTTGTCTGCATAAGCGCTGCCTTCGGCATACCACACAGAGGTGTGGTTCTTAACGATGCCCAGGCGAATTCCCGTTGGATGTACTTTCTGACCCATCTGATTACACCTCAGCAACCTTGACAGTGATATGGCAAGTCCGCTTCAGAATGCGATCAGCACGGCCTTTCGCCCGAGGCTTGATGCGCTTCATGGTCATGCCTTCGTTAACGTAGGCGCCGGATACCTTCAGCTCGTCGATATCCATGCCATCGTTGTGTTCCGCATTGGCGATTGCGGATTCCAGAACCTTCTTGACCAGAACAGCAGCTTTCTTGTTGCTGTAGGTCAGGATGTCCAGCGCTTCAGCCACCCCTTTGCCGCGAACAAGGTCAACGACCAAGCGAGCTTTCTGGGCAGAAATGCGAGCGCCTTTGTGCATAGCAGCTACTTCTTTCATCTCTTATCCCTTCTTAACGCTTCTTGGCCTTCTTGTCCGCTACGTGACCACGATAGGTACGCGTTGCGGCAAATTCACCCAGCTTGTGGCCAACCATTTCTTCGGACACATAGACGGGTACGTGCTGACGACCATTATGAACAGCCAGGGTCAGACCAACCATTTGCGGAATAATCATGGAACGGCGCGACCAGGTCTTGATCGGGCGCTTGTTTCCAGACTCTACCGCGTCCTCCACCTTCTTCAGCAGGTGCAGGTCAATAAAAGGACCTTTTTTAAGTGAACGTGGCACTGTCGTATCCTCTATCTCTCAATTACTTGCGGCGACGGACAATGAACTTGTCAGTACGCTTGTTCGAGCGAGTCTTCCGACCCTTGGTGGGCACACCCCACGGAGTAACCGGATGACGACCACCGGAGGTACGACCTTCACCACCACCATGCGGGTGATCAACCGGGTTCATGGCAACACCACGAACGGTCGGACGAACACCACGCCAGCGCTTGGCACCAGCCTTACCCAGTGAGCGCAGGCTATGCTCGCTGTTGGAGACCTCACCGAGAGTCGCACGACAGTCAGCCAGCACCTTACGCATTTCGCCGGAGCGCAGACGCAGGGTCACATAAGCACCGTCACGGGCAACCAGCTGAGCAGAAGTACCGGCGGAACGCATCATCTGCGCACCCTTGCCAGGCTTCAATTCAACACAGTGAATGACAGAGCCCAGAGGGATATTACGCAGAGGCAGAGTGTTACCTGCCTTGATCGGCGCATCCACACCGGAAAACAGCTTGTCACCAGCCTTCACACCCTTGGGAGCGATAATATAGCGGCGCTCACCGTCCAGGTACTTCAGCAGGGCAATATTTGCCGTACGGTTCGGATCGTATTCCAGGCGCTCAACAGTCGCAGGAATACCATCTTTGTTACGACGGAAGTCGATCACACGGTAGTGTTGCTTATGACCACCACCCTTGTGACGGGTCGTGATACGACCGTTATTGTTACGACCACCGGTCTTGCTTTTCTTCTCTAACAGCGCAGCGAAGGGTTTCCCCTTGTGCAGGTCAGGGTTAACAACCTTGACTACAAAGCGGCGCCCGGGAGAAGTGGGTTTACACTTAACAACAGCCATCTGTCGATCTCCTCTTACTCAGCGTCCGCGAAGTCAATTTCCTGACCCGCTTCCAGAGCAACGTACGCTTTTTTCCAATCTGAACGCTTGCCCAGACCACGCATGGTGCGCTTGGTCTTGCCCTTCACATTTACAGTGCGGACAGACTTGACCTTGACTTCAAACAGCTGCTCAACAGCCTTTTTGATTTCAAGCTTTACAGCGTCTTTTGCCACTTTGAAGACGTATTGATTACGCTCTTCAGCGACTACCGAAGCCTTCTCGGAAATGTGAGGCCCAAGCAGCACCTTCAACAGACGTTCCTGGTTCATCCCAGCATCTCCTCGAACTTCTTCACGGCTGCCACGGTCATGACGACTTTGTCATGAGCAACCAGGCTGACCGGATCCACACCCTGCACGTCGCGAACATCGACGTAAGGAATGTTGCGCGCAGACAAATACAGGTTTGCATCAATTTCTTCAGATACAAACAGTGCATTATTGGTTTCCAGCTCTTTCAGCTTGGCAACCATCTGCTTGGTCTTCGGCGCTTCCAGCTTCAGGCTTTCAACGATAACCAGACGCTCCTGGCGAACCAATTCAGACAGAATGGAACGCAGTGCACCACGGTACATCTTGCGGTTCAGCTTCTGGGAATGATCCTGAGGACGAGCCGCAAAAGTAGCACCACCCCCGCGCCAGATTGGGCTACGGATAGTACCAGCACGTGCACGACCAGTACCCTTTTGGCGCCAAGGCTTACGACCACCGCCGCTTACATCGCTGCGAGTCTTCTGCTGCTTGGTGCCCTGACGGCCGCCAGCCAGAAAAGCCACAACCGCCTGATGAATCAGTGATTCATTGAATTCGGCACCGAAGGTTGCATCAGAAACCTGCAGAGCGCCTGAACCCATTACATTCAGATCCATACTTCAAATCCCCTCAGGCTGCGGAGCCAGCTTTGACAGCAGGCTTGATAACAACATCAGCACCAGTAGCACCCGGCACCGCACCCTTGATGAGCAGAAGGTTACGCTCTTCGTCGACACGAACGATTTCCAGCGACTGAACAGTCACACGCTCATCGCCCATATGACCAGCCATCTTCTTACCCTTGAACACACGTCCGGGAGTCTGACACTGACCAATGGAACCAGGCGCACGGTGAGACAGAGAGTTACCGTGAGTAGCGTCCTGAGTACGGAAGTTCCAGCGCTTAACAACACCCTGGAAACCCTTACCCTTGGAGCGACCGGTAACATCAACCTTCTGACCTGCTTCAAACATGGAAACTGGCAGAACGTCACCGACTTTCAGCTCGGATTCTTCAGAAGTACGGAACTCAACCAGCACGGAACCGGCTTCAACGCCAGCCTTGGCGTAGTGACCAGCTTCTGGCTTAGTGAGACGAGATGCTTTCTTGGCACCAGCCGCAACCTGAATAGCGCTGTAACCGTCAACATCGACAGTACGCACCTGGGCAATACGGTTAGGACCAACTTCAACGACAGTAACCGGCAAAGAAGCACCATCTTCGGTGAAAATACGGGTCATCCCGCACTTCTTGCCGATCAGGCCGAGGCGCGGCTTCTTGCCGTCAGCTTGATTTGACATGATTTACCTCATTTCGTGTACGGGGCTATCACCCGCTATGGCCGCCCATCTCAGAGCGTTACACACGACGAGACACGCAGAACGCGCTCTCGCCAGACAATTAGCCGAGGCTAATTTGAACTTCAACGCCCGCAGCAAGATCCAGCTTCATCAGAGCATCAACGGTTTTTTCAGTTGGCTCGACGATATCCAGCATGCGCTTGTGAGTACGAATTTCGTACTGGTCACGGGCATCCTTGTTGACGTGCGGAGAAATCAGCACGGTGAAGCGTTCCTTGCGAGTAGGCAGGGGGATGGGACCTCGAACCTGAGCACCAGTGCGCTTGGCAGTTTCCACGATTTCCTGTGTGGACTGGTCGATCAGGCGATGATCAAAAGCCTTGAGTCGAATTCGGATTTGTTGAGCTTTAGGCTGCTGACTCATCTTCATGACCTAATAATATTTAAAGAACAAAGTCCGCCCCATCATTGGTGGGCAGACAGCAAAGAAAGCGGGATTCTACGCGGCGTCAATATTACTGTCAATATTTTATACAGTAAAAGCCCCGAACCTAAGCCCGGGGCCATTTTATTTACAGCAGCAAAATCAGATCAGATCGGTATTAAGCGATGATCTTGGCAACAACACCGGCGCCAACAGTACGGCCACCTTCACGAATCGCGAAGCGCAGACCTTCTTCCATGGCGATAGGAGCGATCAGAGTCACAGTCATCTGAACGTTGTCGCCAGGCATAACCATTTCAACGCCTTCCGGCAGTTCACAGGAACCGGTCACGTCAGTGGTACGGAAGTAGAACTGAGGACGGTAACCCTTGAAGAACGGAGTATGACGACCACCTTCGTCCTTGGACAGAACATAAATTTCTGACGTGAACTGGGTGTGAGGAGTGATGGAACCGGGCTTCGCCAGAACCTGACCACGCTCTACGTCTTCACGCTTGGTGCCACGCAGCAGTGCACCAACATTCTCACCGGCACGACCTTCGTCCAGCAGCTTGCGGAACATTTCTACGCCGGTAACGGTGGTCTTGACGGTGTCCTTGATACCGACGATTTCGATCTCTTCACCAACCTTGACGATACCACGCTCAACACGACCGGTAACAACGGTACCACGGCCAGCGATGGAGAATACGTCTTCGATCGGCATCAGGAAAGGCTGATCGATCGCACGCTCAGGCTCAGGAATGTATTCGTCCAGAGTTTCTACCAGCTTCTTAACAGCAGTAGTACCCATTTCGTTGGTGTCATCGCCGTTCAGAGCCATCAGGGCAGAACCGATGATGATCGGAGTGTCGTCACCTGGGAACTCGTAAGTGTCCAGCAGCTCACGAACTTCCATTTCTACCAGTTCCAGCAGCTCTTCATCATCAACCATGTCAGCCTTGTTCAGGAAGACAACGATGTAAGGAACACCGACCTGACGAGACAGCAGGATGTGCTCACGAGTCTGCGGCATGGGGCCGTCAGCAGCGGAACATACCAGGATAGCGCCGTCCATCTGAGCAGCACCGGTAATCATGTTCTTGACGTAGTCAGCGTGCCCTGGGCAGTCAACGTGCGCGTAGTGACGAATCGGAGAATCGTATTCTACGTGAGCAGTAGAGATGGTGATACCACGCTCACGCTCTTCAGGTGCGTTATCGATCTGGTCGAAAGCTTTCATTTCGCCACCCCAGACTTCCGCACATACGCGAGTCAGGGCTGCAGTCAGAGTGGTTTTACCATGGTCAACGTGACCAATAGTGCCGACGTTTACGTGCGGCTTGTTACGTTCAAACTTTGCCTTTGCCATTTTGACTTACCTTATCTGGACAATAAATTACAGTTAACCTTGGTTATTCTTGATCACCGCTTCCGCGATGCTCGCAGGTGTTTCGGCATACTCGGAGAATTCCATGGTGTATGTCGCACGACCCTGAGTAGCAGAACGCAGATCTGTGGCATAACCGAACATCTCAGCCAGAGGCACCTGAGCACGGATAACCTTGCCGGAAGTACTGTCTTCCATACCCTGTACAAGACCGCGACGACGGTTCAGGTCACCCATAACATCACCCATGTAATCTTCGGGTGTGACAACCTCAACAGCCATCATCGGCTCCATCAGGACAGGCTGAGCCTGAGGGGCATACTTCTTCAGGGCCTGAGATGCGGCGATTTTAAACGCCATCTCGTTGGAGTCAACCTCGTGGAAGGATCCGTCATACAGACGCGCCTTCAGGCCAAGCAGCGGATAGCCGGCGATAACGCCGTTCTGCATCTGCTCCTCGATACCCTTCTGAACCGCAGGAATGTATTCCTTAGGAATCGCACCCCCAACGATTTCGTTGACAAATACCAGACCCTCTTCACCCTCATCAGCCGGGGCGAACTCAACAACAACGTGACCATACTGACCACGACCACCAGACTGCTTGGCAAACTTGTGGTTGGCAGTAACACTGGCCTTGAGCTTTTCACGGTAAGACACCTGAGGCTTACCGATATTTGCTTCAACCTTGAACTCACGACGCATACGATCAACGAGTACGTCAAGGTGCAGCTCACCCATGCCGGAGATGATGGTCTGACCAGTCTCTTCGTCAGTCTTGACGCGGAAAGACGGATCTTCCTGAGCCAGCTTGCCCAGAGCAATACCCATCTTCTCCTGGTCAGCCTTGGATTTCGGCTCAACAGCGACAGAGATTACCGGCTCAGGGAACTCCATGCGCTCCAGAACGATCGGATGATCTGGATCACACAGGGTCTCACCCGTGGTCACGTCCTTCATACCGATTAGAGCAACGATATCACCCGCCAGGGCCTCTTTGATCTCTTCACGGTTGTTGGCGTGCATCTGCACCATACGACCGATACGCTCTTTCTTCATCTTGACGGAGTTAATAACCGACTGACCAGAAGCAGCAACACCGGAGTACACACGGGCAAATGTCAGAGTACCAACGAACGGATCGGTAGCAATCTTGAATGCCAGCGCAGAGAAGGGAGCCTTATCATCAGCAATACGCTGTTCCATGATGTGGTTGCCTTCAGCGTCTTCGCCGACGGAACCCTCAATGGCCTTAACTTCCAACGGAGAAGGCATATATTCGATAACAGCGTCAAGAACGGCCTGAACACCCTTGTTCTTGAATGCAGAACCACCGAATACAGGAATGATCTCATTAGCCAGGGTCCGCGCACGGATACCCGCCTTGATCTCCGCCTCGGAAAGCTCGCCGCCTTCCAGGTACTTTTCCATCATCTCTTCGGTAGCTTCAGCAGCCGCTTCAACCAGGAACTCGTGCATTTCCTGGCAGATATCTTCCATATCCGCAGGAATGTCACCGTACTGGAAGCTCGTGCCCTGGTCTTCTTCATTCCACAGAATGGACTTCATCTTGACCAGATCGACAACGCCCTTGAATTCGTCTTCTGCACCGATAGTCATCTGCATCGGTACCGCGTTAGCGCCCAGGCGCTCACGCAGCTGACGAACCACCATGCCGTAATCAGCACCGGTACGGTCCATCTTGTTGACGAATACCATGCGCGGTACTTCGTACTTGTTCGCCTGACGCCATACCGTTTCAGTCTGAGGCTGAACACCGGAGGAGCCACACAGAACAACAACAGCACCATCCAGAACACGCAGGGAACGCTCTACTTCGATCGTGAAGTCAACGTGCCCAGGCGTATCAATAATGTTGACACGATGCTCATCAAACTGAGCATCCATACCACGCCAGAAACAGGTGGTAGCAGCAGAAGTAATGGTAATACCACGCTCCTGCTCCTGCTCCATCCAGTCCATGGTAGCAGCACCGTCGTGTACTTCACCGATCTTATGGCTCAGACCGGTGTAGAACAGGACCCGCTCAGTAGTAGTGGTCTTACCCGCGTCTACGTGGGCGCAGATACCAATGTTACGGTATCGGCTAATCGGGGTTTTACGAGCCACGACACAATCCTCTGTATTATCTTAGAAACGGTAGTGGGAGAACGCCTTGTTAGCTTCTGCCATACGATGCACGTCTTCACGCTTCTTGACCGCAGCACCCTTATTGTCCGCTGCGTCAGCCAGCTCACCTGCCAGACGCAGGTCCATGGATTTCTCACCACGCTTACGTGCAGCGTCTACCAGCCAGCGCATGGCCAGTGCAGAACGACGCGCAGGACGAACTTCTACGGGTACCTGATAGGTAGCACCACCAACACGGCGGGACTTAACCTCGACCATAGGCGCAACAGATTCCAGAGCGGCTTCGAACACCTCGAGAGGGTCCTTATTAGTACGCTCCTGGATCTTTTCCAACGCACCGTACACGATACGCTCGGCGACAGATTTCTTGCCGCTGACCATCACGTGGTTAATGAATTTGGTCAGTACCTTGTTACCGAACTTCGGATCCGGCAACACATCGCGTTTCGCTACGACTCTTCTTCTAGGCATTGATAAGTCCTCAAACTTGGTCTTCAGGTTGTTTCGAGATCAGGCTTCGACTCGACCTTACTCTTATCAACCAGATACTCTGATTAATAGATAAAACTATGACAACTGTTCAGGCAATTAATTCCCCTGAACAGAAAAGCCTCAGGACTTGGGCTTCTTGGTGCCGTACTTGGAACGGCCCTGCTTACGATCGTTAACACCCTGGGTGTCCAGCGTACCGCGGACGGTGTGGTAACGAACACCAGGCAAGTCTTTTACACGACCGCCACGGATCAGAACAACGCTGTGTTCCTGCAGATTGTGACCTTCACCACCGATATAGGAAGTCACCTCAAAGCCGTTGGTCAGGCGCACACGGCACACCTTACGCAGGGCCGAGTTAGGCTTCTTAGGGGTAGTGGTGTAAACACGGGTGCAAACGCCACGGCGTTGCGGGCAGCTCTGCAGAGCAGGCACGTCGGTCTTTTTGACCTTGCGCTTGCGCGGCTTGCGAACCAACTGGTTAATGGTTGCCATTTAAGCAATTTCTCCGAAGTTTCTAAGTACAAAGAGGTTACGACGCCCAGAGGATTAAGCATCGCGACCCGAGCCTGACCAGCAGATACTGGCCAGACACTGGTTTTCACAAAAGGTTTTGTGGAAACCGGCGCCCAAAGGCAGCCTTGACAAGAGACAAAGGCGGGGCACACTAAAAGGCACCGGATTTTAAATAGGCCAGCGGCCTGCGTCAAGGAATGTGACAGACTTTCAGATCAGGGGAAACGCCGAGAAATACGCAAACATGCCACCACTCACCCGAGACAACTACGGATTGACTACCACAAACAATGGACAAACTACGCCTTTATAGCACCTTCAACCTGATTTTTCTGTTTTTTATAATGCAAAACCTGTACTCACCTGCAGCTTATGCCTCAGGAGTTGGAAAGTATGAATCCTGGTATCAGGATGTCTGGTGCGAAGGCTATGACGGCCGAACTGAAGTTAAACAGAATGACGGGACGCGTGTTGACTGTCTGACCAGCAAACATGCCATCGAAATGGAGTTCGCCCGGAAATGGCGTGAAGCCATTGGCCAATCGCTTCACTACGCCCTTAAAACCGGCCGCAACGCAGGTATTGTATTGATTCTGCAGAAGCCATCAGATGAGCATTACTGGAATAGTCTTGAAGCAGTTATTGAGCAATACAAACTGCCTATTACACTCTGGCGCCTTGGTCCATGACTCACGGCGTACAACCTACATCCGACCCTCTCACGATACGTGTTCTGCCTATGGCATTAATGCTTATACCTTTAGCAAAGGCATGATCAGTATCATCAGCCACACAATAGCGTATCGTATTCTGGCTACCCCCATTGGTTACACCACGAGGCCCATACGATAACCTGGTGATATCTCGCGACCACTCAATGGATAGATCTTCAATATTTGTAACACGCGCACGAAGCATTTCTTCGCCAGCCGTTGCCAGCAAAAAACCATCATTATCCTGATCAGTAAACAGCTGCCAGCCACCGTTCCACATAGATTTGGGGGCAGTGGTATCTCTTGCCCCATTCTCCCTTATCGTTACCCACATATTACGACTGAGAGCCTCAGAACGCGCATATGCCAAGGCACTCCTTAAGGAAGCCACCTCTGCATCAACACGATTTTTAAGCACCCAGTCAGAAATAGCAGGCCCAGCTGCCGCCACCAGTATAATCACAATACCCATACTGACCAGTAGCTCCACCATCGTAAAACCGGCAGATCTTCTCGAGAAATCCCTTCTCATCCCTGAATACCTGAAAGCTATTCCATTGCCTATTTAATTCACTCTAGCAACTGGATCGGCCGAGACTGACAGGTATCTGCTGTTTATGTTACATCACATGAATCTACAGATTTTTAATTAAAAATATGCATAAAAAACGGAGCCATATGGCTCCGCTATCTCAATCGACTAACCAAGGGCTTACTGATTAAGCAAACCCTTGCTCAGTATTATCAGGCATCACCCGAGTTCAAGGCTTCAGACAGCGCCTGCTCTACTTCAGAAGCAGAAACCGTAGGTGTCACAAACTCGACAGGTTCCATCCTCTCTCTGCGATCCTTGTGGTAGGTTAGACCAGTTCCCGCCGGAATCAGTCGACCGACCACCACGTTCTCTTTCAGACCGCGCAGGTAATCACGCTTACCAGTCACTGCCGCCTCAGTCAGCACCCGTGTAGTTTCCTGGAAGGAAGCCGCAGAGATGAACGACTCAGTCGCCAGAGAGGCCTTGGTGATACCCAGCAGGACACGCTCGAACTTAGCCGGGAACTTATCTTCACCGCTGAGCGTATCATTAACCTCAAGCACCCTATTGTACTCCATCTGCTCACCGCGAATCAGGTCAGAATCACCGGCATCGGAGACTTCAACCTTACGCAGCATCTGGCGCAGAATCGTTTCAATGTGCTTGTCGTTAATCTTGACGCCCTGCAGGCGGTAAACGTCCTGGATTTCGTTGACAATATACTTCGCCAGCTCACCCACGCCCAGCAGTCTTAAAACGTCGTGCGGGTTGGTCGGACCATCAGAAACAACTTCACCCTTGGTAACCTGCTCACCCTCGAACACGTTCAGGTGACGCCACTTCGGAATCAGCTCCTCGTACGGATCACTACCGTCAGTCGGGGTGATCACCAAGCGCTTCTTACCCTTGGTTTCCTTACCAAAGCCAATGGTTCCCGAAATTTCTGCCAAGATAGCAGGCTCTTTCGGTTTACGGGCTTCGAACAGGTCAGCAACCCGTGGCAGACCACCGGTGATATCCCGGTTACCACTGGACTGCTGCGGAATACGGGCAAGAATGTCACCCACTTCCACATTCACGCCATCTTTCAGACTCAGCAACGAGTTAGCCGGCAGGAAGTACTGGGCCGGGATGTTGGTGTTTGCCATCATCAGCTCATTGCCATTCTCATCAACCAGCTGGATTGCGGGACGCAAATCCTTACCGGCAGACGGACGATCCTTCGGATCCATAACCTCGATATTGGATAGACCGGTAATTTCATCCGTCTGTTTCTTGATGGTAATACCATCTTCCATACCGAAGAATTTCACCTTACCGGCAACTTCTGTCACGATCGGGTGCGTATGCGGGTCCCACTTGGCAACAATGGCACCGGCTACAACGGCATCGCCATCCTTGACAGACAGCACCGCACCGTAAGGCAGCTTGTAACGCTCACGCTCACGACCGAACTTATCAGCCACTGCCAGCTGGCCGGAACGGCTCACCGCGACCAGGTTGCCATTTGTCCGCTCAACGAACTTCAGGTTCTGGAGACGGACGGTACCTTCGCTCTTGACAGTAATATTATCCTGCGCAGCGTTCCGCGATGCCGCACCACCGATGTGGAAGGTCCGCATCGTCAGCTGGGTACCCGGCTCACCGATGGACTGCGCTGCGATAACACCGACAGCCTCACCCACGTTAACCAGGTGACCACGACCCAAGTCACGACCGTAGCAGTTTGAGCACACACCATAACGGGTTTCACAGGAAATGGAGGAACGAACCAGAACTTCATCAACGTTCAGCTCTTCCAGCTTGCGAACCCACTGCTCATCAATCAAGGTGCCAGCACTGACAGCGATATCATCTGAGCCAGGCGTGTAGACATCTTCCGCCACCACACGGCCCAGAATACGCTCACCCAGCGGCTCAACAACGTCACCACCTTCAATGTGAGGCGTCATCAGAATGCCGCGACTGGTTCCGCAATCATGCTCTGTAACTACCAGATCCTGGGCTACATCGACCAGACGACGAGTCAGGTAACCGGAGTTGGCGGTCTTCAATGCCGTATCCGCCAGACCCTTACGAGCACCGTGGGTCGAGATGAAGTACTGCAGTACGTTCAGACCTTCACGGAAGTTCGCAGTGATCGGCGTTTCGATGATTGAGCCATCCGGCTTCGCCATCAGACCCCGCATACCGGCCAACTGACGAATCTGTGCCGCACTACCCCGGGCACCGGAGTCAGCCATCATATAGACGCTGTTAAAGGATTCCTGGTCTACCTCTTTGCCTTCACGGTCAATAACCTTGTCGGTCTTGAGGTTTTCCATCATCCGCTTGGCCAGCACTTCGTTGGCACGGGACCAGATATCGATAACCTTGTTGTACTTCTCGCCCTGGGTTACCAGACCGGAAGCAAACTGATTTTCAATTTCGCGCACTTCATTGTGGGCTGCATCGATAATACTGACTTTCTCATCAGGGATAACAAAGTCGTTAACACCGATAGAGGCGCCGGAAACGGTCGCATACTGGAAGCCCAGATACATCATCTGGTCAGCAAAGATAACCGTCTCTTTCAGACCGACACGACGGTAGCAGGCATTCAGCAATCCAGAGATGGAGCGCTTCTTCATCGCCTGGTTGACCAGTTCGAACGGCAGGCCATCGGGTACGATGTCCCACAGCAGCACACGACCGACTGTGGTATCAGCGATAAAGCGACGAGACTCTAGCTCACCTTGTGCATTCTTGAGCGATTCGGAAACACGAACCTTTACCTTCGCATGCAGATCAGCCGCACCGACACGGTAAGCCCGCAGGGCTTCCTTGATATCGGCAAACATCATGCCTTCACCCTTCGCATTGATGCGATCACGGGTGATGTAGTAGAGACCCAGTACCACGTCCTGCGAAGGAACGATGATCGGCTCACCACTGGCAGGCGCCAGAATGTTGTTGGTGGACATCATCAACGCACGCGCTTCCAGCTGGGCTTCCAGCGTCAGCGGTACGTGAACAGCCATCTGGTCACCGTCAAAGTCGGCGTTGTAGGCAGCACAGACCAACGGGTGCAGCTGGATAGCCTTGCCTTCAATCAGTACCGGCTCGAATGCCTGAATACCCAGACGGTGCAGAGTCGGTGCACGGTTCAGCAGGACCGGATGCTCACGGATGACCTCATCCAGGATATCCCATACGACCGGCTCTTCCCGCTCCACCATCTTCTTGGCGGCCTTGATGGTCGTCGCCAGTCCACGGTGCTCCAGCTTGCCAAAGATAAACGGCTTGAACAGCTCAAGCGCCATCTTCTTGGGCAGACCACACTGATGCAGACGCAGGGACGGACCCACGGTAATAACAGAACGACCGGAGTAGTCAACCCGCTTACCCAGCAGGTTCTGACGGAAGCGACCCTGCTTACCCTTGATCATATCTGCCAGGGACTTCAGGGGACGCTTGTTGGAACCGGTAATCGCACGACCACGGCGACCGTTATCCAGCAGCGCATCCACAGACTCCTGCAGCATCCGTTTTTCGTTGCGGACGATGATGTCAGGCGCGTTCAGCTCCAGCAGGCGCTTCAGACGGTTGTTCCGGTTGATCACCCGACGATACAGATCGTTCAGGTCGGAAGTTGCGAAACGACCACCATCCAACGGCACCAGCGGACGCAGATCCGGCGGAAGCACCGGCAACACCTTCATGATCATCCACTCCGGACGGTTACCGGAGTTGTAGAAGGCTTCCAGCAGCTTCAGACGCTTGGCCAGCTTCTTCAGCTTGGTTTCGCTGTTGGTCTGCGGAATCTCTTCGCGCAGCTGTCCGATTTCATCTTCAAGATCGATGTCGTTCAGCAACGCCTGAACCGCTTCAGCCCCCATACGGGCGTCGAAGTCATCACCAAACTCTTCAAGCGATTCGTAATATTCTTCGTCGTTCAGCAGCTGACCACGATCCAGCGTGGTCATACCTGGATCAATAACGACGTAAGATTCAAAATACAGAACCCGTTCGATATCACGCAGAGTCATGTCCAGCAACAGACCGATCCGGCTGGGCAGTGACTTCAGGAACCAGATGTGGGCAACCGGGCTGGCCAGTTCGATGTGACCCATACGGTCGCGACGCACCTTGGACAGCGCAACTTCAACGCCACACTTCTCACAGATAACGCCACGGTGCTTCAGGCGCTTGTACTTACCGCACAGGCACTCATAGTCCTTGACTGGGCCAAAGATCTTGGCGCAGAAAAGACCGTCACGCTCAGGTTTGAACGTACGGTAGTTAATGGTTTCCGGCTTTTTTACTTCACCGTAAGACCAGGAACGGACCAGTTCCGGAGAGGCCAGTGAAATTCGAATGGCATCAAACTCGTCCGACTGTCCCTGGGTTTTTAGCAGATTCAATAAGTCTTTCATCGCTTCTCCTCGCGGAAGCGGACGGGCCAATGGCCCGCCGCTGTTAACCCCTTAGCCTGATTATTCAGTTTCGAGCTCGATATCGATGCCCAGTGAACGAATTTCCTTAACCAGAACATTAAAGGACTCTGGCATACCCGCTTCCATCCGGTGATCGCCATCAACAATATTTTTGTACATCTTGGTACGGCCGGCGACGTCATCAGACTTAACGGTAAGCATTTCCTGCAGCGTATACGCCGCACCATAAGCTTCCAGTGCCCACACTTCCATCTCACCGAAGCGCTGACCACCAAACTGCGCTTTACCACCCAGCGGCTGCTGAGTTACCAGCGAGTAAGAACCAGTAGAACGAGCGTGCATCTTGTCATCAACCAGGTGGTTCAGCTTGAGCATGTACATGTAACCAACGGTTACGGAACGCTCAAACTGGTTACCGGTACGACCGTCAAACAGCGTGCACTGTCCACTATCATTCAGGTCAGCAAGACGCAGCAGATCCTTGATCTCGGATTCCTTGGCACCGTCGAATACGGCCGTTGCCATTGGAACACCACCACGCAGGTTACGGGCCAGCTCCATGATCTCCTGATCAGAGAAGCTGTCCAGGTCAACCTTCGCAGCACGACCCGCCACACCGTTGTATACCTGATCCAGGAACTTACGGATATCAGCCACTGCCTGCTGCGCTTCGATCATGCGATTGATCTTGACGCCCAGTCCCTTGGCCGCTGCACCCAGGTGAGTTTCCAGTACCTGACCAACGTTCATCCGCGACGGTACACCCAGCGGGTTCAGGACGATATCAACCGGGTTACCGTTCTCATCATACGGCATGTCTTCTACCGGCATGATGATGGAGATAACACCCTTGTTACCGTGACGACCCGCCATCTTGTCACCCGGCTGGATGCGACGCTTGATGGCCAGATAGACCTTGACGATCTTCAGGACGCCAGGCGCCATATCATCACTGGTCTGCAGCTTTTTCTTCTTGTCTTCGAAACGCTCATCCAGCTGTGCACGCAGCTCAGTCAACTGCTTGCGGGCATTATCCAGCTGCTCGTTCAGAGACTCATCTGCCATCACCAGCTTGAACCACTGGTCGTGCTCCAGACCGTTCAGGTATTCGTCAGAGATGCTGTCACCCTTGGACAGGGCCGGACCACGATCCGCCTTCTGACCAACAAGCGCATTGCGCAGACGGGCAAAGGTATCGAATTCAACGATACGGAACTCTTCGTTCAGATCCTTACGGATTTCGTCGAGCTGCTCTTTCTCAATAGACAGCGCACGCGCATCCTTCTCCACACCATCACGGGTGAAGACCTGTACGTCGATGACGGTACCTTTCACACTGGTGGGAACACGCAGTGAGGTATCCTTAACGTCAGACGCCTTTTCACCGAAGATGGCACGCAGCAGTTTTTCTTCCGGTGTCAGCTGGGTTTCACCCTTTGGTGTCACCTTACCAACCAGGATGTCGCCTGCTTCAACCTCTGCACCCACATAAACAATACCGGCTTCATCCAGCTTGTTCAGGGCTGACTCACCAACGTTGGGGATATCTGCAGTAATTTCTTCAGAACCCAGCTTGGTATCACGAGCCACACAGGTGAGCTCCTGAATATGAATCGTGGTGAAACGGTCTTCCTGTACAACCCGCTCAGACACCAGGATGGAGTCCTCAAAGTTGTAACCATTCCAGGGCATGAACGCGACACGCATGTTCTGACCCAAGGCCAGCTCACCGATATCCACAGAAGGACCATCTGCCAGGATATCGTTACGCGCAATCACATCCCCTTTCTTGACCAGGGAACGCTGATTGATACAAGTGTTCTGGTTAGAACGGGTGTACTTGGTCAGGGCGTAGATATCAACACCCGCCTCGCCCGCCAACAGCTCTGATTCTTCAACACGAATAACAATTCGGGATGCATCAACACTGTCAACCACACCGCCCCGCTTGGCGACGACACAGACACCCGAGTCACGAGCAACGTTACGCTCCATGCCAGTACCTACCAGCGGCTTATCAGCACGCAGGGTTGGAACGGCCTGACGCTGCATGTTCGATCCCATCAGGGCTCGGTTAGCATCATCGTGCTCAAGGAAAGGAATCAGAGAGGCTGCCACGGATACCACCTGACGCGGTGACACATCCATGTAGTTAACCTGCTCCGGCCCCATCAGGGTAAATTCGTTGCGATAGCGGACGTTAACCAGCTCTTCGCTCAGGCGATTATTGTCGTCGAGTACGGCACTGGCCTGTGCAATAACGAACTCACCTTCTTCAATCGCAGACAGGTATTCGATTTGCTCGGTCACCTGACCATCTACGACCTTGCGGTACGGAGACTCAAGGAAACCGTAGTCGTTAGTGCGGGCATAAGTTGCCAGCGAGTTGATCAGACCGATGTTCGGACCTTCAGGGGTCTCGATAGGACATACACGACCGTAGTGGGTCGGATGTACGTCTCGAACCTCAAAGCCGGCACGCTCACGGGTCAGACCACCCGGACCCAATGCAGAAACACGACGCTTGTGCGTGATCTCGGACAGCGGGTTGTTCTGGTCCATGAACTGGGACAGTTGGCTGGAACCGAAGAATTCCTTGATCGCAGCGGCAACCGGCTTGGCATTGATCAGATCCTGAGGCATCAGGCCTTCACTTTCTGCCATGGACAGACGCTCACGAACAGCACGCTCGACACGTACCAGACCGACACGGAACTGATTCTCTGCCATCTCACCGACAGAACGGACGCGACGGTTACCCAGGTGATCGATGTCATCACAGATACCGTGACCATTACGGATATCAACCAGGGTACGCATAACGTCAATGATGTCCTGGTTATCCAGCACACCGGAACCTTCATCACTTTCACGCGCCATACGGCGGTTGAACTTCATACGACCGACTGCGGACAGGTCATAGCGCTCAGCGGTAAAGAACAGATTCTGGAACAGCTGCTCGGCAGCTTCCTTGGTCGGCGGCTCACCGGGACGCATCATCCGGTAAATCTCTACCAGCGCTTCGATGCGGTTGGTGGTGGTATCAGCTCTCAGCGTGTCGGAGACGTAGGAACCACAATCCAACTCGTTGGTGTAGATAACCTCAACGTCCTTAACAGAAGCTGTCAGGAACTTCTCATACAGCTCAAGCGTAATCTCGGTATTACATTCCGCAATGATCTCACCGGTCGTCTTGTGAATGACCGGCTTGGCCAACATCTTACCCAACAGGTACTCGACCGGTGCCTCAATCTCTTTGATATTGGCTTTCTGCAGCTGGCGGATATGACGCGCAGTGACACGGCGACCCATTTCAACAATAACGTTGCCATCGTGATCCTTGATATCGAAGCTGGCGGCTTCACCGCGCAGACGCTCGGGGATCAGTTCGAAAGAAATGCCATTACTGGAGATCTTGTAGAAGTTTGTCTCAAAGAATGCACCCAGAATCTGCTCAGAGGTAAAGTCCAGCGCACGCAGCAAGATCGTCGCAGGCAGCTTCCGGCGACGGTCGATACGGACGAAAAGCAGATCCTTGGGATCGAATTCGAAGTCCAGCCATGAGCCACGGTAAGGAATGACCCGGGCAGAGTACAGCAGCTTGCCGGAAGAATGCGTCTTACCACGGTCGTGGTCGAAGAACACACCGGGGGAACGATGCAGCTGGGAAACAATAACACGCTCGGTACCATTAATTACAAAGGTACCGTTTTCAGTCATGAGCGGAATTTCGCCCATGTAGACTTCCTGTTCCTTGATGTCCTTGATCGCCTTGTTGGCGCTTTCCTTGTCATAAATAATCAGGCGAACCTTTACACGCAGGGGGACTGCGTAAGTGATTCCGCGCAACTGGCATTCCTTGACATCAAAAGCAGGCGTGCCCAGACGGTAGCCAACATATTCCAGGGCTGCATTGCCGGAATAGCTGACAATCGGAAAGACGGACTTGAAAGCCGCGTGCAAACCGATATCATCTCTCGCTTCAGTACCTTTGCCTGACTGCAAGAGTTTTTGATAGGAATCCAGCTGAATTGCCAGCAAATACGGCACATCCATGACGTGCGGCAATTTACCGAAGTCCTTGCGGATACGTTTTTTCTCTGTATACGAGTAAGCCATCAGCATTCCCCAGCTAGGTCACCTGCGGTTGTGTCGTTGATCACCGGCCTCGGAGTCACGACAGCCCTTGAGGGCGGGTAGCCTCTCTTATTGTCACCGTTTGGTGATAACCATCCTTCTACAAACCATAACGTTCTATCAAGCCGAATCATACGGGCATAAAAGTTATAGCTCATACAACGGAAAAAGGCCGGTGCCCTTGGACACCAGCCATTCGGCCTATTATGCAACAAGCCTGAAAAAAAGCAATGCTGAAATTACTTGATTTCTACAGAAGCGCCAGCTTCTTCCAGTTCTTTCTTCAGAGCTTCAGCTTCTTCCTTGGTTGCGCCTTCCTTCAGAGGAGCAGGAGCGCCGTCTACCAGTGCTTTGGCTTCTTTCAGGCCCAGACCGGTAGCACCACGGACAACCTTGATGACGTTAACTTTCTTGTCGCCAGCAGCAGTCAGGATCACGTCAAATTCAGTCTGTTCTTCAGCAGCAGCGGACTCAGCAGGAGCAGCAGCTACAGCAACAGCGGCTTGAGCGCTGACACCGAACTTCTCTTCCATAGCTTCAACCAGCTCAACTACTTCCATAACGCTCATTTCAGCGATGGCATTCAGGATATCGTCTTTAGACAGAGCCATTCTTAAACTCCAAAATTCTGTAAGGTAAAACCAAAAATACTTTATTAAGAAAGCGGGCGATCAATAAGATCAGGCGGCTTTCTTCTGATCGGCAACAGCTGCCACTACACGGGTAATACGCGACGGGAACTCGTTCAGAGTTCTGGTCAGCTTGGTTACCGGTGCAATCATTACGCTCATCAGCATCGCGCGAGCCTGGTCCAGAGTAGGCATCTTGGCCAGGACATCAATCTGCTCAGCGCCGAGCAGTTGACCCCCAATGGACAGCGCCTTGACTTCCAGCTCTTTGTTTTCCTTGGCAAAATCCTGAAGCAGACGAGCTGCCGAACCTGGATCTACTTGAGAAAACGCCAGAACCGTAGGACCAACCAGAGCCTCTTTCAGACACTCGTATTCGGTGCCTTCTACTGCGCGGCGCGCCAGAGTGTTACGTACAACCTTCAGGTATACGCCACCCTCACGAGCCTGCTTGCGCAGAGAGGTCATCTGGTCCACAGTCAGACCACGGTAATCCGCGATAACAGCCGACAGAGCGCTTTGGGCAACCTCGCCGACTTCGGCGACAATCGCCTTCTTGTCTTCGAGACCTAACGCCATTGGCTTTACTCCAATTTTCTATAGGACAGAACATCCTCCAACCAGTGGAAGACACTCCCTAAATACGGTGATGGGCTAATTGCAAAGCAATTAATTCACCGTCTACGCAGGAAATTAAGCGAACAACACATAAATCAGCCATTCACACCTGCGATCTTTGACGGCCCTCGCTAAACGAGGACCCCAAAGACTGGAGAGTCGATACAGCAGATCAACAACCTGCTGCAACACTCAAATTAGAAGTCAAGACTAGCCTGTTCGATGGACAGACCGGGACCCATAGTAGAAGACAGGGTCACCTTCTTGACATAGACACCCTTGGCAGAAGAAGGCTTCAGCTTCTTCAGATCCACAAGCAGCGCTTCAACGTTCTGCTTCAGGGCACCTGCTTCGAAGTCGATCTTACCGACGGAAGCATGAATAATACCATTCTTGTCGGTACGATAGCGCACCTGACCTGCCTTGGCGTTTTTAACCGCTTCAGCAACGTTAGGGGTTACAGTACCCACCTTCGGGTTAGGCATCAGGCCACGAGGACCCAGAATCTGACCCAGCTGGCCAACAACGCGCATTGCATCGGGAGAAGCAATAACAACGTCAAAGTTCATTTCACCCGCTTTGATCTGTTCTGC
The DNA here is from genome assembly GCF_018263925.1 of Kistimonas asteriae. Lineage (GTDB taxonomy): Bacteria > Pseudomonadota > Gammaproteobacteria > Pseudomonadales > Endozoicomonadaceae > Kistimonas > Kistimonas asteriae. Next base: position 182,090 of record NZ_JAEVHF010000011.1, read on the forward strand.
CAGATCTTCCATGCCAACCAGTTCCGCACCGGCTTCACGGGCCGCGTCAGCGTTAGCACCTTGAGTGAAAACAGCAACGCGAACATCTTTACCAGTACCATTAGGCAGTACGGTAGAGCCACGAACAACCTGGTCAGATTTACGAGGATCAACACCCAGGTTCACAGCAACATCGATAGACTCTTTGAACTTGGCAGCCGGCAGATCCTTCAACAGGCTGGCAGCATCTTCAAAGCCGTAGACCTTGGTGCTATCAACTTTCTCAGCAATCAGCTTTGCACGCTTAGTCAGCTTAGCCATTACACACCCTCCACGTTCAGGCCCATGCTGCGGGCACTTCCAGCGATGGTGCGGATAGCAGCATCTTCGTCAGCTGCAGTCAAATCAGGTTCTTTAATCTTGGCGATTTCCAGCAGCTGCTCGCGAGTCACAGTGCCGACCTTCTCAGTGTTCGGACGACCTGAACCCTTCTTCAGCTTCGCTGCCTTCTTCAGCAGAACAGCCGCTGGCGGAGTCTTGGTTTCAAAGGTGAAGCTGCGATCACTGTAAACGGTGATAACAACTGGAGTCGGCATGCCCGGCTCAAGACCCTGGGTCTTGGCATTAAAGGCCTTACAGAACTCCATGATGTTAACGCCATGCTGACCCAGCGCAGGACCAACAGGCGGACTTGGGTTTGCCTGACCAGCGGCAACCTGGAGCTTAATATAAGCTTCTACTTTCTTAGCCATTTCAACCTCGTTGCGGGTCAAGCGCCATCACTCTAAGGCAATAGCTCCCCGTACACTAAACTTTCAGGTAACCAAAAACACCTGAAAATAAAATCCCCACACCGCACAGGGCAGCGCAGGGATCAGAGAATTACGCTCAACCTTTTTCGACCTGACCAAACTCCAGCTCGACCGGCGTTGAACGACCGAAAATCATAACAGCCACCTGAAGACGGCTCTTTTCGTAATTGACCTCTTCCACAACACCATTGAAATCAGCGAAGGGACCATCAATAACGCGAACCATTTCACCCGGCTCAAACAACGTCTTAGGCTTGGGCTTATCAACCCCTTCCTGAACACGCTGAAGAATAACATCGGCTTCTTTCTGAGTGATCGGTGCAGGCTTATCAGCCGTCCCACCAATAAAACCGAGAACCCTGGGCGTATCTTTGATCAGGTGCCAGCTATCCTCATTCATTTCCATCTGAACAAGCACATAGCCAGGGAAGAATTTGCGCTCACTTCTGCGCTTCTGGCCATTCCTGATTTCAACCACTTCTTCAGTGGGAACCAGGATCTCACCAAAAAGATCCTCCATCTGATGCAGCTTTACACGCTCCATCAGAGAACGCATGACATGCTTTTCAAAGCCGGAATAAGCATGCACAACATACCAACGCTTAGCCATCTTTCAGTCCTTATCCAATCAGGCTACTGACAAGCCAGCCCAGCAAAGAGTCAAGACCCCAAAGCACGAGACCCATAACCAGAACAACCGCAACCACAACGAGGGTCGTCTGAACAGTCTCCTGCCGCGTCGGCCAAACCACCTTTCTGACCTCAGCCTTGGCATCCTTGAGCAGCTCCCAGAACACCCGGCCTTTATCTGTCTGAAAAGCTACAACAGCCGCTACACCCCCCAGAACAACAAGACCTATTACACGATATAGTAACGACTCTGCTGAGAAGTAATAGTTCCCGCCGACACCTACAACCACCAACAAAGCAACAACAACCCATTTCAGGCCGTCGAAGCGATTAAGACTTTCAACGTCGGCTTTACCACTCATCAAGACATCTCTATCAGATCAGGTTACCCAAGAAGGGAAGCTGGCAGGCCAGGAGGGAATCGAACCCCCAACCCCCGGTTTTGGAGACCGGTGCTCTACCAATTGAACTACTGGCCTATAAACTATCCGGCATTCAAGAGCTCCGGGCGCTGTATACTACATGACCCAGAAGCCCTTGAACAGCCTTAATTACGCAATGATCTTGGCAACAACGCCAGCGCCAACAGTACGGCCACCTTCACGAATCGCGAAGCGCAGACCCTCTTCCATGGCGATAGGAGCGATCAGAGTCACAGTCATCTGAACGTTGTCGCCAGGCATAACCATTTCAACGCCTTCCGGCAGTTCACAGGAACCGGTCACGTCAGTGGTACGGAAGTAGAACTGAGGACGGTAACCCTTGAAGAACGGAGTATGACGACCACCTTCGTCCTTGGACAGAACATAAATTTCTGACGTGAACTGGGTGTGAGGAGTGATGGAACCGGGCTTCGCCAGAACCTGACCACGCTCTACGTCTTCACGCTTGGTACCACGCAGCAGTGCGCCAACATTCTCACCGGCACGACCTTCGTCCAGCAGCTTGCGGAACATTTCTACGCCGGTAACGGTGGTCTTGACGGTGTCCTTGATACCGACGATTTCGATTTCTTCACCAACTTTGACGATACCACGCTCAACACGACCGGTAACAACGGTACCACGGCCAGCGATGGAGAATACGTCTTCGATCGGCATCAGGAAAGGCTGATCGATCGCACGCTCAGGCTCAGGAATGTATTCGTCCAGAGTTTCTACCAGCTTCTTAACAGCAGTAGTACCCATTTCGTTGGTGTCATCGCCGTTCAGAGCCATCAGGGCAGAACCGATGATGATCGGAGTGTCGTCACCTGGGAACTCGTAAGTGTCCAGCAGCTCACGAACTTCCATTTCTACCAGTTCCAGCAGCTCTTCATCATCAACCATGTCAGCCTTGTTCAGGAAGACAACGATGTAAGGAACACCGACCTGACGAGACAGCAGGATGTGCTCACGAGTCTGCGGCATGGGGCCGTCAGCAGCGGAACATACCAGGATAGCGCCGTCCATCTGAGCAGCACCGGTAATCATGTTCTTGACGTAGTCAGCGTGCCCTGGGCAGTCAACGTGCGCGTAGTGACGAATCGGAGAATCGTATTCTACGTGAGCAGTAGAGATGGTGATACCACGCTCACGCTCTTCAGGTGCGTTATCGATCTGGTCGAAAGCTTTCATTTCGCCACCCCAGACTTCCGCACATACGCGAGTCAGGGCTGCAGTCAGAGTGGTTTTACCATGGTCAACGTGACCGATGGTGCCGACGTTTACGTGCGGCTTGTTACGTTCAAACTTTGCCTTTGCCATGGTAACGCTCCCAGAAAGAACACCAATTCCCGATACAGAAATAAGGGGCAGATAAACAAATATCTGCCCCTTACATCCTGGAGCTCATAACCAGATTTGAACTGGTGACCTCGTCCTTACCAAGGACGCGCTCTACCGACTGAGCTATATGAGCGAAAATCAGAACAAAACCAAATATGGAGCGGGTAGCGGGAATCGAACCCGCATCATCAGCTTGGAAGGCTGAGGTTCTACCGTTGAACTATACCCGCAAACCCAAGTAAAAAGCCGCACTAGGCGACTTACTACTTTAAAAGAATTTTGGTGGTGGGGGAAGGATTCGAACCTTCGAAGCTTTCGCGTCAGATTTACAGTCTGATCCCTTTGGCCACTCGGGAACCCCACCACAATTTGCTGAGCCATTTTATTCAGAGCGCTTTCTTTGTCAACCCCTTCGTTTTTCGCTCTTTCGAGCTTCCCGTCAGGCCTGAAAAAGTTGGCGTCCAACTCAGCAAGCGAGGCGCATTCTATGGAAACTATCGGGTGGATGCAATACCGGAGCCGCATAAATTTTCGTGTTTCTCGGCAAACCCGTATCGTTGCTGTAGAACCTCCCATAATGCATCGCTCATCAACCCCGTATCATCCTGACTGATTTCCAGCCAGTACTCTTCACGAAAGCGTGGAATCTCTTCCATTTGCACCGCATAACCACGGTCAGCGATACGTTTCTGCAAGCCTTCAGCCAACGCCCCCTGCGAGAACAGTCCCAGCGATATCCCACCTGCGCGTTCACCTTCTGTTATCAGATAGGCATCCACACCTTGTGCATCGAGCTCCCGCAACCAACCCAAAGACGCATCACGCCCAACCTGGGCCGGTATCAAAACCCAGAAATCTTCACCATGGCGAATTTTCAGCGCTTTGGCCTGGGCAGATATACCGGAAGCCAACAGTTGCTGCACGGCCTGATCTACCGTATCCGCAGCCCGAAAAGGTCCTATTTGCGTACAAAGACCCGCCACCGCTGGCTGACCTTCTGGCAGTGGCAATATCGGCTCTTCCACTATTCGAGGAATCAAGTCATCCGTATCTGCCTCAGCGACCAGCGTAATACCAGCCCCCCTCTCAAGACGCTCACCGCCAGACTCCGATAGAATGTACTTTTCCTGAGAACGTTCATACCAGCCATAGGCAAAGATCACGCCATTGGCCATCACCAGAACCAGAAACAACCAGCGCATCATTTTTATCATATCCATGCGTTCTTATTGATTTATGGCAGTGCGATCGCCAACCCTTCAAAAACCAGGTCAGGCAGGTGTAAAACTGGAATGGTTACCAGCTCTGCCAACACCGTTGCATCACCGCCGCCAATAACCACAGCAGCCCCATCCCCCAGGAACTCATACTCTTTTTCGATCAGTGCCGCCGCCATCGACGCAACACCAAACTGCATGGCTTCTACTGTTTTCAATCCCAAACCGCGGCGAAAATGGCGCTGCTCTGGAATCAATAGCCTGTCGGCATTGTCAGCCATGGACTTCAGCATCAGACTGATACCTGGCACGATCAGGCCACCCTTGAAACAACCGCCCTCATCAATAATATCCAGCGTCAATGCGGTACCACTATCCACCACGACCAATGGTCGTGCAGGGATGGCTGCCCTAGCTGCAAGAAGCCCTAGCCAGCGATCCTCCCCATAGGCTGCCGGATCAACGCCCGTAAGCTGTACCCCTCCCAGATATTCCTGCTTTATCGGTCGCTCTACCTTAATATCCCATATATCAAAAACCGTCGTCTCTATGACGTCATTAATTTCCGGCGCGCGCACTGAAGACATACGGCATCGATTAGGCTGGACACATAGTTCGTCAGCAATTTTCCGTAGCATGGATGTACAGCAACCGGTATTGTCCACAGCGCCCGACTGCCTGAGTTCACCCTCACTCATCAGCCGCCACTTGAGACGCGTGTTACCACAATCAAGATCAAGAATATTCATAAGGACGTAATGAGACTTCCCCTCCGGCATAAGCACGCTTCTCACCATCGTGATCCAGCATCAAGGCACCCTGCTCATTTACGCCCGCAGCAGTGCCTGTAATTTCCCTGATGCCCGTGATTAAACGAACCTCTTGACCAGCATAAGCATCGTACCGTTGCCAGTCTTCACGAAATGGCGTAAATCCTTTTTCCTGAAAAACATCAAGAAAGCTGACAAGCTGTCCAATCAGCTCACCAACAACCTGATTCTTATCAACCGTCATGCCTAATACAGTGCATAAATCAATCGCAGGCTGTGAGATTTCATTCAACTGTTCCTGACTCAACTTGATATTAATACCAATCCCGATAACCACTTGGCACTCACCATTAGGATCGCCATTGATTTCAAGTAAAATACCGGCGAGCTTCTTTCCAGAACAGAGAAGATCATTAGGCCACTTAAGCGCAAGACCTGTAGCACCCATTTTTTCAAGCGTTTTCAGCACGGCAAGCCCGACAACAAGACTCAACCCATCAAGGCCAGACATGCCACTATCAAAACGCCATACCATGGAAAAATAAATATTGGCACCTAATGGACTGATCCATGTGCGCCCTCGACGCCCACGGCCTGCCGTCTGGTGTTCTGCAACGCATATCTGAACAGGTTCGGGATTTTCCAGTTGCGTTAAAACGGTATCGTTTGTTGAGGAAGCAGAATGAAGCGTAGTAAGAGCAATCTTCGATCTGACCGATTCATCAATATAGGTGTGAATCAGATCGCTATTAAGCAGAATAACATCCCGAGGTAAGCGGTATCCTTTACCTGCTACCGCATCCAGGGTCAATCCTTGCTTTTCCAACTGCTTCAAACGTTTCCACACCGCCGCCCGACTAATGCCCAGCGCATCTCCCAACTCTTCACCGGAATGAAATTGCCCATCCTGCAAAAGTGTAAGGATATCTTGCATCGTACCAGCCCTGACCATTTTGCAGGACAATATATAGTGCCAACAGGCGGGTTACAACGTCACAACATTTAACCAGACGCTTCTCGATAGGAACTTATTTCTGATTATTCATGACACAAACCAACAACCCAAAGAATTTCTTATTGAAAGAGGAAAGAGGAAAGAGGAAAGAGGAAAGAGGAAAGAGGAAAGAGGAAAGAGGAAAGAGGAAAGAGGAAAGAGGAAAGATTATGTAGCCGCATAGCAAAAACCCCGACCGCTAATTTCTTGTTAGCGATCGGGGTTTTAAATTAAAGCCTGGCGATGACCTACTCTCACATGGGGAGACCCCACACTACCATCGGCGATGTATCGTTTCACTGCTGAGTTCGGGATGGGATCAGGTGGGGCCAATACTCTATGGTCGCCAGACAAAACGGGTTGAGATCATGATACGTTTACT
>NZ_JAEVHF010000012.1 GCF_018263925.1 Kistimonas asteriae
GTGTAGCACAGTAAATAATCCGTCAAAAAATGCTCCATGCATTTTTGACATTCCCGCCATCCCTGGCGGTCAGATTCCGGAGAGCATGAAACGTTAACAAACCAGTAAACGTATCATGATCTCAACCCGTTTTGTCTGGCGACCATAGAGTATTGGCCCCACCTGATCCCATCCCGAACTCAGCAGTGAAACGATACATCGCCGATGGTAGTGTGGGGTCTCCCCATGTGAGAGTAGGTCATCGCCAGGCTTTAAATTTTGATCAGTATATCTGGTATTGATCGATCAAAAAGCGATGCTCTTGTAGCTCAGTTGGTAGAGCACACCCTTGGTAAGGGTGAGGTCGGCGGTTCAAATCCGCCCAAGAGCTCCAGATAAAAGCCCTGAAGATATCTTCAGGGCTTTTTTTATTGCCAATAACATTAAATTCGATCGATTCATTCAAGTAAAAACTGCAAATCATGCTGTCGGTTTAGTCGCCTTACCTTCGGCCATGTATTTCCCCCCCGATTCATACGACACTTTTACTATCACTGCCTACACTTGCTCATGCTGAAATCCTAAACAGGCGGAGTAAGCTATGAGTTTGAAGTCTATAAGCGGCCGTATGGCGCTAGTACTCCTTGCCGCCAGTATTGCCGGCTGCTCGACAACATCAACAAAGCAATCATGGTGGCAATGTGCCATAGCGGGCGCGACAGTGGGCGGTGCCGGCGGCGCGATGTCTGATAAGGAAGCCGCTACGTGGGGTGCTGTAGGTGGCGCCCTGATCGGTAGCCTTATCTGCGCGTTAAGTGGTAATGAAGAGCCTAAAGTGACTGATTATGATCGAGACGGTGTTGCTGACACCCGTGATCGCTGTAAGAACACACCGGCAGGTGTCCCGGTCGATCAGTATGGCTGTCCGATTGTTGTTGATAAGGACGCTGATAAAGATGGTGTGATGGACAAGCGTGATCGTTGCCTGAATACACCTCCCGGTGTTCATGTTGATGAATATGGCTGCCCGGTGCCGCCAGAGCGCGTGCTCCATGATGTGACATTCAAGTTCAATTCCAGTGACTTGACCGATCAGGCTAAAACGATTCTTGATAAGGAAGCGGCTTACCTGAAGAAATACCCGGATACACATTATCAACTGGTCGGTTATACCGATACGACAGGTAATGCGACGTACAATGTCTGGCTTTCCAAACAGCGAGCCGATTCCGTGATGAACTATCTGGTTCGTCAAGGTGTGAAGAGTCAACGTTTGACTACGCTCGGTATGGGTCCGAAAGACCCTATTGCGGATAACGCAACACTCGAGGGGCGTATGAAAAACAGACGGGTTGAGATCGAAATGGTGAATCGTTAATCAATCACAAACATATTGATTATTGGTTATTGCCGGGGAAAAGCGTTTCCCCGGCAGTCGTTTGAATGTGACTAGGGGATTGGATATAAGTGCGTTTAGCTAGTTGATATTTTTTCTGTGGTAATAGTTTTTTCATTTGTATAAAGGTTTTAAGGGGGGTGTCTACCAACAGGGTGTTGACCAGCCAGTCAGGGATATTGCCGCCGGGTTCAATGTGTGCGGTATAACTAATTTCCATTGTCTGGTTTTTAATGGGGACAATGGCCCATTCGCCGGTTAAGTAAGGAACACGGACATAATCATTTTTTTCAGGGAGGTAATGGGGGAGTCCCTTCATGGTAATCCGCACAGTCTGCGTTTGCGGATCCTGTTTCAGTTCACTGTAAATGATGGCATCCCGGTCTTGGACAGGCCAGGGAAGGTCATTGATGGTGTAGTTGTACGCTTGTGTTGGCGAATCGCTGTGAACCCGTTTCAGTGAAAGACAGCTATATAACCAGTCTGGCCCTGCCTGAGTATCTTCCAGCAAAGCAACGAGTGCGGTCAGTGTACTGTCGACCGTGGTGACTGCCCTGAATGCCTTAAGGGGTGAGTCTTCAACATCTTTGGTGTAAACCGAGATGCCTTCTTGCTCCTTGACCAGTTCCCATGCGATCAGTGATGGCGAAAAGCTGAGAATTTGGCACAGGAGCAGAATGTTGATCGACGCTTTCATTGCTATTTTTTATTCTTTTTTTCAGAACCAACGTATGGATATGACTGTCCAATTGTATACATTGGATAGGTAATTTTTGGTTAGCATAATGGACAATAAGGTTATTGAACAGAACCTGTACGTAGAGCAGGTATCGATAAGCCAAACTTGTACAGCGCCATCTGTAAGAGTTTTCTAGAATAATTAGGCGGTTGAATATATAACCATCTTAGATAAGGGCTGGTTCTCGCAGGAGCCAGAGTGGACTCATTGACCCGGGGTAAGCAACAGTATGTATCAAACAGAAGACGTCCTTACGCCAGAATTTCTCCAGCAGGGCTCAGATGCGCTGAAAGCGACTATATCCGGTTGTTACGGGCTGGATGAATCCGAGTGGCTTTCACATCTGATGGCATTGGCGGAGCCGTCTTCAGAGGAAATGTCAGCGGTATCTGCTCGTGCTGCCCGGTTAATCGAGCAGGTGCGGAGTCGTGATGACGCCATACTGATGATCGATGCGCTGTTGCTTCAGTACAGCCTTGATACCCGCGAGGGTATCCTGCTGATGTGCCTGGCAGAAGCCCTGATGCGCGTACCGGATGCGCAGACTGCCGATGCCCTGATCCGCGATAAACTGAGTGTGGCGGATTGGGAGCAGTATCTGCGAAAGAGTGAGTCTCTGCTGGTCAATGCCTCAACCTGGGGGCTGATGTTGACCGGCAAGGTTGTGACGATGGATGCCTCTGTGGATGGATCACCCGCTGGTGTGATCAATCGTCTGGTGAATCGCCTGGGTGAGCCTGTCATCCGGAAGGCTATGCATCAGGCCATGAAAATCATGGGCAAACATTTTGTATTGGGGCGTACCATTCAGGAAGCCTTGAAGCATGCCCGGGAGTATCAGGAAAAAGGCTATACCTATTCCTTTGATATGCTGGGCGAAGCCGCACTAACCGCCAGAGATGCCAGCCTTTATTATGATGCCTATGCCCAGGCAATAGAAACCATCAGCAACAGCCAGAATAATGATGGCAATGTGCCCTCACCGACGATCTCCATCAAGCTCTCAGCGTTGCATCCCCGCTATGAAGTATCCCAGGAAAAGCGGGTAATGACCGAGCTCTTTGATGCGTTGCTGGCATTGCTTCAGAAAGCGCGGGCGAGCAATGTCGGGATTACCATTGACGCTGAAGAAGCGGATCGTCTTGAATTGTCACTGAATCTGTTTGAAAAGCTGTATCGCCATCCGTCCCTGGCAGGATGGAATCAGTTTGGCCTGGTTGTTCAAGCTTACTCCAAGCGTGCACTGCCGGTACTCTGCTGGATGGCTGCATTGGCTCGTGAAGTCGGTGACTGCATTCCTGTCCGGCTTGTAAAAGGGGCTTATTGGGACAGTGAAATCAAGCTGGCGCAACAGTTGGGGCTATCAAATTACCCGGTGTTTACACGCAAGGAAGCGACGGATGTCTCTTACCTTGCCTGTGCCCGTTTTCTTTTAAACGATAACGTTTCAGGACTGCTTTACCCGCAGTTTGCTACCCATAATGCCCATACTGTCGCAAGTATTTTAACCATGGCCTCTCACCGGCAGTTTGAGTTCCAACGCCTGCATGGTATGGGCGATGCGCTCTACAATACCCTGATGGAGCAGGAGCCAGTGACAGTCAGGATTTATGCGCCGGTTGGTAGTCATCAAAACCTTTTGCCTTATCTGGTCAGGCGATTGCTGGAAAATGGCGCTAATACATCGTTTGTGCATCGGTTGGTGGATGCTAAAACGCCTGTTGCGGATTTGGTCAAGCATCCCGTCACTGTTTTACGCGGTCACGCGTCATTGGCTAATGAGCGTATTCCTCTTCCACCGTACATTTTTGGTGATTCCCGCCTTAATTCAGCAGGTATCAATATTCATATTGAATCCCAGTGGCAACCCTTTCAGGCAGGCGTCAGCGACTATTTACAGACAGTGTATTCGGCGACCCCCATTATCAATGGCCAACGGGTCATGAGTGGTCATTGCCATGCGGTGCAGTGCCCTTATCAGTTGCAGGAAAAAGTGGGAGAGATTTATTGGGCGGATACGCAAAACGTTCAGCAAGCGATTGAGGTTGCAGCCAGTGCTTTCCCTGCCTGGAGCAATAGACCCGTCGATGAACGGGCAGTCTGTCTGGAACGACTGGCCGATTTACTGGAATCTCATCAGCAGGAATTGGTGGCTCTGTGCCATCGTGAAGCCGGGAAGACCATACAGGACAGTATTGACGAAATTCGTGAGGCGGTTGATTTCTGCCGCTACTATGCGCTGCAGGCAAGAGAGCGTTTTACTGTCAGCGCCATGACCGGTCCGACCGGTGAACTGGATGAACTTTATCTGACGGGTAGAGGTGTGTTTGCCTGTATCAGCCCCTGGAATTTTCCGCTGGCGATATTTTTAGGGCAGATTACCGCAGCCCTGGTGGCTGGTAATACGGTGATCGCCAAACCCGCAGAACAGACCGGCCTGGTTGCCTGGCGAGCGGTACAGTTAATGCTGGAGGCAGGAGTCCCTGAGGATGTCATACAATTCCTGCCCGGTGATGGTTACACCGTGGGTGCTGCTCTGGTAGCGGATGAACGGGTCGCTGGCGTGGCTTTCACCGGTTCGACGGATACGGCGAAACAGATTAACCGTTCACTGGCCGCCAGAGAGGGGGGGATTGCGACCCTGGTCGCTGAGACGGGTGGCCAGAATGCCATGATCGTCGACTCTACCGCGCTACCGGAGCAGGTGGTTATTGATGTCGTCCATTCTGCCTTTACCAGTGCCGGACAGCGCTGTTCAGCCCTTCGGGTGTTATATCTGCAGCAGGATGTGGCAGATCGAATGATCGACCTGTTGAAAGGTGCGATGTCTGAGTTGGCTGTTGGTAATCCGGTGCTGCATGAAACGGATATTGGTCCTGTTATCGATGCTGAAGCGCGTGATCAGTTACAAGCGCATGTCAACAGCATGAAGGCATCGGCAGTCTTGTTGGCTGAAACACCACTGGCTGCTGATTGTCACAATGGCTGTTTTCTGGCTCCGGTAGCTTTTGAAATACAGTCGATCAAAGAGCTTGATAAAGAACACTTTGGCCCGGTGCTTCATGTCATTCGTTATGCGGCGAGTGAACTGGATCGGGTGATTGATGAGATTAATGAAACGGGCTTTGGGCTGACACTGGGTATTCATACACGCAATGAAGCGACAGCGGCTTATATTGACCGTCGAGTCAGAGCGGGGAATGTTTATATTAACCGTAACCAGATAGGCGCCGTTGTCGGGGTGCAGCCATTTGGCGGGCAGGGGTTGTCAGGGACGGGGCCTAAAGCGGGTGGACCCCATTATCTGCTTCGATTTGTGACGGAGCGTACCCGGTCAACCAATACAACCGCCGTTGGCGGAAATGCCACCCTATTGTCATTGGGGGCCGGTGGTTAAAAAATCTGAGTTTGAAAGGATGCAAAAAGGGGTAAGCCGTCTGTCCAGACGTCGTTACCCCTGCGTTTCCAGTAAGTTTTTCTGAATGGCCGGTTTTCTCAGTTTCCAGATTTGCGAATCCACGATGTAATGATGGAAATTGATAGTGGCGTATATTAAAAGTGCCAGAGGCAGCCCGGTGCTCAGTGTGGTTGAAGCAACAATGGCTTCCAGATTGAAATAGATAACCGTGGATAGTGTGAAACAGGCACCCAGGTAGATCAGGAGCCGACCGGGTTGGCTCAGGAAGGAAATCACACGGTGATCCTTTTCAATGCCGGTGGCATAACGTTTGCGGTTAAATAACCAGACAAATCCAATGTACTGTGCGTTATGCCAGATATTAATGGTGAGCCAGCTGCAGTTAATGTCATTAATCACGACGTAAGAAAGCGTGTAAATAAAAAAGTGGGTCAGCACATAACCGAAGTAAAAGGGCGTGATCTCTTTCCTGAGTAATGCGCGGGTGCCGTTAATCATCCAGTAAATAATTGCGCTAAAACAGATGGCCAGTAATACCAGGCGGACGCTTTCTGGCAAGGCAACTGTCCATATGGGAATGCCCAGGAAGTGACTGTGTCCTGCGCTGATCATGTAAACAAATGTGGTAAAAGGCACCAGGTAAAATGCAATACGTTGACCGGAATGCGTTGCAAATACTTTGCACTGGCCTTTCATGCCGTAGGATTTCGCCACGCCTTCGCTCTGGCGGGAATAGTGGTACCACTGCCAATAGAGGTAAACACTGCCGATCAGTGCAGCATTGGTGAATGAATAGATCAAACAAACAACCGCAATGATCATCAAAGGTAAAGGGGCTAAGAAAAACCAGTTCTCCCTGGCGCTTTTTTTATCGAAACCTATTCGCGTAAACGTTGAAATGACATGGTGGTAACCGAGGATCCACAGGTCAGCAATCAATATCCATTCAAACCAGTCAGGTATCAGATACGCGCATAAACCGGAAACAATGGCTATGAACGGAATAAAATAAATAAACAAATAATCGCCGCTGATAGCGGGAAACAATTGCTGTTGTGAATAGCTGGGCGCTGTGTGCATGGTGTTATTTAGAATCATCCATTATTCATACTCGAAATATAGCATAGAGGATGTATTGGTATTAGCAGGCTGGTGAGACCTGTAGAGAGGTCGAGCTAGATGGGTTACTTCGATGACGCCGAAACAACATTGATCTGAATATGGCGGATGGCCTTACGTTGCCAAGTATAGGCAATGTGTATTGTGCCGTTACTGTCTTCTATCACTGCGGGGTAGGAAAATTCCCCATCACCTTCTTCCAGCGTCATTAGTTGTTGCCAGTGTCTGCCGTCACGACTGAGAGCAAGAGTCAGTGGGGTGCGTCCGGCAACCACCGGATTGTATACCAGTAGATGGTGACCATTACGCAATGTGACAGCATCAAGCGCTGAGTTGGGGTTGGGTAGCTGGGTGGCTGTCAGGGCTGACCAGCTGAGACCAGAATCGTGAGATCTGGTTTCGGCAATAACGCCGGAATGAGTTCTGCATAATGCCTGTATGTGTCCTTCAGGATGGGTGAGAAGTGTGGGTTGGATGGCGCCCAGCATCTGTGGGTCTTCAACGGGTATTTGATGGCGGTGGCTACCATCGTCTATCTCAAAATGGACTTTCCAGCCCTGGTGTTCAGTGCTGGATGGATAAAGGATGTGCCTGTTGGGGAGTTGTATTGGCTTGTTCCTGATAGGGCCGAGATAGCCTTGAGGATTGGACTGGGGTGTTGACCAGGTTTTGCCATCAGTGGACACGGAATGGTATCCCCGCCAGGTACGCGGTGAGCTGCCTACTTTGTAGTGAAGGTGCAAATGGCTGCCATCGTTAAAAAGTACAGGGTTCCAGTGCGCTTCCTCCCTATTGTCTGGCGTTGTCGGAGTTAATAGGGTCGGTGCATGCCACTGACCGTTTTCAAAGTGCGCTCCCCAGATGCGAACGTCTGGCTGTCCTTCCTGACTGCCGCCGAACCAGGCTGCCATTAATGAGCCCGGTTTGACCTCTGTGAGTGTCGCGGCATGGCAGGCCTCGGTAGGGAGTGAGTCCGGCGATATAACAAACGCTTTACTGATCATGTTGAGTCGAATGTCAGCAGTCTCTGTCATCGTGTCGGCCTGCAGATAGGTAATTAACAGAAAACTATGCCACATCAACGTGTGGCTAATGATGGATGGCGATTTCATCGCAAAAACGAATATCAGTATTGATTAATAATGAATGATATCGCTTTAGTCATTCGTCAAGTGTATTGCCCGTAATACAGGCAAATTATCAGGTCTTGGCAATAAATCTGGAACTTTTGTCGATATAGTCGAGATTTGTTAGTAATTTCCGCAGTCTGCATACCTCCGCAAAGAACAGCTACTACATTGGATAGTCATTATTTCAGCAACTGAAACTTTTGCTGCAGATTGATTGTCTAAAACTCCAGAAAGGAGCTTAATGTATGCAGGGAAATACCACCGTTCTTATCACATTTGTTGCCTATTTCACCGTTATGCTGGGAATAGGCTACGAAGCTTATCGGCGCACTGCCACGTCCTCAGACTACTTCCTTGGGGGGCGTTCACTCGGGCCGTGGACAGCAGCCCTGAGCGCCGGTGCGTCCGATATGAGCGGCTGGTTACTGCTGGGATTACCGGGTTATGCCTTTATGGCCGGGCTTGAGGCGTTCTGGCTGGGGGCGGGCTTGTTACTGGGGACCTGGTTGAACTGGATGCTTGTGGCGAAACGCCTCAGGGTCTACAGCAAGGCGCTGGGCGACTCCCTGACCTTGTCGGAATACTTCTCCAATCGATTCAATGATCGCAGCAAAGTGCTCCAACGCCTCTCTGCGATGTTTATCTTGCTCTTTTTCCTTTTCTATACCAGCTCAGGTCTGGTCGCCGGAGGTAAACTGTTTGAGACAGCCTTCGGGTTGGATTACCGGTGGGCGGTGATCCTTGGTGCCGTCAGCGTCATCTCCTATACCCTGTTTGGTGGCTTTCTGGCAGTCTGTTGGACTGACCTGGTTCAAGGGTTGTTAATGTCCGCCGCACTGATCATTGTGCCGCTGGTCGCCTTGGATATCAGTGGGGGCATTGGCCATGTCGTCACGACCATGCATATGAAAAACCCCGAGTTGCTGAATATCATGACGGATGTGTATGGTAATCCACTCAGCACGATCACCATTCTGTCATTGCTGGGGTGGGGGCTGGGTTATTTTGGGCAACCGCATATTCTGGCACGTTTCAAGGCGATTAAGTCGGTTGAGGATATGCCGGCAGCGCGGCGAATAGCGGTGACATGGACAGGCTTTTGTATACTCGGTGCCTTTTTGGTTGGTTTGGCTGGCATGGTCTACGTCGATGCACACCCCGGGATTATTCTGGAAGACCCGGAGCAGATCTTTATGTTGCTGGTCAGTAGCCTGTTTAATCCGCTGGTGGCCGGTATCCTGCTGGCGGCAATCCTGGCGGCGATCATGAGTACGGCAGACTCGCAACTGCTGGTCTGTTCGACAGCGTTTGCCGAGGATCTCTATCGTGACATGTTTCGCAGTGAGGCAAACCAGCAGGAAGTCTTGCAGGTAGGACGGGTTTCGGTGGTTGTGATTTCCATCATTGCCTGTCTACTGGCAATGAATCCTGATAGCAATGTCCTGGGGCTGGTCTCCTATGCCTGGGCCGGGTTTGGTGCCGCTTTTGGTCCTGCCCTGTTGATCAGTCTGTTCTGGAAGCGAATGACCCGTAATGGTGCCTTGGCCGGCATTTTGGTGGGTGGTGTTACCGTTGTCGTCTGGAAGCAGTTGACGGGGGGATGGTTCGATCTTTATGAAATCATACCGGGCTTTGCCTTCTCATCGATCGCTATTGTGGCGGTCAGCCTTCTGGACGGGTGCCTGTCAACGCATCCGTTGGTGGATTTGGGTAGCGCTGACATCGAATCTGGCTAAGCCGGTCTGCCTTCCTGAATTTGGCGCTTCATAATAAATGCCATTACTATCCTAGAGAGGGCTAGTGGTTGGCGTGGCGTTCCAAGTGACGCTGTAACAGGACGGAGAGGGGGATTATGGTGAAGGGATTATCCGCAGATGCCATCATGCAGCTGGAAGCTGAACATGGTGCCCACAATTACCACCCGTTGCCCGTGGTACTGGCCAAAGGCAAAGGGATAGAGGTGTGGGACGTTGACGGCAAGGTGTATTTTGATTTCCTTTCCGCTTATTCCGCAGTCAATCAGGGGCATTGTCATCCGAGGATTATCCAGGCGCTGGTTGACCAGGCATCTGAGCTGACCCTGACATCCAGGGCTTTTTTCAGCAGTGAACTGGGGCCATTCGAAGCCTTTCTCTGTCAGACTTTTGGTTATGACCGCATGCTGCCAATGAATACCGGGGCTGAAGCGGTTGAAACCGCCATCAAGCTCTGTCGGAAATGGGGCTACCAGAACAAGGGAATCCCTCCGGAAAAAGCCACCATCGTGGTCTGTGATGGAAATTTCCATGGTCGGACGACGACCATTATCTCATTCTCCAATGATCCTGATGCCCGTAATGAGTACGGCCCCTATACACCAGGATTTATTTCCATTCCTTATAACGATGTGGCCAGTCTTGAGCAGGCCCTGAGTCAGCCCCATGTCACCGGTTTTCTGGTTGAGCCGATCCAGGGTGAAGCCGGTGTGATTATCCCGGATGACGGTTATCTACAGCAGGTCAGAGCCTTATGTGATCAATACGGTGTCCTGTTTATTGGCGATGAAATACAGACCGGTATTGCCCGCACCGGTCGGTTACTGGCCGTGGATCATGAACAGGTACGTCCCGATGTACTCATTCTGGGTAAGGCGCTTTCCGGCGGAGTATTGCCGGTGTCTGCGGTTCTGGCCAGTGATGAGGTGATGCTCTGTATCCAGCCGGGGCAGCATGGCTCGACCTATGGTGGTAACCCCCTTGGTTGCCGTGTAGCCACCGCCGCCATGGAGGTGGTGCGGGATGAAAAACTGGCTGAAAATGCCGATCGCCTGGGGCAGGCCTTCAGGGATGGGCTGGCGCAGATCCGGCATCCTATGCTGAGGAGCGTCAGGGGCAAAGGGTTGCTCAATGCCATCGATATTGAGCCGTTGAATGGCGCTGAAGCCTGGGATGTCTGTCTCAAGCTGGCAGAAAAAGGTCTGCTGGCCAAACCTACCCACCGGGATACTATCCGTCTTTCGCCGCCACTGGTCATCAATGACGCTCAGGTCAGCCAGAGTCTGTCCATTATTGAGGATGCATTGAAAGCGTTTTAAAGAGAGGAGCATCCCTGGACGCGCCGGGGATGCTCAGACTGATTATTGCTGCAGCATATGAAAGGGAAGATAGAGGGCTGTGGCAATAAAAATCCATAGCGCGATATCACCGATTCGTTTTTCCAGTCTGTTCAGCCGGCGCCAGTGCTTGCGGGTCACGTCCTGTTCCTTATACATTTCAGATCCATTGGTATTCAGTATTGATGAAAAGGATCGGAATACGCGGCGTTGGCGCAAGATTTTTTATTCATTGTCAGGCATCTGCATATTACTAACTGCCATGACACACCGAATAAGCCAGCTGCTCGAAAATTCCGATTGAAGACATATCGGTCTGCCAATACATAGCTTGAGTCTCTGAAGCGGTCTGGATCAAATATTTTTTGATTGTATTGTCGTAGGCTATTCGATGTCATAGCGACGTGTACTGTTGGTGTTACTTTGGCTGAGGGTAAACCTGTGTGTCCGGGCTGGACATGGCGTTGTTAGGGGCAATGAATGGTTCTGGAGGCGCTGGATTTTACGGTAGGGGTGACCCTGCCGATTTTCGTCATGATGTTTTTGGGACTGGTTCTGAGGCGGTTCCAGGTTATTGATGGCCCATTTATGGATACCGCTTCCCGGTTAGTGGTGAACTTTGGCCTCCCCGCCGTTTTGTTCCTCGGGACGGTGCGCATGGACCTGGGGCTGGCGCTGGATCGACAGCTGATCCTGTTCACCGTCGTCATGACGATGGCTTCTGTCGGTATTTTGTGGCTGTTGGCTGGTCGGATTGCCCCAGCGGCGTTGGATCGAGGGGTATTTGTTCAGGGGGCCTTCCGGGGCAATTTGGCAATTACCGGGCTGGCGCTTGTCGCCAATATGTATGGCCAGGAAGGGGTATCTCTCGCGTCTTTGCTGATGGCATTTCTGGTGCCGCTATACAATGTATTGTCAGTATTGGTGCTGGTGGGGGCTCAGCGCGGACATGACGAGGAACCATCCCTGCAATGGACCAGGCTGGCCAGGAACCTGTTTGGCAACCCGTTGATAGTGGCCATTGTTGCTGGGCTGCTGGTCAACCGCCTGGCGTTGCCATTGCCTTCTGTCCTGGTTCGGGTCGGGGAATATTTCAGTTCTATTACCCTGCCGCTGGCGCTGTTATGTATCGGGGGTACCCTGAGTCTCAGAGCATTACGGGAAGCCAGTTGCCTGTCATTGTGGGCAACGGTGGCGAAAGTGCTGGTTTTGCCCGGATTGATGGTGGTGGGCGCAGTATGGCTAGGTTATCGCGGCACGCTGTTGGGGGTCGTGTTCCTCCTGTCTGCCAGTCCTACGGCGGTCGCGAGTTATGTTATGGCCCGCAGTATGGGGGGCAATGCCCAGCTGGCAGCGAGTATCGTGGTGTTGACCACGCTGATGTCAATGGTGACGGTCAGCGTGGGTATTTTCGTGCTGCGTTTTCTGCATTACCTGTAATCCGGGATGGATTGCGGTGCGCGTTTATGGACTTCGGCATCACGGTAATGGTCGTTGAGCCAGCAGCGGGGCAGACTTTCACCGGACAGGAAGCGGAGGTTGTTTTTCCGGAACTGCTCGGGCTCGGCGGGATCCTCACCCCACTGAATGCAACCTGTCACGTTGGGTTCACAGGGGTTGAAGAGTTCCTCAGGCTTGAGTATGGAGACCAGTTTGCCGTTGTTTTTTAAGGACAGGAACATGGTTGTAGCTCTCAATGATCATGCCGGGTGCAAAGGCACGCGATTACTGAAGGGATTCGTGATGGATGAGCTGCTGCCTGCGAGCAGTAAATCCGGGTAATGGCGAAACACATGTTGTTTGACTTTGTGTACCTGGAATGAGTACAGGTCAACCATAATCAGGCAGCCACCCTGGTCGAGGGGGTGTTTAAAGGGTGTCAGGCGGTAATTTTGCCTTGCCATGCCAGCCAGTCCACCGGACCATGCGCCAAACAAGCCACAGAAAATTGTCAGTAATGCCACCTGAGGCAGGGCAAAGGTAAAGGGCAGTAACTCCAGCGTGCCAGCAACCGTTGAAACCAGCAGGCCGCCTGTGCCGCCAATAAGCGCCCCTTGCTCGCCAGAATGGATAATATCACGCTCTTCCAGCAGGTTAGCTTCATTCAGGTGGTGATGCGTCAGGCTGTTTTGATCTTTGCAGATAATATGCACATGCCAGTCACTGATGCCCTCCGCGTACATATCATCTGTTACGCGCTTGGCTTGTGCCAGAGACTGGGTGAGGTAATACAACCGTATCATGGTTACCTCCATCGGATCACACTATGCCGACTAATTGTAGGTATATGTAGCGGTTTTGGGGGTGGAAATACCTAGACTGAATGTTTCTATAAAGAGCAGGGTTGATACCATGAACGTATGACATCAACCTGAAGGGTTTACGTTGCGGTATAGAGTCTTCTGGGAGCGTACTTAACGACTGAACGGAATCAGCTAATGACAGGAGGAAGTTTGCCTGTTTTTAACAGTTCACTGAACCGCTTTTTTCTCTCTTCTTCTGGCAGGGTGGGTGAGGCAGCGTCACTATTGTCGCACAGGGGCGACAGATCGGGCGCGATGTCGATCGGGCTGTCGCCCGTGGATAGGGCCTCTTTACTGATGATGTAGCTATCCATGACATCCAGCGCTTCCAGCAGGCCGACGTGCTGTTCGTCATCCCGTATATCGTCTTCAAGTTTGGCTGCAATGTTGTCACGGATTTGCTGAAGCCGTTCCACCGGCGTGGTTTCACCGTGTTCGCTCAGCCATTGTGCGGCTGATTCACCGTTGGTTGCCATGTAATGGAGCTTACCTGTCCAAGAGTAAAAGACCGATTCTACCACACCCTGTCTCTTGTCGTCGTTGACAGTGACAAGTTCTCCGCAGGAAGCAGCTATAGTGTTTTTCGGTAATTACCGATCGGTAACCCCCTGTAATGATGCCTACAATTGCGCCCTTTTCCATTAGCCCCGTGAGGGATCATGCTGCCATACGACGAGTCAATGCGGATACTGGCTGACAAACTCAGACAGTGCCAGACAAGACAGGGCTGGTATCGTATGGAGCAACCGTTACCTGCGGTTGCACCGCTGGCATGGTTACACGGGGTGGATACGTCCTGTCGTCTGTACTGGACTGAGCGCAGCGGAAACCGCAGTGTGGCCAGTGTCTGCCCGGAGCTGGATCTGACGCTGGCAGGACCTGAGTCGTTAGGCGAAACCTTTGCACGATCTCGCGAAGTGTTGCAGGCGATTCCCGGTGCCCACTTCTACGGAGGTATGGCTTTTACCGACCAGATGTCAGCACAGTGGCGTGCCTTTGGGTATGGTCGCTTTATTTTGCCGCGTTTTGAGCTGATACAGCAGCGCGCCGAAACCGTCATTGCCTGCAATCTGTATTTACCCGGTGGTGAAGAGAGCCGGAACAAATGCCTTGAAGCGGCTGGCTGGCTGGAAAGGCAGGCGACGCGGATCGTAGTTCAGGACGCTGGCGGTTACCGGGCGCCTGGCATTGCTGATCGCTACAGTGTGCCGGATCAACAACAGTGGCGCCATGGGGTAGAACAGGTACTGGCAGCGGTTGCCGGACAGACGTTGCATAAAGCGGTGCTCTCCCGGGAGGTGCGTCTGAAGTTGGAACACCCTCTGCATTTGTGGGATTTCCTGCAACGCTGGCACAGTGAAAACCCCCGTAGCTACCAATTTGCACTGCAGGTGGAGAGTGGTGACTGTTTCTTCGGTACGTCGCCGGAGCGTCTTTTCCGACGGCAGTCGCGTCTGCTCTGGACAGAAGCCCTGGCGGGTACCATGACGCGGGGGATGGACGCCTCAGAAGATCAGGCGTTTGAACATCGACTGATCAACGATGACAAGAATCGGCATGAGAATGCGCTGGTGTTGGCTCATATTCGCGATGTGTTGGCCGGACTCTGTGACAGTCTGGAAAGTGACCGTGAAGTGTCGGTTATCAAGCTCAGGCATATCCAGCATCTGATTCATCGTTTCAGAGGCGTTATTCGTCCGGGGGTCACGGATTATGACCTGTTGACCACGCTGCATCCGACACCGGCTGTCGGTGGTAGCCCCTGGCATGAAGCACGACGCCTGATTCATACACTGGAACCGCATAGCCGTGGCTGGTACAGCGGCGTTTTCGGCAGCCTGGGGCTGAATGACACTGAGTTTGCGGTGGCTATACGTTCAGGCCTGCTCCGTGGACGTAAACTCTCGCTGTATTCCGGGGCTGGTATTGTTGCCGGCTCAGAGCCGGATACTGAATGGCAGGAACTGGATAACAAAATTAATACCGCCTTGGCGTTACTGGATGGATAATGGCTTTTAATTGTAAGTTGTCTGATATCAACAGCCTCTGGTGTGCGTTGATCATGGAAGAGCTGGTGCGCAATGGGGTAGAACATTGCTGTATCGCACCGGGATCACGTAATTCCCCCTTAACCCATGCGGCAGCCGCACACACCCGGCTGAACAAGCATGTGCATTTTGATGAGCGGGGCCTCGGATTTTTTGCGCTGGGCATCGCCAAGTCTACGCGTAAACCGGTTGCCATTATTACGACCTCAGGAACCGCTGTGGCCAATTTATACCCGGCGGTCATTGAGGCGGCCATGATGGGGATTCCATTGCTTATCCTCTCTGCGGATCGACCCGCTGAATTACTGGATACTGGCGCCAACCAGACAATTAACCAGACGGCGATTTTCAGTCATTACCCGGTGCAGGAGGTGCAGCTGCCTTGTCCGGATATGGCCATCGCACCGCAATGGCTGTTATCAACGCTGGATCAGGGGATCACGCGTGCACGGACATCGGGAGTCGTGCATCTCAACCTGCATTTGCGAGACCCGTTGTATCCGGGGCCTCAATACCCTGACTGGTCAGCCTATATGGCACCGGTGACAGATTGGATGAAGACACAACGTTCCTGGACGCACTATTGTCTGTCAGGTCAGCAGTTGCCGGATGAAGCCCAGGTACTGGTCGATCGTTTGTTTGCACCAAAGGGCGTATTGGTCGCAGGGCAGCTGGCACCGGATGACGCACAGGCCGTGGCGAGACTGGCTGAAAAACTGGGGTGGCCTTTGCTGGTGGACGTCCAGTCCCATCTGCATGGGCATTCGTTATCCTTACCCCATGTTGATCTGTTGTTGAACAATGACTCTGTCTGTGAACTGCTTGATCAGGCCGATACGGTGTTACAGTTTGGTGGTCGACTGGTCGGTAAACGATTGTCACAGTGGTTGGCGAATGGACGCCGGAAACACTATTGTTTTGTCGATAGTGGTATCAGTCGACTGGATCCGGCCTGTAATCAAAGTCTGCGTATACAGGCGAACATCACCAAACTTTGTCGTTTTCTTGAGGCGTCTTTGCCAGGGCGGCGTGAGCCGGGTGGCTGGTATGCTCAGCTGATGGACTATGGCATTCGCTGTCGTGAGGCGTTGGCTCGTCTGTTTCAAGTAGAGCTCAATGAAATGTGGGTTTCCCGTCATGTTGTTGAACAGCAGCGTAAACAAGGCTGCCTGTTCATTGGCAACAGCATGCCGATCCGGTTGATCGACAGTCTGTCAGATGCCCGCCTCTATGGCGATATCATGACCAATCGTGGCGCCAGCGGCATTGATGGTTTGATTGCTACGGCGGCGGGCGTGGCTGCCACAGGCCGGCACGTGACATTGTTGCTGGGCGACCTTTCTTTTCTCCATGATCTTAATTCACTGGCGTTATTGCGTGATCGTTCAGTGACTCTGGTATTGCTGAACAACGACGGTGGCAGCATTTTCAATATGCTGCCGGTTGCCCGTGACGGTGATCTGTTCAAACGCTATTTTCAGGTCAGCCATGGCTTGAATGCGGAACAGGCGGCAGCCATGTTTGATATCCATTATGAGACACCGGTCGAATGTCAGGCATTTGCTGAGTGCTATGAACAGGCCGCAACATCTGAAAAGCCGGCAATCATTGAGGTAAAAACACCTGCTACTGAAGCCACTGATATGCTGCGGCGTGCACTTGCCATGGCGAGTGAACTCTGATGACGCTGGCGTTTTGCACGGAAGGTGATCCGCGAAATCCTGCGCTGGTCATGTTGCATGGTTTTTTGGGGAACACAGAAGACTGGTCACCAGTTGTTTCTTTGCTGAAACAACAGTTTTTCTGTGTTGCTGTTGATTTGCCCGGGCATGGTGGCAGTGCGGCTGTTGACGCAGGCTCTGGGTTTGATGATTGTTGTGCCCAGATCGACACAACGTTGAAAAACATCGGCATTCACTCATTCTGGTTGGCCGGTTATTCACTGGGCGGCAGAGTAGCGATGCATTATGCCTGCTGTTATCAGTCTGATCAGTCTGTCTCCTGTGAACATCCTGACACTGTGCAGCTATCCGGGTTGATCGTGGAATCTGCCCATCCCGGTTTAAAGCATGAGCCTGAGCGCCAGGCACGCAAGGAACATGATCATCATTGGGCAGAACGATTTCGCTGTGAGCCCCTGGATGTTGTCTTGTATGACTGGTATCGGCAGCCTGTGTTTGCTTGTCTCTCACAAGACGATCAACAGATTATGGTTGATCAGCGGCGGAACAATAAAGGACGTACATTGGCCGATATGCTGGAAGCGACCAGCTTGTCCCGGCAGGCTTGCTTTCACGATGCGTTATGCCGGCTGCCATTTCCGGTGTTGTACATTTGTGGCGACCGTGACCTCAAATTCCAGGCGATCGGGCAACAGTTCAGCGAATGCCCGACGATGACCGTACATCTGCAGGAACAGGCTGGACACAATGTCCATCACGCCTGCCCGACAGCTTACGCTGACACTATCCTGTCCTTTTACTCCTCCATGACAGAACGGAATTAGCTAATGAATGACGTATTGATCAAACCCGCCCTTGACTGGCAGGACTGCTCTGACGGTTATGAGGATATTCTCTATCACAAGGCGGAAGGCATCGCCCGGATCATGATTAACCGGCCCCGGGTGCACAACGCTTTTCGCCCCCTGACCGTGATGGAAATGTCACGCGCCATGACGGATGCTCGTTATGACAGTGAGATCGGTACCATTATCCTGACCGGCGCTGGCGGTAAGGCGTTCTGTTCCGGTGGCGACCAGAAGGTGCGCGGTGACTCCGGTTACCGTGATGATCAGGGCACACATCATCTCAATGTGCTCGACCTGCAGCGTCAGATCAGAACCTGCCCAAAACCGGTAGTGGCGATGGTGGCAGGTTATGCCATTGGCGGTGGGCATGTGTTGCATATGCTCTGTGACCTGACCATTGCTGCAGATAATGCCGTCTTTGGTCAGACAGGACCCAAAGTAGGCTCCTTTGATGGTGGGTATGGCGCCAGCTACATGGCGCGTCTGGTGGGCCAGAAAAAGGCCCGTGAAATCTGGTTCCTGTGCCGGCAGTATGATGCACAGGCAGCTCTCGACATGGGGTTGGTGAATACCGTAGTGCCGTTGGAACAGCTGGAGATGGAAACGGTCCAGTGGTGCCGTGAAATGCTGCAGAATTCCCCCATGGCATTACGTTGTCTGAAGGCGGCCTTGAATGCGGACTGTGACGGCCAGGCGGGCCTGCAGGAGCTGGCCGGTAATGCGACGATGCTCTTCTATATGTCAGAAGAAGGGCAGGAAGGGCGGAATGCCTTTGTGGAGAAACGGGCGCCGGATTTCAGTAAATTTGGCCGTAATCCCTGATGTTGCTCGAATCGGCAACGATCTACCGTTTTCGGCTGCCACTTCGGCAGCCTTTGGCCTTGAAAGGCCATCGGCTTGAAACACGACAAGGGTTGATTCTCCAGCTTAACGCCAGAAACGGTCAGTTTGGCTTTGGCGAGTGTTCGCCACTCCCGGGGTTCAGTCATGAATCGCTGGATGATGCCTTAGGGCAGCTACAGGGTGTGATTAAGGTGTTGCTCAGTCAGCCAGATTGTCTGGATTCTATTATTCAATCGGGAGCTCGTAGCTGTACGGATCAAATGCTGTTTTCCTCTGTGGCCTGTGCTGTGGAAGGTGCAGCCCTAAGTCTTGCCGGGCAGTTCCATGCCGTACCGAAAGCGACAGCGGTTTGTCCTTTGTTGATGGGGACTGCTGATGAGGTTCTGGCACAGTTTGCCCGTTTGCCAAACTGTTCAGAAATAAAACTGAAAGTTGGCAGGGCGCGATTGGATGATGACATTGCCGTGGTGAATGCCTTATGCGAACAAGGTTTACCATTGCTGCGAATACGTCTGGATGCTAACCGACAGTGGGGATTTGCTGATGCAGTGCGATTCTGTCGTTCAGTCAATGCTGAACGCATTGCTTTTCTGGAAGAGCCTCTGGCGGAGTATCAGCGATTGCCTGAGCTAGGTGAGTTGACCCATTTTCCGCTGGCGCTGGATGAATCTCTGCAGGTCCCAGGCGGGAGCTTTTCGGTCTTTCCCGGCTTGGTGGCTTTAGTTATCAAGCCCATGTTGGCGGGTGGAATGGTCAAAACGCACCAATTCATCCGGCAGGCAAAGTCGGCGAATCTGCGTGCGATTGTCAGTTCATCGTATGAAAGCCCACTCGGAATCAGGCAATTGGCTAGTCTGGCGCACCGTGAAACGCCCAATGAATTGCCAGGGTTAGATACGGTCAATGCCTTTTGTGCATCATCGGTCGAACGATTTGAAGGTTTGTTGCTAAAGGCTGTTAGTCGGCAAGACCCTGTGTTGGAGGAAGTATGGCGCTATACCGTTGCCCCTTGAGGCATCAGGCGATTCTGACACCGGATGCTGTGGCAGTCTGGCTTGAAAATAGCTGTATCACCTTTTCTGAGTTGGATAGTCAGGTTTCTGCTATTCAGCGCCAACTGATAACGGCAGGTCTGCAGGCAGATAGCCATCTTGCTGTCGTGAGTGGTAATAGCCTGACCATGCTATGGCTGCTGCTGGCATGCCTGAGATCAGGTATTGTCTTTTGCCCGTTGAATCCACGATTCCCTGCCGCTCAGCTCGAAGATTTGATTGAGTCGATGGATTGTGATGCCTGTTATGTTGAAGAAAATGAGTCTTCGCAGGGGCTTTCCTTACCTAGAGTTGCCAGAATCACGTTGTTGGATCCTCCCGCTATCACACCAAATCATTCGCCAACTACGTTGCAGGAAATAGGGTTAGATGCTGAAGATTTGTGTGATCTTATTCTGACATCCGGCAGTTCAGGCAAGGCAAAGGCGGCCGGCCATTGCTATCGAAACCATTACTACAGTGCATTGGGGTCGCAGGTGCAGATTCCATTGAGCAGCCATGATGCATGGCTGCTGTCTTTGCCCCTTTTTCATGTTGGGGGCTATGCCATAGTCATCCGTTGCCTCTTAGCGGGTGCAGCCATTGTGTTGGCGCCGGAAATGGCAATGACGCAGATATTGAGCCGATTCCCGGTGACACACTTGTCGCTGGTGAATACTCTGTTATATCGACTATTGCGGGCTGAACACGTGTCGCTGGCAGACACAGCGATCAATGTCATTTTGATGGGCGGTGGTTATGTAGCGTCTGATCTGGTAGCGGACGTCAACACTCAGGGTATTCGTATTCTGACCAGTTATGGGCTGACCGAATCCAGTTCACAAGCCTGTACAGGCTCCCCCGTTTTTCTGGATGACCTGCGGTTAACCTCTGGCCAGCCCTTGCCGCATCGGCAGATCAGAATCAGTCAGCAGGGAGAGATTCAGATTCGTGGAGAGGTACTCTTCAAAGGGTATTACCACTGTGGAGGTCAATTTGACCTGCCCCTTGATGAGGGTTGGTTCGCTACGGGGGATCTGGGTTATTTCACCGATGACGGACAGTTGGTAGTGACTGGAAGACGAGACAACATGTTTATTTCTGGCGGTGAAAATATTCAGCCGGAAGAGATTGAGAAAGCGCTGCTGGCACTGCCTGGTGTTCGTCAGGCGGTCGTGGTGCCTGTTTCTGACCGGGAATTTGGTCAGCGGCCAGTCGCCTTTGTTGACAGCAATATACTGGATGATAATTTGAATTGTTTACGTTCAGGGCTTGCGTTGCGCCTTGTGCGCTTTAAAATGCCAGAACGGATATATCCATGGCCTGCAGAAACGACAAGTGGCGGATTGAAAGTCAATCGACGTTTTTTTAGTGCACTGGCAGAGAGCCGATACGTGCACCAGCAGTAACTTTACGTCAGCGGTTCAGGGCTGATCTGCAGGCAAAAAACTATAAACGTGTATCAGCTGTTATTGATAGCCCGTTAGCACTGGGGCGGCTGATCCGATCAGGCGGTTTACGATATGAAAGCAGGGAATTCCGGCAACGTGCGGGCGTTTATTGCCTACCGTTTGCCTCTGGATGTTTCTGCAGCACTCTATAAAAAGGCCCGTCACCATGTTGGTGAGGATGTGGTCGAGAAGCTGCGCTGGGTGGCACCACAGGATTATCATCTGACACTGCGTTTTCTTGGTCACTGTACCGAAGAGCAGTTGCAGCAAATATCAAGCGGGCTTCACGAAGTTTTGCAGGATGTGGATGGTTTTCGTTGCATGACTGGGGAGGTCAGTTATTTTCCTTCCGCGAACCATCCGCGTGTTATGGCGCTGATGGTGCATTCGGGAAAAGTCATGGAAAGGCTTTATGCATTATGTGATGAACTGGCGGTCGCCGCAGGCATTCCGTCTCAGTCCCGTCACTTCAGACCGCATGTTACGCTGGCAAGATTCCCGGCGGATACGCACCGTCTCTCCATGTCTGTCTGGCGCCTGCCGGGTTTCCATTTGACGGTCAAGGATATCGCCTTGGTCCGCAGTGACCTGTCACCTGAAGGCGCTCGTTATTCGGAGATGGAAACCTTTCCTTTAGATCCTGCACTGCAGACGGCCGTCGCTCAATAGGCGACGGCTGCAGCAGAGTATTCGGTGTCGAGGTCAACACGCCACGGCAGTCTGTATTGCTGCATGGCTTGAAGCAGTTGATCTTCGTTCATGGTCCTGAAACGGGTGGTGAGCAGTGTGCGTTGAATCAATGCCAGTTCCCGTTCGCTCAGCTGGCCGATTTCTGTGTGCTCAAAGATACCTTCCTGTATCAGGCTCTCACGCCATGCATGGCTTTCTGTGGATGCCATGACGTGTTCCGCAAGCCGGCTGGACAGTTCATCGGCGTTGAATAGCTTTCGTAATCCCATGGTTGCTCCTTGCTCTCTCTTTCGGTACGTTTCTTTGACTTTAATCGTGGAAGCGGCGTATTGGTGTAGCCGTTATGTTCCTCTTTGTTTCCTCTTGTTACAGCGCGCAGATTCCGTTATCAAAGCTTAAGCAATTGATATGCCACTCTTTCGGTTGTCAGTGTTTGGATTCCCTGTGGTTGATAGGGATCAAGGTTTCTGCCGGGATAGCCCGCTACCATGTTTGGCTTAAGAATAATGGAGTGAAACATGGAGCTGGTTTGCCCTGCCGGTAGCCTGCCGGCCCTCAAGGCTGCCGTTGATAACGGTGCGGATGCGGTTTACATCGGTTTTCGTGACGACACCAATGCCCGTCACTTTGCCGGATTGAATTTCAATGAGAGCAAGGCCGTCAAGGCGCTTGACTACGCCAGGATGAAAGGGGTGAAAATCCTGGTGGCCATTAATACCTATCCGCAGCCTGCCGGCTGGTCGCGCTGGCAACGGGCAGTCGATATGGCAGCGGATTTGAATGTGAGTGCTGTGATTGCCGCAGACATGGGCGTGCTCTCCTATGCAAAGGATCGTCATCCGGATCTTGGGCTGCACCTGTCGGTACAGGCATCGGCCACCAACCTTGCCAGTCTGTCGTTTTATCACCAGCGATTCGGTATCAAGCGCGCCGTATTGCCAAGGGTGCTCTCGGTCAAGCAGGTGGCGGCACTGGCGGAGAAGAGCCCTGTTGAGCTGGAAGTCTTTGCCTTTGGCAGCTTATGTATCATGTCCGAGGGACGTTGCTACCTGTCATCTTACCTGACGGCCGAATCGCCCAATACTGTCGGGGCCTGCTCACCTGCACGCTTTGTTCGCTGGTCAGAAACGCCTGCAGGTCTGGAGTCACGGCTGAATGATGTCCTCATTGACCGTTACCAGGACGGCGAGAATGCCGGCTATCCCACTCTCTGCAAAGGACGCTTTTCAGTGCAGGGCAAGACCTGTCATGCACTGGAGGCGCCCACGAGCCTGAATACACTGTCATTGATCCCGGAATTGACCCAGATGGGGGTGTCTGCCGTGAAGATTGAAGGCCGTCAGCGCAGCCCTGCCTATACCGCGGAAGTGACCCGTGTCTGGCGTGAGGCGCTGGACAGCTATCGACATAATCCCGGTGGTTATCGGCCCAGGGAGGAATGGATGCGTTCACTCGCTCATCTGTCAGAAGGTAGCCAGACAACATTGGGCGCCTATCAGCGGGCCTGGCAGTAATGCCCCTTCAATCACACGGTCAAGGATCTGTCATGGAAATTACATTGGGGCCGGTACTGACTTTTTGGAAAAAGCAGGCCGTACTGGATTTTTACCGGGAAGCAGAAGGCTGGCCGGTGGATCGCATCTATCTGGGGGAATCGGTCTGTGCCAAGCGTCGCGAACTGCGTTTGGATGACTGGCTGTCGATTGCCCGCAGCCTGAGAGCAGCGGGAAAAGAGGTGGTGCTGTCAACGCTGACGTTGTTGGAAGCGGCGTCGGAACTTGCGTCCCTGCGAAAAATCTGCAGCAATGGCGAGTTTCTGGTTGAGGCCAATGATGTCGGTGCAATACAGCTGCTTTCAGAGGCTGGCGTGTCTTTTGTGGCGGGGCCCGCAATCAATATTTATAACGCCTATACACTGCGTGAGTTGGTTGATGCCGGTATGCAACGCTGGGTGATGCCGGTCGAGCTGTCCGGTGAGGCGTTGGCTGCCATTCTTGCCCAGTCTGATGAATTGGGTATCAGGGAAAAATTCACAACAGAAGTCTTTAGTTATGGCTATCTGCCACTGGCCTGGTCAGCCCGGTGTTTTACTGCCAGAGCGTATGATCTGCCCAAGGACGACTGCGAGTTCCGTTGTCTTGACCACCCGGATGGGTTGGCTGTCTTCAGCCAGGAAGGGGAGCGTCTTTTTACCCTGAACGGTATACAGACACAGTCAGGTCTGTGCAGCAATCTGTTGCCGCAATGGCAAAATATGGCGTCGATCGGTGTAGAGGCCATGCGCATTTCTCCTCGTGAAACCGGTACTGGTGAGCTGGTGCAGCAACTCCGTGCATCCATGGATACAATGTCGTCGGATCGGTTACCGCTGCAGTCCGTCGATCAATGTAACGGTTACTGGTTTGGTCAGGCAGGGATGACCAGCACCTTGTCCTGATAAGGCGCTGGTATCGTCATTAGCTGGCCAGTGATGCCAGGCGGTCACTGGTCTGAAGCAGTTGCCTGACCAGCTGGGGAAGCTGGTCAAGGTCGATGCTGTCGAGCATGTTTTTGATGGCCAGCCCCAGTTCCGTATTGCCTTCAATCACCAGTCGTCGCTGGAAAAACAGCGTGTCAGGGTCTTCCCGGCGTGACGCCAGCGCGAGAAAGGCGGTGCTGTTACCGCGAATGGTGACATCGCAGGGGCGGGGTGAACCCAGTACGATCTTTTCATCAATGACGGTCAGGTAGAAATCCAGTCCGAAGTCTGTCACTGACAGCTGCAGCCAGTGATCTTCCAGACAATCAAAATCGCCGTCAGACAATGGTTCGCGAAAGGTGTGATTCAGAGCCTGTGCCAGTGGCCGGTTTCGCAGCGACCATGGGATGACATGCAACGGCTTGAACAACCAGGCAACCGGTGGGTGTGGAATCCGGCGGAGTGTTTCAGGTAACGGCATTATTGCTCTTCCAATTTGAGATGCTGGTTCAGTATGTCCGGGGTCAGAAGGTAAAGTTCATCCAGTAATTTGCCATGCAGAGAGCCGGGGCCGGCGACTTCCGCTGCAGCCCGCTCTCCCGCAATGCCCAGTACTGAAAGGGCTGTCGTGACAGCCGTCAGTCCATCACCTTCTACGGCGAGGAAAGCGCCGGTCAGGGCCGTGGCCAGGCATCCAGTACCGGTGACGCTGGCCATCATCAGATGACCATTGTGCAGGCGGACCTGCTTGTAACCGTCGGTGATCAGGTCGGTGGCGCCAGTGATGGCGATGGTGGTTTGCCAGTCACGGGCAGCCGTCATGGCCAGGGATTCGACAGCTTCAGGGGTTTCCGTGCTGTCAACGCCTTTGCCGCCAAGTTCGCCGGTATACAGCGCCTGGATTTCAGACGCATTGGCGCGTACTACATTGGGGCGATATTCAAGCATCAGGCGCGCCGTGTCCAGACGAAAGCGGGTGGCTGCCGCGCCTACGGGATCCAGTACCCAGGGTTTGCCTGTATTGTGGGCATGGTTGACGGCACATTTCATAACCATGCCAGTACGGGCGCTGGGCGTACCAATATTGATCACCAATGCGCTGGCCAGGTTAACCACGTCGACAGTTTCTTCAATGGCATCAGCCATGATCGGAGAAGCGCCCAGTGCCAGCAGTCCGTTGGCGGTGAAATTCATGACCACCTTGTTGGTAATGTTGTGTACCAGGGGGCGTTGTTGACGAACAGCGTCCAGGGCGGTCGTGATCCGTTGTTGGAAAGGTGAGATTGTCATGGCTGATTCCGGAAGCTGGGCTGAATAGGCGGGTAGTGGTTAACCCGTTGTTAAGCCTGTCTGTACTCTGGTGCGCGATATTCTAGCAGTGCAGGCATGGATACACGCTTGATTTCGATCATGGGGCGTGTAGTTGCCACGACTTTGGTTTTGTTGATGAAGCTAAAACAACTAAAAAAAATTGGGGAACTGGATAAATTAATAAATGAAAATGGAAAAAAATAATGAAAACACTAGGCATGGTTTTTTAAAGTAATAAATAACACTGCTGCCAATTTCCTCTATTGCGAAGTGCCTGATGCAGCGTTACAGTGCCCGCGTCATCAAGAAGTATGAAATACACACCGTGGCTTCTCACTGCGGTGGCTCCTTCTACGACATGCCATCTCTGGCGCGCCCGTTCGGGCACTGTTGATAACAAATTTCGTGAAAGGGATTCCGGTCTCAGGGGCCGGGCGTTGTAGCTTTTTTTCGCAGGGTTAATGTGATGACTACCAAGCGGCGGGAAACGTTGGCAGATACCTTTGCCATGATTACCTTCTTCATGGTTGCCGGTATGGCTATTGAAATTGGCCTGTCGGGTCTGAGTTTTGAGCAGTCGTTGCAATCCCGTTTGCTGAGTATTCCAGTAAACGCTGCTATCGCACGTCCTTATGGCGTATTTCGTGACTGGCTGTTACGGGTAGGTCGTGTGGAAGAAGGTGGTTTTTTCCGCCGTCTGTTTCTGGATGTTGTGGCATTCGTATTGTTCCAGATTCCGGTTTACATTTTGCTGGTGGCCAGCACTGGCGCATCAGTCTCCCAGATTGTAACGGCATGTATCGGTCAGATCGGTGGCCTGGTATTCCTGGCCCGGCCTTATGGTGTTTACATGCAGTATTGCCGTAAGATTGCCATCCGCTGTTTTGGTGGAACCCTGGCACCGGTGACTATTCAGGAGCGTTCTGCCTAAGCCTCTATATTGGCAAGGTTATCGAACAATAGCCGCAGGTGTTTGAAGATGCCTGCGGTTTTTTGTGTGTACCAAGGAGTCGTCACGATGGATTGGGAGCAGGAGACAGCGGCGTTAATCCGTCAGGACAACCTGCGAATGCGTTGTCTGGAAGCGGCCCGATCACTGATGCTGCCGGATTGGTTTATTGGTGCAGGGTTTTTACGCAATATCATCTGGGATCATCTGCATCAGCGCTTAGACGCAACCCCACTGAATGATGTGGACCTGGTGTATTTTGATCCGGATGATTTGAGCCTGGAAAGTGAGGCGTGTTTCGAAGCGCGTCTCCATACACGCTGTCCGGGTGTGAGATGGGAAGTAAGAAACCAGGCCCGTATGCATCTCAGGCATGGTCTGGCACCTTTTCTGAATGCCGCTGACGGTATTTCTTGTTGGGTGGAGCGGCAGACATGTGTCGGTGTACGTCTTGAATCGGAGGGGCCGCTGCGTTTTACCGCACCCTATGGTCTGGATGAAAACTGGTCATTGAATGTATCCATCTGTCCACGTAATCCGAGGCCGGTACTGTTTCGTGACCGTATCAGAAAAAAGCAGTGGCAGAGGTTGTGGCCCCGACTTAATGTGGTTTGGCCGGATTGTGACCGCTAATGGTATTTTTTGCTCCGTAACTGCCTGTTTATCACTCTCATAATAACCACTCTAAGATGATCAGGGTGTCAGTGTAATTATGCAGAACCTGTAAAAATTGACGCATAAATTTCTGAATGAAGGTGTTTTTTGTGAATTTTTCCTTCAGGAGGGAATCTTGATACTTGCCCGAACTAAGTAATAGTACTTATTACCATTCGTTTGACTACGCATAACATCCTGTTATATTCGGGTTCCAGTCCAAGAGAGAAGTATGCGACTGGTCCTGTCTCTGGTCTTTATCCTGGCTGTTTGTCGGCCGATTTTGCCTGTTTTTGTGCGTTCTATCGGACCGGTCGTCTGCTCATAACTAATTCAAAATGACAACAATGAGCACCAGGGGGAATGCATGTCTTTGCTTGACGTGAAGGATTTGCGTATCGAATTTCCGTCGCGACACGGTACCGCGGTTGCTGTACAGGATGTGTCGTTTACCGTGGAAAAAGGTGAAATCCTGGGGCTGGTCGGTGAATCCGGTGCGGGTAAGTCCACCATCGGCAATGCCATCATTGACCTGTTAAGTCCGCCAGGACGGGTCGCCGGTGGTCGTGTGGCGCTGGATGGCCAGGATATCAGCGGTTTGCATGGGGAAGCGATCCGCAAGATTCGTGGTCGACGTATTGGGTTTATCTTTCAGGACCCAATGACCTCGCTCAATCCCCTGCTCACCATAGAAACCCAGCTGGTGGAAACCATTCTGGCCAACCTTGAGGTGAGCCAGGAAGAAGCTTACCGTCGTGCGATTGAACTGCTGGAATCGGTGGGTATTCCGGAGCCCCATGTCCGTATAAAACAATATCCCCACCAGTTCTCCGGCGGTATGCGTCAGCGGGTTGTTATCGCCATTGCCCTGTCCGGTGAGCCAGAGCTGATTATTGCGGATGAACCCACCACCGCGCTGGACGTCTCGATCCAGGACCAGATTCTCAACCTGATTCGTAACCTCTGTAAGGAGTTGCAGGTAGGCTGCCTGCTGGTGACCCATGACATGGGCGTGATTGCCAATGTGACGGACCGGGTGGCCGTCATGTACATGGGGGAGATGGTTGAGGTTGGGCCGACTATGCAAATCCTGCAGACACCCTCCCACTCATATACCAAAAGTCTGATCAGCGCCGTTCCACGGAGTGATATCCGACTGCGTCGTTTCCCCAGGGTGGAATACATCGAGAAGGTTCAGACCCGTTCCATTGATGTAAAAAACCATTGGCTAGGGCAGCGTGAAGCGTTACCTGCCGGACAGGAGAAGGCCAAGTTATCTGATGACGTGTTGCTGGATGTGCAGCATGTGAGCCTTCGGTTTGAAACCCAGTCTGCGTTTCTCGAAAAAAATCGTCGATATGTGCAGGCGTCCAACGATGTCAGCTTCAGTATCCGTGAAGGGGAAACCTTTGGCCTGGTGGGCGAGTCCGGTTCAGGTAAGTCAACGATTGCCAGGGTGATTGCGGGTCTGTATCCAGCAGATTCCGGGTCGGTGAATTACGCCGGTACTGACTTGACGACACTGAGTGAGAAAGCGCGCAAGCCGTTCAGGCGTGACATCCAGATGGTGTTCC
Source organism: Kistimonas asteriae (assembly GCF_018263925.1). Taxonomy (GTDB): domain Bacteria; phylum Pseudomonadota; class Gammaproteobacteria; order Pseudomonadales; family Endozoicomonadaceae; genus Kistimonas; species Kistimonas asteriae. The sequence continues at coordinate 28,715 of NZ_JAEVHF010000012.1, forward strand.
AGAATCCCTATTCCAGCTTGAATGCCCGGATGGTCATCAAAGATATCATTGCTGAACCTATCCGTTTTCATGGTCTGGCGGAATCGGAACAGCAGACTCGCCAGATCGTGGCGGATCTTCTGGATCATGTTGGGCTTGGTAGTAAGGCAGGCGTGAAATATCCCCATGAGTTTTCCGGCGGCCAGCGCCAGCGGATCTCGATTGCCCGGGCATTGGCGACCCGGCCGCGTTTTCTCATATGTGATGAGCCGACGTCAGCGCTGGATGTGTCAGTGCAGGCCCAGATCCTTAACCTGCTGCGTGACCTGCAGGATGAACTGGGTCTGACCATGTTGTTCATCAGCCACGACCTTCCTGTGATTCGGCAGATGTGTGACCGGATTGGTGTTATGCGCCATGGCACGTTGCTTGAGGTGAACGACACCGAGACACTGTTCGGCAATCCATCCCATGACTATACCCGCAACCTGATCAGGCTGATGCCGCATGTTGATGGTTTGTCCCGGGATGGATTGGAGATTGAATCCAGCATTGCCGTTATGCAGGGCAATGGCAGCCAGACAGTGGTTGGATAAGAAAAAAACAGAGCAAGGCAATAACAACACACAACAATCCGTATAAACGGGGGAATAATGAAAACAACTGTGAAAAAACTGGCTGGCGCCATGCTGGCGTTGTCACTGACGATGGGGGCGAATGCCGCCACCCTGAAGCTGGCGTACGACGCTGACCCGGTATCACTGGATCCCCATGAGCAGCTTTCCGGTGGCACATTGCAGATGTCCCATATGGTGTTTGATCCCCTGGTGCGCTGGGATCAGAACCTGGAGTTTGAGGCGCGGCTGGCAGAGAAGTGGGAGCGTGTGGATGATCGCACCATGCGATTCCATTTACGTGAGGGAGTGAAATTCCATTCAGGCAATACCCTGACGGCTAAAGATGTTAAATGGACCTTTGACCGTCTGAAGGCCAGCCCTGACTTTAAAGGGGTATTTGGTCCTTTTACTGCGGTGAATGTGGTTGATGACCTGACCATTGATCTGGTGACCGAAAAGCCCTATCCGCTGGTACTGAATGCCGCAACCTATATATTCCCGATGGACAGCGCCTTCTATACCGGTACGGATGATAAGGGGCAGCCCAAGGGCCTGCTGAAAAAGCATGCTGATACCTTTGCGTCCAAAAAGGTTTCCGGCACCGGTCCCTTCGTGGTGACTTATCGCCAGCAGGGGGTACGGGTAAACTTCGATCGTTTCGACGATTACTGGGACAAGCAGTCACCGGGTAACGTTGATGAGATCATCATGACGCCAATCAAGGAAGACCCGACCCGAGTGGCTGCACTGCTCTCCGGTGATGTGGACTTTATCTACCCCGTGGCGCCAACCGACCATGAGCGGCTCAAGAAAAGTGACAAGACCCAACTCGTCACCCTTCCAGGAACCCGGATCATCACCCTGCAGCTTAACCAGGAGCGGATTGAGGCATTCAAGGACAGGCGTGTCCGTCAGGCAGTTGTGCATGCCATCAATAACGAAGGCATCGTGAAGAAGATCATGAAAGGCTTCGCGACGGCCGCCGGACAGCAGGGACCCAAGGGGTATGTGGCTTACCAGGAAGACCTCAAGCCTCGCTATGACCTCAAGAAAGCAAAGGCGTTGATGAAGGAAGCCGGTTATGAGGACGGCTTCAGCGTGACCATGATGGCGCCCAATAACCGCTACATCAATGACGACAAGACCGCCCAGGCGGTAGCGAGCATGCTCTCCAGGATCAACATCAAGGTGGATCTCAAGACCATGCCCAAGGCCCAGTACTGGCCGGAGTTTGATGAGCGTTCGGCCGACATCATGATGATCGGCTGGCATTCTGATACCGAAGACTCAGCCAACTTCACCGAGTACCTGACGGCTTGTGCCGACCTGGATAGCGGCTGGGGGCAGTACAACAGCGGTAACTATTGCAACAAGCTGGTAGACCGTATGGTTAGTGATGCCGGGAGTGAGACCGATCCGGTTAAGCGGGCTGAGCTGCTGAGGAATGTTGAGCGGACCCTTTATGAGGAAGCGGCATTCGTTCCCCTGCACTGGGAAAACCTGGCATGGGGTGCCGGCAAGCACGTCAAGGCCGCTGATGTTGTGAACGTGATGAACTTCCCTTACCTGGGTGACCTGGTCATCGAAGAGTAACGGGTGACTGACTGCCTGCTGGTGTGGCAGGCAGTCAGGCTGACCTTCTGAAGGCATACGCTTTGGCGTCTATGCCATCCGAACCCTGACAGATAAGTGATGGTTCCATGCTTGCATTTCTTGCCCGACGCCTGATCCAGGCGCTCATAGTGATGTTTGTGATCAGCATCATCAGTTTTTCTATCCAGGATAACCTGGGGGATCCGTTGCGGGAGCTTGTCGGTCAGGCGGTTTCTGAAGCAGAGCGTGAAGCGCTGCGCGACGAGATGGGGCTGAATGACCCCTTCCTGGTGCAATATGGTCGCTTTTTGGCCAAAGCGGTCCAAGGGGACCTCGGCACCTCCTACTTCTTTAAGGAGCCGGCCCTGGACGTGATTCTTGGCAAGATGCCCGCTACCCTTGAGCTGGTATTCGGCGCCTCGCTGATCATTATCCTGTTGTCCATTCCTGCGGGTGTTTACTGCGCCATAAAACCCAATAGCTGGTTGACCCGCGGCATTCTCGGTTTCAGTTTGTTGGGCATTTCTGTCCCCGTCTTTCTTACCGCTATTTTTTGTATTTACCTGTTTTCCATCGAACTGGGCTGGTTGCCGTCTTATGGTCGTGGTGATGTGGTGCCGGTGTTTGGTGGCTGGGAGTCCGGTTACTTCACCCGTGATGGGCTGTTACATCTGATTCTCCCGTGCATTTCGCTGGCCAGTATCATGCTGCCGTTGTTTATTCGGTTGATCCGCTCTGAAATGGTGGAAGCTCTCCATACCGAGTATGTGAAATTTGCGACGGCGAAAGGTCTCAAAAAAGCGCGTATCTACTTCCTGCATGCGCTGAAAAACACCATGTTGCCCGTCATCACGGTCGGTGGTGTGCAGATCGGAACCATGGTCGCTTATACCATCCTGACAGAAACCGTATTCCAGTGGCCGGGTATGGGTTTTCTGTTCCTGGAAGCGATCAACCGTGTTGATACGCCGTTGATTGTCGCTTACCTGATTGTGGTGGGTGCGATCTTTGTCATCGTCAATACCCTGGTGGACCTGATCTACGGCTTGATTAACCCAACCGTCAAACTGACAAGGAGCAGCCAATGAGCGATGCGATGATTGCCAACCAGACGGCTGCTGACCAGGAAACGGCTCCCTTATCCAGTTGGCAGCGTTTTCGCCAGTCCACCTTCTGGTACAGCTTTACCCGCGATCGGGTAGCGATGGTGTGTGCGGCAATTTTTGCCCTGCTGGTGGCGGCGGCTTTGCTGGCGCCCGTGTTGGCGCCAACCAATCCCTATGATATCTCCACCATTGATATCATGGATTCAGAAATCCCGCCGGTGTGGGATGAGGCGGGTGATGAGCGTTTCCTGCTGGGGACCGATGCGCAGGGGCGAGACCTGTACAGCACGATTCTCTATGGCATGCGTATCTCCATTGCTATTGGTCTGTTTGCGGTGGTATTGCAGGCTTTTCTGGGCGTGGTGATCGGCTTGACGGCGGGGTATGTCGGTGGTCGGGTTGATAGCTTCCTGATGCGGGTAGCGGATATCCAGCTCTCCTTTTCGACCATGATGGTGGCCATTATTGTGCTGGCGGTGTTCCAGGCCTCTTTTGGTACGGAGCTCTATAGCAAGCTGGCGATGGTGATGCTGATCCTGGTGATTGGTATTGCGGAATGGCCGCAGTACGCCCGTACGGTCAGGGCGTCCGTATTGGCGGAAAAGAAAAAGGAGTATGTGGAGGCCGCACGGGTGATGGGGTTTGGCTCCGGACGCATCATGTTCCGGCATATCCTGCCAAATACCCTGTCGCCTATTCTGGTGATCTCAACCGTTCAGATTGCCAATGCGATTATCAGCGAAGCGGCGCTGTCTTTCCTCGGGTTGGGGATGCCGGTTTCCCAGCCATCACTCGGTTCACTGATATCCAGTGGGTTTGAATATATTTTCTCCGGTTCCTGGTGGATTACTGTCATTCCCGGTCTGGTGTTGATTGTGCTGGTGATGGTGATCAATATCCTGGGTGACTGGTTACGTGATGTGATGAACCCGAAGCTTTATAAGGGGTAAGTAGGGGATAGTGTGTCCCGGGTTGCCGGGACATGTGTTTTTTGAGCCGTTCAATTAATTTTGCGTGAAAACGCTAGCCCACTGAGTGCGTTCAGTTCTGTGTTCTAAACGCTTCCAGCCGTTCTCCCGGCAGGGGGGATTGACTCAGCGTCTTCTCACAGCCCAGGTAGACCTGGCCAAACCGATTGTTTATAAAATCCTCGAAACTGGTATCTTCCTGCCTGATCAGCCCTTTCTGGGGTAAACGACCCTCGGCAAGTAAATCCAGCATGGCACAGATGCTGGAGGCTGTTGTCGTCTGAATGGCGCTCCAGAAACGGTCGCCGATCTTTTGGCCGTAGAGTTTTCGGGTCCAGGTTTCCTGAACGAGGCGATTGTTGATCTCGCCACTGACCGTGACAAAGACGAGCACCACATCCTGCAGGGTAATGGGCAGGGCATCTTCCATGATCTCCTTGAGCAAATCGCGACGCTCTTTCAGACGGAGGTCGTTCAACAGCAGTTTCATGGCATCCCGATGACCGGGATAGCGCACGGTACGGTAGTTAAGGTTACGGACCTTGCCGTGCAGGGTTTCACAGAGGGTCCCGAGACCCCCGGAAGTATTGAATGCTTCGTAGTTAATGCCATCAAGTGAGAAGTGTTCCAGCTGATCCAGGGGTTGAACCTCTTTCAGCTCGCCTTCAACAATGGCTTCGCAGGCTTGGCTGTATTCATTGAGCAGCCCTTCGGTGGACCAGGTTAGATTATATTTGAGCCCATTGGATGGATACGTCGGCAGTGCACCAACCCGCATATGGACATTGTCCAGACGGTCAAACTGGCTGGCCAGGTGATGCGTAATAATTGAGATGAAACCCGGTGCGAGGCCACACTGTGGAATGAAGGCGGTTTCTGCATTTTCAGCCAAAGCCTTGACCAGACGCGTATTGGCGACATCTTCCGTCAGGTCAAGATAATGGCAGCGATGTTTGAGGGCGGCTTCCGCAATGATTGCGCTCAGATGGTAGGGGCCGGCAGAAATGACGGCGTATTTGCCCTTGAGGGCCTTGGAAAGTGCCTCATGATCATACACATCCAGTTGCAGTGAGCGGATAGCCGGGTATTTCGGCAACTGGTCGAACCCGTTAGTCTGGCTGTCGGCGACAGTGATTTCATAGCCGCCCTGTCCAGCCAGTAATTCGCTGATCATGGCGCCTATCTTTCCTGCACCGATAAGAAGTATCTGTTTCATTACAGTATCCCGCCCGTAACTGGTGAACTGAAAACGTGAAATATAACCCTCAGTATAGGGAGGTTCTGACGCTATACGGCTGGCCGACAGCGAGTGGAGGCAGGGTTTTGGTCGCTTATATATGATTCAGACAATCTATGTGCGTGATTGTAATAAGCAATTGTTTTATCGTAGCGGTTGGTTGCATACTGGAGCGCAGAAAAGGGGTACCCCTGCCTGCGGGGCAGTCCCTGCAGTGTTAACAGTTTTGAGGCATTTCATGAAACGGTTTACTATCTTCGGTCGCCCTGGTTGCGGTTTTTGTGTCCGCGCTAAAGAGCTTTGTGAGCAGAAAGGCCTTCCTTACAAGTATGTTGATATCTATGAAGAAGGTATCTCCAAGGAAGACCTTGAAAAAACGGTTGGCCGCCCGGTAGAGACTGTTCCCCAGATTTTCCATGGTCAGGATTATATTGGTGGTTTCACCGAGCTGGATGCCTATGTAAAAGAACAAGGCCTCTGATCGTTGAGGTCAGGTAACAGGCACCGGTTCTGTGTCTGTTACCGATGGGCAGCTCATCAATACCAATTGCTGCTTTTTTTCGGGTATCGATCGGTAACAATCGCCAGCTCAATAGAATTATTCAGAAAAGCATGGCTAAAGCTTCCTCTCTCATCATCCGTGCCGGTCATGACGCACTTCGCAAGATTCGCAAAGATGGTTTTTCTTTCCATGATGTTGAGGTCATGGCGGGAGCTTCCGGCGGTCCCAAATGGTTTGTTTTGACGGGGCTCGACAAAGCCATCATTACCCATCTCCTACCGACCCGGGAAGAACCACTGCATTTATTAGGCACTTCTGCGGGATGCTGGCGATTTTCCTGTCTTGCCCAGGCTGATCCGTTATCGGCGCATGCACGTTTTGAACAGGGCTATCTGTACCAGCGATATTCAAAGCATGCCACGGCTGAAGAAATTACCGGAAAATGCCGTGCGCTTGTCAAAGCAATGCTGGCCGATAATGGGGCCAGGGAGATTGTGGCCAATCCCAGGATTAAGTTGAATCTCATCACAACCCAGTGTCATGGATTGGCAGCCCGCGAACAACGACACCTGCAGGCTGCAGGGCTTTTGATGAGCGCTGCAGGGAATGCCTTGTCCCGACGTCATCTCGGTCGCTTTTTTACGCGCGTATTGTTCCATCACCCGGATACCCGCCCTCCATTCTGGGCGTTGAATGACCTGCCGACACGTCGGGTGCCTATCAGTGCAGAAAATATTGAGGATGCCATTGTGGCGTCTGGCTCCATCCCGTTGGTCTTGTCAGGGGTGCGTGACATTCACGGTGCAGGTCCCGGTGTCTACCGTGATGGCGGTGTCACGGATTACCATTTCGACCTGCCATTCAACCAGGGCAACGGGCTGGTGTTTTATCCGCATTTCTATGACCGGGCGATACCCGGCTGGTTCGACAAATCACTGAAATGGCGCAAACCCTCTGCGCACAATTACCGGAATGTTGTCATGGTGGCGCCATCACCGGCATTTGTCAGTCAGTTGCCGTACGGCAAGATTCCCGACCGGAAAGATTTTGTGCGCATGGACGACCAGCAGCGCATCCAATACTGGCAGGCAGTGATTCATGAAAGTCAGCGTCTTGGTGATGAGTTGCTCGAGCGACTGGAAAAGGGAGACCTGGAGCAGCATATGCAGCCTATTGCATGATCAACTGGCTAGATGACTTTTAACTCATCGGTATGCAGCAAAAGTGTCATCGCTTCGCCGTAGTGAATACGCTCCAGTGGCTGGGTAATGACTTCCAGGATATCGGGTGACTGGAAATGATCCGGTTTGGTTTCTGGATGTGGGTAGTAAACGTAGCCTTCGACCAGATTTTTCGTGTGTGTACCCAGCTGGCACCTGAAAAACGAGAAATCTTCCGGGGGCATGGCATCGCACCATTTGACGCCGCGAAAGCAACGATAAGGCGTGATGATCCGGTAGGAGGCCGGCGCGATACTGAGATTCAGTGTACCTCGAAAGTATCCGCTGAGATTAAGCCCAAGCGTCTCGAACTGGGGGAGTTGCAGGCTCAGAGATCCTTCTGGAAATCGCGGATCCGGGTGCTTCCCGGAGGCAACACCGTAACCTGCCGTGACGGTTGCAGAAAGGGATTGCCATTGCATGGATGATCCACCTTTAAGTCCGTGAATACATACCTGTCATGGGGGGAGAGAGTATGATTCGTGATTGTATGCCGGCAGACGCTGCCCGTGTTTGCGCGATTTATAATTATTATATTGAAGAAAGTACAGCGACCTTTGAAGAGCAGGTGCTTACTCAGGATGTCATGCTTGATCGCATGTTTGCCATACAGGCTCAGTTTCCCTGGTTAGTGATTGAGGATGAAGGGCAAGTTATGGGCTATGCCTATGCCAGTTCCTGGAAAGACCGGTCTGCTTATCGCTATGCCTGTGAAGTCAGTGTTTATATCGCAAAAGACGCGTCAGGCCGTGGTTTGGGGGCGCAACTCTATGAGGCTTTGTTTGAACGACTGTCTGCCATGTCGATACATACGGTGATCGGTATCGTGTCACTGCCAAACGCGGGCAGTGTCCGATTGCATGAACGGCTGGGTTTTGTTCAGGTGGCCCATTTAAGGGAGGTCGGCGTCAAGTTTGGACGCAGGCTGGATGTGGGGTACTGGCAACGCCTGCTTCCCGCAGCTGAATAATCAGTGGAATAGCCCAACCCCGTCGTATCCGGGATTCATGACGCCCATGGCATAATCGACGGGATTCTTTGCGGTAATACGGCTTTTTCTACAGCTTGGTGACGTCTTATGATCGGATGATTCCTGATGATGCGATGGTATTCGTTTTGGCTGTTCTCCTGAGTGCACTGTTTCCCGTCTTTGCCATGATGTTGTCCGGCGGTATTGCTGCCCGTTTTTCATTGCTGCCATCCGGTGGTGATACAGCACTGAATCGTTATGTCTATTATTTCGCGGTGCCCGCTTTGCTGATCACTGGGCTGGGTGAAGCGTCCGTGGATCAGATTCTTCGCTGGGACTTCATGATCGGTTACCTTCTGGCGGCAATGGGCGTCTATGTCGGGGTTTTTGTGATTGCTCACTGCCTGCTGAAACGGTCGATAGCAGAAAGTGGCATACAGTCGTATACCGCGTCTTTTGCGAATACGGGATATATCGGTATTCCCCTGTTGCTGGGGCTGTTTCCTGATTCGCCGGATGCCATTATTGCTGCGGTGATCACCACGGTGTTGTCCAACGTTATGCTGGCGCTAGCCTTGGCCAAGATTGAGCTGCATTATGCCAAGCAGGGGTATCGCATCCATCAATTGGTCGGGCGTATTGTTGTTCGCGTCCTCATGAATCCCTTCATATTGGCATCGGTGGTTGGCTTTTTAATCAGTTGGCTGCAGGTGACGATACCGGCACCGATCAGTCGATTTCTGCATATGCTGGCTGATACTACCTGCCCCGTAGCTCTTTTTGCGATTGGGATGGTGCTGGCTGGACGATCGGCGGAGCAATCTGCACCGGCGCCAGGTGGTTCACGGGAAGTGGCCAGTCTGTTGGTCGTCAGTGGCGCCAAACTGATACTGCAACCGGTGTTGACGCTGGTTTGTCTGCGTTACCTGGGTGTCAGCGGGCAGTGGTTACGCATGGGAACCCTGCTGGCCGCCTTGCCAACGGCCGCCAATGTGTACGTGATTGCTGAACAGTATGGGATTTACACCAAAGGGGCTGCACGGGCGATTATGGTAGGAACCCTCCTGACCTTACTGACCGTGCCGCTGGTTCAAATCCTGTTAACCCGAATGGCCTGAGTGCCTGTCACCCAGTACCGGGTGCAGGCGTTCCTGCATGAAATCCATAAACAGGCGAACGCGCCTCGGCAGATGTTCACGGCTGTGATAGATCATACTGAGTGTGCGGCATGCACCTTCCCATTCCGGCAGTAGTGGGGCCAGGGGAACCTTGTCCTGATGCATGGCAACATAGGCATGGGGCAGATTCACAATCCCGAGTCCCCGGCCCGCTGCGATTACTGCTGTAAACATCTCGTTGACGTTGATGCGTGGCGGTTTCTGGACGCGGATAAAGGCGCCTCCGGGGTGAGTCAGTCGCCACTCTTTCAGCGGCCAGGTCATGATCAGATCATGGCCGGACAACTGATCCGGATGCTCCGGCATACCGCGTTCCCTGAGATAGTGATGGCTGGCATACAGGCCATAGCGCAGCCGGCCGATGGGTCTGGCGATCAGGTCGGAATCGGGCAGTTCTCCTCCCACGAAGGCGACATCAATCGACTGATCCAGAAAGGAAGGGAAGTCATTGGTCAAGTCAATATCAAGGCGGATGGTCGGCCACTCGACACTGAAGTCTGCAAAATGCGGTGACAGGAAACTGCTGGCCAGGTTGATGGGGGCGGTAATGCGTAACAGGCCTTCCGGTGTTTCCAGAGATTGCTGCAATTCCCGGTTGGCGGCTTCAATCGCATCAAGTCCGGCGGCACATTGGTGGAAATAGCGCTGACCGGTTTCCGTCAGTTGCAGACGACGGGTGGACCGTATTAATAAACGGCAGCCAAGACCTTTCTCAAGTTGACTGATTTTGCGGCTGACGGTTGAGGCGGGAATGCCAAGATAACGAGATGCTGAGGTAAAACTGCCTTCTCGAATGACGGTGATGAATACCTGTAACGCTTCCAGGCTGGCCTCTTGCATGGCGGGCAACACTGATCCTTCTGATTAAACTCGCGCACCCTATCGCCAGAATGTAGAAAAAGCAATTGAGTGGCTGCTAATGATAAGAAAGAACACTTGCCTGGATGTTTTCGAAAGAACAGTACATTAGAATATTTTACGGTATTCCTGAGCGCATTCCGTCAGAAAGGGATTGTCGATGTCGTATAGCCAAAGGGATTGTATGATGCAGTAGGCCATGATCTCTGCCATCATGCGATACATCAAGGAATGAATAATAAATACTCAGTCATTGTCTTTTGATTTGAAGCGGAATACGACTATGCCAGAGCAGCCAATACTGTTGTTTGAGCAACAGGATCACATTGCCACGATAACGTTGAACAGGCCTGAGACGCGTAATGCCATTTCTGAATCTGATATGGTTGAGGCCCTGGTGTCGGTCTGTCAGCGATTAAATGAGGATGACTCGATTCGTGTGGCGATTTTGACAGCCACAGGCAGCACCTTCTGCTCCGGTGGCAATATCAAGGATATGCGGGATAAACAGGGCATGTTCGCTGGCGATGAGAAGGCATTGATGGAGAATTACCGGCAGGGTATTCAGCGTATTCCCTTGGCTTTCTCCCAGGTAGAAGTGCCGGTTATCGCAGCAGTCAATGGTGCGGCCGTAGGGGCGGGCTGTGATCTTGCCTGTATGTGTGATATCCGCATTGCATCAGACAATGCGTTGTTTGCTGAAAGTTTCATCAAACTGGGTCTTATTCCCGGGGACGGTGGTGCCTGGTTGTTACCCCGTGTCATTGGTATCAGTCGCGCAACTGAAATGGCATTGACTGGGCGGTCCATTAACGCCGAAACGGCCTGTCGCTGGGGGCTGGTTTCGGACGTAGTCAGTGCTGATGAACTGATGAAGCGTGCCAATGCCATTGCGCAGGAAATCGCGGCGAATCCCCCGCTGGCCTTAAAAGCCACCAAGCGACTTCTGCAGCATGGGCAGACCATGCCATTGTCTGAGCTGTTGGCCGCATCCGCCAGCATACAGGCGACGTTGCATGGCACCGAGGATCACAGTGAAGCCGTCAATGCATTCCTGGAAAAACGGAAACCCCAATTTACCGGGCAATAGTGTCAGGGCGTTGCCTGCTGGGTTACACCGGCCTGGTGGGCGTTGGCCATAAAACCGGGCATGCGGGCCGGTTTACCTGTGGAGATTGCAATACAGGTGTAATCAATATCTGCGGTAACCAGTGTGGCACCGTCGCTGGTGCGGATAATCTGGAAGTGTCGGCTGGCATGCAGACGGTTGGCCCTGGTCAGCCAAGTGCCGACTTTCAGTAACGAACCAGACGATGCCGCAGTGTGATAGTGGATATGGGTGTCGACGGTTGCCATGGCGCGATCAGCCTGTTGCCAGGCGAACCAGGGGGCGCCGAGATCCGTGATATGCAGCCAGGCGGCCTGTTCCATCCATTGCAGATACACGGTGTTGTTGACGTGACCCAGGCGGTCGGTATGTTCGAATCCGGCAGACACCGTCATGATAGAGGGCGACGGTAAATCCCATGTCCATTGCGTTTGGCTCACGTATACACCCTGGTTTGTTATTAACGCTAACTGGCATGTTAGAGAGCGCGGTCATTCTGTACAACCCCGGGGGTGCGATCGCTGGTTGGCAGGGTATAATCGCATTATTTGTATCACTTCAATGATTAAAGAGTTATGAGCCTGTCATTACGAGACCAGTTGTTGAAAGCCGGTGCGGTCAGCAAAAAGCAGCACCAGCAAGCCCGCACCCAGAAGAAAAAGGATCGTAAGTCCGGTAAGGAAGACGATTCTGCGGCCAGCAAGGCCGCGGCCCAGAAAGCCCGCGAAGAGCAGGCGGCCCGGGACCGTGAACTGAATCGTCAGCGGGAAGATGAGCGTACCCGCAAGGCGATCCAGGCCCAGATCCGTCAGCTGGCCAGTGATCATCAGGTGGCAAGGGAAGCGGGTGAAACACCTTATCGTTTCAATGACCGTGGCACGATCAAGAAGTGGTATATCTCTGATCAGCAGCTGGACCGTATCGCTAATGGTCAGTTGGCAGTGATCGGTCTGGATGACGAGTATTACCTGGTGCCTTACCAGATTGCGGAAAAGATCGCAGAGCGTGATGAAGCGGCGATACTGGTGCTGAATACCCGCAAGGATGTCGATGAAGATGATCCGTATGCGGACTACCAGATTCCAGATGACCTGATGTGGTGAGCCCGTAGATCCTGCCCCAAAAATGAAAAAACACCGGCTGCTGCCGGTGTTTTTCTATGAGTCTTTTTCAGGCTGAAGCCGCTTTTTCGTCCCGAAGTCCATCAAGGAAAACGCGGGTTTCGGCAATGACGACATGCCGAAGGCCGATCAATCCAATCAGATTGGGCACTGCCATGAGACCATTGACGATATCCGCCAGAATCCAGATCATATCCAGTGTCAGGAAGGCGCCGACGCCAACCAGCAGGATATAGATCAGACGGTAAATCCTCACCCCTCGAACGCCAAACAGGTAAGTGAAACACTTCTCGCCGTAGTAGCTCCAGCCCAGAATGGTGGTGAATGCAAAAAAGACCAGGCCGATGGTGACCACATACTGTCCGGCAAAGGCTGACAGTCCGGTTGAAAAGGCTTCGCTGGTCATGGCAGCGCCCGCCTGTTCACCCTGCCAGGCGCCGGTGATGACCAGTGTCAGTCCGGTCATAGTGCAGATGATCAGAGTATCGAAAAAGGTACCGGTCATGGCGACCATCCCCTGTTTCGCGGGCGAATGCGTCCTTGCCGCTGCTGCGGCAATGGGGGCGCTACCCAGCCCAGCCTCATTGGAAAAGACCCCCCGGGCAATACCCGACTGGATGGCCAGCATGATCGTTGCCCCCAGGAATCCGCCGGCCGCTGCTGTCGGTGTGAACGCACTGCGAATCACCAGCGCAACGGCATCCGGCAAGGCCGAGATGTTATTGCCCAGCACCAGCAGGCAGGCGCCGATATAGAGCAGGGCCATAAACGGGACTATCCGGGTAGCCACGGCAGCAATGCTGGTGATACCGCCCAGAATGACCATGGCGACCAGAAGGGTCAGGACCGTCGCTGAAACGCTGACCGGAATGCCGAAGGAAAGGGCGGCGGCATCCGTGATGGCATTGACCTGGGGAAAGGTGCCGATTCCGAAAAAGGCCACGGCAACACCAAAGAACGCGAACAAGCGAGCCAGCCAGCGCTGTCCGAGACCGTCTTCTAGGTAATACATGGGACCACCGGCCATCTGGCCCTTGGCATCGGTCCGGCGGTATTTCACGGCCAGCAGGCATTCGGCGTATTTGGTTGCCATGCCAAAGAATGCGGCGAGCCACATCCAGAACAGCGCCCCCGGTCCGCCGGTCTTGATGGCGGTGGCGACACCCACGATGTTGCCGGTGCCAATGGTGGCCGACAACGCGGTGCAAAGTGCTGCAAAGCTGGAAATATCCCCCTTGGCGCCGGTGTTGTCCCGGGTGAACAGGAAGGCGAGTGCACGGGGCAGGTAACGGATCTGCAAAAGACCCAACCTGAGGGTGAAGTAGACACCGGTACCCACCAGAAGAATGAGCAGGGGCGGTCCCCAAACCCAGTCATCCACGGTTTCAAGTACCGTATGTAACGCGTCGAGCATGTAAATCCTCCGTCAAAAACTGATACTGCAGCGTTTTTTCAGAAGGAGAAGCAGGTTGTACTCCAGAAGGGCGTAAGATTAGACGACACCGCCAATAGTGGCGGTAAACGCATCGGTCCCGAAAACGGAATAAGCCTGTCCCCTGTCCTTTTGCCTGAGAGTTTCAAACGGTTTTTGAGTATTTCCAAAAAATCGTTTTTGCTCCTTCGGCGTCCGGTTTTGCACCGGATCTCTCCAGAGGCCCGTCCAGTAGCAGTCCACGTCATCCGTCGAACAGCAAGGGCTGTTCGACGGGGGAGACACCTGAAAGATTTACTTCTTCGGTGGGTGATGGCTCTGAATAACCATTCACCGCTCTCCTGCTACCTTCATCCGGGTAAGGCTTCATGATGAAGCGGTGCCATTGTAACAATGGCACCGGGAAAAAACATCGGGAGGTGTCATCAGGGATGTCCGTATTCCTGACAAACGTGTTTGAGGTTATGACCGAAGCTGCAGCTGTGCCATGGCGTGGCTGCAGCTTTCCTGCATATCCCGCCCGAAGTCAATGTCACCCTTGCGCTTGCGGATACCCGCCCTGCGCAGTTTCAGAATGATGCGTGGTTCCAGGTTGTTCAGTACCAGGCCGGTATTGCGCTTCTGCAAATCGTTCAGAATGTTTTCCATGGCGATGATCGCTGTCATGTCGACCATGTTGACGTCGCTCATATCCAGGATGACGACCTTGATGTGGTCATCCATACGCTGAATCATGCTGAGTGCCCGCTGCGCCGCACCAAAGAAAAGCGCGCCGTTGATATCGTAGATTTCGATCGGATCCGGCAGTGAAACGGTGTCCTCGTGGGCATGGTGTTCAACCCGGTCGGCGCGGGTCAGGTCGCTGATGCGTTTGATCAGTAACAATCCGGCCAGCAGCATACCTACGGTGACGGCGATGACCATGTCAAAGGCAACGGTCAGGGCAAAACAGGTCAACAGAACCGCGACATCCTGCCGGGGGGCAACGCGAACCACCCGGATGAAGTGCGGCGCTTCGCTCATGTTCCAGGCCACCATCATTAACAGGGCCGCCAGTGACGCCATGGGTACGATAGAGAGTACCGGCGCCAGCAACAGGACGGACAGGAGCACAAAGAGTGCATGAATCATCGCGGCGACCGGGGATACCGATCCGCTGCGGATGCTGGTGGCGGTTCGGGCAATGGCTGCCGTGGCAGGAATCCCGCCAAAGAACGGCGCAACAATATTGCCGATACCCTGGCCGATCAGCTCACTGTTGGGGTTATGCCGGGTGCGGGTCATGCCATCGGCCACCACGGCGCAGAGGAGTGATTCAATGGCGCCAAGCATGGCAATGGCAAACGCCGCGGTCATGAGGTCTTTAATCAACCCATAGGACAGGCCCAGGGGCTGGCCATCCGGTCCCGGCAGGTTCCAGGGCAGGACAAAATGGGGCAGCAGGGGAGGTATACCCTGTCCGCTCATGCCTTCAATAGACCAGCTGAACCGGGAACCGATGGTGGCGATATCAGGACTGTTCACCAGTTGGGTGATGATCCAGGCACACAGGGAACCGGCAATGAGTGCCGGCAAATGCGGGGGAAGTCGACGGCTGAACTTCCGCCAGAGCAGGAACGTGGCCAGTGTCACGGATGCTGTCAGGGTATCCCAGATATTGAGGGTGGGTAATGCCAGCACCAGTGCTTGTACTTTCTCGAGGTAGAATTCCGGCATTTCGTGGATAGTCAGGCCAAAAAAGTCTTTCAGCTGCAGGGTTGCGATGACCACACCGATACCGGCCGTGAAACCGACGGTGACGGGGTAGGGGACAAACTCAATCAGCTTGCCCAGTTTTAACAGGCCCATAGCCAGCAGGATCAGGCCGGCCATAATCGTGGCCACCATCAGCCCGCCCAGGCCGTACTGCTGCGTGATGGGTAGCAGGATGACGACAAACGCTGCCGTTGGCCCCGTAATGTTGAATCGCGAGCCGCCGAACAGGGCGATCAGGAAGCCCGCGATGATGGCCGTGTAGAGGCCGTTTTCCGGTGCAGCCCCACTGGCGATGGCGAGTGCCATCGAGAGGGGTACGGCGACAATACCGACAGTTATGCCGGCAACACAGTCCTTGCGCAGATCACTGGCGCGATAGCCTTCTTGCAGGCTTTGTCTAATGGCAGTTGCGAACATCTCAGGGAACTTGATAGATAGGGTATATGAGAAAGCGTGAGATTATACGCTTTCTCATATAGCGGAAAATAAGGATTTACAGGGGGAGCATTGCCACTTCTACAGCGTTTGGACAATTCATCCAATTAAGCTGGAACTGACGAGCCATTTAGAAGGTCTCAGCTACTAGACTTTCTCAATAAATACCCAAGGTAGTACATGGAGCGTCATCATGGGGGGTAGCGAAAAAAAACTGACACTTTTACCGCTGACGGTAATCGTGACCGGCAACATGATGGGATCCGGTATTTTTCTGCTGCCTTCCAGTCTCGCCGCACTGGGTTCGGTGAGCCTGCTGGGGTGGCTGCTGACAGCCGGTGGCGCCATCATCATGGCCATGGTCTTTGCCCGGCTGGGCTTCCTGATGCCGCGGGCGGGTGGGATGTATGCCTACACCCGTGCCGGTATTGGCAATTTTGCCGGTTTCCAGGTGGTCTATGGTTACTGGTTTGCGATCTGGGGCGGTAATACTGCCATCGCACTCGCCGGTGTCGGCTATCTTGCTCATTTTTTCCCTGTGCTTGCCCAACCATTGCCCGCCTGTGTGATGGCTGTCTGTGTCATCTGGTTGCTGACAATACTCAATACACGGCAGATACGCCTGATTGGGAAGTTTCAGACGGTGACAACCACCTGCATGCTGATACCCGTTGTGGCAACAGCCTTACTGGGCTGGTTCTGGTTTGATGGAAGCGTGCTGATGGCTGCAAGCAATACATCAGGCCACTCGACGCTGGCGACGATTACCGCTGCTGCTTCCCTGACACTGTGGTCCTTTCTGGGGCTGGAATCGGCCTGTGTCCTGGCCGGACGGGCTGAAAAACCGGAGCGGGATGTGCCAATTGCGACGGTTGTCGGGACGTCACTGGCCGCTGCTCTCTATATTCTGAGTACAACGGTCCTGATGGGGATTGTGCCGGCGGCCGAGCTGGCACAATCAACGGCTCCCTTCTCACTGGTGGCATCGCATATCCTGGGAGACTGGGCTGGGGGGCTGGTCAGTGTGCTGGCGATTATTGCCTGTTTTGGCTGCCTGAATGGCTGGATCCTGATGCAGGGGCAGATCGCCAAAGCTGCAGCAGACGATTATCTGTTTCCCCGGCTTTTTTCGCGGGTGAATCGCCATAATGCGCCTGTTCATGGATTGATTGTGACGGCGATCCTGATGTCGCTGCTTCTGCTGCTGACCCTTTCGCCGACACTGAACAGACAATACGAAACTATTGCGCTGATGGCTGTACTGCTGACATTAGTGACCTATATCTATACGCTGCTGTCGGCACTGGTTGTCATGGAAAAAGAAGGCCTGCGGACGACTTATGGGCGTCGAACGACGCTGTTAAGTTTTTTGGGGGTGGCATATTGCTTCTGGGCGGTGATCGGTGCCGGTGAAACGGTACTGTTCTATGGGGGAATCGCCCTGTTATCGAGTGCTGTTGTTTATGCGGCCATGCGACGCTGGCATATCCGCCAAGGGATTTCCATCAAGCCTGAGTAGATCTCTCAGGTTGGCGTCGGCCGCGACGGGGGGTATGATGCCGCTCTTTTGTTTTGTCACTTGCCCATGATCGCTCAATCGCCATTGCCTTTCTGGCAGACCAAGACCCTGAATGAAATGACACCGTCCGAGTGGGAGTCGCTCTGTGACGGTTGTGGTCGATGCTGCCTGAACAAGTTGATTGATCCGGAAACGGATGTCATCTACACAACCGCCGTCGCCTGCAAGCTGCTTGATGCCAACAGTTGTCGTTGTAAAGACTATGCAGGCAGAAAGCGACACGTTCCTGATTGTATTCGTTTTACGCCTGAGACGATCGCTGATTATGACTGGCTACCGGATAGCTGTGCCTACCGGCTGTTGGCAGAGGGCTATGATCTGCCAGAGTGGCATCCGCTGGTGACCGATGATTCCGAAAGTGTCCATGAGGCAGGATTTTCTGTTCGTGGGATGGCCGTCTCAGAAGAGGAGGTGCCCAATCCGGATGACTGGCATGAATACATCATCCGGATTGTTGAGGCGTAAAGTGTAGTGGATCATTAGGTGTATTGTGGCCCGATAATGTGTCAGGCACGCATCATGGCGTTAGCGCCGTATTGCATGGCGGCGGCATGCTGGATGTGTTGTTTGATGCCACGGTCCAGGGCCTTGTCCAGGTCTGAAATCCCGAAACGGGCATTCTGCGCTTTAAGGCCAAAGTCTTTGCCCAGCTGGAAAGCGGCCGTTTCTGCTGCCCCTGACCAGTCAGTCGGGCAGGTGAAATAGTCGGTCATACGAGCCATGAGGCTGGCGTTGTACAGGGTAAGGATATCTTCAACACGTGTGTTCAGGTTTTCTGCGGGGAACAACTCACTCACTACCATACAGCACACCTTTTCTTTTATTGTCTAAAACAGACGTTTGTACTGTTTCTGTCGTCCTTTTTGTATCAGTTACAGTACCTGTCTGTCTAGCGGGGAGTGCTTTTTATGACATAAGGACATATTAAAAGTGCGTAGATTTCAGGGGTTTTTACGATTCGGAGCGCGCGATCAGATGGGATGATGTGTGGTTGTCACAATCAAATTCATGCGCAGAAAACTACACGACAATTGATTTATTTACGGGCCATTCAAACATTTTAAGGTCTGTTGCCAGGTTGGCATTACTTTATCTCCGGCTTGTTGATTTATGTCCATATAATCAGGCATGACAAAACCTATAGTGAAAATCAGGCTGGCTTATTGCCAGCCAGGGATTATTACAGGATTGAGTCCAATAATGTTCCTGGGGGATAACATGCTGACGTTTGCAGGCAATGAATCGACGAGTGCCGTCATTGATATTCATACGACGAGTCAGGATCATGCCAATGAACAATTGACCGTTTTCTCTGCCATCGCGGCGGTGATTTCACAGGATCAATGCCGTATTAATGCAGATTTTGCAACGACGGTTGAAGGTATTCGATTAACGGCCCGATTTGATTTTGAGTGCTGTGCTGAGAAATGGATATTTCAAATGAAATGCCAGCTGAAGGGAATCGTATGCTAAAGCCCCTGATGAATCATTTTAATGTTTTCATACTGGTTTGCTGGTGGATTTACTGCATTTATTTTTTCAGCTGAACCCATTCACTCCACCGGGTACTGGCCGTTAGCCAAGGGGTTACGTACGTGCTTCCCCCGTGACTGGGGGAACTTACCGTGAACTCAGGCGTCTAAAATGCTACAGTCTGCCTCGTTTAACGAGACAGGGTGCCAGCCCTGCCTGGAATGACTGTCTAGACTAGACAGGGTTTTCCTGTATCACGTTTGCTTGCTGCTTCCTGTCGCCCACTGTCTTTACTGTGCTTCAAATCAGCTGAGTCAACCTTCACACAAGCTAGGAGCCTCCTGCCCTATGTCCAATCCGGCGAATCAACAGCCGTCAAGACACACTATCAACCCCCCCGTTTTTTTTGGAGCAGCATTCCTTATCTGCCTGCTGGTCGGGATGACCGCGGCGTTTCCTGATCACGCAGATCGATGGTTCAATCATATTCAGGGCAGCATCGTCACCAATGCCAGCTGGTTCTACGTTGCTGCTGTCGCACTGATCCTGATCTGTGTCGCGTTTCTCGGGTTGTCCCGTTATGGGGATATCAAGCTCGGACCGGATCATGCCGAGCCGGATTTCAGTTTCGGCTCCTGGTTTGCCATGCTGTTTTCTGCCGGCATGGGGATCGGTCTGATGTTCTTTGGTGTGGCGGAACCGGTCATGCACTTCCTGTCACCTCCCCTGGGTGAGCCGGGTACCGTGGAAGCGGCCCGTGAGGCCATGAAACTGACATTCTTTCACTGGGGACTGCATGCCTGGGCGATCTACGCCATTGTGGCATTGATCCTCGCATTTTTTGGTTACCGTCATAACTTGCCTCTGACACTGCGCTCTGCGCTGTATCCCATGATCGGGGATCGAATATATGGTCCCATCGGGCATGCCATTGATATCTTTGCCATCCTGGGAACGGTTTTCGGTGTCGCCACCTCCCTGGGCTACGGCGTACTCCAGGTGAACTCCGGGTTGAATTACCTGTTTGATATTCCCGTGAACCGTGAAGTGCAGGTGATCCTGATTGTTGTGATCAGCGCATTGGCGACGCTTTCCGTGGCCACGGGGCTGGAAAAAGGCATACGACGACTGTCTGAATTTAACCTGATACTGGCGTTGGTGTTGCTGGGTCTGGTGATTATTGTGGGGCCGACCGTCCTGCTCCTGCAGATGTTTCTGCAAAATACCGGTGGTTATCTGTCCGAGATTGTCAGCAAGACCTTTAACCTGTATGCCTATGAGTCCTCGGACTGGATGGGCGGCTGGACGCTGTTGTACTGGGCCTGGTGGTTATCCTGGTCACCCTTTGTTGGCATGTTCATCGCGCGTATTTCACGGGGAAGAACTATCCGTGAGTTTGTAACGGGTGTGCTCTTTGTGCCAACCGGCTTTACCCTTCTGTGGATGACCGTGTTTGGTAATACGGCCATTGATATGATCATGCATCAGGGCAAGGAAGCTCTGGGTGAGGTGGTACAGCAGGATGTCTCTGTGGCGCTGTTCCAGTTCCTGGGCTATTTCCCGATGGCTGATATTCTCTCCTTTGTCGGGGTTTTGATGGTGGTTGTGTTTTTTGTCACGTCATCGGATTCCGGCGCCATGGTCATTGATATGCTCGCCTCAGGCGGCGAAAGCCGTACACCGGTCTGGCAGCGGGTATTCTGGGCCAGCCTGGTGGGGATAGTGGCCATTGTCCTGTTGATGGTTGGTGGTCTGGGGGCCTTGCAGACAGCCACTATCGCGAGTGCGTTGCCCTTTGCCTTGATTCTTCTGATGGCGAGTTATGGTTTGCTCAAAGCGTTGGCGATTGACGCCACCAAGAAAGAAAGTCTGGCGCAGGCAACCCTGACCCCTAAAGTAGGACGCAATCCGATTCCGTGGCAGCATCGCCTCAACAACATGGTGCATTTTCCCCGCCGGTTTGATGTCAACCGTTTCTTGAAGGAAGTGGTGATGCCGGCGATGGAGTCGGTATCGGCTGAACTGCAGAAACAGGGTGTAGAAAGCAACATCGTGTTTGATGAAAAGAAAGGTATGCCAAGTTTCAAGGTATTTCATGGTGAGGAGCATGACTTTCTCTATCAGGTTTATCCCAGAGCCTATATGCAGCCCAGCTTCATGATGGATGATGAAGAAGACGACGAGCGAAAATACTTCCGGGCAGAAGTCTTTCTGCGTGAAGGTGGTCAGGATTATGACATCATGGGTTGGACCCGCGACCAGGTAATTGGTGACATCATCGACCAGTATGAGAAGCATATGTACTTCCTGCATATGGTGCGCTAACGCCGGAATTTTATTCTGTCGTGTGGTATGAAAAAAGCCCGGTTGGGAAATCAATCGGGCTTTGTTATGGGTGTAATGTGTTGGGCAAGTATCGAGAACTTATACGCTCAGCGAATACCTGCCTTTTCCTTCGGGCACACAGGTGGGGGTGCCAAACAGCGGGCAGGGTACAATGCGTGACTCCAGCCCGAAGACATGGCGAACCAGTTCGCGGGTAATCACTTTCTCGGGTGCACCATGGTCGTACACTTTCCCTTTTCGAACCGCAACAATGTTATCCGCATACCGGCAGGCGAGGTTCAGGTCGTGCAGGACCATGACGATAGTGCGCCCGGAATACCGGTTCAGGTCAAACAGCAGATCCAGGATTTCGATCTGGTGGCTCAGGTCGAGGTAAGTGGTTGGCTCATCCAGAAGAATAACATCCGTATTCTGGGCCAGTGTCATGGCAATCCAGGCCCGTTGTCGCTGTCCACCGGACAGGGAGTCCACCTGTCGTTCACTCAAGTCTGCCATCTGTGTTGCTTCAAGCGCTTGCCGTACACAACGCTCATCGTCTTCTGACCACTGTTTCAGCCAGTTCTGGTGCGGATAACGCCCCTGGCGAACCAGCTGCAATACCGTCATACCTTCGGGGGCAACGGGTGACTGCGGCAAAATGGCCATTTTACGGGCTATATCCCGCGTAGCGCTGCGCATGACATCCTTGCCATTCAGCAGGATGGTTCCGGATAACGGTTTCAGCAGCCGTGCCATGGCGCGCAGCAAGGTGGATTTGCCACACCCATTGGCGCCAATCAATGTGGTGATCCTGCCTTCAGGAATATTCAGGGTGAGATCATCAATAACCACCTCACCGCCGTATCCCAGTGACAGTTGCTGGCTTTGCAGAATGGCACACGTCATTTTTTATTGACCAGTAAATAAATGAAGTAAGGGGCGCCAATCAGCGCGGTGAAGATGCCGACAGGCACTTCCATGGGGGCCAGCACGATACGTCCGGCCAGGTCGCTGCCCAGCACCAGCAAGGCGCCCACCAGTGCAGATCCGGGCAGATGGAGTTCAGGCATGTTGCCCAGCAGGCGTCTGGCGATATGGGGTGCCATGAGCCCGACAAAGCCGATGCTGCCACAGAAAGCGACACCGGCCGTGGCCAGTGCGGTACTCAGCATGATCAAGCCAAACCGCTCTCGGTTCAGTCGGCTGCCAAGGCTTTTTGCCAGGTCATCGCCCAGGGTTTGTGCGGACAGACTGCGCATAGCCAGCACCAGGAGCGGCAGTAGCAGCAGGTACCAGGATGAGAGAATCTGCACCTGCTGCCAGTTGGCGGCATTGAGGCTGCCATTCAACCAGACCTGAGCCTGAGCCGTATTCTGGATGGGGCTCTGGATCATGACAACGGTGCGGGCTGCAGAGAGCAGGGCGCCAAGGCCGATACCGATCAAGATCATGCGCCGTGGGGCCACTCCGCCTTTCCAGGCCATGGCATAGATGGCCAGAACCGTTACCAGGCCACCGGCGAAGACAAAGGCCGGTAGCCAGATAATATTGAACAGGCCGGCAAAGACGGTCAGGGCAAAGACGGCGACAACGCTGGCGCCGTCGGTGACGCCCAGCACATCCGGCGATGCCAGTGGATTTCGCATCAGTCCTTGCAGGATGGCACCTGCAATGCCGAGCCCTGTGCCCACGAGCAACGCCATCAGCATACGGGGCATCCTGAACTGCTGGATGATCAGTTGTTCAGTCTGGGTGCCTTGTCCCAGCAGTGTCTGGATCACGCGTACCGGATGAATGGTCATGGAGCCAGCCGCCATAGCCAGAATGGCCAGCGTCGCGGTAGCGAGCAGTAACAGTCCCAGGTGAATGAGTGCTCGTCGTGGCAGCAGGTGTGACACCCAGGCATTGCGCAGTACAAGATAGCCGGCGGTCATGTATTCAGGTTCCGTCGTGCATAAAGGATGAAAAAGGGCGCGCCGATCAGCGCCATGGTGACGCCAACCGGGGCTTCACGGGGCCAGACAATAAACCGTGCCAGGATATCGGCCACCAGTAGCAGACTGGCGCCGAGTAACAGAGAGGCGGGTATTGTCCACCGGAAGTTGGTGCCCACCAGTCCACGGGCCAGGTGTGGCGCCACAAGTCCGACAAAGGCGATCGGCCCGGCCATGGCGACCGACGTCCCGGCCAGTAATACGATCACCAGGGACGCCATCAGCTTGACCCACAGGGTACGTTGCCCCAAGCCTCTGGCAACGTCATCTCCCAGTGCCTGGGCATTCATCGCGGAAGAGAGCATCAGAGCACCCAGCCAGCCGGCCAGTTGCAGGGGAACCAGCGGCATGACCAGGTCCAGCCGGCGGCCTTCCACGGAACCGGATAACCAGAACAGCACTTCCTCCAGTGCCGATTCGTTGAAGACCAGCAGGCCGGAGGTTAACGAGGATAAAAAGGCGCTGATGGCAACACCGGCCAGGGTGAGATTCAGCGGCGACAGGGTGCCACCGGACAGCCCCAACCAGTAAACGACCAGTGCAGCCAGGGCGGCGCCCACCATGGCGAACAGGGTGTAACCTTCCAGGCTGGAGATGCCGAATACGGCAGTGGCGATCACGATGGCCAGAGAGGCGCCGCTGTTGATCCCGAATATCGCTGGCGATGCCAGCGGGTTGCGTGTCAGTCCCTGCATCAGGGAGCCGGAAACGGCCAGGCTTCCGCCCACCATCAAGGCAATGATGACCCGTGGAAGACGCATGTCGATAATAACAATATGATCACGACTTCCGTCGTAAGAAAGCAACGCTTCTACGACAGCCTGTCCGGAGATATCGGTATAGCCCAGTACCATGCTGGCGATGGCCAGTAGACATACGGTGACCAGCAGCCCCGGCATAATGAACAGGTTGCGTCGGAGCGGTGCGTGGGCAGTTTCCATCGTGATGGTGGTCATCGTTTAGCCTTGAGCACCGCTTGGATCTGCTTTCAGCAGCAGCCCCTCAATATCATCCAGTACCTTATGGGCGGAGAGAATGCCGTAGGATTTGTTCCAGATATCGTTATTGACCTGGAAAATCTGACCCTTTTGGCTGGCCTGAAGGGATTGCCACAACGGGTTGTCAAGCCAGCTTCGGGCATTCTGTTCACCTTTGACCGGGTCTGCCGAGGCAAAGGTGAAATAGAACTGAACATCGGCATCCGCTTCTGGAATGCGTTCACGGGTCAGGGGTTCGGCAAACCCTGAGGTATCGTGCAGGGCGGGGCGGTCAAATCCCAGCGCTTTGATCAGGCTCGCCGCAAAACTGTCGTTGTAATAGAAGCGTGCGCCAGTGACCTGGAATCGGATCACAGCGACTTGCTGATCCAGCCAGCCAGCTTCATCCAGACAGGTGGACAGTGAAGCAATATGCTGGTCAAGTGTTGCGAGCAGTTGTTCACCCTCAGGCTTACGATTGACCGCGTCGCTCATCAGCATCAGGTTTTCACGCAGGGCACCATGGAATTGGTCGGCAAAGACGGTGGGCGCAATGGCGCTGAGCTGCGGATAAATTTGTTCCTGCCGTGACTTGAGGCCAAGAATCAGATCTGGCTTGAGGCTGGCGACCACTTCCAGGTTGACCTGCTTCTCTTCACCCACTACTGCAACGTCCGCCATGGCCTCACGGATATGGGCAAACCAGGTATCGGCTGGGTCAGCGGTGCTGGAACGCACGGCGCCAACGGGAGCGATACCCAGCGCCAGCAGGGTTTCCGTGGCTTCCGTAGACAGCACGACGATCCGTTTCGGGGTTTTCGGTGCCCGTGTCTCACCCATAGCGTGTTGAACCGTTCGATGGGTATCCGCAGTCTGAGTCTGTTCCTGTTGGGGGACATCATCAGAACAGCCGGCCAGGGTCAGTCCCAGGCCGATGACGGTCAGAAGGCGTTTGATGGGTTGCATGACGCTCCTTACTAAGAGTGTGTAGCGTGATGTACGTGAAATGGATGACACGCCCGCCCCGCGATATTGCAGGGCGGGCGCGATGATCAGAAGGTCGTGGTAAAGCCGACGTACCAGGTTCTTGGGTCTTCGCTGTAACCCATCACGGTAGCCTCATGAGGAAGGCTTTCATCCGTGACGTTGGTAACGCCCGCGCGGAGGCGGAGCGATTCCGTCATCTGGTAGTTCACACCCAGGTCAACCAGCGAGTAGCCGTTAAGGTCGACCTCATCGCTGAGTTTCTGATCTCCAATGTAACTGGCGCGCACAAAGGTGCCCATCTTCGGAGAAGCCTGCCAGTTCAATTTTGCCGAGGCATTCTGTCTCGGACGGTCAGTCAGGATGTCGCCGGTGGTTTCATCACGGGCATCGGTATAGGTGTAATCGCCGTTCAGTGAGAGCGTTTGGGTCAGCGCCAGTCGTCCGCCCAGTTCAATGCCCTTGATCTTGGCTTTTTCGACATTCTTGTAGGTGTAGACGTCGCGTCCGTCTTCGGTGCCAAGATGATTGTCAAAGTCACGTGCAATCAGGTTTTCCACGTCATTCTGGAAAACGGCTGCCTCTACTTCCCAGTTGTCCTGTTGATAGTTGGCGGCCATTTCATAACTGGTGCTGGTTTCCGGTTGCAGGTCCGGGTTACCAATAATCCAGCAGCCACCTTTGCAACTGCTCAGGCGGTAATCCTTGTTCAGCTGCAGCAGGGAGGGGGCCTTGAATGCCTTGCCTACGCCGCCTTTCAGTGTCAGATTGTCAGTGACACTGTGCACCAGGTAAGCCCGGGGGCTGTATTCTGTACCGAAGTTTTCATGATGGTCGATACGCGTACCGTAGGTCAGTGTCCAGTCATCGGCCAGCTGCCATTCATCCTGGGCGAACAGGGCTTTCTGGGTGACATCGGCCTTACCTGTAGTCTGGAGGTCACGGCTGTTATCCAGTTCTGTCTTACGAACTTCGCCTCCCATGGTGAGGCGGTGACTGCCAAAGTCAGTGGACACAGAACCATCAACGACATTGTTGGTTTCCGTCACATAGTCCCTGCGGTTCAGCGTGAAATCCTGCTCACCGATCTCGACTTCTTCCCGATAGTAGCGGGCCTGAGACTCACCCCAGCTCCAGTCACCACCGTGTGTCAACGCGATGCTGTTGCGCTTCACTTTCTGGTTGGTTGGCGTCAGTCCCTTTGTGGATTCGATGATGCCATCACGCTGGTCGTTGCTGTGGGTGACATCAATATCCAGGGTTTCATTATCGTTGATCAGCCAGTTCAGGCTACCTGCAAGGCTCAGCGTGTCGCGTTCTTCCAAGGCAGTGACAGCGCTGCGTGAACCGTTGTAGGGCTTCCATTTGTCCCTGTCACTTTTGTTGACAGAGAGATTGAGGTACAGCGCGTCATCAATCAGTGCGCCGCCGGTGTTCAGGCCGACAATGGTTTCGGTGCCACCATTGCCGCCTTCGGGTTGGGCGATATCGCTGCTGAATGTGCTGCGCCATTCGTTGTCCGGCAGCTTGGTGATGATGTTAATGACGCCACCCAGTGCTTCAGACCCATAAAGTGCAGACATGGGGCCGCGGATGATCTCGATCCGTTCAATGTTGTCCTGCGGGATGGTGGACAGGTCGAAGTCATTGCCACGGACAATGGCATTCGAGGAACTCATCTTCCGGCCATTCACCATGATCAGTGTGTAGTCACTGTCCATGCCACGAATACTGATCGACTGACGACCCGCGCGTCCACCTTCTTTCCGGCTTTCTACACCCACCGCCTGTTTAACGATGTCGTTAAGCGCCATCGTCGTCTGTGACTGGATGTCTTCACTGGTGATCACCGACATGGACGCAGGTGCAGTGGCCAGGCTGTTTTCTGTCTTGGTCGCCGTTACGACGACCTGGTCAAATACCAACGGGCTGCCGAGTTGTTTTTTATCGTCAGTTTCAGCCTCTGCCAGTGCGGGCATGGTAACAGCGACAGCCATAGCCAATAGGCAATGTTTGCCTGGAAAGTGCGTCATGAAGCGAGTTCCTGAATGTTTTCTAAATGCAAACTATTCGTATTTACATTATTGATCAATAGTTGTTTGTACGGATGTGCTGATGGCCCGCTACTTTTTACGTTGTCCGGAAAGACCGCTTACGGAGGGAGAGCCCTTGGTTTGGCATTTTTGTAATGTCAGGAAAGGTGAAATAGGGAGTAGCTGTTTCTGACAATGCGTTGTTATCAGTAGTGAATAGCAGTCAGAGAGTCTGTGGTCAGGTGGTTTTATGATTTCGGTGGAAGGCGTCGTTCGAAGGGCTTCGAGTTGTAGCTTTAGTGGGGGCCGAAAACAATAGTGCAGCGTATTTTACTTAGCGCGCCAGCTTCCTCTTTCCGCTGCTGGCTTATCTTTACAGTGCAGGTCAAAAATCGTCAGAGTGACTGAAAGATAAATTATTAAAACCAGGGAGGGTATTTTTTGTAGCCAAATTTCCGTTATCTGAGTAAACAAGCATCCACTACAGAATAATTCCGGCTTTGAAGTCCCTTTATGCAACATTAAAAAATGTAGCGCCGATAATTTAGAGCACTTCACTTAGCGATAATGTTTTACCTGCGTAGCTGCTTTTTTCAGCCAGCTCCAGAATTTTAATGACACGCACAGCCTCTTCGCTATCCACGGGAACAGGCTCACCTCTCTCTATCGCACCGGCTATACCTTCATAATAAGAGAGGTAGCTACCCTTCTCAGTTTCTATGCTATCCCGGTGACTACCATGATTGAGAGTGCCGAAACTATCCTCATCTTCGAGGCCGAAGCAGGGATCCTTAGGGCTGATCCCATCTTTTAACTGGGACTCCTGAGGATCCAGTCCGTGCTTAACATAACTGCCCTTATTTCCCTGAATATGAAAACGGCTGTTAGGCCCTGCAGCGTATGGGCTGGAGTGAAGAACCACTTCTTTGTCCGGGTAGTGGAGCATGACATGGAAATAATCCGTCGCTTTTGAATTATCCCTTAAAGCCAGGCAGCGAGCAGTCAATGACTGTGGCAATCCGAACAGTGTCAGAGCTTGATCAATAAGGTGAGCCCCTAAATCAAACCAGACACCACCACCTGGTACCGGTAGCTCTTTCCAGCGCTCCCGCACTTCAGGACGAAAACGGTCAAAGTGCGACTCAAAGAACCGAATATCTCCAAGCTGATTATTTGCAATTAACGTCTTAACCGTTAAGAAATCACCATCCCAGCGTCGGTTATGAAATACCGATAAAATCCGTTTTTTATCTTTAGCCAGACGTACTAATTTATCCGCTTCCCTACCTGTGGTTGCCATGGGTTTTTCCAAAACCACGTGCTTACCCTGCTCCAGACATAACTTAGCTAATGAAAAATGAACATCATTGGGTGCAGTGATAACCACTAATTCAACATCAGCCGATTGAATCAGCTCATCAGCTGAAGAAAATAGCTGCACATTGGGGAATGTATCACGAACACTCGCGGCCTGACTTGAACTGATGGCAACCAGCTCAAACGAGTCAGTCGCGTCGATCAGGGGTAAATGAAAGACTGTCGCCGAAAAGCCGAAGCCGATTACACCAACTTTAATCATAATAAAATTAATAGCTCTATATGCAGCACATTAGAGTCATGACGATGTGGTGGAGTGAGTCTCTGAAGGAATGTTTATCCAGAGCACCGCTTGAGTTGCTGCTCCAAGGCTACTGCCTGACAGGTTTTACTATCAGGCAGTATGACGAAGAATGTCATTTGCATGGATTAAATAGAATTTTATCCTGATTTAATCCAGTGGCAGACTACATGCCTCTTTACGCGGCAAAGTTGGCAGCGATGAACTCCCAGTTAACCAGCTTCCAGAAAGCAGCCAGGTAATCAGGGCGAACATTGCGGTAGTCGATATAGTATGCGTGTTCCCAGACGTCGCAGGTCATCAGCGCGGTCTGGTCAGTGGTCAGTGGTGTAGCGGCATTACTGGTGTTGACAATTTCAACGGTGCCGTCAGTGTTCTTGACCAGCCAGGTCCAGCCGGAGCCGAAGTTGTTCACGGCGCTTTCAGTGAACTGTTTCTGGAACGCGTCGAAAGAACCGAAGGCTTTGTTGATGGTGTCAGCCAGCTTACCCGTGGGCTCGCCACCACCGTTGGGGCTCAGGCAGTGCCAGTAGAAGGTGTGGTTCCAGATCTGGGCTGCATTATTAAAAATGCCGCCTTGAGAGGTCTTGATGATTTCTTCCAGATCCTTGCCTTCCAGCTCAGTCCCTTCAACCAGACCGTTAAGCTTCACCACGTAAGTGTTGTGATGCTTGCCGTAGTGGTAGTCCAGGGTTTCTTTGGAAATATGGGGCTCCAGGGCGTCCCGTTCGTAAGGCAGGGCGGGCAGTTCGAATGCCATGTTTGATATCTCCATTTCAGGGTTGGCTAAATACGGTCTGCACATCCAACCGATAACACGCCTCTTTCTGCGGAGAGTAAATGCTACGGGGCGATGTGAGTTTCTTAGCCTGCGGATAATAGCATTGGGCGACAGCGTTATCTACGGAGTCTGCGCAGGGTTATTCGGCCTGGTCGGGTGTTGTATTCGCCCAGGTGGGTAACGTGTACGGTTATCCGCACCCGGCAGGCTTCATGCGACCACGCGCCCGCGATAGATGCGGGTCTTTGTGGTGATGGTGTGAGCGGGGAGTGTGGTCTCACTATTGTTGAACGGCTCAGGGCGTCCTGTGTGCGTTGTGGGTTCTGATCCTTTATCCAGGTCGCGTTCCGTGATGTTAAGGCCGGCCAGCTGCAGGAATTGCAGTGCCTTGGTGCGGGTGGTGCTGTCACGGGTCTGTCTGACAAGGCGGTGGATTTCATCAATCGTGTCGTCAGAACTGAAACGGATGTTGATATCAAACTCTGCCTTGATGCGACGCCTTAGAACCTGCAGCAGGTCTATCATCTGCTTGGTGTATTGGACCGTCATGCGATATTCCCTTTTGCTTCAGTGTGCCAGAATGAACCTGCAATTTTGGTTCCAGTTTGAGATGTCAGGCGCCAGGCGGAGGTTGGCCTGATCATCTGGCATGACACAGGGCGCACTCTTCTGGTATTGCACAGTGTTGGTGCGACAAGGGTTGTATTGGGTCTGCAATCGCTTTGCACTACAATGGCGGCCATTGCGGTATTAACCTTCTTCCCCAACAGATTTGTGAACACGGAATGACAATACATTCAGATGACCGGGATGATCTCGACAATTTACCGAGTCTCTCACTGTCTCCCGATGAGGTGACGGAACGCTCGCCGGCATCCCGCCCAGGTGCTAAAAAAAAGGCGGTGCATGATCAGGCCAAAGGACAGTCGGCCGGCTCAGCTGGAACCGGATTGTTCCTGATTCTGTTGGGCTTGCTGCTGGCTGTGGGTGGGTTTGGTTATTTTCAGATTACGTCGTTGCAGCAAGAGCTGCTGGCGACCCGTAGCCTGGTGGCGGCAGCAGAAAAGCAGCTGACAGATGTCTCGGGTGCTGTCACAGAAACCGGGCAGACAATGAGTCAAAGCGACCAGCAGGTTAAGTCAGAGTTAAAGGATATCAATTTTGAAATCCGTAAGCTCTGGGACCTGACGAACAAGCGTAATCGCAAGGACATTGACGCGCTGGAAAAACAGCTGGCTGATAATGCGGCGAGCCTCAAAACGCTGAAGTCATCAGCAGACAGCGCCCTGAAACAGGCCAAGCAATATTCAGGCACACTGGATAAGACGGTTTCCAGACTGGAGCTGATTGAGCGCCAGATTAAAGGTATCAGTGCAGACCTGGTTGCGAATACATCGGCCTCGCGGGAAGAACTCGATATGCTGACGACATCTGTCGAGGGTTTGCGCCAGGAGGCTGGTAAGGCGCTGACAGATGTCAAGGCGCTGAAAGCCGACATGAAACAGCAGATGAGTCTGTCAAAGGATGCATCGCGATCCATGGACAGTTATCGCCAGCAAATCAACAAGCGTCTCTTGCAGCTTGAGAATGCGGTCAGGGAAGTGCAGCAGGGAGGTAGTGATAGCGGCTTGACGCCTACGCTGTGATCGCGCAAAGGCTTGCAGGATAAGCCCTGAACTGCCATGGCTTATCCTGCATCGTTCAGGAGTGAGAAGGTGTCTCATGAGCCCCGGCGCGCGGCGGGGGTAATGAACCGAAACTGTTCAGATGCTCAAGCAGCTGCCGGCTTTCCAGCTCTTTCTCAAAGCGCAGCTCCCTGGATTGATGATTCCAGCCTTCCCTTGCCATGGCGTGTGTCTTTCGCTTGGGACCGCACGCGCCACATTCCCGGCACTGGATGCGGTAGCTGAGCAGATAACCGGCTGAACCAATATGTATGCTGCCACAAAACGGGCAGTTCTCCAGCTGGTATCTCATAGGCACCCCCTCTTCTATCCCTTGTGGTGGTTGTGCGTACGGCACACTACAACAAGTCACAGCGTTGGGTTTACTGCACTGCTTTGCTACATGTTTGTATTACGCGTCGTTTTAATTGTTTATTCAATATCTTGATGTGTCTGTTTTTTATTGCACAACATGTTGTGTGCTTTGAACTAGTCTAGGTCGCTGGTGACGATTTGCAAGTTTTTGGCTTGCACTGTGATGGTGCTACTTTCCTGTATGTCCTCATTGATTCGATGCATCGATACTAGAGGTGCCCCTGTTTACTTTGCTCACGGGTGTGGAAATCACTTACCATACCGGCCTTCTTAAATTGGCAGATTGATGATGTCTTCCTTCCCATACATTGATACGTTTCGGACGTTGTGCATACTGGTTGTCAGCCTTGGGCTGTTAAACGGCTGTTCCGGTACAGGGGAAAGGGAGGAGGCTGGCTACGTAATAGACGTTGATCATCCTAAGTCGGTGAAAGTTGGTGAGTGGCAGGTAGACAGCGACCCCGAAACGGTTGCCCAGGTGCTCAGGCATGGTAAGGGATTACTGTTGCCGGTTCTGAAGGTCACCGATCAAAATCTGCTTGTCCCCGACTATCGCACAACGCTTACCTTATATGAGCATCTTCAGAATAGGGCGGGCATGGATCTTGTGGGTGTCGGTAATACCATGAAATTTTATTACCAGTTGGTATCGGCGGTTGAGCATCGTTGCCCGAAAGGTGCTGTTGATCCTCTGCTGAGTTGCTCGCTCACGGCCTGGTTGCCCCAGTGGTTCAATGGTTGGCTGAATGGGGGCGGTGTTCACGATGACGTCATGATGCAGGCGTGGCTTGATGAGTTGGATGATGTGAATTACCTGATCGTACCTGACCGGGCGCTACTGTCTTCACCGGCGCTGAAACATTTGAAGTACTCTCCGGATTCTGATCCTGTGGTTGATCAGGAATCGTCAGTTCGGTGGCAGGAGATTGCCGATTATTTAGATCCCGCCTCATTAAGTGTTGTCGTTCATTATCAGCGAAATTGTGACGATGACTGGTGTTGGAGTAAGCAGGGTTTGGCGAACTGTGTCATGCCTGTTACTGCTGGTCAGTCCAGAGAGCAGCGCCTTGATGTGCGTGAACAGGCCTGGCAATCGTTGTTGTCTGGCTGTGCCACCGTTGCGCCCGTGGCCGTTTCGCCGTAGAACTCACTGGCTTTATAGCCTGCTTTACAACACATACTCACGGTTGTTTACGGATTTTAACTCGACTTCGTTGATGGTATTACTTATCTTGTAGCGGATTTCATGATCTTGCCGAGAAATGCCTGTAAAGTGGTCTCTATGAACCCGAATTATCTGGACTTTGAACAGCCAATCGCTGAGCTGGAAGCAAAAATCGAAGAACTGCGGCTGGTAGGGTCGGACAATGAGCTGAATATCAGTGCAGAAATTGCCACGCTCGAAGAAAAGTGCCGAACCCTGACGTCAGGCATTTTCAAGGATCTTTCCTCCTGGCAGGTTGCCCAGCTGGCCCGTCATCCCCGCCGTCCCTATACGCTGGACTATATCAAGGCTGTGTTTGACGACTTTGATGAACTGCATGGTGATCGTCGTTTTGCAGATGATAAATCCATTATCGGCGGCATGGCGGAGTTGGATGGCAAGCCGGTTATGATTATCGGTCACCAGAAGGGGCGGGAAGTTCCTGAAAAGGTGCGCCGTAATTTTGGTATGCCAAAGCCTGAAGGGTACCGTAAAGCCTGCAGGCTGATGGAAATGGCAGAGCGTTTCAAGCTGCCAATTCTAACCTTTATTGATACGCCGGGCGCCTATCCGGGCATTAACGCAGAAGAGCGTGGTCAAAGTGAGGCGATTGCCTGGAACCTTGCGGTGATGTCACGCTTAAATACCCCGATCATCTCAACAGTGATTGGTGAAGGGGGGTCCGGTGGTGCATTGGCCATTGGTGTGTGTGACCGATTGCTGATGCTGCAGTATTCAACTTACTCCGTCATTTCACCGGAAGGTTGTGCCTCCATTCTTTGGAAAAAAGCGGATCATGCAGCGGAAGCAGCAGAAGCGATGGGTATCACGGCAAAACGCCTGCAGGAGCTGGGTTTTGTTGACCGGATTGTTGAAGAGCCGCTTGGTGGTGCGCATCGTGATGTTGCCAGGGCAGCGGATTCTGTAAAAGAGGCGCTGGTAATGGAGCTGGACGAGGTGCGCGCCATGCCTGTTGATGAACTGGTGACCACCCGGTATGAACGTTTACAGCGCTATGGGGTCAAGTAAATAGCAGGTTTTCAGGTTTACTGATCCCGTTTTTGTGCGTTGAGAAGCCGGCATGGCAGTAGCTATGCCGGTTTTTTGTTGTTGAGTCAGTGTTGTGGATACAAAAATGCATCTGACAGATGACACATTTCTAATGAAGTTGCCTGAAATCTACAGGGATAGACGGCTGGTGGTAGGGCTCAGTGGTGGGCTGGATTCCACGGTTCTGTTGCATCTCTGTGTTGCGCTAAGGGAGCGGGGGATCATCCGGTCCCTGGAAGCGATCCATGTCAATCATGGTTTGAGCGCCAATGCGTCAGACTGGCAGGCATTTTGCGAAACGCTTTGTCAGCGGTGGTCTTTACCGATGGTCTCTCGGCAGGTTGTTGTTCGGCGGAAGACAGGGGATGGGCTGGAGGCGTCAGCAAGAGCGGCGCGCTATCAGCAGTATGAACAGATTCTTGAACCGGGTGACTGTCTCCTGCAAGCCCATCATTTGAATGACCAGGCTGAAACCCTGCTTTACCGGATGGTCAGGGGGTGCGGTGTGCATGGTCTTGCGGCGATTCCCCGGGAGCGTGCGCTGGGGGCGGCAATGATTCTGCGTCCTCTCCTGGATGTGTCCAGAGAGACCATTCATGCCTACGCGCTAAAGCACCAGTTAGCATGGGTTGAGGATGAGTCGAATCAAGATATCACCTATGACCGTAATTTTTTGCGTCATGAGGTCGTGCCGAGGTTAAACCGGCGCTGGTCGGGTGCGCTGAATAATATTGGTCGCCTGGCCGAGGATGCTGCAGATGTTGCTGCATTGCTGGATCAAGTCGCTGAGGCTGATCTGCAACAGGTCTTGTCTGTTAAAGATATTCCTTACCATCCGGGTGTACCGGTGCTCGATAGAGCTTCTCTTGAAAGCTTGTCTGACTACCGGCAGCGTAACGTGCTTCGTTATTGGTTGCGGTCCCAGGGGTTTCCATTGCCCGGTCGGGCAGTGGTTCAATGCATTTTGGGTGAGCTGGTATCGGCCGCTCAGGATGCCTGCCCTGTTGTGCGCTGGGAGGGGGGTGAGATCAGGCGGCATGAAGGTGCTATAGTCGCTATGCAGCCTCTGGGTACGTTGCCGTCTTTTTCCTGTCAATTAACGCTTTCTGCTGGCTGTGATCTTGAACTGCCGGGAAATGGCCGTATTTATGTTGGTTATGGAAAGCAGGAAATTTCATTGCCTTTGGTGAGGTCTGATGTTTCCGGGCTTTCACTCGGTTATCGCTCCGATATTGTGGTGGCACCTTTTCGTTTGCCTGGCCGGACGGGGCGTAAATCGCTGAAGAAGTGGTTCAATGAGTTGGGTGTGCCTTCCTGGATGCGTGATCGCCTGCCTGTCCTGCATCGCGGCGGTGAGCTGGTTGCCATTCCTGGTCTGCTGGTCAATGCAGAGTATGCGGCCTCGGAGAATGAACCCGGTATTGCGTACCACTGGCAATCACCTTGTGGACGGCAATGGTGATTTTCCGTCGTTGTGGGGGCGGTGGATGTTTGGTATCCTGCAGCCCCATCTTTTTTCGTTAATACTTCCCATCCAGAAGGCAGACAGACTGCCTGCAAATTCAACAGGTTTTAAATGACACGCTACATATTTGTCACCGGTGGTGTCGTATCGTCGTTGGGGAAAGGCATTGCCTCTGCATCGCTTGCGGCCATTCTTGAGGCGCGTGGCCTGAAGGTCACCATGCTCAAGCTGGACCCCTATATCAACGTTGACCCCGGTACCATGAGTCCTTTCCAGCACGGTGAAGTATTCGTCACTGAAGATGGGGCGGAAACGGATCTGGACCTGGGGCATTACGAGCGTTTCGTCAGAACGACCATGAGACAGGGTAATAACTTTACCTCGGGTCGTATCTATGAACACGTGCTTAAAAAAGAGCGCCGTGGTGATTACCTGGGCGGTACTGTTCAGGTGATTCCCCACATTACGGATGAAATCAAGCGTCGTATCATTGCCGGTGCTGGCGATGCGGACGTGGCGCTGGTGGAAATTGGTGGTACGGTCGGTGATATTGAATCCCAGCCGTTCCTGGAAGCGGTTCGTCAGTTAAAGGTAGAGATGGGCTCCCGTCGCGCCATGCTGATGCACCTGACGCTGGTGCCTTATATCAAGACTGCCGGCGAACTCAAGACCAAGCCGACCCAGCACTCTGTCAAGGAGCTGCGCTCCATCGGTCTTCAGCCAGATATCCTGATCTGCCGCTCCGAACACCACATTGACGTTTCTTCACGTCGCAAGATTGCCCTGTTTACCAACGTTGAAGAGCGCGCTGTCATTTCCCTGCAGGATGCGGATTCCATTTACCGTATCCCGCGCATGCTGCACGAGCAGGGGCTTGACCAGCTGATCGTTGATAACTTCACACTGGAATGCGGTGAGGCCGATCTTGCTGAGTGGGATGACGTACTGGATCGCGAATTGAATCCTTCCCGCGAAGTGACCGTCGCGATGGTCGGTAAATACATGGAGTTGCTGGATGCTTACAAGTCGCTGATTGAGGCGATGAAGCACGCCGGCCTGAAAACCCGTACCAAGATCAATCTGCGTTATATCGACTCTGAAGAGATTGAGCGCCAGGGGATGGGTGTGTTGGATGGTGTGGATGCTATCCTGGTGCCTGGTGGTTTTGGTAATCGCGGCGTGGAAGGCAAGATTGCCGCCATCAGTCACGCCCGTGAAAACAAGATTCCTTACCTGGGTATCTGCCTGGGGATGCAACTGGCGGTGGTTGAATTTGCCCGCAACGTTGTCGGTATCAAGAGTGCGGACAGCACCGAATTTGATGTATCGTGCGAGAACCCTGTCATTGGTCTGATCACCGAGTGGCTTGACAGCGACGGTCAGGTCGAGCAGCGCAGCGAAGCGTCTGACCTGGGTGGCACCATGCGCCTCGGCGCACAGCAGTGCCGTCTGGTTGAAGGCACTCGCGCGTTCCAGGCCTATGGCAAGGATGTGATTAATGAACGTCACCGTCACCGTTATGAAGTGAACGATCATTACGTGGATCGCATTGAGGCATCTGGTATGAAGGTCTCAGGCCGTTCTGTGGACCAGGCGCTGGTGGAAATGGTGGAAATCCAGGATCACCCCTGGTTTGTTGCCTGCCAGTTCCACCCGGAGTTCACCTCTACGCCGCGTGATGGTCACGGTCTGTTCACGGCATTTGTTGAAGCGGCGCTGGCACACGGTGCTGGCCAGAAAGCCTGATTGGGGAATTGTCTCATGGATCAGAAAACGCTACGGGTTGCCGATATCGATGTCGCCAATGACCGGCCCTTCGTGCTCTTTGGTGGCATGAATGTCCTGGAATCCCGCGAGTTGGCGCTGGAAGTGGCGGGTCACTATGTGGATGTGACGCGCAAGCTGGGCATTCCCTATGTGTTCAAGGCGTCATTTGACAAGGCGAACCGCTCCTCCATTGCCTCCTATCGTGGGCCTGGCATGGAGAAGGGTCTGGAGATCCTGCAGGAAATCAAGGACACCTACGGTGTGCCCGTGATTACCGATGTGCATGAGGTTCACCAGTGCGAACCGGTGGCCCAGGTGGCAGATGTGATCCAGCTACCTGCGTTTTTGGCACGCCAGACTGATCTGGTCGCCGCCATGGCAGCGACGGGGGCGGTTGTTAACGTCAAGAAACCCCAGTTTCTGAGCCCTTCCCAGATGCGCAATATCGTGGATAAGTTCCGCGAAGGTGGCTGTGAGAACGTCATGCTCTGTGAGCGCGGTAGCTGCTTTGGTTACGATAACCTGGTGGTCGATATGCTGGGTTTCCGTACCATGAAGGAAGTCAGTGGCGGCTTGCCAGTGATTTTCGATGTTACCCATGCGCTGCAGTGTCGTGATCCGCTGGGGGAGGCCTCCGGTGGGCGACGTCACCAGGTGGCAGAGCTGGCCAGTGCCGGTATGGCACTGGGGTTGGCGGGACTGTTCCTTGAGGCGCATCCGGATCCTGACAGGGCGCGTTGTGATGGTCCCAGTGCTCTGCGCCTGCAAAAGCTGGAGCCTTTCCTTGAGCGTATCAAGGCGGTTGATGATCTTGTGAAAAACTTTGTGCCGTTGGATTTGAGTTAATCTATTACGGCAGCCTGTCGGTAAGCATTGTTTCAATGTTTTCGGCAGGTAGAGAGGTAATGGCAGGGTCGCAAGGGGCGGCCCTGTTTTTTTATGGCTGGATAGTGGCGATAGGGCAAGTGGTGTAAAAGCGAGTCACTACGGTTAGCTGTTTTCAGGGCAGTGGACTGTTATGCTTTCTCAGGTCACCTGTTTTCTTTTTTGAGCGTATGCGAATAGTAATGATCATGCTGGCTTTTTTTCTGGCACTCCTTCAGTACCGTCTGTGGGTGGGCGAAGGCAGTATTGCCCAGTTAATGGCTGTCAGGGAACAGGTCGCCCTCCAAAAGCTTGAAAATCAGCGGCTGGCTGAACGTAATCGTTTGCTCTCCGTGGAAGTGGTTGCTTTGCAAACCGGTCTCGAAGCGGTTGAAGAATATGCGCGTACAGAGCTGGGAATGATCAAGCGTGATGAAGAATTTTTTCTCATGACGGATTAAACCTGAGTTACTCCCTGCTTAATCCTCGTCTGCTAGGTTATTTTGTGCACTGTTCGCTGCACACCGATCAATGTTTTGTCTATGAAGGTCGCTATGTCTGATTGGGATATGACCCTGCCCAGGGCCGGTGGTGATGCCTGTGGGCGCGCTGCTTTTAAAGTACAGCCTGAAGATTTTCGGGTTGAAGAAGTCTTGCCGTTTGAGCCCTGTGGAGAGGGCGAGCATCTGTTCCTGTGGGTTGAGAAGGCCGGTCAGAATACCCAGTGGGTCGCCCGGAATCTGGCGCGTATCGCCGGTATTACGCCTTCATCAGTCGGTTACGCAGGACTAAAAGATCGTCAGGGGGTTACCCGGCAGTGGTTCAGCTTGCAGCTGCCAGGCAAAGGCCGTGCGGATGATCTGGACTGGTCATCCTGCGGCGAGGGCATTTCTGTTCTGAAAACGGCTTGGCATAACCGTAAGCTACGCCAGGGGGCCCTGTCCGGTAATCGCTTTGAGATACGGTTGCAGGACATTGTGGGGAATCAGGTCGATATCGACGAGCGGTTACGTGGAATCAGTCACAACGGTGTGCCTAACTATTTTGGTATGCAGCGTTTTGGGTTTGATGGCGGCAACCTGGATAAGGCATTGGCGCTTTTTGCCAGAAAGTTGCGTCTGAAGCGTGACCAGAAAAGCATTGTTCTATCTGCGGCCCGCTCATGGTTGTTTAATCAGTTGTTGGCACAGCGGGTACGTGAGCACACATGGTCGTGTTTGCTGGAAGGTGATGTGTTAACGTTTCGTGACAGTCACTCACTGATTTTGCCTGAGCGTAGGGATGATACCGTCACAGAGCGCTTTGTTTCCGGTGAATTGCATAATACCGGCCCTCTCTGGGGGCGCGGCTCCCTGCTGTCTGAAGGCGAGGTGAATGCCTGGGAAGCGTCGCTTGCTGAGCGCTGGCCTGAGCTTTGCGATGGTCTCGAAAATGCGGGAATGAATCAGGAGCGGCGTGCGTTGCGTGTGACGCCTGAAGCAATGGACTGGTGCTGGATAGAGGGCAATTTGTCGCTTTCTTTCTTCCTTCCCAAAGGGACTTATGCGACAGCTGTACTCAATGAAGTGTTTGAAAATATCAGTTAAGCGTCGTTTATGAGGAAGAACGTATTGTAAACTGGCGGGCTCTAGTGACAATATTGCCTGCTAAGTGAAGGTTAGTCTGGGGGCTGAATGAATCTGGCAGGTATTGGTATGACGTCACAGCGAACCCGTGATCGCCTGATTCAGCGTCTGGTTGAGCAAGGGGTCGGGGATCTGCGTGTCCTTGACGTAATGCGTAAAACACCCAGGCACCTGTTTGTTGACGAGGCATTGTCCCACAGGGCCTATGAGGATACGGCACTGCCTATCGGTCGTAACCAGACCCTGTCCCAGCCTTATATTGTTGCCCGTATGACAGAAGCGTTGCTTCAGACGGGGGCTGTCAATAAGGTGTTGGAGGTTGGCACAGGATCAGGCTATCAGACGGCAGTGCTGGCACAGTTGGCAGACCGGGTCTATACGGTAGAGCGTATTCGCTCCCTGCAGGATCGAGCGCGTCAGCGGTTGCGTCAATTGAAGCTCTATAACGTCATGATGCGCCATGCGGACGGTTTTTCTGGCTGGCCTGAAGAGGGCGAGTATGATGGCATACTGGTGACGGCGGCTCCTGCGGAAGTGCCACAGGGGCTGCTCCGGCAGTTGGCTGTCGGGGGGCGAATGATCATACCGGTTGGGCCTGATGGCGACCAGTTGCTGGTTTGTGTGACACGGACTGAAGCGGGTTACAGTGAGCAGGAGCTGGAGCCGGTCAGATTTGTGCCGTTGCTGTCAGGCACTATTGAATAATGATGAATATGCTTTTTTTAGGGTTGGTTGTTTGACGTGATGTTGCCGTTGGAAGTCTTGATTTTATTCCTTAAAGGCGCGCTGATGGGCGCGGCTGATGTCGTGCCTGGTGTTTCCGGTGGCACGATTGCGTTCATTACCGGCATCTATGAGCGTCTGCTGAACAGCCTCAAAAAACTGGGGCCTGCCTCGCTCAAAATCCTATTCCGTGAAGGTGTAGCGGCCTGCTGGCGGCATATCGATGGTACGTTTCTGGTGGCCGTCTTTGGTGGAGTGCTGTTTAGCGTCTTTACCATGGCGCGCGTGATTACCTATAGCCTGTCGGCCTGGCCTATTCAGGTTTGGTCTTTCTTCTTCGGGCTGGTTGTTATCTCTGCGGTGTTGATATTGCGTAAGGTCAGTCACTGGTCACTCGCGCGCATCGCCGCCCTGGTGGCAGGTGTTGGAGTGGCGGTTTTCATAGGTCATGCAACGCCAGGCATGAATGCGCAGCCAGAATGGTATTCCTTTCTCTGGGCTGGCGCATTGGCTATTTGTGCGATGATTTTACCGGGCATCTCCGGCAGTTTTATCTTGCTGTTGCTTGGCTTCTACGCACCGGTTTTACAGGCGGTTACACGCTTCGATCTCGGTATACTGTTTGTGTTTGCCTCGGGCTGTGTGGTGGGATTGCTGCTTTTTTCACACGTCCTTTCATGGTTGCTCAGCTATCACCGTCAGACAACGCTGGCTTTTCTTGTTGGTTTGATGCTGGGGGCGATAGAAAAAATCTGGCCCTGGAAGCAGACATTGGCGTGGAAGCTGGCAGACGACGGTGCCCAAATCCCTGTTCAGCAAGTGAATGTCATGCCGTGGCACTATGAATCACTTACTGGTCAGTCGCCTGAATTTCTGATGGCGCTTGCACTTATGATGATCGCGATTATTGCTGTTTCGGTATTTGAGAGGTGCAGCCGATCAAAAATACAAACCAATTGAAGTGA
The DNA here is from genome assembly GCF_018263925.1 of Kistimonas asteriae. Taxonomy (GTDB): domain Bacteria; phylum Pseudomonadota; class Gammaproteobacteria; order Pseudomonadales; family Endozoicomonadaceae; genus Kistimonas; species Kistimonas asteriae. Next base: position 70,260 of record NZ_JAEVHF010000012.1, read on the forward strand.
TTGGTTTGTATTTTTTGACGATAAGTATTGTGTTTGTTGCGTTATGTTGTTTTTTATCAGCTAGTAAACACTTTACTAACAATGAATTAAAATACTGGAAGTTGAATTTTTAGATAGATTAGTAATAACAATCCTTTTTTAAGATAAAAGGATAATAAAACGACTGCTTGGAATAGGGTTAACGGGTTTGGCAAGCGTATTCAGAAAAGCGAGATGAGACGAATAAAATACTTAAACGTTTGCTCAAAAAATATCATGTTGCTGATGTTGTTCTTCCTGATTGCAGGCTGTTCGCATCAGCAGCTTGATATACCGGTCAGTAACCGTACGCGGCCTGAGGCTGTTCTGCGTGGGACGCATGTCGTGCAGCCCGGTGAAACCCTTTTTTCCATTGCATGGCGTTATGGACAGGACTATAGAAGGTTAGCGTCTGCTAACAGGGTTCGATCCCCTTATGTCATATACCCGGGGCAGAGACTCAGTCTGTCGGGGCGCGCTCCAGCGACATACTCCCAGCCTAAAGCCGTCGCAAAAGCATCTGTTTCACAGCCCAGCAAGGCAGTGAAAACCAAGGTGTACAAAAAAGAGCCGGTTTCTAAGGTAAAGAAAAAAACAGATAATCATCCCGTTTCAAGTTGGCGCTGGCCTGCCAGGGGGAATGTCGTTTCTCGTTTTTCATCCGGTGGACGAGTGAACAAGGGTATTGATATCGCTGGCAAGATCGGGGAACCTGTATTTGCGACTGCTGCAGGTGAAGTTGTTTATGCCGGTAGTGGTCTCACGGGTTACGGCAACCTGATCATTGTTAAGCATAACGGTAGCTATCTCAGTGCTTACGCTCATAACAAGGTATTACTTGTCAGGGAAGGAAGCACGGTTAAAGCGGGTCAGAAGATAGCCGAAATAGGTTCTACAGGGACGAGTGAGCCTAAACTGCACTTTGAAATTCGGCGTAATGGTAAACCTGTAGATCCTCTTCTTTATCTGTCAAAACGCTGATGTACAGAAGTTGTGGTTTGGCAACAATATAGACGGACCTGATAGTTTAAGGGTCGTCGATGCAGCCCTCTGGCTGTTCGGCTGTGAGTGGGACCATTTCATTAACAGGATTGGCGCTTATGGCACTAAAAAGGGAAGAGGTAGAGCTGGATGATGCGAGCGGAAGTGTAGTCCAGGGAGAGGAGTTTGATTCAGGTTCGCTCAATGAAGAAGTCGCTTCCAGTTCGGAGTCACCGAATGAAGGAACAGTGCAACGTACCACCGCGGTAAGTGGGCATCGGCAGCGTGATGATGATGCGTTTTACAAGTCACTCGATGCAACACAGTTGTACCTCAATGAGATTGGCTTTTCACCATTATTGACACCGGAAGAAGAAGTCCATTTTGCCCGGTTGGCGAGGAAGGGTGTGGAGGCTGGCCGACGGCGGATGATTGAAAGTAATCTTCGGCTGGTCGTAAAAATCTCCCGACGTTATGTCAATCGAGGCCTGTCACTGCTTGATCTGATTGAGGAAGGCAATCTCGGTCTTATCAGGGCGGTCGAGAAGTTTGATCCGGAACGTGGTTTTCGTTTTTCTACGTATGCGACGTGGTGGATTCGACAGACGATTGAACGGGCCATCATGAACCAGACGCGGACTATCCGGCTTCCGATCCATGTGGTCAAGGAGCTGAATGTCTACCTGCGAGCTGCCCGTGAGCTTACGCAGAAGCTGGATCATGATCCAACCCCGGAAGAAATTGCCAATCTGCTCGACAAGCCTGTTGATGATGTTAAGCGGATGCTCGGTCTGAATGAACGGGTGACGTCGGTTGATACCCCTCTGGGGCATGATTCTGATAAGTCTGTGTTGGATACGATTTCTGATATTCGTGAAAACGATCCCGCTGTTCTGCTTCAGGACAGTGATCTCAACGACAGTATCGACAAATGGCTGAGTGAGCTCTCAGAGAAGCAGCGAGAGGTGGTCGCCAGGCGTTTCGGACTGCGAGGGTATGAAACCAGTACGCTGGAAGAGGTTGGCAAAGAGATCGGCCTTACCCGGGAACGGGTCCGGCAAATCCAGGTTGAAGCGCTTAAACGTCTTCGTTGTATTCTGGAAAAGCAGGGGCTATCGAGTGAGTCGCTCTTCAGTTAGCGGTTCATGATGTAAATCATAAAAAAGCCATGGTTTTACCATGGCTTTTTTATTGTCTGTCTTGTTTAGCGCTCCAGGTGTTCAAGCTTGCCTTTCACGCCATCCCAGTCTTCGGCGTCAGGTAACGAGTCTTTTTTCTCTGTGATGTTAGGCCAGATTTCTGCCAGATCGGCATTGAGTTCAATGAATTCCTGCTGATCTTCGGGGACTTCATCTTCAGAGAAAATGGCGTTCGCTGGGCACTCCGGTTCACACAGTGCGCAATCAATGCATTCGTCCGGGTGGATGACCAGGAAGTTCGGGCCTTCATAAAAGCAATCTACAGGGCAGACTTCCACGCAGTCTGTGTACTTGCACTTTATGCAGTTCTCACCAACTACAAAAGCCATTGCGGTTACTCCATCTTCATAGGCTGGTTTGATTGTTATTCTAGCGCCGACCAGTTATCAACCCTGTCTGTTGGTTATCACGGTATCGGGGCGATCCAGTCAATGATTAATTCGGACGCTAGTCTAACAGTAAACTCTGGCCGGTTACAGGTAACCGGCACTTGTCGTATCTTGTGATTAAGATGATTTTTTACTAACGATAGAACTGTCTGTTTACTTTAGTGTTTTCTTCAGTCGGTACAGTAAATCCAGTGCTTCACGGGGTGAGGTGTCATCGACATCCAGTTGTTCAATGATTTCTACCGCAGGATGAGGTGCCTGCAAGGCAAACATATCGGCCTGTGGCGAAGGTGCCTGTGCTTTTCTTGAAGGCTTTTGGGTGGTGACTGGCGTGTTCTCGTCTTCAGTAGAGCCTTGCTCAAGGTGGTGTAACTTTTCCTTGGCCTGGAGAATCACGTTGCGCGGAACCCCCGCCAGTTGCGCGACCTGGAGGCCATAACTCTGACTGGCAGGCCCTTCCTGAACTGCATGGAGAAAGACGATACGATCGTCATGCTCGGTTGCGTTCAGGTGGACGTTGGCAACCCGTGCACAGGTTTCAGGCAGCTGAGTGATCTCGAAATAATGGGTCGCAAATAATGTGTAAGCCTGAATCTGACCGGCAAGGTGTTGCGCACAGGCCCAGGCCAGTGATAGCCCGTCAAATGTACTGGTTCCACGGCCGATTTCATCCATCAGTACCAGGCTGCGTTCAGTGGCGTTATTCAGGATGCTGGCGGTTTCTGTCATTTCGACCATGAAGGTTGAGCGTCCGCCGGCCAGGTCATCAGAAGAACCGATCCGGGTGAAGATCCGGTCAACAATACTGATTTTGGCGTGGGCAGCGGGTACGAAGCTGCCAATATGGGCAAGCAGGACGATCAGTGCTGTCTGGCGCATATAGGTCGATTTACCGCCCATGTTGGGGCCGGTGATGATCAGCATCCTGCGATCACTATGGAGATCAAGGTTGTTGGCAACAAACGGATCGGTTAACACCTGTTCAACCACTGGGTGTCGGCCTTCTTCTATAGTGATGCCTTCGCCTTGTATCAGTTCAGGGCAGGCGAGGTTCAGGGTTTCGGCACGTTCTGTGAAACAGCTCAGGGCGTCCAGTTCCGCAATGGCCTGCGCACTCTCCTGCAGCGGTATCAGGTGTTCTGCCAGTGTTTCAATGAGTGCTTCATAAAGGGCTTTTTCCCGGGCCAGTGCACGGCTTTTGCTGGATAGCGCCTTATCTTCAAACGTTTTCAGTTCCGGCGTGATAAAACGTTCGGTATTTTTCAGGGTTTGGCGCCGGATATAATTCACGGGCGCATCTTCTGACTCACGTCGGCTCAATTCGATGAAGTAGCCGTGAACCCGGTTGTAACCGACTTTCAATGACGAAAGTCCGGTTTCTTCCTTTTCCCGCTTTTCAAGCTGCAACAGGTAGCCGCCGGCGTTTTCGCTGATGGCGCGAAGCTCATCCAGTTCTTCATCGTAGCCTTCGGCAATCACACCGCCATCGCGGATGACAACGGGCGGGTTTTCAATCACCGCTTTTTGCAGAACGGCAACCAGTGCCGGATAGTCGCTGATTTGTGTCGCAAGCTGGTTTAATCGAACGTTATCAATTGCGGTCAATTGTGTCTGAAGATCAGGCAGACGTGAGAGAGCATCACGTAACCGGGCAAGATCCCGAGGACGTGCAGAACGCAGCGCGACACGGGCAAGAATACGTTCAATATCACCAATGCCTTTGAGCATGGCGTGAATAGGTTCGTAGCGATAATCCGACAGCAAGGCATGAATGACAGACTGGCGTTCCCGCAGCAGTTCAATATTCTGAAGGGGCTGGTTAATCCAGCGGCAAAGCAGGCGACTGCCCATGGCTGTTGCGGTCTTGTCCATTACCGACAGCAGGGTGTTGTCACGTCCCCCGTTCAGGTTGGTATCCAGTTCAAGGTTACGACGGCTGGCCGCATCGAGCACCACGCAGTCTTCACGGCGTTCAACCCGCAGGGTGCGTACGTGGGGCAGATCGGTGCGCTGCGTATCTTTCGCATATTGCAGCAGACAGCCTGCTGCTGCGATGGCGACCGTCATATGGCTGCAGTCAAAGCCGGACAAATCCTTGGTTTTGAACTGACGGGTCAGCAGGTCGTGCGCCGTTTCCAGGTCAAAATCCCACGGTGGGCGGCGTCTGAAACCATTACGCTGCGTGATCAGGCTGTCGAAAACCTGGTCTTCACTGGTCAGGAGTTCCGCCGGGCTAAGGCGCTGGAGTTCACCAAGAATAGCTTCCAGTCCTTTGACTTCCAGTACGTGAAACCGGCCGCTGGTGATATCCATGATAGCCAGGCCATACAGATCATCCTGCACGTGCAGGGCTGCCAGCCAGTTATCGCTCCGCTCTTCCAGGAGGGCTTCGTCACTCACGGTGCCCGGTGTAATGATCCGGACAACTTTACGCTCAACAGGTCCTTTGCTGGTCGCGGGGTCACCAATCTGTTCGCAGATAGCAACCGATTCACCCAGTTTAACGAGCCGGGCGAGATAACCTTCCGCAGCATGAAAGGGGATGCCGGCCATGGGGATCGGCTGGCCGTTGGAGTGACCGCGTGCTGTCAGGGTGATGTCGAGCAGTGAGGCGGCTTTCTTTGCGTCATCATGGAACAGCTCATAGAAGTCGCCCATGCGGTAAAAAACCAGCTGATCCCGGTGTTGCTGCTTGATGCGCATATATTGCTGCATCATGGGAGTTTGCTTGTTGTCGCTGGCTTTTGCTGCTTGAGTCATGATGATCCGGATCAGGTCGTTCTTGTCAGGTCACCGGCGTGACCGGGTAAAGGGTGAGATTGTACGGTATATGGTGTCAGGAAATACATTCGTGTGAATCTCTTCGTGCATTTTTGTTCGACAGGCTTTTTCCTGTGTAATGGATGTCAATACGTCGATTACAGGTCACGTTACCTTTGGTGGAAGTCATGTGATCATGGGTACCGGCTCTTCTCTCTGCTATTAAACGCTTTGTGGCATTCTCTACGCTGCGTCATCCCGGACAAGGACCGGGATCCGCCATCAGCAATGAAATACTGATGGTTAATGTCCCTGTCGCATGGATACCGGGTGCCTGCCGATATGGTGGAGTATTCTTCTGTGTGAGGCAGGCTTTGGCGGTTAGGTTGGCCTCGATGGCGGATGCCACAAACAAGTAGAATAAATAGCTACTTGCTAATTTTTTTATAAGTCCTATCTGCCATCTCTTTTCTCAATCAGCCTATCACATCAATTTTTTTCTAATTAAGATCAATGTTATCGAATGGCCAGTGCAGCAGGCTTTATAGAGTCGGTAAGAAATGTGATTAATATAAGTGGTATTACCTTTTATTGAATGGAATATAAAAAATAATATCCAGTTAATAAAAAACACAAAAAAAACTCCTGCACCAACGTACAGGAGTTTTTTTAACAGTGATGAACTGCTATTGATTAATTCGGGCTAACCACTGGCGGCTTGTCCGGAGCGGGCGGCTGGGGGGCAGGCGGTGGAGGCGGAGTCGGTGCTGCAGTTTCCTGCTGCTGAGCTTCGCTCTCGGTGCCAGTCTTGGTTTCGCCGGCTGCAACCTGCTGTGAGGCTTCGTCAGCAGCCTTGTTGACAGATGCCTGGGCTTCAGGATTGTCCTGCAGCTGGGCGATGGCAGCGCTGGTAATGGTGGCCTGGTGCGCAGGCGCCTGGCTCACGGCAACCTTGACGATTTCACCCGCCTGTTCCGGGTATGCTTTAACCGCTTCACCCACCAGGGCAGACAGCAGGGCCGGGTTGTCCTGCAGCTTTGCAGCGGCATCGGCAATCAGGGCTTCAATCGAAACGGATTGGTCCTGTGTGGCTTTCGCCAGGGCGTCAGCAGGCGACATTTTTGCCATGTCCGTGGCGAGATCCGCCTGCGCGACACCGGCAATTGCTGCTGATAGCGCACAGGCTGCGGCAACAAGTTTAACTGATTTCATCTGGGTTCCTTAGGATTGTGCAGAATGCCTGAATACGCCTTGTGTGGACAAAACGTGAGTTTCAGGCTGCTCCTGATGGTCTCTACATCATTCTTTGATGAATTGATAGCGAAGAAAATCGCAAATTATTTCACTAAAAATGTACAGTAACCGGCTGGAAATTATATTTACCGTGTCTATATAATACAACGCACTTTCCTTAGGGTGGCGTAAGTACAAACGACTATTGTCGTTAGAAAAATAACGTGGTTATTTAGCGCGCAAATCAAACACTCTTTAATTAGCACTTAGAAGTTCAAGGCGTAGTAAATTAATGAAAGGGATAAGCAAACTCAGCTTGGCGATTGCCATGGCTGGATACGGCATGTCTGCCGTTGCCGCTGTAGAAGATCCGGGTCACATTCGCTGGAATGGTATCGACATCACCCCACAACTGAAGACCGATATCGGTTATGACGATAACGTCTTCCGTGAAGGTTCCGGTGCACTGAAGAAAAAAGGCTCTTCTTTCTACAGCATTGACCCTTCCGTTGAATTCAAGGCCCAGACTGGCCTGAGCACCTACGCGGTAACCCTTGCTGCCAAGGACATGAACTTCAACAGCGAGAGCGATGCCAACTACACCGATTACGGCATCCTTGGTGACATCCACCAGGAATTCAACAGCCGTAACCGCCTGGACGTAGACTGGGATTACGGCGTATACCACGATGCCGGTTCCACAGTTAATGGCGTCAACGACAAGAACGCCCCTGAGTTTGTCCGCAAGAAGGCCGGTTTTGTCTACGGTTTCGGTTCCATGGAAGCCATGGCCCGTGTTGACCTGTTCGGCAGTATCAACAATCAGGACTACGAAAAGACCCGCGGCATCCGTGAAGGTCTGAACCGTGAAACCAAGGAATACGGCGCTACCTTTTACTATCGCCTGATGCCCAAGACCAACGCCCTGTTCGAAGTCAAGCAGCGTGACCTGAGTTATGATCGCAAGCTGACTGACGCAAACAACAATGGCAAGAGCCCTGGGTATGACATCACCAGTTACCTGGTGGGTCTGAGCTGGGATGCCACCGCAAAAACCACAGGTTATGCGAAGATCGGTCGTCGTTACCGTGAGACTGACCTGCGTGACACCAACAACCAGAAGATCGACAAAGAAGGCTACACTGGTTGGGAAGTGGGTGTGAGCTACATGCCGGTTGATCACTCCGTGATTCAGTTGAGCACCGTTCGTGACTACGGTCTGGAATACGATAACCCGCAGGACGACACCTTCACCAAGGGTACCACCACCACTCTGGCGTGGAACCATGACTGGACGTCCCGCATCGGGACCAATGTCTCCTACAGCTACACTGACGAAGAAGTGCAGTCCGCCCTGGCCACCAATAACAAGGACCGCAAGGTCAAGACCTTCGGTGTTGGCGTTGACTGGAAAGTGCGTCGCTTCGTGACCCTGTCCCTGGGCTACCAGAACACTGACCGTGACGAAAGCCTGAAGCCGGGCTCCACCGCGGATAACGACAGCTACCGTCGTAACGTCTACACGCTGTCTGCAGAACTGGCGATCTAAGTCAGGCGCAAACGCTGAAGATCAGGCAGGCCGGGAATTTCCCGGCCTGTGCTGTTTCTGGCGTTAAGGAATTGAGGTATCTACGCATGTCTGTATTCAGAACCCGCAGGCCGGTTTCGGCAATGCACCCGCTGCAGCGTCTGGTCGCGTTGTTTTGCCTGGGTTTGCTGGTGGTTGTCACCGGCGTCCGCGCAGAAGAGATGAGTTTTTCCCGTTATGGCCTGAACTCTGGCGACAAGGTCAAAGTCACCATTTTCGGTGAAGAAGATATGGAAGTGGAAACCAGGCTGAGTGACGCCGGTACCATCTCCTACCCTTTCCTTGATGAGATCCGGGTGAAGGGCATGACCGTGGGCCAACTGCAGAACTTTCTGACTAAAAAGCTTAAAGGGGATTATTTCATTGATCCCAAGGTCAGTGTTTCCATTACCGAATACCGCAAGTTCTTCGTCAGCGGCGAAGTGAAAGATCCCGGCGGCTTTTCCTTTGAGCCGGGGCTGACGTTGGAAAAGGCCGTGGCGCTGGCCGGCGGTTTCACCCAGCGGGCATCACGCAAGGACATCATCGTCAACCGTGAAGAGAAGGGCAAGCTGACAGAGCGCAACATGAAGCTCGATGAGTCTATCCTGCCCGGTGACATCATCAACGTGAAGGAAAGTTTCTTCTAACGACAACGGCTATCCATGCAGGAATCCGGCGCCAGATGGCTCGGGGAGCCTGGGCCTCTAACCCTCTGAACCGAATCTATGAGCAGTGAATCAAAACACACCGTCCTGCCGAAAATGCTGCAGGGCGATGACGTGATTTCTCTTCGCGAGATTGTTCACGTCCTGCTGAGCTATCGCTGGGCGATTGCCGGCTTTACGTTTGCCGTGACCCTTCTGGCGACTTTGGTCGTCTTTACCATGACGCCCATCTACCAGGCGACGGCTGTCCTGCAAATTGAGCAGGAGCAGGCCAAGGTGGTCTCCATTGAGGAGATGTACGGCATTGATGGCGGTGGCGACAGTTACCTGAATACCCAGTTCGAGGTACTGAAATCCCGCAGTGTGCTGGAGAAAGTGGTCAACAAGCTGGACCTGACCAATGATCCGGAGTTTAACGCGGCGATTCGCGAAAAACCCTGGTATAGCGGTCTGCTGAACTGGCGTGGTTGGTTCGGGCTTGAACAACCGTCGGATGAGGACGAGCAGGAGCGCATCCTGCGTGACACCCTCAATGTGTTGGATGAGCATGTTCGCATTGAACCGGTCAAGAAGACGCAGATTGTTCGTATTCACGTGACCTCTGAAAATCCGAAGATGGCAGCCCGCATAGCCAACGCCATTGCTAATGCCTATATCGAATCCTACATGGAGGCCAAGCTCTCGCTGACGCTGAGCGCTACCGGCTGGATGCAGGGACGGCTGACCGAACTCTCAGAAAAACTGCGGGAGGCGGAAATCAGCCTGCAGGACTACCGCGAACAGGAAGATCTGGTGGACCTGGAAGGCGTGCTGACCATCTCCAGCAATGAGCTCAAGGCGCTGACCGAATCCCTCGTGGAAGTGCGCCGGAAGCTGGCCATTTCAGAAAACATCAATCGGCAGCTGAAAACCGGCGCGCTGAAGTCGGCGCAGGATTATGAATCCCTCCAGGCAGTACTGGTTCACCCGTTGATCCAGGGGCTGAAGCAGGAAGAGGCCAAGGTGCAGCGGCAGGTAATGGATATGTCCCGTCGTTACGGGCCGAAGCATCCGAAGATGATTTCTGCCCGCAGTGAAATGCAGAGTATTAAACAGAATATCCGCGACCAGATCCGCAATATCGTGGATGGCGTTCAGCGGGATTACGAGATCGACAAGGCCAACGAGAAGAGCCTGAGAGACGCGGTAGCCATTGCCAAGAAGCAGGTGCAACAGATCAACCGCAAGCAGTTCCGCCTGCGGGCGCTGGAGCGTGAGGTTCGCACGAACAAAGACCTGTACGACGCGTTCTTCAAGCGTATCCAGGAAACCAGCGCCACCAGTGACCTGCAAACCGCGAACGCCCGTATCGTCGACAAGGCGTTTGCACCCAAGATACCGGTCAAACCCAAGAAGAAGCTGATTATTGTGCTGTCTGCGCTGTTGGGCCTGATGCTTTCCAGTGGTGTGGCCTTCCTGCTGGAGATGCTCAACAACACCATCCGCAGTACGCGTGACGTGGAAGACAAGCTTAACCTGCCGGTTCTGGGTGTGTTGCCCAAGCTGAATGAGGCTGAGGTCGCTGGCAAAGTACAAAAGCTCTTCCTTGATAAGGGGCAGCACGGCTTTGGTGAAGCTGTTCGTACCATCCGTACCAGCGTAAACCTGACGGCACTGGACAAGGATCACCGGCTGTTTGCGGTCACCTCCACCATGCCGGGTGAGGGTAAGTCCTCAACGGCGGCCAACCTGGCGTTGTCGCTGGGGCAGCTGGGCAAAACCCTGCTGATTGACTGTGACCTGCGTCGTCCGACTGTCGGCAAGAGTTTTGATATCAAGGGCGGTTCCGCCGGCCTGGCCAACCTGTTGGCGGGCACTGCAGAGAAAGTGGACTGCCTGCACAATAGTGATGGCATCGACATCATTCCCTGCGGCCAGGTTCCGCCGAACCCACAGGAACTGCTGGCGACCAATACCTTTGCGCAGCTGATCGAATCCCTCAAGCAGGATTACGATTACGTGGTTATCGATTGCCCGCCGGTGCAAAGTGTCAGTGATGCACTGATGATTTCCCGCCTGTGCGACGGCTTGCTGTACGTGATTGAGGCAGGGCGTGCCCAGATCGGCGCGATCCAGAATACGGTGGGCCGCCTGTTACAGGCACAGGCACCGTTGACCGGTGTGGTGCTGAACAAGATCGACCCGACCCGGAAGGATGCCTACGGTTACAGCCAGGGTTATTACGACTACGAAGGTTATCAGACCAAAGAATCCTGATGGCGTAGCCTCCATCTCGGCCATCTGACAATGGATTCCGGCAGGACGCTGGAATCCATTTCCCTCCTACCATGTTCTTTTCTTTACAGCCGCCTTCACGGATGGCTACTTTTATTATTTTCTAAGTATTAACCGATGTTTTTGTGGCTGCCGATAGGTTTATTGCAATTGAATTGCAGTGTATTAACTGATCCGTGGTAATGGAAAATCGTCACAAATTGCTGCGTCAGCAAAGTGTAAATATAGAGCCGGTGAAGGAAACTACGTAAACATGTAGCTGAATGGTTTGCGGATTACTATCTGATAAGAAAACTTTACTGAATTTACGTAAAACATGAATTGCAACGTTAGACGACAATAGTAAAATGGGCGCGCTTTACAGGCGTTGACAATGCTTAGATGAAAAACGGATACCTGCGTTTTTTTAAGTTTACTGATTGTCAACATTGTAACGTTTCATTTCCTGATTGAATTGTACCGACGTACTTATTGATTCGGTGCATTGTCATGTTTGTTTGACGAAAACTGACCTGGAGCAGAGATATACCGGTCGCTGATTAAAAGCAAAGTAAAAACCGTATCGCAGTTTCGGCATTTGCGTAATTAAGCCGACGGGCGGTAGCGTGCTTTTGATTTGGTTATGGTTTATTAGGGGCTGCACCGGTGAGCAAGAGTGTCGTAAATAAAAGAAGTAATCGCCTGCCATGCTGACAAAGTTTACCCTCGCATTTTTATTGTCGTTATTTGTTATCAAAATAATGAAACCCCTGGCCATTTATATTGGCCTGGTGGATAAACCGGATGCCCGAAAACAACACGAAGGTTTGATCCCCCTGGTGGGTGGACTCAGTATTTTTATCAGTATGGCGCTGCTGTTGGGTATTTATTACCCCCATGGCCCTGTCCTCTACAGCTGGTTAGTGGGTGCTGCCTTATTGGTGCTGGTCGGTGCGGTGGATGATCGGCAAGATCTTTCCGTGCGGCTGCGGGTGATGGCCGCCATTGCAGCGTCACTGCTGATGATTTTCGGCGCGGGCAATATCATCAGTAGCCTGGGGAACCTGTTTGGCTTGGGTGATATCGTCTTGCCACTGTGGGCGGCGGTGCCTTTTACCACCATTGCGGTGTTCGGCGTCATCAATGCCTTGAACATGTGTGATGGCATTGATGGTATGGCGGCTTGCCTGGCGCTGTTGTCATTGACCAGTTTCATGGTGATCACGGGTGGGACAGTGTTCAGTTTGTTACCCATGGTCGTGTTGTGTGCGGGCTTGAGTGCATTCCTCGTCTACAACCTGCAGCTCACCCGCAAGCTTCGCAAGGTATTCCTGGGGGATGCCGGCAGCATGTTGCTGGGATTCACCCTCGTCTGGATACTGGCCCGCTACAGCCAGAGCCACCTGAACGACCAGGCGTTCGATCCGGTGACAGCGCTGTTTATCCTGGGTTTACCGCTGATTGACATGGTGGCGACGGTCGTTCGCCGGGTACGCAAGGGTGACAACCCGTTCCGGCCAGACCGTACCCATGTGCACCATATTTTACTGCATGCCGGTTTCACGCACCGTCAGACACTGGCGATAGTGGTACTGGTGGGTGCTGTGATCAATATCACCGGTATTGTGCTGCACGCCGTGGATATGCCGGATGTGGCTCAACTGGTGATCTTCTGTGGGGTGTTTGCACTGTATTACGAATCCGTCCAGCACGGGTTCCGGGTGAGTGGCCTGTTGCAGCGGTTGCATGGTCGCCGGACTGCCCGGCAGGAAAGCGTTGAGCTGAAACCACAGGTGGGCGCATCCCTGACCGGGCTGGATATCCAGGCGGTTGCGGAACAGGTGGCGCAGGACCAGCAGGCAGCCTGAACGGGCTGCCAACCCAAGCTGCAACACGATCAAACCGGCATGGCATGAAAATACCCGTTCACCAGAAATACGCTGAGTATCGTGGTGATTAAGCCGCCCAAGGTGATCCGGAACTGGCAGGCAACAGAGGCGAGTTGAGTTTTTATGTCGCCTCGGGTCAGATCAATCTTGGTGCTTAAAAGATGGTCGAGCCGGTCTATGGCGTTTCTGAGTTCGAGATACCGGCATTCAACCTTTACCTGTGTTTGCTGTATGGCTTCCTGAAGAATGACCATATCTTCCTTTGTAGCGACATGGGCGGGATCAAGCGCCTTGTCGACATTGTGGGCCAGTTCCTCATCAATCCCGATACGTTTCAGTTCGTGATACAGCGATTTAGACATATCAGCTCCGACAGGTTTCGGTGCCTAACTATAGTGCACATTCAAACGTATTGATGAATTTCAAAACAGTGAAGGCGGCGGTGGCAATCACCCAAAACGCCACAGCCTTCACTGTGATTTACCTCCCTTAAGGAAAACCCATGAAAGTTACCGTTTTTGGTATTGGCTATGTTGGCCTGGTGCAGGCAGCGGTGCTGGCGGAAGTCGGCCACAACGTCATGTGCGTGGATATCGACCAGCAGAAAGTCGACAACCTGAAGCAGGGCATTATCCCGATCTATGAACCGGGCCTGGAGCCACTGGTCAAGGAAAACTACGAGGCAGGACGCCTGCATTTCACGACAGATGCCCGCGAAGGGGTTGAACACGGCCAGATGCAGTTCATCGCCGTGGGTACGCCGCCGGATGAAGACGGTTCTGCCGACCTGCAATACGTGCTGGCTGTGGCGGAAACCATCGCCACGTATATGAATGATGACAAGATCATCGTCGATAAATCCACCGTACCGGTGGGCACCGGCGACAAGGTCAAGGCCAAAGTGGCGGACGTGCTGGCAAGCCGTGGCGTTGAGCATGCCTTCCACATTTGTTCCAACCCGGAATTCCTGAAAGAAGGCGCCGCCGTCAACGATTGCATGAAGCCGGACCGCATCGTCATCGGTACCGAGAGTGATGACGTGATCGACACCATGCGGGAACTCTATGCCCCGTTCAACCGCAACCACGACCGCATCATTTTCATGGATGTACGCAGCGCCGAGCTGACCAAGTACGCGGCCAACTGCATGCTGGCCACCAAGATCAGCTTCATGAACGAAATGGCCGGGCTGGCGGAAATGCTGGGTGCGGATATCGAAATGGTGCGCCAGGGCATCGGTTCCGACCCGCGCATTGGCTACCACTTTATTTACCCCGGTTGCGGCTACGGCGGTTCCTGCTTCCCGAAAGATGTGCAGGCGCTCAAGCGCACCGCAGAAGATATTGATTTCGAACCCCTGGTGCTGCGCGCCGTAGAACAGCGCAACGCCAAGCAGAAGCAGGTGCTGTTTAACAAGATCAGCGCACACTACAAGGGTGAGCTGGCGGGCAAGACGTTTGCACTCTGGGGCCTGTCTTTCAAGCCCAATACTGACGATATGCGCGATGCGCCGAGCCGTGTATTGATGGAAGCCCTTTGGGCGGCTGGTGCTAAAGTGCAGGCGTTTGACCCGGAAGCGATGGAAGAAGCCCAGCGGATTTATGGTGTGCGTGAAGACTTCCAGCTGTGTGGCACACGCCAGTCTGCACTGAAAAACGCGGATGCCCTGGTGATCTGTACTGAATGGAAACCCTTCCGCGCACCCGATTTCGAAGTGATGGAAGAGTTGTTGAACGCATCCGTCATCTTTGATGGCCGTAACATGTATGAGCCTGAGCGTATGGCACGCAAAGGCTTTACTTACTACAGCATTGGCCGTTAATGAATTGATCTAGCGTAGAAGGCATAAGCGTTTTGACAATAAAAAGCGTTGTGCCTTCTGTGTTTTTAGTGGTGAAAAGATATGAAGTACCTTGTAACCGGCGCAGCCGGTTTTATTGGTTTTTACGTTTCAAGAAAGCTGTGTGAACTGGGCCACGATGTTACGGGCCTGGACAACCTGAATGACTACTATGACCCCAGGTTAAAACACGCCCGCCTTGAGCAGTTGGAACCCTACGATAATTTCCGTTTCGTAAAAATGGACCTGGCAGACCGGGAAGGCATCGCTGATCTGTTCAAAACCAACCAGTTCCAGCGTGTCATACACCTTGGTGCCCAGGCGGGGGTTCGCTACTCCCTGGAAAACCCCATGGCGTATATCGACAGTAACCTGGTTGGTATGGGAACCATACTGGAAGGTTGCCGCCATAATGGGGTTGAACACCTGGTTTATGCCTCATCCAGCTCGGTATATGGCATGAACAGCAAGATGCCGTATTCAACACAGGATGCGGTAGACCATCCGGTTTCACTGTATGCTGCCACCAAAAAATCGAATGAGTTGATGGCGCACAGCTATTCCCATCTCTATAACATTCCTACAACCGGACTCCGGTTTTTCACGGTGAATGGCCCATGGGGCAGACCTGATATGGCCGCCTGGAAATTCACCAAGGCGATTATGGAAGGCACACCGATTAATGTGTTCAACAACGGTGAGCTGCAGAGGGATTTCACGGATATTGAGGATATCCTAGAAGGCATCATCCGGATTCAGGATGTGATTCCTGCAGGCGTTCAGGATTTCAGAAATGACGACCCTAGTCGCAGTTCGGCCCCATATCGGGTTTACAATATCGGTAACAATCAGCCGGTCAAACTGATGGACTTCATCAAAGCCATTGAAAGCGCCTGTGGTAAGGAAGCAATTAAAAATTATTTGCCGATGCAGGCGGGAGATGTATATGCCACTTATGCGGAGGTGGATGATTTGATTAAAGAGGTTAATTTTAAGCCAGTGACTTCCATTGAAGAGACTATGAAGCGGTTTTCTGAGTGGTATAAATTATGGTGCTATTAAAAGACGATAACATCAAAAGTATCATTAATAATTAATGTAGATTTATTATTGGCGCAATATTGTTTCAATGAAAAAAGTATACGGTTATTTAAAAAGAAAGCTTGCAAGTCCAAACAAATATGCAAAAGAGTTAGGAGTAACATTTGGTAGAAACTGTATCTTCAATACTAAACAATTCGGTTCTGAACCGTACTTAATATCTATTGGTGATAATTTTTACTCATCCTCTAATGTACAATTTATAACACATGATGGAAGTGTGAATGTTCTAAGAAATTTATACAAGAAATATGCAAATACTGATCTGTTTGGAAAGATAATTATTGGTAATAATGTTTTTTTAGGATATGGGGTTGCTGTATTACCAAATTCAATCATCGGTGACAATGTTATTGTCGGTGCAGGCTCTATTGTCAAAGGGACTATAAAATCAAACTCTGTTTATGCTGGAGTGCCAGCAAAGTACAAAATGTCAATAGAGCAATATTTAGAAAAAAACAAACATCTCTTTTCTGAAACAAAAAGCTTGTCGGCTAAAGAAAAAGAGAATTATATTAAAAATGAGTTTTTAATCAGTTGAAAATGACTAGCATATACTTTCAAAATCTATCAAAAATTGGGTTCAATCTATTTATAAGATTGGGTGGGCGAAAATATTTAAACTGGTTGAGCGATACAGTATATTTAAAGATTTTATATTTTTTATACAGAGGGGAGTTCCTAAATATCAAGCAGCCAGAGCTATTTTCCGAAAAAATGCAATGGTTGAAAATAAACCAAAAAGATAACATTTATACAAAATTAGTTGATAAATATGAGGTGAGAGATTATGTGAAAAATAAAATTGGAAGTGAATACCTAATAGAGTTGATTGGAGTATACAGAGGGGTAGATGAAATTAATTTCCAAGAACTACCCGAAAAATTTATTCTAAAGACAACTCATGGCTCTAGTCAGAATTACATATGCAAAAACAAGAAAGACATAAATGTAAGTTTACTGAAGTTACGTTTTGACAGGTGGCTTAATTATTGCCTTTATGATATTTTCAGGGAATGGTCATATAAAGATGTAGAACCAAGAATTATTTGTGAAAAATTTATAGAGTCAGATGAAAAATCTTTGACTGATTATAAGTTTTATTGTTTTGATGGCAAAGTTGACTTCGTTCAAGTTATTACAGATAGAGAAAATGGTGTATACAAAAAAAACTACTATGATAAAAGTTGGAAGGAATTAGATTTTTATATTGGAGAAAAAGTAGAAAACGTAAACATCCTTCCTCCATCTAATTTTCAGGAAATGATTAAAATAGCAGAGAGTTTGAGTGCAGAAATCGCATTTGTGCGAGTAGATCTATATAATGTGCAAGGACAAATTTTATTTGGTGAGATGACATTTTACCCAAGTAGCGGCCTCAGAAAAATAAGGCCTCATCATATGGAAAAGGAACTAGGGAAAAAAATAGATTTAAAGCTGATTTAAAATTATGCATAAAAAAAGCATACTCAATTTTATATATTTACTGACGGTATATCTATTCAATCTACTTTACCCCATAATCATCATACCATTATTGACAAGTAGACTCGGTATTGATGGTTTTGGTAAGTTTTCACTACTTTACAGCTGCTTTACTCTTTCATTTATTCTATGCGATTACAGTTTCACCTTTACTGGAGTTAGAGACATTAATGATGATCACAATATAGATGAGCATTCACTGTACAACGATATACAAAATGCTAGATTACTTCTGGTTCTTATATCGAGCGTGATCTTTTCATCATATATCCTCTATGTCTTTAATTTAAAGCAAGCAATATATTATTTTATATCATCATTTATTGGTTTGATAGGGTATTGTCAATTTGCTCATTGGTATCATCAGGCAAAATCTGATTTAAAAATCAATAGTATATTAACTATATTGTCAAGATGTTTTTCGTTCATATTGATTTTTATTCTGGTAAATAATGAGCAGCACGTTACGTTGGCTTTATATCTATCAACAACTACTTACATTTTATTTGGGTTAATTTCGCTTGTAGTAAGGAAAATAAAATATAAAGTTAAATTAAAATTTTCAACAAACAATATGCTTTTGACGTTAAAGAATGGATTTAATCTCTTTTTTTCAGACTTCCTACCAAATGTTTACAATAATATTCCTGTTATTATATTAGGTGGGTTAATAGCTAGCGAAAAATATGCAATTTTTTCAGTGGCAAATAAAATATCAATCGCCATTGCTACTCTATTTTATATTGTTCTAAAAGCTCTATATCCGAGGCTATGTGAAAATAAAGATAAATTTTCCATTTCAAAAAATATTATTCCATTTTTCTCTTTAGCATTGCTTGCATTTATATTTATGCAAGTCTTCGGAGAGTACTTGATAACAAGTATCTTTGGCTCTGCTTATGCAGGTGTCCAAGACTTGCTTACGTACATGACCATAGGATTAATATTTATTTCAATATCATCTTCATTGAGGTATTCATTTTTTCTTCCTAGAAAACATGATAAAGAAATAAGGAATGTGACATTAATCATGGTCTCTATATCAGCAGTGTTTGTTTATGCAACGATTGGGATATACAAAGAGTGGGCTGTGATCTTTGGTGTGTTAATTGCCCGGTTTATCTCTGCATTACTTTTTAGCCTTTATGCAATCAAACTGAACAAAATAGATCACAGGTAAATTTATGGATAATGTTGTTCTTTTTATAGACTCTCTAGAACGGGGGGGGGCAGAGGGAGTATGTGTCAGCTATGCAAATGAATTGCAAAATAAAAATCACAATGTAGTCATAGTGGTTTACAGGAAATATAGGAAAGGGAAGCATAATTATATTTCATTATTGAACAGTAATATAAAAATTATTGATCTTAAAGTTGAAAATGGAGTTGATGCGCTGAGAAAACTTCTCTTAGACAATAGAGTAAATCAGTGGGGCAAAGTGATCTCCTTTAATCACCAGATTACAATAATATCTTTAGCATTAAAGTTTTTAAAAAATAAGAATATAAAGGTAATTTCAAGAAATGTGAACTTTTTATCTTATGATACAAAGTTGAGAAAAGGTGGGTTTAAGAAGTATGTTACAAATTATCTCACAAAAATTTTATATAAAAAATCAGACTACTTTATTGCGCAATGTGAAAAGATGAAGAAAGATATGGTTCTATCTTTTCATGTGCCAGAATCAAAGGTAGCTGTTATCTATAATCCTGTATCCGAAAAAATAACAAACACTAATAGTACGACACCCGATATAGATATTTTATTTGTTGGGCGTTTAGTAAAACAAAAAGGTATTGATAAACTTGTTGATGCAATTGAAAATGTTATTGCCTTACATCAAGATACTGTTAAGTTAGTAATAATCGGTGATGGAGAGCTTAGAGATTACTTGGTTGGAGAGATGGAATTGAAGCAAAATAAATATACTAATTTTTCTTTCGAACATGTTAAGTCAACAGAGTCTGTAAATGATTATTATGCAGCAGCGAAAGTCACAGTTCTAACCTCTATTTATGAAGGTTTTCCAAATGTCTTGATTGAGTCACAAACCGCAGGAACGCCGGTAGTATCGTTTAACTGCCCAAGTGGCCCATCAGAAATAATTAATGATAGAGTTAATGGTAGACTTATAGAAAACTACAATACTAAAGAGTTTGCAGATGCAGTTATATATTATTTGATTAACAATGTTCGTGTTGAGCCCCACATTAAAAGAGATGCGCAAATGAACAAGCTCGTGGAAGTTGTTAATAATGCTTGACTCATTTAACTTTAGAGTTTTTCTGGGCTCTATTTTTATTTTCTTTATTAGTTTAGAGAGCTATGAGCTGTATAGATTTTATCCGTTAGCTCTGATTTTTTTGGTTTCATTGGCGTACGTTTTCAATGAAAATATTTACGTGTCAATATTTAAAAAAACCTGTGCTGCTGTAGTATTCATACTAATTATTGGTATATTGGGGCAATACGAATTCTTAACTTATAAGCACAATATATCTTATACGTTATTTGAATATTTAACGTCTAATATTTTAAAGGTTGCCTTGTGTTTTGTTTTGCTAATCGTAGGTAAATTTGATAGAGAAATAATTGCGGAATTTATTAAATTTGCAATAGTGTATCATTTGTTTTTTTTCTGTATGCAGTATATTTCTGTCTATGCTATTGGTTACTATATTGATCCATTGGAATTAATAACAGGACAATCACAACGTTATTTTTCTGGGTTTTCTTTACCTATTCTTGGCGCTATTTACAGACCTACAGGATTTTTTTTAGAACCATCGACATATGCGACGTATATTATCATATTAACAGCAAGCAGAATGATTCTACTAAAAAAGGTAGACTCAATTGATAAGTTTGCTGTCCTTACCTGCTTTATGACCTTATCACTTGCAGCAATTGCTTATTCATCATTAACGTTGTTGACAATATTTTATTTTGAAAGCAAAGGGTCATACAAGAAATTCCTCATACCCATCCTATCTATAGGTGTTCTGCCCGCTTTATACTTTATTTATCAAGTGAGGATAGATAGTACTGGTGGCACAGCAATAGCTATTAGAGAAGGACTAAGAGATTATGTTTTTAATCAAGATTTTCTATCTCTTCTTTTCGGAAATGGCGTATTAGGTTACCCAACAGAAATTGCAAACCAACTCTTAGAAGGTGGTTTGTGGGCTATTGGTGCTGCTGCTCTCAATGATAATGGTATATGGCTATTTCTGATAATGAAGCTTGGTGTTTTCGGACTTGCGATTTATCTATGGCTAACCAATACTTGGATTCGAAGCACTAGATTTTACATAATAAATGTTATTATCCTTTTCACAAAAGCAACAATCTTTAGTTTTACTTTTATTTTTTATGTTCTTTTAATTTATTTGTTCAGAAATCCAGAAGATGATCATATAAATCCATAGATTATTCCTTCTAATAAGCAGTCAAAAATAAACATGAAAGTTGAATAAGGTTCCAATAATTTTTTCATGAAAATCCTATTGATTTCTGATTATAAATCAGGCGGTGCAGGAAAGGTCTGCGCTGATACCATTAAAGTTTTGCGAAATGAAGGGTATGAGGTTGTTGAGTTATGGGGAGGCGAAAAAAAAACTAGAATGTCTCCATTTTCTTATGTTTACAATTTTAAATCTTATAAAAAAATTCTTGGTGTGTTGTTGGAAGAAAATCCAGGTGCTATTCATATTCATAACTTTGACAATTGTTTAAGTCCTTCAATATTAAGAGCTATAGCTAAATATAAGAAAAATACTTCTGTTCATGTAGCCATGACTTTACATGATTATCACATGCTATCACCAAGCAATGGGTTAATGTATTTCAACAACGGTACTAGTCATCTGTTTGAGAAGCCCCCATCAATAATAGAGTGTATAATAAAAAAAATAGATAGAAGAACTAGGTTTCATGGCTTACTTAGAGTATTACAATGGGTAATAAATTATAAAGTCCTAAAGTCACATCTAGTGATAGACAAATATTTATGCCCAAGCTATTTTATGGTGGATATGGCGTCGAAGGTTGTTTCAAGAAATAAAGTCACTTTTATTAGAAATTCAACTCATGTTCATCTAAATGAAAGGCAAAATACCCGTAGTAACACAATGCCGATAATAACCTTTGCTGGCCTATTGTCTGAAGATAAAGGTATTTATAACTTTCTTCAAAACGCATGTAAATTTGACCCGCTTAGTAAAAAAGTAATTGTTAATATTTGCGGATCCGGACCACTGAAAGACAGTATTGAATCATTGGCTAAAAAACTAGAAGAAAATAATATTTCACTAAGCTTTAGGGGTAAGGTAGCACATGAGGAATTGATGAAAATATTCCAAGAGAGTCATTATGTTTTATTGCCTTCCTTGTGTTATGAAAATTCACCTTTAGTTTTGGCAGAAGCCACGTCATTGGGGTGTAAAATAATTGCAAGCAATCATGGTGGTATGAAAGAATTTCTTGATAATTTTACAAATAGCATACCTATAGATTATTCGGCAGATAACTTCTCGAAAGTTGTATTGACTAAGGCTATTCATGGTTTCTCGGAACCTACAGAAATAATTGATGTGAATTTTACCAAAGATATGGATGAGAAAATATATTTAAAAAAGCTAATTTCTACTTATTTAAATTGAAATTCTGTTAGTTATGCTTCTTTTTCATTGCTTCTAATATTTATGGTATGGTGATTGTACCCTGCCAGCTGTTTAGGTTTATTTGTTTTGAAAATTAAAAGAATTATTAAAAACGTTGTGAGAGATTTGGTCAGGTTTTTTTTGCCTAAGTCTATTTATATTGCGCTGCGATTTTATCTTACACATGGCTATAAGTGTAATCTTAAAAAGCCGATGTCTTTTTCGGAAAAGATAATATATCGTAAGTTAAATACAGATCCCCACCTGTACTCTAAGTTTGTTGATAAATTTACAGTTAGACAATATGTAAAAGATACTATAGGCGATAACTACCTTATCCCTCTTCTGGGTCAGTATAATTCTATTAAAGAAAGTGATTTCGACGGTTTACCCGCACAATTCGTTATAAAGACAAGTAATGGCGGGGGGGGAGAAAATGTCAAAGTTATATTTGATAAGACAAGCTGCAGCTTGAATAAACTGTGTAATGATTTTAATGGGTATCTTAAGGTTAAAATAGGTTCAAAAATTGACGAGCCATTTTATGATATTGAACCCCCCTGTGTTTTGGTCGAAAAATTAATTGTTGATGAAAATGGTAGGGTACCATCTGATTTTAAAATTCATGTTTTCAAAGGTGACGATAAAGAGAAGGTGTTAATTCAGGTAGATGGTGATCGTTTTGGTAATCATAAGCGCTCTCTGTTTGATGAAGTGTTGCAGAAACTGGATTTTGATATTCAGCCAAAATACGAAAGCATTGATGAAGATTTTGTTTTTCCAGGTAATATGCCAGAAATGATTGCTTTGGCAAAAAAACTTGCTCAACCCTTTAGATATGTTCGTGTTGATATGTATTCGGTTGCTAATGCTGTGTATTTCGGTGAATTGACGTTTTGTCATGGCAGTGGATGGGAGAAGCTTTCGACTAAAGAAGCTGACTGTTTATTAGGCAGTTACTGGAAAGAATACAATTAACTTACACTTCATGGTAGTCAGAAACGTGCAAAAGTACCTTGCAATAACTGCCAACACTAGTTGGTATCTATACAATTTCCGGAAAAACACCATTTATGCCCTGCAAAAAGAAGGCTACAAAGTACTGGCTATTGCACCAACGGATGAATACTCCCAGAAACTTGAGGAACTGGGCTGTGAATTTATTCCTGTAGCCATTGATGCGGGTGGCACTCACCCGGTTAACGATATCAAAACGTTTCTTTCGTTTTGGAATATTTACCGCAAGAACAAGCCCGCTGCTGTCTTAAACTTTACGCCGAAAAACAATATCTACAGTACGCTGGCGGCTTGGCTTTGTGGTTCGGCCTGCATCAATAATATTGCGGGGCTGGGTATCCTCTTCATTAATGAATCAGTAGCCTCCAAAATTGCCCGGCTGCTGTATCGGTTCACCCAGCCCAGGGCAAAAAAATTGTTTTTCCAGAATGAAGACGATCGTGTGCTTTTTCTGGAAAACAAAATGGCACCTGCCCATCTTACTGACCGATTGCCCGGTTCCGGCGCAGACCTCCAGCGTTTCACATTAACGCCTGCTCCTGATGATGGGAAAATCAGGTTCTTGTTGATTGCCCGTATGTTGTACGACAAAGGCATTCAACACTATGTGGATGCGGCCCGGCAGCTTCGCTCGCAATACCCTCATGTAGAGTTCCAGCTGTTGGGTTTTCTGGATGTTGATAATCCCTCCGCTGTCAAAAAGGCTGAAATGGATCAATGGGTGCAGGAAGGCGTGGTGAACTATCTGGGTACCTCTGATGCCGTTCAGGATGTCATCGCCGGCGTAGACTGTATGGTCTTGCCCTCCTATTACCGTGAAGGGGTACCCAAGAGCCTGCTGGAAGCGGGTGCCATGGGTAAGCCCATTGTCACTACGGATAATGTGGGCTGCCGTGAAACCGTCGATGATGGTGTGAACGGTTTTCTCTGCCAGCCCCGCGATACGGTAGATCTTGCTGAAAAGATGGAAAAGATCATTCTCATGTCTCACCAGGAACGGCTGGCCATGGGCAAGAAAAGCCGGGAGAAAATCGAGCGTGAGTTTGATGAGCAGATTGTCATTCAGAAATATCTCGATGCAGTACGTGAGGTGGTTTAAGGCACATTCTGTTTTCCGATTCGACTATCCTTCCTGTCTTTGGACATAAAGATCAAAACAGGGTGTGCTACAGCAACCCGCCAATACGGGAAAACCTCAGTGCCTGACCAATTACCAGACGGTTATCGACCGTGGCTTCAAGCCATAAAAAGTCGAATCTATACAGCACAACAACGCGCTGCCATTACCGTCAATCAAGGTATGCTGGAACTGTATTGGCAAATCGGCCAGGAGATCCTTGAGCGGCAGCAGCAACAGGGTTGGGGCTCCAATGTTGTGGGTCAGCTGGCAAAGGATTTGAAATCCACCTTTCCCGAGATGAAAGGGTTCTCGCGCGCAAATTTGATGTATATGAGGGCATTTGCAGAATCCTGGCCTGATTTCGTGACAGAGACAAATGTCCAACAGGCTGTTGGACAAATTCCCTGGGGGCATAATTTACTGCTGTTAAGCAAGCTCAAAGACCGCTCGCAGCGTCTCCTTTATGCAACCAAGACCATTGAAAATGGCTGGTCTCGTAATGTTTTGGCTCATCAGATTGAAGGTCGCTTGTTGGAACGACAGGGCAAAGCAGTCAGTAATTTTGCATGCTCACTGTCTAACCCTCAGTCGGAATTGGCTCAGCAAACCCTGAAAGATCCCTACCTGTTTGACTTCCTCTCTCTTCGAGAGGCTGCCAAAGAGCGGGATATAGAACAGGCTCTTACCCGCCATATCAGCCAGTTCCTGCTGGAACTCGGAGCCGGGTTTGCCTATGTGGGCCAGCAGGTTCATCTGGAGGTGGGCGGTGATGACTTCTATCTGGATCTGCTGTTCTATCACCTCAAACTGCGTTGTTACATTGTGGTCGAACTGAAAACGGGGGATTTTAAACCTGAGCATGTGGGTCAGCTGAATTTTTACCTCTCCGCAGTCGACAGTCAGATGAAGTCTGAACAAGATGCCTCCAGTATTGGCCTCCTGCTTTGTAAAAGCCGTAACAAGGTGGTCGCTGAATATGCCCTTCGCGATAACGCCAAACCGATTGGTGTCGCGGAATACCAGCTCTCTCAATCGCTACCAGAGAAACTGGAAGGCAAGCTGCCTAGCATTGAGCTGATAGAGCAGGAGGTGCTGTCACTCTCGGAAGACGATGTCGATCAGTTGTAGACTTGTCCGGCCAGGTCTGGCCCGGGGTATAAATTTTTGATTTATGTTGCTCTCCTCTGGAGAGTAATAATGTTTGATATGAACGCCCTGGCTTGGACGCTGTTTATATTGTGCATGGTGGTTGCATCGGTTGCTGTCTCGGTTTGTTACCCATAGAAAAAACGCAGAGTCAACAAAGGCACTCGAGGAGGATTGCATAAATACCTTTATTTAATCACTCCTTTGAGGCGCCTGTTTCCATGCTGAATTGACCCTGACAGGTCATATAAATGTACGCAGCCTTTTCAATTCAACGGTATGCAGAAAACCGTCGTGTAAACAGCCGCACCCCGCATTGAGTGTCTATACTGCGCACCGCGAAATAAACCACCTACAATGCAAGGGCTGATCATGACTGCAAACACTCTTGAAGAACGCGTCGCACGTTTGGAAAGACTGAAGCCCATTCTGGAGGCAGAAAGTTTGAATACCTTACTTGAGGATCAACGCAGTTTTCTGAACCGGCTCGACCATCAGGTCAATGTGCGGGTACATGCTGTTGAGGTTTCTATCACTGATCTGAAGTTTGATGTCGGTCAGGTGATGGACCGGGTGGATAAGCTGGATGTCCGTATGGATAAAATGGAATCCAGCATGGTTGAGATGAAGGCTGAAATGTCCGAGATGAAGGCAGAAATGTCTGAAATGAAGGCTGAGATGTCTGAGTTTAAGGCTGAAATGTCTGGGTTTAAGGCTGAGATGTCTGGGTTTAGAACTGAGATGTCTGAGATGAAGGCCGATATTGCAACGATGAAAGGGATGCTGGAACTACTGGTAGCGACCAGATCCTGACAGCGCCTGATAGCAGGGATGCTATACACAGCAATTTTCCCCCTGGTTCACTTTTCAGCATTTTGTGGTCGTACTGCTCACTCCAGAAGGTTCGGCTCATAGTTTGTGAAAAGGATAGCGCTGCGCCAGTCGCTGGCTTCAAGCGTGTTCTCTCGTTCAGTGTGACGTCGGCATGCCCCTCTCAACACTGGGGAAGTAACTGTTCTATCGCCCTTTATCTCTGCTCATCATTTACCATATTGATGTCGTGGCTCTGCCCTTGGATGGTGACTTTCATTTGGCGGTACTGGCTGGTTGTTTTAGTATCAAACGCATAGGGTAGTAGTTAATCGTCTTATAGTTATTAGATCGCAATGTTGACGCTCGGTGCCCACAATACTGTTTAGGGTGCCTGTTATTTTCTCTTCACGTTACTGAAAGTTATCCATCACTCATGACATCACTTTCCTGCTTCAAGGCCTACGATATCCGTGGCCGTATGCCCGATGAACTTAATGAAACCATCGCTTACCGCATTGGCCGGGCCTATGGTGAATACCTTAAGCCAACCACCGTGGTGATTGGGGGCGATGTCCGCCTGACCAGTGAAGCCCTCAAGCACGCCACGACCGAAGGGTTGCGCGATGCCGGTGTGAATGTGCTGGATCTTGGCCTCGCCGGTACCGAGGAAGTCTATTTCGCCACCTTTCATCTCGGCGTGGACGGCGGCATTGAAGTGACCGCCAGCCACAACCCCATGGACTACAACGGGTTGAAACTGGTACGCGCAGGGGCACAGCCGATCAGCGGGGATACCGGTCTGCGTGATATCCAGCAGCTTGCCGAACAGGCAGATTTTGCGCCGGTAGAAAACCGTGGCAGTTGCGAAACAGTGGATACCCTGCAGGATTATGTCAGCCATCTGCTGGGGTATATCCAGGCGGAAGCCCTTAAGCCTATGAAGCTGGTCGTCAATGCTGGCAATGGGGCCGCGGGCCATGTCGTGGATGCGATTGAGGCACGCTTCAAGGCCAGCGGTGTACCGGTGGAATTTGTGAAGGTTCACAACGAGCCGGACGGCAACTTCCCCCACGGTATTCCCAACCCCATTCTGCCGGAATGCCGGGCGGCGACCTCAGAAGCGGTGCTGGAACACCAGGCGGACATGGGTATCGCCTGGGATGGCGATTTTGATCGCTGTTTCCTCTTTGATGAAAACGGCGCCTTCATTGAGGGATACTACATTGTTGGCCTGCTGGGTGAAGCGTTTCTGGCCCATAACCCCGGTGCCAAAATCATTCATGATCCACGCTTGACCTGGAACACCATTGACCAGGTCACCGCTGCCGGTGGTGAACCGGTGTTATGTAAGACCGGCCATGCGTTTATCAAGGAACGGATGCGTAAGGAAGATGCCGTTTATGGCGGTGAAATGAGTGCTCACCACTATTTCCGCGATTTCGCCTATTGCGATTCCGGCATGATCCCCTGGCTGCTGGTCGCTGAACTGATGTCCCGCAAGGGTAAGACCCTGTCTGAACTGGTTTCTGAGCGAATTGCGCTGTTTCCGTCATCCGGTGAGATCAACAGCAAGCTGGACGATCCCCAGGGCGCGATTGACCGGGTGTTGTCGGTTTATCAGGCAGACGCTGTCGCCGTTGACCATACCGATGGTATCTCGGTCGATATGGGGCAGTGGCGGTTTAGCCTGCGACTTTCCAATACCGAGCCGGTGATCCGGTTAAATGTCGAAAGCCGTGGTGATGTCGTACTCATGCAACAGCAGACGGATGAATTGTTGCGTTTGATCCGCGCATAAGTCCTAATCTTGTTTTAATAGCGCTGCGGCTGTGTAGGCTCAGCGCAAACCTGTGACCGATTGTATGTATGTCCGTCCGCCTTCCCGTGTAGGTTGGTGGGCTAATGTCTTTTATTGTTTTGCCGGGCTCAATACCACCCATGATCAAGAAATGCCTTTTCCCCGCCGCAGGCTACGGCACCCGTTTTCTTCCCGCCACCAAATCCATGCCGAAAGAGATGATGCCGGTCGTCAATAAACCGCTTATTGAATATGGCGTCGATGAGGCGGTGGAAGCCGGTATGACTGAAATCTGCATGGTTACCGGCCGCGGCAAGCGGGCACTGGAAGACCATTTTGATATTAACTACGAACTGGAACACCAGATCAGCGGCACCGGTAAGGAAAGTATGCTCGGGCATATCCGCGGTGTGATGGAATCCTGCCGTTTTTCCTACACTCGCCAGACGGAAATGAAAGGGTTAGGGCACGCTATCCTCACCGGCCAGACACTGGTTGGCGACCAGCCCTTTGCCGTGGTGCTTGCGGATGACCTGTGTGTGAATCCCGGTGGCCCTGGCGTGCTGGCCCAGATGGCGAAACTCTACCG
Organism: Kistimonas asteriae; assembly: GCF_018263925.1. Lineage (GTDB taxonomy): Bacteria > Pseudomonadota > Gammaproteobacteria > Pseudomonadales > Endozoicomonadaceae > Kistimonas > Kistimonas asteriae. The sequence continues at coordinate 98,788 of NZ_JAEVHF010000012.1, forward strand.
ACAGTTCCGTTGCTCTATTGTGGCCGTGCAGGAAGTGCCGGAGGATCAGGTTCACAAATACGGCGTTATTGCCGGGGATGTGATCCGGGATGATATTCTGCGGGTGACCGATATGGTCGAAAAACCTACCCGGGAAGAGGCGCCCTCAAACCTGGCCATCATCGGGCGTTATATTCTCACGCCGGATATTTTTGATTTGATTGCCAACACGGAGCCGGGTAAAGGCGGGGAAATCCAGATTACCGATGCACTGCTCAAGCAGGCGCAGGAAGGGTGTGTACTGGCTTACCGATTCAAGGGCACCCGGTTTGACTGTGGCAGCGTGGAAGGTTTTATCGACGCTACCAATTACTGCTATGACCACTTTTACCGGGCCGGCGAGTGACAGATTCATCGCAACACCGTGTCGGCGGCGGAATAGATCGCAATAATCGGCGGGTAGTGATGGCCCGCTGTCTGTTATTGGTCGTTCTGCCGGTGATTGGCTGGCTGGCGACATTCTCTCCCTGGCAGCCGTTCATGCAGTTCAGCGACAAGTTGCGCCATATTGCGGCATTTCTGGTATTGACCGGGTTGATCTGGCAGTCTTGGCCAGCGGTGCCGGTCCACCGACGTTTGTTGCTGATGGTAGCGCTTGGCCTTGGGCTGGAATTGGTTCAGACCCTGACGCCAACGCGGGAATTTCATCTGGATGACCTGGCCGCCAGTGTGATGGGCGCCGTCGTGTTTGAAGCACTGCGCGAAAGTTACCGTCGAATTCACACACTTTTGATCTCACCACCTTCACGCTAACGGGTGGGCAAGGTATTATCGGCGCCCGCGTTTATCCCCCTGGCGAACCCCCTGATGACTGATACCCGCTACAGCTCTTTCCTGTTCTATTGCCTGTTGTTTGTTCTGCTCTGGTTACCGCTCCCCTTTGGCAGTAAGCCGGAATGGGCCATGGGAATACTTCAGATACTGGTGTTTATGCTGGCTGCATTCTGGCTGGTGGGGTTTGCCATCAAGGCCGTGAACCTGACGCCGGGTTTCCGAAAAGGTCTGCCGGTGCTGGTTGCGCTGTTAGTGGTTGCGGGCTGGCTGGAGATTCAATCGCTGTCTTTGCCAGCATCCATGGTGCAATGGTTGTCACCGGTTGCGTACCAGTTCCAGGTGGATGCCGCCACTGCACTGGGCCAGTCGTTACCGGATGCCTTTCCGCTGTCCCTGGATCCATTTGCTTCACACCTCCATGCGATGCTGACGCTGGCTTACGCGCTGTTGTTTGCGCTGGCCTTGTTGCTGGTCAACGATCAACGACGTTTAAAATGGCTGGCATGGGCTATTGTGGCCGGGGGAGGTTTCCAGGCGGTCTTTGGTGTTCTCAGCACCTTGTCTGGATTGGAATGGAGCTTTTTCATCGACAAGGAAGCAGGGCGGGGTGTTGCCACAGGGACCTTCGTGAACCGGAACAATTTTGCGGGCCACCTCGAAATGACAATGGCCATTGGCATTGGCCTGCTGGTGTCACAGTTGCAGGAGAAGCGTGCGCGGGACCGGATGGAATGGTTACGCAATACGCTGAAAACGCTTATGAGCAGCAAGGTGCTGTTACGGGCGATTCTTGCTGCCATGGTGATTGGTCTGGTGATGTCACGTTCCCGCATGGGTAATGCAGCCTTTTTCTCCAGTCTGCTGGCGACGGGTTTTCTGTATGCGGTCTGCCGGAAAACGCTTTCCCGTGGGATGATCATCCTGTTCCTGAGTCTGATTGTGATTGACACGGTGATTGTCAGCCAGTGGTTCGGTCTGGATAAAGTGGTTGAACGTATTGAGCAGACCCGGATGGACACGGAGTTACGTGCAGATGTGAATCCGGTGTCTCTGATCATTATTGGTGATTTTTCGCTGACCGGCTCCGGCGGCGGCAGTTTTTATACGACGTTACCTGCGTACCATGATGGCACCTGGCGAGGGTTCTTCGATCTGGCCCATAACGATTACCTGCAGTTTCCCCTTGAGTTTGGTGTGCCCGCTTTCCTGTTACTGGTCTTCTCTGCGGTGTTTGGTTTATGGCAGGCCGTTCAGGCCATGAGGCAGCGGCGCAACCGGCTTTATATCGGGATGGGGTTTGGTGCGACCATGGGGCTGGTGGCGTTGTTGATCCATTCGACGGTGGACTTTAACCTCCAGATTCCCGCCAATGCGGCATTGTTTGTCGTGTTGCTGGCCATAGGCGTTTTGGCGCGACATCTGCCAACCCCTCGGTCTGGGGCTAGGCATTGATACGATTCAGAAAGAACGGTGCGTCAGAGGCAATCGTGATTCAGCAGGAAATCGTTTGATGGGTCGATCAACGCAATACCATCCAGCGTGTTTTTCCCGAGCAGAATCTTTTCATTAAAGGCGGAGCGTTCTGTCAGGCTGAAAGCGGTTGTTGTCGTTATCGGGCCGAGTGATATTGCTGTTTCGATGACTGGGCGTTTCCTGGGTTTGCCGCTGTGGGTCTGTATCCAGGCATAACGTTTCAGGGGTTTGACCAGCCGCAGCATCTGCGCCTGATGGTCATCCCGCGGGATATCAAAATAGACCCAGCGTGAACCGTTGGTGTGAGCCTTAACTTCAATGTTTTGTGCATCCATGGAGGAGAGGGTTGAGCCGGAGTCGATCAGAGTGGTCAGGTTGACGGCGTGGTGGCCGACCTGGCTGATCATTTCCCGGTTGCCCAGAATGTAACGATCACCATGCTGGCAGGCCGATGTCGTTTCTGCACGTGTAACACCCGCAGTCAGGGACAGAAATGCTAAAAATAGGCCTTGAATAAGCACTGATCGTTGTTGGCGATTCCATTCGGAAAGATACGGCATAAAAGGCGTTCCCTCTGCGCTTCCAGTATCTTTGGTGTTCTTTTTAGTTATAGACGCTTTTATGCCTTTAACGTTCTGTTGAGGGTTTTTACACACGCCTCATGATGGCGCTGTCCGCTTCAGTCTTCGCTGTCTCTCCGTATTTCGCTTTCCATCAATAAACGGTACGCTTCGCTCCGTTTTTTCCAAGAATCTGCTGCCGTTTCATCCATGATCGATATCCATAATCACATCATTCCCGGTATTGATGACGGGGCTGCCGTCATGGCTGACGCCCTGGCGTTGTTAAACCTTGCTGTTGAAGATGGCGTTACCCATGTGGTCTGTACGCCACACATGCATGCCGGTCGTTATGACAATGACAGTGAAACCATCCGGCCTGCCTTCGATGTCCTGCAGCAGGCGGCAGCAGAAGCATCCCTGTCTGTGTCCCTGGCAATGGCGGCAGAGGTGCGAATCAGTGATGAGTTTATGATGCAGCTGCGCAGAGGCCGGGTGCCAATGCTTGGGCAATGGGAGGGCAGTGATTGTGTGCTGCTCGAAATGCCCCATCAAAATCTGCCAATGGGTATCGATAACCTGCTGGCCTGGTTGCAGCGCCAGAACGTTCGAGCGGTCATTGCGCACCCGGAAAGGAACAAGGAATTGATGCGCCACCCGGAACGCAGCCTGAAGCTGGTGGAACGGGGTGTCTTATTCCAGGTGACGGCCGGGTCTGTTGCCGGTCACTTTGGCGGCCAGGCTCAGGAGACGGCTCGCTGGTTGCTGGATCGTGAACTGGTTCAGTTTGTTGCATCGGATGCCCACCATGCGATCAGGCGGCCGCCGGCGATGGGTGCTGCAGCGACCGTATTGGATGACTGGTATGGGGTGGAAACCCGAAAATTGTTAACAGAACATCTGCCTCGCCAGCTGACAAAATCCCTGTTTGGAGAAGATGAATGAAGGTGCAGGTCAATCAGCGCCGATTGGTCAATATGATGGTCGTGGTAGCCGGGCTGGTATTGCTGGTGATGGCTGCGGCTGATGCCATGCAGTTGGTCAAGGCGGGCGCCATTAATAACCAGACGGAAGCGTATCTCGACTTCTGGCGTGAGCAGCAGAAAAAACAGCCGGATGATTTTCAGTTGAAGCCCCGTGATTATGATGTTGCCCTGCAGGGGGCTGAACAGGCGTCGGCCGCCTTGCCTGATTCTCCTGAGCAATGGGTACTGAAAGCCCGGGTGGAGGATTGGGGGCAACAGTATGGTTTGCTTCAAGCCGGGATTGATCATTCCAGTGAATCAGTAGAAAAAAATCCGTTACTGGATACCTGGCGCCATGCGATTGCTCTCCGGCCTGCCTGGCCTTATGCCTGGGCGGATTATGCCATGGCAAGGGCGCAGCTTTCGTTGATTGATCCGGACTTTGAGACAGCGTTGTTGAGAGCCAATCAGCTGGGGCCATGGGAAGAGCGGGTACTCGAAAACAGTGCGTTGCTGGGTATGCATTACCATGACTGGCTGAGTCAGCCCATGCAGGCGACGCTGCAGGGTAGTCTCCAGCGGCTGACCGAACGTTATCCGTATAAAGCTGTGAGTATTGCCCGCCGTTACGGGCGTGCGGGGGAATTATGCCCGTGGTTGACGAGCCCTGAGCGTGTGCGGGAATGTTTGTAATGCTTCTGTCAGGCGTGAATGCTTCATTGATTTGATAAAAAATAGCGCGGAGCTTGCATGCGCCGCTATCTATATTCAGTGCTTATTCGTTAATGGCGTTGGTACCTGGCTGTTTCCGCGGTATGGTAGTGGATGGTTTATTGGCCGTGTGTTTTGAATCACGTAATCGTGTGGTGGCATGATTTACGGCAGGCGGCATTGCATGATCGGCAGGTACGGTGGGTACTATGCAGCAAGAGATTGAAGCGCTCGCTCAGCAGCTGGGGCAGAGATTACTGGCAAAGGGCTGCTGGGTAGCGACAGCGGAATCCTGCACGGGCGGCTGGGTGGCGGAAGCCATAACATCCGTTGCTGGCAGCTCGGCCTGGTTCGGCTATGGTTATGTATCCTACGCCAATGAGGCCAAGCAGCAGATGCTCGGTGTTAAGGCTGAAACACTGGCTGAGTACGGTGCTGTCAGCGAGGCGGTGGTGACAGAAATGGCGGATGGCGCCCGTCTTAATGCCGGTGCAGGTCTGTCAGTAGCGATCAGCGGCATTGCCGGGCCTGATGGCGGTAGTCCTGAGAAGCCGGTAGGCACCGTCTGGCTGGCGTGGTCGCAGGAAGGGCAACCGACGAAGGCGCAGGTCTGTCATTTTAGTGGTGATCGGTTTGCTATACGGCGACAGGCCGTCGTGACGGCGCTTTCGGGTCTCTTGCGATTAGCTGAACACCCAGCGAGTTAAACAGGCAGATTAAATTTTATTGTCGACTAGTCGAATTTCAGATTGTGTGTTTTAATACTGTTTAAGTATACAGTTGTTTTAGCGTTGCAGGCTGGATGAAGCAGTTAAAGGTGCCAGCCCGCAAAGGTCGGATTAATTGTGAGGGTGCGTCAGATGGATGACAACAAGAAAAAAGCGTTACAGGCGGCGCTTGGCCAGATTGAGCGACAGTTCGGCAAAGGCACCGTCATGCGCATGGGTGACCAGAAGCATGAACCGATTCCGGCAATTTCAACCGGTTCCCTGCAGCTGGATATTGCGCTGGGTATTGGTGGTCTGCCGAAAGGGCGTGTTGTTGAAATCTATGGTCCAGAGTCATCAGGCAAGACAACCCTGACCCTCAGTGTGATCGCCGAAGCGCAGAAGCAGGGCGCAACCTGTGCCTTTGTGGATGCCGAGCATGCGCTGGATCCTGAATATGCCCGTCGCCTGGGTGTTAATGTCGACGACCTGTATGTGTCTCAGCCTGATACCGGCGAGCAGGCGCTGGAAATCACCGATATGCTGGTGCGTTCCGGTGCTGTCGATGTCGTGGTTGTCGACTCCGTTGCGGCCCTGGTGCCGAAAGCGGAAATTGAAGGTGAAATGGGTGACTCCCATGTGGGTCTCCAGGCCCGTCTGATGAGTCAGGCGCTCCGTAAGCTGACCGGTTCGATCAAACAGGCCAACTGCCTGGTGGTCTTCATCAACCAGATCCGGATGAAGATCGGGGTCATGTTCGGTAACCCGGAAACCACAACCGGTGGTAACGCCCTGAAATTTTATAGCAGTGTTCGGCTGGACATCCGCCGTACAGGCGCGGTAAAGCAGGGTGATGAAGTCATTGGTAACGAAACCCGTGTCAAGGTGGTCAAGAATAAGGTGTCGCCGCCATTCCGCCAAGCTGAATTCCAGATCCTGTATGGCAAGGGTATCTACCGTATGGGTGAGGTCATTGACCTGGGCGTTAAGCTGAAACTGGTCGATAAGGCCGGTGCCTGGTACGCCTATAAAGGTGACAAGATTGGCCAGGGCAAGGCGAATGCTGCGCAATATCTGCAGGATAACCCGGCGATTGCGCAAGAGATTGAGTCTGAAATCCGGCGACAGCTGTTGACGTCAGCTAAGCCCCAGGCCGATGAGAAAGCTGAAAAAGTAGCAGAAGAAAGTGAAGAGCTGACACTGGCCTGAGCTTTCTGAGTTGGATTGAATACTGCGGCGTTTACCTGTAATGGGGTAAGCGCCGTTTTTATATGGGGTGGATATGTCTTCTTCTGAAACAGAACTACGGCGAGCGGCAATGGATTTGTTGTCGCGCCGGGAACATAGTCGGAAAGAACTCTGGCAGAAACTGCGTAACCGGGCTGAAACGCCAGAAATGCTGGAAGTAGTGCTGGGAACGCTTGAGGCGGATCGGTTGTTGTCGGATGAGCGCTTTGCAGAAAGCTTCGTCCGTAGCCGGGTGTCCCGTGGTTTGGGGCCGACGAGAATCAAGCAGGAACTGCTTCAAAAAGGGATTGCTGCGGATCTGGTTTCAATGCAGCTTGAGGCCTTTGATGAAGACTGGTTGCAGCAGGCGCAGGATGTCAATGTGAAAAAGTTTGGAACAACGCCGGTAAAAGACCCGAAGGAAAAAGCAAAGCGGGTTCGCTACCTGCAATATAGAGGGTTTCATATCGACACTATCCTGGCGGTTGTCGATGGGCGTAGAAATGATGAGTAGTCCCTGGATACAGGAATGATGGAGTCTGTGGGTTGATGGAACGCTGTGAGACTTGCTTGTTACCTCCGTTTATCTGTTTGTGTGCTGATAAACCGGTGGTAGCCAGCAAGGCAGTCTTCTGGTTGCTGATGCATGAAAATGAACAGTCTAAAGCGACCAATACCGGTTATCTGCTGGCCGGTAGTGTGCCTGGCGGCGTCATCGCTACCTGGCGCCGAAAGGAGCCTGATAACGTTTTGTTGGGGTTGTTATCTGATTCGCGCTATTGGCCGATTCTGGTTTTTCCTTCTGCCTATGCCCGTTACCAGGCTCATGATGCGCTGATGGAGAGTGCCGACAGTATGCCATTGGATAAAGTGCCGGCTTTTATTCTCATCGATGCTACCTGGCAGCAGGCGCGAAAAATGTATAACCACAGCCCTTACCTGCATGGGTTGCCGATGTTGGATCTCGGTGCTGATTGTACTTCCGAGTATCAATTGCGCCGTGTTCGGCATGAGGCGCATTTGTGTACGGTAGAAAGCGCCATCGAGGCATTGCGCTGGTTAGGTGAAGCATCCGCGGCTGCGCAGTTGCATACCTGTTTTTCTCTCTTTAACCAAAATTTCCATCGCCTGAAACTGGCAGCTACCTCGGCGCCATGATATTAAGGTGCGTGAATCAAAAGTAATGAAAACAGTGAAAAGGGTGGCGTTATGACCTGTCAGGTTGCTTTTATTGGGCTTGGGGTGATGGGATATCCAATGGCCGGCCATCTGGCAGGTGCGGGCTATCAGGTGACTGTCTATAACCGGACACCGCAGCGTCGGGAGCAGTGGCTCAGCGAGCATCCGGGCCATGGCGCGGAAACGCCTGCGGCAGCGGCTGCCGGGGCAGATTTTGTGTTTGCCTGTGTCGGCAATGATGATGATCTTCGTCAGGTCTGCCTGGGTGAGCAGGGCGCTTTTTCGGGTATGAAGGAAGGGGCTGTCTTTGTAGACCACACCACCGCATCAGCCGCAGTGGCACGTGAATTAGCCGGTATTGCTGCTGAAACTCAATTGAGTTTTCTGGATGCGCCGGTGTCCGGCGGTCAGGCCGGCGCCGAAAATGGTGCGTTGACTGTGATGGTAGGGGGCGATGCCGGTACGTTTGAGCGGGCTGCCCCGATGATTGATAGCTATGCGCGCTGTGCAAAGTTGATGGGGGAAGCAGGGGCGGGTCAGCTGGCGAAAATGGTCAACCAGATCTGTATTGGTGGTTTGGTTCAGGCGTTGTCCGAAGGGCTGCATTTTGCCCGAAAAGCGGGGCTCGATCCTGCCGCAGTGATTGAAGTGATTTCCCAGGGGGCCGCCCAGTCGTGGCAGATGGAAAACCGTTACCAGACCATGCTGCAAGGCGAGTATGAGCATGGCTTTGCCGTAGACTGGATGCGTAAGGACCTTTCCATTTGTCTGGATGAAGCGCGCAGGAATGGTGCGAGCCTGCCAGTTACCGCCATGGTCGATCAGCAATACGCCCAGGTTCAGGCCTTGGGCGGCGGGCGCTGGGATACTTCAAGCCTGTTTGCTTTGTTGGAATCCGTGGTTGATCGTGGTAAGTAACGGGGTTACCTGCGTGTTTATACGGTTGGATTGATCGGTAGCGATCAAGAGATAATCGGAACCCATGTTAGGGTCGGCAGATGCTGCCTGCCGACTCCATTCCGAGGTTATGTGCTCAGTCAATGGCGGTTGGATTGCACCACAAGTTCATTGCCTGTGGCTGTCCGCCTGTTGTTCATCGTTATATAATGCGTGAATTTTGCGAATTTCCCGGTGTCAGAACAGTGAGCGTCCTGGCATCTATCCATTTTGAGACTCCCTGACGGGAAGGTGATATGAAAAGTTCTGAATTACGGTCTGCTTTTCTGAATTATTTCAATAAGCAGGGACATGAAATTGTCGAAAGCAGTTCGCTGGTTCCCCATGATGACCCGACGCTGCTGTTTACCAATGCGGGTATGAACCAGTTCAAGGATGTGTTCCTGGGCCGGGAACAGCGTCCCTATAGCCGCGCCACCACGTCCCAGCGTTGTGTACGTGCGGGTGGTAAGCACAATGATCTGGAAAATGTCGGTTACACCGCCCGTCATCACACCTTCTTTGAAATGCTGGGTAACTTCAGCTTTGGTGATTATTTCAAGCGTGATGCCATCAAGTTCGCCTGGGAATTCCTGACTGTCGAGCTGGGTATCCCGGAAGAAAAGCTGTGGATCACCGTCTACAAGGACGATCAGGAAGCGGAAGATATCTGGCTGAAAGAGATGAAGGTCAGCCCTGAACGCTTCTCTCGTCTGGGTGAAAAAGACAACTTCTGGTCCATGGGCGATACCGGTCCCTGTGGTCCGTGCAGTGAGCTGTTTTATGACCATGGCCCGGATGTGGCCGGTGACCCGCCGGGTGGTCCGAATGATGATGGCGACCGCTACATCGAAATCTGGAACATGGTCTTCATGCAGTTCAACCGGACGGCGGATGGCGAAATGCACCCGCTGCCGAAGCCGTCCATTGATACCGGTATGGGGCTGGAGCGTATTGCCGCTGTAATGCAGGGCGTGCACAGCAACTACGAGATTGACCTGTTTCAGACCCTGCTGGCTGAAGCCGGTCGTCTGCTCAATTGTCCGGATACCACGACGGCGTCACTGCGCGTGATTGCTGACCATATCCGTTCCTGCGCTTTCCTGGTGGCGGATGGCATCCTTCCGTCTAACGATGGTCGGGGTTATACCCTGCGTCGGATCATTCGCCGGGCTTGCCGCCATGGTCATAAGCTGGGAGCCAGCGAGCCGTTTTTTGCCCAGCTGGTGCCAGCGCTGATCGACGCGATGGGTGAGGCTGCGAGTGTTGTGGCGGAAAACAAGGATCACGTCATGCGTGTCCTGCGTAAGGAAGAAGAGCAGTTTGCCCGTACGCTGGACAAGGGGATGAAGATCCTTGAGGACGATCTGGCGGGCATGGAAGGCACAGAAATTCCCGGTAAAACCGTCTTCACCCTGTATGACACCTATGGTTTCCCGGTTGACCTGACCCACGATATTGCTCGTGAGCGTGGTCTGACGCTGGATATGGCCGGCTATGAAACCTGCATGGAAGAGCAGCGTAACCTGGCGCGTGCTTCCAGCCAGTTCGGAATGGATTATAACGATGTCCTGTCCATCGACGGTGTGACCGAGTTTACCGGTTATACCGCGCTGGAAGGGGAAGAAATCGTCAAGTCACTTTTCCGCGACGGCCAGCCGGTTGAGTCCATCGGTGCGGGTGAGAAAGCCGTTATTGTACTGGAGCGTACCCCATTTTACGCTGAGTCCGGCGGTCAGGCGGGTGATGTCGGCCTGCTGCGTACTGAAACTGGCACGTTCCGTGTGGATGATACCCGCAAGGAATCCGACAACCATCTGCATCACGGTGTGGTGGAAACCGGTGAGATTCGTGTGGGCGAGCGCCTCGGGGCGATGGTTAATGCTGAAAAACGCATGGCGACAGCACGCAACCACTCTGCCACGCATTTGCTGCATGCTGCCCTGCGTGAAGTGCTGGGTGATCACGTTCAGCAGAAAGGCTCTCTGGTGAACAGTGAGCGTCTGCGTTTTGACTTCTCGCACTTTGAGCCGGTTTCAGCAGACCAGTTGCGCCAGATTGAGCGGATTGTTAATGAGCAGGTTCGTTCCAACACGCCGGTGAAAACTGAACTGATGGATATGGATCAGGCGCGGGATGCTGGCGCCATGGCCCTGTTTGGTGAGAAATACGGTGATGAAGTGCGTGTTCTGAGCATGGGCACCAGCGGTTTCTCTGTCGAACTGTGTGGTGGTACCCATGTTGAGCGTACCGGTGATATTGGCAGCCTGGTGGTTGTGGCTGAAACCGGTATTGCTGCGGGCGTTCGGCGGATTGAAGCGCTGACCGGTGAAGCGGCGCAGGCCTGGTATGAGAACCAGGAACAGCGGATTCAGTCTGTGGCCAGCCTGGTCAAAGGCAGCCGTGACTCCGTGGTCGGCAAGGTACAGACGCTGGTGGACCGTAACCGCGAGCTGGAAAAAGAGATTCAGCGTCTGAAGCAGAAACTGGCGTCTGCAGCCGGTACTGACCTGGTGGCTGGTGCGATTGAGGTTGCCGGTATTCGTGTGCTGGCAACCCGTCTTGATGGCGTTGATCCGAAGTCCCTGCGTGCTACGGTTGACCAGCTCAAGAATAAACTGGAGAGCGGTGTCGTGATGCTGGCGGCTGTCGATGGTGACAAAGTGGCTTTGGCGGCTGGTGTGACCAAGGAGCTGACGGACCGGGTGAAAGCCGGTGACCTGCTCAAGATGGTTGCAGCCCAGGTGGGCGGAAAGGGTGGCGGTCGTCCGGATTTTGCCCAGGGTGGCGGTTCTGATGTGCAGGCGCTACCGGCGGCGCTGGAGTCTGTCAGCCGTTGGGTTGCTGAGAAACTGGCCAGCTGATCGGAATTGTTGACCCGTTCACAGGGTTGACTGAAACAGGGGCTGTTTCGACCCGTGGGGGATGTGGTACATTCCCCACGGCTAATAAATAAAAGTACTTACGATATGGCGTTGTTAGTTCAGAAGTTCGGTGGCACGTCGGTCGGCACAGTCGAGCGAATTGAGGCCATCGCGGAAAAAGTACAGCGATTCAGAGAGCAGGGGCACGATATTGTTGTCGTGTTATCCGCCATGTCTGGCGAAACCAATCGCCTCGTAGATCTTGCCTATCAGATGCATGATGCGCCAACTCCCAGGGAGCTGGATGTCATCCTTTCCACCGGGGAGCAGGTCACCATTGCGCTCCTGTCCATGGCGCTGAACCGGCGCAACTGTCCGGCCAAGTCCTATACCGGCTGGCAGGTGCCTATCAAAACGGACAGCCAGCATAACAAAGCCCGTATAGAAAGCATTGATACTGATGGGGTTCGTGAGGATCTTGATGCAGGGCGTGTGGTGGTGGTGGCCGGGTTCCAGGGCGTAGACAGTGCAGGCAATATCACGACTTTGGGCCGTGGCGGCTCTGATACCACGGCGGTGGCGCTCGCGGCGGCCCTTGAGGCGGACGAGTGTCAGATCTATACCGATGTCGACGGTGTCTATACTACTGACCCTCGTGTTGTTGAAGGCGCGCGGCGTCTGGATAAAATTACCTTTGAAGAGATGCTGGAAATGGCCAGCCTCGGCTCAAAGGTTCTGCAGATTCGCGCGGTGGAGTTTGCCGGTAAGTACAATGTGACCCTGCGGGTGCTCCACAGTTTTGAGGACGGCCCCGGGACGCTGATTACACTGGAGGAGCAGGACGAGATGGAGCAGCCCGTTGTATCCGGAATTGCCTTTAATCGGGATGAAGCCAAGCTGACAATCAAGGGGGTGCCTGATATCCCCGGCGTTGCCTCCCGGATTCTGGGTCCGATCAGCAAAGCCAATGTCGAAGTCGACATGATTGTACAGAACGTGGCCGATGATAAATCCACAGATTTCACGTTCACCGTACACCGTAATGATTTCCAGAAAGCATTGGCCGTGGTGGGTAATACGTCGGATGAGCTGGGTGCCCGTGAGTTTGACGGTGACAACCGGATTGCCAAGGTATCCATCGTCGGTGTCGGCATGCGGTCCCATGCCGGTGTGGCGACGCGGATGTTTGAGGCGCTGGCCGCTGAAGGTATCAATATCCAGATTATCTCAACATCAGAGATCAAGGTATCGGTCGTGATTGCGGAGAAGTATCTCGAGTTGGCAGTCAGGGCATTGCATTCGGCGTTTGAGCTGGATCAGGAACCCACGGCGGAATAATGCGTCGCGGCGTTTTTCGTCCCGTACAAATACTCATGGAAATAGCGGTTGTTGATATTAGACTGTCGCTGTACATAGTTTGATCTATAGCGGAAATGGGTAAGACCGCATGTCTGATCGTGGCGGTCTGCCTGGTGTGTTAGGGATTGGTGCGGCTTGGTCTGATAGTGTTCTACAGTGGTTTCCTCGCTGTTGCGCATGAATGTATGTCAGGCTTTGCGTCAACGAATAACGATAGTGAGCTATGATGGTGCGGACCGGATAGTCGCACAGGGAGATTGCCAGATACATGCGCGGATTTTCTCGCGCGGTGCTCCCGAAGGTTAGCGGAGTGCTTGAAGAATAGGGAATATGCGGGAATCTGTTGCCAAACTTCAGACCTGTATTAATCTTATTGCTTCGGTGATATAGCACTGACCGATTCATGGGGGTCCTGCAGAGGGCTGCTGAATCAGTAAAGTGGTATGCGCTGATTAATTCTACAAGCACAAACTGGCAGATGAATAGACGATCATTGTTTGTTGGTTTTGAGACAAGGAGATTGTAATGCTGATTCTGACACGCCGTGTTGGTGAGACCCTGATGGTAGGTGATGATGTCACGGTGACCGTTCTTGGGGTGAAGGGTAACCAGGTGCGGATCGGCGTCAATGCACCGAAGGAAGTGGCAGTCCACCGTGAAGAAATCTATCAGCGTATCCAGAAAGAAAAGGAAGATAAGGACGGCCATCATTCGGGCAACCGCCAAACCTGGGTTCATGAAGTTGCAGAAGAGGAAGGCGAAGAACAGTTCTGATCCGTGGTTTTAAAGTCGAAGTGTTCAGTCTGAAAAAACGCTTTGCAAACGTCGGGAATCTGGTAATATAGCGCTCGATTCCGAGGTGAGGTGGCCGAGTGGCTGAAGGCGCTCCCCTGCTAAGGGAGTATACGTTAATCGCGTATCGAGGGTTCGAATCCCTCCCTCACCGCCAGGACATCAAACGTTCAAAGACGACGTGAAAGAGTTCTTGATTTTCTCTTCTTAAGTCTTATTCTAGGCGTCCGTAGCTCAGCTGGATAGAGTACCTGGCTACGAACCAGGCGGTCGGAGGTTCGAATCCTCCCGGACGCGCCATTTTAACCCGCCACGTTGCGGGTTTTTAATGAAAACCTACGGTGAGATGGCCGAGTGGCTGAAGGCGCTCCCCTGCTAAGGGAGTATACGTTAATCGCGTATCGAGGGTTCGAATCCCTCTCTCACCGCCATAAATAAAAAGCCCCGCATTTAATGCGGGGCTTTTTTTATGTCTGCGAATAAATAGGGTTTATTGATTTCTATATCCGTCTGGTTTGATTCAGGTAAATAAACGATTAATGTCTTTCCTGTACAACGCTGTTTAATTAAACGGTTGGTGTTGTGGCTGGAGAATCTTATGAGTGAACATTTATTGCTTTATGCGTCACATGACGGGCAGACGAAAAAGATTGCACAAGCCATAGCGGCTGAGTTAAACCAGCAGGGCTTGATGGTGCAATGTCAATCGATCAGTGGGGATGCAGTCGTTAACCTGAATCATTATGCCTCTGTGCTCATAGGTTCTCCGATACGGTACGGGCATCACTTGCCGGACGTGTTTGATTTTATCCGATTGCATAACTCGTTCTTGAATACGCACGCATCCGGTTTTTTCAGTGTGAATTTAACCGCACGAAAACCGGAGAAAAACCGACCCGAAACGAATCCCTATGTGCAGAAATTTCTGTCAAAGATAACCTGGAAGCCTGGGTTTACCGGTGTTATGGCTGGATCACTGTTATATAGCCGCTATCGCTGGTTTGACCGGGTGATGATTCAGTTCATCATGAAGATGACGGGCGGTAATACGGATGCCAGTAAAGATATTGAATACACGGATTGGGCAGTGGTACGGCAGTTTGCGCAAGATTATGCGCAGTACCTGAAGTCAAACACAATCTGCTGTAAACGTAGTGAGGCTTGCAGCAAGCCTGTCGATGCCTGACAGGGGCAGGCTTGCTGCATCGTAACGATAAAATGCTATTGTCTGTGCTTTAAGGTTTTCTGGTAGTGGTGTGTGTCGAGTGCGAGAGGGGTAAGCAGGACAGCGCCGTAAGCTACAGGAAGCAGCAGCGACACCGCGAGTATAAACAGATCCATGTTGATACCTCCGTCTGGTGGTGTTAAACCAGTTTTCTTACTATAGGGGTAATGCTGGTTAATGTCATGTCCGGGGGTGTGTGTGACGATTCTGAAAAAATGCTTGTTTGCTGCCGCTATTCTATTGCAGGCTTTGATGGCTTCAGCGGAAGGCGACAAACCGCTGACACAGGGCGCCTTGTACAGAGGCGCTGTGCAGCCGGGTTCCGACGTGTATTACAGGGATAAAAAAGTACCCGTCACCGCTGCAGGGCACTTTGTGCTGGGATTTGGGCGTGATGCGGAATTGGAACAGACATATACCGTGGTTGCGCCCGATGGAAAAAAGACGCAGACAACATTAACGCTTGAGGCGAGAGAATACCCGGTTCAGCGAATTGAAGGGGTGGCGAAAAAATATATGGCGCCATCCGAAGCGCATTTAAAGCGTGTCCGGCATGAAAACAGTCTGGTAAAAAAAGCCCGTGAAGTGGACTCTGATTTTCGTGCATTTCTGGACGGATTCATCTGGCCTCTGGTAGGGCCGGTTACCGGTGTGTACGGCAGTCAGCGTGTGTTTAATGGGGAGCCTCGTCGTCCCCATTTTGGTGTTGATGTGGCCGCGCCAACCGGTACGCCGGTCAAAGCACCGGCTGATGGCCGTGTCGTACTGTACCATCCGGATATGTATTTTTCTGGTGGTACGATGATCATTGATCATGGTTATGGGGTCACCAGTTCGTTCCTGCATCTGAGTAAGTCCCTGGTGAAGGAAGGGGATTTTGTCCATCAGGGGCAGCCCGTGGCAGAGGTGGGGGCAACCGGCCGGGTCACCGGCGCACATCTTGACTGGCGCTTGAATTGGTACCATGTTCGGCTGGATCCACAACTGGTCGTGCCGCCCATGGAGAAAGTCCAGAGCGCGCCGGCGGCCAAGTGATGTGATCAATGGAGGTGTGATAATGGCGGGTATCACTGTGCTGGTGTCCAGAGATGAGGCGTTGTCCGGGCGCGATATGCCTTTGACGGTCAGTGAAAAGCATTGGGTCAATGGTCATGCCATGATGCCTCCCTGGCCGGATAGGTGTGATATTGCCGTATTTGGTATGGGGTGCTTTTGGGGAGCGGAACGACTGTTTTGGATGCAACCCGGTGTCTATGTCACGATGGTCGGATATAGCGGTGGTTTTACCCCGAATCCTACCTATGAAGAAGTCTGCACCGGTTTTACCGGACATGCTGAAGTGGTACGTGTCATTTTTGATCCTGAGCAAATCAGCTATGAGCAATTGCTGACCGTGTTCTGGGAAAATCATGATCCCACCCAGGCGATGCGGCAGGGAAATGATGTAGGAACCCAGTATCGTTCTGCGATCTATACCACCGGCTCAGAACAGCAAGGTAAGGCTGAGCAGTCTCTGCGGGCGTATCAGCAAGTATTGAATGGTTCGGGTAATAATGAGATTGAGACAGAAATCCTGACTGTCGGCGATCTTTATTACGCAGAGGATTATCACCAGCAATATCTTGCCAAGAATCCTGGTGGTTATTGTGGGCTGGGAGGGCTGGGCGTTTGTTACCCCGGAAATACAAATCGGTAGTGTACGAATGCATATAAGCCGACCACAAGGTCGGCTTATTGGTTTTATGGCAGATACATTTCTGTCATTACATCTTGTTTCTTATCAGATTTCTGACCATGAACCGGGAGGGGTGCAAGGCATGGCGTTGGTCCTGTGGCACCGGACTGGGTTCATTGCAGATATAAGCGGCCAAAACATCTGCCGCGAGAGGCGCTGTTACCAGACCTCTTGATCCATGTCCGGTGGTAATAAATAAGCCCGCAGGTTGCTCAGGCATCCCGGTAAATCGGTGTTTGGCATTTTTTCGTAATGGCGCGAAATATTCCTTGAAAGATTCAGCATTGACCACCGGGCCGACAACCGGCAAGTAATCCGGTGTGGTACAACGGAAGCTCACCCGACCATTCAATTGCGTGGAATCAAGTTCTGAGTCGCTCAGTGCCTCAAAAACGCCGGGGGTATACGTTGCCAGATTCTGTAAATTGGTGTCATGATCCTGCTGGCGGCATTCCGTTGAATCATCGTCGAAATTAAAGGTCGCCCCAAGCGTGTGGCTATTGTTCCAGGCTGGCGCGATATAGCCTTCACTGCAAACGACCGCTTTCATTTTTTTGCTGTTTATTGTGGCGGGTAGTTGCGTAATCTGACCTCGGATGCTTTTCAGTGGCAGGTGCTGTGTTTGTGCGAGTTTCGAAGACAGGTGGCCGCAAGCAACCACAACGACTTCTGAGGCCAGGGATATCCCAGACATTGTTTGAATATGCCACTGGTTACCATCATGGGTGAGGCTGGAGACCTGAAGGTTGCCTGCGAATTCTATGTTGGGGTGGTCAAGCAGCTGTTTGCACAGTGACGGCGGGTGTACCCAGCCTGCATCTGGAAAATAAAGCCCGGATGAACTTAAGGGAAGGCCTGCCAGTGAGGATAGTGCTTCGGCATCCAGGCCTTGAAGCAGGGCTTCAGGATATTGGCTGGATTCAAGAATGCGCTGCTGACGTTGCTGTTCGCCTTCGCTGAAAGCAAGTTGAATCAGGCCGGTTTTTTGCCACAGGGTTTCATCGGTGGTTTTCTGATATTCCAACCGTTTCAGCAGGTTGAGTGTATAAAGATAGCCTTCCGAGATGAAACGAGTTAATACAGTGCTGTTGCCTGATAGGCGCGTATACAGCATGCCTTGGGGGTTACCTGATGCTTCGCTCGCAGGTTTGTCGTGGGTGTCAATGACCCGCACCTGCCAGCCACGTTCAGCCAGGGAGTGAGCAGTTGCCGCACCGGCCATGCCTGCCCCGATAATCAACGCTTGTTTTTCGCTATGAAGGGACTTTGGTTGTTGAAACCAGATGGGTTGATCATTGGTGGCGGTTGGTTGTGCCAGACGTCCTCGAACTATATCCCGTTTGCGCCCAAATCCCGGGACTTTTTCGATCATGAAGCCGGCTTTTTCTAATCCATTGCGAACCCGTCGTGCGGCTGTAAACGTGGCGCAGGTGGCTTCGCTGGATGATTTTTCTGCCAGTGCCTGGAACAGTTCAGGTTGCCACATGTCGGGATTTTTGGCTGGAGCAAACCCGTCCAGAAACCAGGCATCGACCGATGCTTCCAGTTTGGGAAGGGTATTCAGTATATCGCCGCAGAGCAGCGTCAGCACAATACGCCCATTGCTAAACACCAGTCGATGCTGGCCAGCGGTCATCGGTGGGTATTGGTTGACCAGTTGTTGGCTGTAGATCGCCAGGTCTGGCCAGAGTGACAGTGCCTGCGCCATGTCTGCCGTTGTCAGGGGGTATTTTTCGGTGGAAATAAAGTGCAGTCGGGACTCTGCTGGCGCGTGTTGATCAAAACACTGCCAGGTGCCGAGAAAATTCAGGCCTGTGCCAAAGCCGGTTTCACCGACAACGAAATGTTGCCCGGGCGTTAATGCGGCAAACCGCTCCGGTAGAAAGTTTTGGTTGATAAAGGTGTGCCGGGTTTCTTTTGGGCCGGATTCCGTTGAGAAATAGATGTCATCGTAATGGTTGGAGACCGGCTCTCCATACTCATTCCAGCGGATACTGGCCATTTCGATGACAGGCTTGTTGATGCTTGGCAAGGCTTGAGTCTCAATAGCAACAAAATTGTTGATAGCAGCGGGGTAATCCGCTGTTAAGTCAGTAGCGTACGATAGATGGTTTCCGGGCAGGTTTCTCGCTTGATCTGCTGAAACAGGCTGGCGGCACCATCGTGGCAGCGCACCATCATACCAAGCCACTGCTTGCAACGGTCGGCCAGGTAGCGGCCAGGTTCGCGGATGTTGCAGTGCTCAAGGTATTCCTGGGGGCTGTGGAGTACCGTTTGGGCGAATTGTACCAGTAATGCACGGGTTTCGAGCCAGTCAGGCATGCTGCTGTCAGTATCCTGCAGGGATTTAAGTCGGCTGGCGAGCAGGGGTTGGGCGATCGCACCGCGACCAATCATGATATCACTGCAACCACTGGCGGCTTGGCAGCGTTGATAGTCGTCAATGGACCAGATCTCGCCATTAGCGATGATATGCAGTGAGACGTGTTCACGTATTTTGGCAATCCATTCCCAGTGGGCCGGTGGTCGGTAGCCTTCAACCTTGGTGCGGGCATGAATTGTCAGAGTGTCAGCACCGGCCGACTCAATGGCGACAGCATTCTCTATGGCCAGGGATTTGTCTTCGAACCCGAGCCGCATTTTTGCCGTGACCGGTATGTGTTCAGGAACGGCCTGACGAACAGACTGAACGATGCGGTGCAGGGTTTCCGGTTCTTTTAGCAGGGCGGCTCCGCCTTTGTGGCGATTCACCGTTTTAGCTGGGCAGCCAAAGTTAATATCGATACCGAGTGCTCCCAGTTCTGCGGCGCGGGCGGCATTATCAGCCATGGTGACAGGGTCATTACCCAGTAGCTGGATGAAAACCGGTGTGCCTGAGCGCGTGTGGCCACCGTGTTTGAGTTCGGGGCATAGTCGCAGAAAAACCGCTTCAGGGAGCAGGGTGTTGGTGATCCGGATAAATTCCGTCACACAGAGATCAAAGGCGCCGTTATCTGTCAGTAGCTGGCGCATCAGGTAATCGACAACCCCTTCCATCGGGGCGAGGACAAGTCGCATCGGCAGTTACCGTTCCTGTGGCGGAAAAGGGCGGTACTCTATCACTCCTGTAAAAACAGACAACTGTCATTGATACGGTTGATGTCATGTGAATGCGTGGCGACTCATTGCACTATTCATGACATGAATCATGGAAATAAATGCTCAATCGATAAGTATAAATACGGCCAATATTGCGTGCCCCCGGTAT
Source organism: Kistimonas asteriae (assembly GCF_018263925.1). Taxonomy (GTDB): domain Bacteria; phylum Pseudomonadota; class Gammaproteobacteria; order Pseudomonadales; family Endozoicomonadaceae; genus Kistimonas; species Kistimonas asteriae. Next base: position 118,581 of record NZ_JAEVHF010000012.1, read on the forward strand.
TCGGGTAAAATGGCCCCGAAATTCAAGACCGTGTAATAAGTGAAACGTCGTGTGTCTGGTGTCGTATAGTCCCCGGAGCTCGAACGATAACAACGAAATAAGGAAGCGCCATGTCTCCAGCGGATCTCATGAGCGAAGGCGTGAACCTGATGCTGTTCGGCATGGGCTTTGTCTTCGTATTCCTTACCCTTCTGGTCTTTGCGACCAGTGTCATGTCAAAAATCATTCAGGCCACGAAGCCGGAGGAGCCCGAACCTGCTGTTGCCAGGGTTCCTGTTGCGACAGTCGGTGACCCTGCAAGTGATCCGGTACTGCTCGCCGTGATTCATGAAGCGGTTCAGCAGCATCGCGCGCGTCGCCAGTAGTCAGGTTAACGAGTCAAGGGGGAGTGTTACCGAATGTCTGAGAACAAGAAACCGCTAGGCATTACTGATGTGGTGCTGCGCGATGCGCATCAATCTCTTTTTGCAACCCGTTTGCGCCTTGAGGACATGCTGCCCATCGCTGAAAAACTGGACCAGATCGGTTTCTGGTCCCTGGAAACCTGGGGTGGTGCGACCTTTGACAGCTGCATCCGTTTCCTGGGTGAAGATCCGTGGGAGCGCCTCCGTGCGTTGAAGAAGGCCATGCCCAACACGAAACAGCAGATGCTGCTCCGTGGTCAGAACCTGTTGGGCTACCGCCATTACGCGGATGATGTCGTCGATACCTTTGTTGAGCGTGCTGTTGCTAACGGCATGGATGTGTTCCGTGTCTTCGATGCGATGAATGATCCTCGCAACCTGCAGCAGGCCATGAAGGCGGTCAAGACGCAGGGCGCCCATGCACAGGGCACCATTTCCTATACGACAAGTCCCGTGCATAACACCAGTATGTGGGTTGATCTGGCCAAGCGTGTTGAGGATATGGCGGCCGACTCGCTCTGTATCAAGGATATGGCCGGTATACTCACGCCTTATGATGCCTATGAGCTGGTGTCCCGTCTGAAGGCGGAAACCAATCTGGATATTCATTTGCATTGTCACGCCACTGCCGGTCTCTCATCCATGACCCTTCTGAAGGCGATTGAAGCCGGTGTTGACCGTGTTGATACCGCGATTTCGTCCATGTCGATGACCTATGGTCATTCGCCGACCGAATCCATTGTTGCAGCGCTGCAGGGCACAGATCGCGATACCGGCCTGAATATTAACGCCCTGGAAGAGGTTGCGGCTTATTTCCGGGAAGTGCGGAAGAAATACGCCAAATTTGAAGGTGCGCTGCGTGGCATTGACTCCCGCATCCTGGTGGCCCAGGTGCCGGGTGGCATGCTGACCAACATGGAAAGTCAGCTCAAGGAGCAGGGCGCTGCCGATAAATTCGATGACGTGCTGAAAGAGATTCCCCGGGTACGTGAAGACCTGGGCCATATCCCGCTGGTGACGCCGACATCGCAGATCGTTGGTACTCAGGCCGTTTTGAACGTCCTCACTGGCGAGCGTTACAAGACCATCTCCAAAGAAACGCAGGGCATTCTCAAGGGTGAATACGGTGCAGCACCGGCAGCGTTCAACCATGAGCTGCAGACCCGGGTGCTGGATGGTGCAGCGCCCATTACCTGCCGCCCGGCCGATGTGCTTGAGCCTGAAATGGCGCGATTGACCGAAGAGGTTAATACCCAGGTCAAGGAGAAAGGCATCACATTGGCAGAGCATGCCATTGATGATGTGCTGACGGTCACCTTGTTCCCGCAGATTGGTCTGAAGTTCCTGGAAAATCGTGGCAATCCTGATGCCTTTGAGCCTGCGCCGACGGGGCAGGAGCTGGTGGCACGTGAATCCGATAAGCCGGAAGTGTACACCGTCACTGTGAGCGGTCAGGACTATGTGGTCGAAGTGACCGATGGCGGGGATATCTCCGGTATCAAACCGGTATCAGTGGCTCCGGGTAGTCAGGCGGCCACTGCTAGCGCGCCGGTAACCGGCGGCGAGCCCATGCCGGCACCGTTGGCGGGGAACATCTGGAAAGTGCATGTTCAGCCCGGTCAGCAGGTTCAGGAAGGGGATGTGCTTATTATCCTGGAAGCCATGAAAATGGAAACCGAGGTGCGTGCGCCCTGTACCGGGACTGTGGGGTCAGTATCCGTGAAGGAAGGTGATTCCGTTGTTGTTGGCGATACGCTGCTAATGCTGGCCTGAGGAGTGCACTATGGATAAGCTGTTAACGCTCCTGTACGGGTCGGGGCTCTATAACCTGACCCTGGGACAGTTCGTGATGATTATGGTGGGCTTCGGTCTGCTGTTTCTCGCGATACGGAAAAACTTTGAGCCGTTGTTGCTGGTGCCAATCGGGGTAGGCGGTATTCTCGCCAACATTCCCGAAGCAGGGTTGGCCTACTCGGCAGTAGAGCAACTGATCCACAAGGCGAATCCGGCTCACATTGAGGCGATGGCGGGTGTGCTTGGGGTAGGGTTTGAATCCGTCAAGCAACTGATGGACGTCTACAATTCTGCCCCGGCTGAGATCCAGCTGGCTGCGTCACAGATGGCGCAGAACCTGACGTACAGTAACGGTATGCTCTACCAGTTCTACTCCGTAGCCATTGCCAGCGGTATTGCGCCGCTGGTGATTTTCATGGGTGTTGGTGCGATGACGGACTTTGGTCCGCTGTTGGCCAATCCCCGTACCCTGTTCCTGGGGGCTGCGGCACAGTTTGGTATCTTTGCGACGATACTGGGGGCATTGGGGATGACAGCGCTGGGCGTGATGGATTTCTCTATTGCACAGTCTGCCGCGATCGGCATCATCGGTGGTGCTGATGGTCCAACAGCGATCTATGTGTCCAGCATGCTGGCGCCGGAACTGCTGGGGGCCATTGCGGTATCCGCCTATTCCTATATGGCACTGGTGCCGCTGATTCAGCCGCCGATTATGCGGGCTTTGACGACGGCGGAAGAACGTCGCATCACCATGACGCAGCTGCGCCCGGTCAGCAAGCGTGAGAAAATCGTCTTTCCGCTGGTGTTGCTGGTTCTGGTGGCTCTGCTATTGCCGGATGCGGCACCGCTGTTGGGGATGTTCTGCTTCGGTAATCTGATGCGTGAGTGTGGGGTTGTGGATCGACTGTCTGACACGGCACAGAATGCTCTGATCAATGTGGTCACCATTTTCCTGGGGTTATCAGTCGGTTCCAAGCTTGTGGCAGACAAGTTCCTGCAGGCTGAAACGCTGGGTATCCTGAGTCTGGGTATTGTGGCGTTCTGTATTGGTACGGCCAGTGGTGTTTTGATGGCCAAGGGCATGAACCTGATCAGCAAGAACAAGGTGAATCCGCTGATTGGTTCTGCAGGGGTTTCCGCAGTACCGATGGCTGCCCGGGTGTCTAACAAGGTCGGGCTGGAAGCCAATCCCCAGAACTTCCTGCTTATGCATGCCATGGGCCCCAATGTTGCCGGTGTTATCGGCTCAGCGGTGGCGGCAGGTGTTATGATCAAGTACGTTTTGGGTTAACCCAACCTTTAACGTGTAGCCGCCGTCTTTCGGCGGTTACACGTGTCTTCCGATAGATTTTCCATTGCTGTTACCAACAGGTGATTCATCACCGTGTTATCACTGCTTCGTTATGATACGAAGAGTGTACATTCAGTGTCGTCTAGAACGTTCAGTTCAATTGAGAATCAAGAGTCGTAGCCTGGTATGTCGTTCAGGGTTTTCGTGCGTGAAAAGCTATCAGATGAATGGCATGTGGTTAGAAGCGGACATCATGGTCAACATGACGTCTTTTCTTGTAAGTAACGCGCGGTGCGGCATCACTCATTGAGAAATGAGATTCCTCTTGTCTCGGTCTTGCGGGATTGACCATGTAGCTGTCAGAAGCGGTGCTATAGTCGCTGCTCTCCAGGGGCATTGACTCATTACTGAAATGACGCTGCGGTTTTTCATTGCCTGAAGCCGTATTGTTTTGCATATTCAGGCGCATACGGTAAGGGTGTCCGTAACCACGCTTTCTTTTGGGTTTGTGTTCTTTAGGTTCGGGAGGCTTGATACCAGTAAACTCTTCGTAAACCGTGGTATACATGTATTTGCTCATTATATCGCTCCAGCGAAGGGAATCCTGTGTCTATTAAAATCGTTATGGGTCGAATACTAGTAAATGGCCAGTAGAGCTAATATAGGTAGGTTTACTTAAATTGGAGTTGATTTTTCTTGTTTTTTTGGGATTTTTTCTGTCTTTATACGCTAAATGAATAAAATGATAGTTGTCGTCTATGAAATGGATTTAACAAGGCAGTGATTCCTGTTCCTGCTGGGTAGAAATACGCTGCCAGCCTTGTCCTCTCTTCCTGTGAGCTTGTTCTGCTTAGGTGCTAGTACAGATAGTAAAACCTAAAAAACTATTTAGTATCCCCAAATAGATTTGATTCTTGCGGCACTGTTGTCTCCGTCTGCAGCCTGTGTTTTCGCCTGACTGGCGCGGAAAAACCAGACAACAACGATGTCGACGTGACATACCTCATTATCTGGAGCAGGCATGCTGGGCAGAATTCACTCAACTGACTCATTTGGAACTGTTGATGGACCGGGTATCCGGTTTGTTGTTTTCACGCAGGGCTGTGTCATGCGCTGCCGGTACTGCCATAACCGCGATACCTGGGGTATGAAAGACGGGGAGGTGGTGTCGGTCGGCGAGCTGATGGAAAAGATCCGTGCTGTAAAGCATTTCCTGTCAGGCGGAGTCACCGTCAGTGGTGGTCAGCCCAGTCTTCAGCCAGAGTTCGTTACTGAACTCTTCCGTGCCTGCCGTAAGGAAGGGATTCACACCTGTCTGGATACTAATGGTTATGTCAAAGGCATGACCAATCCCATTGTCGAGATGCTTGAGCAAACCGACCTTGTGATGCTTGATATCAAGCATATGGACAACGACCTGCATCGGAAACTGACGTATGTTGGCAATGAGCGTGTGCTCGACTTTGCCCGTTATCTCCAGGAGATCAATAAGCCGACCTGGGTCCGATATGTGGTTGTTGAGGGTTATACAACAGATCCTGTTTATGCCGAGCAACTGGCTGAGTTCATTGCGCCCATGGATAATATCGAGAGGGTTGAGTTGCTGCCTTACCATTCGCTGGGTAAGCATAAATGGGATCTGATGAAAGATATCTATGAGCTTGAAGAGGTCACACCACCCTCTGAAGAGCTGCTGCGGGATCTTCAGCGCATCTTTCTTAATAAGGGTATTCAGGCAATTTATTAAGCAAAATAAAAAAGGCGATCATCAGATCGCCTTTTTTCTATCTGTTCAGAATCAAGTGTAGATTCGGTTTTCCTGCTCCTGAACACGAATGAAGGTAGTGCGCTTGGTCAGCTCCTTCAGCTGGGCTGCGCCAACATAGGTGCAGGCAGAGCGGGTGCCGCCAAGAATGTCCTGAATGGTGATGGCAATCGGACCGCGGTAGGGAATCTTGACGGTCTTGCCTTCAGAGGCGCGATATTCAGCCACGCCACCACTGTGCTTGTCCATGGCAGTGGCGGAACTCATGCCGTAGAACAGCTTGAACTGTTCCCCGTCTTCTTCAATCAGTTCACCGCCAGACTCATCGTGACCAGCCAGTATGCCGCCGATCATGACAAAATCGGCGCCGCCACCAAAGGCCTTGGCGACATCGCCGGCACAGGTGCAGCCGCCATCGGAAATAATCTGGCCGCCCAGGCCGTGTGCCGCATCGGCGCACTCTATGACAGCTGAAAGCTGCGGGTAACCAACACCTGTTTTGACCCGGGTAGTACAGACGGAGCCAGGACCAATACCAACTTTAACGACGTCGGCCCCGCCCAGTAACAGCTCTTCTACCATTTCGCCGGTGACGACGTTACCGGCAATAATGACTTTGTCAGGCCATGCCTTGCGCACTTTGGCAACAAAGGCGACAAAGTGTTCAGAGTAGCCATTGGCAACGTCAATGCAGATGAAATAGAGCTTTGGTTGGGCTGTCAGGATGCGGTTCAGTTTTTCAAAATCACTGTCGGAGGTACCGCTGCTGATCATGATACGGTGATAAAAGTCATCCGCCGCATCATTGAGGTATTCGTTCCACTGCTCTTCGGTGTAATGCTTGTGAATGGCGGTGAGCATGCCATGCTGAGCCAGTGCACTCGCCATTTCGAAGGTGCCCACGGTATCCATATTGGCCGCGATGACGGGGACGCCACGCCACTCGCGTCCGGAATGCATAAAGCGGAAAGTGCGGTTCAGATCGACCTGGGACCGGCTCTTCAGGGTGGATCGCTTGGGGCGAATCAGGACATCCTTGAAGCCGAGCTTGATATCGTTTTCTACACGCATGAACAGTTCTGTGCCTTTTACGTTGGGCTGGTGTCGTCGTTGGCAGCCATCAGTCTTTCCGGCTTATAGCGCACTATAATCCGGCTATTCAGCGTATAAGTCATTGCCAAGCCTGACTGATCTGGCCTGACACTTATACGGGCGGAGTATCAGTGAATTACTGTGCGTTGTAAAGTTTTTAACCGGCGCCTGCCATGGTCTTCTAATGAGGATGAAGGCTGAATGTTTATCGTACAGGCTGCTGTCAAGGAGTACCGCGATGAAACTGTATAGCCGCAATGTATCACCTGCTGATCAGATGGTCAGGCTGGCGTTGCTGTTCAAGGATATCGATCACGTTATGGCTGAGTCAGACACGGAGGCGCTGGCAGGGCTGCATTACCAGGGAGGGGCGCATGAATCTCCGGTACTGGATACGGGGGACCAGCAGCTGACACAGGCCATGGCAATCCTTGAATACCTTGAGGATGTCTATCCTGAGCCGGCGTTATTGCCGGAACAGCCCCTGGTGCGTGCCAGGGTTCGTAGTTTTTCCCAGCTGATTTTCAGTGATATCCAACCCTACGCCCATGCGCGGGTCTCAGGCTATATGGAAAACCGTTTGCAAATACCCCGTGAAGAGCAGGCGCTCTGGTTTTGCCACTGGCTGGAAACCGGTCTGGCACGGCTTGAATTCATGCTGGCTCACCAGGCTCAGACGGGGACTTACTGTTTTGGTGAGCAGATAACCCTGGCGGACCTGATACTGGCACCGCTGGTCGTTACCGCGGGTCGGCTGGATATCGATATGCGTTCATTTCCACATATCTCCAGGATTGTGGAAAATTGTATGGAACTTGAGCTGTTTGAGTGGTTGCAGGGCTGATACCGGTGCGACGCTTTGGCGTGTGCACCGGTTGACTCGGTGGCGGCAGGATCAGTTGATCAAAGTGTTGATCTTGGTCTTGATGAGATCCATGGCAATACGGTTTTTGCCGCCCCGGGGAATGATCAGGTCGGCATGCTGGCGTGAGGGCTCAATAAACTGCTGGAACATCGGCCGGACCGTTTCCATGTATTGGCTGATGACGGATTCCATATCCCGTCCGCGGGTGACAATATCCCGCTGAAGGCGGCGAATCAGGCAGATGTCGAGCGGCGTATCCATGTAGAAGCGCAGGTCAAACTGCTTGCGCACATCCGGATTGACAAACAGCAGGATCCCTTCATAAATCACCACCCGTGAAGGGCGTACGGTGCGGGTTTCGCTGGTGCGGTTATGGATAGAATAATCGTAGGTCGGGACCTGGATGGCTTTCCCTTGCTTGAGCATCTGGAGATGTTGCAGCATCAGGTTGTGATCGATCGCGTCTGGGTGGTCGTAGTTGGTCAGAACGCGTTCATCCATACTCAGGTGCGACTGGTCCTTGTAATAGGAATCCTCGGAGATCACGCTGAGGTGTTCGCTTTTCAGTTCTTCAACCAGGGTTTCAGCCAGCAGGCTTTTTCCGGAAGCTGAAGCGCCGGCAATACCGACCAGGATGGGTTTCTGTGGCATGGGGAAATCTCTGACGCGGACGCGGTATAAATACCGGCAACTATAGCTGAGCCTTCGGTTTAGCTGAATTCGTCATTCTACGTAACGCGTTGTTTATCCGTTCGCGTTTGTGTGCGCTGTCTGGATCGGTTATAAAACGGCGCCTTTTTTGGGTTGTTATTATGGCCTGTGCAGGTTGCGATGGTTTTCAAGGCGAGATGACAGGATACGGAATGAATGTGCTGACGAATCCCAGCCAGTTGCTGGTTAAGAACAGTGATGTGCTGGAGGCTGAACGTATTCTCGTGATTCAGCCAGAAAATGATGGCTTTGTACCCCGGCTGTGCCAGCAGGGTTCGGTGTCAGTTAACGTCTTTACCACCAGTGAGGCGGTTCGCTCACGGCTGGTGGATCTCGGCGTCAGTGACGCATGCATCGCCTATGGCGAATGTATTCCCGCCCCGGAAGAAAAACCGGATACCGTTATTCTGTATTTGCAGAAAAGCCGGGAATTCATGAGCTATCTTTTGGCCATGAGTTTGCCCCTGTTAACGGACAATGGTCGCTTGCTGTTGGTAGGTGAAAACGGGAGCGGCATCAAGTCCTGGCAAAAACGGCTGGCGGCGTATGGTGATGTCGAGAAAATTGATTCTGCCCGGCACTGTTCGCTGTATGTGTTAACCCCCGTGGATAAACCGTCACCGTTTGTCATTAACGACTGGAAAGCCTCGTTTGAGGAGGTTGTGCATGATGTTTGTATCATGGCGGAGACGTTGCCCGGCGTATTCAATCATGGTCGTCTGGATGTAGGCACTCGATTACTGCTGGAAACCATGGAAGCGGGCTTTAAAGGTGATGTTCTCGATTTTGGTTGTGGCTCTGGCGTTGTTGGCGCCTGGTTGGCGAAGCGGTTTCCGGGTATCCGTTTGTCCTTGCTTGATAATGACGCCATGGCATTGGCTGCGACCCGGGAAACGTGCCGAATTAACGATGTTGATCCTGTAGCTGTTATTGCCAGTAATGGGTTGGAAAGCGTCCGTGGACGTTTTAATGCGATTGTTTCCAATCCGCCCTTTCACGAAGGGGTGAAAACGCAGTATGAAACAACAGAGCAATTCCTTAAAGCATCTAAGTCGTTATTGAAGCCCAAGGGGCGCCTGCGGATTGTGGCTAACAGCTTTCTGCGTTACCCGCCGATTATTGAAACGGTTTTTGGTCATTGCCACGTTTTGGCAAAGCGGGATGGATTCACGGTTTATGAAGCGATTAATGGCTGATTGTTGAGGAACGTGATGGCAGAGGTTTGCTTCTGCCATCAGCTATTGTTTTATTTACAGTGAGCTTAACAGTGTCGCGACAGCCTGTTTGAGTCGCTGGTCCCGTTGTTCCGGGTCAAGCCCTTTAAGCATGACCCCTTGTAGTGCACCATTCCATAGGACCTCGTCTGTGTCAGCCCGGATCAAGGTAATCCCGATGGTTAGCTTGCTGTCTTCCTGGCTGGTGACCAGCCCCGGGTTGAGACCCATGGCCGAAGCCAGTTCTGCATCACTCAGCAGGTATTCAGAGGCAAGACCGAATCTGACCCGGATGGTGTGTTCTGTCATTTCCCCTTCATGCAGGCCTTTGCTTTCAAGTGTCGCTTTGATCACGTTCTCGAGGCGTGTATAGGCTGCATCCCTCTTGGGTACCAGCGGATCCTCACGGGGAACGTACACTGGCTCATAGACGGCAGCATTATAGTGATTGATGTCGAATGGTTTCTGGACACCGGTGGTCATTGCGTAACTGGCCAGATTGTTGTCAGGCAGGCTGGAGCAGGCGGAAAGCATAAATGCCATGCAGCCAAGGGCGAGTGCGGTTGTCAGGGATCGCATGGTTTGACTCCTGCTTTGTTCTTATGGATTCGAATCGGTCTGTTTATTGTTGTTCTTATTGTGCCCGTTTCCGTCGGGTTTGAATATTGTTGTACCGTCAATGGATAGAAAAGACGTAGTTGTTTAGAAGAACGTTATTTTTCGTTATGAATGATGAATACGCTTATTTTAATCAGGTCTATTCAGTGCCATAGGATGCTGAAACCAGCATCAATATTGCATTTGGAAATAGCGAGCCACCGGGCGATTTCGTTTTAATCAGCTTGAGGGTCATCTGCCTACATATCCTTATATGAATCAGCCGTTATGCAAGTCTGCCAGGGAGGTGCGTTGAATGACGGGGGTAAGAGGATTATTAGCGTCATTAGGCGTTGATGCGCCACTGTTAGGGCGTTTGAAGGATGGTGAAACCATTGCGAGTCACAAGCAGTTTGATCCTCAGCTGCTGGAGGCAATACACGCCATAGCCTATGCCCGCTATGAAGCCGGGCATGTGGCCGAAGCTGAATCGCTGTTTTTGTTTCTGGGTATGCATGACCACACAGAGCCCCGTTACCTGCAAGGGTTGGGCTGTTGCCGGTTTGCATTGGGAGATTCAGACAGTGCTTTAGCGCTGCTGGAACAGGCGGTTGTGCTGGATCATCAGAATCCCCACGCATTGCTGGCGCTTGGCTCGGTCTACGAGGCATCCGGTGATCCGGGGCGGGCGCAGCAGATGTTTGAACGGGCTATCCATGCCTGTGGCAATCAGTCGCAATTGCGTGCTGAGCAAGGACTGGCTGAACAGCTATTGCAGGCAATGCAGGAGGCAGACTGATGGCAAGAATTGATGGGACATCGGGCAATCAACCGGTCAGGCCCCAGGATGAAATTGCGCCCGGACAGATTGAGCGGACAACGGTTTCGGCAGGCAATCTTGGGCAGGGGTTGAGCTTTGGGCAGGTATCTGAAAACTCTGTGGGTGGTGGTGTGCGCCAGGATGGCGGACGCCTTGTGCTGGCTCCGCCAACGTCAACCGATGTGAGTTATCTTGGTACCTTGTCGCCGGATCAGTTGGAGTCATTACTGAATGGGTTAAAAGCTGAAAAGGAAGATCTTGAGATTAAAAATCAGGTTGAGATCCTGGAAGATCTCAAGGCGCGCAAAGAGGAAAAAAGTGCGCAAAAGACCGTCGAGTTGCTGGAGCGACTGGATGGTGCGCAGGAAGACAAGTCCTGTGGGGTTGTTAAGGCGGTGTTTGGTGCTTTATTGGGACCCATTGGTATTCCTTTGATGGTGAGTGGCATCCAGCAGGCTGAGAGTGCCAAGCATCGTCTTGATATCGTGAATACTGAAATCAAACACTATTACCAGGAGCGCTATGGTGAGGAAGGCTCAGTCGCTATTGAAAAATTCCAGGACGACTATGAGCGAGCCTTTTCACCGCGAGTGTCACCCCACGGGATCCCCTTGAAAGACACTGAGGCTAAAAAGTTAGAACTGAAGGCTCAGGCTGATGAATTAATGGCCAGCGGTGTTATCAGTGAAACTGTTCATAATGATCTGATCAAGGTCATTGACCGTAAGGCCCATAGCCAGGATGTCGCTGCTGTCTTCTTGCATGATGCCGTGTTGCATTCCGCCGGGTATGAGTCTTCAGACGAGGCGTCCTCTGAGGCAGCATCACCTGTAGAGGGTAATGAGGCTATGTCGCCGGCAGCCTTTCAGAAATGGTTCGCTCAGTTTGTGAGGGATACGGAAGCTGAAGAAAAAATGATGGCGGATATCCAGAAACAGATTGAAGAAGCCAAATACGCCGTGTTAACCGGTGCAACAGACCAGCGTGCGATATTGTCTGGCCAAGCCAAGCATATTTGAGTACTTATTGATAACAAGTATGTTTTGGGAAGCGTGAAATGGCAGCGATAAACGACGTCTGATTTTGTTGGCGTCCCTACCAGGACTCGAACCTGGATCGGCCGCTTAGGAGGCGGCTGTTCTATCCGGTTGAACTATAGGGACATTGCGTGAACTAACGTCTATACAGTTAAGCACATATAGCTGTTGTCGCTCATCCAGATGCGTCGCTATCATAGACGATTATATGGCTTTTCAGCAATAGCTTCTCTTGTTGGTGTCTGTGTATTATCGCTCGGATGGAACCCTCCTTAACCATGAAGTTGTCGATTATTATCCCGGTATTGAATGAAGCATCGGTCTTACGGCAAAAGCTGGCTGGGCTGCAGCACTTCAGGGTCGTCGGGCATGAGCTGATTCTGGTAGATGGTGGAAGTGATGATGAGACCCTCCACTTGGCGGAAGGGCTGGTCGATCAGGCGGTCACTGCGCCAAAAGGGCGCAGTCTACAGATGAATGCTGGTGCAGCGGTTGCAACGGGTGATGGTTTGCTGTTTCTTCATGCCGATACTACGTTGCCGCTGGATGCGGATATGCTGATAACTAATTGCCTGAGTACAGGTGAAGGGTGGGGGCGATTTGATGTCAGGTTGACCGGGCGGCATGGCTTGTTTCGAATCATTGAACGGATGATAAGCTGGCGATCCAGGCTCACGGGGATTGCATCAGGTGATCAGGGAATGTTTGTTTCTACCACCCTGTTTAATCGGCTGGAAGGCTATGCGCCTATCCCGTTGATGGAAGACCTTGAACTTTCGCGGCGACTGATTAAGATTCAGCGACCGCATTGCCTGAAGGCCTGTGTGGTCACAGACAGTCGGCGTTGGGAAAAACATGGCATCCTGACAACTGTCCTGCTGATGTGGCGACTCCGATTGCAGTATTATGCCGGTGTTGCACCGGAAAGGCTGGCCAAGTCGTACCGTACCCAAGGAAAAGGCGCTGCCTGATCACTGACAACTAGGGACAGTCATGTTTACCCACCCTGATGCTCGAATCCTGCTGTTTGCCAAACCACCGTTACCGGGACGGGTTAAGACCCGCTTGATCCCGGCTGTGGGTGAGGACGGCGCCTGTTCAGTCCATACCTCGCTATTGCGCCGGGTTGGACTGCAGTTGGTGCAATGGCAGCTGGCCCCCCTGCAGCTCTGGGCCGGCATGAAAGGGCCATTTCCTGCACTTTTCGACCGTTGGTCGTATCAATTGCAGTGTGAAGGAAATCTTGGCGAGCGCATGGCTCATGCGGCCAGGATGAATCTTGTCGGTGAGACTCAAAAGGTACTCTTTCTGGGGAGCGACTGCCCGGTTCTGACGCGGGAGTACCTTGAATCGGCAATGGCTGCACTGGAAACTTCGGATGTGGTGCTGGGGCCTGCGGAAGATGGCGGTTATGTGTTACTGGGTATGCGACGGTTTATACCGGCCGTGTTCGAACGCATAGACTGGGGGACTGATCAGGTGCTAGAGCAAACCCGTAGCCGCTTACAGGAAGCGAAGGCCAGCTGGCAGGCGTTGGATACCTTATGGGATGTTGATCGCCCCGAGGATCTGACACGCTATCGCGCATTGCCGGGGCTTAATCATGCAGTAACGTACTGAATGTCAGTGATCCGGATAGCGTTTGTAGTTGTTATTACCCGTGTAATGGGGGCTTAAAGGCGGTTACGCTGTCAAATCCTTGACTGACAGTGCTTTCATTCGATGTATGGGATAACGCCAATGTTCATGACCTGCACGACAGGTATAATTAAGTTATTCATCTAACGATAGTCGTAATCATTTTGGGAGAAATCATGCGTCTTGCCTGTCTTCGGTGGACATCCGCCGTGATGCTGGCGTTGGCTACTCAGTTGGCCAGTGCCTATGAGCCGGTGTCCTACGATGACCCGCTGGAAACGATGAACCGGAAAGTATTCCATTTTAATGAAAAAATGGACCAGTGGATTCTTGATCCGGCCGCCAGGGGGTATGACAAAGTCACCCCTGAACCTGTCCAGGGGCTGGTGACATCATTCTTCCATAATCTGGGGGAAGTCCGTAACCTCGTGAATGCGGTACTTCAACTCCGGATCGGCGATGCAGCTGCTACCAGTGGCCGTTTTGTGATCAACTCAACCATCGGCATGCTGGGTATGCTGGATGTCGCCACGGAGCTGGGCATTGAACGCCGTTACCAGGATTTTGGGTTGACCCTGGCTCGCTGGCATGTGCCCTCCGGCCCCTATGTGGTTTTGCCGTTCTATGGGCCAAGAACAGCACGTTCAACCGTTGGTTTTGTGCCTGACCTTGAGTTGAACCCCACCAACAGCCTGGAATGGTGGAGCCCGGAGTTTATGGCGATTCATACGCTGGACATTCTTGATACCCGCAACCGGCTTCGCGGCGCTGAGGGTTTGATTGTTGGTGATAAGTACGTGTTTATTCGGGATGCGTATCTGCAGAGTCGCCAGTTCATGATTACCGGTGAAGTGCCGGAAGACGATTTTTAGTGATAACTGTCAGCATAAAAAAGGCCGGGTGACCGGCCTTTTTTATGGGTTTTGCGCTAGAGTATAATCCTGCTTGCAGGCAAGGGCCTTAGCAGGTAATTTCATAGAATCCCTTAGCGATACTTCCTACAACCGGACGGTTACAGCCAATGGGCCAGCGTTCAGCAGCATCGGGGCAATGTGAGTTGTTAGTGGATACCGGGTATCTGTTTCGTTTGAACAAGGAAAAAGCATGACTGCAGGAAGCAGCCGACTCCTGGTGATTGATGACGACGCTATCGTGCGGGACAGTATTGTTGCCTATCTCGAAGACAGCGGTTTCGAAATCCTGCAGGCGGACAATGGTGAAACCGGGCTGGCGGTTTTTTCAGAATGTCAGCCAGATCTGGTGTTATGTGATCTCCGTATGCCGCGCATGGATGGTCTGGCACTGCTGAGAAAAGTCCATGAAATCTCGCCGGAAACGCCGTTTATTGTGGTGTCCGGCGCCGGGGTGATGGCGGATGTGGTGGAAGCCCTGCGGTTGGGTGCCAGTGACTATATCATTAAGCCGATTGTCGATCTGGAAGTGCTGGAATACGCGATCAAGCGTGCTCTCGACAGTGCTGATCTGGCGGCACAGAACCGAAAATACCGGGAAAGCCTGGAAGAGGCCATTCAGTCCCTGAAAGAGAGTCTGGACGTATTGCGGGCCGATCAGAAAGCCGGTCGTCAGGTCCAGCTGAAGATGCTGCCGCCGACGCCGTTTGCCTTCCAGGGCTATCAGCTGGACTACAAGATTTATCCCTCCCTCTACCTGAGCGGGGATTTTGTCGATTATTTCCCGGTCAGTGACCACAGTTTTGGTTTCTATCTGGCGGATGTTTCCGGACATGGGGCTTCGTCTGCGTTTGTCACGGTATTGCTGAAAAATATGTTCCTGACCTTGTTGCAGGAATACCGATCTAAATCTAAGCAGGGTGTGGTCAAGCCCTCCTATGTTCTGAAGTACCTGAATCAGGGGCTGCTGACAACAGGGCTTGGCAAGCACGTGACCGTGTTTGGCGGTATTGTCGATACCCGGGCGCATACACTGACCTATGCATTTGGTGGTCATTATCCTTTTCCGATACTGGCCAGTCGTGATAAAACGGTTCTTATTGAGGGTAAGGGGTTGCCGGTTGGTCTCTTCGAAGATGCCAGTTTTGAGGATGTGACCATTGACTTGCCCCGGGACTTCTCTTTAACTGTGTTCTCCGACGGTATTCTGGAAGTGCTTCCCCAAAAGACACTGAAGGAAAAAGAAGATTATCTGTTATCGGTGATTAGTGAGGGTGCTACGACGGCAGAGGCATTGATGAGCCGGCTCAACCTGGAAGACATCCATGAGACGCCGGATGATATCGCCCTGCTGGTACTGGCTAATACAACAGAATGAGTGCAGGAAAGATTCAGTTTGCCGAGAATGCCGGCACCTATGTCCTGAAGTTCGTGGGTGATGTGCGGATGACGCTCTGCACTACCCTCGACAAGGCGCTGGAGCATGTCTTGGCCCAGGAAGGCTTCAAGTCCATTCTGGTGGACCTGACAGAAACGGAAGGCATTGACAGCACGTCGCTTGGACTGCTCGCCAAGTTGTCCATCCAGGCCCGGAAGCGGTTTGGGATGATTCCTACGATTATCTCCTCGAACGAGGATATCAATCGCATCCTGTTGAGTATGGGATTCGACAAGGTCTTTGTGATTGTCAAGGAAGGGCAGGATGGCGCCCAGCTGCTGCGGGATCTGCCCAGTGTCGAATGCAGTGAGAAGGCTGCGAGAGAAAAAGTGCTGGCAGCTCACCGGGAGTTGATGAACTTAAACGAAGAAAATCGCGTGGTGTTCCACGATCTCGTACGTTCATTAGAAAATGACGCTCGGTAAACGCTACGTCCTCCCTGATAACAGAAAGCCCGCTATTACGCGGGCTTTCTGTTATCAGCACATTGGTCAGACCATGCCTTTCAGGGTTTCTTCAAGCGTGACTTGATCCTTGGCAAAGTTGCGGATGCCTTCTGCCAGCTTTTCGGTCGCCATGGCATCCTGATTCATTGCCCAGCGGAACTCTGCCTCGGACAGACTGATTTTTTCTTCCTGGCAGACCGGTTGGCTGGCATCCAGTTTGACCGTGAGCGGCGCTTCACTGGCGCTTAGTGTTTCCAGCAGCGAAGGACTGATGGTCAGGCGATCACAGCCAGCCAGTTCCCGAATCTCATCGACATTACGGAAGCTCGCTCCCATCACCACCGTTTTGTAACCATGGGTCTTGTAATAATTGAAGATACGCGTAACCGACTGCACGCCCGGATCTTCATGGGGCAGATAACTGTCGCGCCCGCTCTGTTGTTTGTACCAGTCCAGAATTCTGCCGACAAAGGGAGAAATCAGGAATACACCGGCTTCGGCACAGGCAACCGCCTGGGCAAAGCTGAACAGCAGGGTCAGGTTAGTCTGGATGCCTTCTTTCTCAAGATGCTCGGCGGCACGAATGCCTTCCCAGGTGGCGGCGATCTTGATCAGTACCCGCTCTGAAGGGACGCCGGCGACCTGGTAAAGCTCAATCAGACGATGGGCGCGTTCGATGGTTGCAGCGGTATTGAACGATAGACGGGCATCGACTTCCGTTGAAATACGGCCGGGGATGATACTGACAATCTCACTGCCAATCAGCACAGCGAGCTTGTCAGTGGTAAATGCCACTTTCTCCTCAGCGCTGCGACCGTGTTCCTGCCCCCAGCAGATCGCCGCTTTGACGAGAGACTGGTACTGAGGCATGGTGGCGGCCTTCAGCAGCAGGGTCGGGTTAGTCGTGGCATCCTGTGGTTTGAACTTGCGGATGGCTTCAATATCACCGGTGTCCGCCACCACGGTGGTAATGGCGCGTAATTGGTCGAGTTCTGTAGGCATGCTGATCGGCAGTTATCTTGTCAAAACGCGCAGTCTATCATTGCATTACGGGAGTCGGGTAACGGAATGTGCTTATCCAGGAATGGTATTGTGTTCAATTTACGGTTCTGGTTTGCAGTGCTGTAACCTGTCAGTTGTATAGGTTCCAACGGCAGTTGACGATATAATCACCGGTTTTTAGTTGTAACCTCAATCGCCGGATGACTGTGAACGCGCATAACGAACCTTCCCGCCTGTTTTCTGTAGCCCCCATGATGGATTGGACGGACCGTCACTGTCGCTATTTTCTGCGCCAGATTTCCCGGTCGGCTCTACTGTATACCGAAATGGTCACAACCGGTGCCCTGATCCACGGTGATCGAAACCGCTTTCTGGATTTTCATCCGGAGGAGCACCCTGTTGCCCTGCAGTTGGGGGGCAATGATCCAAAAGCCCTGGCGGAATGTGCGCACTATGCAGAACAATGGGGGTATGACGAGGTCAACCTGAATGTCGGCTGCCCCAGTGATCGCGTGCAGAATGGCCGGATCGGTGCCTGCCTGATGGCGGAGCCCGAAACCGTTGCTGACTGTGTGAAGGCCATGCGTGACAGGGGCGATATGCCTGTCACCGTGAAACACCGCATTGGTATCAATGGCCGGGATTCCTGGGAAGCGCTGGTGGATTTTGTCGGGCAGGTGGCTGAAGCGGGTTGTAAAACCTTTATTGTCCATGCCCGCATTGCGATTCTGGAAGGGTTGAGCCCGAAAGAAAACCGCGATATTCCGCCACTGCGGTATGACGTTGTTTATCGCTTAAAGGAAACCTTTCCAGACCTGGAAATTATTTTAAACGGTGGGGTTAAAACAATCGCTGAGACCCAGGCGCATTTACAGCATGTCGATGGTGTGATGGTGGGGCGGGAAGCTTATCAGAACCCCTGGTTGCTGGCAGACGTTGACAGTATTCTCTACGGACAATCAGAAAACGTATCTGAAACGCTACTGACCCGACATGCCGTAATGGAAGCCATGTTTCCCTATATTGAGCAGTGTCTTGCCAATGGCAGTCATCTCAATCATATCACCCGTCATGTATTGGGCCTGTTTAATGGTCAACCCGGTGCTCGCCGCTTCCGTCGCTATCTCAGCGAGAATGCACATCGAGCGGGGGTGGGCATCGAAGTGATTCGCGATGCATTGGCGCTGGCACCCGACACCCTGCCGATTGGGCAGATTCAGGACGAAAAACCATCAGCATGCTTGAGAAACTGAGTCGCCTCGCGATCCGACTGACGCCGTGGAAGCCACTGTTATTCCTGGTGCTTTTTGGATCGTTACTGGCTGTTTGCGCAGCGTTGTTTCAGTCGGTGTTACTGGAAACCAGTCCGATGTTTATGTTCGGGTTGGTTGGCATCTTGTGGTCTCTGACCGGTTTCATGTTAATCGCCAATTTCCAGCACATTCCTGAAAAACCGGAAGAGTGTCCCCATTTTTTCCGACGGCAGCTACTGAAAATCAAGCGCTTTGGTTATTGGTTGCTGGCGCTGTTTTTCTTGCTGGCAACGCTTGGCGTGCTTGTGACGACCTTTCGTTTGATCAGGCTCTATCTCTGAGCCGCAGCGTAATAACCGTTGCGTGCATTCAAAGGCTATTCAGCCCTGTTGCTGAATAGCCTTTTTACTGATTGATCAGAGTGTGGCCAGGCGTGCAGCCAAGCCAGAATCACGTACGGTCGCGCGGCAGATGGCCTGCTCTAAAATAGGCTGGCAGGCGAAGAGATCCAGTTGTTTTTTGGCTCGGGTAATACCGGTATAGACCAGTTCCCGGGTCAACACAGGTCCCGCCTGATCGGGAAGAACCATCACGGTATGTTCAAATTCCGACCCCTGGCTTTTATGAATGGTCATGGCAAAGACCGTTTCGTGCTCAGGCAGGCGACTTGGAAGGAAGGTACGGATGGTGCGATCCGGCATTTCAAAGGCAACCCGTAAGCGTCCAGAGTCGTCCGGCAGCGTGATGCCTATATCGCCATTATACAGGCCAAGGCTGTGGTCATTGCGGGTAATCAATACCGGGCGACCGGCATACCATGGCGCATCGGTTCTTATCAATCCGGCAGACGCCAGAGTTTGGCTGATCGCCAGATTCAAACCGACAACACCGTAGCGCCCCTCACGAACGGCACATAACACTCTGAATCGGTTGAAGGCAGCAATAGCTGCCTCAGGTTCCCCTTTCTGGATGATTTCGTTCAAATAGTGACGATAACCTTCAAGCGCCAGTGTCATCAGGTAGGGATAGTCTTTTTCTCCCTTCGTATGGAGTCTGATATCGGAGTAGTTGCTATCCGATAACGCGCTAACGTGTGATGGTTCGCCACTGTTGACCGCACTTGCCAGTTGTCCAATACCTGAGCGTGCATCGAAACGGTAGCTTTTACGCAGCAAACACAGACTGTCGCGCAGGCTGGTCCCTCCGCTCTGCTGGAACGATGAGAGGTTAAAACCGGTTAGCTGCTGTAATTGCTCACATTGGGCGAGGCTGTAGCCTTCACTGGCAAAGCTACAGATGTCGCCGAGGACACTGCCTGCCTCAACAGACGACAGCTGATCTCTGTCTCCCAGTAGAATCAGGCGGGCATGATCCGGCAAGGCTTCCAGTAACCGCGCCATCAGGGGCAGGTCCACCATGGAGGCTTCGTCGACCACCAGGATGTCGAGGTGTAACCGGTTTTGCTGGTTATGTTTGAAGCCGGGCTGGTTAGGAATCACGCCGAGCAGTCGGTGGAGCGTGCTTGCCATCGTCGGGATGCCCTGTAGAGCCGCTTCACTGCAATGCAGTTGGCTACGGGCATTGCCGATGGACTCCGTCAGTCGGGCAGCCGCTTTCCCGGTCGGGGCAACGAGTCGTATATCCGGTACTTTCCCCTGAGCGATGCCTTGCTCAACCAGCAGGGCGAGCAGGCGAGTAACCGTTGTCGTTTTCCCTGTACCGGGACCGCCACTGATGACCGCAAACCGTCGCATGGCAGCGACTGCAGCGGCAACTTTCTGCCAGTTGAGGCAAGTTGTCTCAGGAATCAACTGATCCAACGCTTGCCACTGATCGGCTTGAATCGCCGAAGCAACCGCATCCCAGTCAATCTGTTCTGGCTTTTCAATATCAAGCCATTTGATGAGTTGCTGGCGGATGTCATCGACAGCGAGAGAGCTTAGCTGCTGACGGACAAGGGTATAGTTTCGGGTAAACAGCCTGGAGAGTGCCTCTTGCATTCCCGATAGGTTAACCGGCGTGTTTTGGCAGCTGGCCAGCCAGTCGCTGACGGCTTTCTCGTAGAGCCAGTAGCGACGGAGGTAAAGGCGGTTATCCTGTAGTACCAGGGGGGACGCTGTGTTGCCATCGGTGATGATTGGCATGGTTTTCAGTGTGTCTAACCATGCGTTTGGCATAGTTCCCGATTTTTCGATCAGTTGACGGCTTTCGGACGCATTACAGCCAAACAGGTGAGTGACATCGAGTTCATCCAGCTTCAGGCAGACATTGCCATGGCCGAGCTGGTGGCTGACCAGTGCGCCGGTCAGTGCCAGTAGATCATGGTCGTAGAGTGACGTGAGAAACCGTGCGAATTGGTAATCCAGTGCACGAATATGCCCCGTCTCGACCAGTACTGATAATGCTTTCAGCATGTCTGCTCTCCTCTGGGCGCAATGCCCTGGCTGAACAGTTCATCAAGCTGTGAAATCAACGACAGTGAGGGGCGGCAGTGATAGACACCGTTTCTGCTGGTGTTACCGGATAGCATCCCTCTCAGGAAGAGATAAAAGACACCTCCCATATGTTTCGCGTAATCATAGTCAGGCAGGCGAATGGACAGCAGACGATGCAGGGCTAGCGTATAGAGCTGGTACTGGAAGTCATAGCGGTGTTCGATCATGGCGTGACGCATGGCATCCTGTGAATAGTCAGCAGCGGTATAGCCCAGGTGATTGGATTTGTAGTCGAGCACGTAGTAGCGGCCATTGTGCTCAAAAACAAGGTCAATAAACCCCTTGAGCATGCCCTGAACCTGCTGGAAATTGAGCAGTCCAGCGTCAGATGACAGAGGGTCACCGGTACGGATAATGCGGTTGATAGACGGTGCGTCAATCCTTGCCATAGGCAGGAAAAAAGCCATCTCCACCCGACGCCGGTCATCGTTGATGGCGCGGAGTTTCAGGTCTGAATCATTAAGCGGGCAATCCAGTACATCGTTAACCAGTTGTTCGGCAATGGGTTGCCAGGCTTCATCGTATCCGCTCAGTAGCAGTTGTTCCCGAATAAACTGCTGGTGGTCAGGGCCGCTGGCTGTCGGGAACGAGATCTGTTCAAACAGGCTATGCAGAAACGTACCGGCCTGTGCGCCCCGAGGGAAGGTGAAAATGGAGTGTTCATCCGGGACGGCAACCGGTTCAGTGACATCGGTATCAGGACTGTCTGTACTGGCATCAATATCAAGCCCAGGTTCTTCCAGACTGGCGTCTGGCGTATCAGCCTTGACCGGCGCAGCCTGTGTGCTGTGCTGGGAGAGTGCAGAGTAGCTGGTGACCCACCAGTTGCGTTCTATGTGGCCGTCAAACGCTGAGCTGCTCAGTTCAGACGTATCATCAAGGGCAGGCCGATAGAGAGGCAGTTGTTCGCTTGGGGGAGGGGATACGGAAATATTGGGGTTGTCGTTTGTCAGAGCTTCCAGCTTTTTTTTCAGCAGAGTGAGTCCACCGGTATCCGTTCCCTGCAGCAGGTAGCCGATCGCCATGCGGTGCAAGTCCGATATTTTACCTCTGCCGCCCTTACTGACCGGTGCCAAGCCGATATAGCAGGTATGTACCGGGCGGGTCAGGGCAACATAAAGTAAGCGGAGATCTTCTGCCAGACGTTCATTGTCGGCTTTTTTCAGTGCGTCCGGCTTGTTGGTCAGATCGAGAATGGCCTGTTGGGCATCATCATGGTAGAAGGCCTGGTCCTGCTCCCGCCAGGTACAGATAAATGGCAGAAACACAACATTGTATTCAAGCCCCTTGGATTTATGTATGGTGACAATCTGTACCAGCTTACGGTCACTTTCCAGGTGTTGCTGCTGTTCTTCTGCACGATGATTGGGCTCAACCCGATGGTCAGATAACCAGCGCAACAGGGCGTGTGGGTTGTTCACTTCCTGACTGGCCGACGCCAGGAGTTCGCCGAGATGCAGAAAGTCCGTCAGTCGACGTTCGCCCAATGGTGAGGCCAGCAGTTGTTCCGCTACCTGACGTCGTACCAGTAACCGCCTGAGCATGGCCAGCACGCCTTGTTGCTGCCAGAGTTGTCGATAGTGCGAAAATTCATCAACCGCCTGTTCCCAGGCGCGTTCGTCATGGTTTAACTGATCCAGTTGTTCTGCATTGAGATTGAATAACGGGCAAGCCAGTGCGGCACGCAGGGTGCGATCATCGGTCGGGTTCAGGCACGCTGACAGGATTAGCTGTAAATCAGCGGCTTCGGTCGTGGCAAACACGCTGTCGCCACCGCTCAGGTAAACGCTGTCGATGTTTTGCCGTGCCAGCGCGTCACGAATCATTCTCCCCTGGGTGCCGGTACGAACCAGAACGGCGATGTCACCGGGCGACAGGGATTGCTGGTTATCTGGTGAACCAATACCGCATTGTCCCTGTTGGGCGGCTGTCAGCAGGTTGTTGATCTGGGTTGCGGTGGCATGGGCCATGGTGTCTTCATAGGTGCCTTTATTGACCACCTCGCCACTGCTTTCATCCAGCCAGAACGCGAGAGCGGGAATCTGCCTGCCATCAACTTCCAATGCCTTCCGGTCAGCATGGGGTGAGGGATGCACGGGAAGGAAAGGGATATCCTGGTCGTAGATAAACGGGGCGCTGGCCTGTTGAAATACATGGTTAACGGCTGAAACCATGGCGCTGGTGGAACGCCAGTTGGTGCCCAGGGTGTAGTGATCAGCCACACTGTGTCGGGCGCCGATGTACGTGAAAATATCGGCGCCGCGAAACGCATAAATGGCCTGTTTGGGATCGCCAATCATGAACAGGCCGCTGTAACGTGTTGATTCCGCGTCGGGGACGGCCTCGGGATAGATATGACTGAATATCTGATATTGCAGCGGATCAGTGTCCTGAAACTCGTCAATCATGGCAACCGGGTACTGCGCGTTGAGCCGTTTGGCCAGATCGCGGTTGTCGGCATCATTCAGTGCTGCCGCTAGCCGGGTTAGCAGGTCATCAAATGACATGGCGCGGTGCATCGATTTGTGAGCGAGCAGACGTTCTTTCACATTGCTCAGGGCTTCTGCCAGCAGGGCATCCCTGAAGTCCGGAATATTTGTCAGCAGATCGGAACAGGCGACGAATACTTCATGCTCTGGCGGAGCTCCCTTGGTTGTTTTTTCCGTCAGAATATCTTGTCGGAATTTGTCCAGAGCTTCAGGAACTGCCAGTGATTGTGTGGGCGTGGCGGCCCAGGAAGAGACAGCCTCAAGCCAGCGGGGTAAGTTTCTGGAGGAATAACTGCGCTTATCGACACCGGATTGCTTGATGATGTCAGCAAGATCGGTGGCTGCAGTTTGCCACGTTTGTTTGAATGCAGTGATAACCTCAATGGCTTCATCATGCCGTTCCTGAAGCCTGTCGGCGCTGCCTGCTCTGACGGTTAAGTCATGGCTGGCAAGCCAGGGACGTATGGCTGACAGCAGGTCAGCAGGCGTCTTCCAGTAGCTTTTGAGGGTGGCGGACAGCGAGGCATTCGCAGGATAAAAACGGTGACGCCAATAGTCGGCCACGGCCTGATGCAGCAGGTCAGACTCATCGGTGACCAGTTCGCAATTGAACAGGGTGCCGCTTTCAAAGGCATGCTGTTTCAGCATGCGCTGACAGAAACCGTGAATGGTGAAGATGGCCGCTTCATCCATTTGCCGTTCCGCCAGCAACAGGCGTTCGGCCTGGATCGTGTGATTGTCCGAAGCGTCGAGCAGGGTCTGCGTCAAGGTATCGCCTGAACGGCCAGACAGAAACGCCTGCCGGGCATCATGAATTCGGGCGTGAATACGATCCCGCAGTTCGGCAGTAGCGGCCTCGGTAAAGGTAACTACCAGAATTTTATCGACCGTTAGCGGCTGCTCGTGCGCCGTGTTCTCGTCACCATGCCCCAATAGCAGTCGCAGATACAGGCTGGCGATGGTGTAGGTTTTACCAGTGCCGGCACTGGCCTCGATCAACCGGCGGCCGAACAGGGGGAAGGTCAGGGCGCCCAACGCGACTGGAGCCGGTGGCTGACGACGGTTGTCAGTCGTGAGTGTTGCCATCAGTCGATCTCCAGGGCGTTGCAGGCCGGCAATAGCAGGTCTTCTGCAAGTTGTGTCATGCGTTCAAACACAGTGTCATTTAATTCCGGGTAAATCCGTTGGATATAGCGGTCTTGCGATTCGCCGGTAAGTCTGAAGCCTCCGAAATAGGTGGTATGCGCTTTATCTTTTGCCTTATCGGACTGTGCCGGGTTGATGGCCCCATCATCAACGATGGCCTCCAGCCAGGCCCAGGCGGTGGCTGGAAACAACGGCTGTGGTTCACTGAGTCCCGAGAGGTAGCAGGCGACCAGGGTTTCGAGGTGTTGTTTGGCGGCATCGGCCGAGAGGGCGGCGATATAACCCTGCTTATCGGTGCCAAATATCGCGGTGTTGGCCGGTGACTCTGCGCAGGCACAATAGCAGAGATGTTCGATCCAATAACGCAGGTAATCTTTGGGCTTGAGCTTGGCGGGTCGGAAACGGGCCAGGCCGTTGCGGGTACACTGCTTCAGCCATCCCGTCAGCTGTATCCCTGTGTTCAGGACAATATTGATCTCAAGGTCATCTGCGGGCTCATTTAATGCGCCAGTCAGTGAACTGCCGAGGTTCTTCAGGGATTCTTTCTGCTCTTCCAGCGTTAATTGTCCAAAATGGCCGTGGGGTAATGCCCCACTGGCCCGGCTGTGAGACTCGCTTTTCCGGGTATTGCCACTCTCAAGCCAGTCATCCAGTAGCGATTCCCTTAACTGGTAAGATTCCAGCGGATCCAGGCTGAACGGTTCGTCACTGTCGAGCATGTCGTCCTGGTCATTGAACCAGACCTTGAGTCGACGGTTGCAGAAATACTGGCAGGGATTTCGGTAAAAACGCAGCAACTCGGTCAGCTCAATGGCTTCCGGTGTGGACTCTGACGTGAGGGGGGCGGTGTGGAACGGTTGGGTGGATGCTCCCTCACCTTTCGCAGCTGACAGCCATTCCCTGGCAAAGCTGAACAATGCCTTGTTATCGGAAGACCCTGACAGTTTGAAATATTCCTGACTGAAAGGCTGAAGGGGGTGGTCAGTGATCAGCCACGGTGTGATGCTGTGTTCTGGCTGTCCCTTGAGTTTGAAACCCTGCTCGCAGTAATTGAGCAATTCGGTGACCAGAACGGAAGGAATACGTTCACTGTTATCGGTAATGCTTCGACCCACATAACTGACATAGAAACGTTCCCCGGCGGATAACAGGGCTTCAAGGAACAGGTAACGGTCATCATCGCGGCGAGAGCGATCACCCCGGCGGGGGTGGCGTGCGATCAGGTCAAACCCGGCTGGTGCGATACTGCGTGGATACACGCCGTCATTCATGCCCAGCAGGCAGACGACCTTGAAGGGGATTGAACGCATGGGCATCAGGGTGCAGAAATTGACCTGTCCGGCCAGGAAGCGTTGGCTGCCCCGTTCACTGTCCAGTTTCGCCGCCAGATAATCCACCAGAATGTCACGACTGAGGTCGTCGCTGTAACCGGCATCCAGCAGTTGCTGACGCAGGTTTTCCAGACTGGTGCGGATCAGCTGGAGGGGGCGTTCGTCATCACTGTCTGGCTCAAAGAATTGATCCAGCAGGTTGTTGAGGGTTTGTATCCAGTCATCAACCGGTCGTGGGCGCTCAAGATCATCCGCCAATTGACGGATGGCTTCGATATAGTCAGCCAGCTGGCCACACAGGGCGGCATCCAACCCCTGGATCGCCTCATAGGGCAGGATGTCGCCATAGAGTCCATCGGACTCTGGCATGGCGTAGCCCAGTAGCATACGTTGCAGGCCGAACAGCCAGGTATTCTCGTGGCGATCAGGCAGGGCCAGTCCGGTTTGGTGTTTGGTATCCAGTCCCCAGCGGATGCCGGATTTTTCGACCCAGTGACGCAGGGTTTCATAACCTTTGGTATCCAGGCTGAAACGGCGCATGACAGCCGGGGTTTCCAGGATTTCCATCAGTTCCGGCGCCGAGCAGCGGCTCTGGTTGAGTGTCAGGAGCTGCATCAAGGCATTCAGTAATGGGTGCTCTGCCTTGGCGCTGCGGTCTGACAGTGCCCATGGGATAAAACGCTCGCCCGGGGCGCTGCCAAACACGGCCTGAATGAACGGACTGTACCGGTCAATATCGGGCACCATGACCACGATATCTCGGGGTGTCAGGGTGGTGTCAGCCTGGAACAGTGCCAGCAGCTGGTCATGCAACACCTCAACTTCTCGAAGGGCGCTGTAGCAGGCGTGAATCATGAACGAACGGTCGTTCGGATCAATGGGTGCAACGGGCACTGTACATTGGGTCTGCTCCCCCCGATCCTGGAGATTCAGAATGTCCGCCTGAAGAGTATGGAGCAGGGTGTGGTCATCGGGGGCTGCAAAGGCGTCAATTTCGGTCGCTGGCAGTTCCTGCAACTGGTAGAGATAATCACGCCCCAGTTTGCCCATGGAGGCCAGCAGGGGATTGCTGAAGGTATCACAGTTTTCCGGTGTCATCCCGTCCCGGTTGAAACGCTGGGCATTGAGGCGTGCCAGGTATTTCGGGTCACGAATGTCACCCCAGAAGTATTGGCAGGGATTGGTCACCATCATGTGGACATCGCAATGCTGGCCCAGTGCGACCAGGGCTTCGACGTAATGGGGAGGTAGAGCGGATATGCCAAAGACAAAGACCCTGTCAGGCAGGCCTGCGGGTTTGTGGCCAGCCTGTTTCAGGGCTTGAATGAATTCGCGGTACAGATTGGCCCGGTGCCAGGCCGGTTGCCCCAAGGTTTCCGTTTTTTCTACCAGGGATCGCCATAATGTCGGTTGCCAGGGTTGAGCGTCGGTGATCGTTTCAAGATCATCTCCCTGTTCCCAGGCACTGATCCAGTCAGGCCGGTAGACCAGGTACTGGTCATAGATATCAGCAATCTTTTCAGCCAGCTGGTAGCGACGAAGCCCGGATTCGTCATCACGCAGGTACTGCTGCAGTGGCGCGAAGTCTGGCAGGTCCAAATGCTCAGGCAGCAATGTGATGATTTTCCAGGCCATGGCTTCCTTGTTGAACGCCGAGCGCCTGGGAATACCCTCCAGCACCTGGGTGAACATTTGCCAGATAAACGAGGCCGGAAGCGGGAACGCAATGCCTGCGGCGATACCCAGTGATGAAGCCAGCTCCAGCCGCAGCCATTGTGCCATGCCGGGACTCTGGACCAGTATCTGTTCATCGGTAAAGGGATCCGCTAAAGGCTCGCGACAGATTCTGTCGACCAGCAGTTCCTTGAGGATGTCGAGCTGGTTGGATTGGTAGACGGTGAACACAGAGGCTCCGGGAAATCATCGGTGAATGTCGCCATTCTCCGGCAAGGTTTACATGGCTGCAAGCCTGCGGCTGGACTAACGCCAGATGCGCAGCAGGCGCTGGATTTCCCCTTCTGTCTTCAGCTGCTGGAGGATTCTGTCGATCAGTTTGCCGGAGGCTTCTTTCTGGTCGCTGAACATCATGGAAACCGGGACACAGTCGAGCGTGGGGCCGGTTTCAATGGTGTCCTGATAATAGTGGTTGATCAGGTAGCGAGCCTGGGTTTCTCCGGCAATGGCAACGTCATAACGGCGCTTGATCAGCATATCGAAGACCTGTTGCTCATTTCTGAGGTTGATGCGGGTAATCAGTCCAGTCCTGAAATAGTCGTCCAGCCCCTGGTAACTATAATCGCGGATGGTGCCAACGACCTGTCCATAGAGGTCGCGAGGGTGGTACACCGGCTGGCTTTGATCTTTTCTGAACAGCAGCACATTACAGTGTTCTGCAAAAGGGCGGGTGAAATAGACGTTCTGTTTTTCTTGATGCCACTGTTCGGACGTCCAGGGCATCAGGTCAAGCTCGCCCTTGTCGATTTTTTTCAGTTGGCGGTTTCTGGGGTAGTAATGGGATTCGAAGGCAATATCCGCCCGGGCACTAATCAGTTCCAGTAATTCGCGGACAATGCCCGCCTGGTTCTCCATGGCGGAGTAATAAGGAAGGTGGCTGTCGGGTAACAAAGCAACCCGAAGTATCCTGTCTTCGATCCTTGCCTGGGCAGAGTTCGTGACAATACCCAGAACCAGCATGAGTAAAATGACTGCGCGGACTGACATTATTGTTGTTTTATCTCGCCATGAATACGCTGGATGCACAGCATCCATGCTAACGACACTTTGGCTGGATAACAATGGCCTGATGGGGCGTATTTTGCGTCATCAGGCCGGATGGGGGTCAGGCGATATTGATGACTTTATGGCTTTGCAGATTGAGGCGCCATTGAGGATGGGCCAGACAATAAGCAATCGTTTCTGCAGTAACCGTGTCCCGATAGAGTCGTGCATCGCTGCCAGTGTGCGGATCGGCAACGGGGGTCAGGTAATAGTACTGCGCACGGATATGAGCAAAGCGTTCCGGCATGGCATCTTGCTGAGGGTAGACCAGCTTGAGTTCGTCACACTCGGTAATGACCACGTCTGCTTTACCCTTTGGGCTCACGCAAACCCAGTCAATCCCCCTCGGAGGAGCAAGGGTGCCATTGGTTTCCAGTGCGATTTCAATGTCCCTCTCATGCATGGCATCGGCCAGAGGCTGATCCAATTGTAACAAGGGTTCGCCACCGGTGCAGACCACAAAGGGGCGAGCGGTCTGTCCGGTAGGCCAGTACTTGAGCAGGGTGTCTGCGAGCTGTTCAGCGGTGTCAAAGCGACCACCGCCCGGTCCGTCAGTGCCGCGGAAATCGGTATCGCAGAAGTTGCAAATGGCATTTGTGCGATGTTTTTCCAGACCGCTCCAGAGGTTGCAGCCACTGAATCGACAAAATATGGCAGGTCGACCGGTATGGGCGCCTTCGCCCTGCAGGGTATAAAAGATTTCCTTGACGCTGTACATCAGTGAACTTCGTAGGTCAGTGGATCTATTTGTCCTTGTGCCTCAAAGGCTTTCAGACGGGAATAGCAGGCGCCGCAAAGACCACAGGCTTTCTCGCGGCCGTTGTAGCAGGTCCAGGTCTGGCTGTAGTCCAGGTCCATAGCCAGGCCGTCTTTGAGAATGTCGCTTTTGCTGGCGTTGAGGTAGGGGGCCACTATTTCAACCGGATTCCAGTCAGCGATTTGGGTGACTTCGTTGATCGCATGGACAAACTCGGGGCGACAATCCGGGTATACGGCGGAATCGTCATGGTGTGCACCGTAGAATACCGCGCCGGCCTTCAGGGAAATGGCATAACCGGTGGCCAGGGACAGCAGAATCATATTCCTGTTCGGCACCACGGTTGATTTCATGTTCTCTACCGAATATTCCCCTTCGGGAATGGTAATGTCTGAGGTCAGGGATGATCCCTGCAACAATTGGTTAATTGCGGTGATATCTACGATTTTGTGGCTGATCTGCAACTGCTTGCAGACAGCGTTGGCGAAATCCAGTTCCTTTTTATGGCGCTGCCCATAATCAAATGAAAGGGCGTGGACTTCATATCCTTCCCGTAAGGCCTTGTGGAGGACGGTAAAGGAATCCATCCCGCCGGAATAGATAACGACTGCTTTTTTCATGACGGTTGCGCCTTGTCATAACGATTGTCGCTAGCGGCTGATTGAAGCGTACTAACGACAGAAAAACCAAACCCGCCATAATAGCAGAATTGCGCTATGAATCATGCTTGAAATGGATGATGACGACAGTCATTACTGTCATTGAACGTCATTTTTCGGTGTTCTCTACAGGCCAGTGATCTGCTCTATAGTGTTTTATGGACGGCCAGAAAAGAGGAGGGTTGGCATGGCGTTGACTGAATCCGGAATGATGCCTTTAGGCAAAAAGGCACCTGCGTTTAAACTGCCGGATACGGTATCAGGACGAACATTATCGCTGGCTGATATCAAAGGTAAAAAAGGGGCAGTGGTGATGTTTATTTGTAATCACTGCCCCTTTGTCAAACATTTATACCCGGCATTGGCGCGTCTGGGGCAGGACTATCGCGGGGCGGGGATCGGTATTGCGGCGATCAGTGCCAATGATGTGAATCAATACCCGGAAGACGGTCCTGAACAGATGAAGGCGATGGCGGAATCCCTGGGTTTGGTGTTTCCCTATCTTTATGATGAATCACAGGCCGTTGCCAAAGCCTATGGCGCGACGTGTACTCCCGATTTTTTTCTCTTTGATCGCTCACTTGCCTGCGTCTATCGCGGGCAGTTTGATGACTCCCGACCCTCAAACAACAAGCCGATCACAGGGGCAGATTTGCGTGGTGCCATGGATGCGCTGGTCAATAAAGAGCAGGTCAGCATGGTACAGAAACCCAGTATCGGCTGCGGTATCAAATGGAAGGCCTGATTAAGGCTTTAGATAGCCACAAACGGCTGTTCAGTGGCTATCGCTGGTTGATCCATATCAGCGATGCCAGCAGGAACGTGCTGATCGTGTAGGCTGTCATCAGCCCGTCCCATTCATTTGCCCACATGGCAAACCATTCCCCACCGATGACGCAGAACCCCAGATACCAGAGTGCAAAGGCCAGGCAGGCGCCCGCGTTGTAGAGTGATTTCGCCAGCTCGACCTTGTCTTGCAAGAACAGACTGCTGAACAGAGTCATGGCGCCAGACAGGCAGAGCAGCCCAGATAAAATCTCTGTAGCAATAATCAAATAATAAGCCGCAAGGTGCACGCTGGATGTGTGGATAGCCCTTGAATCAATCAGTACCTGAGAAAAGAAAGGCTTCATCGTATCCATGGCCAGGACATGGCGGACAAATTGGTAATTTGATTCAAAATCCAGCAGGTTGCTGATCCCTGCCAGCAGCGCAAACAGACCAAAGGAAAGGGCGACAGTCGATTTCGTCAATAAGACGATTTTATTATGGCTCGTTGGCATGGCGACTCCTCGCAGGACATGCTGTGAGCCATGAAGCTTAGTCTGAAAAGCCGGTGCCAGGTTTGCCTGTGCGCCACAGTAGAGGGCGCCATATTATTGCCGGGAATCAGCATGAGGCTGTCAGTTTTTGTATTTTTGGCTATCACTTAATTAATAGATTTCGTTTTTGAACGTAGAGCGCGATAGCAGCATCTGTTCAGGGTGTCCGGGTGTCGAAGAGAACTGTCTATCAGAGACCACTGGATCGCTACCAGACCGATGCTGTTTCGGCATACGCATGAGCCGACGGGCGGTAGCGTGCCTGATGAACTTTCAGGTTGACGTTTTTGAAGCTTATTCAACTTGTGAAACCCGTTGCTATGACTGCCGGTGGGACCGTGGCAGGGCAGCTTATTATGTTGCTCGCCCTACCGCTGATTGGTATGGGATACGGGCCTGAGCAGGTTGGAGAGTATAATTTTCTTTTTTCATCGGGATATTTGTTAGCCTGCTTGCTTTGTTTCAGGCTGGAACTGGGGATTCTTAAAGAAAGAGAGGAGAAGGCGCTATTAGCGTATCGCATATGCAATCGAATCTCTTTTACGACTTTATTTTTTCTGTTTTGCTTGATGCTGCTATTCTCGCAGCGATCGAGTAGCGATTTCCTTTATATTCTATTTTTAGGGACATTGTGGCATCTTGTGGCTATCGGTCATTACTTGAGTGTGCAACGTCGGTACATGACACTGTCAATTCTAAGAATAATACCTCCCCTTCTTTTTTTTGTTGCGTTAGCCTTCTCGGTGTTTTTTGAAATTCATATTCCGATCTTCGATTTGCAGGCGGCAAGTTGGGGACTATTTATCCTGCCATTCTGTTTTTCTGTCATGATTCAAAAAAAGGCGAAGGGTAATGTAATTGATTTTGGCGTATGCCGTTCATTTTTTTTCAAGTATAGAAGGTTGTTTTTATATCAGTTGCCGGCTGATCTGTTAAGCGATGTTTCAAGGTTTGCAATGCCTTTGTTAATACCGGTTTTTTACGGAAATCATGCGGGCGGTCTTTATATGATCGCAAGTAAATTACTTTTTTTCCCGTTGACACTTCTTTCGACAAGCTTGGGTGTTGTATTTCGACGAGAGGCGATTGCTGTAATTCATCAGAAAGAGCAGTTTTTAGTGATTTTCCGGAGTGTGTTGTTGTTGTTGTTTTTTATTATGATGTTGTATGTGGCAGCGAGCTACTTTTTGGTCAGGCCAGTAATAGAATTATTATTTTCAGAAGTATGGAGTGATGCGATTAATGTTGCCATGGCACTGATTCCCTGTGTGGCAATGAGTATAATGTATGAAACTCTGTCGCATGTTTTTTTTATTCTGAATCGACAGTACTATCACATGATGGTATATGGAACGATTTTGGTGGTCGCTATGCTGATTGTTATGGCTTCTAGCTACCTAGGAATTGCATTTGTAGCTAGTCTTTATCTCTTTTCGTGGTCAATCTTTATTATTCAATTGATAGGTGTCGTCTTCTGTTATCGCTGTGTAAATGCTTATGTTAAAGCGAATGAATAAATGTTTTTTAGATTCAGTCTGGGGAATAGTAATGCATAGGCTTTAGTGTGTGAACGTATTTAATGCATATGTTTACCTGATTACCATCATTCATCAGCCACTGTAGAGACGAATGCTCTAAAAGCCTTGATGGACTGGAGATAAGAGCTGCTGATTCAATTTTTAGATGTCAGTGCGAAGATACTTATGCGCCATCTATCCCACGTAGAATCTGGAAGTCTCGAAAAATAGCTGAAGAATGGTGGTAATCAGGTATGTTTATTTAATGCTTTAGAGCGCTTTATTTGTCTATATTTTGAGATGCTCTGGAAATAAAAGGCAAGCCTGCTTAAATGAGTAGAGGTTTTTAAGTGGTCGTATGGGATTTTAGGTGAGTGATATAAGAATAAATGAGCAATATGATAAAAATACTCTATGTTACGACAGTAAGCAGCACTATAAATGCCTTTTTAAAGCCACATATACAATACCTTGTTGGGCAGGGGTATGTTGTGGATATTGCCACTAATGTAACGGATGAAGTTGATGAAGAATTACTTGGGGTGGGAGTTAAGGTTTTTTCTGTTGCATTTCAGAGAAATCCAGTGAGCCTAAAGAATTTAGATGCATGTAGGCAAATGAGGATTATTCAGGAAAATGAAAGATATGACATGGTTCATGTTCATACACCGATCGCATCTTTTGTAACGAGGTATGCGTTAAGAAAAGAAAAGAATCTTAAAGTGTTGTATACGTGTCATGGATTTCATTTTTATAGGGGTGGGCCTTCTATAAGCTGGCTGCTATTTTATCCTGCTGAGAAGTTGGCGGCAAGATGGACGGATGGTTTAATAACAATAAACTCTGAAGATTATGCTGTTGCCCGTAATTTTAAATTAAGAGCTGGTGGGAAAATTTGTAAAATTGATGGTGTCGGTATTGAAAAGGAAAAGTATGTCTTGGAGTGTTTTGATAAAAGTGGATATAGGGAAGAATTAGGTCTTGGCGATGATGATTTTGTTATCTTGGTACTGGCGGAGTTAAATAGGAACAAAAACCATATTCAGTTAATCAGAGCGATGAGCTTGCTCAAGGACCGGTATCCAGATATAAAGGCTATATTGGCTGGGGGCGGCCCATTAGAGGCTGAGATCAAAGGTAATATTAAAACGCTTGGACTGGAAAGCAAGGTGATGCTGATAGGTTGGCGGCGTGATGTTAAAGAGTTAATTAACTTGTCTGATGTCGTAGGTTTGTTTTCAAAAAGAGAAGGGCTTGGTAAATGTTTGTTAGAGGCTATGGTTTGTGGGAAATTTATTATGGCTACCAATACCCGGGGTCCAAGGGAGCTTATTAAAGAAGGTGTTAATGGTGTGCTGTTCGATGTTGACGATGTTGAGGCGACAGTTGAATCCATTGAGAGAGTATATGTTAATAGTCTATTTGACATGGTAAGTGAGGAAGAGATTGTTGAAGTGACTAATAAGTACTTGTTGGAAAATGTATTGGCGCAGTTGAGATCTGTTTATGAAGGGTTATGTATAGAAAGTGATATAGACACTCATGATGGAATGTGTCGTAAATAATAAGCAGGATCTCTGCGATATGATATCAGGGGAAGGAATAAAATTTCTCATTATTCATTAAATGCTGTGTGCTAGTATTATGATTTCTTTGACAGACGTACTGACTAGGGAACCTGCGATTAAGTCTCCAATAATAAGCTAATCTCCACTCAGCCTTTGCCGGAGATTAGCCATGGACCAACAGCTCAGCTTTTCTGATGCTGAATTCACTCAAAAGCGTCGCCAGACCCGCAAAGAAATGTTTCTTGCCCGTATACAAACTGATTCCATGGCATCGTCTTGAGGCCATTATTGAGCCTCATTATCCCAAACCCGGTAATGGGCGTAGACCTTACCCGTTATCCACCATGCTCCGAATACACTGCCTTCAACAATGGTACAGCCTCAGTGATCCGGCCATGGAAGATGCCCTTTATGAAATTGCGTCCATGCGATTATTTGCCGGATTATCTCTGGATAAAGCAATTCCAGATCGCACAACCATTATGAACTTTCGACACCTGCTGGAGGCTCACAATCTGGCACGGCTATTTTCCCGGACGTAAACCAATGGCCGACAGAGTCTGGTATCGTTTTGAAAGAAGACTCTCTAGTCGATGCCACGATCATCGAAGCTCCAACATCCACAAAGAATCAGACGGGACAGCGAGATCCCCAAATGCACCAGACCAGAAAGGGTAACCAGTGGTATTTCGGTATGAAGGCGCATATAGGTGTCGATGCCCGTACAGGTTTTACCCATAGTCTGGCGACAACAGCCGCCAATGAACATGACCTTAATCAAGCCAGTAACTTGTTGCACGGTGATGAACAGTTTGTCTTTGCCGAGAGGAGCCGAGAAGCGAAAGAGCTCAATAAAGACGCTGTACAGTGGCATATAGCCGAACAACCAGGCAAGTTAAAGAGACTCAGGAAACACCCTCGAATCAATAAAGTCATTTTGAAAACGGAATACCTGAAAGCCAGCATCCGAGCCAAGGTGGAACATCACTTCAGAATTATCAAATGCCAGTTTGGGTTTATCAAAGCCCGTTATCGGGGACTTCAGAAAAATGATGGCAAACTGGCGATGTTATTCGCTCTGGCAAACATGGTTAGACTGGATCAAATGATTCGGATGCAGGGTTAATGTATCCGAAAGCCGGAAAATCGATTTCAATGGCAAGAAACTGAGTGATTTTCAGGTTGGATAATAGTGAATTAATAACTTTTCATTCACTGTGTTTCTTTAACGTTACTTGCTCGCAGGTTCCCTAGGTGATTGATATAGAGTGGGAATTACAAGGATGAAATATTCTCACAGTAAGCGGTGCTTCGATTTGTTGGTTTCTCTCTGTGCATCCCTGATTTTATGGCCAATGATTGTTCTTATTGCCTTGGTTGTTCTTATTGGCGATGGGTGGCCTTTGATTTATACGCAGAAGCGAGCAGGTTTCAAAGGAAAAGCGTTTACTTTATATAAGTTTCGTACGATGAAACCTGTTTCCGGTGACGTGGAAGGGGATAATGATGCACTTAGGATTACCTCTCTTGGATACTGGCTTCGCCAAACCAGCCTGGATGAATTGCCTCAATTGTGGAACGTGATCAGAGGGGATATGAGTCTTGTCGGTCCGAGGCCTTTACCGATGACTTATGTTGATCGATATAGCTATGAACAAAAGCAGCGACTGATGGCGATGCCGGGTATCACCGGCTGGGCTCAGATTAATGGAAGAAATACGTTGTCCTGGAATGAAAAGTTTATATTAGATACTTGGTATGTGAAGCATGTCTCGTTCTGGCTGGATGTGAAGATTCTTTTTTTGACGGTCCTTAGGGTTATGCAGAGAAAGGGAATTATGCATGACAGTGCAGAACCTGATACCACAATGCCGGAATTTCTTGGTGAAAAAGTACAACCCAATCACAAAAATGTGGAGGATTGATGCCGATTACATCGTGGCCGTCGTTCACTGAAGAGGAAGCCCAGGCTGTATCTAGGGTTCTCTTGTCTAATAAGGTGAATTATTGGACTGGGAATGAAATACGTTTATTTGAACAGGAATTCGCGGAATGGACTGGCGTTGAACATGCAGTCGCTTTAGCGAATGGGACATTGGCGCTTGAATTGTCATTACTGGCGCTAGGTATAGGTGAGGGTGATGAGGTGATTGTCACTCCGAGGTCATTTGTAGCGTCTGCCAGTTGTATTCTGCGATGTGGCGCTATCCCGGTTTTTGCCGATGTGGATCCGGATAGTCAGAATATTACAGCAAAGACCATTGAAACGGCTTTGACTGAGCACACAAAGGCGATTATTTGCGTTCATATGGCCGGTTGGCCCTGTGATATTGATCCGATTCTGTCCCTTGCCCACGCGAGAGGGGTTTTTGTCGTTGAGGATTGTGCCCAAGCCCATGGAGCCCTCTATAAGGGGCATCCAGTGGGCGGCT
This sequence comes from Kistimonas asteriae, assembly GCF_018263925.1. Classification (GTDB taxonomy): domain Bacteria; phylum Pseudomonadota; class Gammaproteobacteria; order Pseudomonadales; family Endozoicomonadaceae; genus Kistimonas; species Kistimonas asteriae. The sequence continues at coordinate 155,353 of NZ_JAEVHF010000012.1, forward strand.
TGGGTCATATTGCTGCCTGGTCTTTTTGTCAGGATAAAATCATGACAACAGGAGGCGAAGGCGGCATGGTGACAACGAACGATGTCCAACTCGCCAAAGCTGTCTGGTCATTGAAGGAGCACGGCAAGACACCAGAAGCCCTGGAGCCTTGTACCTCCAAAGGTAAAGGGTATCGTTGGTTACATGACTCTCTGGGGATCAATGGGCGAATGACTGAGATGCAGGCAGCGATTGGGCGTATTCAATTGGGACGTGTTGCTGATTGGGTTGCTAAACGGCAGGCTAATATGCAATCGATTTCGTCAGTCTGTTCTCGTTTCGCCGCATTACGAATACCTGATATACCTCAAAATATCGAACATGCAGGTTATCGCTTTTACCTGTTTGTGGAACCTGAAAAGCTCAAAAAAGGTTGGAGTCGTGATCGTGTTCTGGAAGAAATTAATGCGCTGGGCGTGCCCTGTTTTACAGGGGCATGTCCTGAGTTGTATCGAGAGGCATTGTTTGAGTCCCAACATTATAAATTAGCTGGACACTTGTATCAGGCAAAAAGGTTAGGTGAAACCAGTCTGGCTTTTCCCATTCACCCATCAATGTCAACTGAAGATGTTAATAAAATAAAGTTGGCAATTCAGACAGTAATGGATAGTACGGTGATGAGATAGTAATAGTTTGGTGCTTTTTACAGTTAAGTTGTTTTTCTATCGATATTTTAAATATTCTTCAAAAGAACATATTGCATATGCAGGGCTCTGATAATTTAGGGGGGGATGAAGGTCGGTTCGCACGAATTGATGAATTGGATCTATTGATAAAAAGAAAAGTGTTGCCTCTAGGTTTGTTTGTTCAGATGACTGGCATGTTGTGGGTTGGTTCTATTGAATATTATGTCATGCAAACATATATTTTTTGTTTTTTTCCGGGTTTGCTCTCTCTCTGTCTTCATCTTTATCGCTTTGGCGCGCGTTCATGCTTTCGTGGTCTGACGATAGGAGAAAAACTCCTTTCTTTTCTGTTGTTATGGATAGTGATCAATTCACTTTTTCTGAATGATACGGTCAGTCAAGAAGTTGTATGGGTGCGTGTGGTTACGGTTTGTCTCTATTTGTATGTTGTAAGAACGGTTATGCTGTATGGTGAAAATAATCATAAATTATTTCTGTTGTCTGCGTGCGTAGCCACTTTTTTTGCTCTGGTAACATTAGTTTATCATTATGGAGTATTAGAGCAGCCCATTGGTATCAGGGTTGTTGGTATTGAAGGTTACAGGGTTGGAATCTTGGATATTGAGGAGTTTGGTTATCTTGTAAGTCCGATTTTAGCCGCGCTATATTATGGTGTGTTTGCCACTATCTTTTGGGTAGGTCTGATTAATGGTTCATATAAAAGTAAATGGATGACTTTCATCGCCATTGCGTCTATTTCTGTTATTTTTGCATTTATTCTGTTTTCTGGATCGCGTGGTCCGCTTGTGGCTTTTGTAGGGATGGCCGTAATGGGACTTTTGCTGCTTAATAGCCCTGGAAAGTCAAAACTGATACTTGTATTACTGGCTTGCGGATGTGCTCTGGTACTTTCTTTTAATCAAAAAATTGCGACATTGATCAATAATGCATTCATTTATGGATTCAGCGGTCGCTTTACTATATGGGAAACGACTATAGAGTATATTTCCAAGTATCCGTTCTTTGGGCATGGCAGTTTTGCAGAATATCCTGGGCCAATCATAGAGGGGCGAATCATGAAGCATCCTCATAGTATGGTACTTGGCCTTTCGTTCTACTGGGGTATACCTGCTGCAATTCTCTATCTTGCGACAATTGTATGGGGAATGATCACATCATACACTCATAGAGATCAACCACATATGCTAATGGCGGGATGTATATTGGTATTTGGTTTTATTGGGATGCTGACAGATACGTTTAATATGCTTTCAAGGCCAGGTCTGGAATGGTTGTTGTTTTTTTTTCCAGTTGCTTTATGTGTTTCTAAAAAAGAAGTTCGTCATGTTTCTAATAATGATAAAAATGAGGATTCCTCATTTTAAATTTGATTTTATGCCTAATGGTTAAATTGGTTTTTGTTTGGTTCAGTCTGTCTTGAATGAGAAAAAATGTTGAGTCAATGGAGTTTAAAAAAAACAACAGTTGAGAGTTTGTCTCGTGATGTGAAGCATGGTGTTTTTGTATGCCTTGACATTGCTGTGGTTTGGTTTTCTCTCTGGTTGGCACTTTGTATTCGGTTGGGTGATTTTAATCGCGCTAATCCGTTAGGTGACGCACAACCTTTATATCTGTTGGCAACATTATCAGCATTAATCGCATTCAGTTATATTGGTGTGTACAAAGCGCTTTTGCGTCATATGGATGTTCATTACTTTGTGACCTTATTTAAGGGGGCAGGGTGTATGGTCGTTGTGATGATGTCTTGTTATTATCTACTGAAAATAGCGGTTGTTTTTCCACGTACGGTACCGATATTATTCAGTTTGCTTACTTTGGTTATTATGGCAGCGTATCGTTATCTGAGTCGTTCCTGGTTGCTTGGATTAAATACAATTAATCGGTTAACACGCAAAAAACATCGTTCTACATTATCAAGAAATGTACCGGCGCTTATTTATGGAGCAGGCGCAGCTGGAGTGCAGCTGATGGAAGCCTTACGCTCTGGTGATGAATATGATCCTGTGGCATTGCTTGATGACGATGAAGCTTTGCATGGTCGAACGGTTTCCGGTTGTCGAATTTTCAAATCAGACAGTCTGACAGAGGTTCTTGAGCGCTATGATTGTTGTGATGTGTTTTTGGCTTTACCTTCACTGCCGCGTCATAAGCTGGCTGGCATTGTGGCGGGTATTGAAAAACCTGGGCTGAGAATCCAGTCAATTCCGTCGCTGAAAGTGCTGGCTGGTGGCAAGTTCACGATCAATGACGTGCGTGATATTCGCGTGGAAGATGTTCTGGGACGCGATGAAGTCCCTGCGATCGATTCACTGCTGGAAGAATCCGTTAAAGATAAGGTAGTGATGGTGACTGGTGCGGCGGGCTCTATTGGTTCAGAATTATGCCGCCAGTTATTGGCACTCAAGCCCAGGCGATTGATTATGTTTGATCATTCGGAGTATGGGCTTTATGAAACCGGCGAGGTAATGAATGCGTTAAGCGTAAAACTGGACAGTCGCGGTTTGGTTGTTTCGGTGTTAGGTACCATCACGGACGCCAGGCAGCTCGTTGATGTCATGACAACACATCAGGTCGAAACGGTGTACCATGCTGCAGCCTACAAGCATGTCCCCATTATTGAAAATAATGTTTTTGAAGCGTTTCGTAATAACGTTTTGGGCACACTGTGTTGTGCTCAGGCAGCTATTATCGCAAACGTTCAACGATTCATATTGATTTCATCCGATAAGGCTGTTCGGCCTGCCAACATCATGGGGGCCTCGAAACGGGTTGCGGAAATGGTATTGCAGGCAGTGAGCAGCCTGAATCTCATCACATTATACTCTGTGAAAATGCCCGCCCACTTTGGGAGTCGTGATGATGTTTTTGATACGACTGTCGTCAATCGAACATCATTCACCATGGTTCGGTTTGGCAATGTTCTTGGATCCAGCGGTTCAGTCGTACCGCTGTTTCGTACCCAGATTTGTGCCGGGGGGCCGCTGACGGTCACACATCCTGACATGCATCGTTATTTTATGACGATTCGTGAAGCGGTCGAATTGGTGATACAGGCCGGTGGCATGGATAATTCTGGTGAAGTCTTTGTGCTAGACATGGGCGCACCGGTCAACATCACGACTCTTGCCCAGCAAATGGTCAGACTGTCCGGGTTGACGCTAAAAGATGCAGACTATCCTGAGGGGGATATTGAAATTGTGCATACGGGGCTGCGACCGGGTGAAAAACTGTATGAAGAATTGCTGATTGGTGATCAGGTTTCTCCGACTCGCCACCCGAAAATCTTCCGTGCGAATGAAACGGTTATGAGCTGGTCAGAGGTTACTGCCTTGCTCGATAGGATGTTTGTGGCTTATGAAGAAAAAGACATTGTGCAGTTAAAGGCGCTGTTTATGTCGGCTACGCATTGTGCGTTACCTGAATCCGACAAGCTCCCTAATCCCTCGTTATAATTGAAAGCTTACAGCCATTTCTGACAGCTTATTCGATATTCCCGCCCTGTTTTCCCATTTTACCCTATCCTGTACTGACCCCTTTCAGTAATCCCCCCCCTTTAATCGAATGACCCAGGGTGTTTATCCATGAGCATGCTGATCAGTCTTGCAGGTATTTTGGTGTTAGTTGGTATCGCTTGGCTTTTGTCGTCTGACCGAAAATCCATAAACTGGCGGACGGTAATAGGGGCATTTCTGATTCAGGCCTGTTTTGGGGCATTTGTTCTCTATATTCCCTTTGGAAAAGATGTTTTGGGAGGCATATCTTCTGCAGTCCAGCAGGTGATGAATTACGCCAATGAGGGTATTACCTTTGTTTTTGGTGATCTCGCGCGTTTTAAAGTAGGGTTTGTTTTCGCGATCAATGTGCTCCCCATGATCATCTTCTTTTCTGCATTGATTTCTGTTTTGTACCACTTGGGCGTCATGCAGCGAATTATCCAGTTGATTGGTGGTGCCTTACAGCGCGCATTAGGCACCAGCCGTACGGAGTCCTTATCTGCGACAGGCAATATTTTTGTAGGGCAAACCGAGGCTCCGCTGCTGGTAAAACCTTACATTGCCACCATGACGCGTTCGGAACTGTTTGCAGTCATGGTCGGGGGGCTGGCTTCAGTGGCGGGTTCGGTGCTTGCGGGCTATGCCAGCCTGGGTGTCGAGCTGAAATACTTGATTGCAGCGAGTTTTATGGCGGCGCCCGGCGGTTTGTTGATGGCTAAGGTCATTTGTCCGGAAACCTCGCAGGCCAATGACACGGTCACAGAGTTGAGTCGGGAGGATCATGCCAATCTTCTTGATGCAGCCGCAACCGGCGCTTCATCCGGTATGCGTCTGGCCGTGAATGTTGGAGCGATGCTACTGGCTTTTATTGCCTTGATTGCTTTGCTGAACGGCATCATTGGCAGTATTGGAGACCTGTTTGGGTTTGAGGATCTGAGCCTGCAGGAAATCCTTGGATATCTCTTTTCCCCCATTGCTTTTATTATCGGTATTCCCTGGGATGAAGCCATCATGGCCGGCAGTATGATTGGTCAGAAGGTCATCGTGAATGAGTTTGTCGCTTATGTTGATTTCATCAATATGCGAGATGTGTTGTCGGCACACAGTCAGGCCATTATTACCTTTGCCCTGTGTGGTTTTGCCAACCTGTCGTCGATTGCCATATTGCTGGGTGGGCTCGGTGTATTGGCGCCGAGTCGACGTCATGATATTGCGTCTATGGGGCTGAAGGCGGTCATTGCAGGTACGCTGTCTAACCTGATGAGTGCGGCGATTGCCGGTTTTTTTCTTTCGCTGTGAGCCTCCGCCAGCCATTGCTTTGATGTTTCGGCAGTTGAGTAGCTTAAAGCCGTCATAGTAGACTGGTAGCAGCAACAGCATTAAATCCAATAATAATGAGCCATATCCCGGATGGATAGCCAATGCGATGTAAAGGGATTGTTTTTGTTTTTATCATCGTTGCATCGCTTATTGGGTACCAGTCGGCGTATGCAGCCAAACCACCCAAAGGGTATCAGTGGGAATCCTGCGAACTTGTCACGTGCTCTTTTCTTGTGCCTGATGGATGGGAGTTTGAACGGTTAGAGAGCAATAATACCGTACGGTTTGTGATTACGAAAAGGCGGCATAAGCAGCCACTCGCTCCTCGGGTACGGGTCAATGTGTTGCAGCAGGCAGAGTCCCGTACCGGCATTTCTGCTGAAAGGCATCTCGACCTTTTCATGAAAGATTTATACAAGTCATCCCGCGTGCTGGAAACCTGGCAGCGAAAAGGGGGGGCTTTTAAAAGTGTGGCAGCAACCGCTATCCATTATACCAATGCCAACAATCCAACCCAGCAGTTCAATCTGCTGATCGCCAATGTGGTGACAGGCACATTATATGTCATGAGTTTTGAGGCAGTGCCGGAATTCTGGGATCAGGAATGGATTATTGTTGAACAGATATTCGAACAGTTGCGGCTGGATGAGCGCGTTTGAAGTCTAATGGAAGAATGGCAGAGCGAGGAAGCCCTTTAGCACGAGTGCATTTAAAACATCCGTAAAGAATGAGCCGAGCAGGGGAATGATCAGTAGTGCCTTTGGAGAAGGTCCGAATTTTTTTGTGATCGTTTCCACATTGGCCATGCCTACGGGGGTGGCGCCCAGTCCTGAGCCGATAAATCCGGAAGAAATGACGGCGGCGTCGTAATCCCTGCCAGCAAACCGGAAAACAATAAAATAGACAAACAGCACACTGATTACCGTTTGTGCGATGGTGATGATGATCAGTGATGAAGCGGTATTTGCCAGCAACCCCAACTGAAGTGACAACAGGCTCATCGCAATAAACAGCTCCAGCGACACATCCCCCCAGAGTGATAGCAGTCCTGTATCTGATTGGCGTTTATACACCGTTCCCAGGTTGGCAATGATGGTGCCCATGAGCAGTACAGGGAGGAACTCTGGCAGAATGATCTGTTGGCTTTCCAGCCACTGGTGGAGATAGAGACCCACACAGATGGTAATGCTGATTTCAAGGAGTACCCGGAAGATGCCTGTCATATCAACTGGCACATACTCTTTTTGTGACTGGGATTCGATAACATAAGGCGTTCTGTGCTGGTTACCATACAGTGAATGCTTCTTAATGAGGTTGTGAGCCAGCGGCCCTCCCAGTGTCCCGCCCAGTATGAGCCCAAGGGTAGCGGCAATAAGACCAAACTCCTGCGCGCCCAGATGGCCATTCTGTTCAAAGTAACTGCCCCAGGTGATGGCGGTACCGTGCCCCCCTGCAAAGGCAATGGAGCCGGCCAGGAGGCCGTTGACGGGATCCTGATCCAGTAACAGGGCAAAAAGAACCCCTGTCGTATTCTGCAGGATCAGGAATGCCAGCATGACAAAGAGCAGGATCGTCAGTGTTTTGCCACCACTGAGTAACAGACTAAAACGCGCATTAAGACCGACGGTACTGAAAAACATCAGGAGCAACAGATCTCTCAGTTCGAGATCGAAATGGAAAGAGAGTGAGGTTTCACTGGCAATGAGAGTAAGCAGCACACTGCTGAGCAGGCCGCCAGTGACAGGGGCAGGAATATTGTATTCCTGTAGGAACCGGCTTTTTCGGGTGAGATAAAGCCCGATGTACAGTACAACGATGCTGGCCAGTAAAAGGTTTATGCCGGCAAGTGTGATGGTCATGGTAGAAGCATCAGCTCATAAATTTTACCTTATTAATAAAGTATTAGAGCAAGTGGTCAGATAGTGCCAATTCGCTTGAGTGTAGGTTCTCAGAGGATTCGATTGTCGATTAGTGATAGGTCAGTCACTTACTTTAAGTGGTTGCCTCTTTCTGTCGTGGTATATAGAGGAATGAGCCTGGATGGTCTGAAAGTTTTTCAAGGCAGGTATCACGGCGTTGAAGTCGGTCTTGTTTCATCCCGGCCACCCAGGGTTTGATGGCATTGAATTCCGGCAAGGGTTGTCCTGGGCTGAGCAGAATAAACACTGGCAGCGGCGTATTGATTTGACCCGGATATTGGGTGCGAAGTGTTTTATCGCTCCGTCTAAGCGTCTCTATGTTGTCCGGCCAGCTTAGATTGGCCCGTAGATGGGGCGTAAGTGGGCGCTTGATCACAACGACGGCTTCTTTAGGCATCTGCTCCAGTTGTTTTATGTCACTTATTATCACTTGGCTGGGTGTGAATTTGTCTTTCAGGTGCTGAATGGCTGTTTCAGCGGTTAGTCTCACTGTGCCGTGTGTGCCTGATGCCCAGCTGAAGCCGATGCGTGCAGGCGCTTCTTCAAACAGCTTGACCTGGCGATAGCATTGAACGAAGTGAAGGTGCTGGATTTTTAGGTGTCCCAGTAAGCCATCCCGTAACTCCTTTGAGCTGAAGTCTGTCATTTTGATGGATTCACCAAACAATTGGCGGTAATACAGCATGGCTGCCTTGAAATCTGCCTTGCTCCGGTTAAATGAATGCCCCAGTTCCAGCGTATTGCTTGAGATGCCGATGAGCCCTGTGAGTTTCACAGTTTGTTGGCGTTGTTGATCATCCTGATAGGTCAGGGAGGTTGCGTCATGCGCCGCTTTTTCCCGTGCCGAAACGGAGGGTTGATGATCCTGTTTCATAATCCATGCGGGCAGGTCACTATCATGGGTAACGGCGTCACAAAAGAGCCGTGCATGATCAATCAGTGAAAGGACGGTATCTCTTACAGCAAGTCTGGCGGCGGTTTTAATATTAGACATAATATACAATCATTTATCCCGTTTAGCCTTTTGTACGCCTGAGCGGCCTGCTATGCAACAGGCAATCATCACTATCCCATCAAGACCATTTGATCTCTGGTGGTTGATAGGTCATCAGGTTGTTGATGAGCGATTGGATCTGGGAATCAATAATCAGCATATTTCGATAGGATGGTTCAAGAAATGCCTGCTGCTCCATATGTGCAATGAACTGTGCCAGCAAGTCAAAATAGCCGGCTACATTGAAAAAGGCGCAGGGCTTGCGGTGATAGCCAAGAATACCCCACGTCCAGGTTTCAAAAATCTCTTCCATGGTTCCGGCGCCGCCAGGCAGGGCGATGAAACCGTCCGATAAATCAGCCATCAGGGCTTTGCGCTCATGCATATCTCTGACAACATGCAGCTGGGTCAATCCCTGGTGAGCCAGTTCCCGGGCCTTAAGTGACTCAGGAATTACACCAATCACCGACCCTCCAGCCTCCAGTGTGGCGTCTGCCAGAATCCCCATTAAGCCGACATGGCCACCGCCATAGACCAACTCTATATTTCTTTTGGCTATTTCATTGGCAGTCAATCTGGCTGCTTCAGCATAAACAGGCTGATTGCCTGCGGCAGCCCCACAAAAAACCGCTAAACGCATAATGGACTTTCCCCTTTGTGGTCTGATTGAGAAACGCCATGATGTGGCATGGGGAAATCAGACTGGATCTCCTCCCTGTCATTTCAGACAGCATCAATAGGGTTAGATTTTGGGCGGATAGAAAGGTGTTTGGTTTCCTTGCTACAAAAGTAGTAGGGGTGACATTGCCCTGTTAACCGGAACTTTTTAATCCAATAAGCCTCTAATCCCATAAGCAAGCATAGTCTGCTCGCCAACGATCAACATGAAGCATAAGGATTTGCAGGACTGAACTGCATTCGCTCCATGAGTTTTTCAAGGGTTTTCCCTGAAATACCACCATTTAACGGACTTGTGGTGTACATCTCGGCATTGGCTTTGTTGTGTGTGCATCCTGCGATCCGGTTTGGTGCTGGGTGTGACATTAGTTCTTTATTTTAACGGTGTCAGGGAGTGCAATATGTCATTGATGATACGATTGATAAAATCTCGAAGAGAGAAGCGGCTGTCGCAACAGGCGCTGGCTGATCTTATCGGGGTATCCAGAAGTGCGCTGGCTCAGTGGGAAACCGATATGAGCCGTCCCAGCCTGGATAACCTACGCAAAATTTCTGAAACATTGGGTGTGTCGTTTGAGTGGATAGCGACAGGACGCGGTAATCAGTACATCACCAGTAATACCGATGAAATCGCTGATGATGAACTGGATGATGAAATCAACCGCCTGCTGGGGCGTTTGAATCCACGTCACAAGAAAGCGTTGCTGGATGTGATCCGCGTGATGCATTAATAATAAGAAGTACAACGGTCAGATACAAAAAAAGCACCATCATGGTGCTTTTTTTGTTGCGGACAACAATATTAGTTGTTGACCGCGTCCTTCAGCTTGCTTCCCGCCTTGAACTGGGGGATTTTAGCGGCAGGAATGTCGATCTCGGCGCCAGTCTGCGGGTTACGGCCCTTACGTGCAGAGCGGGTGCCAACACCGAAGGTACCGAAGCCGATCAGCTGAACGGACTCACCGCGAACCAGGGCTTCCTGGGTAGAATGCAAAAATGCATTGATGGCCATTTCGGCCTTGCTCTTGGGCAGATCTGCCTGTTCAGCAACTGCTTCAATCAGCTCTTTTTTGTTCATGTCGAGTCCTGGAAATAACTACAGCCAAAGATGCAAGGCGGGCGATAATACACGAAATGAATTGAGGCTCATAGCGGTATAACCCTTATTTTTAGCGACTTATCATAAGACCATGGTCACGTGTCAGCTGTTTTAGTCGATGTTTTTCGGGTGTGTAATATTGTTGTGTCGTGGTGATGGATTCGTGTCCGGCAAAAATGGACAGGTCTTCAATGTCCATGACTTTTGCCAGATGAGATAGCGCCGTGTGACGCAGGGAATGAAAGGTTTTACCCCGTAACCGGTTAGCAAGATCTGGATCGTGCTGTTCAGAACAGCGTGCACAATATTCCATGAACTGGCTAAACCATTTCCTGATCTGGCGAGGAGTCATGGAACGGTAACTTTCTGCATCAGGTGTGTACGGGCAGAGTTGGGGCGCCAGGGGAAAACTGTCTCTGGCAAAATCTGACAAGCCATGAAAACGACGATACTGAATAATGGCCTGAAGCATATGCTCGTTGACTGGCAGCGTGCGCAGTCGACGCCCTTTGCCGTGTATCTCCAGGGTCAGGTCGCCCTGATTATCAGTGCGAATATTCTTGCAGGTGTGTTGTGCGAGTTCTGACTGCCGCAGAGCAGCACCGTAAGTAATCGCAATCACATAGTGCAGGCGCGCCTTTTCCTGTTGTTGTCGTTTGGTTTTCTCCGGATAACTGGCCAGTGAATCTAGCAGTGCCTGCCATTCATCTTCGAAGAAGTAGCGTGGCTCGCTATGACCTCGAGCAAACTTTTCACCGGTCTTGTCAAAGCCACTGACCGGGTTTCCCTGGAGATAACCTGTCGTATGCAGGTAGCTGAAAAAGCTACTGAGGACAGTAATGATCTGGTCAGTGCTTTTACCTGGTTTGACAGGGTTCGGGAAATACACTTTTTGTGCGTTGTTGTGATCAATACCCGGCTGTCGCCAGTGCGGCCAGGGGGCCTGAATGAAATGGACGTAGGTTTCCACATCGGCTACCGTCATGTCGGCGTAGCCTTTGATGAGTTCCTTCCGAATGAAGGCGGTGAACCTTACCAGTTCACGGGTATAACGGCGTAGCGTTTCATCGGAGCGGCGTGCCGCACGGCGCAGGAACAGACTGAGCGCCTCCTTGTCGGATGAAGCGCCGAGACGGTTGTGTCCCGTTCGTGTTTCAGGGACGACGTCGTGTGTTTGATGGGTCGTTAAAATGTCATGCATGCCGAGACTATATCAGCGACCTTGTCTGGCGTCTTCAACACTCAGCGTGACAGGAATTGCTCTACGGCTTCATTGAAGGCGACCATCTGGTCGGCGGGGCTGCCGTGTCCGGAATCTTTGATGGTATGGAGCCTGGCTTCTGGAATCGCGTTACAGCAGGCCATGGCGGAGGACAGTGAAAAAAAGTCCCGATCTCCACGGATGAAGAGTGTTTCAGCGGATATGTCCGGTAACCATAGAGACAGGTCCGTGGCGATAAGGCTGTCGAGACAGTTTGACAGAAGCTGCGGATCGTTCTGCTGCCAGCGTTGCCAGAGGACTTCTCTGACGGGATGAAGGTGGTCACCAGGTAATAATGAATGCACCATGATTTTGGCGAGCGTTTGCATGGGAATCAGCGGCATTAAGCGCCGGAATTTCAGCAGCGTTCGGTAAGGCAGGGTCGTGTGATGCAGGGATGTTGCTGTATTGACCAGGATGAGCTGATCGACCCTTACCGGGTATTTGGCGGCGAGAGCCATGGCCACCATACCACCCATGGAGATACCCATAACGTTGCAGGCTTCAATCTTCAGGCTTTCGAGAAGATGGTGCAGATCATCTGCCATCACCGGGATGCTGTAATCCGTAGCGGCACCGGTTTTTCCATGCCCCCTTAAATCCACCAGAATTAGCTGATGTTGTTTTTTCAGCGTGGGGATTTGCAGTTGCCAGTCCTCCATACTGGAAGCAAGCCCATGGATCATCAGTAAGGGCTTGCCTTCGCCAATCACATCAAAATGGAGTTCCGTTCCATTAACGCTTGCCTTAGCCATACATTGCCTCCGTTCTACTGTTAACTGTAGAACGGTTGGCAGGGCTATGGGGAAAATCAGCGGTGGGAATGGCAAAGGCCCAGGAAGGCTTCCAGTGTTGGTTTGCGGTGCTGGTTATGGTGTGTCAGTAGATAAAAGTGCCTTTTCAAATCCAGGAAGGGGGTCTCGATCAGACTGAGTTTTCCTTCATTGATGGCGTCAGTCACGGCGAGCTCCGATAAGCAGGCGAGCCCCAGGCCGGCCATCACCGCCTGCTTGATGGCCTCGGTTTGTTCCAGTTCCAGGAGGATTTGAATTCTCGGGAGTTTAGAGGCGATCGCGTAATCAAATAGTGCACGGGTGCCGGAACCCGTTTCCCTCACAATCCAGGGATAGGCTGCGAGTTGTTGTGCGCTGGACCCTGGCTCTTTGGTTAATGGGTGATCCGTCGACGCCACAATCAGAAGTCTATCCTCCCGCCAGGGTTCAACTTCAATGGAGGGGTGGTGACAGATCCCCTCAATCAGTGCAGCATCCAGTTCATGGCGCAGGAGTTTGTCGATGATTTTTTCTGAGTTTTGAATGCTGTAGTGGCCGTCAATACCCGGAAATTCCTGCTGCATGGTGGCGATAATGCTCGGCAACAGATAACTGCCAATGGTCAGGCTGCTTCCAATGGACAGGCTGCCGCAGAGGGTATGGCTGTCGTGCAGGAACAAGTTTTCCAGGTCATTGGCGCGACCAAGCAGTTCGCAGGCCAGTGCCAGCATGCGTTGGCCTTGGTCGTTAAGGGTCAGCCGGTTGCTGTAACGGTCGAACAGGCGCGTATTCAACTGTTTTTCCAGCTCTGCCAGCGCCATGCTGGCAGCCGGTTGGGACATATGCAAAGACTCCGCCGCGATCCGTACCTGTTGGTGCCTGGCGATGGCGGTAAAGACTTCAAGCTGTCTCAGGGAAATATGCATGGGATGCTTCGTGAGCTGAATAGAGGCTGTCGAATTAAGAATAAGGATAACTTATACAGCCTATTTAAAACATCGAATATTCTTATTCAGGATGGCGCATTAGGATCACCGGATTAACGCTTTCGAGGTAAATTCGTGATGGCTGATATAAATGCTCCCGGTTGTATAATGTCGACAACACAGGTTCCTCTTCGGGAGCGCTTGAAGAATGTCCCGACCCCATTAGGGGGGCTTGGTCTGGCGACTGCCAGCTTGGGTGGAACCTGGGCACTCTATGTTCCCCGGTTTGCTGAGCAGTCAAAACTGCTTGCCGCTTTCCTGGGCGGTCTCTTTATTCTGTTAGTACTGGCTAAGTTTGCTGTTAATTCCAAGCTGTTAAAAGATGATATTTCTCATCCGGTAGCCGGTAGTATCATGCCCACTATTGCCATGGGGACTATGGTGGTGGCTGCGGCTTTATTACCTTATGTACCTGCATTTGCCCGTGGTTTATGGTTGACCGCGATCGCTGTCCATATTGCACTGCTGTTCTTTTTTGCCGCTTACCGGATACGAGAGTTCCGCATGGAGCATATGGTGCCCAGCTGGTTTGTACCGCCGGTCGGTATTATCGTTGCCGCTGTGACCTGTAAGGGCATGGGGTATGATTCGCTGGTTCATGCCATCTTCTACTTCGGGCTGGTGGCTTACCTGATTAAACTGCCCCTGATGATGTATCGCCTGATTTTCAAGGATTGTATTCCTCAGGCTGCCTTGCCCACTATCGCAATCATGGGGGCGCCGGCATCCTTGACACTTGCCGGTTACCTGGCGGCTTTTGATGAGCCTAACCTGATTCTTGTCGGTGCCTTGGTCCCGCTGGCGCTGTTCATGACCATGTTGGTCTACGTTGCTTTCTTTAAGTTGCTTCGATTGCCATTTTCACCAGGGTATGCCGCCTTTACGTTCCCTATGGTGATTGGCGCAACGGCAATGTTTAAATTTGCAGCATTGATCCAGAGCGAGGTCCCGGCACATATCTACCACATGTTCTATGGGGTTGCCGTCTTTGAGATGTATATAGCTTCGGTAATCGTCTTTTATGTGGCGCTTCGCTATGGTATGCATTATCTGGTGAGACGCTAAACCTGTCTGAACCTCGTCATTAGAAGCCCTGATCTCAGTCAGGGCTTTTTTGTGTACTGCAAAAGGGGAGTGGTGACGTATAATTCCCTGTTTCGACGTGATGCTTCAGCCCTTTGCTGTCCGAAAGTACGCACTGCTGACCTGTCATGCTGTATGAACCCCCGAATTGTTAACGGAAAACAATGACTGTCCGTACCCGAGTGGCCCCGTCGCCGACCGGTGATCCGCATGTCGGCACCGCCTATATCGCCCTGTTTAACCTGGCTTTTGCACGCAGCCAGGGCGGTGAGTTTATTCTGCGTATTGAAGATACTGATCAGCAGCGCAGTACGCCGGAATCTGAGCAGATGATCCTAGATTCCCTACGCTGGCTAGGCCTTGAGTGGAGTGAAGGGCCGGATGTGGGTGGTCCTCACGGCCCCTACCGGCAGAGTGAGCGTGGTGAAATTTACGCGAAGCACGCGGATATCCTGCTGGAAAAAGGGCATGCCTTCCGTTGTTTCTGTTCCTCTGAACGCCTGGATTCACTCCGTGCCGAACAGATGGCTAACAAGCAGACACCGGGTTATGACGGCCACTGCCTGCATCTCAGTGAGTCTGAGTTACAGGCCAAGTTGGACGCGGGTGAACCCCATGTCGTACGAATGAAGGTTCCGGAAAGTGGTACCTGCGTGGTTGATGACATGTTGCGTGACACTATCGAAATTGACTGGACTCAGATTGATATGCAGGTGCTGGTCAAGGCCGATGGTATGCCGACCTACCATCTGGCGAATGTCGTTGATGATCACCTGATGGGGATTACCCATGTGATTCGTGGTGAAGAGTGGATCAACTCTGCGCCCAAGCACAAGCTGCTTTATGAGTATTTTGGCTGGGAGATGCCGACGCTCTGCCATATGCCGCTGCTGCGTAATCCAGACAAGAGCAAACTGTCCAAGCGCAAGAATCCGACCAGTATTAACTACTACCGTCGTATGGGATACCTGCCGGAAGCGGTATTGAACTATCTCGGTCGGATGGGCTGGTCCATGCCGGATGAGCGGGAGAAGTTCACCCTTAACGAAATGGTGGAACATTTTGATATTCAAAGGGTTTCATTGGGCGGGCCGATTTTCGACCAGGAAAAACTGGCTTGGTTAAACGGCAGCTGGATTCGTGAAAATCTGACGCTGGATGAGTTTGCGGATCGTCTGCACGGCTGGCTGATCAATGATGATTACATCCGGCAGTTCCTGCCATTTGCTAAGGAACGTGCAGAACGGTTTACCGATTTCATGGCACTCTCCGGCTTTATGTTCACGGGTATGCTCGACCTGGCGCCCGAAGCCCTTACGCATAAGAAACTGGATGAGGCGGGCGTGAAAAAGGCGCTACAGTTTGCGTTATGGCGACTGGAGGCATTGCGTCAGTGGGATAAAGACGCCATCTTTACCGAAATCAAGACATTGGCCAAAGCCATTGATCTGAAAGTAGGGGAGTTGATGCAGCCCATTTTTGTGGCGATTGCAGGCACGCCGAATTCCTGGTCTGTGGTGGATTCCATGGAAATATTGGGTCCCGATATGAGCCGTGCGCGTATTCGCCACGCCATCGAAGTATTGGGTGGCGTTTCCAAGAAAGAAGCCAAGAGGCTGGAAAAAGAGTACAAGCAGCTGGCTGACGCTTGATCGGGTTGCCAGCAGTGACGGTAGTTGCTGCTGGCTCTGTTCGGTTTTTCGAATTATTTTCTGTTTCTCATCGCAAATCTTGGCAAGTACGTTCGTTTCGTTCTTAAAAGGCCGCAACGATATGCTTGACAGGTTATAAGCGCGCCCATAGAATTCGCCCCGCATTCCGGCACTGGCTTCTGCGCCGGGCAGCACGGAATGGGGCCATAGCTCAGCTGGGAGAGCGCTACAATGGCATTGTAGAGGTCGGCGGTTCGATCCCGCCTGGCTCCACCAAATTCTTCTTGTAGGAATTTGCGTCCCCTTCGTCTAGTGGCCTAGGACACCGCCCTTTCACGGCGGTAACAGGGGTTCGAGTCCCCTAGGGGACGCCACTTTTATTTGAGTGGTGTCATCTGCTCGAGACCGGATGTCGGTCGTTAAATAAAGCATCAG
>NZ_JAEVHF010000013.1 GCF_018263925.1 Kistimonas asteriae
ACTGTTATCGATTTAACCGGCGCTTTGATTTGAAGGCGATGGTATCAAGGCTGGGTTACATGGCTGCGCGAACCTGCCCCATGCCAGCAAGGCTTCTCAAGCTGGCTGAGCCACAGTGGTAATCAGGAATATTTATCAGCATTATTTACTGCTTCTACAGATTTACATAACTCACCCATTTGCTCATCACACAACACAATCTCATCAAAGACCTGATGCTCTTTATGATAATCAGAATAAGCACCTTGCCAGTCTAAAAAATGAGCATTCATAAGTTCCTTTACACATTTATACTGAGCTAACAAACGCTCTTTAGCTCTACCAACCTTTAGAAGAAAGGCATCCTCCAAAGAAGTACCGCCTACAGCACCTTCCATTTTTTCAAAAATCCGCTCTATTTTATACATAGCCATTGATCCAGATAAATCATGATGACGCTCATTATAATGAAGCAAGTTCTCCATGCTTGCCTTCGCTATAGAAGACTCACGCCGATCAACAAAGTATCCGATGACACTCTTCAAATGAGCCCTTATCTCTGTATTATTGAAACGCCTTTCTGGCAACAGTGCTTTATCACCGATAACATCTGACAATCCACCCTTTACAGGTACAGATTTAACATCGTAACTTTTATCGGACAACGATGTCTTTTCCAATCGCTTACCTCTTGAAGATATAGCGACCCTAACAAAATGAACTAATGCATCTTTATACCATTGTTCTCTTCCTGCTTGCCATGAAGCATCCATAACACCCCTCCAAAAATCAAAATATTAGAAAGCAGCTTATATCTGCAACTAGAAAAACTGACAGTAAGCATATGCTTTAGTTCACATTTGATAACTTAACGGTTAGATACAGCAGCCGTGAATTAATGAAAGTCACGCTGAACGCAATAAGACAGGTGATACCAGAACGACTCTCCTGCCTTGTTGCGTTTTGCTCAGTTGAATTACATCAGAAAATCACTGTATTCCGTATCCATCAATCCCAGTCGATCATTGTCCAGCCAGCTGTTAACGCTGCCGACTTCTTCAACATCTTCCGCATCAGTCACAGTCGCCACATGGAATACCGCGTCACCTTCATACGCTGCCGGCATATGACTCTTACCGATAATGACACCTTCAAGCTGGGAGGCCACCGCCACATCGGTATTGTCAGCCGGGTTATAGACATAACCCAGCGTTTGCCCCTTGCGGACAAAATCACCCAACCCTCTGACAGAGCGGAACAGACCACTGCATGGCGCCCGCATCCAGCGAGAACGGTAGGCCCGGATGGTTTCGCGTTCAGCACTGCGCTTTGCTGCCTGCTTTGGCAGCATCTCCAGACGGCGCATAACATTCAGAACGCCCTGCAGACCGATACGGATCGCTGCCTCATCAAGACGCAGCGCTTCGCCGGCCTCGTAAAGCAATACCGGCACATTGTGCTCTGACACCGCCGCACGCAGGGAACCATCCTGAATAGCCGTATTAATCATGACCGGTGCACGGAATGCCGTTGCCAGTTCGCTCGTGTACTCATCTTCCAGTCGAGCCCGAATCTGCGGCAGGTTAGTACGGTGCGCACTACCGGTATGCAGATCGATACCCACATCAGACACCGCTACCACATAACGCAGGAAGGCATCGGCCAGACGTGCGCCAAGTGAACCGGTTTCGGAACCGGGGAAACAGCGGTTGAGGTCACGGCGGTCAGGCAGGTAACGGGAACGGTTCATAAACCCATAAGGGTTGACCAGGGGCACGACCAGCAGGGTGCCACGCAGCTTTTTCAGCTGATAGTAATTGAGCAGACGGCGGATAATTTCAACACCATTGACCTCGTCTCCATGCACCGCCGCACTGACAAACAGCACGGGGCCTTCACGACGTCCATGGAACACATGGACGTTCATCATGGCTTCAGTCTGACCCGGCAGGGCCATGGTGGGCAAAGCAATCTGCCGGTGCTCACCGGCAGCTACCTCAACCTCCCCCAAAGTAAAAGGCTTGCGCTTCACGACAGATCTTTCCTGACAAATAATAACCACCGAGACTGACCAGTTTCAGCGGGATTGTCATCAGTTTTTTTCTATCGTGAAGAACAGAAAATCAACTACAGGGCGCCATTGAAAGAACACCTGCAGAGCCTTTTAACTGTCCCAGTAAGCTTCTTCCAGAGAATCCTCACGCTCGGGCAATCCCCGGGTTAATCTGGGCGAGTTCTGGATCAACACCTGGTAACTCACCCGGTTCGCGTATTTGCACACCTGGGCAAACGAGGAGTACGTCAGAAAGGGTTTCACATGCTTACTGGATGTCGGCAGCACGGTACAGTGGTAATGGTTGGCCGTCATATCATGAACAACGGCGGCCAGCGCACCATCGCCAGCACCATTGGTGTTATGGATTTTGTCGGGCCCGCCCATATAAGGATCAATCTGGGCAAACACCTTCACCGGCTCCGAGCAATCCCGTCGACGCAGCGGACGGCTGAACTCAAACGCATTGAAGTCCGCTACTGCACCGGAGCGAATCGGGTTCGCCGTCTTTCTCAGCATGGACTGATCACCGTATCCACTCAGATAAAGCCCTTCCGGCCCGGCGGTCAACAACACCAGATCCGCCATATCCAACACGCTTTCTGATGCCAGCAGTGGATCTGCATGCCCTGTGAGCGCCTCGGCCTCTTCCTCATTCATGGCAACGAGGGTCACATAATCCCTGATGAAGCAGGTAAACGTCTCGCGCTTGGCTTCGACCAGCGGGCGGGTACCCAGTGTCAGCACCACTGGCACATCATGCTTAACGGCCAGCTCTGCCGCCTTGAGGGTTGCCCCATAGATCGGCAGCGATTCATCCGCGAGGGTGTAAGCACAAAGCAATAGCGCCGAGGCATCCGCGATGACCGCTTCGGAGATATAGTCTTCACCCAACGCATTCATCTGTCCGGGACTGATACCGAAGGTGCGCTCACCATCCGAGGTAATCAGCGCAAAACAGCGCCCAATGGCGCCCGGCACAGGCTGAAGATGGGTGAGATCCACCTTGCTGCTGGTATTACAAAGATAACGATAGGCAGAGGTACCAATGACAATATTTTCACTCATCACACCCAGCAGGATGGAGCTGTCATCGGCAATAACGGAATAATTGTGCAGCGTATTGCCAATGGTGCCGCCGGCAAATTCATCCTCAATGGCATCATTCAGCTGGAGGCGCTGGTACAAGAGGTTGGCCTTTTCACTGTCCATAAGCTGCGATGCGCCTTTCTGCAGCTCGAACTCTGCCAGCAGCTCATCATCAACACGGGCGGTGATATCCACCAGGTTCTGGTCGATACCCGTCACATAGGTATTCACATGGGAGAAAGCAACACTTTCCCGATCAAAGCGGTTACCTGCATTGACGGGGAAATAGTGCTTGATCTTACGCTGTCCAGGAAATTTCATGGTCACCTGCCGGGCGTGCTGGAGGTATAAAAAAGCGCCGGATTTTATACCCCTCGCGACAGGTAAACCATTAGTAAATATTCAGAAAATTCTCAAACACCCTGGCAATGTTCACCTGTGTTCTTACTTGTTCTATTGATAAATGATTGCTCTTTTCATTCGCTCGGACTTCTTCAACACACGCCTTTTGTCTTTGACTTGATAATATTCGACGACGCGCTCAACCCAGTTTTCCTGTTCGTCGAAACGGTAGTCTTTATAAACGACAATCTCTGCTTTGGGGTACAACCCGAAGCTTTCCCGCTCTTCCAGCACCAGCTCGCCCTGCTCCCCATAGGTATAACGATGTGCCTGGAGCAAACCTCCCTCGGCATATTTCGCCTTGTTTTTCATTCGACCCTGCTGATCATAACTGAATTCGACAGCCTGACTGGACTCTTTCAGCTGGATATTCGCAATCAGGTCAACGCCTTGGGGAAACGTCATATATCTCAATGCACGACCCTCACCATCAAGCTCCGCGACACGCAGGAAATCGCCACCACAACGACGAAGCAACTGCTTATCCTCGAAATAAGCCACATCAAAACAGGGGCTCAGTTTTCTGGCCTGACTACCCGGTAGCATTCGATAATCGCCCGTCGCCAGATAAGTGGCTTTATTATCTTCCACGGCGGGCGGATCAAGCTTGATGATATTACCCAGGGTGTCGTACCGGAATGTCTGGCGCAGTTTCAGCTCACCATTCTCCCGCACAATATGCTTGACGGGGTTTCCCCACTTCATCTCCAGCGTTTCATGGCGGTCCGTGACAAGTCCCTTCACCCGTTCAGAAATACGCAGACCATCACTGGAATAGGTTTCAACCACAACGTCCAGCAAGCTAACATCCCGATCCTCACCGGCCTGCTCCTGAACCCCTTCCGTGATGACCTGAGTGACAGCCCCCTGCAAACCGGCATCATCGCGGGTTTTGATCACTTCGACAGGATAACGGTTCAGTGAACGACCAATGCCCTCTGACCAGGTGGAACACCCAGGCACTAGCCCCACGACAGCAGCAAGCAGGATTGCGGACTGAAACACACGCATGACCAACAGTCTCCGGTTGTATAATTATTATTCCCGACAAGTGCAGTATACCCCGTCCTATCACCGTCGTCCCTGACCCTGATGCCCACCCAACAGATACAAAAATGCCGGGCATTATCCCGGCATTTCTGACACAGCAAGTTGAAACAATCAGTCCATTTCATCCATCCAGGCCATCTGGATCGCCTCAAGGACTTTCTCACCACAGCGATCAGGTGAGTCTTCGAAGCCATCCAGTGCCAGCACCCAGTTACGAAGATCGACAAAATTCACATAACGGGGATCTGTATCCGGATATTTCTCGCTCAACTCAATCGCGATATCCACCACATCCGTCCACATCATGGCTTGCTGCTCCCTTTCGATGGCTCAGTGTCGTTCTGACACCTGATTGATGGTGTAACGGGGTATTTCTACCACCAGGTCCTCTTCCTGTACAACCGCCTGACAACTCAGCCGGGATTCATGCTCCAATCCCCAGGCCTTATCCAGCAAGTCATCCTCCAGCTCATCAGAAGGCTCCAGCGAATCAAACCCTTCCCGAACGATCACGTGACAGGTGGTACAGGCGCAGGATTTCTCACAGGCATGCTCGATGTCGATGCCATGCTCCAGCGCCGCATCCAGGATCGTCGTGCTACCTGGCTCAACTTCAACGACCTTGCCCTCTGGACAGATCTCTTCATTCGGCAGGAAAACAATCTGGGTTTTCTTGCTCATTGACTACTACCCCTTGAATTCATCCACAGAGTGCCCGGAAAGCGCCGCCTTGATCCCGGCATTCATACGACGGGCGGCAAACTCATCCGACGCCCTGGCCATTTTCTCAATCGCCTGTTTAATAGCTTGAGCATCTGACCCCTGACGCACCTCCGCCAGGGATTGCATGATAGCCTCAAGCTCTGCACGCTCTTCCTGATTCAACAGACGTTCACCGTCTACGGCCAGTGCCGCGGCGACGGCCTCCAGAATCCGGTCAGCTTCCACCTGCTGCTCCAGCAAGACCCGAGCATCTTTGTCCTGTGAGGCATGATCAAAGGAATCCCGAATCATCCGGGTGATCTCATCATCCGACAGGCCATAGGAGGGCTTGACCTGGACGGCCGCCTCAACACCGGAGGACTGCTCCCGGGCGCTGACACTCAACAAGCCATCAGCATCCACCTGGAAGGTCACCAGAATCCGGGCCTGACCTGCCGGCATGGCCGGAAAACCATTCAGAATAAAGCGAGCCAGCGAGCGGTTATCAGCAATTAACTCTCTTTCGCCCTGCAATACATGGATAGACATGGCAGTCTGACCATCCTTGTAGGTTGTGAACTCCTGCGCCCTGGCTGCGGGAATCGTGGTATTGCGATGCACCACTTTTTCCATCAACCCCCCCATGGTTTCCAGTCCGAGGGACAGCGGAATCACATCCAGCAGCAACATATCATCAGCGGACTTGTTGCCCACCAGCACATCAGCCTGAAGCGCAGCACCGATGGCCACAACCTGATCCGGGTCAATAGACGTCAGAGGCTCCTTACCTGCCAGTTCCGCCACCCGCTCACGTACACGGGGAACACGGGTTGAACCGCCGACCATGACCACTTCGTTAATATCCGATACTTTCAACTTCGCATCACGCAAAGCGCGTTTGACCGTACGCAGCGTACGATCAACCAACGGATCAACCAGCGCATTAAACGTTTCGCGGCTCAGTTCACCCGTCCAACCTTCAAAGCTGACGGAAACCACAGTCTGTTCAGTCAGCGCCTCTTTAGCGTCACAGGCAATCATCAATATCTGGCGGAGGCGCTCCGGTGTTAATAAGGACACGTCGATCCCGGCCTGGGATAACAACCATCCGGCTACTTCATGATCAAGATCATCACCACCCAATGCGGTATCACCACCGGTGGCCAATACCTCGAAGACACCTTTATTCAGGCGCAGAACAGAGATATCAAACGTTCCGCCACCCAGGTCATAAACTGCGATGACACCTTCGCCCCCCTGATCCAGCCCATAAGCGACAGCTGCCGCCGTCGGCTCGTTGAGCAACCTCAGTACATTGAGACCCGCCAGCCGTGCGGCGTCTTTGGTCGCCTGGCGCTGGGCATCATCAAAATAGGCAGGCACGGTAATCACGGCGCCACTCAGCGTTCCGCCCAGGGACGCTTCACCGCGAAGGCGCAACACGTTAAGAATGTCTGCAGATACCTGGACCGGACTCCTATCACCCGCTGCGGTTCGCAGATACGGCATCCCTTCGCCACTGTCGACAAAGTCAAAGGGCATGACATTACCCAATGTCTTCACATCCGCAATGCCACGCCCCATCAGTCGCTTGACAGAAACAATGGTATTTCGTGCGTCAGTGGTTGCCTTTGCCCTGGCATCACGACCGACGGTCACTTCATCACCGTAATGCACAACAGAAGGAAGGATGACATGACCATCATGATCAGGAAGGGTCTCCGCCACACCACTACGGACGGAAGCAATCAGCGAGTTGGTGGTACCCAGGTCGATCCCCACCGCCAGCTTCTGCTGGTGAGGCGCCGGGCTCTGGCCGGGCTCGGAAATCTGCAGTAATGCCATTTGCCGCCTTTTTAGTACATCGTCCTGTAGCGATCAATCGCTACAGGAATGAAAAATATGCAGGGATAATATCCGTATGATGCAGAGAGTCCAGCCGAAAGCCGTGATCTTTTCCACTCGGACTGACCCTGAAGATCAAACCCGACAAGACCTGTCAGTAGTCCAGCAGCTCCTCTTCAAGCTGTTCAGCTTCAGCAATGAACTTCACCAGGAAATGCATTTTGTGGGTGATATTGGCCGCCTGTCGAAGGCTGTCTTCAGCCCGCGCTGCCCAGCAACCAACAAAATTGGTTTCCAGCCCTGCCAGCATCTGCCGCGCCTCATCCAGTAGCTGAGCAAGGGCCGCTTCAGGGTCGGCACTGTCACGCACCGCCATCAACTCATCACGAAGCTCCATCTGCTGCATCAGGAATGCTGAATCAGCGACCGTATGGCGATCCGAGTTGACTTCAACACCTTCCAGCTCAAGCAGGTAAATAGCCCGAGACAGCGCTGACCGCAATGTATCGTAGGCCTGATTCACAAAGGCTGCATACTGCACCGCCAGACGCTGCCCCTGCTCTCCCTGCACAGCAAAGCGGTCAGGATGCACAGCCTTCTGCAATTCACGATAACGGGTATCCAGTGCTTGGTGGTCAACGTCGTACGCCACGGGCATCTGGAACAACTCGAAATAGTTCTGCTGAAGATTGAGCCCAGCCTGACGGTCAGACATTAAAACTCTCTCCGCAGCCACACTCGCTGGCGACATTGGGGTTATTGAACTGGAAGCCCTCATTCAACCCTTCGCGAACAAAATCCAGCTCTGTACCATCCAGATAGCCTAAACTCTTCGGGTCAATGAACAACTGTTCACCATGACTCTCAAACATCAGATCCTCTTCCAGGATCTCGTCAACAAACTCCAGCACATAGGCCATGCCGGAGCAGCCGCTGGTCTTGACCCCGAGACGGATACCAATGCCGCGTCCACGGCCATTCAATTGTCGACGCACATGCTTGGCCGCCGCTTCTGTCATGGTTACAGCCATGAATCACCCTGTATACAACTCAGTTCATCAAACCCGGATCAAGCGCACACTCACGTAGAGGTGAGCCGCTTTCCGATCCGTTCACCAGAAGCCTGCTCAGGCTCCCTGCTGCTTGCTCCGATAGTCGTCAATCGCAGCCTTGATTGCATCCTCTGCCAGTACGGAGCAGTGGATTTTTACTGGCGGCAGCGCCAGCTCTTCGGCAATCGTGGTGTTCTTGATGGTTTCTGCCTCTTCCAGCGTTTTGCCTTTCATCCACTCTGTCGCCAGAGAGCTGGAAGCAATGGCAGAACCACAACCATAGGTCTTGAACTTGGCGTCTTCGATCACACCGCTATCGTTGACACGGATCTGCAGTCGCATGACGTCACCGCATGCCGGCGCACCGACCATGCCGGTACCCACATGAGAGTCCCCCGCATCCATTTTGCCGACGTTACGGGGATTCTCGTAGTGATCGATTACTTTTTCGCTGTAAGCCATCGTCTTTTCTCCCGCCGACCGGTTAGGCCGGCTCTGTCAAGGTGGTCAGTGAGCTACCCATTCGACCGAATTCAGGTCGACGCCATCCTGGTACATGTCCCACAGGGGAGACAGTTCGCGCAGTTTGATCACCGCCTGACGCACCTTGTCTGCGGCATAGTCCACATCTTCTTCCGTGGTAAAGCGGCCGAAGCTGAAACGTAAAGAGCTATGTGCCAGCTCGTCACTGAGGCCTAGCGCCCGCAGCACATAAGAAGGCTCCAGGCTGGCAGAGGTACAGGCAGAACCGGAGGATACGGCAATATCCTTCAGCGCCATGATCAGAGATTCACCTTCCACGAAAGCAAAGCTGACATTCAGGTTACCCGGCACACGCTGCTCCAGGCTGCCATTGACATGCACCTCTTCCATGTCGGACATGTGATCCATGAAGCGGTTCCGCAACGCCAGCAGACGCGCATTCTCAGCAGCCATCTCTTCACCGGCGATACGGAAGGATTCCCCCATGCCGACCAACTGATGGGTGGGCAGGGTACCGGAACGCATGCCACGCTCGTGACCACCACCGTGGATCTGGGCTTCAATACGGACACGGGGCTTACGACGGACATAGAGGGCGCCAACCCCCTTGGGTCCATAGATCTTGTGGGCACAGAAAGACATGAGATCAACTTTCATGTCTTCCAGGTCAATCGGCAGCTTGCCGGCGCTCTGGGCGGCATCCACATGGAACAGCACCTTGCGCTCACGGGTGATTTCACCGATCGCCTTGATGTCGGTGATAGTGCCGATCTCATTGTTGACGTGCATCAGGGTCACCAGGATGGTGTCTTCCCGGATCGCATCAGCGACGGATTGCGGCTGGATCAGACCATCGCTGCCAGGCGACAGATAGGTGACGTCGAACCCTTCGCGCTCAAGCTGACGACAGGCATCCAGCACCGCTTTGTGTTCGATTTTTGAGGTGATGATGTGTCGCCCTTTTTTCTGGTAAAAACGGGCAACACCCTTGATGGCCAGGTTATCGGATTCCGTCGCACCGGATGTCCAGACAATCTCACGAGGATCCGCTTTGACCAGTTCAGCGACCTGCTTCCTGGCGTTTTCCACTGCCTCTTCTGCTTTCCAGCCGAACAGATGGGAGCGGGAGGCCGGGTTACCGAAGTTACCTTCGGTCGTCAGACACTGCATCATCTTTTCGGCCACGCGCGGATCGACCGGAGTGGTTGCGGAGTAATCAAGGTAAATAGGCAGTTTCATACAGAATTATCTCCCGCGCGCTTATCTGCTTCTTGTGCGCTTGGCTATTCGCTCGCTAGAGCGACGTTATCTCAATAGGTCAGATCGGTCTCAGAACGATTCAGCGTTGATGCGCTGCTCTTGCTCTTCAGGGGTCAACAACCGATCGGCTCCCTGCTCGCCGTCCTGCCTGCAGGCTATTTTCTGCACTTCCTTGCGCCGAACCAAATCCGCAAGACTGATTCCGCTTAAAAATTCATGGATCTGCTTGCTGAGGTCACACCAGAGATGGTGGGTCAGGCAGACATCGCCATGCTGGCAATCCCCGTCACCCTGACACCGAGTAGCATCCACGGACTCATTGACCGCATCAATGACTTCAGCAACGAAGATTTCCTCGCTGTTTCGACTCAGGCAATAACCGCCACCGGGGCCACGCACGCTGCTCACCAACGCATTACGGCGCAGGCGCGCAAACAGTTGCTCAAGATAGGAAAGAGAGATTCCCTGGCGCTCAGAAATATCCGCCAGAGCGACTGGCTTCTCGCCAGCATGCAGTGCCAGGTCCAGCATCGCGGTGACCGCATAACGGCCTTTAGTCGTCAGACGCATCGTAAATCACTCCCCCGGCAGTCAATCAGTAAATCCGAGGGTAAGTATCAAATACCCGACCATATTAGTCAAGTATTAAACCTAACCGAACCGCCAGCATACCTGACGATTTCAGAATTAAACGGTCGATTCCCCTTGTCATTGGCAACTAAACGCGCTCCGGTGGAGGCCAACACTGTGCAACAGACAGGTTTTAAGCGCTGCGGATTATAACAGAGAAAAAGCAAATTACAGCAGGCTATAGAAGCAGTTTCCCTGCAAAATAGCGCATAAGCGCCCTATTTCGCAGGGAGATGACAACAGCAACGATCAGGCATCCTCAGCAGCTGGCGCCTTGCGCTGCTTGACGGAGACGGACTCAAAATCCTCATCCTTGAGCTTGGGCAACCCGGCTTCACCGCAGTCAACCCCCTTCTCACGCAGGGCCTGGCACATGGTCTCAATCCGGAATTCGACCGCATGGAGATGATCCAGCATGGCCGTGATCGCCTGGGCTGTCGGGTCAGGCATGTCACTGGTGACGGCATAGGCATCAAAGCCCATTTTTTCTGCCATGGCCTGGCGCCGCGCCTCATCCACCTGACGCTTCCGGATAATACGCCCCGGAATCCCCACTACCGTAGCACCTTCCGGCACTGCCTTGGTCACCACGGCATTAGAGCCCACCTTGGCATTGTCGCCTACCGTGAACGGCCCCAGCACCTTGGCACCGGCACCGACAATCACGCCGTTACCCAGCGTTGGGTGGCGCTTTCCTTTATTGAGGGTCGTCCCACCCAGGGTGACCCCCTGATAAAGGGTCACATCATCCCCAATCTCAGCCGTCTCACCGATCACGACACCCATGCCATGATCAATAAAGAAGCGGCGACCGATGGTGGCCCCGGGGTGAATCTCAATACCGGTCAACCAGCGACTGAACGTGGAAATACATCGAGCCAACCATTTGAACCCACCCAGCCAGACCTTATGGGCCAGCCGGTGCAACAACAGGGCATGCAGGCCCGGATAGTTGGTCAGGACTTCAAACGTATTGCGTGCCGCCGGATCCCGGGCAAAGACACTGCTGACATCCTCACGTATTCGCTCAAACATAGGCTTCAGACCGATTGTGTTTCCTTTCTTCCGCCGGCGGACTGCTTACCGAGCGCAGCCTGCATCTCCGACAGAATCCCCCTGAGAATATTCAGTTCAACCCGATCAGGACGAACGCGACCGTATAAACGACGCAATTTAGCCATGATCTTGTCGGGGTTACTGTGCTTGAAAAAGTCGATATCTGCCAGCACTTCCTGCAGATGGCCGTAAAAATGCTCCATCGACTCAGAACTGGCCAGATCATGGGTGCGACACTCCGGCACCAGCGACGCCTGCTGCTGTTTCAAATCCGCCTTGCGCAACTCATAACATAAGACCTGAACGGCAGACGCCAGATTCAACGAACTGAACTCGGGATTTGAAGGAATATGGGTTTGCTGATGACAAAGCTTCAACTCATCATTGGTCAACCCCCGGTCTTCCCGGCCGAACACCAGC
This sequence comes from Kistimonas asteriae, assembly GCF_018263925.1. Lineage (GTDB taxonomy): Bacteria > Pseudomonadota > Gammaproteobacteria > Pseudomonadales > Endozoicomonadaceae > Kistimonas > Kistimonas asteriae. The sequence continues at coordinate 12,022 of NZ_JAEVHF010000013.1, forward strand.
GCCACAGAACAATCCCCCACTTCAGCGACGGCCGCTTCTGCACACTCCCCAGGCTCCATCAACGGTAAAGAGATACCGCGAACCCGGGCACTGGCGCCGATGATCAAACCACAGTCTGCCACGGCTTCCTCCAGCGTGGCACACACCATGGCATTATCGAGGATATCCGTCGCCCCTGATGACAGGGTCACCGCTTCTGGCGCAGGAAAGGCCTTGGGTTCGACCAGCACCAGCTGTGAAAGCCCCATGGTCTTCATCGCCCGCGCTGCTGACCCGATATTGCCGGGATGCGACGTATTCACCAGAACGATACGCACATTATCCAGAGACATAAACCAACCACCTGAAAGCGTTTCGGCGACCGACAAAGCTGAACAGCCACCGGAAAAGAGAATAACAAAGAAATGCATCGGACCGGCCAGCCCCAATAAAGCCACTGCCGCATCCAGCGGCGCAGTCTACCAGATCCGCCCATATATTGGCGTCATTTCCCCCTTCGGGAAGAAATCTGTCTATTGCGATTATCCGGTAGTGACCGGAGCGCAACTCAGGAGTAGAATTCCCGGTTTTGCTGATCTTCACGACTGAAAGCGGCAGTATCCGTTCTCGCATACTCATCATAACGTGAAGGCATTCGGTTCTTTAACACTGCACAGGCACAGCGACCCTCATGCAACCGATGGTTAACATCGCCCTGCGTGCTGCACGCAAGGCTGGCGACATTATCGCCCAGGCATACCAGCAGCTGGACGTCATCAAAGTACAGGCCAAGAGCGCCAACGACTATGTGACCGACGTCGACAAAGCGGCAGAACGCGCCATTATCTCGATACTCAAGAAGTCCTATCCCGACCACGGGTTCCTGGGTGAAGAGAGCGGCCACCAGCCCGGCACCGGCGAAGGTGAAAGCTACCTCTGGATCATCGACCCTCTAGATGGCACCACCAACTTTATCCACGGCATGCCGCAATTTGCGGTCTCTATCGCCTGCCAGTACAAAGGCAGAATCGAACACGCCGTTATTCTTGACCCGATTCGCCAGGAAGAATTCACTGCCAGCCGCGGCCGTGGCGCCACCCTGAACGGCAAACGTATTCGCGTCGCTGACCGCACCAACCTGAAAGGTGCCCTGATTGGCACCGGCTTCCCCTTCCGTGAAAACCAGATGGCCAACCTGGACAGCTACCTTGGCATGTTCCGCAGCCTGGTGGGTGATACTGCCGGCATCCGTCGCGCAGGCGCCGCCTCCCTGGATCTGGCCTACGTGGCTGCCGGTCGCTTCGACGGTTTCTGGGAATTCGGCCTGCACGAATGGGACATGGCAGCAGGCTGCCTGCTGATCACCGAAGCCGGCGGCTTTGTGGGCGACTTCCGTGGCGGCGACAAGCACTTGGAGAAAGGCCAAATTGTCTGCGGCAACCCCAAATGCTTCCGTGAAATCCTGACGCGCATTCAGCCGTTTGTCAGCGAAAGTCTCAGGTAATCGCTTTTCGGGGAATCCACGGATTTCCCGACTCTCCCGCATCAAACAACGCCATACTGCTCAACAACTGCGTCCACAAACGTACGCAGAAGTGGCGTCACCCCCCAATTCTGCGGATAAACCAGCGAGATGGGCACAGCCGCCTGACGGTATTCCTCCAGTACAGGCAACAACTCACCAGTGCCCAACTCCTCCTCAATAAACAGGTCGGGGAGATAGCCAATGCCCATACCATCCAGTGCCGCCTGCTTGACCATCTCCCCACTGTTGACCTCGTAACGACCATCAATTGCCACGCTCAACTCGCGACCGCTGGCCGGATCCACCATATGCCAGCGTTTGGACGGCCCGACCACAGAATCATAAAGACAGTTATGCGCCTTGAGATCATCAGGGGTTTTTGGCGTACCGTGACGCGCCAGGTACAACGGGCTGGCAAAACAGGTCACCAGCGTGTGGGATACGGTCCGGTATTTGAAGTTGGAATCCTTCAGCCTGCCAATCTTAAGCGCCAGATCCATCCCTTCCTCTACCATATTCACATGTCGATTCGTCAAAAATACCGAAATATCGACACCGGGATACTTCCCCATGAATTCAGCGGCCAAGGGGGATAACCATTTTTGACCCAGATAGAGCGGCGCTGTGATCCGAAGAATGCCACTCACTGTGCTCTGCTGCTGTTTGACGGCCAGCTCCAGCCGATCAACCCTCTGCAGAATCTCATCCATTTGATCCAGGTAAGTCCGACCAGCCGGCGTCAGACTGATACTGCGTGTTGTCCGGTAAATCAGCTGCGTATCCAGCCAACGTTCCAGCTCTGCGACATAGCGACTCACCGCAGACGTCGCCAAGCTCAACTGAGCCGATGCGCGGGTAAAACTCCCCTGCCTGGCAACCTCCCGAAACACCGTCATTGCGCGCAACTTATCCATATTATTCCAATTATTCGAAAAATGATTTCACTTAACGATTATTTATCAAACTTTATGAAAAACCTATAGTCCAACCCTACAGGCAGCGCAATACACCCTTTAAGAACACAGGAGAACACTATGAAAATTCTTATCATTGGCGCCAGCGGCACTATCGGAAAGGCCGTGACCGAGAAACTGAATGCAAGTCATGAGGTGATTACCGCCAACCATAACAGCGGCGACTACCAGGTCGATTTAGGCAACAAAGCCTCCATTACAGCACTGTTCGAGAAAATTGGTCCTGTTGATGCCGTGGTGTCCACAACAGGTATGGCCCAGTTCGGCACCCTTGAGCAGTTGAGCGATGCAGACTATCAACTGGGTCTGGATAACAAGCTGATGGGACAGGTAAACCTGGTACGCATCGGCAAGGCGTACCTGAGCGAAGGCGGCTCCGTGACCCTGACCAGCGGCTTCCTCGCCCAGAACCCTATACCGGGCAGCATTTCCCTCAGCATGGTGAATGGCGCACTGGAAGGCTTCGTTCGGGCTGCTGCCCTGGAGCTGGGAGAATCATTGCGCGTGAACACTGTCAGCCCGGTTTTTGTGACAGAAACCGCACAGGCCATGGGCATGGGTACCGAAGGCACACTCTCGGCAGAGCAAACGGCCAACGCCTACCAGGCCAGCATCGAAGGCAATATGACCGGACAAATCCTTGATGTCCGCGACTACGTTTAACCGCCCTCCCATAAAAAAGCCCCCGCTGTTAAACGGGGGCTTTTTTATGCACCAGAAATACCACCCTGCTTAAGGCATATCATCCAGCTCATCATCCTTCTTCACCGGAATAATCAGATCTTCACGACTGATTTTCATGTAAAGCAGGACGTTACAGGCAATGTATATGGACGACGACGTACCAATAACAATACCGATCAACAACGCCACGGAGAAGTTGTGGATCATGTCGCCACCCAGGAAGAACAGGGACAACAGCACCATGATCGTGGTACCCGAGGTCGCCAGTGTCCGGCCCAGGGTCTGCGTCAGGGAGACGTTGATGATTTCAATCGCCGTACCCTTACGCATCTTGCGGAAGTTTTCCCGCACCCGGTCATACACAATGATGGTGTCGTTCAGTGAGTAACCGATAACCGCCAGCAATGCCGCCATAACCGTCAGGTCAAACTGCAACTGGAAGAACGAGAACACACCCAGCACAACAATCGCATCGTGCGCCAGTGAAGTCACCGCTCCCACGGAGAACTTGAACTGGAACCGGAAAGCGATATAGGCCATGACCAGACCCAGCGCCATCAGCATGCCAAGCCCGCCCTGCTCACGCAGACGATCACCAACCTGAGGCCCTACGAACTCAACCCGCTTCACCTGAACCTTACCGTCGTACTGCGCCGCAAGGTTCTCAGACACACTATTACCCAGTGTCGCCATATCACCGGGAATACGGATCAGCACATCAGACTCCGAGCCGAACTCCTGGGCAATGGCGTCACCGTGGCCCATCTGCTCCAGCTGGTCACGGATTTCACTGATATCCGCCGGCTTGTCGTAGGACAGTTCTACCAGTGTGCCACCGGTAAAGTCCAATCCCCAGTTAATGCCGTTAACCGCCAGACTCACCACGGATCCCAGCACCAGGATAACGGACAGCACAGTGGCCAGTGTCCGCACCTTCATAAAATGAATAACTTTCAAGTCCGGCCTTCCAGCAGCATCGGACGTGCTTTTTTCACCTGCCATGGATAAGCCCTCAAATAGCCAGTTTCTTGAGATCGCGACGGCCGCCATACACCAGGTTCGTCAGCGCACGGGTCACGACAATGGCCGTGAACAGGGACGTGATGATACCCAGCGACAGGGTGACCGCGAAGCCCTTGATCGGCCCGGTACCCACGGCATAGAGGATAACACCCACCAGCAACGTCGTGATGTTACCGTCAAAAATAGACACAAACGCCCGGTCATACCCATCATGGATTGCTTTCTGTACAGAAAGCCCATTGCGCAATTCTTCACGAATCCGGGAGAAAATCAGCACGTTGGCGTCAACCGCCATACCGAGACTCAGGACAATACCGGCAATGCCCGGCATGGTCAGCGTCGCCCCCAGCAGGGACATTGCAGCCACCATCAACACCAGGTTCAGGGACAGGGCAACGTTGGCAAACAGACCGAAGACCCGGTACACCACGACCATGAACACCAGCAGCAGCACAAATCCAACAATGGTGGAATTAATACCCATCTGGATATTTTCCCTACCCAGGCTCGGGCCGACCGTACGCTCTTCAACAAAGTGCATGGGTGCAGCCAGTGAACCCGCTCTCAACAGCAGTGCCAGTTCGGACGCTTCAGCCGCAGAATCCAGACCGGTAATCCGGAAGCTGTTACCCAGCGCACTCTGGATGGTCGCCAGGCTGATGATGCTCTTCTCTTCGCGGAAAGACTGCACCTTCACCCGCTCTTCCTCGCCGTCGACCATCTTGGTCTCGTAGCGGGTCACGGGCTTCTGCTCGATAAACAATACCGCCATGCTGCGGCCAACATTGTTACGGGTCGCGCGGTTGATCAGCTGACCGCCGCGGTTATCCAAATCAATATTGACCTGCGGACCACCACTTTGCGCATCAAACGTGGAACGGGCATTGGAGACCTGGTCACCGGTCAGGATGACATCACGCTCAATCCGGGCGGTACGGCGCTCATCATTTCGGAAAGAGAAATTCTCACTGACCGCGACAGACGCGTCATAAGGTGCTGCCAGACGGAATTCCAGGTTGGCAGTCTTGCCGAGGATACGCTTGGCCTCAGCGGTATCCTGAACACCAGGTAATTCGACAACAATGTTATTACGGCCCTGGCGCTGCACCAGCGGCTCGGAAACACCCAGCTCATTCACCCGGTTACGGACTGTCACCAGATTCTGGCGAACCGCGTAGTCGGCAATTTCCTTAATACGCTGCTCAGTCAGCTGATAACGGACGGTGAAAAGATCACCGCGCGTACTGGCATCCACCATCAGATCAGGGAACTCCTTACTGATAGTCTTAACCGCCTTGTCGCGCACCGCTTCTGCACGGAAACCCAGCTCACGCACACCGGTTTCGCCGCCGCCCGGCAAACTGCGGTAACGCAGCTTTTCCTTGCGCAGCAGGGTACGAATTTCGGTGTTGTAGACTTCCATCCGTGTCTGTACTGCCTTGTCAGTATCCACCTCCAGCAGGAAGTGCACACCACCGGACAGATCCAGACCCAGCTTCATTGGATGCGCGCCAATGGATATCAGCCACTCCGGTGTGGTTGAGGCCAGGTTCAGCGCCACCACATAGTCGTCGCCCAGATTGTCCTTGATCAGCGACCGGGCCAACAGCTGCTGGTCCGCATTTTTGAGGCGGATCAACACAGAGCCTTTATTCACTTCCTCAGCCTTGACCGCAATATCGGCCTGCTCAAGGATTTTGGTGGCTCTATTCAGTGTGGGCTGACCGATGGTCTGGGAAGAACTGGTACCAGAGATCTGCACTGCCGGATCATCCGGGTACAGGTTCGGCAATGCGTAAATGATACCGACCGCCACCACAACCAGGATGACGAGGTATTTCCATAAAGGGTAACGATTGAGCATGGCTCTATTGTTTCCTGCTACTGACAAGGCCTGGATACATGCGCTGTGCGCGGGTCACCACCTGCCGGCACGGCCAGGGCCGACCGGGAGAAACCTTCCGTACAGACAAAAAAGACCTGGCCGCTCAGCGGCCAGGTCTGTCCATTCCTGTTATTTAATCGCCTTGATGGTACCCTTCGGCAGGGCGGCCACGACGGAAGACTTCTGGAAGTTCAGTTCCATGTTGTTCGCCACCTGCAGGGTGACGTAGTCATCAGTCACACCGGAGACACGGCCCAGGATACCGCCGGAAGTCACCACTTCATCCCCTTTGGACAACCCACCGACCAGGTTCTTGTGCTCTTTGGCGCGCTTGCTCTGGGGGCGCCAGATCAGCAGCCAGAAGATCAGGAAAAACACACCCAGCATCACGAACTGGAACATACCGCCCAGGGCCTGGGGTGCCCCAGCCGACCCATCTGCAAACGCCTGACTGATAAAAGGAATCATTTCCCCGATTACTCCTGCTTACAACACATTAAAATTAACATTCATGGTTCCGATGCCACCGTCGGCCAGCATCCGGATAACAGACGGCGTCCGGTATCAGAGTTCCGGTACCGGCATGCCCCGTTTAGCGTAGAACCCGCTCACAAAGTGCTCCAATTTACCTTGTTCAATGGCTCCCCGCAATCCAGCCATCACCCGCTGGTAGTAGCGCAGGTTGTGAATGGTATTGAGCATGGCGCCGAGCATTTCGTTGCACTTGTCCAGGTGATGGAGATACGCGCGGCTGAAGTTGCGGCAGGTATAGCAGTCACACCCAGCCTCAAGCGGCTCTTCAGAACGCTTGTGAATGGCGTTACGAATTTTCAGCACACCTTCGTCAGTGAACAGATGACCGTTACGGGCATTGCGGGTCGGCATGACGCAGTCGAACATATCCACACCGCGGCGTACCGCTTCCACGATATCTTCCGGCTTGCCCACGCCCATCAGGTAACGGGGATACTCTTCCGGAATCCGGTGCGGGGTATGGCTGAGAATACGGTGCATGTCGTCCTTGCTTTCGCCGACACTCAGGCCGCCGATGGCATAACCGTCAAAACCCACTTCCAGCAGACCGTCGAGAGAACGCTGTCGCAGGTCTTCAAACATACCGCCCTGAATAATACCGAACAGGGCTGACGGACTGTCCGCATGGGCTTCACGGCTACGGGCCGCCCAGCGCAGGGAGAGCTCCATGGAATCCGCCGCCTGGCTCTTGTCGGCATCACCCGGTGTGCACTCGTCAAAAATCATAACGACGTCGGAACCCAACTCCCGCTGCACCTGCATGGAGATTTCCGGGCTCATGAACACCTTGGCGCCATCCACCGGCGAGCGGAAGGATACCCCTTCCTCGGTGATCTTGCGCAGCTCACCCAGACTAAACACCTGGAAACCGCCGGAATCGGTCAGGATCGGTTTGTCCCAACCATTGAAATCGTGCAGATCACCATGCTGACGGATGATCTCGGTACCCGGACGCAGCATCAGGTGGAAGGTATTGCCCAGAATGATCTCGGCGCCAATCTCATGGATATCCCGGGGCAGCATACCCTTGACAGTGCCATAGGTGCCCACTGGCATGAAGCAGGGGGTTTCCACGGTACCACGGGGAAACGTCAGCCGGCCACGACGGGCAAGACCGTCCTGTCCCAGTTTCTCGAACGACATGAAACATTCTTTACGCATTGACTCTCTGCAGACTCCGTAAACGCATCTAACGCTGTGCTGTACTGCCCTGATCTATGAAATGGCAGGGAATCTAATCCCTGCGGGTCAGCAGCATCGAATCGCCATAACTGAAGAAACGGTAGCGCTCAGCTACAGCTTCCCGGTAGGCGTGCATAATCTCGTCATAACCGGCAAAAGCCGACACCAGCATCAGCAGGGTCGATTCCGGTAGATGAAAATTGGTTACCAGCATATCCACGGTCTGGAACGGGTAACCGGGGTAAATGAAAATATCTGTTTCGCCAGCATAGGGTTTCAGCTCACCATCGCGGCTGGCGGTCTCCAGACTGCGCACGGAGGTAGTGCCTATAGCGACTACCCGACCGCCCCGTTCACGGGTGCGGCGAACCGCCTCACAGACCTCTCCAGAGACTTCCAGGTATTCTGAATGCATGTGATGGTCTTCAATGGAATCCACCCGTACCGGCTGATAGGTGCCGGCACCCACATGCAAGGTCACAAAGACTTTCTCAACGCCCTTTTCCGCCAGACGCTCAAACAGCGCCTCATCAAAATGCAGGCCAGCCGTAGGGGCTGCAACCGCACCTTCCTTACAACCGTAAACCGTCTGATAGCGACTCCGGTCGCTCAATTCATCATCACGGGTAATATAAGGCGGCAATGGCATATGGCCGAGGCGATCCAGCACATTCAGAACCGGCTCATCCGTGAGGAATTTCAGCAGGAACAATGCATCCTGACGCTCCACCATTTCCGCTTCCACATCCTGCTCGAGGATCACCCGGGAACCCGGCTTGGGGGATTTGCTCGCCCGGATCTGTGCAAGCACATGGTGCTCATCCAGCACCCGCTCGACCATAACCTCGATTTTGCCGCCGGTGGCTTTCTGGCCAAACAGACGGGCCGGGATCACCCGGGTATCATTCAGCACCAGCAAGTCACCCTCGTTGAGGTGATCCACGATATCGCTGAAGTGCTTATGTTCCAGGGAGTCGTTCCCATTGACCACCAGCAGGCGGCTGCCGGTACGTTCGGGCATGGGGTAACGGGCGATCAGATCATCTGGCAGATCAAAGTGAAAGTCGCTGACGCGCATCCAGCGTAAAACCTCACTGAATAAAAAAGGCGGCAAGCATAACCAAAGTCAGGCCGAAAGTCAGGCCGTATTATCCTCCGCTGGCGCACCATCCAGCGAAACCGTCTTAAATAAAAACGTATAGGGAGAGGACTAGCGCTCACCCACATCAACACAACGGATTGCAATCAATACGCACAAATAAAGGATCCATGGTGTGAAATATACACTCACTTTCGTACTCGTCATCCTGCTGGCAGCAATCACCCAGACATCAGCAGAAACCCGGGCAGTGGAGAGTGAACGGTCAGCCCACCCCACGCCACAGAACAGCAATGACCCGGAAGCCAGAGCCCAGCCACTGCAAAACAAAATCCTTGAGACACTATTTACGGCACAGTTTTACCGTTTTGCCATCAGAAAGCGCCAAACCGGCCACAACACCAACACGAAAGAAGGCATCACCCTGGCCAAGGTGAACCAGCAATATATTTACCTGGAGCGCCCAACCACCAATCAACCACTACCCGATTTACAACGCCTGTTCAAAAAGAGTTTCCAGATTAAAACACTGGATGATGCACGTATCCTGGAAACAGCATTGAACATCCTTTATCCCATCCAAAACCGATATGCTTATGACAACCTCAAGGGCAAAGCAATCCGACAGAAAGGGAATCAATGGTTCTTTATTCGGAACACGTTTTTCAGAGATCTGAAAGGCTTCATTTTTAATACGGATGATGACGGCAACATTCTTGCCATTTCTTTTTCGGCAAATATCCCCGACGACAAGTAACCCCGCACACCAAAAGGGAAGGACATTCTCAGTCCCTCCCTTGCTGTTTACAGCCCCGCGTTCTTCAACCGGTTGGCATGCTGCCGGTATACCGTAACCGGATCCGTATCCAGCAGGCTGTGAATCCCCAGCACCTGGTTCACCTCATCCAGGTGATTCATCTTGTAGTCATCCCGAATCACCATGCCCATGTGGGAACTGCAGCGCCCCACCAGCCCGTCATTCGGCTCATCAAAGGCCAGGGCCACCAGCGTCAGGGCGTAATCCGTGACATCCAACGGATTCGTAAACGGTTCTGTTCCACTCCAGGAGTAATAACGAATACCGTTGACCGCATAATCCCCCTCACCGCAATCCGCCGGAATCGCTTCCGGATATTGCTGGTTAAACGCTGCACTGCCCGCCGGGCTGAGGGCTTGCAGAGAGGCCATGGCATCCTGCCCGTTATCGGTCGGATTGCTGGACAAGCCATTGATCAGCGTCCCTAGGCCGTTAAGCACACCGGTCACTACGGTTTCCGCCACCGGGCTCTCGCTGACACCCAGTACAACATCGGCCACCGGGCTGCCCTTATGGGGTGAGCCGACACTGGTCACCGACTTCACCAAATCCGGCCGAAGGCTGGCCGCCACCCGGCTGGTTGGCCCACCGTGGGAGTGGCCGATCAGGTTAAAACCGTCGGCACCGGTAATCGCCTTGAGGTTTTCCAGCTGTGCAATCAGCTCCAGCCCACGGGCTTCGGAACTGTCCAGCGCGGTTACCTGGGCCACATAGACCTCGGCCCCACTCCGGGTCAGCTCGCCGGTGATCCGGTACCAGTAATCCACCCCCAGCACCGCATCAAAACCCAGCATGCCGTGGACCAAAACGATGGGGTATTGCGTTTCGGTATAGGTATCCTTCTTTTTCCAGAACCAGAACGCCTGTGATGGCTGACTGACCGCCACCAATATCGCCAGCGCCAGCCCGGCGATGCCTGTTTTCATTACCTGTGTTGTCATTGCTCTGCTCAATCCCGATTATCGTTGATTCTTGTTGTTATTGAGGTCACTCCCGACTGCCCAGAGTTCCGATGATTCACCCGGCTAACGCTGGATGCTTACTGCTACTGCAATCGCTCCATGGCCTGTACAAGCCGCAGTTCATGGTCAGAAAAATGCTCGCGCTGCAATGTGGCCAACGCGGCTTCATCAACACCGGACGCCACCAGCATAGTCCGCTCCTCCTGGTAGGCCTGCAACCGTTGCTGCCATGCCTGCCTTTCTTGATCCAGCGCGGCCAGTCGCTCAGCCGCCGCATCCCCCCAGACGGAAGCCCGCTGACTATATAAAGCCGCAGGGTCTACCGCTTCCGATGCAGCCACATGCTGCGCAGACAGCACCGCCAACGGCTGATGAGCCGCGACTGAAGCGCTGGCCACATCGGCATAGGTCTCTGCCAGTACGGACAAAGCCGCCTGCCGTTCACCCTCTGAGAGGCCGGGATCATTTCGAAGACTGATGCGTTCCAATGCGTACTGATCGTATCGCTCCTGCGCACCCCAGAAAGCGTCCGCCACGTCGCCAGGGAAATGGCGCCGGCGCAGGTCGTACAGTTTCTGCCAGCGCTGACGGTAGTCGGTGATATCCATCTGATGCCCCAGGGGCGGCAACGCTTCAAGCGCTTCCGCCATTAAGGCTTCCCGGTAATCAATATACTGGTGCAGCAATGCTCTCAGGCGAGTAGCCACACCAGGGGCGTAACCGGCTGTCAGTTCAGACTCAATCCTGTCGACCAGCTGTACCAGTGAGATTTCACCCAACGTTGAAAGGTAGTAGTCAAAGCGATCGCGAATACCACGGGTGATGACCAGATTACCGTCGGCATCCAGTTGGATAGCACCATCTGGCACCGTCCCCCGCAGCGAGTGAGGCAGGCGATTATCAAGAGCAACAGGTGACACCGACGATTCCATATTCAAGGCAGCGACCGCGTGGTGCTGAGCCAGTGCCGGATCGGCCGTATCGCCCAATTCACCGCCGGGCACTACTGACGATGGCGCTTCAACCAACCAAAAGGAGACCAGAAACAAACAGGCCAGCAACAGGCCTAACCCGCCAGCGAGATAAGGAGAGAGTACGGTAGAAAACCGGAAGAAACGCTTCATGCTGCCACATTATAGTTATTATTCTGTACAGATGTGCACGATTATAGGGCATTCAAAGCCGGCTGCCTGCAACAGACGACAGTGTTCAACATGAACCCGGCCAGTGCCTAAAGAGGCTAACCAGGCCAGACTCTCCTATAGTGTTCCTATTACCATCTTGATTTGTGACGAGGGAACGTCCATGCACCGCCTCTGCCTTCTGGCATTGATGACACTACTATTGAGCCTGACCTCCTCCCTGCAAGCCCAGGGACTGACGTCTGCCATGAAAGCCCAGCTGGATCAGGATATCCAGATGATCAGAACCTGGGTCAGCTTAGAGAAGGTGATTGACGCGGTCAGAAAGCAAAATGAGCTGGATATTCCACTCAGCGCCATCAAAAGAATGGACGCCAGCTGGAAAAAAGTGATGAAACAGAAGGGCTCGCCCAATAACCTGATGATCCGCGCCTTTCACCATCCTGCCGCCCAGTTTTTACGGAAGGTGGCAGACAAGCACAGACCCCGCTACCCCGAAATGTTCCTCTGCGATAATAAGGGCGCCAATGTCGCCGTCACCCAGTTCACATCAGACTACTGGCAGGGCGACGAAGACAAATGGCTCAATGCGTTTAATAACGGCAAGGGCAAGGTGTTCATTGGGGAGCCTGAATTCGACAAAAGCACCCGCACCATGTCAGTTCAGGTCTCAGTGCCGGTCATGGACCAGGGTAAGACGATTGGCGTTCTGGTCGTTGGCGTATCCTTGAAGGCCCTGGGCAAACAGCAATAACGCATTACCCGCTGCGGATACACGCCATCAACCAGATGGCACATCCCCTCAACCCAGACGTGGCATAATACCTACAGCCACCGCCACCTGAGCCAGAATAATCACCCCGCCGACCCCCATCACCAGCCATAACAGCATGCGTTGCCAGCCTTCAAGGCAGCCGCCATAGAGCTTCCGGACCATCAGCCCCGGCAACAACAGCGCCAATACCACCAAGGCTACGGCCGCAAAACCCAGGGCGGCGATAAACGCACCCGGCACCAGCAACACTGCGACCAGGGGCGGCAGGAAGGTAATGGCCGCGGTCCGACAGCGTCCCTTGACGGAATCCGCATGCCCCATGGCTTCCGCCATATAGTCAAACAACCCCAATGCCACCCCGAGGAAAGAGGTCGTCAGCGCCAGTGCCGTAAACAACGAAATAGCCGTCGTCACACCGGCTGACTGGCTGGTTTCACTCAGAGAGATGACCAGCGCACTGACGGGCTCCTGCTCCTGGCTCATCTGCACCAGGGCATCATGGGAAACCACCCCATTGGAAGCGGCCGTCCAGAGCAGGTAAATCAGCATCGGCAGGCTCGCCCCCCAGAGGATGGCCGGACGGATACGTTTCGGATCCCCCTCCAGATAGCGGACAATGCTGGGTACCGTGGCCTGAAAACCAAACGAGGTAAAGAACAGTGGCAGTGCCGCCGCCAGGTAGTGGGGCGACGTCATGGGGCTATCGAGCCGGGCCCAGTCAACGGCAGGCAGCAAGGAAACCAGCAGCACAGCCAGCATGACCAGCTGGAGCAGGAACAGGGAACGGTTCACCCAGTCAACATAACGGGTACCGGCCTGGATGACGGCGGCAAACACCAGAGTGACCGCAATGGCCTCCCCGCCAAACGGCAGCCCCAGGCTAAACCAGTGCTCCAGGGAACCGGCCAGATAACCCGCAGCCCCGGCAATATAAGCCGCACACAGCGCATAAGGGAGACAGATCGTGGCCAGCGTCGCCGACACACGACCGGGCCGGCCCAGCTGCTCACTGGCGGCGCCAAACAGCGTCGTCACATTCTTGCGGGCACAACAGACCTGGGCCACCAGAAGACCCGACCCCGCCGCCAGCAACCAGTTCACCACCATCAACACAACCGCGGCCCGAAAACCCACCATCGCCGTCACCAGCGGCATGGCAATCATCCCTGCGCCGATGGACGTACCGGCAATAATGAAGGTGCTGCCCAGGGTTCTGCTCTGCATAACACTCCTTTCGTTCACGACAGTGGCGGACCCGATGACAACGGGTACCCGGGCGACCAGGGGAAAGCCATCACAACGGCGTATCAAGGATGACGGTGGCAAAACCACACTGACAACATCGTACAAACACACGCCCCCTGCAAATTTGACCCCCCTGCCGGCGAAATGTTCCGATATAAACGCGCACAACAGCACGAAAGTCTGTTGCATGCTGAAAAGGTTTTGATATACTCCCGCTCGCTTTCGGAAGGGTTCCAACGCAGTTTCTGCGTGTGAAACGTGGCATTTTCCTGCTGCACGCTCATAGCCTTCCGATGATCTACTATGGCCGAGTGGTGGAATTGGTAGACACGACGGATTCAAAATCCGTTGCCTTTAAAAGCGTGCCGGTTCGAGTCCGGCCTCGGCTACCACCCTAAAATCAAGCAACTACGCAGTTTCTCTGCACTCCCTCAATTACCGTCATTTTGATGCTCGTGGCATACACGTGACATGAGTGCACTCAATCTTCCCAAAACAACTGATAGATTTTACGTATCTAGCGGCAACCTTGAACTACAAGTGTCGTACATATCGCAAGCATTACCGATACGTTGCTATTGATTACCTTCCTGAACAAATCGCTCGATTGTAGAGATTTCAGTCATGTATAAACGTGTGCGATATATACCCCTTCAATCGTTCACGTATAAAAAACATAATTAGTAAATTTGCCTGCAGGAAGAAGCGTTCTAAGATATGGATTCAAATTGCTCTGATGTAGTGCTTCAGGGGGCTTATAATGACCGCTAGCATTAGACCACTGGGTCAAGGTGCCGCCGGCAATTTTCATATGCCCCGCGTACCTCACGCTTTCGCGCATTGCCAGGGAAGTGTGCCCCTGTAGTGACCCCCAATAGTCATATATATTGGGCGCACAGTAAATTGTGAATGCCTCATAAGTCAGCACTACAAATAGATAATCACCATCGGGAGCAACCATCGTCTTAAGGCTGTCTACAATGGAGGTCAACATATACTGATCACCGCTTTTATGCACTGTAAATACGAAATCCTTATGCATAGGGTTCTGCTTATCCTCGGGTTTCAGTGTAATTGGCTCAAAATTCAAAATATCATGAAACAGATCTTCTAACTGAATGAAATTACTCTTATCAATTAAAGGCATAATAATTACCATCAACATAAATAAATAATGCAGTAATTATGTAAATCCCAATAACTATACATCACTTTATCTAAAAATACTGACTGCTTTCATCCGGGAGTAAAATATAAATATATAATAAAGAAATACACCAAGCTGCCCCAAATTAAAACATCAAAGCAGCCCTTATAAGAAGCGATCAGGGAGAAAGGAACACATGGACATATCATCCATAATCGGCCCAATAGCGGCCATAATATTCGTCCCGATCATCATGGGATTGCTTGCAAAGGTAAAAAAGCTTCAACCTAAAAAAACAACAGAAAAGAGTCTAGAGCAGCTAGAAAACGAATATTCAAAATATAATACTCATATCCCCTTAATACTCTTTTTTATCTTTAGTTTTGCTATAGGCTTTTTGATTTGGTATGTCTTGGATGGGTTATACACTTACAGGATATCTCAGTTGGCGGATAACAACGTATACCTATTCCCCCTACCAAGAATAGCTTGGGCTCTACCCGCAATATTCATGTCAATAATTCTTGCGGCAATACCTCTCCATTATTTGTATTTGGGATTGCTAGGTAAAGAGAGGTATGCAGAATATACCGAATACACCAATTTAAAGCATGGAATAGACGGCTGGAAGATGCTCAAGTACATGAGTTTAGCGATCTTGCCAGTGTGTCTGGTCTTTTCTCTATTACTCCTGGACTCATACATTAGAGTCACTAAAAATACATTTGTTGCCAATACCGTATTTAGTTTAGGAGAGAAAGAGTTCGGTTTTGAAGACATCAAATCCATAACCTTAACCAAATCGTTCAAAGCGCCAAATGGAAACATTGTTCGGCGTTCATCTTATGAAATTGAGTTCAGTAATGGTTACGTCTATAACTTAAAGCAGACTGCATCGGAGCTTGATTTTGAACAACAACAGGAAGTTGTAAATTATATTACAAACAATTCAGAGGTTATTGTAAAAGTGAATGATCCATACCCTAACTAATACTTCGGAAGACATTGCCAGCAACAAACAACAAAACCAACAACAAAGGGGACACCCACAAACTTCCCCGTTCTCAACACTGCACCCTCTTTCTCCGGCTTCTGATTTTTCAGATCCGGAGAAGCCATGACCAGCCCTCGCACACGCCTTCGAATGACCGCCCGAACAGCCATCGGGACAACAGGTAAAGGTCATTCATTCCCACACTCACGGTGTCTCTGCAAGATGACGCCTGCCAGCAAAACCCGCTTACCACATAACCTCCCGCCAACGCTCTACGGATAAACACCCGTTGGCTATCCTCAGAACACCGGAAACACACTTTGATCTCTAATGTTTTGAAATGTAATAATTACGCCCCTTCCGCACACTCCTCCGACGTTCATCATTCGCTGCATAAGGCTGTAGGCTGTTCTCATGTCCCAACCAGCGCCCACCCAACGGGCCCGTCACAAGATTAACCCCCCGGTTTTCTGGGGTTCCGCGATTCTGATTTTCCTGCTGGTTAGCTACACCGCCCTCTTCCCTATGGAAGCCGGGATACACTTTGGCCAGATGCAGGCCAGCATCACGACCAATGCCAGCTGGTTTTATATCGCTACCGTCGCGCTGATCATGATCTGCGTGATCTTTCTTTGCCTGTCCCGCTACGGCGACATCAAACTGGGGCCGGACCATTCCGAGCCGGACTTCAGCTTTGGCTCCTGGTTCGCCATGCTGTTCTCTGCAGGCATGGGGGTTGGCCTGCTCTACTTTGGCGTCTCCGAGCCCGTGATGCATTTTTTATCCCCGCCGATGGGCGACCCCGGTACCGTGGCCGCCGCCAGGGAAGCGATAAAAATCACCTTCTTCCACTGGGGCCTGCACGCCTGGGCGATCTACGCCATCGTCGCCCTGATTTTGGCCTTTTTCGGCTACCGCCACGGGTTGCCCTTAACCCTGCGCTCCGCCCTGTACCCGCTGATTGGTGACAAGATCCACGGCCCCATTGGCCATGCGGTGGATATCTTCGCCATCATCGGCACGGTGTGCGGTGTAGCCACCGGCCTGGGGCTCGGGGCGTCACAGATCAGCGCCGGGCTGGATTACCTGTTCGGCATTCCGGTCACGCCAGTCAACCAGACCATCCTGATCGTCGTCATCACCGCCCTGGCGACACTCTCCGTCGCCACCGGGCTCGACAAGGGCATTCGCCGGCTCTCCGAGGCCAACCTGCTGCTGGCGCTGATCCTCATGCTGATGATTGTTTGCCTGGGCCCGACGGTCCTGCTGCTGCAGATGCTGGTGCAGAACACCGGCGGCTATTTATCGGAGATCGTGTATAAAACCTTCAACCTCTACGCCTACCAACCCACCGACTGGATCGGCGGATGGACGCTGTTTTACTGGGCATTCTGGTTATCCTGGTCGCCCTTTGTCGGGATGTTTATTGCCCGCATTTCAAAAGGCCGGACCATTCGGGAGTTTATTACGGCGGTACTCTTCGTGCCGACCGGGCTCACGTTTATCTGGATGACCGTCTTTGGCAACACGGCGATCGACCTGATCATGAACCGTGGCGCGACAGAGCTGGGGACCGTGATTCAGCAGGACGTCTCCCTGGCGCTGTTCAAGTTCCTGGAGTATTTCCCGTTTTCAAGCGTCTTGTCGCTTGTGGCGGTGATCATGCTGGTCGTCTTTTTCGTGACGTCTTCGGATTCCAGCGCCATGGTGATCGATATGCTGGCCTCCGGCGGTGACAGCAAGGCGCCGGTGTGGCAGCGGGTGTTCTGGTCGTGCGTCATCGGCGCCGTCGCACTGACCCTGATGCTGGCGGGCGGGTTACAGGCCCTGCAGGCAGCCACCATTGCCAGCGCCCTGCCGTTTTCCATTGTCTTGCTACTGTCGACCTATGGGTTGCTCAAGGCACTCAATATTGATGCTACCAAGAGAGAGAGCCTGGCCCAGACCCAGCTCACCCCGAAAGTGGGCCATGTCACCATCCCCTGGCAGAACCGCCTGAAGACCCTGGTGCATTTCCCCCGGCAAGCCCATGTGAACCACTTCGTGAAGGAGACCGTGATACCGGCCATGGAAGCGGTCAGCGAAGAACTGAAGAAACGCAATGTCGACAGCACCATTCAATTTGATAAAGAAAAGTCCATGCCCAGCCTGGTGATGCTGCATGGCGACGAAATTGATTTTCTTTACCAGGTGTACCCGCGTTCGTACCTGCAACCCAGCTTTATGCTGGATGAAGAGGACGACGAAGAACGGAAATACTTCCGGGCGGAAGTGTTCCTCAGAGAGGGCGGGCAGGACTACGACATTATGGGTTGGACGAAAGCCCAGGTGATTGGGGACATTATTGACCAGTACGAGAAGCACATGCATTTCCTGCATATGATGCGCTAGGTGCAAGGGACAGCAACCTGTCACACGCCTGCGGGTGCGTAAGCGATTCGAAGGATGATTTTACTGGAAGGTGGCCCGCACCCAGCGGGCCATTATGGCAGGGGCTGACGGTTACGCCTGGCGTTTCCACTCCATGAGCTTCTCGCTCAAGGCATGGGAAATGGTGTCGTACTTACCGCCGACATTGAGGGCGGCTATCGCCTTATCCTTGTTGCCTGCCAGGGCCATGGCCAGAACGGCTGCGGCGGTTTTGTGGAATTCCGCATGCAGGGATTTTACGTCTTCAAAGAAAGGTGACGATTTATCTTCCAGACCATAAAGCCACTGGCCGAATTCACACTGGTTATCCTGACGCACCACCTCCGGTTCCCAATCACTCTGGCCGGAGGTGATGGCCCGTCGGATGCGCATTTTCCACACGCCATGGGCGATGATGCCGTTTTCTATCTGATCCTTGATATCCATGGTGTCATCCTTGCCAAAACCCGTGATTTTTTAAGCTTAGCCAAGAGTGTGCAGCTGGGAAAACGCGTTGAGACCCGCCACAACAGCGTATCTTCTGCCTGACTGCAATACGATTCAGGTCATTTTCATTATCCGGTACATCCGTATAATCTCGGCTCCCGTCAAAATAGACGACATTAGTTGCTCAAAGTGTGTGGTGAGCTTTTCCGGTAAAGAGTGTGCGGGCCGGCGGGCGGTAGCGTGCCTAACAAATAACGCGAACCTAGATTATGTCGTTTTCTACATCGATCAGACGTGCCAGCTCACACAAACCTCTGTTAGTGCTCAAGGAGAGATATGAGCGAAAACTCATACAAATCAATTAGAAACAGTGTCATTGCATCAGTTCTTGCAGGTGTCATTCTGTTAGTGGTGCCCGAGATACGAGCTTACGCTGTTACCCTTTTATCTTGGCTGAGGAATAGCGTGCTCTGGTTTTGGGAGGCTTTAATAGACTCCTACGCTTTACCTGGCTGGGCTTGGCTTTTTGTGTTTCTTCTTGCCCTGATTGGCTCATTGGCAATATTCTTTGAAATCAAAGGAGAAAAAGCAGAACCAGAATACAAAAAATACGTTGAAGATTTTATGTTTGGTGCAAAATGGCGGTGGTACTGGGTTGGCAATCAGATTTCCAACATATGGTGTTTTTGCCCTCGATGTGATGCCAATCTAGTTTACGACGATAGTTCATGTCGTGATTTCTATTCTGATATTAAGAAGACTGACTTTATTTGTGAAAACTGCGGCCACAGTGTTGTGGCTAGCGTCAAAGGTGGAAACAAAAATTATGCAGTTGGAGCTGCTGAGCGTGAAGCTCTCAGGCGAATCAGAACCAATGAATACAAAAATCACTAACAAAGCGGTGTTATCGCCCTCGGCAGATAGCGCTATTCCGATGGCGCTACATGACAGCCCCCTACCGCGGAGTTAATTTTAAAAGGAGCGCATCCATAAATGGATGATTTCTTCAAAACGAAAGTTGGTTTCACAATAGGTTTGCTTGCTGTTTTTGCATTCAAACCGTTAATTGATACCAATACAAGCATAGGATTTAACATCTTCAATATTAAAATCACTATTGAGTATGCTTATGTTATTTTGACTGCTTTCCTCGGTTTAGCCGTATATTTTATTTCACTACAGTTTGCTTCTTCTACACACATTAAAATATTAGATACTATAAGTGATATATGCTACACATTAGCTCTAGCAACACCGCCTGTCTTTTTAGTCTTTTGGGCATTAACAATTGCACTAAATGAAACAAGAAAATACGTCCACCAAATTCCAGATCTGCTAATTCATTTTGCATCTGGATTCCTGAGCAGCATATTTGCAGGCTTCACTTATATATTCTTAAGCAAGTCGATAAAACTCAAATTTCTTGAAGCAGAAAGAAAGGAAGAAAGAAAGAAAGAAAGAAAGAAAGAAAGAAAGAAAGAAAGAAAGAAAGAAAGAAAGGAAAGTGTAGAGGTTTTATCACGCGCAAAAAATCTTCTTAAGAATGATATGTATGACATGTCTGTTCTCGAATCAAATAAGATTTTGGAGTTTTCATTAAAGCGTATACTCGAAACCAAGGGGATTTCAACCAACAAACAAAACTCCTATCAGATTATTAAAATTGCTGCCAAAAACAGAATTCTTAGTAAAGAAGATATTTCCCTGATAAATGAAGTCAGAAGAAAACGAAATGACTCGGTTCACTTAATAGATGCAATTGACAAATCAACTGCAGAAAAAGTATTAAAACTATCTCAAGAATTGATCTTGAAGTTAGATTCAATTTCTTCATCATCAGGATATGAGTGGCTTGAACAAAATAGAGAGAAAGCTTTAAAGCTTTTCAAAGTTGGCGATCAACAGAAATGTTCTTACCCATTAAAAATGCTTAAAGAAGCATGGGAAAATAGAGATGGCGCTATATCGCTAGAGCTTGCAGACTTCTTTGAAACGCTGTTATCTCACAGCCCTGAACTAATCATCGAAGTATTCAAAGATGATGTTGATCTGCTAAACAGCTGGTTGGAAGTTACAGAGAACCAGTTGTTTACTGACTGGCTTGGAGGCCAAGCAGATAAACTACTAAACAGAAAACAGCGTATCCTTTCAAGACTGGAAGAATACATTCAGAATAATGATGACGAAAACAAACAGATTATTGCTATAAAAATGTACGACAACATAAAAAACTGCCACATTCGGGAAATCAACTAAAATCTCAGAAGTTAAAGAAGATGATGCCTACGGCGCACCTGTTTTAAACATTATTTGCCACCGCAACTAAAACACTTCAACAACATGAGGATTATTTAGAAGTACATGCCTGAAGAAAAGCTAGTTGAATACAGAAAAAAAATTGATGAAGATGAAGGACTTCAAGGTAAAAGAAAATCACTTGTAGGCCTTTCAATTTTGATGCTTGCCATCAATTTTACAGGGGCAACTTTCAAAGAAGCCAATACATTTATTTTTAAAATTGAGTTCACAAACCAATCAGGCCTTAGTTATTTTCTTTTATTAGCCGTGGCATTCCTTCTGATTCGTTACTACACGTATGCTCACCACTATCATGAAGAATTATATAAATTGTGGTCTAGCAGAATGCTAAGAGACCGTAAAATCTTTTATTATCACTACGAAGCAGAAAGTGTTAATGGACTACTGGCGAATGCGATAAATGTGTGCGGTGGTGATGAACCCGGAATACAAGCATCCAAATACCACATTACTGGTATTTTTAAACGTGGGTTGCTATATCCAACCTCACATCATCATGAAGACGGCATTGAAGAATATGAAGAGTTAATTTCGCTTACAAATTTCACAAATGACTGGCGTAGAGCAGATTATTTAAAATTGCTAGCATATGAGTTCAAATACCAATTCACTGCCTTCTTCAAATATAGAGAAAATCTGGATTTAGTTGGACCATATTTGCTTGGTATTGCAGCACTTTCACTAACAACATGGAAACTGGGCTTACTCAGTTTAACAACATAATCAAAAATATCAAAGTTAACCGTGTGGGACTGTACTAATGTTCAGCCCCACATCGATTCGTTACATTTCAAGGAACTATATAGTGCATCAATTAGAAATTATGGTTAAGAACTATAAATGCTTCAGTGAAGAGGTTGGCTTTGATGCCATTCAGAGGGTGAATCTAATTATTGGCAGAAACAACTCTGGAAAGTCGTCTTTATTAGATCTAATCGATGCGGTAACATCAAAGAAATATGAATTTGATAGAAGTACATGGAGGGACAACCAGCGCCCCCAAGTGTTTTTTCAGTCAGTCGTTACCGAGGAGGTTGCCACTCGGACTTTTCCAAATAATACAAGAGGTGGTCAAATCGGCGGAAACCATGGGGACTATGGTCGGCAATACATTGGAAAAACCATCAAGTGGTCTAAGAGCGGAGAGGAAAGAAATAATAATTCTATCCTTATATATTGTGATGATGAAGGCATTCGTCCACCACTACGGCAAAGTGGGGATTACCATAAACACTTGCCAAAAAACATGCCCATTTTCTTAGAGGGCAAAGTTTTTCGTAGGCTTTTGGCTGAGAGAGATATCCTTCCTGAGCCCGCGAGCACAACAGATATAAAAATATCGACAAACGGAACCGGGCTTACAAATGCAATCCAGTGCTTCATTAACAAGTCCGATCTTCCTAGCGATCTTGTTGAGCGGAATATATTAGAGGGTCTAAACGAAATATTTGCACATGATGCTGGTTTTACAGACATCGTATGCCAACTCCACGATAACAATGCATGGGAGATTTACTTAGAGGAAGAACATAAAGGAAGAATACCTCTTTCACAGTCTGGCAGCGGGTTAAAAACTGTGATGTCTGTATTAGCTTGCTTAATTTTGGTTCCTCACCTCGAAGGTAAGCCTCTAAATAGTTATGTTTTTGGCTTTGAAGAACTTGAAAACAATATACACCCTGCTTTATTGCGAAGACTTAACGAGTATATATACAAAGCATCCATAGAACATGATTTTATCTATTTTCTTACAACACACTCAAACGTTCTGATCGATCAGTTTAGCAAGCAGTCAGACGCACAAATCATACATGTCACTCATGATCAGCAATCATCTAAATGTACAACTGCGAAAACCTATATTGAAAACAATGGAATTCTTGATGATCTAGACATTAGAGCTAGTGATATTCTTCAATCTAATGGTGTGATTTGGGTTGAAGGGCCATCTGACAGAATTTACTTAAATAGATGGATAGATCTTTGGAGTAATGGAACTCTTAAAGAGGGAACCCATTACCAAATAATTTTCTATGGTGGGCGCTTGCTATCTCATTTGACGGCAGAAAACCCAGAAGACATAGAAAGCGGGATATCTATACTAAATGCTAACAGGAATGCTCTTATCCTAATTGATAGCGATAAAAGAAGTCGGCAATCAAGAATAAATGATACGAAGCAGAGAATCAAAGACGAGTTTGATGCGTTAAATGCGTTTTGCTGGATCACTAGAGGAAAAGAGATCGAGAATTATATTCCACTTGAAGTAGTATCTGCTCGCTGGGGTGTTCATGTCACGGAGCATGTTGGAAGATATGATAATTATTTTGATTATCTTGATCAGCTAGTGAGTGGTGAAGGCACTAAATATAGTAGTAAAAAAACGCTAATGGCTGAAGAACTAATTCCCCATATGACCAGAGAAAATCTTTCTCAAATGTTAAACATTAGCGATAGCATGGAACGGGTATGCAGGTCTATTGAATCCTGGAATAGTTAAAAATGTAACAAGGCGCTGCTGTCGGACCAATTTTTCGCTGTACTCCAAATCTGCCACAGAGCGCGGCATTGAACACTCTCATTTTTCTCATTCTTATTTTGAAGACCCGATATGAGCATCAATATCGACTGGCAAGGTGATTGCCAATTCAAAGTCACCACATCCGGTGGTTTCATGGTTGAGGTCGATGCCGAGAACGCGCAGGCGCCCTGCCCGACGGAGCTCTTGTTGTCCGCACTGGGTTCCTGCAGTGCCACCGACGTGGCCCTGTATTTTCAGGATAAAGGGGTAAACCTGGAAAGCCTGAATAACCAGGTGACCTACACCCTCACAGACAGTGAGCCGAGGCTGTATGAGTCCGCCAACCTGCACTTTACGGTCAAGGGTCAGGGGATTACGGCGTCAGACGTTGACCTCGCAGCCCAAAACGCCATCACAAAATACTGCCACGTGTGTTTAATGTTGCAGCCCGCCATCAGGATCACGCATTCGGTTGAAGTCGTTGACGGTGACCGTGAAACCGCGGCTTAAGCGACATTGGCCTTTCGAGGTGTTGCCCCCGGGCAAGGCCTCGCCTCCCCCTATACGCATGGATACGACTGTTTAGGTCAGGCGCCTACGCCGACAATGGGCTGGCTCACGACCATGCCCGCATCGGGTAATGGCCGTCTAACAGGTTGATCCCGTGGCCAACACTGATGTGAAGCCCCCTCATTTCCCCGGGCGGATTCGCGCCTGCGCTGTTTTCGAGAACCGATAATGTCCGAGATGTATACGAAGCATGCTGAAACGTATGATTCGGTGGTAAGAAACAATATCTACAACGCCTGTCTGGAGCGCCCCTCCCTCCAGGCATTGCTGGATGATGTGCAAGGCCTGGATGTCATCGATATGGGCTGTGGCTCAGGCATTTATGCCGGGTATTTCCTCGAACAGTCTGCACGCAGCGTGACGTGTCTGGATGTCTCCAGCGACATGGTGTCCATCGTCAAACGGAAGTTTGGCGACAAGGTCGCGGCCTATGCTCAGGACATCGCGTCAGGCTTACCGCAGGAAGCCGCGAACAGTGCCGATGTCATCGTCTGCCCACTGGTGTTGCATTACCTCGAAGATTTGCGTGTCGTCTTTAACGACGTGCACCGGGTGTTAAAGCCCGGGGGTTATATGGTGTTTTCCACACACCATCCGTTTGCCGATTTGGAGTGTTCGGCCTCCGGTAATTACTTTGCGACGGAACGGGTTCAGGAAGAGTGGAACACGGTGGGTACGCCGGTTACCGTCAACGTTTATCGCCGGTCACTGACGGATATCTGCAACGCGATCACCGCTGCCGGGTTAGTGATCTCCAGGCTGACAGAAGGTACCGTCTCCGAAGATGCCAAAGCGATATCGGAAGAAACCTATCACCACCTGAAACACAATCCCAACTTTCTGTTTGTCCGATGTGAAAAGTTGCCTGCCTGATGAAGCAACCGGGTGGTGTTTTCCGGCGTTAAGCCCGCCGGAAAACACCGAAATACAATAATGCGTTTATGGGGAGTAGCATGAAAAAAGTCAATCACCGCATCACGACTGCACTTTCGAACGGGGCTGAATTTCTAGCCATGGGCGAAATTGCGGCGAATACAGGCATGCTCGTAAGCCAGGCGCCCAGAAATAACGCCAACTACGACATCATTGTGAATAATCACGATTTGTCGAAAGGATGCAGAATCGAAGTTAAGCATAGCCGCACGGGGTTCAAAGCCAATATCAGTGGCGATGAGTATGATTTCCTCATCTTTATTTACGCTCCCAGCACTATTACGAATGGCGAAATCAAGCCAACTCAAGAAAGGGAGATATACGTTTTTCCTCATTACCTGGTTGAATCAACGAATAAGGGAAAAACCGGTGTGAACTTTAACCCAAAGAACATACCTGATTATGAGCGCTATCGTAGCGCATTTGGCCTGATACGCGACGCTCTAGAAGGAAAAAACGCATAACAGGGCAATTAACTTCAGCCCTTCGGCTCGGATCCTCAAACGGCTTCATGGGGCGATAGCAAACCTATAAACCTCCCCTTAAATTTAAACCTTCCAACGAAATATTTACTGGTACGTTATGGAAAGCAAAGAAAAATCTTTAGAAGAAAGACTTTCACATATCGAGCATGAGTTAAACCAATCTAAAAGTTTAACCAAACAAGCTCGCTCCCTTCCAAACATCATTGCTTTGATTGCTCTCTCATTGACACTCTTTCAGTTTTTTGGCGGCATGATTGAGGCAAGGATCGATGAGAAAAAATGGACTGCTGAGCGCCTACAGATCGATATTTCTTCATTACATAGTGATGTTTCTTTTTACTTATCATCGAGAAACAAAACATCTTCGGATGCAATGAACATAAATAACAAACTTTTAAAGTTAGAAGATAAAATCCCAAAAAACCCAGGGAACATTGAACTTACATCAGCCGTTGGACTTGCTTATAAAGCAATAGGAAACATAGATAAAGCCAAACTCTACTTAAATAAAGCAATTAGCCTTTCTGTTTCGAGAAAAGATTATGATAGAGCAACATACTTGACGAATGAACGACTCACTTTATCCATCTGGGCCTACAAAAACAATCCATCCGATTTGACCGAGCAAATGAGTAAAGCCCAGGATTTACTATCTCATCTTAGTGAGCCTAAAAAACGGCAATTCAAAGAAGGCGTTATTCTTCAAGCCAACTTTAATGTTTGCCTTATGACAAAAGACTTATTCTGCCTGGAAAGAAACCTAAAAGAACTATTGGTACTGGACTATTTCGATGCAAATTTAACATATAACACCATTAAATCAATCCGTATGAATTTTGGAGAAAATATTGGAGATAACAATCAGACATTACTAGAATTAATCGAAAAAGATTTTTCAAAGAAAACAGGATTTAAAACCAACAGTAAGCTCACAGAATTAGTTCACTATATTGACCTAATGAATTGACAAACATTAGGTCCATCAAAGCAATCACATGGATACTGCTTGAACCAAATGATTGCTAGCTCTGATAATACAGTGGCTATACCTGTCAGTAAGAACACCCTCTGATAACAGCGTCCTGTGGGGGGCCTTTAGCCCCCACGCAAGTGTTCAGTCTGTAGAAAAACGTCCCAATACACTGGCAAATAACGGCAAAGCCGATACCCTTTACCCATCTGTCATAAGGTTGTTTTACTCGCCGTGCCATCCTCGACGCTAGCACCACAGGGACGATGGACTCCGCACTGAAGAAGACCTCCTCTCGCATCAACGTATTCCTGAGAACACAAGATAGAGTGACATCAATGGTAATAGACAGAGCAGCAATAATACTCAGAGCCAAGAAACCTGCGGTCGACTGGATCAATCAAACCGCTCCGATCCCGGACATTGATCCCTTGAGCCTTCCAGAAGTCAACAGTGATAGTCAGCTGTATCTTGTTCCTGATGATGTCGATACCGAAGAGCTGGCAACCATCTGGGCTTATACCAATGCAGATGTGTTGCTACAAGATTTTTTGAGTGGCTGGCATCAAGATGAGTCGTTATGGCCAAAAACACTGGATACTGACCTTTTCAAGCAATGGTTTGCTGTTGAATACCACAGTTTGATCATAGATACCGTCGATGCACCTATCAACAAAGCAGACTTCTAACACGGCCGGGCTATAGACCGGCCAACTACACAATTGACAACAGACGTTTAAGCAATGATTCTGTCATGCGCTTACGCTTCATCATCTGACCGCATTCCAACACAGGCCAGCCAGAGCGCCTTTCTGCGAAAGGCCATACCATTCAATACGAGTTAACGATCATGAACAAAACCCATGCCTTATTAACTGCACTGGTCATTTCCCTCAGTGTTGGCGGGTTGGCGCACGCTAAGAATGACAAGGAAAAAGACCTGCCACCGGGTTTGCAGAAAAAGGTTCAATCCGGCAAAAGCCTGCCTCCGGGTTGGGAGAAAAAGCTGGAGGTCGGCGGTAAGCTGGACAAAGACCTCTACAAACAAGGCAAGGTGGTTCTGACGAACCCGGACAAGGGAACGGTCACTCTTGAGCTGGACGGCAAATTTGTTCGGGTACTCAAGAACACTCGTGAAATCGTCGACATTCTGGACGGGCGTTAACCGGGCACACCGGTAACCTGCCGTCTGGCAGGGCCGGATCACCAATGGGGTATGAAGCCGAAGGAGTCGCCGAGTGACCTACGATGAGTTCAATGCCTTTTGTCAGTCACTCCCCGCCACCACCTATGTCATGCAGTGGAACCATTCCCATGTCTGGAAAGTGGGTGGGAAAGTCTTTGCCATTGGCGGTCTCGGGCGCGAAGGCAACCCCGCCTTTATTTTCAAAACCTCGGAACTGAATTATCACTTTCTCAGTGAACAGCCCGGTTACCGGCCCGCGCCTTACTTTGCGTCCCGCGGCATGAAGTGGATACAACACTACGACAGCACCCCGGAAACGGATGAGGCGCTACAGTATTACCTCACGTCGTCGCACCGGCTGGTTGCATCGGGCTTAAGCAAACGAAAACAGAAAGAACTGGGGCTAGAACCCGTCACTCAAACCCAATAACGCTCCTCTCCCCATTCCCTGATTTCCCTTCTTTCATTGCCCGCCACAAGCGTCGCTATTACCCACTGATAGCGACGCATCATTCTCTTACAGACAGACACCTTGCCAGCTATAGTGAAACGCTGAGTTTCTGCCCCGCTGGCTGCGCCTTGTTAACCTATCGCCCGGAGTACCGATGCAGGATTTCCTCGACCGTTATGACTTCATGCTGTCTGAAGCCGCCATTGTTGAAAGACTGCGACGAAGGGGCGATATCGCCCTGGACAACATCGTTCACGCCCACCTGATTTATGATGCGCAAGGCGCAAAGGTACTTTCGCAGATCTACAATGACTACATCCGCATAGCCCAGCAGGCGGATACACCACTCCTGTTGTGCACACCCACCTGGCGAACGAATAAGGACAGGGTTCAGCAGTCCGGCATCAGCACTGCCATCAATCGCGATGCGGCCAGGTTTCTGCATACACTGAAACAACGCGCAAACGACACCGGTACGCTGAAAATCGGTGGCACCATCGGTTGCAGGAATGACTGCTACCGGCCCGAAGAAGGTTTGTCAGCCACTGAAGCGACCCGTTTTCACACCTGGCAGATCGAGCAGCTGGCCACCGGCGAAGTGGATTTTCTCATTGCTGTCACACTCCCCAGTGTTGAAGAAGCCCTGGGGATTGCCAACGCCATGGCTATGACCGGTAAGCCTTATATCATCAGCTTCGTCATCGGAAGAGACGGCAAACTACTGGACGGCCACTCTCTGGCCGACGCCTTTGACATCATTGATTCCCAGGCCACCACACCACCGCTCGGCTATTTCGTGAATTGCTCCTACCCCGCCTTTCTTAACCCGAGCGCGCAACCGGCAGCGGTTTTTAAACGGCTGTTGGGGATGCAGGCCAACGCCTCCTCGCTGGATCATACGGCACTGGATGGTTCACCGGAGCTGAAGTCTGAACCCGTGGAAGCTTGGGGGGATTTGATGCTGCAACTCAATCGTGACTATGGCGTCAAAGTTTTAGGCGGCTGCTGCGGCACAGGCAATGAACACCTTGAATACCTGGTAAACCATGGCAGGTAATACCGTTTCCATCAGTCAACCGTAACGTGATCCTGCATTACCCTCTTCAGCATTCTCAATGGCCAAAGCGAATGGCCCGATCACTCGCCACCAATTTTACAGCAGGAAGCACCATCCATAACACACGTGACGTACGCTGCCAGACCGAATAACATTCACCGTCGTCTATGGGGCAGCGCACGGTAGCGGACCTCCAACATCGAATAACAACATCATTTGGAGTGGATAATGAGTTTGATTTTTAGAATGATCTATTTGCTGTTAGCGTCGTTCTTCAAGCCACGGCTCCCCATCGTTAACCCCGAAAATTCACTTGTGCTGCGCGTGTTACCCAATGACCTGGATATCAATTTGCACATGAACAACGGCCGCTACCTGACCATCTGCGATCTGTCTCGCGTTGATATGTTCATCAGGACGGGGCTGGCGAAAACCATGTACAA
The DNA here is from genome assembly GCF_018263925.1 of Kistimonas asteriae. Classification (GTDB taxonomy): domain Bacteria; phylum Pseudomonadota; class Gammaproteobacteria; order Pseudomonadales; family Endozoicomonadaceae; genus Kistimonas; species Kistimonas asteriae. Next base: position 41,780 of record NZ_JAEVHF010000013.1, read on the forward strand.
GGAAGGCTGGATTCCCGTTGTTTCTGAACACACCATGAAATATAAAAAACCGCTGAATCCGTTTCAGAAGTACGAAGTCACCATGCAAATCACCGGCTGGAATGAGAAAAGCTTCCACATGATTCATACCTTTCTGGTTAATGGCAAGGTCGTCGCGGAAGGCACATCGCTGGGTTGTGTGCTGAGCAAATCCGGTGTAATTCCCCCGGAAAAGGTGATGCAAACCGTCACTGAAAGGCTTGAGGCAAAAAATGCTGGCCGTTGAGTGTTAATCTGTCCTGGCGCCCAGACAACATCTTGGATGCTGCAAACAATATAAATCGAGTTTAGGAGTAAGGCTTTTTATGGTTCGAGATCTGTCCCTGCAGGAACGTGCCATGGCGTTTATCCAACAGCAGTCAACGGGACATCTGCCGCAAGAAGAAGCCTGCGTCACGATTAACTTTCATCCTGCTCAACGGACCAAAGACGGCACCCCGCTCCTTGCAGCGTTAGCGGGCAGCGGTCTGATAAAATCACAATTTGAGACCGGAACCAGTAACGGTGGCCTGACAGCCCATCCGGAAGGCGATCGGTGGCAATGGGAAAGTCGTGCATTCAACGGCGTATACGACCACTGCAGCCCGGAGGCTCGCCCAAAATACGGCGCACTTGATTACCGAAGACGGGGATCAGGCGGTTCCCCCCGTTTTGGTTCCGCCTGCTTCCGGCTACACCCTCACGTGTTAAGCAGAACAACCTTCTGTTATCCAGACAGTTACTTCAATCCGGTGGCCTTTTCCACCTATGAGCATGTCGGCGCCTTGATTCAACAGGCAGCATCCTCACAGCTTGATGCTCTGGATAATTATATTGAGGCGCATATTCATGGCGAGCTCAGTCTGAAGTCTGATGTAGAAGCACTGGTTTTAGATCCTGTATTTCAGGGGACCGAGGTTGAGCAACTGGCCAGCAAACTGGATTGCGCCATCGAATGGCATAACGGTTTCCAAGTCAATGTCACCAGCTTACAGCCACACACGAATTATCGCGGGGAACATATTATGGCGCTGGCAACAACGCTTGCTGAACATAGCCACCTCAATCCATTGCTGATTGAATGCGCCTTTGGATCAGGGTTATACCCGGCACAGGATGTTAAAAAAGTGTGGCATTACCTTGCCCGGTTTGGTGATTTAAACGATCGGGAATAACCGGAGGCTATATTCTATAGTGTTTTCGGCCTAACGTTAGCCAACTGCCTGATGCTGAAAAAGAATGTATAACTAAGGATATCAACGCAGCCTCTATCACGTGATGCTACGTTTACTGATACCGGCTGTGTAGAAAGTGAAAATCTGCAAACAGTGAATGGATCCGTAAGCCTGAAATAGACCAGAGGTGTCGATGAAAGCACTGCGAGTGGATCACTTAGTACTAACGGTGACGAATATCGAAAAGACGGTTGCCTTTTATGAATCTGTACTGGGTATGGAAAAAGTCGTTTTTGGTGATAACCGGGTTGCGCTCATCTTTGGGAAACAGAAAATCAATCTGCATCAACTCCACCACGAATTTGAACCCAAGGCACAGCGGGTAATGCCGGGCAGCGTTGATATCTGTTTTATCGTCGATACACCTTCGGATGAGGTGGTGGAACACCTCAAACGCAACGCAGTTGAGATTATCGAAGGACCGGTGCAGCGTACCGGCGCGCTAGGCGCTATTGATTCCGTGTACTTTCGAGACCCTGACGGTAATCTGATTGAAGTTTCAACTTACCTCGACCGTTAACCATCCGTATGACGTAAAGGTAATCTCATCTATGGCTCATAAAACTCATAGATCGTCATGTGTCAGAGCAGGCTTCGTTAGTAAATATCAGTACCTATACAACTGGAGGCGCCACTTTCAACTCTGCGAATTATGTACTTTTTTTAGCTGCCCGACCAAAGCCAAGCCTCTGCATTCTAACACCGTGCTGATTTTCCACTTGTAATTGCTCTTTCTTTTTCTTAGTTCTTTCATTAATCTTTATCATACGGGTTGGGATTCTATTACTGAGTTCAGAACAATATTCCGACGCAGCTTCACCTCTGCTTTTTCCTCTACGACGATTCGCAATATTATCCAGATTCAACATGCTAGACGTACGAGTAAACTGAGCCGTTAACGATTTCTTATCATCACTTTTAAGCCAGGCACCGGCATATTCCAGAGACCGTTTATTTTCCTTATCTTCTTCCTCCATACACTCTTGCTCATGTCGTTCAAATGATTTCAGAGCAAGTACTTCCTCATAATCTTCAGCTGTCAAAAGTGAGTTTGATTCGTGGGAAATAGAAATGTCTACGAATATTCCTCCTATATCCTCAGATGCATCTGCAACATTAACATTCAGAGAAGTCATGCAAGAACCTGATTCGGGCTTTTCATGAATTATCGATAACATACCGTTCAATGGCGTTACACTTTCTGTCGTCAGATCCTCTCTCTGCACTTCAACATTCCCATCTTTAGACCATTCATCGAATACACATTCAGGCAGTGGCGGTTTAACTAATGCCTCTTCCTTAAGTTCACTTTCGGCATCAGTGTGTGGAACGACCGAATCACTGGCAGGCTGTAATTCAATAACCACGTCTTCCTGAAGGGATACATTCTGTACTTCAGGATGTACCACCATACTCTCCTGCTCATGCTTTACATCTGTTGATAATGTTTCTCTGGCGGGCTCAGAATCACTTACTGGCTCTTTCATATTGATTAGATGACTTCCAGTGACTGCTAACACGTCTGATGTATCACTGTGCTTTTCGAGAATAACCTGCACTTCCACACTGACATCGCCTGGTGCACGTAAGTCATCAGTGCTTGCCTGCTTATACGAAACGATAGAATCAGCAGTTTCACCTTTTTCATCGTCGACAGTAATGGTTTCTTCACTGGCAGGATCAGTGACTTCTTTTGAACTGAAAAGGCCTTTGAAAAAATCAATAATCTTACGAATTAACCATAAATCGCAAATCCGGTCACACAAGCGCTTGTCACTTGTTTTCGATTCATCAAGTGTTGGCTGTAAAGATTCAACTTTCTCGTTTGATATAGTTCTGTTCAATCCACTCGCTTCACTTTGTACTGCTTCAGCTTCAGTGGCTCCCCCAGTTTTATTTCGCAATGAAAAGCAATTTCCACAACTCAAGTCACACTTCTTATCCATGACAACCAACCCCTTCTATATACCATTAACGAATGACTAACTATTTGGTCAGTTATTTTGGATAAAAGTTCCCTATCAATATGAAAACACCCTATAAATAACAGTTACTATAACGATTATGTTTTAGAAAATGATCAGTCGATAAATAGCAAAGTCAGACTTATCGCTTTGTATAGATACATACAACTAAAGTCTACCTTTCCCTCTCCGTACGTGATTTCCTATTCGTATGCACGTTCATTGGCCAGCAAACGCCCTCCATCATCACTGAGCAAAGTGTCAGCTGATACCGCCCCTATGCATTGAATGAGGTCACGATATCTATCGCTTTATAACCTTGATGCAACACTTAAGCATTAGTACACCTCGAATAGATAAAATACTGCATCAATAGCTAATCAGACACGTTACTTACTCATTTTGGGGGGATGCTCGTTACCTGACCAGTGGCAAAGGAACTCCCGAAAACGAATGACCTTGTCATCCTTGATATCGAATACATGGGCCCAGCGATTCTCAAAGGGCTGGTTTGTTGCCTTGTCATCACCGGTCTCATCACCCAGCACAACCACGCTATCACCATCATGGATATACTGGTTAGCGGAGAACGAACGAAAAGTCCAAGTGCGTTCAAGAATATCCAGGAACTGCCTGACGCCCTCCCTGCCACGATAGGACTGGCATTTTTCCAGAGAAGCCGGCCCGTTGACCACCCATTCAATATTCTCATCACACATCTGGATGAAACCTTCCAGATCACCTTTAGAGAAACTGTCATAGACATTTTTGACGATATCAACCGGTGACATCATGTTGTACCTCCTGCCAGGGTTTATTCCTTAAATCGCAAACCGCTTTCATGCATAGTCTGCGCATAAAGCCTTTAGAAACCTCGGCGTTTTTATAGTTCATTTCAAAGGATGGGCAAGGCGTATCTTGATGGATAGTCATCTGCCCGTTGGTCTGTATCATTCACGGCCGCTAACATGCGGTAGTAATGGCGCAGAAAAGCGGTGAGCGAGTGTTCACCCTCCCCTTGTGATATTGGGTGGGTAATGTGACAGGTCGCAGGCCAGGCGCAGCATGTCTATATGCTGAATCCCGTTTTCGAAAACAGGTTCATCATAATGATCAATAAAAAAATTCTTGATGATGGATTCAACACGAAATCCCTACCGCTGGTAGAAGGCTAACTGATAACCGAAGGTACCTGTTCCCAGTTCCACGGATTTAAGCTGCTTGTCTTTCAGACAGGACACTGCGAACACCAGCAGGCGGGTACCGATCCCCTGGGCTTGAACTGCTGGGTCAACGGCTATGTTAAAAATTTCTGCAGTACCTGCCTTTATTTCCCTGGCAATGCAAACACCGGCTATTTGTTCCTGATCACGAGCGACAAAACACCATGCATTCCTCAAATAGTTCTTTATGCATTTTTCAGAGGGGTCAGCCCCAAGGAGTAGATGCATGGGGGCAATCTCGGTCGAGGTCTCTTCAAACGTTAACATCGTATCTATGACCTGTTTGCACTACCCAAAACGGTTTATGCCAAGTTTGCACTTTGCAGAACCTGGCATCTTTTGCCTGGGCATTTTACCTACTTATCAGCAGCAATGATTGCGGTAGATTATCCGAGATATCGCTCAGCCCATTTCTAAACTGGTCACAGCAAATATCTCATCAAGATTCACAGAAGGTGCACGCCCTTTATACATACGCATGCAGTCAAACTCTATGGGTACAAGATGGAGTGAATCGATCAGCACCTGTCTCTTTGTATTGGCTTGAGGAATATCAAGGTATACAGGTGTGCCTTTTGGCAAGCCAACACATAAGCTGTTGATCAAATCAACAGCATCGTTTGGATTCAGAGCATACACCGGTCCAAGGCGATATCCCTCCGTCGCCTGACGTATTGCGGCATAGCCTGTTATGGATCCATTCGAGGCACGGATGGTAGCGTGTTTCCTGGTTGGATCAACTGTCAGCCACGCGTGAGCGAAACTCGGGCGTGGTTCGGAAATGTATTGAGCATCAAACGCGATCAATTCACTTCGGGAGGGGGGCTTGGTACTGATAGGGATGGCGCAGACTTCACTTCCATTGACCTCATAGGCATGCCGTTGGTGAAGATACGCGCTAACGAATCCCTTTTTGGCGTAGTTGTCGATTTGTTCAATGACTCCATCCAGCCCAATGCCCTGAATGCCCTTATGTTCTAACTCCTCACACGCATAATCCCAGACTTGTATGCCGTAGCCTCTCCCTCTCAGTGAATCAGGTTCGACAAAATAGTATCCAAGAAAGGCATAGTGAGCCTGATAGATTGTCGCCGCAATACACGACACAATATTGCCATTGAGCAGGCCTACAAAAAAATGGGCGGTTTCAGTGGCAGAAAACGTATCCAGATCGTTTAAGCCAAGGTTCCATTGTGCATCCTGATACCATTTCAGCAAAATGGGCAATTCGTTCTTTTGTATTTCTCGAAGTTCTAACGCGTTAGACACAATAGCAACTCCCATATAAAAAACACGGAGTGTTCAGACTAGATGACAGATGCTGTTTGTCGATGAATCGCGTGAGCCGTCGATGCCGCTGAACATACTGTGACACCACTGACCGCTAGATAGGATGGAAACAGCATTCTTCGGTATCAGAAAAGTGCTTCCAGAGAGACTTAGTTTGTCATGCTTGTACAGTTTTATGCATTGTCATTGTTCTTATTGCTTGTATAACAGGGTCGTGCTTTGTCTGTGCCTTGATCGGAAAGGCGCAAATTCAACAACATTTCGTTCAATAGTACGCATCCCAGGAATCAACCACGGTATTCAATAACGCGCCAAAGCGTGCCACATACAACCATGGCATCACTTTTTTAGTGCACAGTTCTCAGCATTACCCCCGCCATTTATCCCTCTGCAGCTCGCTGGCATAGCCCTTGCTTTTACAGGAGCATCATCAGGCAATGACTGTACCTGCAGCCCGCCCGGTGACTGCTTCCCCTCACAGGCAAACAGAGAACGCTTATGTCTTATCTAGCTCCTGCCGAGTTCGTCACCAAAATGGTGGACGCCGGCGAATCCAAGGTTTTCATGTCCACCCGCGATACCCTGATCCGGGGTTACATGGCCGGCGCCATCCTGGCCCTGGCCGCCGTGTTTGCCATTACAGTAGCCGTCAAGACCGGCAGTTTCCTGCTGGGCGCCGTCCTGTTCCCCGTGGGTTTCTGCATGCTCTACCTGATGGGCTTTGACCTGCTCACGGGAGTCTTCGTACTGGCGCCGCTGGCCTGGCTTGACCGGCGCCCCGGCGTGACGCCTTCCGCCATCCTGCGCAACTGGGGCCTGGTGTTCCTGGGCAATTTCGCCGGCGCGCTCACGGTTGCCTTCATGATGGCCTTCGTTTTTACCTACGGTTTCAACGCAGAAGCCGGCGCTATCGGGAGCAAGGTGGCCGGTATCGGCGAGGCACGGACACTGGGTTATGCCGAATATGGCGTGGCCGGCTGGTTCACCATCTTCATCCGCGGCATGCTGTGTAACTGGATGGTTTCCATGGGCGTTGTCGGCGCCATGATCTCCACCACCGTCAGCGGCAAGGTACTGGCCATGTGGATGCCGATCATGCTGTTCTTCTTCATGGGGTTTGAACACTCGGTGGTCAACATGTTCCTGTTCCCCTTCGGCCTGATCATGGGCGGTGACTTCTCGGTCATGGATTACTTCATCTGGAATGAAATCCCTACGGCCCTGGGTAACCTGGTCGGCGGTCTGGCCTTCACCGGCCTGACGCTGTACACCACCCATATCAGAACCGCGCCCAAGCGCCCGGTCGAGCCACTGCTGAAAGAAGCAGCGTAATTCAACCCACACCTCGGCCCCTGGCGGGCTGGGGTGTCTAACGCTTGTAGAGACTTTATGACACCAGCGTTAACGGTCTCCGTCGGACAGCATACCGACAAGGGCCTCAAGCCCGAAAACCAGGACTGCCATGGGATTCGTATCCCGCAGGATGGCCTGCTGACGATGAAAGGCATCGCCGTGGCCATGGCGGATGGCATCAGCAGCAGTGAGGTCAGCCATGTCGCCAGTGAAACCGCCGTAAAAAGCCTGCTGGACGATTATTACTGCACCTCCGAAGCCTGGTCCGTCAAAAGCGCCGTGGAACGGGTGCTGACAGCCACCAACTCCTGGCTGTATTCCCAGAGCCGTCACGGCCTTGGCCAGTACGACAAAGACAAAGGCTACGTCTGTACCCTCAGCGCTCTGGTGCTGAAACATCATACGGCGCATGTCTTCCATGTCGGCGATACCCGTATCTACCGGCTGAACAGCAACGGTCTGGAACAGCTGACCAATGACCACCGCGTCTGGGTCACCCGCGAACAAAGCTACCTGAGTCGTACGCTGGGCGTTGAACCTTACTGCCATGTGGATTACCACACACTGCGTATACAACCAGATGACCTGTTCATCATTAGCTCCGATGGCCTCTATGACTTCATTTCCCCGGAACGTCTGATCGAGACCGTTCAGAGCCATCAGGACGATCTTGATACGGCGGCCAGAACCCTTATCGCCCTCGCCCTCCAACAGGGCAGTGATGACAACCTGAGTATTCAGCTGGTGCGCATTGATGACTTGCCGGACGCCACCAGCACCATCAGGCAGCAACTGGAAAGTCTGCCCATCCCGCCCAGGCTCAGTGCCCGAACCGTATTTGATGGCTACACCATCATGCGGGAACTCCATGCCAGTAGCCGCAGCTATGTTTACCTCGCGCAGGATAACGAATCAAAAAAAACCGTAGTATTGAAAGTGCCGACCATCGCGGTAGGCAGCGATATGGCACACCTTGAACGCTTCCTGCAGGAAGAATGGATTGCCCGGCGCATCAGCAGTCCGTATGTCCTGAAAGCGGACCTGGCCGAGCGACCACGCACTGCTCTCTACACGGTCTTTGAATATATAGAAGGGCAGACACTGGCCCAGTGGGCCACCGACAATCCCAAACCGGACATCACCACCGTACGCCAGATCATCGAGCAGATCGCCCGGGGGCTTCATGCCTTTCACCGGATGGAGATGCTGCACCAGGACCTGCGGCCGGAAAACATCATGATCGACCCTACCGGCACAGTCAGAATCATGGATTTTGGTTCCGTCAGCGTGGCGGGTCTGCAGGAAAACGTGACGGAAACGCCGCTGACCCACCTGCTCGGCACCGCGCTTTACAGTGCGCCGGAATATTTCCTGGGAGAACCGGGGACACCGCAGTCAGACCTGTTCGCCCTCGGTGTGATCACCCACTTCCTCCTGTCTGGCCAATACCCCTATGGCAACGAGGTGGCCAAAACCAAAACGCGTGCCGCGCAGCGCAAGCTGGTGTATCGCACCGTGCTGGCGGAGGACCAAGCGATTCCTGCCTGGGTCGATGAGGCCATCCACAAGGCCGTCCACTCGCTACCGGAGCGTCGCTATGAAGAACTGTTTGAATTTATTCACGACCTGCGTAAACCCAACCCCAGGTTTCTCAATAAAGCCCGACCACCGCTGATAAAGCGAAACCCGGTTATCGTCTGGCAGGGAATCAGTTTGGTGTTGGCACTGATCATCCTGTCTCTGCTGTTCCAATGACAAGAAGAAAACAAACGACTGTATCTGGTTTCAACCACAACCTGCGCCAGGGAGCACCTATGATCTCAAACCGCGAAGCCGTCACAGCACTGATTCTGGCCCGGAAAGTGGCCAGAGGAATCAGCTGGAAACAGGTCGCCGATGCGATTGACCTCTCCAAGGAGTGGACCACTGCCGCCTGCCTGGGGCAGATGACATTCAATAAGATACAGGCAGAAACCGTGGGAGAACTGTTTGACCTTCCCGATGAAGCGATAGCCTGGTTACAGATCGCCCCTTACAAAGGCTCCCTGCCGACAGCCGTCCCCACTGATCCACTCATTTATCGCTGGTACGAAGTGGTCAATGTCTATGGCAGCACCATCAAGGAATTGATTCATGAGGAATTTGGCGACGGCATCATGAGCGCGATTGATTTCTCAATGGATATCCAGCGGGAGGAAGACCCGAACGGTGACCGGGTCAATGTGGTGTTATCCGGCAAGTTCCTGCCCTACAAAACCTATTGAGCATACTGTGTGGCCGCATAAATAAAACGGGGTGCCATGAAAGGCACCCCTGCAAACCGGTCATACGCTACGCGACATGAAGTATCAGGCTTCTGCCGGGGCAACGTGCTGGCATACGGCCTCGTGGGGAGTCGTGTCCCTGGGCTGGAAGACGCGTTCAAGTGCTTCACCATAAGCCTGCTGCATTTCCTCACTGCCATTAACGCACATGCCGAGGTCTCTCAGCAGTCCATCTTTCAGGCCATATATCCAGCTGTGAATGGAGAGTTTTTTATCATCGGCCCAGGCTTCCTGAACGATACTGGTCTGGCAGACATGGACGACCTGCTCAATCACATTCAATTCGCACATACTGTCGATACGGGCCTGCTCTGACAATGGAGCCAGTGTCTCTCGATGCTTCAGTTCCGTGTCCTGAATATGCCGCAGCCAGTTATCAATCATGCCTTGCCGGCTGCCGGAGATCGCCGCCTCAACACCGCCGCAGCCGTAATGGCCACAGACGATGATGTGCTCAACGCCAAGAACGTTGACCGCGTAATGAATAACGGAAAGACAGTTGAGATCACTGTGAACCACCACGTTGGCGACATTGCGGTGAACAAAAAGCTCACCCGGCATCAGTCCGACAATCTCATTGGCTGGCACCCGGCTGTCAGAACAGCCAATCCACAAATACCGCGGCGCCTGCTGGCGGGACAGACGCTGAAAAAATTCAGGGTCCCTGTCGCGCACGGATTCTGACCAGGACTGATTGTTGTCAAACAGATGCTTGAGTACTTTCACGTGTATCCACCTTCAACGTTCGGGCAGCGCACAGAATATAAGTAAAGGCGGGCCGAAATCGACTCCATTTTGTTAATTTCGTGGTGTTTTCGTTACAAATATTGAATTCAGTGGCGTTCCAGCTGTTCACGGCACCAGGTAGTGAACTCTCCCGACCAACCTGACAATTGTTCCTGACACTCAAGCCTGCTATCCATGTGCCTGTAATAAGCCACCTGTGCCGCTATTTCTTCAAGGTCGCTGTTATCAACCAACTCATTACCGGCTATTTTTCGTGCAATTTCCTGATCTTGTTCAGTGGGATTTTCAAGCTCGCTATTAATCAGTTCGAGATCCTCCCACAGGTCTTCCTTCACCTGCACCATAGCTTCCAATTGGGCACGCTTCAACGAATGACTGCCAGCCTCAGACAGCAGTTTCATGAAAGATAACTCCGCGCCCTGACCTGTAAACAGCCTCTGAAAATCCGCCTGCCAACCGGTCTTCTCCCCCATGGCCTGCAATCGTTCAGACAATGGCTGATCAACCATCGTGAAATAATTCCATTGATCATCGCTGCTCAACCCTGAGTGGAAAAGCATGGTTTCGAACGTGCCTTTCATGGCAAGCAGCACCTCGGCATTATCCAGGCCCGCCATGGCATTACGGGTCAGGATGGCAGCGGCCTGCATGATGTTTTGTTCCAGTTGCCCGTACTGTGCATGATTAGTCACCACTTGCCCACCCTGTGAAATCAGCGCCTGTAAGCGACCCAGTGTGACATCGTCATAATCTTGCCGGGAGTGATTGACGATGTACTCATCCAGCAGATGAGTCACACCATTCAGGAAGGTTTCTGGATCAATAGCACGATCTTCACACAAGACATCAACGGCTTCTGTGAAACTGTATTTCTCCATATTCTGCAATTTGATCTGGAAGTAGTTATAGGCTGGGTCCTTTTTATCAAATGACGCCGAAAGACTATTCTCAACGACATCTCTCGCCCCAACAGAACCACCGATGACAACATCATCGTCATCATCATGTTCTCGCTCAGAAACCGTAGAGGCCTGGCCGATCGCCTCGTCCTTCTCATTCACCAACTGCTCCAGATACTGATTACGCGCTTTCCAGGTATCGCCCTCCATCGTGTCATATTCACTTGTTTGCTCATGTACAGGCTTCTGGCGGGGATGGAGATTCGCACGCACCTTCCGGTTATTCAGTATTTGATCGGGAAGATGATCAGCACGGCGGCGTTTTCTCGGTGCTTTGATCAATGGACGGTATCGGGCGACGGTAGCTGCCATATCAGAGTGGTTATCCTGCGAATCCAGTTCCGTCTGTAGCAGGGACATCGCCTTGTCATCAACCAAGGCATGGATAGGATGCAAGTCGCGCCCCTGTTGTCGACACTCATCAAGCAGGGCCTGCAGGTCTTCCTCAGAATGTGCCTGCTCTAGTCTGTCCCTGACCTGATCAAGCCAGTCAGCAGGCTTCTCAGTATCGCCTTTTCGGCTTGACTGCCCGGCCTCCCGGTTGTCGATCTTCACGCTACTCGGCTTGTTAATGCCTGGCTTTTTCTGGGGCAGGTCGTTTTCAGGTGGCGACTGATTTTGAGACGAAGGGGCTATCTTTCGCCCATCCCTGCCTAGACCTTTTTTTTGCGTTTCAGATTGCGCTTTTTTCCCCGCAGGCGTGTCTCCCTGGGGCTTATTTGAAGGTCCGTTGAGTCGCATCCTTGCTCCTCCCTGATCAGGCGCTTAGAACCGCATGGCTTTTAACCAGTATAGGTAGCCAGCCCCCAGAACCTGGCCTTGACCTCACGAAAATACAGGGGGAATACGTCTGTTGAGCTGCAATTTCTCCCGGACAGCCTCACCAGTCAGCGCATAGCCATGGAGTGTGTCGCCGTCCTGATACAGCGCCTTCACGCCTGCGTCGCCTTGCTCCAGTACCCACTGCCCCCTGGCACCGACAGCAGGCGGTGCCGTCACCACTGGGCAGGCGGGGGTTTTCACGGTTACTGGCATCGGCCCATAAGAGACCGCCGTCGGCTCACCGGCCAACGTTTGTGCCAGCGCGCGGGCGCAGCTCATCAGGGGCATGACATACAGCAGAACATGCCCATCCACTTCAGCACAGTCCCCCATGGCGAATATATCCGGATGGCTGGTCTGAAGCAGCTGGTTGGCCACGATGCCCTTACCGACAGCCAACCCGGCCTTCTCGGCCAGCTGGGTACGGGGTCGCAAACCCACGGCGGAAATCACAATATCAGCGGAGACACTATCACCGTTATCCAGCGCCAACCGGACACGTTCCCCGGCCCGGAAAACACCTGTTGCTGCACGGCCTAATCGGAAATTGACGCCCAGTGTCTCCAAGGCAGACTGGACACTGCCCGCCGCCTCAGTCGGCAGCAGCCCTGGCATGACCTGAGAGGAAGGCGCAACAACCGTGGTTTGATAGCCACCAGCATGGAGGTCGTTCGCAAATTCGCACCCGATCAGTCCCGCGCCCATAATGGCTACGTGGGCACTCTCCGGCAGCGCGGCACGAAAACGGTCATAATCGGTCAGGTCATTGATGGAAAACACCGCATCCGTGGCATCCCCCTCCAGCGCCAGACGGATCGGTGCAGCACCGGTCGCCAGCACCAGCTTGCTATACGTCAGTACCCGGCCATCCGTTTTCAGCTGATGAGCCTCGGGATCAATCGCCTGCACACCGGTATGGGTCAGGATGGAGGCATTGAGTTCGGCGGCCATGGTTGCCGCCTCAGCCATAGCAAGCTCATCCGCAGACTTCCCTTTGCTGAAACCGGTGGACAACATGGGTTTGGAATAATGACGGCCATCGTCAGCCGTGATCATCACCAGGGGAGTGTCCTGGTCCTGCTTGCGAAACGCTTTCGCCAGGTTATAACCGGCAAGCCCCGTACCTACGATAATGATGGGATGCATAATTCTTTTTATTCCCCGGATCATAAAACCGAAACGAATCAGCCAATTTCAACCATTTCAAAGTCATCCTTGCTGACGCCGCAGTCAGGGCACAGCCAGTCAGCGGGAACATCTTCCCACGCGGTACCGGGGACGATGCCATCATCCGGCCAGCCCTCAGCCTCGTCATACACCAGGCCACAGACGACACACTGCCACTTCTTCATACTGAACTCCCGTTTGCGGATTTTTTATTGTTGGTATCGTGGGTCAGTTTCCGGCTACACGCAAACCGGAGACGATAACCTGCGTGAATTGTGCCTAGACCCTGTGTGAATTTCAAAACTGATAAAAACCCGAAGGGCCGTTACAACCATTGTAACGGCCCCTTGAATGTCTGAAGGGAATGAAGTGTCTAGCGGTCAATCACGATGTTGCCGGTCTTAAGGTCCACGACCAGGTCATAACTGAACAGTTCCATACCCACAATATCGATGAGTTCAAGTTCTGTCGGACTGCCTTCAAAGGTGACATGGTAACTTTTCTCCCCGTTCACGGAGCTATCACCCGAACCGGAAATTTCCGCGTAACTCTGGTTATTCAGCCCCATGACATGAACCTGCTGTGAATCATTCAGGCTCGACTTGTCATGTGAATAGGACACCGATGTAACCGGGTGTTCCTTAACGGTTGTCTGACCATTGACCATCATGGTTTCTGACCAGCTGTCCGTCATCACGGATTCTATCTTGACGTTAACCCGGCCCAGTGAATGCTCACCCTCTTCAACGGGTACGGTCTCCCGCTTGAGCTCTGCCGGAATCTCGATCGCCAGACGAAAACGGGCATATTTGAGGTTTTCATGGGAGGCATCTTCCTTGACTTTCAGCTGCACTTCGGATGAAAAGTCATTCAGCTCTTCAAGGTTCTTGATCGCCGACACATCATTACCGGCGCTGTCCCGGATCTCCAGCACCTTGTACTGAATACGGGACAGATCCTGGTTAACAAAGCTGAGGTTTTTCAGGCTGACGGAGTAGTAGTTGTACTTCAGATCATTATCCATACCGAATCCGAAACTACCGTTCGGGTCATAACTGGCCACCTTCGGCAGGACTTCACGGAAATAGGCATCCTGTTCCCCACGATCGACCTTGTCCTGAAAGCCACCCCCTGAGTCCAGGTTGACGCCAACCGTCAACGCAGCCCCCATGGCCAACCGTAACCCGACTCCGACTACCCCAGACATACTGCTTACCTCACATCCTGTCAGTCAAACGCGATACGGCTGCGGTTGTACTTCACCAGGCGTTTGCCCACACCCTTGACCTCAGTCAGGTCATCCAGGCTGGTAAAGTGACCATGCTGCTCCCGGAATGCCACAATCGCCCTGGCCGTATCGGCACTGACAAAGACCAGCGCACGATCAATAGCCTCAGCATCGGCGGTGTTGATATTCACCCGGCCGGCATCCGCAGAAACAGATAGAATGGTTGTCGCAAAGACTAGTGCGACGATCGAAGAAACACGCTGCAAAGACATGAGCTACCTCCTTGTACTGCCAAACCTCTGCTCACACCTATTGGTTTAGTCCAAATTCAGGGCTCCGGGGCATAAATCCTCCAATGAACCCTGTTTTCTCCCATTCTACAGCCAGCAATCTGTAAAACAGGCGCCATAAAAAACGCCCGCGGCTGCGGGCGTCATTTATCTGTCACGTCTCAGAGCATGACCTAGAAGGTAAACGCCCGGGAAACACCATCTGCCATAGTTTTTCTGCCCCTGATTAGATAGATGATCTGAGACAGTAATTATGGACACCTCCCTAAAAGAGTAAAATCACTCTTGTAGGCGACCAATGACAGCCTCAGAGCACTGTTAACAAATGCGCACTTTCGTACCTCAGATTCATGTCGTTTATGCTTGTTAGTTAGCATTGGCTCGCATAATATCGCCGCCGCATATTCCTTTTGAGACTCACTGATCGGTTATGGCGGTTATCCTGCAGTTTCCCGGCAATACACCGGTTCATTCCCTTACGATTAACCCGGTCAATTCCGTACCGGAATTTGTATTGTCCGCAAATAATATCCACTTCTTCCGCCATGCAGGTACGGACGGCCTGTTAACCCTGCGGGGCAATGCCAGCCAGATTATCTCTGAACTGCAGCAGCGCCGTAATGAACTCCAGCACCATTGCTGGAATGAATGCTGCCGGGAGATGGCGGATGATGCCTTTGTCGACTTCATGCTGGAGACCCTCAATCGCCTGGAGGAGATCGTCTATTACGTCATGGACCATGTGGACCCGACCGACAGCCTGGAGCTCTGCGGTGTACCTGACTTCGCCTGGGTTGACCTGCTGGCCAGCCACTGACACTGGTCATGCCATTTAGGCTTTATTGTTGACCTGAAACGGAATCACTTGAACCCGCCGGGCTTTTCCGTAAACTCATCCGCCAAAATGGCTAGATATTCACGGATCGTATGAGCAGTTCCAACGAGCAGATACCCCAGGTTCCCCTGCCTCCCGCACCACTGTGGCGCCGACTGGCGGCCATGTTCTATGACACCCTGCTGGTCATGGCCCTGATGATGGTGACCACCGGCCTCTATCACACGGCGGTCAACAAGTGGCTGCTGAAGATGGATGACGCACCGCTGGGTTTCAACCCATTCCTGGCTTCCCTGCTGGTGTTTGTCAGCTTTGGTTTCTTTGCCTATTTCTGGACCCGAAAAGGTCAGACGCTGGGCATGCAGGTTTGGCGCGTTCGGATTCAGAACAAAGACGGTGGCGCCATTTCCCTGTGGCAGTGTCTGCTACGGTATATGATCGCCATTCCCGCGATCGGGCTGGCTTTAGCCGGTGTGTTCTGGATGATGATCGATAAGGAAGGCAAAACCTGGCAGGATCGTTATTCCATGTCGGAAGTCGTGCTTCTGCCCAAAGGTTTCTACGGACTCAAATAATTGTTGTATTGCAGTCACGGTCACGTCTGCAGGACAGACGTGACCACTGTTCATTAAGCCGCCCGCCGCAACAGCACCACGCCAATCCCGAAGCAGATCACAATCGGCAGCAATACCGCCACCATCGGTGAAAAGCCAAATACCAGGCTGGCCGGTCCCATCAGGTTCTGCAGGATCATAAAGACAACCCCCGTCACCACACCGGTAAACAACCGCAGGCCCATGCTGACCGAGCGAAGCGGCCCGAACACAAACGACATCCCGATCAATACCAGCACAAAAATGGACAACGGCTGCAGGACTTTCTTCCAGAATGCGAGGTCATATTCGCCGCTTTCCAGCCCCTGGTCACGCAGGTAATCCACGTAGGTCATCAAACCTTCAATGGAGAGGTCATCCGGCTTCACCACAACCACTTTCAGCAGGGTTGTCGTCAACTCGGTATGCCAGTCTTCGGTCAGATTCGTGGTCGTTGTGACTTTATTTCCCTGATAATGGCTATTCTTCACATCTTCCAGTACCCAGTGTTTTCCCTGGTACAGGGCACGATCCGCATAGCTGCTTTCCACCAGGCGGTTCTGGTCGTCAAATTCAAAACGACTGACGCCGTACAAAACGCCATTAGGCTGCACGGCATTGAAGAACATGTAACTATTGCCTTCCCGGTGCCATACCCCTTCGTCACTGTAGCGACCGTCTGCGGAACGTTCGATCTTGCGCTGGGTCAGCGCCATCTGCTCCGCCACTGGCGTGAGATATTCACCGATCAGCATACCGGCAACAATCATCACCAGCGCCGGCTTCATCACCGCCCAGCCGATCCGGCTGAGCGAAACACCAGCAGCACGCATGACCACCAGCTCACTGTGTCCGGCCATGGTGCCCAGACCGGCCAGGCAGCCGATCAAAGCGGACACTGGAATCACCTCATAGATCCGCTTCGGCGTGGTCAACAGCATGTATTTCAATACTTGCGGCAACTGGTAGTTGGCCCGCATGCTGCCCAACTGATCCAGGAAGGAAAACAGGCTGTTCAGGAATACCACGACCACCAGCACAACCAGCATGGCGCCGAGGACGTTCAGCCCAATGTAGCGATCCAGCTTCTTCATGACTCTCAACGCCCCCTGCCGGACAACCACTGGGTCAGCCGGTTCCAGTAAAACATCACCACCGCGATTGCCAGGAATACGGCATGCACCCCCCAGACGCCAATGGCCGGCGACAGGTTGCCATCCTCAACCGCACCGCGGGCCGCAATCAGCAACGCCAGGTACAGGAGATAGAGCAGAACCCCTGGCAGCAGTTTCATAAACCGTCCCTGCCGCGGATTCACCCGCGCCAACGGCAGTGCCATCAGTACGATAACCGGCGCCAGCAGCGGCAGTGAGATACGCCACTGCAACTCGGCCTTGCTGGCATTGTTATCGTGGCTCAACAGAACCGATGTCGGCTGCACACTCTCTTTACTGGCGCGGGCGCTGACATCGCGATCCTGCATCTGTACGCCATAGGTCTCGTATTTCATGATGCGCGCCTGGGGCTGCCCCGGCACCAGGTCGTAGCGATAACCGTCTGACAACATCAGGTAGCGTTTGCCGCTTTTTTCATCCGGATGCAAGCGTCCCTGTTCCGCCAGCAGCATGGTCATACCGTTCTCGGCACCTTTTTCGGAACGCTGGGCAATGAAGACATGACTCATGACCGACTTGTCATCCAGCAGTTCCTCGACATATGTCGTGCGATCCCCGCCATCCAGCATCTGGAAACGGCCCGGTGTCAGGTTATCGAACTCGGTCATGCTGTCCTGTCGGTTCAGGATGTCTTCCACCTGGGCGGTGCCGGCCGGTGTCAGCCAGATGCTGAACAGGCCCACCACCAGCGCCACCAGCAGGGCCGGCGCCATGGTATAGCCCAGCAGCCGGTTCTGGCTCATCCCGCAGGCTTCCAGCACCGTCATCTCACTGTCCACATACAGGCGGCCATAGGCCAGCAGGATGGCGATGAACAAGGCCAGCGGCATGATCATCTCCAGGAACCCCGGCATCCGGTACCCCATGATCGCGAACAGGAACTCGGCCTTGATCTCACCGACCGCCGCCTGTTCGAGGTATTTGATAAAACGCCCGCTGACAATAATCAGCAGCAAAATGCCGCTGATAGCCAACCAGCTATGAAGAAGTTCTTTGGCAAGATAGCGAAATACGATCAAGGCTGAATCCCGATACTGTTCAGTTGTCGCAGGACTGTATATAACGCACAGATATGACGTAAACTCCCCATAACCCTGCAACGGCTCCATTATGTACCAGGAATCGCTGCTTACCGCCGGTTACAGAACCCGTTCACATCGGCAAGAAACCGCGCATTATCGCTAAAACAACCGTGTTTGTCTCGGAGTGATTATGGAAATTTCAGTGAAGAACGGCGCTGCTGACAAGCAACGCACCCAGTGCCTGGTGATTCTGGCCGGCGAGACACAGCAGAACGCCGCCTTCACCGCTGTCGACAAAGCCGCCGGCGGCCTGCTGAGCGATCTTCTCAAGCGTGGTGACCTGAAGCAGAAGCCCGGACAGACACTCCTGATTCCCAGGGTCGATGGCATTCAGGCAGAACGGGTGATCCTGGCTGCGACCGGCAAGGAGGCACTGACCACAAAAACTGCCACCAAAGTGATTGCCGGTATCGTCTCCGCCGTTAACAGTGCCTCTGTCAGTAACGCCATGATAAGCCTGGACGGCCTGGAGCCGGCAGACCGTACACAGGCCTGGGCTACCAGCCAGTTAAGCCAGATGCTGGAACATTCCAGCTACCGCTTTGAACAGTTCAAGAGCCAGAAAGACGACAAAAGCGTTTCACTAGACAAGGTGACCCTGCAGCTGACCGCCCGCAAGGGCGTGACTGAACTGGAAGCCGCCGCCGCGACCGGTCGCGCCATTGGCTACGGTATGAACCAGGCGCGCGACCTGGGCAACCTGCCCGGCAACGAGTGCACGCCCAGCTACCTGGCGAAAGAAGCCGAAGAGCTCGCCCGCAAGCACACCAAGCTGACCACTAAGGTACTGGGCGAAAAGGACATGGAAAAACTGGGCATGGGCTCATTCCTGTCCGTTGCCAAGGGGTCTGCCGAAGAAGGCAAGCTGATCACCATGGAGTACAAGGGTGGCAAGCGCGGTGAGCAGCCTGTCGTACTGCTCGGCAAGGGGATTACCTTTGATACCGGCGGCATCAGCCTCAAGCCTGGCGCCGAAATGGACGAGATGAAGTTCGACATGTGCGGCGCAGCCTCCGTACTGGGCGCCATGCACACCATCGTCACCCTGAAGCTGCCAATCAACGTAGTAGGCATGATTGCCAGCGCTGAGAACATGCCATCCGGCCATGCCAGCAAGCCAGGGGATATCGTCACGTCCATGTCTGGCCAGACTATCGAGATCCTGAACACCGATGCTGAAGGCCGACTGGTGCTCTGCGATGCCCTGACCTACGCCGAACGCTTCAAGCCACGTGCTGTGGTGGATATCGCCACCCTGACCGGTGCCTGCATTATCGCGCTGGGCAGCCATATCAGTGGCCTCCTCAGTAACAATGATGAACTGGCCGAGCAACTGCTCGCGGCAAGCCGCATGGCGGAAGATCCGGCCTGGCGCATGCCGATGGACGAAACTTACGACCAACTGCTCGACAGTAACTTTGCCGATATGGCCAACATCGGTGGTCGCGCGGCAGGCACCATCACCGCCGGCTGCTTCCTGGCCCGCTACGCCAAGGCATTTGCCTGGGCGCACCTGGATATTGCCGGTACGGCCTGGAAAAGCGGCAAGGAGAAAGGGGCAACCGGTCGTCCGGTACCGTTGCTGATCCAGTACCTCCTGGATCAGATTGCACGGGATGGCAGTGCAAAACCGGCCCCGGCTCCCAAAACCACAGCCAAAAAGCCTGCCGCCAAGAAAGCACCGGCTAAAAAGGCAACAACACGCAAGAAGTAATACCAACGCGCGGCAGGCCCCCTCTGTGCCTGCCGCCTTTACCCGTGTAACATTATTGCCCTGAACCACTCTGGCCTGATTTCATGTCACACGTTGACTTCTACATCCTTCCAGGCAACCAGCCTGATGACCGACACCAGTTTGCCTGCCGCCTGGTGGAAAAAGCCTGGCACAAGGGGCACCGGATCCACATCCATGCAGAAAGTCAGGATGAGGCCCGCCTGCTGGATCAATTGCTCTGGCAGTTCCGGGAAGACAGCTTCATTCCGCATCGCCTGCAGAAGGATGACACCCTAAAGGATACCCCTGTCACCATCGACTGGCAGACAGAATCTCTGGAACAACATAATGACGTGCTGATCAATCTGGCAAAGGCCATACCCGGGCAATGCACCCGCTTCAGCCGCATCAGCGAGATTGTGATACAGTCTCCCGACGTATTGGCCATCACCCGTGAGCACTACCGTGAATACCGGGAACTGGGTTTCCCACCGAATACCCGTGATCTGAGAAACAGGCACTGACCCATGTCCGGAAACAACCCAACAGAAAAGAACACCGCCGACCTCCTGGGGGAGCTGGAAACCCTCAAGGATTTCCTGGGCACGTCCAGCCTGCATGGCGATCAGGCTGATAACGTCTCAGACGAAACCAACACGGATGAGATTCCTATCCTGTTTGATATTGCCATGGACGATGGCGAAGAAGACGATATCCCCCTGTTGCTCGACCAAGTCGACAATACCACTGAAATGCCTGATGACACACAGCAACTATCCACGCAACTGAGACCTGATCAGGTAAAAGCCACTTTAGAGCAGGCTGGAGAATTGCTGATTCAGGAAATCATTGACGAAGAGATGGTTCGCATTGAAGCGATTCTTCGCCGTCAGCTCAAAGCGAAATTAAATCAGTTACTGAACTCTGAAAAAAACTAATAGCTGGTTTCATGGTATATCCATAATTAACCTCTAACCATGTGGGCAGTGTTAATACACTCGCGAAATAATTCTGATATTTTTCTTATTTCATCTACTATCAATAACAAAATGATCCCGTAAATAGTATTGACTGCCCGTGTAAGGAAGCTATATGCCACCTAGCTGCATCACTGTGCACAACCAGAAGAAAAAAAAAATCCATCAACAAAAAATTCTGATATTATTACTACTCCCATCAATTAACATTGCAGCCTCCCTACACAATAACACTCCAAACGAGGGCATGATAATACAACATGGAAGCCTAAGTACTTTTGGCCAAACACTGCAAGAACAACTGCAAATCAAAATGAACAACAATGACCTACCATTCCAACTATTTTATATCAACACAGATTCATTATTCACAGAAAAACAAACATTCGAAATACGACAATTACTTAATGCCTCGCACACCATTATTTTAGATGGCACAACCAGCTCACCAGAAACCATCCAGACAACCAGTGCTGCTATTGGTGGCATCGGCCTGTCATCACCCGTAATAATGATACGCGGCAATCAAAAAGCGTTTCCTGAATACAAGCATATTGTCATTCCTGCCAGCGTCAACGCCCCCCCCCCTGAAGTATTGAACAGACTGGCAGACGAAAGCTATCGTCTTCTGACCACATGGCGAGCCCCCCTTTACCATGCACGATCCGCCGAACGCCAGAAATCCCGCTGGCGTCCTGAGGCCAGCATCTCAATTGAACAACGCCATATCGATCTCTCCTGCATGGTTGGCAGTAAATTTGAAAGCCGACAGGGCAACGAACCAGACTGGACAGAAGGTAAGACAGATGCCTGTGACCATGCAGCAAGCTTATCCTTGAGTTATACCGTCGATCTCATTCGATCTGTCCCCACATACATAGCTGATACACAGGACCTCAAATACCTGCGAATAACCGTTGACCCAGAAACCAACGGCGGTGCGGGATGGCATTTAGTAGACGCCCCCATGCACAAACATACCTGGTTCGAAAGCTGGACCAATCGTGAAACCTGGTTTGGACCAATTGCCGACCGTTATACAATTCAGGTTCACCCGCTGGATCCAGATGTTCGCTTGCATAACGCGATACCGGCCAACACTCCAAAACAGTCACATATCACTGAACGTTCGGCCATTCAAGTTGGTGTCATGGGGCAGTTTATTTTTCTGGGTCCTGAAATAATCGCCTATCAACCGGATGACAATATCGAAGAACAAGAGGAAGTTGGTGTTCCATCTGGTCAGGATGCGGTAAACGATCAAGCATCATCAGCAACTGACAACCTTTCTGACCAATCTGAAGCTCCCCCCCCCATTGAGATTTATTCTGATGCACCAGGAACTAGCTCAGAGCAGAACAAAGAACATTCCAAGTCATATTATGCATTACCTAAAGAGGAGGCCAAAAAATACTATTTAAAATTAATAGATGATCATTTTGACACTTACCTTTATGAGTTATGGAAAGAAATACTTGAAGTCCGCAACCAACCAATAACATTGAACGGGAACAATCAGCCCCTGCCTATTAGCGAACAAATCAAGAACCAACTATTGTCAGTCATATTGATGGAAACAATGGGGAATATTAACCAACACAATGTTGACAGGCTTGTTTCCGCTCGAAATTACTGGTATACGGCAACCGCAACAAGTATATCCCCCTCAGTCATTCAAGCATACAAGGACAATCCAACAAACTTCAAATACCAAAGGCCTGAGTTCTTGCGCCCCTATCCGTTTTACTCTTTCAAAAGTAAAACAACAAGCCCCCAAACAAAAGACACATTCTCATCGAATACACATAGCACAGAGCAAACCTTGCTTGATCCTCCTGAAAAACCGGTCATACAAAACAGCCACACGTATAGATCGCCACTCACGCCAGTGACTGCATTTACATACAGCAGTGAACGCTCTATCAACTATAAAAACCATGAATATATTCTTATCAACCAATCAAGGGCGGACACAGCTGATTACGCAGCCTGGACATGGTCTAGAGATTTTCCCAATGCGAGTAAACACTGGCGCACCCATATTACCTGTCCGCTCTGGTGCCAAGATTGGTTTTTTGATAACAACGCTTTTTCGCCTGCAGCATACGCCAGTTTCACTCCCGGTTTTTCATCGACCTTTGCCGTTCCTGCCAGGAAAACAGATTTGTCCACCTTGATACTCACCGTCGCTATAAAGCCAGTTGCTTTAGGTGGACGCATACAGTATCGCTTCATTTACCAAGACTATGGAACCTGGGGACAAAGCGGTAGGGATATCGCCTTCAATCAGGTCATCACTGTAAATTGGGGATCGTCAGTGTTTAACCCAGAAGCGCCTGTCATTATTAAAATGCATAATAAAAATCTCTGTCTTAATGTGAGAGAAGGAGATACAAAAGGAAATGGGCAAGTCAATCTCTATAAATGCCGCTATTCTGAGAGCCAAATCTGGGGGCAAGATCAATACCATCGTCTAAAAGCACACTCTGATGCACAGCAATGTCTGACAAAAAGAGCGCATAATATAATCATGCTGGATACCTGTAACAATACTTCAAACCAGAAATGGTTCTGGGACGATCAACTTTTACGTGACACTGACGGTTGTTATCTTTTTACCGATAACAATCTCTCATTAGCAGTTACGTGTGATCCCAATGAAGCAACACGCTGGATATACCAAGTCAAAAAACCGGTGACAAAGGGCGCTATCACTATCCTCCCATTGTAACAGTGGCGCTATACTGCATTGCTATGAATGATAGAAAAAATCGTAAAACCTAACCTATCAGTCCGCTATGATGTCACAATGACATTTTCGCCTTAAACCGTCATAGTTCTCCCGGACAGTTTCAAACGAGATACTATTGATGTGTGCAAAAACTTCCAGATTTCCTCTGTGTAAATCTATCATCTCAGCGCCAGAGGTGATCATGAGTAAGGTTGACGGTCGAAAAATATCTCATGCAGTCCGCGAATCCATCCGTATGGAAGCTATGCAGCAATGGCAGGACGGTGCTTCTGCCAGCCATCTGGCAGAACAGTACGGGGTTAATAAATCCTGCATTTATGAATGGATAAACAGCTATAAACAGGGCGGTTTTGATGCCCTGAAAACCTGTGAGATGCCAGGTCGGCCGCCTAAGCTGACGGATTCGCAGAAATCCGAACTGGCAGAGATTCTGTTACACCAGCCCCCCACCGCTTATGGTTTCTACAAAGCCCTGTGGACCCGGGATATTGTTGCAGCCATCATCAAGCGAGTCTTCGATGCTTCCATGTACCCGGCATCCGTTGGCAGGATGCTCAGAAAAATGGGATTTTCGCCACAACGACCCACCCGTAAGGCGTGGCAGCAGAGTAAAAAAGTCCATGAATGGCTAAATGAAACCTACCCGGCGCTTCGCACACAGGCCGAGGAGCACAATGCCCTGATCTACTTTGCTGACGAGGCCAGCGTTCGTTCCGATTATCACAGTGGCACTACCTTGGGACGAAAAGGGTGTACCCCCTTGGTTGAAGCAACCGGAGCACGCTTTGGTATCAACATGATTTCAGCTATCAGCGGTGAGGGAACAATGCGCTATATGACCATTACGGGCCGTTTCAATGCCGATGTTTTATTCGCTTTCTGAAACAGGTGGTCAGATCCCATGACCGGCCTGTCATGGTCGTGGTTGATGGACACTCAGCTCATAAGGCGAAGAAAGTTCCCAAATACCTGAAACAGGAACCTCGCCTTTTGGCGATTGAAATACTGCCGACCTACTCACCGGAGCTGAATCCTGATGAATTGGTATGGGGTTATTTGAAGTCTGGACACATTGGACGGATGCTCCTGAGGAGCAAAGAGCAGTTTCTACGCGCCATCACTTCAGGCTTGCGTTCGCTACAGAAAATGCCCGATAAGATTCAGGGATTCTTCAGGGCTGAACATACCGCTTATGCTTGTGTGGAGGTATTTGTTGGGTAGATATGGCACACATCAATAATAACAATGCACTCTTACTACACTCCTGTAGCTATGTGGAAAATCAGAAATACGACTGAAACCATGACCGATTAAGGAATAGCCAAGACTGTTATCTTTTCCTGAGCAACAATGACAAATTAAGCATAAGTTGTGATGACGTAGAAACGTCCAAATGATCGTTGCACATACAAAACCCAAACTCACATAACACCTTACTAATTACTTCATTATAACAATCACTTCCTACCAAACCCAGAAAACAGGCAACAATTAGCGGCCCGGAAACCTTGCTTATATGAATACTAAAAAATATGAAAAAAAACTGCTCAAAAAAGACAGGAAATAAATACGCAACCTATTCGACTTTTTCTCAAAAAGTGTTAACTCCCTGCTACGCTAAATGCCAAAACATTATATAAAACACCGGTTTTTAGCCTGTAACCAGGACAATATGAATGCCACATACAGCGTTAACCCGAAAAACCACCACACCACTCACTAAATACATTATTTTTTTCATGGGGATAATTGCGTTAAATGGTTTAACCTGGTTACATCCTCCAGACACTCATGCCTCTCATCACTCATTCGGCCCACTGACAGAGTATGGCAGCCGGTTAAAACAGCACATTCAAACTGATAAAGACTTCCCTGCCCCGCTGACTTATATCAATGCACTATCTCCCCCTTTACCTGAGGAATGGCAGACAATCCATCAACAGCTAACATCTGGCGCCATTATTATTGTGGATGGGACAACCTCATTACCCGCCGACGTTCAAGATATCAGCGCCAAGGTTGGCGGCCTGGGTATGAGGGGCACAATTGTAATGATCCGAAAGCAACCGGGAAAAGCGCCAGAATACAAAGATCTTCAGTGGTTCCCCCCACAATCGGAAACGGATGGCGAAACCGTCAAAATAAACCACCAGTTAGCACAGAAACTGGCTGATGAAACCCTACAGATGCTAACGCCCTGGCACTCGTCCTCACGCTATCGCACGGCAGTAAAACCGGGCGGTAAAGTCCCTCCCTGGAAACCCGAACTCTCCATCCCCATTGAAATCAGACAACTGGGGTTCCCCTGCCTGGTTGGCAGCCGCTACGAAGGCAATAATTTCACCGGGTATTCTGCCTGGGACGATACACTGATTGATGCCTGTAACAACGAAGCCAGTGTATCTCTGAATTATTCTGTTGAACTGATCCGCTCAAAACGAAGCAAAGGGACAACCCAGAACGCCAAAATTGTCCGGATTACCATGGATCCTGGCAGCAGTGGAGGGGCTGGCTGGCATCTTGTCAATCTGCCACAACACAAGCACACCTGGTTTGAAAGCTGGGCAAACCGTGAAACCTGGTATGGCCCTGTTGCTGAAAGCTACGCTGTCACGCTGGAGCCACTTGATCCCGATATACGCCTATATCACGCCGTGCCAGACAATCATCCCAAACATTCCGAGATTTCCCACACCACGAAGATCGAAATCGGTGTTGCGCTGACAGCAGGAATCGATTTCCCGCTACATGATGATCAAAATGAAGGGCAGCAAATGTGTTGCGGGGGTAACGATGAGCATGGACACGACGCGGACATAGTAGATGGCGGTGCCGAAGGGGATGATGATGGTGCTCACCCAGCACACGCTCACGGAGGTCAACCTCCTGCTGCACCTCAAGCTGCCGGCATGGCCGGGAATGATAGCGGCCCTTGTTGTTGTGGCGGCCACGGTAGTTCCTCAGATAGTGGTGGCCATGGTAGTTCCTCAGATAGTGTTAGTCATGGCAGTTCCACAGATAGTGGTAGCCATGATAGTTCCTCAGATACTGATGACCAAGGCAGTACGGGCATGGATCCAATGAGCGATGATGATGAGGATGACGAGGGAGCCGACCAGCACAAAAACAGTTTTGACCCGTACGGGCATGAGTCAGGTGGGAGCTGTTGTCGTGACGACGTTATAACCTTCCCAGGGACGGGGGGAATTGTGAGAAGCACCCTATTCCCATCCACACTTCAAAAAAGACAACACACTTTGTCGCCACATCGCCAGAAACGCACGCGTGCAGCACAATTCAGGGATATTGGTACGGAACAGTCGTTCACCTACGAAAGCAAACGCTCCATCGCCTATCAAAATCATGAGTATGAGGTAATTAATCGCGCCAAAACCGGAATTCAGAATACGGCGTCCTGGCTTTGGACACGTGAATTTTCTAAATACGCCAGTCACTGGCGCACAAATAATACCTGCCCACTCTGGTGCGATGACTGGTTTTTTGCAGACAGCGCCTTCTCTCCGGCGGCCTACGCACACTTCATTCCTGGCTTTTCAGCGACATTCATGGTTCCTGCAGAGAAGACTGGGCAATCAACCATCCGTTTTACCAGCAGCGTCAAACCCATCGCCCTCGGTGGCAGGGTGCAATACCAGTTTTTCTACCAGAAATATGCGCCATTCAGCCGTAAGGGAACTGACTATCACCTCGCGCAAGATCTCACCATTGACTGGGACTCGCCGATATTTGCCGCCGAAATCCCCATCTCTCTGGAGGCCTTGCACAGGAATACACCGAATGGTGCATGCCTTACAGCACACAGCACCAACAGGGAGTCCCTCGAGCCAGCGTCTGTCAGCTCATGTCAGTTACAACCCAACCAGCTATGGGGACTCGACACAGAGCTACGCCTGCGTTCTTTCCTGATTTATGATCATTGCCTTAACCGTGAACCGGATGACACGCTTTCATTACGACGTTGTGACCGCAGTATTTCACAAAAATGGAAATGGGTTGAAAACAACCTGGTCAACAGACAAGGGGGCTATCTCAGCATTTCCTCAGAAGGCAGCCTTTATACCAGCTGGCAACCTGCAGAATTAACTGCATGGCACGGCTTTATTCGTCAGTCCCATAGCAGCGATGCCCTGCGTGTCGACCCTGCCGTAAAAACCTAGGCCATCAAAATGACAGAAAACCATTGACCATTTTTAATGGAACTCATCAAGAGCAATGGTTTTCTTTCACGACCTTTTATTTATCGCCAGCGACTAACAAATGAACACCCATTTAACACACTGAAAACGGAAACCCCATCGACAACAAAAGCCTTTGTTAGTTTCACAAAACAAAATATGAATAACCCAACGAAAACCAACAACAAACGAATACCACTCAGGGCAACAGTAAAATAAGTAGTAATCACTCTTTATGATTAATTAAGTTTACTTTTGTCACCTTTATGTAACACTCAACAATATCTTCTAGCCAATAGAAAGTTATTACACTATAGCCTTATACAAATCTTCTCTTTGTAGTTGATTTTTCTGTATCAGAAAACTGAGAGATGAAAATACACTGTTCCAAAAAGGTTCTGCTTATGAATAGAAAGGATTGCCAAGCACCTAACCGCATCCTGGACGCTCTTTTAGACAAAAAAAACAAATCTATATTTATTCATATATTAAAAACCCTCTTATTGGAGGGAAAAAGTAAACAAAACAACAGACAACAAACTGCTCCAAAAGAGTTTTCATATAAAAAAAAATATGGCCAACCAACCCACCACCTTTCAAGACGCTTGAATACAGCAGTAAAAATTCTGTCGTACAGCTATTTTACCTATTCACTCGCACTCAGGTGTCGCATGATGCTGAAAAAACAGACAGCCAAACAGCAAGATGACATACCTCCAGGCAAGCCTGGCCACTTCATTCTACTCGCAATGCTGAGTTTATTTATTCAGCCAACCCTAGCTACAGATAAGCCTTATACAAATACGTCTCAACCGGTCATCAAGGACCATGGTGAATTAACTCGGTTTGGTATGATACTGCACGAACGATTGCAGACAAGCTCCGAAAAACCAAAGAGCCATAACCATCATTCTGTAAGACCACTTATTTATATCAATACACAAGGAACGCATTCAAAACCTGCCCTGGAGAACATTCGTTCAGCCTATTTACAAGGCGCGGTTGTTATTCTTGATAATACATCAGGGGCTGAAGGGGCTGAAAAACTCAGTGCAAGCATTAGTGGTATTGGCATTGCGAGCCCTGTTCTCCTGATAGGACTTGGCCACCACCACACCCCGGAATACAAAATACTCGACATCTCCAATAGTGAAGACAAGCCTGACTCACCATTATCACCCACTGAGCAGGCAATGGTTTCCCTGGCTCAAGAAGCTCATACCTTACTGGATGATTGGGATAGCAATACTAGAAATCGGAATTACCGCCAGCGAAACACCCAGGACTCCAATCAGTTCTACCGTCCGGAAACCTCTATCAATGTTGAGTTTCGCAACATTGGCTCTCCATGCATGGTGGGAAAGGACTACCATGGCAACAGTGTCACCGGCGCATCCCGCTGGACCGATGAGATGATTGATGCCTGTGACGGTAAAGCCAGTGTTTCACTGTTCTATACCATCGATCTGGTTCGCTCTGTCGCCAGCGATGATGGCTCAACAGAAGATGCCAAATATCTCCGCATTACATTAAACCCTTCGGGTGAGGGTGGCGCTGGCTGGTACTTTACTGACATGCCGACACATAAGACGCTCTGGTATGAGAGCCTTACAAACCGGATTGAATGGTTTGGCCCCATCGTCGAAGATTATACGGTCACGGTGTCAGCCCGGGATCCGGAAGTACGTCTCTTTCAGGCGGTTCCAGGCAATAAACCCCAGAACAGCAATGTCGTCGAACTGCCTTCAATCGGTATCGGGGTTAAAATACCCAAAGGTTTGCTCAATCCTGCTTATATGCCATTTCCTTCCATGGGCTTGTCAACGGGTCTTGTGGCAGGGTTCACCACAGACCGGGCTGTCATCTATAAAAATCATGAATACACCATTATTAATCGCTCCAGTGACAACCATTCAGCGACTGCCGCCTGGCTATGGAGCCGTGAATTTGATAAATACAGTGAAAGCTGGCGAACCAATAGTACCTGCCTGCTATGGTGCGACGACCCATTTTTTAATGACAACGCCTTTTCTCCAGCCGCTTACGCACATTTTGCTCCGGGTTTTTCAGCCACTTTCAAGGTACCTGGCGACAAAAATGACCATTCCAGCTTTTTGTTTTCGGGGACGGCCAATGTGGTTGCGCTTGCGGGGCGCGTCCAATACAAGTTCCTTTTACAGCATTATGCGCCATGGAGCCGTAAAGGTTCTGTCCATCATTTCGCACAGCGGTGGGAGGTAAACTGGGGCTCTGCTTTCTTTAATTCCGATCTTCCTATGTCCATTGAAGCATCAAGGGAAGAGAGTGGTAGTGGCTTGTGCCTTAATATTGCAGAAAGTGATATTGATGAAGGCGTTGGTAGTGTCAACCTCTATGACTGCCACTTCCGAAGCAATCAGATCTGGGGGGTAGATTCTGAAGACCGCTACAAAACACTCTTACAGGACGACCTCTGCCTGACCAGAGAGCCGGATGACACAGCGACTGTTCGCAGCTGTTCGCATGCAGTCAACCAGAAATGGGAATGGGAAGGTAACTGGTTAACCAGCCAGCAAGGAGGGTATCTTACTGCGGGGACGGATGGGAGTATCAGGATCACCCCGAACGCTTCTGAAGCACTGGAGTGGCGAAGTTATTTCAGAAAAGCCGACAGCACCGACACACTGAGCATTCAAACGATCCCCGGCGAATAAATAAACGGTAGCAAAAGTCTGCTCACAAAATATGACAGTGAGGTTAACGGAACACATGAAAAACCATCAATCCAATAAGTGTTTCAAAAACGCCAAATATCATTATGAAACACAAGTAGTTGAACACTCTACGGACAAGACGCGTATTCAACACTGTCAGACATGCGCCAATAAACCACACAATTAACAAGTATTTAGCAATAGGGAATCACATTTCGTGAACTCAACATCGGTGATACATGAAAAATAACCAAGACTGCATCAGATAAGAAATAAAAGTCATGCACAGACCTTAATACCAACAGGCGCATCATGATGCCAATCAGCTTTTAATACATCAAAATGAGGATATAGATATGCTCTTGCCAAAACGGCTCTGTACATTAGGCAGTTTATCTTTTGCCAGCCTGCCTCTGCTATTAGGCACGTCATCATGGGGTTCTGAGTTATCTGAACATCACGTCAGCCCTTTATACAAAAATGAATCAACAATAAAAACGTATGGCCCAATGACACGATACGCCTCGGCATTACAAAAAAAACTTATTAACATTGAAAGTGATCCCCATAAATCCATATTGCCACAGAATATTGCATACATTAACGCAGCTGCGTCACTGACATCTCACCATCAGAGCCATATTCAAAAAACATTGGCATCAGGGGGGACAGTCATTATCGACAGCACAGAAAACCAAAACAAAGCCATAGCAAAAAAAATCAGCGCTACACTTGGCGGTATCGGCTTTGACAGCCCTATCATCATGATAAGAAAAAACAGTGACGGTATCTCGGAATATAAACAGTTGATACCGCATTTTCCTGAAGATCATGATGCCGATAAAACACCCAGCCATCATCTTGATCATGAAATGCTCTCTGAAGAGACCGTTTCAATGCTACAAGACTGGCAGAAAAAAAGCTCAAAATACCGCGCTAAGGAACGTGACAACCACTACCGACCAGAAGTGTCTATCCCTGTAGAGCTACGCTACACCAACTTCCCCTGCATGGTAGGTGACACGTTTCATGGTAATGGTACGACAGGCTACTGGTATTGGAACGATAAAATGATCGACGCCTGTAACAAAAATGCCAGTGTCTCGCTGTTTTATACCGTAGATCTTATCCGCTCCGTCTCTTCAACAGCGGGAGGCGCAGATGATGCCAAATATGTTCGGATCACGGTAGACCCTTCGTCCAATGGCGGGGCAGGATGGCACCTTACAGATCAACCAGATCACAAACATACCTGGTTTCAAAGCTGGACAAACCGGGAAACATGGTTTGGCCCTGTGGCTGATAGCTATTACGTCACCATCCAGTCCCATGACCCGGACGTACACCTCTATAACACCATTCCCAGCAATCACCCCAAAGAATCGCAGATCATGCACACCATTGGTTTGCAGGTGGGTGTCAGCGGCGGCCCAAGCCTGTTAAACCCCGCCTTAATGGCTGCGGGCGCTGCAGGTCAGAACCCATTAGGTTTTTCTGGCATTAATATGGGCCTGTCTTTCACCTACACCAGTGAACGAGCTATCAGCTACAACAATCATGAATACGAATTAATCAACCTGTCCAGAGCTGGTAATACGGACAAAGCAGCCTGGATATGGAGCCGTGAATTTGACAAGTATGCACAACATTGGCGTACCAACCGCACCTGCGAACTCTGGTGCCAGGACTGGTTCTATGATGATGTCGCCTTTTCTGCAGCGTCTTATTCAAGCTTCACACCCGGTTTTTCCGCAACATTCCAGGTACCCGCGAATAAAGGTGATACCTCCACCCTGGAGTTTGAAAGTGCCATAAAAGCCGTCGCACTCGGAGGCCGGGTGCAATATGCATTCTTATTTCAACATTACACCCCATGGGGCTTTAAAGGCACCAAGTACAGTTTTAAACAAAACATTGATATCAACTGGGGCGCTACCTTTTTCAATGCCGAAATCCCTGTTTCGATTGAAGCTTATAAAGAGAGTAGTGAGCATGGTATTTGCCTTGAAGTGATAGACAGTAAAACCGAAGCAGGTAGCAAGGTAGGCGTCGGAGACTGTCACTTTAATCAAAACCAGATCTGGGGCATGGATTCAGAGTTTCGTTACAAATCCTTTCTGGCGCAGGATCGCTGCCTGACACGTGAAGGCCATGAAACACTGACGATTCGACCCTGTACCCATGCCGCCAACCAAAAATGGGAATGGGAAAATGAACACCTCATCAACAACCTGGGAGGTGCCATGACGATTAAAGAAGGTAATCGCGTGATTGCATGCCCCCATACACAAACCCCGACTGAATGGCGTAACTTTATTCGGAAGCCTGATATCACCGATACCATGACCGTGTCAGCACTCACCATGACAACCGATGAGCCCAACGCCAAACGGCCTCAGAGAACACCCGACTATTCTCCTGAACCAAACAGTAGTGCCACACCGCAAGAAGAAGATACGGTGTACCCGCCTTCATCCACTGCCATAGACAACGGCATCGAACAAGACATTGACGATGATACCGACTATGACAGTGTCAATGAGCCCCTTGAAAGCACCGAAAAT
Organism: Kistimonas asteriae; assembly: GCF_018263925.1. GTDB lineage: Bacteria > Pseudomonadota > Gammaproteobacteria > Pseudomonadales > Endozoicomonadaceae > Kistimonas > Kistimonas asteriae. The sequence goes on from NZ_JAEVHF010000013.1 coordinate 74,981, forward strand.
CAAGAGGAAACCGTTTGGAGCGATGAATCCCCCCTCACCCCTTATGAAACCGATCAGGCATCATCTGCCTACTCTGCGCTGGATGCCAATGCAAGAGTGCCCAGCAACGCTGGCACAGAATCAACGTATACAATGATTATCAAACAAACCAATGACGATGATTAACAAGCTTCAAGAGTACTAAGTACGCACGGGTATCGGCCCTTATGCTGATACCACAGTCGAGGCGTCACCCATCGTTTTGCTGAACCTGTACCTTCAGTAACGCGACGGATGGCGCCTTGGCCTGCGTCCAGCCCCCATAGCGCTTTATCACCACGGCAATAGCGTTGTCCTGTCGACATAAAGGCATGATAAAATATGATACGCCGCATATAATCTCATCCTTTTAACCTCCGACAGGCAGTTTTATCCCCGCTATGGAGAAGACCTACAACCCCCACGCCATTGAGCGTTCCTGGTATCAGACTTGGGAAGACAACGGTTACTTCGCACCGACCGGCGAAGGCCAGCCCTACACCATCATGATTCCTCCGCCCAATGTGACCGGCAGCCTGCACATGGGCCATGCCTTCCAGGACTCCATCATGGATGCCCTGATCCGCTACCACCGCATGAAGGGCAACAACACCCTCTGGCAGGTAGGCACCGACCATGCCGGCATTGCCACCCAGATGCTGGTCGAGCGTAAGCTGGCCGTCGAAACAGGCCAGAGCCGCCACGACCTGGGCCGTGAGCAATTCCTGGATAAAGTCTGGGAATGGAAAAATGAATCCGGCGGTACCATCACCCGACAGTTGCGCCGTCTGGGCGCTTCCGTCGACTGGAAAACCGAACGGTTCACCATGGACGACGGTTTCTACAAGGCAGTACAGGAAGTCTTCATCCGACTGCACGAAGATGGCCTGATCTACCGCGGCAAACGGCTGGTCAACTGGGATCCGAAGCTGCATACCGCCATCTCTGACCTTGAAGTCGAGAACAAAGACGTCAAGGGCCATATGTGGCACCTGCGCTATCCGCTGGCCGATGGCGAAACCACCCTCGACGGCAAGGATTACATTGTTGTCGCCACCACCCGTCCGGAAACCATGCTGGGTGATACCGGTGTTGCCGTAAACCCGGAAGACCCACGTTACAAGATGTTGATCGGCAAGGAGATCATCCTGCCACTAGTCAACCGTCGTATTCCGATCGTGGGTGATGAGCATGCGGACATGGAAAAAGGCACTGGCTGCGTAAAAATTACGCCAGCCCACGACTTCAACGACTACGAAGTCGGCAAGCGCTGCAACCTGCCCATGATCAATGTGATGTCCCTCAACGGTGACATCAGCGACAAGGCCGATGCCTTCAACATGGACGGCACACCAAACGACAGTGTCGACACAGTTATCCCCGAAGCGTACCGGGGCATGGAGCGCTTTGCAGCCCGCAAACAAATTCTGGCTGACCTGGAAGCCGCCGGTCTACTGGACGACACCAAAGATCATGATCTGACCGTTCCCTATGGCGACCGGTCGGGCGTCATCATTGAACCTCTGCTGACTGACCAGTGGTTCGTCCGCGCCAAACCGCTGGCGGAGCCGGCGATCAAAGCCGTTGAAGACGGCGAGATCCAGTTCGTTCCCAAACAGTACGAAAACATGTACTACGCCTGGATGCGTGATATCCAGGACTGGTGTATCTCCCGCCAACTGTGGTGGGGCCACCGTATTCCTGCCTGGTATGACGAGCAGGGAAATGTCTATGTTGGCCACAATGAGGCAGAGATCCGCGACAAGCACCAACTGCCTGCTGACACCACGCTGCGTCAGGACGATGACGTACTGGACACCTGGTTCTCTTCCGCGCTCTGGACCTTCGGCACGCTCGGCTGGCCCGAAGCCACGGAACGTCTGAAGACTTTCCACCCGACCGATGTTCTGGTCACCGGCTTTGACATCATCTTCTTCTGGGTTGCCCGGATGATCATGATGACCCTGCACTTCATGAAAGATGAAGACGGCAAGCCCCAGGTACCGTTCAAGCATGTCTATGTACACGGACTGGTCCGTGACCAGGAAGGCCAGAAAATGTCCAAGTCCAAGGGTAACGTCCTTGACCCGCTGGACCTGATTGATGGCATTGAGCTGGAAACCCTGGTTGAAAAGCGTACTGGCAACATGATGCAGCCCCAGCTGGCGGCCAAGATAGAAAAGCAGACCCGCAAGCACTTCCCGGATGGCATTGCCGCCTTCGGTACCGATGCTCTGCGTTACACGTTCTACTCTCTGGCCTCCACCGGACGTGACATCAAGTTCGACATGGGCCGGATCGAAGGTTACCGGAACTTCTGCAACAAGATCTGGAATGCCACCCGGTATGTCCTGATGAATACTGAAGGTGAGGACTGCGGACAGAACGGCGGTGAAGTTGAGCTCAGCCTGGCTGACCGCTGGATCATCTCCCGCCTGCAGCAGACAGAAAAAACGGTTGCCGAAGCGATTGAATCCTTCCGTCTGGATCATGCGTCCCAGGCATTATACGAGTTCGTTTGGAACGAGTACTGCGACTGGTACCTTGAGCTGTCCAAACCTGTACTGTGGGACGACAGCGCCTCAGACGCACGCAAGCGCGGCACCCGCCAGACTCTCGTCCGTGTACTGGAAACCATACTTCGCATGGCACACCCGTTCATGCCCTATATCACTGAAGAAATCTGGCACAAGGTGAAGGCACTGGCAGGCAAGGATGGCGACACCATCATGCTGCAGACATTCCCCACACCAGACGAAGCCCTGATTGACGCTCTGGCTGACCAAGACATTGAATGGCTCAAGGGCGTGATTGTCGGTATCCGGAATATCCGTGGCGAAATGAACATTGCTCCGGGCAAAGAGCTTGATGTTTTGCTGCGCAACTGTACGGAACAAGACACCCAGCGGCTGGGTGATAACCTGTCCTTCCTCAAGAAGCTGGCCAAACTGAGTAATATTCGCATGCTTGGTGCAAACGAAGTCGCCCCCATGTCCGCGACTCAGCTAGTCGGCAAGATGGAAGTGCTGGTTCCCATGGCTGACCTGATCGATAAGGAAGCGGAACTGACACGGTTGACCAAGGAAGTGGATCGCCTCCAAAAAGAGACTGCGCGATTGGCCGGCAAACTGGGCAATGAAAAATTTGTCAGTAAGGCGCCTGCCGATGTCGTTGAAAAGGAAAAAGCCAAATTGGCGGAAGTAAAATCTGCCAAGACAAAGTTGGAAGAACAGATGGAAACTATCAGACAGCTTTAAGGCATACCAGTGAATAAGTGCATCAAGTAAGATATTGATGCACATTCATATTTACGGAATACTACCCATTGTGACAGCAATCAAGTATTATCGCTGCCACAATGGCAAAAGTTTTAATCAGCCTAAAAATAAAAGACAACTAAAATATAATTGCCACCTTTTTAACAGCTTATACATTGAGAAAATACTGTCTTTATTAATGTATAAAGAACTCAACCAAAGAACACCTATCTACATTCCCTCTACACCCTTAAAAATATCAGATCCTTCCAAATGAGACCTTCAAACAACTATCACTGACCATCACGCTTAGATTCCCGAAAAATTTGAATCAGGCTATTATTTAACTTCCCGCCCCCTTCATAAAAATTCAAACATCCCACATCACCCTTATATATGTGACAAAAAATCAACTATAAACATCAAACCTTCGCCAAACCATTAGTTAAATGACCTCCGGCAAAGCCGGAGGCTTATTAGGTGACGCCCTCAAAGGGCTTTTATTGCGCCCATGGGCGCGAGTCCCAACCAAGCTTTAACTGATCCTGCCGTTCATCATCCTTTTCCTGATTACGGATATACGTCCTGACAACATCCTCATCCAGAACAACTGTTGTCACAAAGTAGCCCCTCACCCAGAAGCTCTCCCCATTAAAATTTCGCTGTCGACCTTTAAAGTGACGAGCTATCGCTATGGCACACTTGCCTTTCAAATAGCCGATAACATGTGACACTGAATACTTTGTAGGAATGCTAATACATATGTGTACATGATCACGCATCAAGTGGCCTTCAATAATTTCACAGCCCTTGCGCCTGGCTAGTTCATGAAATATATCTCCAAGAAACTTTCTCAACCTTCCATAGATCAATTTCTGACGTCTCTTCGGAAAAAAAACTACGTGATACTTACAATCCCAACGGGTATGGGTCAGACTCTTGTAGTCTGGCATAGGTGAATTCTCGTGATTCTTGGCAGAACCTCGAGATTAGCTACCGACGCCTCGGTAAAACCTATGCGAGTCTCCCCGGGTTTACCTAATGATTAATTAAACAAAACATACCTTTCAACGCTAAGCGCCCAACAGCCTGAGATCACCCCTTGAATTCCAGTAATGTCATAGACAGGGCAGTTTCCTGCTCAGTAATTGATGCTAATTCTCACGAATCCTATACCCCCCATAAATCCGTTCACCGACACCAATACATACAAACCTTCACTGGTATGCAAGGCGTTAGCGTAACCATTCGCAAAAATACATGGTCAGCCTCAACGCTACCTTTTGGAACTAAACTCAGGCTTGCTACTCATACTCCTTGCTCATACCCATTTCGTAGATACAGCCAGCCAGAAAAATCCATTTCCGACTGTATGTCATTAAAATGAACCTCCGCCACCCTCCGTTACGACCAGTGCTAATATCAGACGCATCTGCATAGTTTGCAAACAACGATTGTAATGCCCTCTGACAACTTTCTGCATCCCTACACTCCTGCACTCACTATCCCCAAAAAGACAAGATTGAAGCTGCTTTGACAATATCTTTGCATTCCTCAAATCGTGACTTCTTCTGCCACCTTATCTGCATTCTCAGAGGGCATTCACACACTGACGCTCACTTGAGAACGCAGATAACCAGTTGACCCATAAAGATTTCGTCATCACACTCTCCTTTTTGAGATACAATCAACCTCTTATAAATCCAAAATATTTCAACATATTCTGTGCATACCTGACAAATACTAAAGTCACACTTTTTTTGCGTGCAAAACACGCCTCACTTTAAGAACTAAAACAAAAAACATATAAGTGTATTTACCGAACGCACAGACAAAACCAAAAACCAGATGATATTCGAACAAAAATTGACATTACACTCATAATTAACAAACAAAACATTATTTACTTTTTCAGGGCAGTCTACCCAAGAGCTATTAATCGCACGTTTTTTCTATTTACACTATAAATTCCACTTTCAACTTGTTGATATGAGAACAAACGTACATTAACCGAATGTCGGCGTCACACTGACGTTTGTATATAAATGCCATTATTTAACGAGCGTCTTTGAAGCGGAAGTCTATCCTTGTATAACCTTGGCGTTGTCCATGGTTAACCGTAAATTATTGGGCTCTCCTTTAACTCTCAGAGAGAAATCCATGCCTATCACTAACCAAACAGTACTGTATGAATGGCAACAGTAATCAGGACAGCGTAATAAATCAGGTACTTTATATATTACTTCTGATGGCCATGACTAAAGACAGGTAGAACTCAATGCCGACGACAGTCAGAAAAAGCAGAAACAGCAATTGTACACCGTTTGAAGCCCGTATGGCTGTCACTCGTGATGACATGGAAGCCATCATGAGGCTACGGCACAGTGTTTTTAATCAGACCTTCGGTGCACGGTTTTCACATTGTGAAAATGGCATGGATTACGATAGCTTTGACCCCCTTTGCCGCCATCTCATTGTGAAGGATCGGAGTAACAACCAGACCATTGCAACAACCCGCCTGCTGACCGAAAAAAAAGCCCAGTTAATTGGTTCTTTTTACAGTGAAAATGAGTTTATCTTACCAGGCCTGAAAGAATTACCAGACCCCATTCTTGAACTGGGGAGAGTCTGTATTCATGAAGACTATCGCAATCGAAGTGCCATTCTCAGCCTGTGGCAAGCGCTTTCCAAAGTGCTGACAACAACCGATACCGAGGTACGGTTTCTCATTGGCTGTGCCAGCATCAGCATGGATGATGGAGGTATTCAGGCGGAAGCGATTATGCGCATACTTCGTGCAAACTATATGGATACCAGCCGTATCAAAGCAACGCCCCTTGTGCCATTACCGCAGGTCGATCTTCCCGACAATGTCGTCACCTCCATCCCCCCCTTTCTCAAGTTTTGCCTTCGCCTGGGTGCAAAAGTTTGCGGGGAACCCAGTTGGGATCGAGATTTCGGTGTCGCTGATGTATTTACTCTTCTGGACCTGCATGAGCTTAATCGACATACGCATCGCTATGTCAACCGGTTTCTCTGAACGAAGATGGCATTAACTAAAGGGGGATTCCTCCCCCTTTTTAGTGACGCAATCAGCTGATTTTCACCGGCTCAAACTGTGCAATTTTGTCACGCCACTCTTCTGGCCCCGTCTGGTGAACAGATGTTCCTTTGCTGTCAACAGCCACCGTCACGGGCATATCTTCTATATCAAATTCATAAATTGCTTCCATGCCAAGATCATCGAATGCGACTACCTTGGCCTGCTTAACTGCCTGTGCAACCAAATAGGCCGCGCCACCGACCGCCATCAGATACACCGCTTGATTATCGCGAATTGCCTCAATCGCAGTAGGACCGCGCTCGGCCTTACCGATCATGCCAATCAATCCCGTTTGCTCGAGCATGGTGCGGGTAAATTTATCCATCCTGGTTGAGGTCGTCGGACCGGCAGGTCCGACCACTTCATCACGCACAGGATCAACTGGCCCAACGTAATAGATAAAACGGTTCTTCATATCAACAGGTAGTTCCTCACCCTTGGCAAGCATATCCACCATACGTTTGTGTGCGGCATCACGACCCGTGAGCATTTTTCCTGAAAGCAACACGGTTTCACCAGGCTGCCAATCACGGATATCTTCTGCGGTTATCGTATTGAGATTGACGCGACGGACACTGTCTCCAACTTCCCAGGTAATATCCGGATAATCGCCCATGGAAGGAGGCGTCAAAACGGCAGGGCCGGAGCCATCCAATGTAAAATGTGCATGTCGAGTAGCGGCACAATTCGGAATCATGGCCACCGGCTTAGAGGCTGCATGGGTTGGATAGTCCATGATCTTGACATCAAGCACGGTCGTTAAGCCGCCCAGCCCCTGCGCCCCAATACCGAGTTTGTTAACCGCCTCAAAGATTTCCAGACGAAGCTCTTCAATTCTGCTCTTAGGACCGCGGTCACGGAGTTCATGGATATCAATGGGATCCATCAAGGACTGCTTTGCCAATACTGCGGCCTTTTCTGCCGTCCCCCCAACGCCGATACCCAACATACCCGGCGGACACCAACCAGCGCCCATAGTAGGGACGGTCTTGACCACCCACTCAACAATATCATCCGACGGATTCAGCATGGCCAATTTGGACTTGTTCTCAGAGCCCCCCCCCTTGGCAGCCACCTGAACATCCACCTTGTCACCAGGTACCAGGCTAGTGTGAATAACGGCCGGCGTATTATCTTTGGTGTTTGTCCGTTTCCCGGCAGGATCTGCAAGAATGGACGCGCGCAGGACATTATCGGGGTGCGTATAAGCACGCCGAACACCTTCATTAACTAAGTCTTCCACACCTAGCTTGGTATCAAAGCGAACATCCATGCCTACTTTAAGAAAAACAGTCACAATACCCGTATCTTGGCAGATAGGACGTCGGCCCGTTGCACACATACGGGAATTAATCAGAATCTGCGCCATGGCATCCTTGGCTGCCTGAGACTGTTCCTTCTCATAGGCTTCGTGGACAGCCTTGATGAAATCAACCGGGTGGTAATAGGAAATGAACTGCAAAGCGTCGGCAATGCTCTGTATAAAATCTTCTTCTCGTATAACAGTCATCGTTTTCCGGACTCCTTTGACTGGCGTATCCGCTCGCCTTCCGACGAACAAACCCATCGCCATGGCTGAACACGGTAATGCATTATTATGAAGGTGTGATCGGAGTATACCACTATCCATAAAGAGGGGGATTCTTTGCCCTGGACAACTCGGTTACACTCGAAAAGTCTCTAACAGACCGCTTCAACGAGAGAGGAAATGGTACAAATCCATTTTGGTAATAAGTCTTACCAAACAAAGTCAGGAAAATCGCTACTTGAAACACTGCTGGAGCAGCATTGTCGCATTCCATGGTCCTGCAGGGCCGGGTTATGCCATTCATGCCTGATGCAAACCACCCAAGGCTCAGTACCTAAAGAGGCCTGTTCTAGCCTCTCACAAGACCAGGTAGAAAGTGGGTTTTTCCTAGCCTGTCAATGCTATCCCACCAGCGATATCACCGTTCGCTTGCCTGAACGCCACCTTCAACCCCAGCCAGCTGTGATCACCGGGAAAGACTTTCTCTCTCCCACATTGCTCGCTATAAGGCTGGCACCACGCCTCCCACTGCAGTATCGACCCGGACAGCACATCCTGCTTTGGCGTAATACAACGGACAGTAGCCGTTATTGTCTTCTGTCACAACCAGAACTGGACAGCGAGCTGCTGATTCATGTGGAACGGCGAGCCGGTGGCAAGTTCAGCCGATGGCTGTTTGATGAAGCGGCTTGTGGCACTCAGGTGACACTCAGTGAACTGGCCGGCCAGTGTCACTACCAGCCAGGCAGGGATAACAAGCCCACCATCCTATTTGGCAGCGGCGTTGGTATTGGCGCCGCTATGGCAATCACTCGTGACACACTATTAAACAATCCCTCATCGGTCCTTGTAACACTCTTACATGCAGATACCGAATCGCCCGAAGCGTTTTTCCTTCGCCATCACGACCTGCCTGAATCACTTCTGCAGACTATCACTCTGGAAGCACCAATAGAGAGGGTTGATGAACTGTTGGCAGAACGTCGCTTCCAAAATGCGCAGATCAAGTTAATTGGTCAAAATGACAGTGTGCTCACCTTAGAGCACACGCTGAAAAAAAGACGTTATCCAGACACGCATCTCGTTACTCAACCCTTTTCGCCCATACCTTCCGCCTGATTGCCACGGGTATAGGAGGACTCAGGGTATAAATCAGGAATAACGGAGACACTGGATGTCACAACCATGTCTGGATAGGGCGCATTATCAAAGGCCAGCTCGACAAACCACGCCGTCCACCCAGACTTGGGCGACTCAACATCAATACTGAACTGGCAAGGTTCTACTCGCTGAATCGCCACGTTTTCGGGTTTATACTGCAACCCGTTCTGGGAAAGCGCTGTCATTCGAAAATCACGAGCCTCAGGATTGGTCACCTGCCACAAAACAGCACGCTTTGGGCAAACCGGCATACTCGCAGCCAAGCGCCCAACCCCGGGACGACTCCAGTTCACATCCGGCAACGGCCTGTTATCAACCCTTGCACCAAGAAATGCTTCAAACGTATCCGTAGCCCGCGCCAGCCCACCGGGATCCCTGAAGACATAATGTCGACTATTGGGAAACGTGCGCATCCACGTTGGCCCCAGGAGTTCTTGCAGGTAGAGCTTGGCGGAATCAGGCGGAAAAAAATCATCACCTGACGCAGTAACAATATATTTTGGCATGTTCAGGCGATCACGGTAGCGATAAGGATCCACCAGCATCAGCAAACGATACATTTCAGGGGTATGAACATAGGAAAAGACATCATGCTCGGGTGCATAATAATCACTGAGTGCCGGAATCGTTCCCTGATGCGCCTTATAAACATGATCAATAAACGCCTCACTTTTGAGGATATCAATCACGACAGGTATGAGTGAATCGGTTCGCTTATCAACAGCGGCAGTGAGCCACGCGGTCCACCCCCGCTTGGAAGCCCCCGCGAGAACAAAACGCTCAACATCAACGCCTTTATACGATAATACAGCCTGAACGGTATCCATCGCCCGTACTGCTGACTTGACCATGGGAAACTGCAACAGCAATGCCTCACTTTCCTCAGGATCCTTGAGATAGTGATACCAGGTCCAGGCAATAAGATCATCTTCCTTACGCGGCTTACCATCCGCAAAGCGCAGATACTGATTCGGTACATCTTTCAGGTCGACAACGACCGCGCCGGTACTGGCCGCAATTTTGGCGAAATCAACCTGATTGAATACATCGTAAGTCACGTCTCCATATTCAGGATCACGTGGGTATCGAGTCCCTCCATCAATAAACAAAAACGCCTTTTCTGAGCGAACAACCTCGGGTCGGTAAATCATCAACCGATGACGCCAGACTGGTTCAGAAACACCATGCTTTATCGCCGCAGACCAGGTCTGGGAGACCATACTGACCTGGTACAGCTTGACTTTAGCATTAGGAAAATCGGCAACGTTTTGCCACGCCTCCCCTTCCAGCGTCCACTCCCAGCTATTATCCGGTTGTTGAATATAGTCATCCAACGCAGTCCTGTGCACAGGGTTATCCCCATCCTTTATCATGCCGCAGGCAGACAGTACGGGCATCACCGCCAGTACGCCTGCAAGAACAAGCACTACTAACCGACCGCTGTTAAACATGAAACTTGTGCAAGCCATGCCATTATTCCTGGTTAATACCTTGTCAGAGTAGTCATATCGTGCCCCTACAGGGTATGACATAATGCCCCGGCCCACTGACAAAATGACGATAACAGGGCTGGTGCCTGAACATGACCGATTCAATACAAACAGACGTTGTTGAACGTATCCTGCAAATCCGGATCGTTCGTCCTGAACGAAAGAACGCATTGACGCATACCATGTATGACGCATTGGCAGCCGCATTGCTGCAGGCGGATGAACAGAGCGAAATACGAGCCATATTCATCACCGGTACAGATGACTGCTTCACCAGTGGTAATGATGTGCAGGACTTCCTGTCCCACCCGCCATCAGGGCCAGACAGCCCTGTGTTTCGTTTCATGCGTACACTGCAACAGTGCCGCAAACCGGTCGTTGCCGCCGTGAACGGCCCCGCTGTCGGCATTGGCGCCACGCTGCTTCTGCATTGTGATCTCGTTTATCTTGGGCCTGACGCCAAACTTCAGATGCCCTTTGTCAAACTGGGGCTTTGTCCGGAATACGCATCCAGCCTGTTGGTACCCGCAATGGTCGGCCATCGCCGGGCGACAGAGCTCCTGCTACTGGGTGACACCCTACGTGCAGAGGAAGCTGTCAGCGCAGGCATCGCTAATGCTGTCTTCGATGAGTACTACCAGGAAAAAGCGTTCGACAAAGCGCGGGAAATTGCCGCATTGCCACCAGCGGCTATCCGCATGGCCAAACGGCTAATGAAAGAGCCGGTTGAAGAACAGATCTCTCGGCAAATTGCCCGTGAAGGCGCTGCCTTTGTGGAACGCCTTGCATCACCTGAGGCACGGGAGGCCATGATGGCATTTATGCAGAAACGCCCCGCCGATTTCAGCGCATTTGAATAAGCCCCTATCGATAATGGCCTGGATGTTTTCACCCCCAGGTCATTGATAGGTTTTCGGTGCTAGAACCACCACCAGGACGTATTTTCTGCTACTTGGGCAACAGTTTCCTGAACCGGTGCAGACAACACCACAACCGGATTCAACGCCCGGGTTTGTTCAAGCTCCGCCTTGGCTGAAGAGCGAGAAACAAACTGCATGGGTCCATCACCCAGAGGCATATCACCTGCCGTCGGATCCAGCCTGGGCGAGGTTAACTCTGCGTAACGCAGATAGTAGGTCCCACCACCTGCCACATCCAGGGAAAAACTGGCTATCCGGTTGAAATTGATAGGCTGTTCGGCCAGAAAAGAATCTTCCAGAAAAAACAGGTCCAAACCAAAGAACGGGCGCTTGAGAAGAAACTGATACTGACCCGGCGCCAGTTCCAGCACTTGATGACCATTACTGCTGATATTCACGACGGGCTCGCCGTTAACATACACGGTCGGTGCTTCCAGTTCCTCTTCCGCCCATTCACTGTAGGGGCGATAGATAATGACATGGGCGTTATCGAGTTCAGGACTGGCCTGCGTCGCATACAACGCCCCGTCAACGGGTTTCAGGTAGGCGCCGAACGTCCTGTCCCAGGAACTGCAGGCTGACAGGAAATACAGAACGCACAGCACGACGCTGATTCGGCTGAGTGATTTCATTATTGTTATTCTCCACACATTCGCGTGCTCATTCTGCCTGTTTTTTGCAAACGGTGCTATCTATCAGGTGCTCATCCAGGGCGCAACGCCAATTGCCGTCATGATGAGTTCCACCGAAAGTGCCGCCAGTATCATGCCCATGATACGGACAATGATCGCGGAACCGTTATGACCAATCACCTTGAAAATACGGTCTGCCATGAGCATTAAGCCACAGGTTACCAGCAATACGAGTAACAGAACCGCCGCCGTCGCCGTCTGCTCATACAGGGTTTTCACCCGGTTATCGGTCAAGGTAATCACGGCCATAATCGCACCGGGGCTAGCGATCGATGGCACAGCCAAAGGGAAAACGGCCAGATCATGCCCCGGCTCTGTTTCACCAGGCTCCTGGATATGCGTAGAAAAGATCATTTGCAAACCAAACAGAAACAGGATGACGCCACCGGCCAACTGTAAAGAGATCAGCTTGATATCCATGGCCGTTAATATCAGTTGGCCAAGAATCAGTGCGGCAATCAGCACAACGCTGGCATATAGTGTCGCCTTGATTGCCGTTTTTCTACGCTGTTGCGCAGACAATCGCGCGGTAAGTCCGGTAAACAGTGCCAGCGTCCCTACCGGATCAATCGTCGACCACAACATCATGAAATCTTTAATCAGCATTTCCATTGAGACACCACCTGAGGTTATTCCATTACTGTCGGCGCGTTATTTATCAGAAATCGCTGATTACCACCAACCCATTTATGTAGCTTATTGTTTACAATACGAAAATCTGACAACGGCCTTCTGACGGAAGTCCGCAGCCGGCCGATACAGATCAATAATCCCCCGTGCCAAGAGGCGTACTATAAGCGGGAAGAACACCCTGATCGTTTCCAAACGGGGGAAGTAATAAGCATGCAACTGTCATTTTTGGGGGCTGCCGGTACCGTCACCGGCTCCAAGTATCTGGTGACATTCAATGGCTTCCAGCTACTGGTCGATTGCGGACTGTACCAGGGACTAAAAGACTATCGTCGTCGAAACTGGCAACCCTTACCGATACCAGCGGAAGACATTGACGCTGTTGTTCTGACTCATGCGCATATTGATCACAGTGGTTATCTGCCCGCACTGGTCAGACAGGGGTATGACGGACCCGTCTACTGCAGCCAGGGCACCAGGGACTTATGTCGTGTGCTGCTCCCTGACGCCGGTTACCTCCAGGAAGAAGACGCTCGCTTTGCCAACAAACACGGTTTTTCCAGGCATCAGCCCGCCCTGCCGCTGTATACTGAAGAAGACGCCCGTCGCTCATTAAAACTGTTTCGCCCCCTGCCTCTCGATAGCATCAACGATATCGGCAAGGGTTTGACCCTGCGACTCCGTCCGGCAGGTCATATTCTGGGCGCCTGCACACTGGAGGTGTTCAATGGGCGACACCTCCTCTGTTTCAGCGGTGATCTTGGTCGTGCCGACGACCCTATCATGTACCCACCCGAACCGATGCCGCGGGCCGATTACCTGGTACTGGAATCCACCTACGGCAATCGCCTGCATGCCGAAACCGATTCGCTGGTGACACTGGAACAGATCATCAACAAAACCGCTAAACGGGGCGGCATTGTCCTGATGCCCTCATTCGCGGTTGGCAGGGCGCAACTGGCCCTGCATATGATCAGCCAGCTCAAGCTTCAGAACCGCATCCCCCGCGAATTACCGGTCTACCTGAACAGCCCCATGGCGATCAAGGCGACTGAGCTGTTTTACCAGCATCCTGAGAAACATCGGTTAACCCATGAAGACTGCCAGCGCATTGATGCCGGCACCCACTATGTACGAACCATGGAAGAATCCATGGCGCTGAACCGCCGCACCTTTCCAGCCATCATCATCTCCGCCAGCGGCATGGCCAGCGGCGGCCGCGTTCTGCACCACCTGAACACCCTGGCCCCCAACCACCGTAACAGCATCGTATTCATGGGATTCCAGGCGCCGGGCACCCGTGGTGAAAAAATGGTGAATGGCGCACGAGAGGTAAAAATCCACGGTCGGCAGGTGACGATCAATGCGGATGTTCATAATCTGGAAGGCTTATCCGCCCATGCCGATTACCAGGGGATTCTTGACTGGCTCACAGCAGTGCACCAGCCCCCCAGAAAAGTCTTGATCACCCACGGTGAACCCACGGCATCGGTGTCATTAGCGGAGCATATTCAGACACGTTTTGGCTGGTCGGCTGAAGTACCGGAACTGGGCACAACGATTGAGATTCCTGATCCAGACTGATCAGATACTGAAACGTTTCATCCAGAGTCCATGGAGATTGCAGTCACTCACCGCGAACAGGACGCTTCCCGGCGGCAGGCGCAACACAAACAGCCCTTCCGCCACAGACAGGGCGGCATGCAATGACATGCCACACAGCTCCTGGCGCTGGTGATCATAAAGGCGAATAGCGGATATATGGTGCGCAACGGTCTGGACATGCCGAACCACAATGCCGATGCGTACCAGCTCCCCTTCCCGGCAGACCGTCACGTCCGGAATATGGGCGTCACCCCCGGCCCGGCTCTGCCAACCGCCTGTCAGCGTAATCGGCTGAACAGCCTCTGCCACACTATCCTGCCCCAGTGCCAGCGCCATTGATGCCGTACCAGCCACCAATCCGTAATGCAGGAACGTTCTTCTCATCATGCCTTCACTCATTACATCGCACCTCTACAGCCCGGGTCATGTTGCAGCAAGCCTAGCAATGAAAGCGCCTGAGAGAGTGGCCACGCCCCCGCAGAGATGGCAGAATATATCGACAATCAATAACAACAATAATGACAAGAAAAGCCATGAAGTTGACCAGACAACTTTACCCCTTACTGCTTCTAGTGGGTTCATTCTCACTTGTCCACGCCGCTGACAACGAGAACGCTGACCCATCCGTTCCGGTGTATGATATGGGCGATGGCTACCATAATTATCCGCCCGGTCACACCGAACCGCCCCCAGACGCGCCCTTACGTTATGGCCGAACCACGTCCAACACCTTCCCGCTGCCCAGCATGGCCAGTGAAGACATGGCCGATGCGTCTGTCCCGGGCGCACTTCAGGCAACCTCCGCCGGTCAGAGCGACGACGATGAACGGGAAAAGCATAACGTCAATGTGGGAATCACGATCGACGAACTGGAAGATACGATTGATATTTCACTGCCAAATGACAACCTGGCCAGTCAGGGACAACAGCGACCAACCACCGTTAGTATTGACGTGACTTACAGCAATGACAGTTCAACCGATGTGCATGTTACGGCAACAACCACATCCTATAATGAATAACCCTTAGAAAAAGAATACCATTGCACGGAATTGATTATTAATAAAAGAAGGATACAGTCATTAAAGCGGAACATTAAACAGCTTTATTTGGGGATGATTTAATAAAGCTGTTTTAATGAATCACCTTTTTATCGGACTCGTCTCTCGCCCGAAACCAGTCTTTTAATTTTTCCCTGACGGTTTTAGATTCCACCAGAAACTCCGGATGCAGGGAATGCCTGATAGATTTCACCTTACCATCAAGCTCTTCCAGGCGCTCTATGGCAATGTCGACATTATTCTCTTTAATGAAACGAACCATTTCCGAGGTTGGTCCACAAATCGCCTGCCGGTATTCCTTGTCCATAATAACTCCCAATTCCAGCGGAATAATAACCACGAGCAGCTCTAATTCGCCTTATTTGTGATTTTTTTTATTTGAATTAAGCATTTTTACCAACTGTGTATATACTGGAAGCCTCACAGTCAGGAAGAGGACGTTCCCTGACTATATCGCCTATGGGCGAAAAAGGTTTAACCGCCAGGGTTGGCATAAATAGAACGGCAGATACCAGCAATGGGCAGGCATACAAGCTTTGAACTGACTGAAGTACTGAGTCAGGCGATGGATTTATTCTGGCGCCTTGGCTATGCCAGTACATCTATGCGTCATGTTGAGGAGGTTACGGGCTTAAATCCCGGTAGCCTCTATCACCATTTCAGCAGTAAAGAAGGCCTCTATAAAGCGGTTATTGAGCATTATTACACTGCCATACTCCAGCCTCGCCTGTACCATTATCGTCACACCGCCTCGCCCAGGGAATGCCTTCGGCGCTTTTTCACGACCAGTTATCGTCATTTCCCGGCCAAAGAATACCGTGGGCATTGCCTGCTATTGCTGGCTGTGGTGGAAACCAAGCACCATGACGATCTAAGCCCACAGTTTCAGCAATATATTTCTGAATTAAAACAGGACTTTACCGCCATTCTGACGCTGGATACAGAGCTGAAAGTCCCTGAGACCAGTGCGGACTATCTCTTTGAATGCTATATCGCGCTACAGTTCTATGCCTGCCTGAATCCCAGCCGGAAATTCCTGGATAACAAGGTACGCGTGTTCTTTGAAAGATTAACCCTGCTGGATCGCTAGCTCACTGTAATTCCCAGCCCCCTGTGCAATAATCCCGCTTCTGATTCGACATGTCTGAAGTGCAGTACTTATGGCCATTAGCAATATTATTGTTCACCATCTTGAACGCAATCCGGATGCTGACAGCTCCACTGTGCATCCCCGGTCAACCCCGCTGCCGGTGACACCGGCGACAGAAGGCCTGCTGCAGGATCTGCTGCAAAGCTACAACCAGAAATCCGACAAGGCCCATGGCTGTTTCCCGGAATCCGACGGTGATTCAGGGCTGCAACACTGGCTCAAGGCCTACCTGGATGAACAGCTGCCCTTCGTCGACTTCAGCCTCAAGACCACAGAAAGCCTGAAAGAAAAGCTCGATGCCGCCGGCATGTTTCCGGGCGGTTTCGTACTGATAGCCCACTACCGCAGTGGACTGACCCAGTATCTGCTGATAACCCTGGTCAGCCCGGCCAGCAGCGTCACGGTCACTGACCAGCTGGATATTATTGATACTGCCTACCTGGATATGGGGCGTCTTAACCTGGCCGCTCGCATCAACATTACGGAATGGCAGAACAACTCTCAGGCTCAACGTTATATTTCCTGGATCAAACCCCGCGGCGGACGCCGCCTCAGCGACTGCTTCAGGGATTTCCTGGGTGGCACCGAGACAGCCAATACCAAGAAAGATACCGATACCCTGATGAACGCCGTCGAAGCTTACTGCGACACCAGTGAAACACCGACAGAACAGGGTGGCGTCAAGAAACGGGTCTATGAATACTGCAATGAGCAGCTTCAATCCAGCGAAGCCATTTCCCTGGACGAATTATCTGCCTTCCTGAACGAGGCGGAACCCGACAATTTTGCACGCTTCGTCAACACACAGGATTATGATGTTGCCCCGGAAATCGCTCCCAGCAAAAGCCAACTGAAGCGACTGATTCGTTACTCCGGACGTGCCAAGGGATTCAATATCGCCTTCGAGGCTGAACTGCTAGGCAGCCGTATCACCTATAACCGGGAAAACGATACCCTGACCATTCAGGGCATCCCGGATAACCTCAAGTCCCAACTTGAAAAAGCCTGAGAATCGCTGACCGCCGCTTGCGCATGAGGACGTGATCTATGAAATCAATCAGAATATGGGATGTACCGACGCGCCTGTTCCACTGGCTTCTGGTGCTGGCTATCGCTGGCCTCTGGTATACCGGTACCGAAGGCGATATGGACAGGCATCTGCCGCTGGCCTATTTCACGCTGGCGCTCCTGCTGTTTCGGTTTATCTGGGGATTTGTCGGTGGTTTCTATTCGCGATTCTCTGCGTTCCAGCTGGCGCCCGCGAATGCGATCCGTTATATCCGTAGCGGTCTGAAGAGCGATTACCCTGGCCACAACCCACTGGGCAGCTGGAGTGTTGTGGCGTTACTACTCAGCGTTGCAGTCCAACTGACCACCGGACTGTTTGCCAATGACGCCATTCTGACTGAAGGCCCACTGGCTCACTATGTGTCCAGTAATCTCAGCGATCAGATGACCAGCTGGCATTCCCTGAACTTCAATATTCTGTTGGGACTGATCGCCCTGCATATCGCAGCAGTATTGTTTTACTCCGTCATCAAACGGGATGATATTCTGCCTGCCATGATTACCGGTAATCGCTCTGTTTCGGCAGATACAGACGAACCTGCCCGCAAAAACCCTGCCTACAGCCTGATCGCTATTGCTGTTGCCGCCGGTATCGTGTGGCTGATCACACAGTTAGGATACTAAGTATTCAATAGACTACTAGCGCAATAAAAAAGCAGCAATTGACGATTCAATTGCTGCTTTTTTGATTCTTTATCACAAGGTCTTATTTATACTTGTAGGGTTTGTGGCAGCTGCCACAGGTACCGGCTGTTACTTTGAACTCTGCACGGATTTCGCCCATATCGCCCTTCCCGGCGACCTGCTGCAGCTTGAGCGCCTGATCATGGAATTCTCTCATTTTCTGATCAAAGTCTGCTTTTTTTTCCCAGACAGCCGGCTTTGACTTCGAATCATCAGTTAGCCGCTTTTCTGCGAATCCCTCGTAAGACCAACTACTCAGCGCAGCCAGCCGATCAGCATCTGCGGAGAAACGTGCCGCATCGTAAGGCTGCTTGCCTTTGATCATATCGCCCATTTCGCCGAAATAGGTGCCAATCAAATGCATATGTGATTTGCGCAAGGCAACAGCATCTTCATCTTTATCGAAAGTCACGGCGTGTGCTGACACATTGAACGCAACTGCCGCCAAACTCATCAAGGCTATCTTTTTCATCAGCTAATCGACTCTCTCGTTCTGTTGTTGTTCAGAGTAATCTCACGGTGGCGCGTCGGCTTGTCATAAGCCTGGAAAGGTACCGTTATCATTAAATTCCGCGCGAGAGTCTAGCATAGCCCCCTCAGCAGAACAGCGAGAACGGGGCAGGCAAAACGTAAAGAAACGAAAATTATTAACGTTTACAAGAGAGGGAACAGGACAAGCAGAATGCCTGCCACCATCGAGCTGACGACGGTGGCAGGTGTTATTAATCAGACATTGAAGCGGAAGTGCAGAACATCACCGTCCTGAACAATATACTCTTTCCCTTCAACACGCAGGCGACCGGCCTCCTTGGCACCCTGCTCACCATTGTATTTGGTGAAATCCTCATAGCTGGTCACTTCGGCACGGATGAAGCCACGCTGGAAGTCTGTATGGATGACGCCCGCGGCTTCTGGCGCTGTTGCACCGATCTTCACCGTCCAGGCACGCACTTCCTTCACACCGGCCGTGAAGTACGTCTGCAGCCCAAGCAGCTCATAGCCCGCACGGATAACGCGATCCAGACCCGGCTCTTCCATACCCAGGTCCGCCAGGAATTCGCCTTTTTCTTCGTCATCCAACTCGGCGATCTCGGCTTCCAGCTTGTTGCAGATCGGCACCACGATGGAACCTTCCGCCTCTGCCAGCGCGAACACCTTGTCCAGGTGAGGATTATTCTCAAAGCCATCCTCATCCACATTGGCAATGTACATGGTCGGCTTGCTGGTGAGCATGTGGAACATTTTGACCAGCTTCCACTCTTCCGGCGTGAAGCTCAGGCTGCGCACCGGACGCCCTTCTTCCAGCGCCGGAATCATTTTTTCCAGCAACGCTTTCTGGGCCAGCGCTTCCTTATCGCCACCCTTGGCAGCGCGGGAGATACGCTTCTCCTGCTTTTCCAGACTGTCCAGATCCGCCAGCGCCAGCTCAGTATTGATGATTTCAATATCAGAGATTGGGTCAATCCGGTTGGCAACATGAATAACATTATCATTTTCGAAGCAACGCACGACGTGGGCGATGGCATCGGTTTCCCGGATATTGGCCAGGAACTGGTTCCCCAGACCTTCTCCCTTGGAAGCCCCTTCGACCAGGCCGGCGATATCCACGAATTCCATGGTGGTTGGCAATACCCGCTGGGGCTTCACAATCGCAGCCAGCCTGTCCAGACGGGGATCCGGCATAGGCACCACGCCTGCATTCGGCTCGATAGTGCAGAAAGGGAAGTTTTCCGCATCAATACCCGCCTTGGTCAGGGCGTTGAAGAGAGTGGACTTACCAACATTCGGCAGTCCAACTATGCCGCATTTAAAACCCATGCTTGTCTACCTTATTCAGCAGAATAATCGTCAATAAAACCGGCGGATTATACGGGCTGAAAAGACGCTGCGCAAAAATGCTGAAAATCCATCCATTCTCAAGGTGAGCAGTAGGCAATTACACGCTAGATTTTTAACAGGGACTGCGGGAAAAGAGAGCCAAAACACCATGGATTACCGGGATTTGCGTCAGGGAATCATCACTT
Organism: Kistimonas asteriae; assembly: GCF_018263925.1. Lineage (GTDB taxonomy): Bacteria > Pseudomonadota > Gammaproteobacteria > Pseudomonadales > Endozoicomonadaceae > Kistimonas > Kistimonas asteriae. Next base: position 95,372 of record NZ_JAEVHF010000013.1, read on the forward strand.
CGATGTTGATAGCATCGTTGCTGGGTGTGGCAGGCGTCAGTCCGGTGACGGCCAACCAGGAAGCCGAGGCAAAACAGGATATTCTGAATTTTGTCCAGTCCCGCAACCAGCAGCACTACATGCAAACATTGAATGCGCATGTCAAAGAACTGGTCACATTATTTTCCAGCAAGGCATTACAGCAGCTCCAGAAAAACAATGACCGCAGTATTCAGGGCAAGCCACTGACCAAGCTGGATAGCAATGTCGGCATCGCCCTGGACAAACTCACGGATGATCAGCGTACCTCGCTCCACCAGCTGCTCGCCACTGCGCTGGACACCGGCGGCTATCAACGCCTGACCGCCATACTGAACCAGAAATTCCTGCATCAGGAAATGGCCGGTCATGACAGCGACCTGCTGACGGATCGCCTGCCCGAAGAACGACTCCTGCTGACGGGCATTCCTGGCAGCCATGAATGGGGGATTCGCCTCGGTGGACCGTGGCTGAATATTGACCTGTTTTTCGATATGGCCGAAGGGCGAAACCGTGTCAGCACAGGCCCCCTCTTCATGGCCAGCTATCCGACTCAGGTCCCACCGGCACCCGCCATTGACCTCAGCCAGAATTCAACAGAAATACACTACCCCTACCTGCGCTGGCATGAGCAGGCCGGCCAGACCGTACTCTGGCAGGCAGGCCATTTTGCCCGTACCACGGTGAAGGAACTCCGGTCTGTTGTGCGCTACAAGACCTGCCTGAACCGCAAAGCACTTACTGACGAATGCCTGATGATTCCAAAACTGCCAGATTCAGCGGCATTCCTGACGCCGGCAACCCCCACGGTCAGGATTGACCAGCTGACGGTGGCTGAGCGCTACTACTTCAAACGCTTTGTGAAAACCATTCTGGAAAACTGGCAGCCGGAGACCCGTGATCCCTCCGACACCATGGAGCAGCTGAATCTGGCCAGACTCGCCTGGGCAGGGAATCCAGAAGAACAGGATCAGGGGTTTTATCTTCGCATTCAGTCAGAAACGCTGCTGATTGAACTTCTCCAGACCCCAATGACGCTCACCACCGACACCATGGGCCTGCCCAATAATGCCACCTTCATGGTTTTTCGGGATCTCAGTTCACCGCATGATTTTGACCCACTCAGCAATACGCTCAAACTGCTGAATCAGGCTCGAAAGGACGCGGAAGCTGAAAAGTCATCAGCAATGCCGCACAACATGGAGACAGCCAGCGCTGCAATGATGATGGGTGAACCCACCCAAAACAACATGCGATCCAATGACGCCATCACATGGCTCAGGGACTCTGCCTATCTGGAAGGGGTGGAAATCAAAATTGGCTACGAAGGCAAACAGGTCGCTACCGGCACACCATTTTATCCCGTCGTACGTACACGCTTAAACGGTAGTCTTCACAAGAATATGCGTGTCAGCGTGACACTCCAGGATCAGCACGGCCAAGCCCTAATTGTTGGCCATCCCCTTAAATATGACAATGAAAGAGGGCTCTATTCCAGCGCTCTGACACTGCCAGAAGCCATGAGCGGGACACCCGTGATCATTACCTATTCGATCCATCAACCCGGCAGTCATTACGAAGGGATATACGACGCAACAGTAAGGCCCGACATGCCACTGGATAGCGCACCCGGCAGCTCAGGCCGAAAAGGTATGTAATGCCTGTACAGCCTTGGCCCATGAGCCATCCAACACCTCAGGCATCAGCCGCACCGACTCATCAATGACAGTACGAATCTTGTCATCATCCTGCCTTGACGGCTTGTTAAGCACATAACCCACAACCTTGCTGCTGTCACCGGGATGCCCGACCCCGATTCGCAAACGCAGAAAGTCCCGATTATTGCCCAGACGGCTGATGATATCCCGTAAGCCATTATGGCCGCCATGGCCACCACCCTGCTTGAGCCTCGCGGTTCCAACTGGAATATCGAGTTCATCATGGGCGACAAGAATGGACTGGGGAGGAATACGGTAGAAGTTCGCGATGGCAGCCACAGCCTGGCCACTGCGATTCATGAACGTGGTGGGATAAAGCAACCGGATATCACGCCCGCCCAAATAGATTTTTGCGGTCAGTCCGTGAAATTTCTTTTCCGGCTGAAGACTGGCACCGCAGCTGCGGGCCAGCGCTTCAAGGAACCAGACGCCGGCATTGTGGCGGGTATCTTCATATTCTGCACCGGGATTACCCAGGCCAACAATCAGTTCGACAGCCTCATTCGGGGTTGTCTGCGCCACAATGTCGTCTCCGTCCGTGTTATAGCTTACTCAGCGCTGCTTTCGCCTTCGCCTTCAGCGGCTTCATCAGCTACGTCTTCCTTGGTCGCACGTACTGCCTGAACACCGGCTACTGGCAGATCGTGGTCTTCACCGTGCATCAAGTGAACCAGCTTAACGCTTTCAGCAACCTTCAGCTCAGACAGGTGTACACTGCCACCCAGCTCAACGGCTTCCATGTCAACTTCGATGAACTCAGGCAGGTCCTTCGGCAGGCAGCGAACTTCTACTTCTACCATGTTGTGGGTGATCGCACCACCCGCCTTTGCACCGGCGCAGATATCTTCGTTGATGAAGTGCAGCGGTACGTTGGTGGTGATTTCAGTGGCAGCATCAACACGCAGGAAGTCCATGTGCATGGCGAATTCCTTAGCAGGGTGGCGCTGAATATCCTTCAGGATAGCCTGCTCGGTCTTGCCTTCAACATTCAGGGTAACGATCTGCGCGTAGAACGCTTCGCTTTCCTGCGCCTTACGAACGTCCTTGGCCATCAGAGTGATCTGGGTGGCTTCAGCATTGGCACCGTAGATGATAGCGGGCAGTTTTTCTGCGTGACGCAGGCGGCGGCTCGCACCTTTCCCTACATCCTTACGCAGTTCAGCATTCAGAACGATTGCTTCAGACATGGTCTTCTCCAATAAAAATAAAACCGTGACAGACGGCGACCAGTCTGTCACTGCAGATAACGAAGCGGCGTATCATACCTGCAATAGAGACTTTGTCAAAGCCGTATCATCCGGGACGCAACAGGCTGACTGTAGGTAAATAGCGCCCCATAAAAAAAGCAGCCCTAAAAGGCTGCTTTTTTTCAGAGCATGTCGCTAATTAGCGAAACATGGCACTGATAGATTCAGCATTGCTGATACGACGCACGGATTCGGCAACTAACGGAGACATATCCAGCTGACGGATACGATCCACAGCACGGGCTGCCGGAGTCAGCGGGATGGTATTGGTAACAACCAGCTCATCCAGCTCAGAATTGGCAACATTTTCCAGTGCACGGCCAGACAGTACCGGATGCGTTGCATAGGCAAATACCTGCTTGGCACCCTTTTCCTTCAGGGCAATGGTTGCCTGGCACAGGGTTCCGGCGGTATCGACCATATCATCCACCAGAATACAGGTACGACCATTGACATCACCGATAATGTTCATGACTTCTGCTTTATTCGCTTCCGGACGACGTTTGTCGATGATAGCCAGTTCAGCATTCAGACGCTTAGCCACCGCACGGGCACGTACAACACCACCATGGTCAGGAGAAACGATCACCATGTTATCGAGATTTCTGCGCTCGATATCATCCAGCAAAACCGGAGAACCATAGATATTGTCGACAGGAATATCGAAGAATCCCTGAATCTGATCAGCATGCAGGTCAACGGTCAGCACACGGTCAACCCCCACGCTGGCGATCATATCGGCAACAACTTTGGCGCTGATAGCAACACGGGTTGAACGGGGACGGCGGTCCTGGCGGGCATAACCGAAATAAGGAATAACGGCAGTAACACGGGCAGCAGAGGAACGGCGCATGGCGTCAGCCATGACCAGGAGTTCCATCAGGTTATCATTGGTCGGTGCACAGGTGGACTGGATGATGAAGACATCCTTGCCGCGCACATTTTCCTGGATTTCAACAGAGACTTCTCCGTCACTGAAGCGTCCCACACTGGCCTTTCCCAGTGGGATATGCAGGTGATCGACGACCTTCTGAACGAGTTCCGGGTTAGAATTACCGGCGAACACCATCATCTTCGACACAGTAGCACCTTGAGTCTCTTTGCAGTTTGGAAAGCGTTATCAAGTACGCGGGTACAGTTGATGCCTATGCTTGAAAGTCTGGCTGGGGTGGCAGGATTCGAACCTACGCATGACGGGATCAAAACCCGTTGCCTTACCGCTTGGCGACACCCCAGTTACGGTCATCATTTTATAATCTACCCGGCTCCCTGCCAGCGTTGCGATTATCCCCGATGGCCGGATCTTTCGCAATATCATCAGCCTTCAGGGCTCTTTCACTGAGTCACCGTTAGAAGGCGGCGCTACTCTACAAAGTGACACAAAAACTGTCAAACGCGGAATATGCATACTTTACGTAGTGTTAACGCTAAGCCGACAGTTGCCAGCGTCGAATCAGAAGCGTGACTTTAATATCGCCTTTCTGCAATTTCAGCCGTCCTGGCAACTCGTAGCCGGACGTAACGCCAAACCGGTCAAACGCAATCGTCCATCCAGCCTGATTCAGTGATTGCAGTCGATTCATGTCATTCAGCTGCAAATCTGCGTATTTTCCCGGGGCAGGCACACCTTTGACCCACGACTGCAGCAAACGAAACGGTATGATCCAGCCGGTCTGCTGATAAACCAACGCTTCGAGCGAAGGCCCCATGAGAACGCCTTCATCAGGCACGGTCATGACAACATGACCAGGGGCTCCCTCAATACTGGCAAGGCTCTGCCCAAAGGGGCCGGTCAAATAAACGGTATAACTGCCCGCCTGTTCTTCCCACTCCAGCGTGGCACTACCGGCTTCCGATGCGGTTCTGACACCCAGCTTGCCCGACAGCTGCCATTGATCCAGCGCTGTCATCACCGCAACATGCTCCTGCCAGGATCGATGCTCCACGTCCTGCGCCAACTGGGCACGCCCTGCACACCCTGCAAGAACCAGCAGAACCGATAGACCGGCCAAATACCGGACAGCACCCAACAGACCACGCATTGACTGAACACCCTTGAAATAAACAGGCCCGAACCAAACGGGACGGGCCAAATAGAAATTACATTAGAACAATGCTTAAGGCATGAAATCTACATTATTGCCCGACCTGCAGGCGTTCCATGGTTTCCTTAAGTATTTCGCTGTCCGGCTGCCTTTCCAGCGCCTGCTCCCAGAGCAACGCGGCTTCCTTACGACTGCCCTTGACCCAAAGCACCTCACCCAAATGCGCTGCCACCTCTGCGTCTGGCATTTTCTCATAAGCGGCACGCAGGTAACGCAGTGCTTTTTCAAAGTCCTGCTGTCGGTAGGCCACCCAACCCATGCTGTCGATGATAGCCGGGTCATCAGGTTTTAATTCATAAGCCTTGGCAACCAGCTCCTGCGCCTCATCAAACCGCTCGGTGCGATCAGCCAGGGTATAACCCAGCGCATTCAACGCCGCAGCATTCTCGGCATCAATCGCCAGAATGCCTCGTAAGTCTTTCTCCAGCAGCGCCAGATCGCTCATTTTTTCTGCCAGCATTGCGCGGGCATACAGCAGGTTAACATTGTCGGGATAGATTTTGACGGCCTTGTTCAACACTTCTGCCGCCTGCTCATATGCCCGCTGCTCAATCAGTACATCACCTTCCATCAGGTAAAACTGCGGTACAAAAGCTGGGTACAGCTCACGGGCAGCACGCAAGTCTTTTACCGCCTGGGGCCACATTTCGTGATCCGCCAGCATTTGCGCCAGTGCGGCATACGCCGGGATCAGCTGTTTACCCACACCCACATTCAGATAGTGCTGACGCGCCTGCTGCCAATCATCCTGCTGCTGGGCTAATCGCCCCAAGTAGAATTCAGCCAGGTTTTTATGGCTATTGAATGCTGAAAGGCGCTCAAAGTAGCCCACTGCTTCTTCCGGCATGGTGTTCTCAAAGGTGATCAACCCCAGCGACAACAGGATGTCCGGATCATTCGGTGACTGGGCCAGAAGAATCTCAAACTGCTCCTGGGCCTGATCCAACCGCTGTGCATGCACAAGCACCCGTGCATAAAGGAGGCGTAAACGGGTATTATCCGGCGTATCTTCTACATAATTCGCCAGGAAACGACGGGCATCATCCGGGCGCTCCATTGCCATTAAAACCCGCCCTTTGAGCATGACAGCCTTGAGGTTATCCTCGCGTTTCAAAATACGTTCGCAAAGCTTGATCGCTTCGGCATTGCGACCGTTGTATTGCAGCAAAATGGCTTTACCCAACAACACCTGACTATTATTCGGATAGCGCTTGAGGGCCTGATCAAATGTTGCGATCAGCATGTCACGCTCTTCCTGCCCCTGATCGGCCGCACTGACAGCGACAAACTCGAAGCTGGCATCGCCGGCCATTTCCAGCACCCGCAACATTTCGTCGGCAGCAGCCTGGTACTCGCCGGCACGGGCCAGCTCGATGGCACGAGCCTGGAGTGCAGCAGGGTTTTCTGCATCCACACTCGCCCATAATTCAGCCGCATCTCTGGAAGCCTGCCGTGCACCAATATAAGCAGCAATCTGATAGGCGCGTGCCGCCAGACCTGGATCACCGGTCTTGTGCGCCTGTTGCAGGTAATTCCCCAGCGCCAGATCAAACCGCTGGTTATGACCAGCCACTTCCGCCACCAGCAGATCGTAAAGGGTATCCGGCTCAAATGAAGCGACAGGCTCGCTGCTTTCCTCAACGGTTGCCTGCCCGGCATCGGTCCCTGCGGATGTCATTGAAGACAACTGGGCACAACCGGCAAAGGCTACCGTCGCCAGAAGTAATGGAAGATAACGCAGGCGGGATCTGATCTTTAACAACGTGATATTCTTCTTTCCGGGAAACCGAGCCTGGTGCAATAATGACACAAGCGCCGTGACAAACACATCCCGACCCAAACACAAGATTTGCAGTTGACGTATATCCATAGGAAAATTCTGCTTTCTCCATGCTTCCCTGTGAGGCGTCACTCCCGATGTGAATCAGTTATACGGCGATTGGGCAGGTGACAATCAGGGCTCAGTAATTTTAATACTAGCCCGAGTTACCGGAGAAGAGGGTGGCAATATCAGAAGTTTGCAGCAAAGCGAAAAAAGCCATACTGCAGGCTAGTCTGAAAGACTACTACCGTGAAGCTTTAGCCAGCTTGTGAGTAGATAAAAGAACAAGGTACCTGACGATTTATATGGGATTCCTGGCAGTCGGCATCAATCATCAGACAGCACCCGTCAGCCTGAGGGAACAGATTGCGTTCTCGCCTGAACAGCTGATTCCAGCCCTGCAGAATGCCCTGCAGCTGGAACCGGTCAGCGAGATCGCGATACTGTCAACCTGCAACCGCACTGAGCTGTACTGTTTCGGGGATGTCAAACCGGAACGGCTATACCAGTGGCTGTCTGACTTTCACCAGATCAACAGTCATGCGCTGACACAATACGCCTATGCCCACGCTGATGAGGCGGCTATCCAGCACATTATGCGCGTGGCCTGCGGACTGGATTCCCTGGTTCTGGGCGAACCTCAGATCCTGGGACAGATGAAATCTGCCTACGCAGTCGCTCGCGAGGCCGGGGCTACAGGCACACACCTGAGCCGCCTGTTCCAGGGCACCTTCACCACCGCCAAACAGGTACGCACACACACGGCGATCGGCGAAAACCCGGTATCAGTGGCTTACGCTGCCGTCACCCTTTCGCGCCAGATCTTTGCCGACCTGTCAGAGAACACGGCCCTGCTGATCGGTGCCGGAGAAACCATTGAACTGGTGGCCCGTCACCTGAAGGAACAGGGTACTGGCAATATCATTGTCGCCAACCGGACGCTGGAGCGTGCCCTTCGGCTGGCAGAGAGCGTCAACGGCCACGCCATCCTGCTGTCAGATATTCCGGAAGAGTTGCACAAAGCTGATATCGTCATTGCCTCCACCGCCAGCCAGCTGCCTATCCTGGGCAAGGGCGCGGTCGAACGAGCCCTGAAAAAACGCCGCCATGCGCCGATCTTCATGGTGGATATCGCCGTCCCCCGGGACATTGAACCGGAAGTCGGCGACCTGGCCGATGTCTATCTCTACACCGTTGACGATCTGCGCGAAGTCGTGGAAGACAACCTCCGTAGCCGCCAGGAAGCGGCACAGGCCGCAGAAGAGATCATAGCCACAGGATGTGACGCCTTCCTGAAACGCATCCGCGCCATGGACGTGGTGGATATTCTCAAGTCTTATCGGGAAAAGGCAGAAATCATTCGCGACCATGAGATCAACAAGGCACTCCGCCTGATACAGAGCGGCCGTCCCGTCGACCAGGTTCTGGCCCAGCTGGCCCGCGGCCTGACCAACAAACTGATCCACACACCCTGCGTCCAGCTCCGCAAGGCTGGCAGCGAAGGGGATACCGCCTCCATTGCCTTAGCCAGGGATTTTTTTGATCTGCAGATTGCAGACACCCTCGAACCTACCCCTATCAAGCCTGCGCCACTACAATCACGCCAGGCCACTGTACGGGCCGTCGATCCAACGCCGTTGAGCGACGTCCGCCCTCCCAAGGTAAAGAACCACTGAAATGAAAGCTTCTATCAGTACCAAGCTTGATAACCTGCAAGACCGCTTTGAAGAACTGAGCGCGCTGCTCAGCGACCCGGAAATTATTTCCGACCAAAACCGTTTCCGCAGCTTCTCCAAGGAGTACGCTGAGCTGGAACCGGTCGTAAAATGCTATCGCGAATACCGCCAGGTGCAGGACGACCTGGAAGAAGCCCGCAGCATGCTGTCCGACTCAGACCCTGACCTGCGCGCCATGGCAGAAGAAGAAGTGGAAACCACACAGGCCCGTACCGAGTCATTAAGCCAGGAACTGCAGATCCTGCTGCTCCCCAAAGACCCTGATGACGCCAACAACGTATTCCTGGAAATCCGCGCAGGCACAGGCGGTGATGAAGCGGCCATTTTTGCCGGTGACCTGTTCCGGATGTATTCCCGCTATGCCGAAAGCCAGCGCTGGAAAATCGAAATCCTTAGCGAAAACCTCGGCGAGCACGGCGGTTACAAAGAGATTATCACCAGGGTTGTTGGTCAGGATGTGTATGCCCAGCTCAAGTTTGAGTCCGGTGCCCATCGGGTTCAACGGGTACCGGCAACGGAATCACAGGGAAGAATTCATACGTCTGCCTGCACCGTTGCCATCATGCCGGAGCCTGACGAACAGGAAGAGATCAACATCCGCAAGGAAGACCTGCGGATTGATACCTACCGCTCCTCTGGCGCAGGTGGCCAGCACGTCAATACCACCGATTCTGCCATCCGTATTACCCACCTGCCCTCAGGCATCGTGGTGGAGTGCCAGGATGAACGTTCACAGCACAAGAACAAGGCCCGCGCACTCTCCCTGCTCAATGCCCGGCTGAAAAACGCCCAACAGGAAGCCCACGCCAAAGAGATGGCCGACCAACGGAAAAGCCTGGTCGGCAGCGGTGACCGCTCGGAGCGAATTCGAACCTACAACTACCCGCAGGGACGGGTAACCGATCACCGTATCAACCTGACGCTCTATAAGCTGCCGGAAATCATTGAAGGCGATCTGGCCCCGGTGATCGAACCGCTACGTCAGGAACATCAGGCAGAACTGCTGGCTTCACTGGCAGGCGAGAATTAATGCAGGTCAGGGATATTCTACAACGCGCCAGGGAATTAACCTCACTGAGTAGCACGCCTGCACTGGATGTTGAGCTACTGCTCTGCCATGTGCTGGACAAACCACGTAGCTGGCTGTTTACCTGGCCGGAACATGAATTAACGACAGATCAGCTGGCGGCCGTCAACCAACTGATCGATCGACGCCTGATCGGCCACCCTGTCGCGCACCTGATCGGCACCCGCGATTTCTGGAATCTGACACTGAATGTCAGCCCCGATACGCTCATCCCACGTCCCGATACCGAGCTTTTAGTCGAGCAGGCACTTGCCTGCCTCGACCCGTCGCCGTACAAAGTGGCCGACCTGGGCACCGGCACCGGCGCGATTGCCCTGGCGCTGGCGGTAGAGCGGCCAAACTGGGAGGTTGCAGGCACCGACCGGGTCGAAGCCGCTGTCGAGCTTGCCCGGCAAAATGCCGACATGAACGCATTGCTGCATGTGCAGTTCTACACTGGCTCATGGTGTGATGCCTTACCTGACAAGGATTACGATCTTATCGTCAGCAATCCGCCCTATATCAGGACAGATGATCCGCATCTGCACCAGGGTGATGTTCGCTTTGAGCCCAGTTCCGCCCTGGCATCCGGCATCGACGGATTGGACGACATTAGAATCATTGCCAAGCAGGCATTACAGCATCTGAAACCCCGCGGCTGGCTGCTTCTGGAGCATGGCTATGACCAGGGGGATGATGTCAGAAATATCCTGACCCAGCAGAATTATACCGACATAGAAACCCTTCGTGATCTTGCCGGACATGAACGCATTACCCGGGGACGACGCTTTGACTGAAACACTCAGCGACCAGCAACTGTTACGCTATAGCCGCCAAATCATGCTGCCGGAACTGGATATCGCCGGTCAGGAAAAACTGCTGAATAGCCGGGTATTGGTGATTGGCGCCGGTGGTCTTGGCTGCCCGGTGGCTATGTATCTGTCTGCTGCCGGAGTCGGCACGCTCGTGATTGTCGATCATGACGATGTGGATGAGAGCAATCTTCAGCGCCAGATTGCCCACACGATACGCGACCTTGGCAAACCGAAAGTCTTTTCCGTCACTGAATCGCTTCATGCCCAGAACCCAGATACCCGCGTGATGGCCATTGCCCGTAAGCTCAGCGAACCTGAACTGCTGGAAGAAGCCGGTGCCGCCGATGTCGTGGTGGACTGCACCGACAACTTCCAGAGCCGCCATGCCATCAACGAGGCCTGCATCAGAACGGGGACACTCCTGGTTTCCGGCGCTGCCATTGGTTTCAGCGGACAAGTCGCTATTTTCGGTCTTTCTGATGGTCCCTGTTATCACTGCCTGTATCCCGATACCGACGACCAGCAACCGACTTGCAGTGAATCAGGTATTTTGTCCCCCGTAACCGGCGTCATTGGCTCTATTCAGGCAACAGAAACCATCAAACTCCTGACGAATATCGGACAATCACTTTCTGGACGACTCATGCTGTTTGATGCCCTGAGCATGACCTGGCAGACACTGAACCTGTCACGCAATGCCAACTGCTCCGTCTGCGGTACCAAAGCCCGAACATAATCACTTAACAGAAAGACACTTTTGCCAGAACAAGGACGTTAGGCTATATCTGAATGGCATTTCAGACCGTCGCGGTGCCGTTCGATGCAGGAAGATTACCCCCGCAATTTTACCGGCTATGGCGGACAACCGCCGAAGGTCCAGTGGCCCAACAACTGCCGCCTCGCCATCAGTTTTGTATTAAATTACGAAGAAGGCGCTGAATCCTGTCGTCTTGATGGTGATCCTTCATCAGAATCTTTTTTAACGGATTTACCCGGCACCCGCCCCCTCTCATGTGCCAGGCACTTTAACTGTGAGTCGATCTTTGCCTATGGCGCCACCAGTGGCGCCTGGCGTTTACTCAATCTGTTTGACGACTTCTCTCTCCCTGTCACCGTATTCGCCTGCGGCATGGCTCTTGAACGCAATCTCCCTCTGGCACAGAAACTGGCCGAGTCCGACCATGAGATTGCGGGACACGGTTACCGCTGGATTGATTACCGGGTGATCCCAATAGCCATTGAGAAAAGCCATATTCGCAAAACATTAGAAGTCATAGAAAAGCTGACCCACAAGGAAGTCGTTGGCTGGTACACCGGTCGACACAGTGAAAACACCCGTCGACTGATACAGGAGATGGGTTTGCTATACGATTCTGACGCTTACAATGATGACCTGCCTTACTATATTGATGTCGCCGGTCAGGCCCACTTGGTTGTTCCCTACAACCTGGTCACCAATGATTTTCGTTATTCCACATCACCCGGCTGGAACAGTCCGGAAGACTGCCTGCAGAATCTGCGGGCAGCCTTTGATTGTCTTTACCGCGAGGGTGAGGAATGCCCGAAAATGCTGTCGATAGGCCTGCATGGACGCCTGTCCGGGCAGCCCGGTCGAACAGAAGCACTCCGTCGTTTTCTGGATTATGCGCTGAGCCATGAGGATGTCTGGGTTTGTCGCCGTATGGATATCGCCCGACACTGGCTTTCACACCAGCCCAGTCATCACGATCAGGATTCAGGCGACAATACCCAGGCGACAATACCCAGGCGCCATTGCCAAACGCGCTTGATCTCTCGGTCACCGAATAAACGACAGCATCAACTTTTCCGCTTTCCGGAGACAGAACCCCCTCCTGATGCCTATAATGCCCATCGGTTATGAGAAGCCCCCAAACGGCAAACCGACAAAAGACCACGCTATCCGCCATCTCTGGCCTGGATCCTGCGTATAAGTACTATTCAGGAATTACAAAAGTTGAAAGATTCCAATATAGTTCACTTTTTTTATCAACTTTAGGGGCGTTCGTGTCATGATACGTGGCACGGCAATTACTGGAGGCTGCATGGTCGAAGCCATTCGCCGATTTTTGAAGCACGAAACATCTGTTGGCATTCTGTTGATCGTGGCCGCCACGCTGGCGATGATTGCGGCCAATACACCACTGAATGTCTATTACGACCTGCTGCTGTCTGTTCCGATTACCGTGGCTGTCGGCTCTCTGGCCATTGCCAAACCCATCCTGCTGTGGATCAACGACGGCCTGATGGCGTTGTTCTTCCTGCTGATTGGCCTTGAAGTCAAACGTGAATTTCTGGTGGGTGAGTTATCCAGCCGTTCCCAGGTAATACTACCTGCGATGGCAGCGCTGGGTGGCATGGTGATACCCGCGCTCTGCTACGCGGCACTGAATTATGATGACCCCATCGGCATCAAAGGCTGGGCGATTCCTGCCGCCACTGACATTGCTTTCTCCCTGGGGGTTCTGGCCCTGCTGGGTAAGCGCGTACCGCCTTCACTGAAGATTTTCCTGCTGGCACTTGCCATTATTGATGACCTTGGCGCCATCGTTATCATCGCACTGTTCTACACCACGGATCTGGCTATTGAGTCCATTGTACTGGCCTCTATCTGTTTGACATTGTTGATTGCCTTTAACCGCTGCGGGGTATCCAAACTCGGCCCCTATATCGTTGTCGGTGTCATCATGTGGGCCTGTGTGCTGAAGTCCGGCGTACACGCCACACTGGCAGGTGTTGCACTGGCATTCACGATTCCCATCCAGACCCGGAATGAATACGGCCGCTCCCTGCTGATTGACCTGGAACACAAGCTGCACGGCAGCGTCAATTACTGGATATTACCTATCTTCGCCTTCGCCAACGCCGGTGTCGGCCTGAGCGTTGCCCAATTCCAGAGTCTGCTGGACCCGAGCCCCCTGGGCGTCATCATCGGCCTGTTTATTGGTAAGCAGCTGGGTGTATTCGGATTTACCTGGCTAACCATCAAGGCCGGTATCGCCAAACTGCCGACAGGGACGTCCTGGTCGCATATCTATGGCATGTCGATCCTGTGTGGTATCGGTTTCACCATGAGTCTGTTCATCGGTACCCTGGCCTTTGAAGAAACCGGCCCTGAATATTTGATTGCCGACCGTGTCGGGATTCTGGTGGGTTCGTTCATCTCAGCCATTGTGGGCTATATCGTCCTGCGCTACTTCACGCCCAAGCCCACCAGCAAAGAGACCACTTAAAGCCAATCCCATACCTGAAACTGGTTCTCCCAGTTTCAGGTGACAGAGTGGCTGGTTCAGTCACTTTCCTATGATACCCAACCACAAAATAAACAGTCTTCGGAGAGAAGCATGCAAGGCCGCGCGGTATTACTGGTCAACCTGGGGTCACCCGACTCCCCTGAAGTCAGCGATGTCAGGCGTTACCTCAACGAATTTCTGATGGACAAGTATGTCATCGACCTGCCCTGGCCCCTGCGTCGTTTGATTGTCAGCGCCTTCGTGTTACCAAGCCGTCCCAAACAGTCTGCTGAGGCCTACCAGTCAGTCTGGTTGCCAGAAGGTTCACCGTTAAAAGTCATCAGTGAAAAGGTCAGGGAGAAACTGCAGGCACAAACCGATATTCCGGTTCGACTGGCAATGCGTTATGGCTCACCCTCTATTGAGCAAGAGCTAGTAGCACTGGCTCGTCAGGAAGATGTTCAAGAGATTTTCCTGCTGCCCATGTATCCGCACTATGCCATGTCTACCGTAAAGACATGCATCGAAGAAGCGCAGCGGGTCGTGCAAACACATGGCATCCACAAGACATTAACTATCCATCCGGTTTTCTATAACCACCCGGATTATATTCATGCCCTGGTAGAAAGCGCCCGTCCCTGGCTGGAAGAGGATTATGATCACCTGCTGTTCAGCTATCACGGTGTACCGGAACGGCATATCCGCAAGGATGACACTACCGGCAGCCACTGCCTGACCCCAGACTGCTGCCAGAAACCGTCAGAGGCGCACGCAACCTGTTATCGCCATCAGCTGTATCAGACGACTGCCGAGTTTGTACGTGCTGCGGGTATCCCTGACAACCGCTACTCCGTTGCCTTTCAATCGCGGCTGGGCAAAGCCAAATGGCTGGAACCGTATACCGATAAAACCATTGAGCAACTGGCCCGTCAGGGTGTCAAACGCCTGCTGGTGATGTGTCCGGCCTTTACGGCAGATTGCCTGGAAACGCTGGAGGAAATTGCCATGCAGGGACAGGAAATCTTCGAGGCTGCCGGTGGCGAGACATTAACACTGATTCCCTGCCTGAACGACCATCCGGTCTGGATCAGTACGCTCAAGCAGTGGATTGAAGCGTAAGCCCAAAACTATGACAAAACCGGCTCATCAGGAGCCGGCTGTACCACCCAGGAAATTCAGCAGCGCCTGATCATCCATCGCGCGCGCCAATACCTTATTAATAATGGCATTCACCATTTCCTCATTCTGGCTGTCTGATGGCGCCTTGATGGTACGGTAATGGTCTTCAGAGACATAGCGCCCCGCATAACGTCGACCATCCTTCAGGATTTCAATCCGTATGGCGGCTTTCAGATCAACGCCGGAGACATAATCCCCGTACGGCACCGTGTAGGACAACTCATCCATGTAAACCTGCACCTGAGGAACGGTTGTGCTGCTGACAGGCTCCATTCCCATGGATTGCAATACATTATCAACTGCGACCTTGATGGAACGGGCAAACTGCTCATCCAAGTAGATGAAATTGGTCGTTTTGTAGATCCCGCCCCGGGTGCCAAGCTGCGGTGTCGCCCGCTCATCATAGACGGTGACCGCCACAGGACCGCTCAGCTGGGCCGTGCGCTCTGCAATCTTGATATCTGGCACAACCTCAACCGTCTGAGGTCCCAGGATACAACCGCCCAGCGCCATGGTCAGTCCGAGTATTGCTAACTGTTTTTTCATGGTTGATCTCTGTCTCAACACCATTCCTGATTCACCACCACTAAAGAAACAAATACAACGCAATAAGGCAGCGAGATTATATTACGTTTACTGCAAGGAGCGCATTGTGAGCTGTTTTATACTTTTATAATACGTGACCGTTGCTGGGCAGGGATGATGGCTAAAGTGAACGGAGTTGGTAGTCTCAAAGCGTTATACTCTAACGCCAAAGAGTCCGTTTCCCCAAAATCTCTTTTAAAGGCGCTCAATCGAAAGATAAGCCAGATAACCCACCCCACAAAACAACCCGTTTTATCGCTATCAACGGACAAAACCCCACCCACTCCGGATAAAACATTACCAACCAGGACTGTCAGCCACCATACGCCCAACAATACAACACTGTCCCGTCCTCCAGGTAACCCTGCAAATCCCGCATCGGCTCAAAAGCAGGCTGTTTATCAAAATTATGAGAGAGCCTCACAACAATTGACCGATTTAAACAGCATTCAACGCTTTAAAAAAGACCTTCTGATGGGGTACGGAGCAGGCAACCTTAATGATGCCCAGTTCAGCCAACTCTCCGGCAAAGTCACTTCCGCATTGTTCAGACTTGTCCGCCAGGGACAAGTAGCCAATCTATCACTGACGCTCCTGACACCTTTGGTAGGCGATGACAAAGCCAGAGAAATCATGAAAGACGTTGATACGCAGCTGACAACACGCCTCAACACACTGAGATGCGGAGCAGCACAACATCCCAATACGCTGTATGAAAATCTGTCTAACAAGGGCAAGCAACTCAGTACATTGCGAGACGCCATAGCGTTTAAACGAGAACTGTTGGCACGTACTGGATCAAAGGAACTATCCTCGGATAAATTCCAGAAATTACATATAAACGCACTTATCCCAGCATTGAAGAAACTGGCCCAGAAACCCGAGCAGGCAAAACAGATGACTTATAAACGCCTGAGCCTATTAGTCGGTGGTTTTCAGGCAACCGAAATACTAAAAATATGCAGAAGTACACTTTTGAAAGCAGACATGCAGCTATTAAAAAGCCTTAAGAATATACCCGACCCACCAACACATACACCACCTGCAGCATAAAATGCATCATCAATCTCTGATGTTGAACAGATAGCCAACAGACACTCAATACCAATGGATAAATCCGTTTTCCATCCACCGGGTTGGAAAACATCACAATGGACGTTATATTACGCCAAACAGCCATCAACATACGTAGAAAACACAAATGGCATTATCAAGGCACAACAATCCGCCCACGGGGATCAGCAAAAAGACCTTCTTCGCTCCCGCACGCCTGCTTCTCCTACTGCCTTAGGGCAGCATAATTTTCTTCACCCCGGCCCCGCTGAGGCGCATCCAGAAGCACCGGACGCCTGAAACAGCACACAACACAGACCCGTATTCCAAATTCCAATAATTGTCTGGAGTGTTTGCGATGAGTGAGAATCGCGTTGTAATTTTCGACACCACCCTCAGGGATGGCGAGCAGAGCCCTGGCGCATCAATGACCCGTGATGAAAAGCTGCGCATTGCACGATCCCTGGAAAAAATGCAGGTGGATGTCATCGAAGCCGGGTTTGCCATGGCCAGTCCGGGGGACTTTGAGTCCGTCAAAGCCATTGCCGAAACCATCCGGGAAAGCACCATCTGTAGCCTGTCCCGGGCACTGGACAAAGATATCGATCGGGCTGCCGAAGCCCTGAAACCGGCATCCCGTGGGCGAATCCATACCTTTATCGCCACCTCACCCATCCATATGAAATACAAACTTCAGATGGAACCGGAGCAGGTGATTGAACAGGCCGTCCATGCAGTCAAGCGTGCCAGGAACCAGGTGGAGGATGTCGAGTTCTCCTGCGAAGACGCTGGTCGTTCCGAGCTGGATTTCCTCTGCCGGATTATCGAGAAAGCCATTGATGCGGGTGCGCGCACCATCAACATTCCGGATACCGTCGGCTATGCCCTGCCCCACCAGTTCGGTGAAACCATCCAACAACTGATTGAACGTATTCCGAATTCTGACAAGGCCATTTTCTCCGTACACTGTCACAACGACCTCGGTCTTGCCGTTGCCAATTCCCTGGCGGCTGTCGTTAACGGCGCCCGGCAAGTAGAGTGTACCATCAACGGACTGGGTGAGCGGGCCGGTAACGCTTCGCTGGAAGAAATTGTCATGGCTATCCGCACCCGTGGTGACAACCTGCAGGTGGATACTGCCATAGACACCCGCCAGATTGTGCCGGCTTCCCGCCTGGTATCGGGCATCACCGGCTTCCCGGTACAGCCCAATAAGGCCATTGTCGGCATCAACGCCTTTGCCCATGAAGCCGGCATCCATCAGGATGGCGTACTCAAGCACCGGGAAACCTATGAAATCATGAAAGCCGAGGACGTCGGCTGGAATGCCAACCGGATGGTACTGGGCAAGCATTCCGGCCGGAATGCGTTCAAGAGTCGTCTGCAGGAACTCAATATCACCATCGCGGATGACGAAGCGCTCAACAAGGCTTTCATGCAGTTCAAGGCGCTGGCGGACAAAAAACACGAAATCTATGACGAAGACCTCCAGGCCCTGGTCACCGATGCCAGAAATCAGGACATTGCCGAGAAGTACAGTCTGTTGCAGATGGAGGCCAGCTCCCGAATGGGCATCACACCCGAAGCCCAGCTGACCATGACGGTGGATGGCAAGGAAGCACAAATCACCAGTGAAGGCGATGGCCCGGTGGATGCGATCTTCAAGGCCATTGAATCTGTCGCAGATTCGGGCGCCAAACTGGAACTCTACTCTGTCAATGCGATCACGGAAGGTACTGACTCCCAGGGTGAAGTGACTGTCCGGCTCGCCAAAGATGGTCAGATCGTCAATGGTAATGGCGCCGACACTGATATCCTGGTGGCATCTGCCAAGGCCTATATCAATGCGTTGAACCTGCTGACATCAGGCATTCGCAAGGCTAACCCGCAGACCGACAGCGTCTGACCGACGTCCATCCATCAACAACGGGTGGTAACCATTCTGTTACTGCCCGTTTTGCTTATCCGCGGTTTTGCATACAATAGGAAGGAGCCAGCCAACAGCCCCTCCGGGGCGGGAGCCTCCGGAGCCGCATGAACGAACAACAACGCCAGCAATACCTTGACGCCATGGGCATCCAGCCTTGGTTTCCCCGTTATATTCTGCCGGAAGCCAAACCCTCGACGACCTGCGAATGGGACTGGGAAGCCTGGGAGGCGGAGCATCCGCCAGCGATCACGGTAGAACAACCCCAGACGCGCGTCGAGCAGACTGTAACACCCGCGTCCTTTAAGCCTGCGGGCAAACCCATCATGCGACCTGCGGATATTCTGGGCGAAACACCCGAACAAGCCGCAGAGGCCAATATTGAAACGCCCGCAGCACAGGTTCGCGCCCAGAGCAAACCGGTCAAACCCGCCGAGCGGTTTCGCCTGGTCACACTCTCGATAAGCGACGACTGCCTGATAGTCTCAGAGTTGCCCAGCACCGGCATGAACCAGTTCACCCGTTTCCATGAAAGGCTGTTAAGAAATCTGCTCTTTTCTGTCGATATTCCTGTCGCGCCATCGTTACAGCCAGCGTTGTTTGACTGGCCCATCGCCGGCAACCGGGCTGACCAGGATGAACAGGCGGCCTATGATGCTGTGCACGGTTACCTGACCAACCAGTTTGGCCTGGGACGCCGTAAAACAGTCTTTCTGCTGGGCCGCAACTGTGTACGTTATGTCTTGGGTCCGGACACCGATTTTGATGAAGTCCGGGGTATTCAGGACAAAGACCAACAAATCACTGTGATAACCCACAGCCTGGATGCACTGATGAAACTACCCGCCATCAAGGCCGATACCTGGCGCGACATCTCTCCTTTATTAACTCATAACTCATGATCACGTCTGAAATATATTCCGAGCTTTCCCCTATTGTGCAACGCGCCATGACGCTTGAGGACCTTGAGTCCGTATTTGCCATCGAATGCCTTGCACATTCGCACCCCTGGTCCATTGGTAACGTCAGGGACTGCATCACCTCTGGCTATCACTGCCAGGTACTGGAACAGGACGGGGACATTGTCGCCTTTGGCATCATCTCTGCGGCCATTGGTGAATCGCACCTGCTGAACCTGGTCGTATCACCCAACCACCAGCGCCAGGGACTGGGTCAACGATTGCTCAACCAGCTTCTCAAAGCCGCTGCCACACTGGATGCCGAGGTTATGTTCCTGGAAGTCCGCGCCTCGAACCAGGGCGCCATTACGCTTTATCTGGAAAACGGTTTTTCGGAAATAGGCCGGCGCAAGAATTACTATCCAACCAAACAGGGACGGGAAGAAGCCATCGTCATGGTCATGGATCTCACCTTTCTTGACGATTGACATCGCCTTCTGTCGATCACTCCCTTCCCATGCGTGGCGCAGGCCGATAGACTGCCGCCACGCCAACAACAACGATGACAGGCTTTGCCCATGGCCACACTGCTCCGAGCATGCTTCACGCTATTGCTGTTCCTGCCGCCCCTGATCGCACAGGCGGATGAAAAGAACTTCACCCTGCTGCATACCAATGACTGGCAGTCCCGCCTGTTGGGTTTCGGCCCCAACCTTGAGTACACCCCCCACACGGTCAACGATGACAAAACCACCGGTGGCATCGCCCGTCTCGCTACCCAAATCAAGACGATCCGCGCACAACAAACCGCCGGTGAACCGTTGATACTGCTTGATGGCGGTGACTTCAGCATGGGCACCCTGTTTCACACGATTACCCGGGAAACCGGCGCCGAACTCCAGTTGATGCAGAAGCTGGGCTATGACGCCATCACCCTCGGTAACCATGAATTTGATTTCCGTCCAGATGGGCTTGCGCAGATGATCCGCTCTGCGCATCAGGCACAAGGCGCCATTCCGCCCATCGTGATCTCCAACCTGTTTTTCTCCGAATCAGGCAAAGGCGACGCATCGCTGAAAGCGGTCTACGACGACCAGTTGATCCGTCGCAAGCTGGTGCTGGAAAAAGATGGCATCCGGTTTGGTTTCTTTGGTTTGATCGGTGTCGATGCCCGTAATTCAGCCCCGAATGCACAACCTGTGCGGATTGACCGTCAGATCGAAGTGGCAAAATCCATGGTGGCTGAACTGAAACAACAGGATAAAGCGGATGTCGTTATCCTGCTCTCCCACAGCGGTGTGGTGCAAAACAGCGACGGCCTCTGGACGGGTGAGGAAGTCGAGTATGCCCGCCAGATACCGGGTATTGATATCATCATCGGCGGCCACAGCCATACCCCAATTTTTGAACCCATCATGATCAACGGTACGCCGATTGTGCAGGCGGGTTCCGATGGTCAGTATCTGGGCGAAATGGCGGTCAAGCTGACCGACAACGGTATTCGCATGACCGCCTATAAACTTCATCCGATCAATGACAAGATTCCCGGGGATCCGGAAATCAGCAAAATGATTGCCGATTTCAAGGTGCAGGTCAGTGAAAAGATGCTCACGCCCAGGGGTTATCACTTCGACCAGCCACTGGTCAAAACCCCCACCGACCTGGGCAGGGACTATGATGACCCGCGGCTCGGCAACCTGGTCACCGATGCCATCCGCAAAGCGACCGGCGCCGATATCGGCCTGACTGGCAACGGGACACTGCGTGACGATATCCTGCAGGGCGAAACCGGTGTGCAAGCTGTCTCTGACATCTTCCGCATCCAGCCCCTCGGTATCGGCGAACACGATGATGAACCCGGATACCCATTGATGAAAGCCTGGTTGACGGGTCCTGAGGTTAAGAGCCTGCTGGAAGTGCTGCTGCTCGGTTATCAGACCCGCAGCGACGCCTATTACCCACGCCTGTCCGGCATTCGCTTTACCTATAACAACTTCCGCCCTCCGTTTGACCGGGTGACAAAGGTGGAACTGGGCGATCCCGTCAATGGCTACACCATGATGGATCTCAGTGGTAAAAGCGATCGTCTCTACAGCATTGGCGGCACCAGCTATGTCGGCAGCTTTACCTGGATCATCCCGGATATCAGCCATGGCCTGCTGAGCGTCACCCCGAAATACGCCAACGGCCAACCCATTGCCAATATCCGTGACGCCATTCTGGATATCAGCCCGGAAACACCTGGCATTCAGGAAATGAAAATCTGGCAGGCCATGATGGATTATCTGGGTTCGTTACCGGATCTGGATAACGACGGCCTGTCCGACATCCCGCTGGACAGTACCACCACGGAACAGCGCATGATCGCAGATCATAGCCTCAATCCGGCCAAACTTTTCAGTAACAGCACCTGGATTCTATGGACGACGCTGGGTCTGCTGATTATCCTGATCGGCTTGCTGGGATGGTTACTGGTCGCTGTGGGACGGCGATTACGGCGTTAATACGCGTCATCAAGCGGTATGCCTTGCGGCTGCAGGCGTACCGCGCCTTTCTCGATCTCCAGCCCTGTAACAAACTACACTTACATACAACAGATTGCATGTTCCTGCTGGTAAGCAGCAGACACAATGCTTTATTAAACGATTACCTGACACCCTGAATATTCAATGGCTGCTTTAAAACCACTACTGATCAACAATCGTACCTGGGCACAGGAAAACAAGACAAAGGATCCTGACTTCTTCAGTCGCCTGAGCGCCGGGCAGTCGCCCCAGTATCTCTGGATCGGTTGCTGTGACAGCCGGGTACCTGCCGAAATGCTCACCGGCGCGCAGCCGGGTGACCTGCTGGTACACCGGAATGTCGCCAACATGGTCTTACATGATGACACCAACTGCCTCTCTGTTCTGCAGTTTGCTGTGGAAGCCCTGAAAATCAAGCATATCGTAGTGGCCGGTCATTACGACTGCGGCGGCGTGAAAGCCGCCCTCAACGGCGGTGTTTCCGGAAAGCTGGGTAACTGGCTTCACCACCTTGAAGACATTTATCAGCAACATAAAGCGCAGTTTGATTTACTGACCGATGAGGAAGAGCGTATCAATCTGCTCTGTGAACTCAATGTCGCTCACCAGGTCGTCAATGTCGCCAACACCACGACCGTTCGAAAAGCATGGCAAAATCACTTTCCCCTGACCATTCACGGCTGTATTTACGATATCGGCGATGGTTTGCTGAAAGAGATCGGCGTCTCGGTTAATGGCCCGGATACCATACCCTCGCAATATCAGAGTACTGACCAGGAATAAACGCCGTGAGCACTATTGCCCGTCAACTTCCCGACTGATTTTGACGGGACAAACTTTGTCTATCATTGCTTATTAACAAGCGTGCGGTTTCAGTTGTCGCTTTCCAGTCAAACCTCAAACCATGGAATGGTACGTGATGATTAAAGTCCGCAATGCATTGCTGACAGGCATGGTCTTTTGCCTGCCAGCAACCAGTCAAGCTGTCGATATGTATGCTTTTGCCCGCGGGGGAATGGCATCAACCCAGATCACCAATACCGAAGCAACCAATCCAATTTTAGTGTTAGGTGATCCTGGATACCCTTCCGTGACTCAAAACGGTAGCTTGGGTATCGTCAAAGAAAACAACAGCGATGACGCATCAACAGCAGCCTTAGGCATAGGGTTTATCCTGAACAAACATTTCAGGCTAGAGCTGGAAGGTTCTCTGCAACGTGAATCAGATTTTCAAATTGATCTGCAAATTGGTGGTGATCAATTTGGAACCGGAATCGTTCAGCCCCTTGGAACCGGCTTCAACAAAATTAGTGTGGAATCCGAAATTTACCTGCTCAAAGCCTATTTTGATATTCCCATCAATGAGACCGTGGCCCCCTACTTCATGGCCGGCATCGGCTATGCGCGAAATAAGGCATCTGGTGTGCAGACGTTCTCCGCCAATGCCAACTGGAATGAAAAATGGGATGACACCACCAGTAATGACACCGCCTGGACCATCGGCATCGGCCTGTCCTACCAGTTCGACCAGAACCTGACGTTTGACCTTGGCCTCGAACACCGGAACCTGGGCAACTGGGAGCTGGACAACCTGCCCGCCACCGGTGATGAATCCTTCAAGGGCGACCTGGAATCTACCACCCTGCTATTCGGCGTACGCTACCTCTTCCATTGATACATCTATAACACACTGCACTGGTGACACTACGTCCCAGTGCAGGATTTCAGCCATACCCTGCCAGCCGGGAAAATCTTGCGAACAGTCAGCCCTGTGCTAACTTCCATAGGCGGATCATTGTTATCCCATCCGCATAATCACTAATACACCTGCCCTGATTACATTCCCGGTCACTGAGTCTGCTCGCATGAAATCCTGCCGCGCCCTGCTGTTCCTAACCACTCTGTGGTGCTCGCTCTCTTTCGCCGCCTCGCTGCCAACCCCCAGGCTCAACAATAACCCTCAGTGGGACATAGTGCTCACCAACCCCCGACCAGTACTGACATTCTCCCTGGCCGGTGCAG
The DNA here is from genome assembly GCF_018263925.1 of Kistimonas asteriae. Classification (GTDB taxonomy): domain Bacteria; phylum Pseudomonadota; class Gammaproteobacteria; order Pseudomonadales; family Endozoicomonadaceae; genus Kistimonas; species Kistimonas asteriae. The sequence goes on from NZ_JAEVHF010000013.1 coordinate 119,340, forward strand.
ATCCCTCCTGGATCTACGAACTGCAGATTGCCAAAGATGCCAAATTCCGACAGACCGTAGCCACCTATAGTGACATCAGGCCATTTAACCAGTACTACGCCCAGATGCGCATTCCAGCACGGGATGCCCTGTCGGACGGACGCTATTACTGGCGTGTACGCACCCTCACCCCAAAAGGACTGAGCAGTGACTGGGCCGTCAGCCGGTTCACGCTGGACGCCGCTGGCTCCCGTACTTTTAGCGGCTATGTACGAGCACCAGTCAAACAGGTGCTGGCCTCTTCCGGCGAGAATCCGAACAATATCATCGACTGGGATGACCAGGGGCAGCTGACCTACTGGAACAGTGCACCACTGGGTGTGGGAGACAAAGACAACTGGGTTATTCTGGACATGGGAGAACGCACCACCCTCAGCCGTTTCTGGATGCTGTCTACCCGCAGTATTACACCGGCTCCAGGTTGGCTGGTCGATTTTTACTGGCAGAGCAGCGATGACCTGAACCACTGGAAAACCATTGAAGAGACCCGCGTCACGGGTAACGATACCTACCGCAATATTATTGATTTCAAACCGATCTCGGCACGGTTCTTCCGTCTGATGATCAACAAGCAAAATGCCCTGCAGGCCCAGATCAACGCCATCATTCCCTATACCCGTGGACAACCCGCGATTCCCGATGTACCGGATGGCCGTTACGTCCTGTTGGTCGGCAACCAGATGGATGGTTACACCTATACCCACCTCAAACGTTTTGTGGAAAGCAAAGGCTACAAGACGGTACTGATCCCCCACTATGATTTCTCACTGGATGTCCTCCGTCGTCTGAAACACCGCCCCATGGCCATTATGTTCAGCGGCAATAATGCCGACTGGCAATACCTGCCCATGTTCGAGTATTACGGTGAATATGAGGTCATGCGCGATGTGGATAACATCCCCATGATGGGGATGTGCGCTGGCAACGAATTCTTTGCCATGGCCCACGGCATCAGCTTTGCCCACTGGATGGAATGGTTTGATGACTCCCTGTTCAGGCGGTATATGGGCATGCCGGTGGATAAGGTCGAGATCCTGCCACAGTTTTCCAGTGATCCACTCTTTGACAAGGTACCCAATCCCTTCCAGGCGGTTGAAATTCACAGCTGGGCCGTCAGCCAAGTGTTCATCAAGGAGCACCAGGATTTTGCCGTCATGGCCCGGTCATCCTATATCCAGGTCATGCGTAACATGAACCGCCCGGTCTATTCCACCCAATTCCACCCCGCCGCCGTGGTGCCTTACAACCAGTCTGGACCGATCATGGCCAATTTCCTTGAACTGTCATCACGCTGGCACTGATCCGCCCGGTCACAACAGGCTCACTCCATCCTTTTCAGGGAACAGTTTCACACTTTCCAGGTCAACGCTATGCAGGAAAACGGAACCCATGAACACATACGACGCAACTGGCTGATCACGCTGGCCATCGTCGTATTACTGGTGGCTGCCGGATACCTCTATCTGCAACACCAGAAAAAGTACCCGAATACCGATGATGCCTACATCCATGCCAGCATTATTTATATTGCCTCCCAGGTCGCGGGCAAGGTAAACCGTGTCAATATCGTGGATTATGAGGCCGTCGACAAAGGCGACCTGCTGGTTCAGATTGACCCGGCGCCTTATGAAGCGGCACTGGACAAAGCCCGGGCCGTTTATGAAAACGCTACCCAGCAGAATCGTGCTGCCGGGGAAGCCATCCTCGCAGCCAGTGCCGATGTCCGCAGCAGCAATGCCAAACTGACCGACGTACAAACCCATTACTCCCGCACCCTGGCGCTGGTGGCGGAAGGCGTATTGCCCAAACAATCCGCCGATGACGCCAGAGCCGATCTCTCCGCGGCACAAAACACCCTGGATGCCGCCCGGGCCACTCTCTCCCAACTGGTGGCAGAACAAGGCGCGGATGGCAGCAAAGCGCCTGCGGTGAAAGAAGCCGCCGCTGCACTGACCCAGGCCAGCCTAAACCTGTCGTATACCAACATTACGGCGCCAACCTCGGGCCTGCTGGGCAAAGTCAGCATCCATCCCGGAAGTATCGTTGCCGTGGGTCAGGCCATGACACCGCTGGTTGTCGACGGCAGTTTCTGGATGCAGGCCAACTTCAAGGAAGACGATCTGGGTCGTATCCGTCCCGGCATGCCGGTGGATATTGATCTGGACATGTATCCGGACACCACCTTCTCCGGCCGGGTAGAAGCCATTTCACCGGCCAGTGGTTCCGCCTTTTCCCTGCTGCCTCCGGAAAACGCAACGGGCAACTGGGTCAAAATCCCCCAGCGCTTTCCAGTCAAGATCAGCATTGTGCAACAGGCCGGACAGCCGCCCCTGCGGGTCGGCGCCAGTGGCACGGTGACCGTGGATACCGTTGCCCACAATGACACCACTGATGGCAGCTCATAACGTGAACCGGACGACGGTCACCCTGGCGATCATGCTCTCCGCCATCATGGTGTTGCTGGACATGACCATCGCCAATGTCTCCCTGCCCCATATGATGGGTTCACTGGGCGTCACCTCCGAGCAAATCACCTGGGTGCTGACCGCCTATACCATGGCGGAGGCGATCTTTATTCCGCTGGCCAGTTACCTGACCCTGCGCTTCGGGGAGCGCAACCTGTTGCTGATTTCCATTGCCGGCTTCGTCACCACCTCCGCCCTATGCGGCCAAGCCGACTCACTCGCCGAAATGATTACGTTTCGAATCCTTCAGGGCGCCTTTGGCGCCTCAGTCATCCCCCTGGCGCAATCCATCCTCGTTCAGATTTACCCGAAAGAGGAAAGAGGCAAGGCGATGGCGCTGTTCAGTGTGGGCATTCTGCTGGGGCCCATTCTTGGCCCAACGGTTGGCGGCATCATCACGGAACATCTGGACTGGCGCTGGATTTTCTATGTCAACCTGCCGGTTGGCATCCTCTGCCTGGGGCTGTTGTGGCGCTATGTACATATCAACAACCGGGGCGCCACACGTGTCGATTGGCTGTTAGTGGTCAATATGGCCATTGGCATCGGGTTACTACAAATGGTGTTGTCGCGGGGAAACGAGGAAAACTGGTTCAGCTCTAACCTGATCCTGTTTGCCAGCATCATCAGTGCCATCACCCTGCTTCTGTTTATCATTCGCTCCGTTATGACCCGGGGTGATATTGCTCCCATATGGCTGCTGAAAGACCGTAACCTGGCCGCGTCCTGCCTGATCATGAGCTGCTTCGCCCTGGGTATGTTTGGCATTACCCAGCTACAACCCATGATGCTGGAACAGTTACTGAATTACCCGGTCGAAACCACCGGTTTTGTCATGGCACCCCGGGGGCTGGCATCTGCCGTCGTATTACTCTCCATTGCCCGGATCATGGATCAGCTGGATGGCCGTATGCTGGTCGTTATCGGTTTGCTGCTCAATGCACTGGGCACCTGGCTGATGACCCATTACTCCCTGAATATTGATCTTTTCTGGATTATTTTCCCCAGCCTGATCCAGGGCGCCGGCATGGGGTTGGTCTTTGCCCCCTTATCACAAATGGCCTTCATGACACTCAACCCGCAACAGGCGACCGGCGGCGCCGTCGTCTATAACCTCTGCCGCACCATCGGCAGTTCATTCGGCATTGCCATTGTGAATACCTATTTTTCCCGGGTACAGCAGTCAGAATGGCATAGCCTGGGAGGTGCGCTGTCACCGGATAACATCACCCTGCAACAGTATGCGGCCGAGCAAAATACCTCTCTGGTCAACCCGGACTTCATGGCCAGTATCGCCCACATGCTGCAGCAACAGTCATCACTACTGGCCTTTGTCTACACCTTTGTCTTCATCATGGTGACCTACCTGGTCCTGATACCGCTGGTCCTGATGTTCAGGAAAACACCGGTATCACCTGTTCCCCAAAACACCTGACCTTGTGGAGGCCGTTCATCAACATGGACAGAATGGCTATTCGCTCAACCATTCGATTCACCTGCATTGCGTTTATCGCCTACATTGCCGGCTACAGTTTCACCCGGCTGTGGCATGAACCCACTGCCATGGTCGGCGGACTTTGGGCTGTTATTTCCGGGCTGATCGTGTCGGAACCCGCCACCGTCAAGGAGAGCATCGACACCGCCCGAACACGGGTGACCGGCTCAGCCATCGGCTGTCTGTTTGGCGCCGTCTACCTGCTGCTGTTTTCCTTCAACCCTTTCAGCTACGCCCTGTTTATCGGAATTGCCTCACTGCTCTGCTATCTGCTGAACTACGGCCAGCACGTGAAACTGGCAGCGATCACCATGTCAGTGGTCATTGTGGTGTCATCCGTCTCCGAGATTAACCCGGTCAAGAACGCCATACTGCGACTGATAGAATCCTGCATTGGCGTGGGTGTTGGCGTACTGGTTTCCTGGCTGCTGGATAAAACGATCCGGTACGTCGAACAGCAAAAGCGGGACAAATACACAAAGAAATAGGAGGACTAACGCACCAAAATCATTAAATAATTCGACAAAAAATCACGAACAACATTTTTTACAATCAATTCAAACAGAAATAACACTTTTTTTCTGGCTTAAAACCCTTTACCAGAGGTTTTTCCCGCCTACCCCGTCAAAAAATGACGAAGATCAAAACTACAGGCAACCATCGCATTGTAGGGTGTCCGATAGCTGACTGCCCTGTGTCCCTACCTAGAAACACTCGCGCCTGTTATTGCTCCCTTATCGTCACATGTCTGGAGTCTTGATGTCTCAGTCGACCAATGTCTTACGACAGCCTAAACCGTTTTACATGATTTTCTTCCTGGAACTCTGGGAACGATTTGGTTACTACGGACTTCAGGCGCTGCTTGCCGTCTATTTCGTCAAACAGCTTGGTATGGATGACACCACCTCATTCACCACGTTCGGTGCTTTCAGTGCACTGGTGTTTGGCTTGGTGGCGATCGGTGGTTTTATCGGTGACCGGGTGATCGGCACCAAACGCACCATGGTGCTCGGCGCACTGGTACTGGCCAGCGGCTACCTGCTGATGGGGCTTGCCGACCATGACCATCACCTGGTGTATCTGGCACTAGGCTGTATTGCTGTCGGTAACGGCCTGTTCAAGGCTAACCCTTCCAGCCTGCTGTCCAAGTGTTACGAAGAAGGCGACAAACGTCTTGATGGCGCTTTTACCATGTATTACATGGCCATCAACATCGGTTCCTTTATCTCCATGATTCTTGTTCCTATATTGACGGATCGCTTTGGCTGGAGTGTCGGTTTCTTCACCTGCACGCTGGGTATGATCCTGTCTGTCGCCAGCTACTGGTTCCTGCGCAGCTGGGTAGACGGAATTGGTTCTGCACCAGACCTTGCCCCCCTCGATATGAAAAAGATGGTTCTGGTGCTGGCGGGTACTGTCGCAGCCATCTTCCTCAGCGCCTGGATGCTCCAGAACCTGACCGTCGCCCACGTTCTGCTGGCGGCTGTCAGTAGCCTTGTTGTCGTGATATTCCTCAAAGAGATCATTGCAAGCAAAGGCACTGAACAGAAAAAGATGATCGCCGCATTGATCATGATGCTTCAGGCAGTGGTCTTCTTCGTGCTCTACATGCAGATGCCGACGTCCCTGAACTTCTTCGCCATCAACAACGTCGAGCACAGCATCCTGGGCATGGCCATTAACCCGGTCACGTTCCAGTCCCTGAACCCGTTCTGGATCATGCTGGCCAGCCCGATACTGGCTTACCTCTACAACCGGATGGGCAACACTGGCCGTGACCTCTCCATGCCCATGAAGTTTGCGATTGGCATGACCCTGTGCGCCACCAGCTTCCTGATCCTGCCGCTAGGCGCCCAGTTTGCCAACCACATGGGCATTGTCTCTTCCGGCTGGATTATCGCCAGCTATTTCTTCCAGGCGATCGGTGAGCTGCTGATCAGCGGACTGGGACTGGCCATGGTGGCACAGCTGGTCCCCCAGCGCCTGACCGGCTTCATCATGGGCGCCTGGTTCCTGACCTCTGCGGCAGCCTCTGTCATCGGTGGCTTCATCGCCTCAATGACCACAGTGCCGAGCAGTAATGGCGCGGTTGATGCCCTGCAAACACTGCCTGTTTACTCCAAAGTTTTCCTGGAGATTGGCCTGGCCGCTGCTGTGATGGCAGGCCTCATGCTGCTGACAGCGCCCCTGCTGGCCCGCATGATCAACGGTGATGAAAACATGACTGAACACGCGGCTACCGCCCACTAAAACGCCTCCAGGCGGACGAAAAAAGCCCCGACATAGCGGGGCTTTTTTACAAACTCAAAACCGCATCAGGCCGCCGCTTCCTCCAGCCAAAACACAGGGTTAGGCAACACGGACAACACCGTATCCAGGTCTTTGACCGCAATCGCCACCGTCATTTCCGGCAGCCCAGGCGTGAACATGATCTCCTTTAGACCCTTCAGGCGGGGATCCACCACCATGACAATGTCAGCATCCTGCCCAAAAGGACACACGGCGCCCGGCAAACAACCAATCACATCCTGCATGGTTTCCGGACTGCAGACCGATGGACGACTCCCCAGCAGCTGTCTCACCGCCTTGCTATCCAGCCGTGCATCCCGATGGGTCAGATAGATGCAGTAGCGCCCATCTTTCAGACGGAGAAACAGGCTTTTGCTCGGTTCAGCCGTCCAACCCAACTCTGCAGCAAGCTTGGCATCCGTTTCGAAATCCAGGATGGGTTCATGCTCCCAGCGCTGCCATTTGACACCCGCTTCATTCAACTGGGCGACCGTTCTCTGGTAAATCTGTTCCAAGCGTTCACGCATTACATCATTACCCGTTTCAACAATGAAAAAGCAATCACCCACATCATCAGCCAGATGACGCCGTCAATCCAGCGCCTGACCGCTGGCCGACCGAGAATCGGTGACAATCTAGCCGCCCCGATGGAAAGGGCAAAAAACCAGGCAAACGACGCTATCATGGTGCCTGCCGCAAAGGTGATACGATCGCTACCCTCAAACTGCCCACCGATACCGCCCAATATCATCACGGTATCCAGATAGACATGGGGATTCAGCAAGGTGACCGCCAAAGTGCCAGCAATCACCGCACGACGACTCGTACCGGTCACCTGTGTTTCTGCCACCTCATCCGCCGCACGGAGCGCACTCTTCATGGACAGAAAACCATACCAAAACAGGAAAGCGGCGCCACCGCAGGACACAGCCAACAATAGCGTTGGCTGACTGGCAAACAACGCCCCACCGCCAAACACCCCCAAGGCAATAAGGAGAATATCGCAAATGGCACAGACGGCTGCCGTCAACAGGTGGTGCTGACGCCGGATGCCCTGATTCAGCACATAAGCATTCTGCGCCCCAATGGGAATAATCATGGTGGCTCCCAGGCCAAAGCCCTGGAGTAATGGCCAGACAGATAACATGATCGGTGTTCTTTCCCCCAAACAGTATTCAAAGAAATGTGCTACTCATCATGACAGCGAACCGGAAAAGTCCACATGACATAAAGTGATAGTAAACCTAACCAAAACATTAGAAAATTTAATCATTTTTATGATTGATTAGTTTTTCTAATGAAGCATCTGGACTACAAGCTGGTGTCTGCGCTGGATGCCGTGATCAGCACCGGCAGCTTTGAAACGGCAGCACAGACGTTACACATCACCCAGTCAGCGGTATCCCAGCGCATTCGGGAACTGGAAAAACGGCTGGCCCAGCCCCTGCTGATCCGCAGTCAACCACCGATGCCGACTGAGACCGGCCGCAAACTGCTGGGTCTCTATCGACGGGTGCAGCTGCTGGAACAGGACGTCCTGCCAGAGCTATGTTACAACGCAGACGCCCTGCCTTACCCAACGCTCAGCCTTGCCGCCAACGCCGACAGCGTGGCCAGCTGGCTGATTCCCGCATTGGCTGACACCCTCCGAACCCACTCGGTCAGCCTTGACCTCGTGATCGCAGATGAATCCCGCACGCTGGACCTGCTACGCAAGGGCGAAGTCATTGGCGCCATCAGCCTCGACAGCCACACCCTGCCCGGCTGCCGCTGCGACCGGCTGGGCAGAATGGATTATCGCTGTGTTGCCACACCGGCCTTCATTGCCCGGTATTTTCCCGAAGGCATTACCCACGAGGCACTGAGGCAAGCGCCCGCTGCCGTCTATGATTACCACGACACCCTGCACCAGACCTTTTTCCAGCAACACTTTGCGTTTGATGACAATGCCATGCCAAGCCATACCGCACGTTCATCGGAGGCGTTTATCAAGCTGGCCTGTGAAGGCCTGGCCTACTGCCTGATACCTGATCTCATGATCCGGCAGGCACTTGAAACAGGGATTCTCAAGGATGTGACACCGGGATTAACGGTCAACCGCCACCTCTACTGGCATCGCTGGGCATTGGAAACTGACTTGCTGAAGAGGGTCAGCCGCGACCTCGTCCGGCATGCCTGCGAGGTGCTGGCCTGACCTTTATTTTTTCGGGGGCGCCGGGCTGAACACCGGGTCATTAAACGCTTCAAAGAGAGGATCCGACCAGATGTCCTCTTCATGCACCGCATCGATGATCTCGCCGGGCTGGCCAACAGATGGATCCTGATTCATCAGCTCCGCAGCCGATTTCGGTTCGGGTTTATCTGTGTGGTTGTCGTCATCCATGACTGATCGTCCTCCCTCGCATTCACGCCGTTCCGGACAAACGATCCGGCATCTCTAAGAAGAACTATCGGAATCAATGCGCCCAGCTTAACCCCCTGCCGTCAGGCAACATCGCCGATGGCTCAACCCATAATGACCGACAGAATGGCCACCAGGCCACAGACCGTACAAAGGCCGAGCACACCGTGTCGTAGAAGTCTTTGGCTGAAGCGGTGAGACACGTAGCCGGCAGTAACAGCCCCAAGGATAGCGGCGGGCACCATCATCAGGGATAACTCCAGCTGCTCCCGGTTGAAATACCCGTTTGCAAAGAGAATCACCAGCGACACAATGCTGCTGATCACAAAATAACCGGACAGGTTGGCCCGCATGTTTTCGGCACTTTCATGCTGCATAACCAGTGCCATAGGCGGTCCGCCAATAGCTGTTGCTGTCCCCATGACACCAGAGAGAAAACCTGCTGTGCAGAGGGTGGCAGGTGTAGCAGAAATACGGATGCGACTCAGGCTGACCAGAACAGCCAGCAATACCATACTGCCTAAAAACAGAGTCAATGCATCTCCGGATACCACGGTCAGCAGATAACCGCCCAGCAGGGAACCTGGGATACGTCCGGCAATCGCACTGCCCAGGCCTTTGAGGGAAATCGTGCGACGGTAACGAAACAGATTAATGGCAGCGACCGAAAGCGCCATCATGATAACAGGCCCTGGCACCAGCACAGGATTCAACCAATAGAGCACCGGAGCTGACACAATCGCCAGCCCGAATCCGAGAGAGCCCTGAATGAAAGCACCACAAAAAATCACCATGGCATACAGCACCATGGACAGCGAGAGCACGTCCACTGCGAGACTCCAAACCGATACGTGAATCCTCGCAGTTGACACTTATAACTAAAAAGAATCAATAAATAATATTACGAAATATGCAATAAGTCGTAGCCCGGTTGCTGCACATCAACAATTCATGGCTGCTCCCCAATTCAAGGGCATGCCACAACAGAAATTTACCCTGCTTAGCGCCATTTCAACCAACACACTGGCCATTAAAATCTCACCTGTTCGTCAGCTTTTATGAAGCACAGACGAACATCATCGACCTGACACAATGTGAATCAGGACACAACTCAATCCACCAGTTATCCAGCCAAAGAGGTGCGCGCGTGCTTTTTGCTGAAGACGGGAATGTTACCAAGGCGTTTGAGGAGAGCATTCTCCGCTCCATCGCCGAACGGGAAGCCAAGATCTGCGAAACCTGAGACTATGACCATGTCATGTCGCTCCCGTGGGGAGTCAAGGAAACCGTAGACTCTGATCACGCTGATGATGTCAGCGCCTTTATTGCCACTGCTGAAGAGTCCGACATCACCGTCGGCGAGCGCAAGGCGAAACTGCTGAAGTTTGGCTTGAAGCAGGTCAAGGACAAGCACCTGCTGATTTATCGTTATAAACTTAGTTAACTACGTTTTTTAAACATCCAGTGGGGTTGAGCTTTTCCAGGCATTTAGAAAACCTCAACCTCACTGGATGTCATTCAGCACTTCAATCATCCTTGACTATATTTTTAATTTTTCTCATTTTTACTTTATATTCATCAACCGTTTGACTTAACCGATCCCTTTCCGCTTTAAGAAAGCAATAATTGATCTTTAGAGAATCATGCTTGTTTTTCCAGTACGAAGCCGACTTCTTTTTTTTCTTTTTCATGGCCACATCCCTATCAGATAAATCACTTTCTTCACCTGATGGCAAAACACTTCCAAAAAGCCGCTCCTTACCTAAAGCTACATCTTCATCGGCGACTATATTTTCACCAAGTCTTTTCCAGTCAAATACACAATCAGCTGACTTTGGTTTTTCTTCAGCTTTTTCTGCCTCACTTTTTGCCTCATGATAAGCATCATAAAACACAGAATGAACACGAACCTCCAAAAACAAATCATTTAAATCAGGATTATTTTTATCTTGCTTAGCTGCTTTTTCCTTTACAAACAACAACCACTCATACACATCCTTCTTTTCAAAAATCTTATCACTAACCTCATTATGCTCTTTACTAAACAGATAAAAATCAGACTGACACAATGCTCCCATCATTTCTTTAAACTTCTTATACTTATTCCATTCATCTGGATTTCTAACCAAAAAAGAGACTTGTGAATAATTTTCATAATCCACATATTTAGCCAAGTAGCTATGTTTAGCCCAATCGAAATTGTCAGGGTATCGACTCTGCATGTGACTTGGAATACCACCGGCAACACTTCTCCCCGTCGTGACTTGAACACCTCTAGTATCCAGTGATTGCTCAGATGAACCAAATGTCGACCTTGTAAAATGCTGCTTCTTCGATTCATCCTCATCACGCTTTCTTTTTTTACTCCCTGTAGCAACAGGCAAACTTCCAACTTGTTGAACACCTTCCATAGCTTTCTCCAAAACAACAAATATTGAACAGTTAAAGACAGCAGAAATCAAAGTAAAAAACACTAACAAAACAGTTAAATTTTCCAACATCCATTAATAAACAGCATATTGCTCATCTCTTTAAGCACACCAACCCAACAAAGAGCAATCACTCAGAATCCAGTTACTTAGAGGAAGTAAATATTATTGATATGCACAAATAAAGAAGCTAAAAGCCATTTACTATAAAGAAAACCACCAAATAATAGTGTTAGCAACAGTTCACCTCAGCCCCTGAGCGAGTATAATCCCGCCCCACACTGTTCATACCACCGGTCGCGAGGATCCATGTCAGATTTTATCCGGGAAGTCGGCAAACGCCGTACCTTCGCCATCATCTCCCACCCTGATGCGGGTAAGACCACCATCACCGAAAAGCTGCTGCTGTTCGGGAACGCCATTCAGATGGCGGGTACGGTCAAGGGTCGCAAGAGTGGCCGGATGGCAACCTCTGACTGGATGAAAATGGAGCAGGAACGGGGTATCTCCATCACCACGTCCGTGATGCAGTTCCCCTACCGCGAACAGATGGTCAACCTGCTGGACACCCCCGGACACGAAGACTTCTCCGAAGATACCTACCGGACACTGACCGCCGTGGACTCCGTATTGATGGTGATCGACGGCGCCAAGGGTGTCGAGGACCGGACTATCAAGCTGATGGATGTCTGCCGCCTGCGCGACACGCCCATCTTCAGCTTCATCAACAAGATGGACCGGGAAGTGCGTGACCAGATTGAGGTCATGGATGAAATCGAATCCATCCTGAAAATACAGTGTGCGCCGATCACCTGGCCCATCGGTATGGGCAAGCGTTTCAAAGGTGTCTACAACCTGTATACCGATACCATCCATGTTTTCACACCGGGTCAGGGTCACCGGATCCCCGATGACATCCGTATTCAGGGACTGGAATCTGACCAAGCGCGCGAACTTCTGGGTGATTTGCACGAAGAGCTCATGGATGAAATCGAACTGGTTCGCGGCGCCAGCCACGAATTTGATCTTGAAGAGTACCGGGCTGGCCGAATGACACCGGTCTTCTTCGGCACCGCACTGGCCAACTTCGGCGTCCGTGAAATGCTGGACGATTTCGTTCAATGGGCACCGGCGCCGATTGCCCGCCAAACCGACAGCCGGACCGTCGAACCGACCGAAGACACCTTCAGCGGCTTCGTATTCAAGATTCAGGCGAACATGGATCCGCGCCACCGTGACCGAATCGCCTTCCTGCGCATCTGTTCCGGCAAGTACACCCGCAACATGAAGATGCGTCATACCCGGATTGGCAAGGACGTGAAAATTGCCGACGCCGTGACCTTCCTGGCCGGTGACCGTTCCCACGTGGAAGAAGCGTTGTCCGGCGATATCATCGGCCTGCATAACCACGGCACGATCCAGATAGGTGATACATTTACCGAAGGCGATATGATGCGTTTCACCGGCATCCCCCACTTCGCCCCGGAACTGTTCAAGCGAGTGCGCCTGAAGGATCCGCTGAAACTGAAGCAGCTGCAGAAAGGGCTGCAACAACTGTCAGAGGAAGGTGCGACCCAGCTGTTCATGCCGCTGAACAACAACGACCTGATTCTGGGTGCTGTCGGTGTCCTGCAGTTTGATGTGGTACGCCAGCGCCTGAAGGACGAGTACAAAGTGGACTGCATCTACGAGCCGGTCAACGTCTTCACCGCCCGCTGGGTCCACTGCGATGACGCCCGCAAACTCGAGGAATTCCGCCGCAAGTGCAGCGACAACCTGTCGGAAGACGGCGGCGGCTACCTGACTTACCTGGCCACCACCCGCGTCAACCTCAGCCTGACCGAGGAGCGCTGGCCGGAGATCACATTCCGCGCCACCCGCGAGCACTGATCTCATACCCTGTCCGCAGGAATAACCAACCACCGTTATTCCTGCGCACCCCAAGAGCCATAACATACCTATGATCCCGCAGCAGACTGAAACCCTGGCCGGCCTTGAGATTGCCTGCCGTTTTCTCTATACCGCTTTCCATCGTGCACCGGAACCGGGTTTTCTCCACCCATTGGTTTCCGACCGGCTGCTGGACCACTGGCCCGTGGAAGAAGAAAATCTGCGCACCCAGGCCGGCCTGGAAACCATGCAACAGTTTCTGGATGAGCATACTGTCAATCCGCTGTCATTACTGAAGCAAGATTACAATGCGCTGTTCATCGGCCCGAATACCTTGCTCGCCGCCCCTTGGTCATCGGTGTACCTGACCGAAGAACAACTCACCCTCACAGAACCTGCCATGGCGGTACGGGAATTCTACCGTCAATACGGTGTGACAATTGATACCGGTGAAAACGAGCCCGACGATCATATCGGCCTTCAGTTTGCCTTTATCGCCCACCTACTTGGTGAAGCGCTGCGGGCTATTGATAACGAACAGTCGGAACAACCCTGGCTTTGCGCCACGGCAGAATTCCTGACCAATCATGTGTTGATCTGGTCCAGCCGCCTGTTTGAACTGATCCGCACCCATGCAACCACCGACTTTTATCGCGGACTGGCCGATCTCGCAGAAGGTTCCCTGCAACAGCTGGCGAACCTGACCGGTGCGGAATACCTGATCGTCAGGCTCTACCGATGAGCCAGGAAGAACTGGCATCACCGGCGCGGCGGGCCTTTTTCCGCCGCTTCGCGCTGAAAGAAGAAACCATAGAGATACCGGAAAGCGACTCCCCGCGCCCACCCTGGGCACGGAATAACCGTGAGTTCCTCGCACTCTGTGATAGTTGCCATATGTGTATTGATGCCTGCCCGGAACGCATTCTACGAGCATCGGACGAATCCCATGCGGCATTGCAAGGAAAGCCTGTACTGAATATCGATTATGGTTATTGCACCTTCTGTGCAGAATGCGTTAGCGTCTGCCCTACTGGTGCCCTGGACAGCCAAAAGGGCTATGCGTCATTGCCCTTACGTCCAACTCTTACAACCCGCTGCCAGGCCGAAATGGGAATGGCCTGCAACCTCTGTGCAGAAGCCTGCTCAAAAGACGCAATAACAGCCGATGGACTATCTGCACCCGTTATTCAAACTGACAGCTGCAATGGCTGTGGTGCCTGCGCATTCAGCTGTTTATCAAGCACTATTAAGATGACAAGAATAAGCAACACATAAAAATATGGCCAAAAAGATGAAAAATAGAACAATCTGAATAAAAAAATTTACTCTGCTAAATTTTTCAGCACAGCAGTTAAACCTTTAATTGCAGTATTTTCTGCACGTTTATCCCCTCTACGCAACTCTTGTGCAAGTCCAAACTTTTTACCGGCCTCGCTAAAGTGATCCAAGTCTGAACAGAAGACTCTACAGATTTTAAAAAGATAACCGATAGTTTTATGCACGTGCGCTATAGCTGAATAAAGACCACCGACAGTCTTCCTTGTATCCTCATCAAGATCGAGAGCAGGAACTCCATTGCTTACTCGTTCACACAAATCTTCCAAATCAATTATTATATTCTGACATGGGGCCAAGTAATCCTTAAGCGAGACCGCATACTCGGTGCAACCACCAATGCCATTCAAAGCCTTTTCATCTATAGCAATTTGACAATGTATTTTTTTATGCAAAAGGAAGAGACGTAGTTTAGTTAACAAAAAATTATTTTTATAAGCACATAGACCTTTATCGGCAATCTCTATCGCACTAGAAGCCATTGCTACAACCTCATACAAAAAATCTCTACCAATATTAGATGGATCAGAATAAACATGATTAAAATATTCCTCATAACTCACTAACTTTGTAATATATACTCTTACGCCGATCTTACTTTCGCCAGGCAAATTAAGTTCAACTGCTTCTTCATAGCAACAAAACTTTCGAAGAGTCATACTACAAAGAATAAATGATTCATCTGTCGGATCTCTATCATAAACCTTTTTTATAAAACTTCTTGTTAATTCATAAAAAACATCTAAAGAATCAGACTTTGATGAACACTCAAACTCCGACCTTAAATGATCCAATTGCTCCAATGCCTCAACATATTTAGCCTGCCCAATCAATGTGTTTATTCGAGTATTAATAGCACTACTTATAGAAGCTCTTCCATAATCTGAACTCAATTGAATACAATTACGATCTAAATTTTTTTTTGGGAACAGTACGGGTGATGTACGTGACGAGACAAACCCTGTCTCATTGGCATTTTACCAGCACGCTCACGTCTTTCTATATCAAACACCTTGCCCATTCCAGAACCATGACATTTAACATAAATACCGCTATTCATCACAGCTTTCCTCCATGAATTATTTTTATCCAATTAGCGTTATCTTCATCACTGAATCATTAACAATTACAGCGAACTCCTAAAATCAACACGCTAATAAAAAAGACAAGAATAAAAAGGATTTAGTTCCCCCCTCTCTAAAATATTTGGCTCAACACCAACAAGGAAAAAGAGAAAAAACCGCGATCATTCTTGCTGCAGGTCAAAATTCCATGAATTTCTTACGGGTATCATGCGCAGTGGAATGAACTGATATCCGCCCCTTTGCCACAACAAATCACTGCGGACATTCCTGATTGACACAAAACTTTCTAAACGCCCGTTCTTTCCTGAGAGCAATCCATAGACTGCATGAAGAATTTACTGGACAAGGTGCTTCTGTCTCCTTTGAAGCGCCGTAATTTTATGAAATGGGGCGCCGCTGCCGGTAGCGCTGCCATTGTCGCGGGTAACAGCCTGCCGCTGCGCGCGCTGGCCAACACGCCGGACACCACCCCTGCGGAAAAGCGCGAAGCCGTGCGTTCCGTCTGGTCTGCCTGCACCGTGAACTGCGGTTCCCGTTGCGCCCTGCGCCACCAGGTCAAGGATGGTGTTATTGTCGCGACCCATACCGATAACACCGGTGACGACGAATACGGCAACCACCAGGTTCGCGCCTGCCTGCGCGGCCGCTCTTTCCGCCGCCGTGTCTACAACCCGGATCGCCTGAAATACCCCATGAAGCGGGTTGGCAAACGTGGCGAAGGCCGGTTTGAGCGCATCAGCTGGGATGAAGCGTTTGACACCATTGCGGACAACCTCAAGCGCATCAAGCAACAGCATGGCAACGAAGCCATCTACCTGAATTACTGCACCGGCACACTGGGCGGCACCGTTTCCAAATCCTGGCCACCGGCGGCGACCCCCATCGCGCGCCTTATGAACTGCTGGGGCGGCTACCTGAACCATTTTGGCGATTACAGTACCGCACAGATCACCGTTGGCCTGCCCTACCTGTTCGGTGGCAGCTGGGTCGGCAGCAACTGCTCGTCCGATATCGTCAACACCAAGCTGATCGTCAACTTCGGTAACAACCCGGCGGAAACCCGCATGAGCGGTGGCGGTGTCGTTTACCAGATGACCGAAGCCCGCGCCCGCAGCAACGCCCGGATGATCACCTTCGATCCGCGCATGACCGACTCCGTACTGAGCGGTAATGACGAATGGGTACCCCTGCGCCCCGGTACTGACGCGGCCCTGGTGGCCGGTATGGCCTGGGTCATGATCACCGAGAACCTGGTGGACAAGGCGTTCATCGACCGTTACACCGTCGGTTACGACGAAGACAGTCTGCCAGCCTCTGCATCGAAAGGTTCTTCCTGGGTATCCTACATTCTTGGTAATGGTTCAGACGGTACCGCCAAAACCCCGGCATGGGCTGCGCGTATCACTGCGGTTCCTGAGAAAACCATCATTCGCCTGGCCCGAGAAATCGCCAGCACCAAACCCTGTAACGTCATGCAGGGCTGGGGCGTTCAGCGCACCGCCAATGGTGAACAGGCGAGCCGTGCCATCTGCATGCTGGCCATTATGACCGGCAACGTCGGCATCCCCGGCGGCGGCACCGGTGCCCGTGAAGGCAGCTGGGGCATTCCTTTCGCCAGCTTCCCGACCCTGAGCAACCCGATCACCACGTCCATCCCCATGTTCATGTGGACTGACGCTATCCATCGCCATGAAGAGATGACCGCTCTGACCGACGGCATCCGTGGCGCAGACCGCCTGAAGGCACCGATCAAGTTCATCTGGAACTACGCCGGCAACTGCATCATCAACCAGCACGCCGACACCAACCGCACCCATGAAATCCTTCAGGATGACACGCAGTGCGAAATGGTCGTGGTCATCGAAAACCACATGACCGCCAGCGCCCGTTATGCGGATATCCTACTGCCCGACCTGACGGCGGCAGAACAGCCGGACTTCTCCACCAACGGCAGCTGCGGCAACATGGGTTACGCCATTTTCTGTGATACGGCTGTTGAGCCGCTGCACGAGTGCCGTTCGGTCTACGACATGTGTACCGGGATCGCCAAGCGCCTGGGCGTGGAAGCACAGTACACCGAAGGCCGTGACCAGGAAGCCTGGCTGCGCTTTATCTATGCCGAATCTCAGAAGATCAATCCGGAACTGCCGGATTTCGACACCTTCCGCAAAATGGGTATCGTCAAGCAGACCAATCCGGGTGAACCGCACGTCGAATACCGTGCATTCCGCGAGAATCCGGAAGCCAATCCGCTGGCAACCCCATCCGGCAAGATCGAGATCTACTCCGAACAACTGGCCCAGATTGCTGCAACCTGGAAGCTGAAAGAAGGCGACATCATTCGTCCTTTGCCGGAATACGCCTCTTCCTGGGAAGGCCACGAAGCGCCTCACAGCAAGCAGTACCCATTACAGATGTTCGGATACCACTACAAGGCACGCACCCATTCCACCTACGGCAACGTAGACGTGCTGCGTGACGCCAACCGTCAGGAAGTCTGGATCAACCCCATCGACGCCCAGGCGCGTGGCATTAACGACGGTGACATGCTGAAAGTCTGGAACGACCGCGGCGAAATCCGCGTAGCCGCCAAAGTGACCGAACGGATCATGCCCGGCGTGGTCGCCATGGGCCAGGGCAGCTGGTACGCCCCGGACCGCAATGGCATCGACCGCGGCGCCTGCATGAACACCCTGACCACCCAACGCCCCTCACCGCTGGCCAAGGGCAACCCCCAGCATTCCAATCTGGTGGACATTGCCAAGGCTTGACGGAGAACTGAACCATGACCCAATACGGATTCTATATCGATACCACCCGGTGTACCGGGTGCAAAACCTGTGAACTGTCGTGCAAGGACGACAACGACCTGGATATCGGGGTGAACTGGCGCCGTATTTATGAATACGGCGGCGGCAGCTGGGTACAGAACGAAGACGGCACCTGGAACCAGGACGTGTTCGCCTACCACGTATCCATCAGCTGCAACCATTGCGATCAGCCTGCCTGTGCCAAGGCTTGCCCCACCGGCGCCATGCACAAGCGGGAACAGGATGGCCTGGTAGCCGTGAATGCCGAAGTCTGCGTCGGCTGTCGTTACTGTGAAATGGCCTGCCCGTACGGTGCGCCCCAGTTCGACCCCGAGAAGAAGCTGATGACCAAGTGTGACGGCTGCTTCGACCGGGTGGAACAGGGTCTGCAACCGATCTGCGTCAGCTCCTGCCCATTGCGTGCGCTGGAGTTTGGCCCGATTGACGAGCTGCGCGCCAAATACGGTGACCGTGCGGATATCGCGCCGCTGCCGGATTCCGGCATGACCAAGCCGAACCTGGTCATCAAGGCCAACCGCCACGCACGCCCGACCGGTGATACCACCGGCCGCATCCTGAACGTCCGGGAGGTGTAACCATGCACGAATTATCCCTGGTTTTCTTCACCGTCCTGGCGCAGTGCGCTGTGGGTATTTTCCTGGTGCTGGGCTGCCTGCAGTTCGCCAGCTTTGGTCAGCGTAACCGCCTGCAGTTGCTGAGCCGGCTGCAGATCGCTTCACTGGTAATCCTCGGTGTGGCCGGCCTGGCCGCAGGCACCCACCTGGGTCAGCCACTGCGGGCGTTCAACGTGATCTTTGGCCTGGAGCACCTCTCACCGCTGAGCGTTGAGATCCTGACCACCAGCCTGTTTGGCGGTGCGGCGTTTACCTTTATCGCCGCCACCCTGCTGAACATCCTGCCAGCCCTGCACCGCCTGGTGTTGCTGGGCGCCATGGCGCTGGGTGTTGCCCTGCTGCTGGCCATCGCCAACGTTTACACCCTGGCGACCGTACCCACCTGGAATACAAACTGGACCGTTTTCCAGTTTGTGATGCCAGCGGTGGTACTGGGCGTCATGGGGGCGGCGGTACTGGTACGGAGCCAGTCTGACCGGATGGGCCTGTTTGCACGTCATACGGACAAGGCACTGTCCACCATCGGCCTGATTGCGCTGGCGGTGATTGCCACTGGCTTTGTACTTTACCTGTTCTGGCTGGGTCAGCTGTCCACAGCGATCGATCCGTTCATGGTGAAGGATTACCATCACAGCTTGCTGGCTGCCCGCTTTGCCCTGCTGTTCCTGGGCGTCAGCCTCTGGGTCGTGCCGGCCATGCGCGGCTCCAACACCGGTGTTCGTCTGCCAGCGTTTGGTTTCGGGCTGGTACTGGCCAGTGAACTGATGGGTCGCATCTTCTTCTACGACCTTCATATGTTCAGCACGGGTCTGTAACAGGCTACGGCCTTCTGTAGCAGAATGCTTCTATGAGGCATTCTGCTACCTCCCTTTACTCAATACGCCTCATGCCAATACTGCAAAGACAGACGTTTTTACGCATTTGCATCAACAAATTGTTTCACATTCAACGCCCTCGTGATCCAACCAAAGGCAAACAGTACCCGTTGCTACCGTATCGGCGATCCCATTACCCGGCAGCACGAATATCATCGTTCAAACAGTCAGCCAGAAAATCGATAAATGCCCGTATCGCCGGACGCTGATAACTCCGCGACAAATATAGCGCCCAAAGCGACATGACAGGCAACCGAACCTCCTTAAGTACCTGAACAAGCCGACCATCTTCAAGATACCTGTTCGCCATATCACAGGGTAAATAGGCAACCCCTAAATGATTAATGGCTGCACGCACAATAATGCCCAGCTCATTGGAACGGATTGAACCATTCACGGGCACAAGCAACGGCTGTTTATCCTGGATAAAGCACCATTGATCCTGATCGATATGAATCAGGCAATTACGATCCTGCAAATCATCAGGCTGTGAAATGGTCCCATGCTGTTTTAAATAGTCTGCGGAACAACAAATTGCACTTTCAATATGCATCAGATGCCGCCCAATGAGATTTTCATCCGGCTTATCCGTATACCGTAAAGCGATATCAACCCGCTCATCGACCAGCTGCGCATTTTTATCCGACAGCAACAGTTGAAACACGATATTCGGGTGCTTTTTGGAGAAAGTATCGAGCACGTCGTAGAGCAGCCCCTGCGCCAGCCCTACAGGAGAAGCAATGCGAATCTCTCCCACCAGCTCCTCATGATGGTATTGCGCCAGATTTTCCAATCCGGCCACATCATTCAGAATACGCTTGCAGGACAACAGCACATCATGACCGGGCGGCGTCAGGCTGACACTGCGCGTGGTACGGTTGAGCAATCTCAGGTTAAACCAGTCCTCCAGCTCCTGAACATGACGAGTGACCTTCGCGCGGTTCAGACTTAATTGTTCTGCAGCCTGAGTAAAACTACCTGACTGGGCAACTTCTACAAAACTACGTATCGCTTCAAGCTTATCCACACAATTCCTCAGCGACTGTTTCATTGGATGAAACAACTATGTTCACTTTTCGTCATTTATTACAGCGCGAAAAATGAAAATACTTGCATCACCATAAAACACCGTCATGGAGAGAAACATGAAAATTGCCGTTCTGGGTGCCACCGGCTGGATTGGATCCACCATTAAGCAAGAGGCGCTGGGTCGTGGACACCAGGTGATCGCAATCAGCCGTACCAACAATGTGGGTGACGATAACAACGTTGAAGCACGCACACTGGATCTGATCTCGCAGGAAGGCGTGGCGAATGCTGTTCAAGGTGCTGACGTTGTCATCGTAGCTATTGGCGGCCGTGCCAAAGGCAACCACGATATTGTCCCCAATACAGCAAGCCGGCTGCTTGAAGAGCTGCCTGCCACTGGCGTGAAACGACTGCTGTGGGTCGGCGGGGCAGGCAGTCTGGAAGCTGCGCCAGGTCTTGCGTTGATTGATACGCCTAACTTTCCGGCAGAGTTTCACGATGAAGCTAGAGCGCAAGGTGAAGCACTGACCATCTTCAAAGCCAGTGACAGCGATCTGAACTGGGTTTTCGTCAGCCCGGCAGCGGAGATATTCCCGGGGGAACGTACGGGTGAGTATCGTACCGGGGGCGATCAGTTGCTGACCGACAGTGAGGGCAACTGCCGAATCTCTGTAGAGGATTTTGCCGTTGCGCTAATCGATGAAGCAGAGAAAGGTGTTCATCAAAAAAAGCGTATCAGTATCGCCTATTAACACTATCGCCTTAGCTGTAGATAAAAACATTCTGAATAGTTACACACCATGAAACCATGCGTTTAATGCATTCAAAGACAGTAATGGGAAAGGTGGCTGGTATTTATGCACGTATTTTTATGGCAATCAAATACCGGAAAAAAGAATACCTTTTATTTTCTTTCATGCATTAGCGCCCTACCAAGCGTACACGGAAGCACCATAAAAACAGCTTTACCTGTTCATATAACGGCATTACCAATTCCATTATTGGCATATGCAAACATGCCAAAAGCGCAGGAGATAGCTATGAGTGTTTCAAACAAAGACAAAGTGATTGCTTTGCTACGTGCCCTGGAGACGCGTGACCAAACAGCTATCCAGTATGTGAAAACTGACCAATATATCCAGCACAACCTGACGATTGCTAATGGATTAGAGGGATTTCGTGAATTATCCCAGGCACTTCCCAGTGACACCAAAGTGAATATTGTTCGTATCTTCAGTGATGGCGATTATGTATTTTGCCATGTGGATTATAATTTTTTTGGCCCCAAGGTCGCGTTTGACATATTCCGCATGGATGACGGTTTCATTGTTGAGCATTGGGATAACCTGCAGGAGAAGCCAACCACGCCCAATCCAAGTGGACATACCCTACTGGATGGGCCAACAACGGCCATAGACCATGACAAAACAGCGCTGAATAAAGCGACTATTTCGAGGTTTATTGACCAGGTCATGATTCATCGTCACTCCGAGGCACACGATGCCTTTTTTGCAGGTGACAATTACATACAGCACAATCCAAACATAGGGGATGGTCTGTCAGGACTGCTCAAAGCCTTCGAAGAATTCGGCAAGCAGGGGATAAGAATAAACTACCAAAAGAACCACGCTGTACTCGGTGAAGGCAACTTCGTATTAGCGGTCAGCGAAGGCATCCGGGCAGAGAAGCCCACAGCTCTGTATGACCTGTTTCGACTTGAAAACGGCAAAATTGCAGAGCACTGGGATGTGGTTGAAACAATTCCCCCGGAACATCAGTGGAAAAATAAGAATGGGAAATTCGGAACATTCTAACAGGCATCGAATACCCTTGATGATTGAAAAGGGCATGTCATCCCACTGAATGGACTACTTGCCATTCTTTCCTATTAGCGTGCAACTCATACGCATCCTATAGCCCGGCAAGATCCTAACGAGCATGACCATCACACAACGCAGGAGAAGCCCATGAGTGTTTCGAATATCAATAAAGTCATTGCATTATTGAACAGCATTGAAACCGGAGATCCTGAGCCTGCTACCCATTATGCCAATAAAAATCAGTACACCCAGCACAATCTGGCGGTTGCCGATGGGCTGCAAGGGTTTGCCGAATTACTACAGGCACTGCCTGAAAACACAGCCCGTGTTAACGTGGTACGCGCTTTCAGCGATGGCGACTATGTCTTCACCCACACCGATTACAACTTCTTTGGCCCGAAAGTCGGGTTCGATATTTTTCGGTTTGAAAATGGTTTGATCGTCGAACACTGGGATAACCTGACAGAAAAAGCCTCTGCCAAAAATCCCAGTGGTCACACGCAGACTGATGGCTCGACAGAAACTACTGATAGAGATAAAACGGCTGAAAACAAACAACGGGCAGCCAGCTTTATTGAAACCATTTTGATTGGCGGCCATTTCGATAAGATTTCTGAATTTATAGACCCCGGCGAGTCAAATTATATCCAGCACAACCCTGTAATCGCGGATGGCATTGACGGCTTGCTTGCGGCTATTAAGCATATGGCTCAACAGGGCATCACAATGGCTTATAAAAAGAATCACAAAGTGTTGGGCGAGGGAAATTTCACACTCGGCATCAGTGAAGGCGAGTTTGCCGGCGACCATGTCGCCTATTACGACTTACTACGCTTTGATAACAATAAGATTGTTGAGCATTGGGGAGCTATAGAAACTATTCCACCAAAATCAGAGTGGAGGAATTCTAATGGCAAGTTTGAAAAACTTTGACATGTGCAACTGTGAGGTTCCCGACTTCGGCTGACTGCCATAACTAACGCATCATTTTGTCACGTAGAATCCCATAGGGCGTTTTTCCTTTCGATGTACCATGTGGTCTTTGAAAGTTATAAAACGCCTCCCATTCTGGAAGCTAATCTCGCAGTGCAGCCTCTTAAAAATCATCTCCTCCAATAGCACAATTAAAAATCCAAACTGCCCAAACCAATCATTCCAACTAACAAATAACCTCAAACTTAGACACAGAAAACTTACAAAAATAGCGGTTCACACTCATTCTTGGGCGCTCTAAAAATCAAACCCGCCTCTTCTAATACTTTGAAAAACTTTATCCCCGCCTCAACATGAAAGCAAAAATACCAGTCCAAACTCTCATGACCATCATCGTAATCAGCATCATCAATCTCTATCATTCGACATTTATACTCCTCTACATCGAACTCAAAAGCCTTACGCACAATCTTCTCGAAAGGCTTATATATAATTCTTT
Organism: Kistimonas asteriae; assembly: GCF_018263925.1. Lineage (GTDB taxonomy): Bacteria > Pseudomonadota > Gammaproteobacteria > Pseudomonadales > Endozoicomonadaceae > Kistimonas > Kistimonas asteriae. The sequence goes on from NZ_JAEVHF010000013.1 coordinate 143,369, forward strand.
TCTTAGCCTCTACTACAAACTCAAACGCCTTAATACTCTTATTAAGCCTACGAACGACTGACAGAAAGAATTCTTTCTCCGCCTCATCGTCAAAATGGATAGCAGCCCGATCATTTATAACAAAGTCATTTCCAGCATCACAAGAAAGTTTCACATCCACCAACAACCCCTTGATACATTCAAAATCAGCACTTTGAATATCAAAACCTCTTTGCCGAATATAATCAACATAATCAGCCACTTCTCTCTTGTAATAGTCCAAGCCTTGCGCTTTGGCCAGACCAAAATAATTAAGCTCACTTTCTCTAACTAACGCTTGATTATGGATTTTAGCAACATCAATAATTTCATTGGCAAGCCATGGATAGATCTCAACAATCTTCTCCAGATTCTTTCTCATCCGAACTCTATAGCACTCTGGGTCTTCAGTGATTTTACGAGATAGATCTTCAAAACCTTCTAAATCAACTAATGCCATTTGATAGGCCATCTCACCAGCAGAAGATTCTCGGATGATAGGCAAAAAATTATACTTAAATCCCTTTCTGTCAGGCAAAACGACATAACAGCACAACTTGGCTAAATCCTTAACTGCTGGTAGAAGACGCTTGCCCCCCTCCGCACAATCTTTATATATGGCAATATCCAAGTCCCAGAACTTATGGGCTATTGGAAACCAGGTTTCTAGCTGTAAAGTCATATCATCCAAATGAACTTCACCCACCTTTGGAACCACCAACCACCTTAATCCATACTGCTGAATATACGCTTCCATCAATGCGTTTTCCCGGCAACTTCTACCAGGTGCCACCAGCTCTCTTTTTTTGAATATAACTTGGGGAAAAGCCTTAATCATATAAATTTTCGCACGCCCAAATTCACCAGAAATTACTTCCAGCCTATAATTGGGATTCCCAGCATTATCTCTAAAAGAAGACTCAATCAACCTCGGATTATTCGTAAGTTCTTCATCTGTATATCCATCTGACGCTTTTAATATTTCTCCCTTTGAATCATAAACAACCTTACGAGCACTACCCTGTGGCACAGACATATCCACTCGATAACGTACAATATTTTCTGGCAACTCCTCTTGAACCCGCCACCTAAGAAACGTTCGCTCCATACAATCTCTGATCCCACCACAGGGATAGCATATGCATTCAAATATCGAAGATAAGCAATTCATAAAACACTCCTACAGCTAAAATAATATTCACCATAAAGGAAAACCATCTTCGTTCTGCCACTCCAGACAAAAAAAACCATTAACCCATCGACACTAAACCCCAAAAAACGTTCACAACCCATTAATAATCTTGACCATTTTTGTCATGATCATTATTCCAACATACAAACGGCAAACGAATTCAAAGAAAGCCCAAAATAACAAAGTCATCTGCTATTTCCTAAACACCATTAGAGAGATGTGACTTTGCAATCCAGCCCTCTCAGACATACTATCCTGCCCATCGCTCATCATCCGGTATAAAATATTGTCATTTGTACTGCCTGTCAGATCGCCATTATCACAACAAACAGCCATCCTGCTTGCCGGTGGACAGTCCTCTCGAATGGGCTCCGATAAAACACGTCTTGATTACCACGGACAGCCACTCTGGCGACATATGAAAACCCTCCTGCGTCAAACCGGCTTTGAAGAAATCATAATCAGCGGCCATCAGGGAGTTTCCGATATAATCCCAGGAAAAGGTCCCATGAGCGGCTTACATGCCTGCCTGCATAAAATCCCCTGTAATTCAAATAAGCAGGGCGTGTTGATACTCCCTGTAGATATGCCACTGTTGACACCCGAACTCCTTATCCTATTGGCCAGTGAAGGCTATACCGGAAAAATCCCCTTACATTACGACAATTATCAGCTTCCGTTATACCTGCCAGTCAACGACGCACTACGGAATTATACCGAAGCAGTTGTCCATGAGGCCGACAAACGGCATTATTCACTCCGACGACTCATCGCCCATCTGCACGGTTCCACCCTTCCTGTTCCTGACGGTCAGGAGTGGCGCTTCCGTAACGCCAACACCCCCGAAGACTGGCGGCAATGCCTGGCAGATGCCTGACCCTCACCCAATAACAGAATTGACCCGACCATGGCACACAAACAGACCAAAGCATTCGTTCCGCTGAATATCGCTGTTCTGACCGTTTCCGATACCCGTACCGAAGCCGACGACACCTCCGGCCAACTACTGGTCGACAAATTGACCGGCGCCGGCCACCTGCTGGCCGATAAAGTCATCGTTAAAGATGATCGCTACCAGATCCGTGAAGTGGTATCCCGCTGGATTGCGTCCAACAACATTCAGGTGGCACTGATCACCGGTGGTACCGGTTTTGCCGGCCGTGACGGCACGCCGGAAGCCGTACTGCCCCTGTTTGACAAGGTTGTCGATGGCTATGGCGAACTGTTCCGCCAGATTTCCTATGAACAGATCAAAACGTCAACCATCCAGTCCCGCGCGGTAGCCGGGCTGTCCAATGGCACAGTGATCTTCACCATGCCCGGCTCACCCAATGGCTGCAAAACCGCCTGGGAAGGTGTGATCGAAGATCAGCTGGACAGCCGGCACCGCCCCTGCAACTTTGTTGAACAGCTCAAAGTTGTACAGCGTGAAGCCGTGATTCGCGAAGAGGTTGAGGCATGAGTGTGCTGACGCACCTTAACGCCCAGGGTGAAGCCCATATGGTGGATGTCGGCGAAAAAGCCGACACCCGCCGTGAAGCCCGGGCTGAAGGCTACATTTACCTGCAGCCGGAAACCCTGCGTCTGGTGAATGAACAGGGGTTGAAGAAAGGCGATGTCCTCTCTGTTGCCCGTATTGCCGGCATCCAGGGCGCCAAGCAGTGTGGTAACCTCATCCCCCTTTGTCACCCGTTGATGCTGACCCATATTTCAGTTGATTTTGAATTGCAGCCGGAAGCTGGCCGTATCCGGGTAGAATCATGCTGTCGTCTGTCAGGCAAGACGGGCGTGGAGATGGAAGCACTGACCGCCGTTTCGGTAGCAACCCTCACCCTGTTCGATATGTGCAAGGCCGTCGACAAGACCATGCGGATTGACGGTATCCGGGTACTGGAAAAATCCGGCGGGCGCAGCGGGCACTTTGTAGCAGACGACAGAGACAACGAAACAGGCCAACCATGATCAAAGTCCTTTTCTTTGCCGGTTACCGTGAACGGCTCGGGTGTGACGCCCTGGAGCTGGAGACCAGCGCCACCACCATCGACGCTCTCAAGGCGCAGCTGGCGGAACGTGGTGATCTCTGGCGCCAGCTGCTGCAGGACCGTAAGACCCATACCGCCATCAACCAGGCTATCGTGACCGACCCGGCTGCCGAGATTCACTCCGGCGACGAAGTGGCCTTCTTCCCGCCGGTGACCGGTGGCTGAACCGCAGAGACAACGGAATCACACCATGCTCGACTACCAGCGCCATATCGCCGTACAGACAGACGACTTCCAACTGGATCACGAATACCAGTGCCTGCGCTCGCACAGCGCGACCGGCGCCATCGTCACCTTCTGCGGACTGGTTCGGGACATGAATGACGGGAAGGATGTCACCGGGCTGTTCCTGGAACACTATCCCGGCATGACCGAGAAAACCCTTGAGGCCATTGCCGATGAAGCGGCAGAACGCTGGCCACTGCAGGCGGTACGGGTGATCCACCGGGTCGGACAGATGGCGCTGTGTGACCAGATAGTCTTTGTTGGTGTCGCCAGTGCCCACCGGGGAGCGGCCTTTGATGCCTGCGAGTTCATCATGGACTTCCTGAAATCCCGCGCCCCGTTCTGGAAACGGGAACAAACGACCCAGGGTGAACACTGGGTGGAAGCCCGCACCTCTGACCAGGACGCCCTGGAGCGCTGGAAATGAAGTTAAGGCGAATCGGTCTTGCTCTGTGCTTCCTGCTACTGACGCCGCTCACCGGCCTGGCGGGGGAACTCAATGTGGCGGTTGCCGCCAATTTCCGGCCGGTGCTGGAGACTCTCGCGGGCCGGTTCCAGGCTCAGACGGGAAATACAATAAAGCTGTCGTCTGCATCCACCGGCGTCCTGTATAACCAGATTACCTATGGCGCTCCCTTTGACCTGTTTCTGTCTGCCGATGCCCGCCGCCCGCAAATGCTCGAAGAACAGGGGCTGACAGAACCCGGTACACGCCTGCCTTACGCCTATGGCCGACTGGTGCTGTGGCACCGCAACCATGAGGCTGTCAACCTGCCGGCACTACGCACGTGGCAGGATCACATCGCCGTGGCCAACCCCGTGACCGCCCCCTATGGAAAAGCTGCCGATGATGTCCTGAACAATCTGCAGTTACTGGATCAAAAACGACCACTGCTGATTACCGGCGCCAATATCCTGCAAACCTACCAGTATGTTTCCAGTGGCAACGTGGCATTGGGCTTTGTCGCCTATGCCCAACTGGTGACAGACGGAATCGATAAAGGCCTGTATTTTGTACCGGAAGAATTGTATGAACCACTGCGGCAGGAAGCAGTCATCCTGAAAGCCAGCCGTAAGAAAACACTGGCCAGTGATTTCCTGACCTGGTTGCAATCACCGGAGGTCCAGCGTTTCATACAGGCACAGGGTTACTACCCCGCCCGTTCGGTAGAAACACGACAACAAGACAATAGCGTGAAACAGGGATAACCCGTTCAATGGATCCACTGGTTACAGCTGTACTGCTGACCCTGAAGCTGGCATTGGTGACAACCCTTCTGCTGTTGCTGGTTGGTATCCCGCTGGCCTGGTGGCTGTCGCGCCTGACCAGTGGCTGGAAGCCCCTGATCGAGGCAGTGGTTGCCCTTCCCCTGGTTCTCCCGCCCACGGTATTGGGCTTTTACCTACTGCTGGCATTTGCGCCACACAGCGGACTGGGGCAGCTCTGGCAGCAACTGACCGGCAACCGGCTGGCCTTCAGTTTTGCCGCACTCGTCATCGGCTCTGTCATTTATTCCCTGCCCTTTGTCGTGCAACCCCTGCAGCGGGCCTTTGAACGTATCCCCGTCAACCTGCTGGAAGCGGCCACCATCATGGGCGCAAGCCCGGCAGACCGTTTCATGTCTGTCGTACTGCCCCTGAGCCGAAGCAGCATTGTGACCGCTGCCTGCATGGGGTTTGCCCATACCATCGGTGAGTTCGGCGTAGTGCTTATGATCGGAGGCAACATTCCCGGCGAAACCAGGGTCATTTCCATTGCTCTGTATGACCTGGTTGAAAGCCAGCAATATGTCCAGGCGCACTGGCTGGCCGGCGGGCTGCTGGTCATGTCGCTACTGCTGCTGACTCTGGTACAACTCTCCCACCGGGTTTCCTCTCGACGGGAGGTCGCCAGGGCATGACGCTAACCCTCGACATTCGGCTTGACCGCCCCGGGTTTCAACTGCACATTGCGCACACTTTCCCACTCAATGGCATTACCGCCATCATGGGACCCTCCGGCTGTGGCAAGACCACCTTGCTGCGCACCATAGCCGGCCTGGAAATGCCAGACAGTGGTTCCATACGGATGGGCGACACCGCTTGGCTTGAAGACTCAAAACTCCGTACCGCACCACAGAACCGCCGGCTGGGCTATGTCTTTCAGGAAACCAGTCTGTTTCCCCACCTGAGCGTGACCGCCAACCTCGACTATGCCCGCAGGCGTGCGCACCGTAAAAACGACACCATAAATCTGGACCATGTAATTGACTGGTGCGGCATTGCCTCCCTGCTAACCCAGAAACCGGACCAGTTGTCCGGCGGTCAACGACAACGAGTCGCTATTGCCCGGGCCATCCTGTCAGCACCGGAAGTGCTGCTGATGGATGAACCCCTGGCCTCACTGGACCGGTCAGCCAAACGGGAACTGCTGCCGTACATCCGCACGATTCACCGACACTTTTCGATCCCTATCATCGTAGTCAGTCACTCGCAGGATGAAGTCGCCCGGCTGGCAGACGACACGGTGCTGATGGATAACGGCCGGATCATTGCCAGTGGACAAACAACAGAGCTATTCAGCCGCCTGGATAATGCGCTCGCCGACGAAGACGCCCTGGCAGTTCTGGAAACAACGGTCTCAGGGCAGGAGACGGATTATCCGGCAACACACCTGCAGGCAGATGGCCAACAGATCACCGTTTCGCACCTGTCAGCCATACAGGGCGCCACCACCCGTCTACTGGTACCGGCATCGGAAGTGAGTATCATGCGGGAATCCGTGGCGGACTGTAGCATCCAGAACCGGCTGCTGACCCGCATTGACGGCATCAAGCTTGCGGGCGACAGCCATGTGCTGCTACGCCTGCCCCTTGAGCATCAGGCACTGCTGGCATTGATTACCCGGCAATCCTTTGACCGGATGGCCCTGAAGCAGGGAGAAGCAGTGTATGCCTGTTTCAAGGCCGCCGGCCTGCAGGTATTAAACCCGTAAACGTTTATTGCATGACCGCTTTTTACCGGTAAGGAGTCCATTGATGTCTGACTGTTGCAGTGCACCCGGCCTGATGGCTGTGGAGGAAGGACTGGCCCGCATGCGCCAGGTCATTCGCCCTGTGGAAGCCCAGGAAACGTTGACACTGGCAGAAGCGCTGGACAGGGTTCTGGCGGTTAATATCGTTTCGCCACTCAACGTCCCCCCCTGCGACAATTCAGCCATGGACGGTTATGCCCTGCGGTCAACCGACCTTGCCGCCGACAAGCCATTGCCGGTTGCCGGCAAATCCTTCGCGGGCCACCCCTTTGCCGGTGAATGCCCGGTCGGCCACTGTATCCGGATCATGACCGGGGCGAGTATTCCTGCCGGTACCGATACGGTGATCATGCAGGAAAAAACGGAGCAGACTGACACAGGCATCCGTTTCCTGACCGATAGCCAGCCCGGTAACAATATCCGGAAAGCCGGTGAAGATATCCGTGAAGGACATACCGTATTATCTGCCGGTCGTCGCCTGCGTCCCCAGGATATCGGCTTGCTGGCGTCCCTTGGCATTGATCAGATAAAGGTCCTCAAGCGATTAAAAGTCGCCATCTTCTCCACCGGGGATGAGTTGCGCCAGCCGGGTGAAACCCTGAACCCCGGCGACATATACGACAGTAATCGTCATACCGTCCACGCCATGCTGCAACGTCTGGGCATTGACGTGCTGGACCTGGGCTGTATCCCGGATGACTGTGATCAGCTGCGCGAAGCATTTTTAACCGCAGACCGGGAGGCCGATGCGGTGATCACCTCCGGCGGCGTTTCTGTCGGGGAAGCGGATTACACCAAAACCATTCTGGATGAACTGGGCAAGACCGAATTCTGGAAACTGGCCATCAAACCGGGCAAACCCTTCGCCTTCGGCACCTTGCCCAACAGCCTGTTCTTTGGCCTGCCGGGGAATCCCGTCTCCGCCACCGTGACCTTTGACCTCCTGGTGACCCCTATGCTTCAGAGCATGATGGGCGCAGGTGCATCTGCACCAAGGCAACTACAGGTCCGCAGCCAGGAAACTCTAAAAAAGCGTGAGGGCCGTCGAGAATACCTGCGGGGCACTCTGCATACGGGCAGTGATGGTGTCATGGAAGTCTCAACCACGGGACGCCAGGGGTCCGGTATACTCACCTCCATGAGCCGGGCGGACTGTTATATCGTCTTTCCGGAAGATCAGACACTGATCAAACAGGGCGACAATGTCACTGTGCAGCTCTTTGATTCCACACTTGCCTAGCACCCCGTGACCACCAGCCAGGCTGAACCATAGATGATGCCCCAGGTTCAGCCTGCCCTTCGCTAAGCTGCCTGCCCCTGGCCAATCCAACACAGTCCACCAGCACACGCTGCAAAAGAGCAGGCATCTCACTGAAGCATCAGGGTAACCATCACAAGGGTTAACACCGTATTGCAGGATTCAATCACAGGGAAAAGGGAGACAGACGGGATGCTGCAAAGGCGACTCTTACCAAAGACAGGCATTCACAAAACCCGTAAGAATATCATCCCATCTCCGCTTTCTTCGCTGCTCATCGCGTAAAGGTTTTTTCAGCACATTAAGGATCTGCTTTTTTTCTGCACAGGATTGTTGCCCGTCTGTGTCTTTCATGATGACTCGTGTTTTTCTGACACCTTCGTTCAGGTTTCGTTCATGATTCGTTCATATTTCACCACCTATGATCCCGCTGCTTCTGCAGATCCCGCGGCAATTCCCCTGTATGCCTGATAAGGGCCACGCCATCGCTGCGTGCCGCTTTCAGGGCATACGGAATACACAACCAAAATAGCCTGACCTGATCTGCAGCGCCTTTCATACCTGATCACCAAACACCTGATAGACGTTGTACAGGGACTACGATTATGGATTTTCGGCATCACATCCTGCCGCTGGGTCTTGCTTCTCTCACCGTATCAACGGGATTAATCGCGGGAGGCCCGCCTGCCGAGCCGCCACATGATTTTCCGGAACATTACGAGAAACCTTACACAGACTCATCAACCCGCCCGCTCGACACCATTAATCACGCCAGTAATTCGCTCCATACCACCCACTTTAATGACCTCTATGTTTTCGGCGACAGCCTCTCGGATAACGGCAACTTCGCCAATGAGGAAAAGCCGGATACCCAGGCCCGGTTTACCGATGGCTATACGGCCGTCGAACTGTTCGGGCAGCAGATGGGGCTTGAACTGACAGCCTCCGGAAATGGCGGCAACAATTATGCCGTAGGCGGGAATACCACCACCGAAATGCTGGCCTCGATTACCGGTGACAGCACACTCACCGAAGCCAACAGCAAAGGTAGCGACTGTGAATCAGGGCAATACCTTGACCAATATGGCACCTGCCATGACTCCCTGAGTAAACGACTCAGTGACAATGGTGAAAGCCTGAACGGTGATGCCCTCTATTTTGTCTTTGCCGGTGGCAATGATTATCTGCAGAACATTGCCAGCGGCGGTGCAGAAACCGCCGAAGTGGGCGCAAACGTCGTCGCGTCGGCTGAGGCGCTGACCGAGATGGGCGCCAAATACATCGTGGCGATCAATGTGCCGGATATCTCCTCCGTCCCCGGTGTTCACATTCCAACGCAGGCGCTGATCAACCTGGTTGCCGAGGAGAACCAACAGGTCGGCGCCCTGGTGAAGTTCATCGGCCAGGAAAACGGCCGGCTCGTCACCAGCCAGATTGAAAAAGTCGTCAACGACCGGGTCGGCGACCAGTTCCCGGATGCCGGCAAAAAAATAGCGGCCATCGCATCAGAAGAGCAGGAAAAACTGATCCAGCTCGGCGAGGTGATCAGTCAGGAAAACCAGGCACTGGGTAAAGTGCTCACCGGTATCACCGCAAAGGAATGGCCGGTGATCGCCGAACTGCTCGCCCAGCATAATCCGGAACTGGTGGAAACGCTGCAGAAACGCCCCTTGAAGTGGGTCAATGATGTGAACGCCGAACTGAACCAGCAGGTTGCCGCCAGCAACGCCAATATCATCCTGCTGGATATGAACACCCTGTTTCACGAGGTGATGACGGATCCGCGCAGTTTTGGTTTTGACCTAGACCCCGATGATGTATCCAGTACGACGGAAAAACAAAAGAAACGACTGGCGTCAGAAGGCAACCCAACGCTATATGCCAATTACGATCAGCTGTTCTGGGATCTGATCCACCCTGCCAGCGGCATGCAGGCGATTTCTGCTGACTATATGCTATCCGTGTTTAACTCAGCACCGGAAATCAGCCAACTGCCGGAAATGGGACTGCGACAGTCTCAGTCCCTGGTCAGCAACATACGACACCAGCTGGACTGGTTCAGCCGTCACTCCGTCGCTGGTGAAAACCAGCTCTACATCAGTGGCACCCCTCAGAAAGGAAGGATTAAAACCGGGCTGGATAGCACCGTGGATACCCGGGACAACACGTTCAGCATCGGCATCAACCATCGGTTTACTGACCACTGGCTCCTAGGCGGCATGCTCTCCCGTGGTGACAGCACCCTGGAGGTGGGCAAGTCGAAGTACCAGATGACAAGTACCCACCTTAACGGCCTGTTGCACTATGAGCAGAACAACGCCTATGCCACCTTGAGCGCGGGTTACAGCTGGCTGGACTATGACAGCCTGAAGCGTCGTTTTAACCTTGGCAGCACCATGCAGCGTATGGAAAAAGGGGATTCCTCAGGCACCGCCTGGACCCTGGGCACCGAGCTGGGCTATCGCCTGACAGTAAACGACAACCTGAGCATAACGCCGAAAGCCAGCCTGGATTATTACCGGGTCGATGTGGAGGGTTACTCGGAAAGAAGCGGCGGCACGGTGACATCCAGCAGCCTGATTTTAAGTGATATGCAGCGCACATCCTTGCTGGCCAGCCTGGGGACTGCCGCAGACTATGTCACAGGGAACCACCGTTTCACGGCAGAACTGAGCTACCTGAAAGACCTGAAGAAAAGCGACGACAATCTTGAAATGGCGCTCGGCACCATCGCAGACAACACCTTCTATTTACCGGTACCCGAGCATCAGCAGGAAGCCTTGAAAATACAGGCCAGCTATCACCATTACTTTGAGAATGATGTTCAGCTCAGTGTTAATTATCAGATCTACCGGGATTTCGACTACGGCACATCCCGGGCGATTGAGTTTACGGCGGGGTACGCCTTCTAACCTTCCTGCTCAATAAAAACGGATTGCCTGACGGCAGTCCGTTTTTATTGATGAAAGAATGCACACGACGCCTCACCAGAATGTTGTCGTCACAGAGAAACACCTACCCCATGCGGCCGGAGAAAACTGCCGTTGACGACCAACCGGTTTGACGAAAACCAAACGCGAATACGCAACCATCCAATCCAGCGCGTCACCTCCTACCAGCAAGCCAGTCTGCAACGCAGTTAAAATCAAACGTCGCAGTGCACGTCAACACCATTACCCCAAACGTAGCGGCAACGTTACTGTTGCTTTTACGTCAGTCGAGGCACAGCATAGGATCACAATCATAAGGCCCGCTGCTGACTTTCCACTGCATCAGGCAACGTGTTAAGACGAGGTCATCCGATACTGTTATGACGCCAGGACTTATTGAGTGCTTCCGCCAGCTGATCGCCCTTCCCTCCATCAGCTCAACCCGCCCGGATCTGGACCAGGGCAACCGCGCCGTCATTGATACCCTGGCGGAATGGTTCAGTGCACTGGGCTTTGCCTGTGATATCCAGCCACTTCCCGGCCAGCCGGGCAAAGCAAACCTGATCGCCACACTCGGCAGCGGCCCCGGCGGTTTAGTATTGGCCGGACATACCGACACCGTCCCCTGTGATGAGTCATTGTGGCGCAGCAACCCCTTTACGCTGACCGAGGCGGATAACCGCCTTTATGGCCTTGGCGTCTGTGATATGAAAGGCTTTTTCCCGCTAATCCTTGAAGCGATTCAAGATCTGAAAGCCAGTCAACTCCAGCAACCGCTGATTATTTTGGCCACCGCCGATGAAGAGTCATCCATGAACGGTGCCCGGGCGCTGGCGGCCGAAGGGAAACCCAAGGCCCGTTATGCGGTGATCGGCGAGCCTACGGGCCTGCAGCCACTGCACATGCACAAGGGCATCATGATGGAACGCCTGACCATCATCGGGCAATCCGGCCACTCCAGCGACCCTTCCCTGGGCCGGAATGCCATGGAAGCCATGAACGACGTCATCAACCGAATTCTGGTGCTTCGGTCAGAACTGGAACAACGTTACAACAACCCGGCCTTTACGATTCCACGCCCAACGATGAACCTGGGCTGCATCCACGGCGGCGACAATCCCAACCGGATCTGCGGCCACTGCGAACTGGAGTTTGATGTCCGCATGCTGCCGGGCATGAACCCGGAGGATGTCCGCCGGGAAATCCTCACCTATGCGTCACCTGTCGCTAAAGAGCGAGGCGTCACCGTGACACTGGAACCTATTGCGGACAGCATTGATGCATTCATGACGCCGGTGACCTCCGACCTGGTGAAAACCTGCGAACAGCTCACCGGTTACAGCGCGACCACCGCCGCCTTCGCCACCGAAGCGCCGTTCCTCTCCGGCCTCGGGATGGAAACCGTCGTCCTCGGCCCCGGTGATATCGCCCAGGCGCACCAGCCGGATGAGTACCTGGCACTTGACAGAATCACACCAACGATTGATCTTCTCAAACAGTTGATTGCACGTTACTGCCTGTAACCCGCACAGCAGACTATTCCGGCGAACGGAACCCGGGCAAAAACAATGGATAGAAAACAAGGCGCACCCGTGGACACCTCTACCAGCGACTACGTGAAGATTTTCCGGCAATCGTCACCGTACATCCACGCCCACCGTGGCAAGACGTTCGTGATCATGCTCAGTGGCGAGACCCTGGCGGACACGCACTTTGCCAACATTGTCAATGACATCGCCCTGCTCAGCAGCCTCGGTGTGCGACTTGTTCTGGTCCACGGCGCCCGCCCGCAGATCAACCAGCGGGTGATGGAACGCGGTCTCAACTGTCGCTTCCAGGGCCACCAGCGCATCACCAGCAAGCAGGTGCTAGAGTGCGTCAAGGAGGCCGTGGGCAGCCTGCGGGTAAAGGTTGAGTCCCAGTTCTCCATGGGACTGATCAACTCGCCCATGCATGGCTCACGCATCCGTGTCGTCAGCGGCAACTTTGTCACCGCCCGCCCCCTGGGGGTCGTCGATGGCATTGATTTCCAGCATACCGGCGAAGTCCGCCGCATCGACCAGAAAGCCATTGTTCAGCAACTGGACCAGGGTAACGTCGTGCTCCTTTCCTGTCTCGGTTACTCGGCGACCGGTGAGGCGTTCAACCTGCCCGTGGAGAATGTGGCCACCAGCACCGCCGCGCGACTGAATGCGGAAAAACTGATCATGTTCAGCAACCAGCCCGGCATCCTGGACCATGACGGTCGGGTACTCCGGACCATGCGCCCCTCCATCGCCCGTGAATGGCTGGAGGGCATGACTGACCAGGAAGGCGTCCGGCTGCTGTCCGCCGCCGTAGAGGCCTGTAACGCCGGTGTTAACCGCAGCCATATTGTCAGCCATGCCGTCGACGGTTCACTGCTGCAGGAGCTGTTTACCCGTGAGGGTGACGGAACCCTGATCACACGAGATATGGATGCCTACGAACACCTGCGCCCGGCCACCATCAATGACATCGGCGGCATCATCGAACTGATCCGGCCACTGGAGGAAAAAGGTGTGCTGGTACGCCGCTCCCGCAAGGCGCTGGAACGCGAGATCAGCTGCTTCACCGTCGCCGTGCGTGACGGCATGATCATTGGCTGCGCCTCCCTGCTGCCCTTTGCGGATGCTACGTCGGCCGAGCTGGCCTGTGTCGTGGTTCATCCGGACTATCGCAATGGCAACCGTGGCGATATCCTGCTGGAACAAATTGAACAGCTGGCTGTCCAACAGGGTATTACGCATCTCTATGTGTTAACCACACGGACGGCTCACTGGTTTATCGAACGCGGCTTCACCCCGGCGCCCCTCAGCGCCCTGCCCGAAGAAAAACGCGCCCTGTATAATAAGGACCGAAAATCCAAGGTCTTTGTCAAACCCGTCGCCATGACCAGTGAGGTTGCCATCGCCCAAGCGGAGTAATAGGTTGTTATGGTTGTGATTCGGCGTTACGCCATCCGTTTTTTGATTCCCCTGCTGCTCGCAGCGGCAGGGCAGAGCTATGCCGCTGAACAAACCGACAGCGCCCTGCCGCTTTTCCGCTTCAACGAGAACCAGTGGTTTGAGCTTTCCATTACCCAGCAATCGCGCCCCGAAACGGCCTTTGACATCGAGGATGAGCAAAACCGCGAGCGAATGAAGGATCGTCAGGAAAACGAGAAAGGCCGCGACAATGTCTTTCCGGATGAGCTGGACTTCATGAACGAGTTACGCCTGCGCTACCAGTTCCGGTTCAAGTGACAGGCGGTTGATTATTCTGCAATCTCTATGCAACGTAGCCGCCGGTCAAACCGCGACTTATGCGTTACCCCCACATGGTGCATAAGCCCCACCGAACTGTACAGCTGCGCCTCCATGTCGTGCATTAGCTTTTTGTAGCGCAGCATGCAGGTGGCGGTTTTCACCAGGTAAGCATGGTATTCCGGCGATTCGCGATCTGTCGGAGGCTTAACCTTGGTATGCTCTGACAATGTGCCAAGCACCTTGATCAATCGCTTCACAGTTTTTATATACCCAACGCCCAGGTGTTTTGCCTGCCGCCGCATGGCCTGCCAGTCTTCAACGGACAGCTGTATGTTCTTAGGCTCTATCATGTGTTGCTTCGCGTCATCATCCGGTGCATTCACCCGGCTCTGAATATCATGGCTGCGCCGACGGTTCCATTTGTTATTGATGTAGTGGGTGATCCTCTCAGCCACATAGATCAACACGAAAACTCCAGCCCATAAGGGGGTAATGATGGGTTTGATCAGATCAATGCCAGGCCGGGTTCCCATAGCCAGATGGTTACCCAAAACCTCCAGAATCTGGTTAATCATCCGATAAGGCTTAATCCGCCCCCAGGCATAACTGAAGACAAGATCCCTGCCAAACAGGGCCACCTTGACAACCTTGCGGCGGGCTTTATTGGACGACATATTAACTCTATTTCGCACAGCATCACGCCCAACAATCGCCTGACCTATCCGCTCCCGGATCAAACGGGAACTGAGGTTGCCCGGCTCCTCCGGCACAATGGTCTGGATCCAGTGGAGGCTATCTTCCCTGGACAGATACCAGCGCCCCTTGACCGAGGAATGGTTGGCCGCCTCATTGAAAATGGCGTCAACCCGGTTATCCGACAATTCACGGAAGGGTTCCCACAAAGGCTTGAACAGACGCTCAAACTCGCTGTTCAATTCAGAGACTTTCTGCACACCCGCCACAACCATTTTATCGTAATCCTGTGCGGCTTCATCAAACCGCGCGCTGTGCTGCAACGCAATCTCATACAGTTTCTGCAACCGGATGCTGTCTGCCACACTGTCACCGGCGCGCGGCTCCAGGCGGTCCAGGTCATCTGACAGGGCTTTCATATCCAGCAAAAGATTGGTCATATTGGTCAGGCTGTTCTCACGGGACAGGTACTCCGTGCCATCCAGCAGCTGTTTAATATTACGATGGGGATCCTCCTCGCCCGGGGTCTCCAGTGAGGCAATATCCTTAACTTCTCTGCTGTCGAAGGGCTGCGATTCATCCCCCGACAATCGCCGGCCAAGCTCAGCTTCGACGGTATCCACCTTGCGTCGGCTAAACGCGCTCCTGACCGCGGCAATAGCAGCCTGAATGCCGACCTGAATCATTTTGAATATCACCCGGCTTCCCAGGTAAACGGCGGCACCGATGCCTCCCGTGGTAATGCCGGTAATAATGGCGACTGTCACAATCTCACCGACCTCCAAACCAATGATCCGCTTGTTACGCTGGGCCCACTGGCGGATACGGTGCACAAAGTCGCTGGCAAATTTCAGAAAACGGTGGTGCTCAACCTGGTATCGGATTAACCAGAGATCCTCACTGTCACACTGGTAACGGGTCTGGGGTGCCGGCAGCCGTGGCCGCGCGACCGACTCTCCGGATCCGGTACCGGTCTCCGCAGCCCCTGGTGCCTCACGCTGCCATACCCCCATCTGCAGCAGCCGGTTCTTCAGCTCCATGACATGTTCCAGCGTGATATCCGCCTCACGGGTGATATTCACCACCGGACTGGCCAGGATGTCATCCAGCACACTGCGCGCTTCGGCTTCCGGCATACCGGTCTGATTGACCATGCCGACCAGGAAATGGGGAATGAAAACGTGTTCCAGAAACCCTTTTGGCAGGGTTTTATTCTGGGCAATAAACTCATAAGCCATACGAGTACAGGAACCATTCACCAGTGCATCAATGCGATCCACCATGGTTTTGTCGATCACCTGTTCGGTGGACTCCAGCTCACCGGCCCCACCCCAGCGACAGGCGCCGGCAGCCACGAAGGCACAGGCAAGCCTGAAATGCTCTGGCTGGTTCAGGTCTATCTCACCCGGGGATAGAACACCCTCCACACCATCAACGGCCGGTTCCTCATGCGTCAGGAAGGTCGCATAGGCATTGAAGAGTTTGCGCCCGACATTGGAACGCCGCCGTTGGAAAAACCGTGAAAACCAGGTGAACGGTCGCCCAAGGCTTACCGCCCGATCCTGCAACCGGTTTTGCTGCCGGGCTTTTTTTCGAATGGCACGTTCAGAAAGGGCAATATCCACCTGGCGGGAAGGAAAGTCGATATGCTTCAGGGTGGCATTTTTCTGGCACAGCTGATCCCACGTTTTCTGACTGAAAACCTGCGAAAACCTGACTGGGCGGATACCATTGTTGGGCCGCATAACCGCTGGCTGTCCCTGATCGCGTGGATCCCGTCATCATGCTGCCCATTCAGGGTCTGCATAGCGGGTTCCTGAAAACATCCTGTTACTCAGAAAGTATAAGCGTTGGCGCCGCCGACTCTGCCGGAACAGGACGTTCCGACAGTACCCGGCGGGAAAGGAAGTATAATGATGGACGGTTATCGCGAAACCGATTAAGCGGAGCGATCCAGCACCAGGTAGCTGTAACCCATGGCATCCTCGTCATCGACCACGAGGTCTTCCCGCAGGGTTTCCTGCCATTCGGCCGGGTCCAGTTCCGGGAAGAAGGCATCGCCGTCAAAGCTGCGGTGTACGCGGGTCAGGTAAAGGCGTTCGGCTTTCGGCAGGGCTTCACGGTAGATCTGCTCACCGCCGATGATCATGAGCTCTTCGCAACCGTTGATCAACGCCACATCTTCCGCCAGCGAGATTGCTTCATCCAGGCTGTAGACCACGGAAATCCCTTCCCGCTGATAATCACGGTCACGGGTGATCACGATGTTGGCGCGCCCCGGCAACGGCTTGCGCAGGGAATCAAAGGTCTTGCGCCCCATGATGATAGGCTTGCCCATGGTGACCGCCTTGAAATAACGGAGGTCACCCGGCAGGTACCAGGGCAGTTTGTTGTTTATGCCGATAGCGTTGTTTTCCGCCACCGCAGCAATCATGGCCAGTTTCATTGGTCTGTTGTCCCCCAGGAAATCACTGCCACATCAGGGCTGGTAAACGCCTACATTATCATGACCGGCGTCGCGCAGGTGCATGGCATGCAACTGGCTCATGACACCTTTCTCGCAGTAGAGCAGGTAATGGTTGTTGCGATCCAGTTCCGGGAAGCGGGTCGCCAGCTGGTAGAAAGGCATGGTCAGCACGTCGTGGCCGGGCAGCGTGAAGGGTTTGATCTCTTCTTCGGTCGGGTGACGAATATCAATGATGACTTCGTTCGTGCCGACTTCGCGAACCACCTCAACCTCTTCACGGGTCAGGTCATCCGACACAATATCATGCACGGACACATTGCGACGGTTCTGTACGGCCGCATCAATCACGGAGAAATCAAAATTGTTTTCTTCGAAAACAATGCGCTCCGGCTTGGCGCAGGTGGTTGGGTTCTTGGAGATCACCGCGCAGTATTCCGGAATATTCTTGGCGAACTCCTCGGTGCCGATACGCGCCGCCGTATTAATAATGTCCTGCTTGTCCATGGCGATCAGCGGGCGCAGCACCAGCATGTCCGTCACGGAATCAATCACCGCCAGGTTATGCAGCGTCTGGCTGGAGACCTGGGCAATGGCTTCACCGGTCACCAGTGCCTGAATTTTCATTTCTTTTGCGACGGCTGTCGCGGCGCGCAGCATCATCCGCTTGAGCACCACGCCCATCTGGGAATTATCAACCTTGGTCAGAATCTCTTCCACCACGCCTTCAAAGGGAATGGTGACAAAGCGTACCCGATGCGAAGCGCTGTACTTGCTCCAGAGGTAGTAAGCGACTTCCTTCACCGCCAGCTCATGGGCATGGCCGCCGAGATTAAAAAAGCAGAAATGGGTGTTCATGCCCCGACGCGCGGTCAGGAAGCTGGACACCGTGGAATCGAATCCGCCGGAGATCAGCGACAACACCGGCTCCTGGGTTCCCATCGGGTAACCGCCCAGACCATCCAGACGACGCTGCACCATAAAGTAGCGGTTATGTTTGATTTCCAGCTCAACGCGGACATCCGGATTTTTCAGCTTAACGCCCGCCGACTCCACACGCTCCAGCAACCCGGCGCCGAGGAACCGTTCCACATCAATCGAGGTGAACGTATGGCTGCCGGAACGGTGCACCCGCACGGCGAAGGTTTTCCCCGCCAGCGCGCCGGACCAGGCCGCCACGGTTTTCTCCAGGATGTCGTCAAAATCCGTCAGCGGGAATTCCGCCACTTCCAGCACCTGGTGAATGCCGGAAATGCAGCAGAGGCGTTCCGCCAGCTGCTCAATATCCTGCCGGTCAGTCAGCTGGGTTTCCACGTGAATGACATCCCAGGTGCCCGTCGCCGTCACCTGTTCATCCAGCGGTTTACAGACCGTGCGGATATTGCGGCGCAACTGTTTCACAAACCGTTTGCGGACCGGTGAACTTTTAATGGTGATTTCGGGGAACAGTTTGACAATAAACTTCATCAGGGAGTCTTCAGTAGTGGGTGCGCGTTTTCAGTGCCTGTGAAAACAGCATCGGCAGGCGATCAGGGAATGGAGAAAGGCGATGCATGGTTAATACCCCCGCATAGTAAATACCCCCGCTGAAATTTTCCAGCTTTCAGACATTTCGGGGTTCGATTAAAGGGTGTAGACTGACTTCCGCTTGCCTGCGCAACGGTTTTCCCTTATGCCCCCACGCCCTGCTTCGGGTCACACGGGGGGACGGAAAAACCGACCGCGCACCAGTTCAGGTCAACAGAATAAAAAGATGCACCGTTTTGGTTCACGCAGCAATAACAAAACGCCCGGGAACCGCCGATGCACCCTTTAAAGACACGGACTGCGCGGCAAACACCAAACTGGCACACGCCTTGCTAAAGCCAGTGCGAGCCTGGTTCGGACTGATTTAGCACGCTGTGTTGCCAACGGAACGAACAGACGCATACCGCTCGAGACCCGATCCGGACACTAGCGGTCGAGATAACCCCGGAGGAATAATAATGTCTGCCAAGACCACTGCCCTGATCAAGGAACACGACGTTAAGTGGGTTGACCTGCGCTTCACCGACAGCCGAGGTAAAGAACAGCACGTCTCCATGCCCATCAGCGAGATTGATAGCGAGTTTTTCGAAGTCGGCAAAATGTTTGATGGTTCATCCATCGCCGGCTGGAAAGGCATCAACGAATCCGACATGATCCTGATGCCCGATGACGACAGCGCCGTGGTTGACCCTTTCACCGAAGAGCCGACCCTGAACCTGCGCTGCGACATCGTTGAGCCCGCCACCATGCAGGGTTATGAGCGTGACCCACGTTCTGTTGCCCGTCGTGCGGAAGAGTACCTGAAGTCCACCGGCGTGGCCGACACCGCGTTCTTCGGCCCTGAGCCCGAGTTCTTTGTCTTTGACGACGTGAAGTGGAACATCGACATTTCCGGCGCATCCTACGAAGTGAACTCTGAAGAAGCGGCCTGGTCCTCCAACAAGCAGTTCGAAAGCGGCAACACCGGCCACCGTCCGAAGATCAAAGGCGGTTACTTCCCGGTTCCTCCGGTCGACTCCCTGCACGACCTCCGTGCCGCCATGTGCCAGGCCATGGAAGCCATGGGCGTAGGCGTTGAAGTGCACCACCACGAAGTCGGCACCGCTGGCCAGTGTGAGATCGGCACCCGCTTCAACACCCTGGTGCGCAAGGCGGACGAAGTGCAGATCCTCAAGTACTGTGTTCACAACGTGGCCCACGCCTACGGCAAGACCGCAACCTTCATGCCCAAGCCCCTGGTTGGCGACAACGGCAGCGGCATGCACGTACACATGTCCCTGAGCAAGGACGGCAACAACCTGTTCGCCGGTGACGACTATGCCGGCCTGAGCGAAACCGCCCTGTATTACATCGGTGGTGTCATCAAGCATGCCAAGGCCCTGAACGCGTTCACCAACGCTTCCACCAACGCCTACAAGCGTCTGGTACCCGGCTTCGAAGCCCCGGTTATGCTGGCCTACTCTGCCCGCAACCGTTCCGCCTCGATCCGGATTCCTTACGTGAACAGCCCGAAAGCCCGCCGTATCGAAGTGCGCTTCCCTGATCCGACTGCCAACCCTTACCTGGCCTTTGCCGCCCTGATGATGGCTGGTCTGGACGGTATCAAGAACAAGCTGCACCCCGGCGATGCCGCGGACAAGGATCTGTACGACCTGCCGCCGGAAGAAGCCGCCGAGATCCCGACCGTTGCCGCCAGCTTCGAAGAAGCCCTGAACGCACTGGATGCAGATCGCGCCTTCCTGACCGAAGGTGGCGTCTTCACTGACGACATGATCGACGGTTACCTCGAGCTGAAGCGTGATGAGTGCATCACTGTGGCTCAGACTACGCATCCGGTTGAGTTTGATCTGTACTACAGCGTGTAAGCGCTTTGTAGACAGCGAAAGCTAACAAAGGAAAGGGCCCTGATTGGGGCCCTTTTTTTATGCTTCATTGAAAACAGAGTCGATACGGGTTCGACGACATATGACTTTCAGTTAATATTGCGGCTCCGGTTCTGATAGCAAGCGTGGCTTGATAGAAAACGTTGACAACATTCCCACCTGTGCCCTTCCGACAATGGCTGTATGTGTTGGTGGGCGGTAGCGTGGTGCAACAAAAGACATCTGCCGGACATGCTATGGAGTAAACCTGGGTGATAGGACGGATCCTCAGTCTTCGAACAGCCACTTTCAACTGGCAGCAGTGGAGCGAATGGTTAAGTGATGCCGTGAGCATTGACGTTCATATACGATCCAAAGGGCTTTTGACTGCGAATCCTCCCCGGTTAAGTACATGGGTGTAGATCTGAGTCGTTTTCAGGTCTTTATGACCGAGTAACTCCTGCACAGTGCGGATATCATAACCATCATCCAGTAAATGCGTGGCAAAGGAATGGCGTAATGTATGACAGCTCGCTTTTTTAGCGATGCCGGCCTGTTTTATCGCCCTCTTCACTGCCCGTTGAAGGGTGCTGTCATCCAGATGATGGCGGTGCTCCCGGCCACTGCGAGGGTCAACTGAGCGTTTACAGGAACAAAAGAAATACTGCCAGTGGAAGCTGGCCGCTTCCTCCGGATACTTACGAGCCAGGGCATCTGGCATCCAAACTGTGCCAAAACCCGCTTCCTGATCAGCACAGTGATAATGCCTGACCTCCCTGATGCGTAATTCGATGGCGGGTATCAGAGGCTCAGGGAGAACCGTCACACGATCTTTAGCGCCCTTGCCATTTCGAACGATGATCGCCTTACGGTAAAAATCAATATCCTTGATACGTAAACGTAAGCACTCCATCAAGCGCAGGCCGGCTCCGTACATCAGTTGAACAGGCAGCCTGTAAGCGGGTGTGATGACCTCCAGCAACTTTCTGATTTCATCACGCTCAAAAACAACCGGTATTTTCTGTGACGGTTTGGCCCGGGCAAAACGACTGACATCCCCCAGTTTCTTACCCAGCACATGGACATAGAGAAAATTGAGCGCATTTAGCGCCTGGTTCTGAGTTGCAGAAGCGACCTGCCGTTTTACGGCGAGATAAGTCAGAAACTGCACCACATGATCCGCCTCCAGTTCACGAGGGTGCTTCAGGTTGTGAAACCGAATGTAGTATTTAATCCAGTAGCAATAGGCTTGCTCAGTACAATAGCTATAGCGCTTTACTCTGAGCGAATTTCGAACAACTTCCATAAATCGAATAGACATGCACACAACCAAACACTGTTTGTTTGCCCAGTAGTATTAGCAAGATTCTGGAAAAAACAAAATAATTTTCAAGAAATATTGGAGCCATAGTTAAATGTCACTTTTTTCACATTTATATTCAACAAGTTACAACTTTACACTGGCAAACTAATATGACTCAGATGAGTTCATAAGAAAGGTTTTTTAGTAATATTTCTCAGGTGAGTTCAATATCTAATATTACTCGCTTGAGGTGTAATAGCTGTTATGAATCTTCAGAGAAATGAGTAGAGATCCGAAAATCATCAGTCAGATACCAGAAAGGTTTCTAGGAGTATTCATCGCGATTTTTTGTGTCGCATCGTTATACTTCGAAGATCTACTAATTTGTACTCCGAGGTTGGGTATATCTTGCGAAATCTCTAAAGCTGATCAGCCCGTAATATACTGGCTTGTCTTATCTGTATTGATACTGATTAGTGTTGCTGTCATCAAAAGATCGTTTCATGATCCGGCAAAGAAATACCATAGAGATTGAAATAGTGGTTAAAATTCATAACAAGCGGCTGTTATCGCCCCTTCGGGGCTGGGACTGCCTTTCCGCTGCTTCGCAGCTCCAAGTCAGCCCCAAAGCCGGGCGTTGAGTCTGTAGAAAAACGTCTGGAAGCACTGGCAGTCCCCGGCATAGCAGATATCCTTTAGAAATCTGCCCCAGAGTTCTATTTCGAGCCTCGCCATGCCTCGCTTCAAGCCGTACGACACTCG
>NZ_JAEVHF010000014.1 GCF_018263925.1 Kistimonas asteriae
AAGCCATTAGCGGATAAATAAAACACGAAATCATCAAGCGATATGTCTGTAGAAAGCTGAAGCAGATTTCATTCATTAACAATGAAGGCATTGTGGTTTCATTCTTAGATTTTCTACAGACTCGTTATATGCCATTCACAAAGGGGTATGAGTTGAAATTCGGTAAGGTTAATGTCATTGCCGTCTATTGTTCTTGGCTTTCTTTTACTGTGTTTATTGTTTCTCTGTGCACTGCCTTTGCAGAATTGCACAATAAAGAAAGCATCATTATTATTTCGCTGATATTATTCGGCTTTTTTTCAACCATACATCTAGTTTTGGCCTACTTTGTCCGTTGCCCTCACTGTAATAAATGCCTAACTATACAAGGTGGCAAAAAAGCCCACCCAAACTCTGATGGCAGTTGGTCTGCAACTACCATCAGATGGTTTAGTGGGTTCGTCCGCTGTATTCATTGCGGCAACGGTGTCCATACACATGGCATATAACAATTCGTTTTTGTTCGCCCCTTCGGGGCTCGGGACCTTCGCAGCTTCGCTGCTCGGCCCCAAAACTTAGCGTTAGCTGCTATTGCAACATCATACTTAGCATCATAAATCATGAAGAATAATAACTGGCTCAGTGACGTGACACTGAATGGCAATACTGTTGAGCTGCAACCACTCATAAAAGAGCATGCAGCAGACTTGGTAGCAGCTTCCTCCGATGGAAATCTATGGAATCTTTGGTTCACAGGAGTGCCATGTCAGGAAACTATAAATTCCTATATAGAATTCGCACTCACCGAGAGAGATGCAGGGAGATCCATTCCCTTTGTCGTTTACCATAAGAAAGATAGAAAAATTATTGGTTCCACTCGTTTCTGTAATGCAACCCCTGAAAACAAGCGATTGGAAATCGGATACACTTGGTATTCAAAATCATATCAAAAATCTTCAGTAAATACTGAATGCAAGTTACTACTTCTCAATCATGCCTTTGAAAGCCTGTCAGCTATAGCCGTTGAGTTTCGGACTCATTGGCATAATCAAGCCTCTAGAGCAGCAATTTCGCGGCTTGGTGCAAAGCAGGATGGAGTTCTAAGAAATCACGCCATAGACCAAGATGGCTGCTATAGAGATACAGTCGTTTTCTCAATCATCGATCATGAGTGGCCAGTTGTTCTGAAAAACCTCAAACACAGACTATCAATAAATCGCAGCTAACAAGGCGTTTTTGTTCGCCCCTTCGGGGCTTGGGACCTTCGCAGCTTTGCTGCTCGGCCCCAAAACTTAACGTTATGCTCACAGGTAAAACATATGGACTTGGAAAAACTTAAAAATCATAAATATTTAAAACTCATTGAATACGCTCTAAAAGAGAAAAACTTTTCCAAAGAGCAAGCTTGCAACGCATCAAAACTTGCGCATCATGAATTCGACATTATTTATCGCGACATGTTCATTCCACACAAAAATCAAGAAGGTGAAATCCACCCTAACGAAGTGCTAGAGTGGACACTCTCTCAACAAGCATTCTTTAATTATCTTCAATTCTTAGAATTTAAATCGTCAGTAGAATCAGCAAAAAAAGCACAGATAACAGCAATAGTTGCAATAATTATTTCATGCGCACTAACCCTTTCACCAATAGTTACAGCACTAATAAACAAAGCATGACAATTCGCTGTAGCTCGCCCCTTCGGGGCTAGGGACTGCGCTAAAGCGCAGCCCCTAAGCTTAGCGTTATAACACTCAACAAAATTAATAAATCACTTGAGGATTGAGAATGAGTGAATATTGGAACGTAATGGTTCCAGAACTTTCTGTTACGGAATTTAAAAAATCTCTTTCCTTTTATACCGATATTCTTGGCTTCTCTGTCCGCAACCAAAGGGATAATCCTGAATTTGCATATCTTGAACAAGAGAAAGTGCAATTAATGATTGAGCAAATTCATGATGATTCTTGGAACACTGGAGATCTTTTGAATCCATTTGGCCGAGGGATCAACCTTCAGATGGAGTTCTCAAATATTGCTCCTATCTACCAGAGGGTAAAAAACTCTAAGATCAGCATCTACAGAGAGCTTACAGAATCATGGTATGAAGTAAGTCCAGAGGTACTATCAGGACAGTCCGAGTTTCTGGTACAAGACCCAGATGGTTATCTTCTACGCTTAACCCAACACTTGGGTGAAAAACCAAAAATTTAATCATCAGCACGGTGCTCACCGTGCTATAACAAGGCGCTTTAGTTCGCCCCTTCGGGGCTGGGACTGCGCTAAAGCGCAGCCCTTAAGCTTAGCGTTGAGTCTGTAGAAAAACGTCTGGAAGCACTGGCAGTCCCCGGCGTAGCAGATATCCTTTAGAAATCTGCCCCAGAGTTCCATTTCGAGCCTCGCCATGCCTCGCTTCAAGCCGTACGACACTCGTCAAAATCTTTTATTACCGATTAACCTGGCCGAGCAACTAGTGCCCGGTTCTTTTGAGTACACGCTGAATTACCTTGTGGATCATGAGATCGATACGTCCATCTTCCATGACCATTACCACAACGATGAAACCGGTCGTCTGGCTTATGATCCGGCCATGCTGTTGAAGGTGGTGCTGTTTGCCTATTCTCGCGGCATCACCTCCAGCCGCAGGATTGAGAAAGCCTGTCGTGAGAATGTGGTTTTCATGGCGCTTTCCGCCGACAGTCAGCCTCACTTTACGACTATTGCCGACTTTATCAGTCGTATGCACAAGCCGGTGGGACAACTCTTTATTCAGGTTTTGATGATCTGCGATCAGCTCGGCCTGATCGGTAAAGACATGTTTGCCATTGATGGTCGCAAGATGTCATCCAATGCCAGCAAGGAATGGAGCGGTACCCACAGCGAG
Source organism: Kistimonas asteriae (assembly GCF_018263925.1). Classification (GTDB taxonomy): domain Bacteria; phylum Pseudomonadota; class Gammaproteobacteria; order Pseudomonadales; family Endozoicomonadaceae; genus Kistimonas; species Kistimonas asteriae. Next base: position 2,864 of record NZ_JAEVHF010000014.1, read on the forward strand.
CTTAAGGGTAAAAAGAAAATGGGGTGTTCCTGAAAATCTATATAGAACGGGGCATGAATTAGATCTGTTTTATATGGATGAGTACAACACTTAACGTTATGTTCTTGGAGAGATATGGAAGATCATCAGATAATCATCTTTGATGGAATATGTAACTTCTGCAATGGTGCGGTAAATTTCATTATTGAAAGAGATTCTAAAGGTGTCTTTAAATTTTCTCCGATGCAAAGTGAAATAGCTCAGGAACTCATATCAAAGCATCAAATCAATGAGGCGGGCTATGACACTTTTCTTCTTATCAAGAATGAACAATGCTTTGTACGCACTAATGCTGCACTAGAAATAACAAAAGACCTTGATGGATTATGGTTTATGTTTCGAGTCCTTAAAATTATTCCTTCAGTCATAAGAGATTTCTTTTATAGGCTGTTTGCTCGGAACAGGTACAACTTATTTGGTAAACGATCTGCCTGCATGGTACCTTCAAAGGAAGTACGTGATAGGTTTCTAACATGAACATAACAAGGGTCAGGTTAACTCACCACTGTGGCCGGCGTTAAATTTCTGAAGAAGCAAAGCAATGGATGATATAGATAAAAAAGCACTAGATGATATTGAAAAATATGGCTGTCACGTCCTGAACATAATGGAAGGTGATGGAGAGCCATGCTTCACATATTCAATTGGAATAGATAAAGAGCAGGGAAAACCAGACATTGTCATTCTCGGTCTTAAAAATGAACTAGCTCACTTTATAGTTAATGACTACAAAGACCGGCTTATGGCTGGTGAAACATTCGAACCTGGAAAATACTATTATGATTTTATTGAAGGGTTCCCGGTATGCTTTGTCAAAGTAGCTAAAATACACTTCCAAGAATATTTTGGTTGGGGCTTATGGCTTCATAATGGCAATGACTTTGAAGTATTGCAATTGATATGGCCAACAACGAATGGAGTCTGGCCTTGGAATGAGAAAAAACCAGAATATTATTCTTGGGCTCAACCAATCCTGAACGAAACTGGTGAGCTAAACGAAATTTAACAATACGCTGGTGTTTCCCCTTTCTAGGCTGAGACCTTCCCACTTCGTGCTCATCCCCCCACAATTTTGCATTACACGCTCTGTCGTCCTAATCCCAAAGGTCACCCTCGTCAAGCTCATCTTCGTCGATCTCTTCTATCTCAATGTGTGCGCCATCAAAATCACCACCAATGTTATAAAGGGTGATTGCTACGCCCTCCCCACAATACCCTTGCTTGATTTGAATCTCTGGCGGCAATTGCTTTAATACCTCAATCAGCTCACCCACAGTACTTGCTGCTGGCGTGGGTGTGCCTGCCTTCCAAAATCCCCGAGGTACGATTTCTTTGTACTTATCTATCTTCTAGTCCTTTATTTGTCGCGAGTAACATCAACGGTTAGCACCAGAATGGAGAACCCCAGTGGACATTGACTTTGATCTCGAGGTTCGGGCAGGCTACCTATGCTTGGTGTGCGCCGGAATAGTGACAGCTGAGTCGTTTATCGGTCTCATTGCGAAGGGGCTTAGCGCAGCCCAGGAACATGGCGTGACGGCGATACTAATTGACTGCAGGAAGCTCGATGCCACTGCCCTAACCACATTTGATCGGTTCATCCTGGGTGAAAGGGGAGCTGAACTGCAGCGCAAGTCGCCAACGACCTGTTATGTCGCCGCCGTTGCCCCACCACCCATTGCAGACTCCCGCAAGCTTGGTGAAACAGTAGCGGTGAATCGTGGCTTCCTTGGTAGAGTCTTCTTCGATATGGATGAAGCACTAGCCGAAATTGGAGAACGGCTAGATAGGAAGAGGTGCTAACGTAATGAGTGCGTATATGGAAGAGATAGCAGAAACAATCATCGATGAATTGAGTGGTTATTGGGGTAATAGAGTTAAGGATTTTGTAGAAATGGTTTCGACTTCTACGCCTTACAATAGGCTGGAGATGGCGTTTACCGCGTACAACTTCATGGTTGTTAAATTAACTGTGGAGTACAATTTTGTTTGGTTTTCCCAACTTAATAGTGGTGCTCTTCTAAAATTTACAAATACTGCGGTACCACTTGAATCAATCACAAAGGCACTGCCTAAGGTTTATAACGAGATACGTCTTCGAATACCAGATAAATATCTAGAGGCAAATGGTTGGTAACACAGAACCCGTCATTCGTGTGGGAGAAACTCAGCCCTACCTCAACTCATACTGCCGGGCGAATTAAATAATGATGCTATCCTTATCCTGTTTTAGTTGTTGAGGCTTCACCATGAAAAAAGGGCATCACTACAAAATCAGCATTGATCATGTTATGAATCCTGATGGTTCGACACCGGAAGACCAGAAGGTTGAGTTTGAATTCTCGAGCCACGACGAAATATTGAGCATTATAGAAAAACTGAAAAACAGATCGGATATTGAGCCTGAGACAGCAGCGCCTTTAGGTTTAGGCATCAAGCTTTTTGGGGGCATCCTTCTACAAAATCGAACCTCAACGCTTTTTTCAGAACTCTTGCCTCATTTCTCTGCATTCATGAAACAGTTTAAAAAATCGGGACAAAATCCTACTTAACAGCGTCGGCCTGTAAGGCCTGTAGAAATGCTGGATCGTATTTCTCTACATTGTATTTCTCTAAGCTTGAGCGGGGCGACGTGACGGTAGATTTCTTTTTCCGCCTGGTTGCAAAACAACCCTCCTGCCACTGCACACGTATCCAACAAAACACCAGCTGTTCAAAAATGCAAGGGTCGATGAGGTCGGAGTTAGTTTATCGTTTGGCGACCAGGCAGGTCATCTGCCAAGTGGCCCATTGGTTGAACGGCAGTCAATGGGCATTTTGTAGGGAAATGCAGCGGCTACTGAAGAATATTGCTTCCACCCGCAGGTGAAATCATGGTGTTATTACCGGTATAAATCGAATAATCAAACGTAAGCCAACTATGCAAAAAGTCACCCTGCTCGTTGATGTGCAAAATATTTATTACACAACCCGGCAAGCCTATGGCTGCCATTTTGACTACCGTCGGTTCTGGGCTGACGCCACGTCCGGACGAGAGGTGGTGGCAGCCATCGCCTATGCCATTGACCGGGGGGATGCCCAGCAGCGGCAATTTCAAAATATTCTCAGGAGCATAGGGTTTGAGGTGAAACTGAAACCCTATATCCAACGCGCAGACGGTTCGGCCAAAGGGGATTGGGATGTCGGTATTACCCTGGACGCCATCACCTATGCCAGCCATTCCGATGTTATCGTACTCGCCTCCGGCGATGGAGACTTTGACTTACTGCTGACGGAAATCCAGGATGATGCTGGCGTCACTGCGGAAGTCTATGGGGTTCCCTCGTTGACCGCACAATCCTTGATTGATGCCGCTACCAAGTTTATTCCCATTGAAACGTCGCTGCTTTTAACGCCATCACGGCAGTAAATATCACCTCTCTCCTGCCTAAGCCTTCATGGGATAAAGGTATGCATTCCGATTGATCCTGGTAACTATCAGGTTTGGCGTCTGTCATTCACCTCGGGTGGTAAACACGGGCTTTAATGCCTGGTTGCCATACGTGCGGAAAGTCAGGAACTTTCCGGAAAAAACGGTCTCTAAGCATGGACATAGACTGTTAATCCAGGGAATGGACATGTTAATCGAACTGATAATCATCATGGCGGGATGCCTGCTTATTGAACGGCTCTTTGTCGGCTGGAAACTGCCCGAAATAAAAACATGGCCAGTCCGGGTACTCATTCTGAATGCCGTACAGCTCGGTGTTGTCCTGCTGGCAGGCGTGACATGGGAAGCGTGGCTCTCCTCCTGGTCTATCTTCAGGCTGTCGCATTATGTCTCTCCGGCTGTCGGCGGCGTCATCGCTTATTTTATTGCGACCTTTGTCTTTTATTGGTGGCACCGGTGGCGCCATGAGTCGGATTTCCTTTGGGTCACGTTCCACCAGATACACCACAGCCCCCGTCGGCTAGAGGTTCTCACCTCATTTTACAAGCATCCGGGTGAGATGCTGGTCAATTCCATTTTAGGCAGTTTACTGGTCTACTCGCTGCTCGGCCTGTCACTCGAAGCTGGCGCCATTTACACGTTCTGCACTGCTGTCGGTGAATTCTTTTACCACACCAACATCAAGACACCCCGCTGGATCGGTTTTATCTTCCAACGCCCGGAAATGCACCGTGTTCATCACCAGGCAGGCCGCCACAAAAATAACTACGGCGATATCGTCTGGTGGGACATGCTGTTTGGCACCTACGAAAATCCCAGGGAATGGACGCAGACCTGCGGTTTCACCCCGGAGCGGGAAGAACAACTGGCCGATATGCTCCGCTTTAAAGATGTGCACAAATCGTCATAGGTGGCCTTCCTATCCATCAGCCTATAGTACCCAAGCTGTCTGAGGCTGAAAATGGCGTTTATGCAACCCGGTTGACGCTGGCAAAAAAGAACCAGACAGTCCATATCCCAAAAATACCTGTACGGTTCTTTCAATACGAATAACAATATGTCCAACGCGCTGCATTCTGCATAGCACATACAATGCTAACCCCGTTCGCTGAATGACCATTAGCATCCAGGATCAGAAATGAAGAAACTTAAAGATGAAAAAGCGTTAGTCAAAAAAGCCATCGCTGCGGGTATGAAGTACGGTGAATCACGAGGCGTGGTTGAGTTTGAGGCCACTGATTCGGTCAATGAAAAACTTGAATACATTTATCGTCTGCTGGTACACGACAAGGTGATACAGCCGATCCCTGAAGAGCAGGTGTCCCAGAAAGCCATCAAGCACCGGTTGGCCATATGGGCATCAAAACTCTAATCATTCGAAAGATGTCCAGCGTCTCAGTAATATGCCTGAACACGCATTAACACAACACACCCACGATTGACGGTGCTGATGACCTTCAGCACCGTCACGATGCACCCATCCTGCAATGGAATACCAGCGTGACTTTAGCCGTAAAAATAACATTATTAGCGTCAGGGATTTTCCTGCTGACAGGCATGATAGCCGGTGTTCTGAAATTCCGCGGCATCATGACAAGTCCGACTCAGCGGGCGCCACTCTACATCGATGTTGCACACAGAGCAGCTCTCTTATACAGCTTTGCCGCCCTGGTGATGGCAGAGCTGTTAACGTACAGCCCCTATTCAATCGACGTTCAGTTAGTCATTACCGGGGTACCGCTGGTTTTCTTTGCGGCCTCCATTGCGCAGTATTTCAAACTGGGTATCCAGAACAAGGTTAAAAACCAGTTCAAGAATCCAGGCCTGTTGACAACATGGGGCATGTTGCCACTGATTGTCGGAGAGATTGGCGGTGTCGGCGCTATCGTCTGGGGGTTTGTTTCAACACAGTTCCTCACCTAGGCGCGTCGCTGAACCGGAGGTAGATAGCCGCTTAATCACTACTTCCCCTTTTTAATCAATCTACCGTCGTGTGTACAAAACGGTGCCAGGTCTTGCTGTAAACATCCCTTTTTTTAGTGGCATCCTGAGATGGGCGTTTTCCCGGTGCTCTGATTTGCCCGGCAGATTAATAGCGCGGTTGTTAGTTCGTTTACGACACCAGACCTGATGACCATCAATGAATCGAGGCAGTTAACCCGCTACGCTGGACTGAGTGTGATGGAACATGCCGCGAAGCTAAGGGTGATAAATGCGTGGCAACAATAAAAACCGGAGAGGAGAAGAAACATGTCAGAAAGAGCCCTCGAAATCGGCTTTGTGAACCTCAATGAAGACAAAAGGCCAAAGCGAAACACCGAGTATGAAGTCGTATCTGCCTCCAGCGATTTATTAGCCGATTTAAGCTATCCAGATTCTGATATCAAAAAGATGAGTGTCGATCTCTTCAAGCTGTACATCGACAATCTGCCAGATTTCACGTCAGACAATGAAGGATTGATCAAAATTCAGGTTGATACCCGAAATCCGCAGGATCTCGACGGTGAGACCAATGATGCGACCTTCGCCTCGGAGTTCCAGGTCAGTGATGGATCGCATGCGCCAACCTTTCTCTATCGGGGCGTCTTCCGGAATGTACTGCTTCGTGACTGGGTCAACTTGCGATTTGACTTGTACGAGCTGGATACAGACAGCAGCGTCTACTACGAGAAAATCAAATCGGTTCTTGGTAACGTCCCTGAGATCAACAACCTGGATGTGCTCAAAGGTATTCCCTACCTGAATCTCGCGACCAACCTGTTCGAAGGCGTGATCACCACATTCGGTAAAAACCCGGACGATCATATCTGGGGCGAAGTCCCATTACTGGAACTGGAACCGATTCCGGGCAGCGCCTTCCTCAGAACAGGCATCTATGTGTTGTTTGAGCGAATCAACAGTGAAGACGAAGACATACGGTTTGAGGATCTTCTCTATGTTAATGGTTCCCTCATCATCAACGGACAGGAGAAAGTGTTATCTAACCATCTGATATTCGGGATTGGCTTGAAGGCACATAACGTATAGTTCAATCTTGCTGGGGTTGTACCTGTGTACGGCCCCAGTCACTACTGGCAACCGTCCGCAAGATAGCATCATGCCTTCTGCATCAGATGGTTAGTATTCACCAGGTTTCACTCTACAGCGATAAACGCTTGCTTCAGCGAATCCCTGTCATACCGTGCTCAAAGAACCGGTGGCAACGCTTTTCCACCGCAGTCCTGTCAGCCCTTCCTGTCGACGAAGACCACGTCATCAGCATGTGACTGCTCATGTGTTCGGCTGCAGGACAAACGCAACGCTGAATAGACTGACAGCGCTGATCAAACGTTTGAATCACAAGACTATCTGCTTCTCATACTCAGAGGAGCTACACGACAAAGTCATCGGAGAGTTCATATCCAGAATGTGGGATCAACCTGTTTGAAACGCGACCTTGAGTTGTTGGTTGCTGCATCTATATTCTTGTTGTTTTTTTGCCTCTATTATAATTATTACCCATACGCTCTTCGTTGCTTATCGGGCAAACCGGTTAAATTCGACAACTCTTTATCAATCAGGCATTTTTTTTCACTATATTTAGCTTTTCTATGGTCCCTAGCATCACGTTTGCTTTTGCTACATTTATAATAACCATGATTCCTATTTTTCATTGCCTCTGGCCAATCTTCTAAGCAATCCCAACACATATTATGAGAGCAATTATTTGGATCTACTCCTGCTGCTTGAGCACGAACTGTATTATTTACTCCAGCATGGGTACCCAAATTTATTTGCAAACAACCCCCGTCATGCTCTATTAGCTGATTGCACTTAAGGCAAGGACGAGCATGCTCGTCACTCCCTGACAGCACTAGTTCGTAAATGCCAAGCCTATCACGCAACATTTTTGCCTGATTATCTACTTCATTTTTCACAATCTCCCTTTTCTGTTGACACGTTAAATTAGGGTGATAATCCTCCTCACAGACAGGGCATATCACTCTCCCACATAACTTACCATTTATAAGACCTTGACACCGATGCATTAAATCCTTACGTGGGGCACTGAAGAATCTCTGTGTACCACGACACCTTCTGCATGTAACCACAAACTCCCTACAAGAAAACAGACTGTTATCTGCTTGAAATTCTGGCCTTTGCGCCATCGCGTCACCTTGAACACGAGAACAAAATGTCGTCAATTCAAGTTTAAAATTGATATCCCTCTCTGTAATGTCATTATTATCAAGCCTCATACACCTTATAGCTGGGTGCTCCTCATGGGCTCCGTCAGGGGCGGAACTTGCGAGTGGGCAAGGTAACACAACAAGGTCAACGTTATAATGAAAATTAACGTGGCTTGGATCGTAGTTCGCTATCGCATTTCTCACAGCATCTCGTATACACCCGGCATGGGCTCTCAAGTTACAGCCTGACAACTGTATTAGTTCGCCTTCAGTCAGGCACACAGCACACTCGTTGGCAGTAGCAATGTCATGATCACACTCAAGATCCATGTCATCTGAAGCCTGTGATACTAAGGACAGGGTACTGCCTACACACTCTGGAGCACCAAAATGATCCTGATCCTCTGGATGAAAGCAATTGATAATCCTAATAATCAGTTCATCAAAAAAAGCCTTTACACCCTGGACAATCCTGACAACGAAACGAGAAAATCGAGCACAACAACCATCTTGCCCTGCTCTTTGAAGGCGCTCTGCTGCCATAAGGCTATTACCATTATTATCTATAGCCTGCATAACGTCTAAATCCTTTCATAAAACTAGTACGAAGATACCTTATACTCTGACTTCAAAAAAAAAAAGAAAGTTCTTACTATTAATATACTGATCGTGCGCTTGTTATTTCATTTAGCAATATATAATCAATCTAACAAAAAGGTAAAATGCATTGCCCGCATTTAATTAGCCCACAAAAATTCTTTAATGACTTTGTCGTGTAGCTCCTCTGAGTGTGAGAAGCGGATAGCCTTGTGATTCAAACGTTTGATCCGCGTGCGCAGCATCACCCTTACTGGGGACTGTTATATCTATGTACTCAACGGATCTGATTCATGACCCATGAGCTCGACATCAGAACCAATATATCCACACTTGGCCTCCTCGTTTTCACCCTCTCCACGTGACACTGCTTTGGCTTTGGCACCCCCATCGGAAAGCGATAATAAATTGAAGCTGTTCACCTGGATTGGAAACATTCATGTCATTACAACACTACCTGCTTTAAATTATCACTTTTGCTAACCTCCACGGTTATTTGATTGATCAAAAACTAACATTAGTGTCAGGCTATGAGAAGCCTCACAGAATGACTGCTCACAACACCACAGAATCAACAGCCAAAAAGGTGACTGCTGACCGACACTAAAAACAGTATGATGAGCCCCATGCAAATATAGATAAGATATTTATGTGCTCTGATCGGTTGAAGAGCTCCAACGCAAATCCACCGGATACCTTGAGCCAGTTCAGGTCGAGCTTTATTGTCATGCTACAAATTTCTACAAACGTTTCCCTGCCCGACAGTGAGATTGAACTCAGCGCCATCCGCGCCCAGGGCGCCGGGGGACAGAATGTCAACAAGGTCTCAACCGCCATCCATTTGCGCTTTGATATCGCGGCCTCCTCGCTGCCCGAGTTTTACAAACACCGGCTGTTGGCGCTGAAGGATCAACGCATTTCCTCTGAGGGTGTGATCATCATCAAGGCTCAGCAATACCGCAGCCAGGAGAAAAACCGGGCTGACGCCCTGGAACGGTTACGCGAACTGATCCGCTCCGTCGCGGTGTTTCGCAAGAAGCGTGTTGCCACCCGTCCCAGTCAGACAGCCCGCAAGAAACGCCTCGACAGCAAAAAACGCCGGGGCAACACCAAAAACCTGCGAGGTAGGATCGACCATTGAGTTGATCGCACAGCGGCTTGAAGAAGCGTACAGCTTCGTGCACAGACACAGTGTACAGCGCTGCTGACTCGTCAGTCAGTGGCATCCCTTCCGAGCCCATCTATATTGGTGACTCCGCAACAGGATAACTGTGAGGATCACCGGTATGAATACGCTCGCAACCCCATCCATGAGCGCACTCTGGCGAACGACCTGTCATCTATTGACGCTCGTTTTTCTCAGTACCTTTATAACGATGGTATGCCAGGCCAATCCCAGCCAGACCACTGATACCGTGGTCATGATTTCACCCGACCACTTCGGGTTTAATCCCGAAACAGCCGTCACCAATTATTTCCAGAACATCCCTGACCAGGCGGCCGACATTACCCGGCACAATGCACTCGCTGAATTCGCCGGACTTCGCCAGGCACTTGAAACACACGGCGTCAGGGTGCTATCAATGCCCAGCCGGGATGATGTTCCCACCCCCGAAGCCACTTTTCCCAACAACTGGTTCCTCACCCTGCCTGCAGCCAACCATGCAACAGAGCTTTATATCTTCCCGATGCTGGTTCCTACCCGCCAGAATGAAGTGCGTTTGCAGGCACTGGAACAACGACTCGATGACGCCAGTATCTCTCTGGCAGATCAACACGACCTCCGCCAGGCATCCAACGTCGGTGAAGCGCTGGAAGGCACGGGCAGCCTGGTACTGGATCGGATCAATCAGCAGGCGTTTGCTGCACTGTCTCCCCGTACCAGCCTCGCGTTGACTGAAACGTTTTCCCGCCAGGCCGGTTATCAACCGGTATTTTTTCATGCGATTGATCAGCATGGTCAGACGATCTACCATACCAATGTCATATTGAGTATCGGTACCCGATTTGCCGTACTGTGCGAACAATGTATTCCCAATGCCAAGGAACGTGGGCAGGTGATAGAACAGCTCGGGGACAGGGAGCTGATCTACATCACACCGGCACAGGTGGGCCATATGGCGGGCAACCTGCTGGAACTCAAAAGCCGGAAGGGAGAACCACTGATACTGCTCTCTCAACAGGCACGAGATCATTTAACATCCGTACAGCGCGCGACACTGGAAAGCTATGGGACACTGGTCTCTGCACCGCTGGATACATTGGAGACAGTCGGAGGCGGCAGCGCACGCTGCATGGTGGCTGAGATTTTCACCGGGGAATAAACAACGCCTACACGTTTGTACAACCGCGGGGATCAATGACAGGGTCAACATCATGGATGTACACCCTGTCTCGAAGCACATATCATTATTGGGCTATCGAACAGGGATGTCCCCCATGCGGCTGATAATAAAAAAAACCTATATCTCGCTCTTTTTCGCACTGGCACTGCTGCCCCTTCTGGAGCCGGCGCTGTCGTTTGCCCAGCAGTTTGCAATTGTGGATGCCCTGCCCGACTGGCTGCACCGAAACACTGCCATCTTCCTTTCTGGTCTGGTGACCATCACCCTGCCATGGATTGCGATTACCCTGGCCACTGCCCTCGCCCTGCTGTTTGCCCTGGGTACCAGTGCGCGCCTCTATTCAGTGGTGGTCGTGGTGGCGCTGCAGCTAATGGTTTACGGTTTTACCGGTGGACTGACCTTCAGCTGGCATCACTGGGCGGCCTCTCTCCCGGGTATTCTGGGCGCCTTTGCCCTGGTGCCAATTACCCTGCTGTTGTCGCTCAAACGGTTTTAAGTTTATTAACTTCCCCCATGGATCGCGCAACACCTGCTGCTTCCTGCAGCAGGTGTTGAACAGTCCTCTCTGGCGAATACCGCAATCCTGTTTATCATCGAAAATGAATTACAGAGAGACTATTCGGTCGGCCAGTGTCAGGGGGGCTTTCCGGTGGGTTACCATCAACAGCGTTTTGCCATGCGTTGCATCATTCAGCACCTGAAGGATCCTGTCTTCGGTGTCGGGATCCAGCCCCTCTGTCGGTTCATCCAGTAATAGTAACGGACTGTCGCACAATAGTACCCGGGCCAATCCCAGTCGCCGCTGCTCTCCGCCCGACAACGGCACACCGCCCTGCCCCAGCCAAAGATCCAGCAGTCCATCCTCACCGCCTGTCAGGCGATCAAGCCCCACCTGGCACAGTATTGTCATCAACGCCTCATCACTGGCCTGTTCATGGGCAATTCGAAGGTTGTCCCTGAGCGTGGCACTGAACACATGGATGCGCTGCGGCATCACCGCCATCACGTTGCGCAGGGTGGATTCAGACAGTCGCTCAATGGGACAGTCCCCAATAGCCATCGTACCGGCATCCGGATTCCAGTCCCGGCTCAGCAACTGCAACAGGGTGGATTTGCCACACCCGGTATGACCGGTGATGGCAATACGCTCGCCAGCACGCACACTCAGATCAAACCCAGCCAGGACGGGGTCACCGATCATTCCCGGATAACGGAAACTGAGTCCTGTCACTGTCACCGCCATGCCTTTTCCATCAACGACGGGAACCTTCTGGTTTTCATCGGGAAAGCTGACCATTGGCGTCTGACGCGTGACCTCATTCAACCGTGCCGCTGATCGTTTTACCTGACCCAGTACCTGGAAGGCACCGGGTAATGGCATGATCGCCTCAAAGGCGGCCAACGTCGCCAATGCCAGCATCGCCATGATGGGCCCAGCCAATACCCCCGTCGATACCTCAGCCGCCGTCACCCACAACAGCCAGACCAGGGTCAAGCCAGCCAATACCGTGACCAGCGCCACTGCAAACCCGTTGACTCGTGCGAGGATGGACTGCTGACCGATCAGCTGTGCCTCTTCTTCCTCAACCGCCGCACGGTAGGTGGGTTCAGCCCCGAAGATCAGCAATTCGGCCTGCCCAGCCACATAATCATGCAACCGGGTACGCAACTGACCTTTCGCTTCTGTCACAGCCTGTCCCGCCCGGTTACCCAACCGGTAAAATAACACGGGCAGCAGTAACAAAGCCGGCAAAAGAACGGCCGCCAAAGGCACCACTGCCGCCGGTGAAAACAGGCTGGCCAGCACGATTAATCCGACCACACCGAGGATCGCACAGATCAACGGCGTTAACAGGCGGAGATAGAGGTTATCCAGCGCATCAATGTCTGCCACCATCCGGTTAAGCAGATCCGCCTGCCGGAACCGTCGCAGACCTGCCGGGGCCAGCGGTTCGACACAGCCATAGAACCAGACCCGGAGTCGGGCCAGTAATTTAAACGTGGCATCGTGGCTGACCACCCGCTCAAAGTAACGGCCCGCCGTACGCACTATCGAAAATCCGCGAACACCGGCACCTGGCGTAAAAAAGTTAAAGACCTGTGCCGTGGCCAGGGTCAGCCCCGCAATCGCTGTCGCGGTAATGAACCAGCCAGAGAGCGCCAGCAGACCAACACTCGCCGCCAGCGTCACCTGTGCCAGGATGATTCCCAGCCCCATCTGCAGACTGTGGTGGCGATACAGTTTAAGGAAAGGCAGCAACTCACGCATGCTCTGTCACTCCCTTCGTTGCCGAGGTGGCCATCGGCGTCATGTCATCCAGCTCCTGCTCCCAGATTTTCCAGAGTCGGGCGAATGGCCCGTCCTGCGCGCGCAGTCTGTCCGGATCGCCGTACGCGATGCATTTTCCGCCATCGAGCACCAGCACGCGGTCTGCACGTTGTACCTGTTGCGGACGGTGGGTCACCATCAACACCGTTTTGCCTGCACTGTAATGCCGGATGCCATCGTCCACCAGCCGTTCACTGACATGATCCAGGCTGGCGGTCGGCTCATCCAGCAATACCAGTTGTGCGGATCGGGCAATCGCACGGGCCAGGGCAATGCGCTGCGCCTGTCCAACGGACAGCCGGCTGGCCGCTTCGCCCAGGGAGGTATCCAGGCCCTGCTCAAGGTTCGCGACAATTTCATCCGCATGAGCCTGCTGCAAGGCCTTGTTAATGGCGTCCTCCGACAATTCATGTCGTCCCAACCGGACATTGTCCCGCACTGAGCCGCACACCAGCAGCGGATTCTGCCCCAGCCAGGTCAGCTGGCGTCGCCAGTGATCCGGATTGAATTCTCGCAATTCAACCCCGTTGATCTTCAGGCTGCCCTGATAATCGAGAAAACCCAGGAGCACATTCAGCAGCGTGCTTTTACCAGCACCGGACAGTCCAACTACGGCCAGATGCTCACCCGGCGCCACAGTGAAGCACAATTGATTCAACAGCACCTTGTCACTATCCGGAGCCTGCACGGTGAGGCGGTCACAGACAATCTCGACTGCCGGTTGTGCGGGACAGGCGAGCCCTCCTTCCGGGCGCGTCGGTACGGGTTCATTAAGGAAATGCATCAGACGATCACCAGCACCAATCGCCTGGGCGCGGGCATGATAGAACGTTCCCAGTTCCCGTAGCGGCTGATAAAACTCCGGCGCCAACAGGAGCAGGAACAGGCCAGTGAACAGCGTCAGTTCGCTTCCCCAGTGACCAAAATTCAGGTATCCGAGGTAACTCATGCCCAGGTAAAGCGCCGTCAATGCAATGGACACAGAGGCAAAGAATTCCAGAACGGTCGAGGAGAGAAATGCCAGTCGCAGCACCTGCATGGTCTTGACCCGGAAGGCTTCTGAGGCCGACTCAACCATGGCTTTCTCCTGACGGCTTCGGTTAAACAGGCGCAGGGTAGCCAGCCCCTGCAGCCGATCCAGGAAGTGGCTGCTCAAGCGGGACAATGCCTGAAAGTTACGACGGTTGGCGTCTGCCGCCTTGATGCCGACCAGAATCATGAACAAAGGGATCAGTGGCGCCGTCCCCAGGAAGATCAGGGTAACCGCCCAGTTCTGCGGCAACGCCACAGCCAGGATCAACAAGGGGATAACCACTGACAGGGTCATTTGCGGCAGGTAACGGGCAAAGAAATCCTGCAGCTCTTCCACCTGTTCCAGAAGCAGCGTCAGCCACTCACCCGCCGGCCGCCGGCCTACGGCTGCCGGCCCTAGCTGCCCCATACGGTCCAGCAGCAAACGCCGCACCTGCTGGCGGACTGCCTGACCGGCCCGAAATCCAGCCTGTTCACGCCCCAGTAGACAGCCGGCCCGCACGAGACTGGCCAGCAGGAATCCCCCCAGATATGGAAGAATCGCTGCCCGTTCCTCGCCTGCCATCACCAGGCTATGGACGACAGTGGCTAATAACCAGGCCTGGGCAATGATCATCAAACCATTGCCGATACCAAACGCCATGACACAGCCAAGCCAGCGTCCTGCTGCCTGCTTCTGGCTGCGTAACCAGCGATAAACCTCACGTTCGGTGGTTTTATTCATGCTTACTGCGCTATTTCACTCTGCAACCGGGCTCATACCATCAGGACGCCGGTAGGGATCAGGATATGCTGCTATGACAACACAAAGGAAAATGGATGCGGATTCTAGCAGCCTTCAGGGTTGAGGTAACGATTAGCGTCAGGGTTTTCAATGACAAGGGTGTCAGGCAGACCAACCCGTAGTCGCAACACTTCCCATACTCCGAAGGTATCGCTGATAATACGCCGTTTTCAGACAAGTACATCTGCCACTATGCTGGATAACATCCGTATCGTCATGATCCGTACCTGGCACCCGGGTAACATCGGATCCGCCCTGCGCGCCATGAAAACCATGGGCTTGCGCCACCTCACCCTGGTCAGCCCGCCGCACTGGCCCCATCCGGATGCCGACACTATGGCCGCTGGCGCCGCTGACCTGATTGATCAGGTCAAGGTAGTGGATAATCTGGCTGAGGCCATAGCCGACTGCTCGCTGGTCATCGGCACCTCAGCCCGCAGCCGTTCGTTTTCCTGGCCGATGCTAAGCCCCCGGACTTGTGGCCAGCAGGTGATTCAGGAAGCTGAAAACAGTCAGGTCGCGTTGGTGTTTGGCCAGGAAACGATGGGGATGACCAATGAGGAATTGCAGCAGTGTAACTACCACGTCTGCATTCCCGGCAACCCGGAGTACCCCGTGCTGAATGTGGCGTCAGCGATACAGATTCTCTGCTACGAGATCCGGCAAAGTCTGGAAGCACACATGGAAACAGAGACTGACTCGGATGAGGACATGACCACTTACCCGGATGCCAACGCCATGGAGCAATTTTACCAGCATCTGGAAGAAGCACTATACAATGTGAATTTCATCATTCGACAGCATCCCGGCAATGCCATGACCAAACTGCGTCGGCTCTTTAACCGGGCACGGCCAGAGTCTGAGGAAATGAATATGTTGCGCGGTATTTTGAGTCGCATACAGCAAACACAAAAACGCAATAACGCTTAATCAGGATACAGTGCAGAGACAGGGGTTATTAACGCAGTCATATTATCTTTACTACCACATTGGAGTGCAGCTTCTATTAAATAAGCTGCAATCTCCTCTGAGCTAAACCCGTCCTGCCACAAAAGGCAAACTAAATCACCGATTTGTTGTGAGGAGCTTTTTTCTGTTACGCCATCACTGACTAATACCAGTAGGCAGTCTTTCAGGCTGGCGTCACCTGGCACTCTTTCATACGGCCTTTCATTCAACATCTCATCCAGTATCTCATCTGTGAATGGTACAATTTTCGGGCGAGGGTTTAACGCATAGGTAAACTGTGATCCACCAAAATTGTGATCACCAATGGTACGCGCGGGCTCTACTTCTCCATTAACACGGTTCCCAAACACTCCACCAGAAAACACAAAACCTCCGCGTTTTAATGCTGACTGGGTATACTTATCAGGTGATTGAGAGGTTTCAGAGGATTGAGTTTCATCAAATCCACATCTTGCATCTTCACTGGCTTGAAAAACTCTGCCTGTAGCCGTTATCAATATCGCTCTGGAATCACCCACATTGCAGACAAAAAGTGTCGAACCGATAACCATTGCAACAACAGCCGTTGTCCCACCGTCCTTTTCAAATGCCATCCTGTCTACAGCCGTAAACGATAACTTAAGTGGGTTATAAGTTCTCACTGCGTCGGAAGGATCCGGCAAGTCAAGCTCATGCCATATCATCAATTGTTGTTCCAATTCATAGGGTAACATTCTCGACACAAATGCTGCGGTAAAGTGGTCTTCACTGACTGCTTTCTCTGTTCGCTGATGCCCATCCTGCACACCAACCACTTTATTACGATCAAATGACAAGCCATGCTCAATAAGCGTAGTGTCCTGACCTACAGGCTCTGATCGACAAGGGATCACCCAATCCTCCATGTTTTTTTTCCTGCCAATACTCTGCGCGATTCCGGATTGTGTGGTTTGGTCTGTATAATAAGTTACGTAATCGTTAGCGCTTGAAATGGCTCTTCGTTTTATTTCTGAAGATGGCTCTTTAATATCAGTAAAACCCTCAAGTTTTTCGAGCAATGAAAGGATCCATTGATCAAATGCAGGCGATCTCGTTTGCTTAAACTGCTGTTTTAATGCATCACGCCGACTATTATCAAACTTTCTCTCAATTGCTTCAGTGTCATAAACAACTCGATAATCCCTATGAGCTATGAGTGTTATATCAGCAGGTGTACAAACTTCTTCTCTAACCCCTATAAATTGAGTTTTATCTTCTCGGAAAAAAACTGTCCTATCTGCGGGAAGCGGCATCAACCGCCCATTCGCTAGTTGCAATTCTGTTGTGCAACACCTAAGCGCCATGCTGACAGTAATTGACCTATCCATTAGATTAAGATTAAACAATGCATTCAGGCGCTCAACTGCAGCTTCCTGCTCAGACTGATTTCTGTTATTAACTTGTTCAAGTTTTTCATCCAACCAATGACATTGGCAACAGGAAACAAAGGATACCAGACGCTTCACTCCCCCCAGAAAGGCCAATAATTTTCTGTTGCCCTCTCCAACCAGAAATTGGTTGCCATCATAACGCACCACATCCTGAGAGGATTCATTATTTTCCACACTGGATAGCGTATGAAACAACCTATTAACTGCTACAGAATCCACAATCCACCTAATATTACAAAGCTTTACTTCATTTTATGTAGACTATGGATAATGCTTTTAGTTCCCAGAAAAATAATCGTCAGGAAAAACAGGTAATGAAGTTGAAGGGATTGTTATTTTTATCACTGCCAACACATATTACCGCTGGCAGTGATATTCCATGCTACCTAATGCAACGGTAAGATCCTTCGTAAACCGGCATCCTTCAGAATAGCCGCTAACGGCGCTGTATAGGTCAGGTACTGCACCTCCCGTCCCTGGTAACGCACCGGGCCATGGGCGACTTCCGGCCCCACATGGCCAGGCTGCAAATGAAAAGACCGCGCCAGACGTGCACCATCACTGGTGGCACAAAGCCCGCCAATATGGCGAATCGACTCCAGGTATTTTCCGGCATAATGCGCCATCTCGATCAACAGCAAGGCTGCCGCAATCTTACTGGCACCGTACAGAGAATAGATATACAACCCATGGGGTTCTTCCGGCGGTACGATATCGCTGTTGCGAATCTCCGCCTCTTCCATTTCGCCATGGATCAGTCGCCAATAGATATCTTCCGCCAGTGGCAATGCAATCAGGTGGCCGAAATAGTGGTTGAACTTGGTACTGACAACGCTCAGCACATTGCTATGCCCGATCCAGCCATGCAACAACTCATGACTGACCGGAAGTCCCGCCTCGAAAATGGAATGATCATAATCCAGGATCAATTCAATGAACGGATCATCCACATCACTGCCGGATAAGTGGCGAATTTCATATTTGCGGTTTTCCTTCTCCGGGAAGGTCCCCACCTTGCTGCCCAGTTTGGGAGAATTGAGATAATGCCTGATCAGGTATCCCACCGATTGCTCGGGACTCAACAGGTTGGGGCGCGCAGAACGGAATGGCAGCACCTGGTCCGCATCATCCTGGAAAAAGTGGATGACATGGCGTTGCCGTTCCAGCGTAGGTTCCGTGGTTCCCCGCTCCCAGCGACTGATAGTCACTGAGTCAATGCCCCCCAGGGTGTTAGAATGACACGAAAGCGCCAGCGCCAGCCGGTCCTGTGTCAGTCCGTTGTCCCTACGTCTTCGCTTTAGATAAGACCCGAAATTTTCCAGCATCCGTAACACCTTAATCCCATAGCAATACCGGACAGATGCACTAACCCTTTCTGTTTCGAGTGTTGGGTTATCATTGCCCGGATCAGGCAGCCTAAGATCAGTTTTTCTGCAGGAAACGCCATGGTCATGCGCCTGGCGCCCTGATCACTGACCGCATCATAGCGACCTGCTGAGGCAGAATTATTGAGTTAGGTTAAGTTTTGTGAGGTATTGTGCTGAAAGGGACACTATCAGGGATGACCTTGATCCAGATCATCCCTGGGAGGGACTTTAGTTCCGGGTAATGATTCGCAACAGATCCAGTACCGTGACAATACCGATCACCTGACGGTTCTGAGTCACCAGAACCCGATGAATATGCCCCCGCACCATGGCATCCACCATTTCGGTCATCGGCGTTTCGGGAGCCACGCTATACACGACAGGTGTCATTATATCCGAGATCAGGACACCATCGTCGACAGCCTCGTGGAAAGCCCGCTGTTCTTCATCGGAAAGTTCACGATCCAATAGCCCCTGGTAAAAGCTGTCATCCCGCTGGGCGAGATCCAGCAGACCGGAACCGGTCTGACGAACAATATCCGTCAGTGTCACCACCCCGGTCAGGCGACCGGCCTCATCCACCACCGGTGCACCAGAGATTGCGTTATCGGTGAGAAAGCGTGAGAGACGGTCAACAGACCAGTCAAGCGGGACAGTACGGACATCACGGGTCATTACATCAGCGGCGGTCAATTGCCGCCAGTCACTATCGGTTGTGCCGGCTGTATCCGTACCAAGAGAATCAAGCGAAAGCATCGTTAGCCTCCTGTAGTCCAGGGATTCGCAGCTTGCGAACAAAAAGTGCCGGCCTGCTACTGACTGCGTAAAGGCACGCTCCACTTGCGATTGATCTTATTCTTCGCTGCTTGTAGGCTCAGTATTACACTTCCGAGAAAGCCATTATTGACCCATATCAACAGACAGGCCAGCACCCGGAAGCAGACTGGTTTGACCGCTCAAAGAGTATGGTATTGCAGCGCATAAGCGTCAAATTGACGGATAAAACGGAAAGGAAACCAGATATGTGCTCTTTTTTTCTGCTTATATCAGATTTTGTCAATTCTATAGACCGCTTTCATTTTAATCGATGAAGAAAATATCACATTCTAAATGTCCAATAGCTTTTAACGCTTTTGGAAACCAATACCATGGTTCATACATCATGCTCTAAACCAACCCGAGAACACACAGGAAGACAACAGCGCACAGACTGATTTGTGTGTTACCTGGGACTATCGCACAGTTAAGCTCATAAAAGACACGCAAGAGCCCTCAACCCATTCCAGTCATTCATCCTGCGACGCATCTGACAATATCTCCTGGCATACAGCTGACGAGTCATTCAGCCAGCGGGACGAAAATATAGACTTGCACCCTGTCCGACCCAGAACAACAAACTTCATAATCCAGAGCGACGACAACATCAGTGATGACATTGACATCCCAAGACCAAACATTCCCATGACAACACGACGCAGACAATCGCATTCAATCACATCACATACTGACAGTGACAATTACAGGGATTTAGAAAAATTATTTACCCCCATGGGGTATAATTTTGCTGCAGTACCCATCCTGTCAGAAGTATTAGCCTACAATGGCAAGAGCACGGTTGGGCTTTTAACTGGATGTTTATCATGCTGTTCACCGGCATATTATTTGGCATTCATGATTGCGGTGAATTCATTGTCCAGCGTGAAAATCAGGGTAATATTAAACATCGTTTTTTTCACTCTCCCTGTAAAAAAGTATTCAAGGCAATTAAGCACATTAATGAGAAGTCTGCGCTTATTAGAACCTTGTCATCACACTTCAGGCCTCTGTTCTACGTATTAAGTTATACCGGCACATTAGGTACGGGATTAGGGGATATGTTTCAGCACAAATATAACGATCTCTATAAAACCGAGGAACCAACAGTCGTCGATCACCTCTCATCAGGCATCATCCTGACGTTGCTGACTGTGTCTGCACTCGTTTATTTTTTATGGGTTTGCTACAAGGAAAAACACAAAGGGCAAGCCTATGCCATTTCGCCACCAGCCATGGAGGAACAGGCTGACACCACCCGGGCAGCCTGATTGGGTTTATTTGATCAAACGGAAGAGTCTTCACCAATTCGACTCGCGATAGCACTGTGCTGATCGCGGTATTTGGCGTTCTTGCGCTTGTTATAGGGTTTTTCCGCCGCGCCGGTCATGGTTTCAAAATTGATCGCACCAATGGTCATCCCGGGGCGCAGGGCAATTGGCAACTTGCCACCATTCACAAACTCCAGCACGATCTGGCCACTCCAGCCCGGATCAATCCGGTGCGCGGTCACATGAACCATCAGGCCCAGTCTCGCCAGGGAAGAACGACCATCCAACCAGCCCACCAGGTCATCCGGCAAGCCCACGGATTCACGGGTCACCGCAAGCGCCAGCTCTCCGGGATGCAGAAAGAAGGCTTCCTTCTCCCCCAGCACTATCTCCTTACTCATGATGGAGTTCAGTGTCTGGTCAATCTGCTCCCGTGAACAACTCAGGTCCACGTAAGGCGCCGCATGGTCATTGAAGACCCGGAAGCTGTTGCCCAGGGTCAGATCCACGCTGATACCGGAAATCTGATCCGGTGTCGGCCGCGGCTCAATCACGATCCGGCCGCTTTTCAGACAGGCTTCTATGTCACGATCACATAGCCGCATGGTTCACAATTCCTTAGTCATCACTGATGCTGATGGTCGGCGCCGCCGGCGCCTGACGATTTCTGACAGAAAGCCTGGCCGCCATTCGGCGGGCCAACTCGCGGTAGGTCATGGCGATCTCGCCATCCGGCTCGGCTATCACGGAAGGATTGCCTCCGTCGGCCTGTTCACGAATACGGAGGGTCAGCGGCAAGGAGGCCAGCAGCTCAGTATCATATTCATCAGCCAATACGGTTCCGCCGCCTTCGCCAAACAGGTGTTCCGTATGGCCGCAGTTAGTGCAGGTATGGGTGGCCATGTTTTCCACAACGCCCAGTACCGGCACATCGACCTTGCGGAACATCTCGATGCCTTTACGGGCATCCAGTAACGCCAGATCCTGTGGGGTAGTGACAATCACACTGCCCGCCACCGGTACCCGCTGCGCCAGGGTCAGCTGGATATCCCCGGTACCCGGCGGCATGTCGACAATCAGGTAATCTAGGTTATCCCAGCGGGTCTGGGTCAACAGCTGTTGCAGGGCACCGCTGACCATCGGGCCGCGCCAGACCATCGGTGTGTTTTCCGTCACCAGGAACGCCATGGACATCACCTGGACGCCATGGGCTTCAATGGGAAGGAAGAACTGCTGTTCGCCTTCGGTGATGACGTCCGGCCGAACACCCTCGGCGATACCAAACATCAGCCCCTGGCTGGGGCCATAAATATCCGCATCCAGCACGCCCACACGGGCGCCTTCGGCCGCGAGCGCCAGCGCCAGGTTGGCTGTCGTCGTCGACTTGCCTACGCCACCCTTACCAGAAGCGACCGCAATAATATTGCGAATGCCTGACATTGCCGGCAGGTTACCCTGGGTCGGCATGGATTCTACATGCCAGGCCAGGGTGACCTCTGCCGACGTCACGCCGGACAGGTCTTCCAGGTAATCCTGAAGAATCCGGGTAATACCCGCCGCAAGACCGCCACAGGGATAGCCCATGAAAAGGTCCACACGGACCTGCCCACCCTCTATAGCGATATCGCGAACACACCCGGCAGCAACCAGATCCATCCCCAGATAAGGGTCGTGGTACTGTCTCAGTACCTGCTCAATCATTGTTCTGTTAATGACTTCCGACATACCTATTCCAGTCAGTGATTCACTCATGCGCTGGCCGCTCACCGGTCCAGCACAACAACCCTGCGGATTAGCCCCGGGATAATTTGTCCTTGATGGACAAAAAGGCCGCGCGACCGCCTTTCGGGTCGATCCCCTGTTCTTTCATCAGTGCCTGCTGCTGTTTCCGGGCAGCCTCTTCGGCGCAGTCGGTACTCGACCGGGTCTGGGTATTTTCCAGTGCACGGGTAATGTCTGCTTCCAGGTCTTCGCCATCCAGCACCCGGTTGCAGAGAATCTCGTAGTTCCGCTCAAAGACAGGTAAAGCGGTTTGCTGGGGTTCGCCACGAATCATAAACCACCCGGTCTCCCGAGCAGCGAGATATACTGCCAGATGTGACCAACCATAATCCCGGCTCTGGGATGACGCATTGCAGGCTTCGTAATACGCCTGCAGTGGCTCCTTCAACCCATATTCATCAAACCGCAGCTTGCACAGCTCCCGGATATCCGCGAGATCCGGGAAGAAACGGGTGTTATCAATGGCTTTCTTGGCGGCCCGCAGGATCCGGCGGGGACTGAACTCCTTGAGCGATTGCAACCAGACACTCTTGGCCCGCGCCTGGTCTTCCGCCGAGGGAAACGCACGCCGGAATTTCAGCGGAAACGCATCTTCCAGCAGGGTGAACAGGGTATTGATGGCGTACTCGTGCTCGCGACCGGGACGGACTGAGGACTCAGTCTTCGTCGAGGTCGATTCGGTACGCGTCTGACCAGCTCGTGTCAGTGAGCTTTTCAGCTGTTGATCGATGACTTTCCCGGCCTCCTTCACTCTGCTGACGCCTCCACTGATAAATGACATGATTCTTGAAACGGTTCTGCCAGGCCTTGCGGCCTTCCCCCGTCTCCAGCCAGTACAGCTTGAAATCCGGCAACTGGGCGAGGGTGAACTCCGGCGGAATGCCGTGGTGTAACTGCAAAAACTGAATATACCTTGAGTCCGGCTCAAAGTCTTCCGGCAAGGGTTGCACGCGTGCACCCTCTCTCACTTCGCGGTTCTCGGCAAACACCGGATGCGTCGGCGAGTCATCACCGCCTTCATCCATGATCTGGAACAGCGGCTTGTCCTGCTCGTAGGCCCTGCGACCCGGCGCCTTATAGCCTTTTGACATCAGTAAACCATAACCCCTGACAGCACTCCGGCCGTCTTGACTGTTACTTTAACTATAAACGTTCATTCTACTTCGGTGGGTTAGACCGGCGCCATAGTATTTTCCCGACACTGTCGATACCTGCCACAGCCCCGGTGAAACGGCTGTCGCTACTGCGCGTTACAATTACATCCCTGGGACAGACGGCTAAAAATCGTCCATTCTGTAGGAAACTTCTCCCTGGCCTGCCGGTCTAATGTCCTATCAGTGACACATTGGCCATCATCCGAAGTGGCCAACGCAGACAATTATCATCAGACCGATAGGACATGGAGAATGACAACAGAACGATACATATTTCACTCCCTGCTCTCAGTCATGCTGCTAGCACTGATAATGCCGGCACTCGTCTATGCCCTTCCTCCCTCGAAGGTCACATCCGCAGATAATGTCATGATAAAACTGGAGCATGACGGCTCGAATTACTATCGGTTCACGACCGGGGAATACAACTACCGTTTTCTTTGGGATGGCGGCCCAACCCAGCTGAAGATCCATGGCATTCTGGGGTATGACACCGAGGGTAACGTCATCGATTATGCGCCTGCGCAGGCATCCACAGAGGGTGTTCCTTCACCAGACGCTCAATTCTCCTTCAAGGGTGTCGGAAAGGCCCGCCATGCCAGCACGGATCTTTTTCAAATACCCGCCGCCTTTTACCTCAACAGGGAGATCCAACATATTGCCGTGGATTTTTCAGTGGTCGACGGCCGGATGAGTATTGGTCCCTGGCTTCCCATGACCGGCAACTGGGGTGATTCATCAGCAGTGCGTGAACATTTGAAACTCCTGCTATGGTAAGCAACATTAACATTCCATGCCTACAGTCAAGCTCGCACGCTTCAAGTGATCAGTCATAGCATTTTAACCCTACCTTCTTTAGAACTATCTAGCGGTAACGATTGTCAAAAAATATTCAGGAACAACGCCTGATAACACTTAACCACATGCTGTGCAGAAGAAACGTTCTGTTACAGCTTTTGATTCAATAAACAACAAAGGGGGATCAGTACAATGAATTCTTTCAAACAATGGATTAAACAATCCCTGTTAATTTGCACTCTAATCTCTACCGGTGCGAATGGCTCCCCCCCGAAGATTCAAAACTCAGCAACTGATGTGAAAATCAGCGTTGATAGCTCTGGAAACCGCTACTACTTTGCCGCGGGTAAATATGGTTACTACGGTTTATGGGACTACGGCCCTGTGGAGATGATTGTCCATTCCCTTCACGCCTATGATACCGAAGGTAACCGGGTTTTATCATCACCTCCGATAATAAGGGAAGGCGGATTTATTGGTTACATTCATCCTATGGCTGATGCAGAACTGAGATTTGAGGGTCAAGGCACAGCCCGCTACGCAACAACCACAAAAAGCATTTGGATTCCCAAAGAATTTTATGAAAATGAAAACATTGCGCATGTATCGGCAGAGTTCTCGGTTGTCGATGGCAGGATGAGCCTTGGCCCCTTGTGGCCAATGCTGACGGACTGGGGAAACGAATCATCAGTCCAGCCGTATGTAGAGCTCTTACTGTGGAGCAGAACCAAGGTTAAACGAGAGTTACAGATTATCACTACCCTGCATAATGATCCGGTATGGAATAGCCATGAGGCTCAATCCAGCTGCGCGCTGCGATGTTACAAGGAAGGAGCACTATGGACTGGCCGTTGGTGGACTACAGAGGTGGATCAACAATCAGCGTGTGAGTGCCAAAAGTACCTATTGGCTCCAGAATGAACCTAGGCCAACACCTCAGGATCGATGAGGACAACCATGCATATTAGCCGGTTATATCAGGAGATTGAAAGTGACCGACTGATATGTTTGGCAGAGATACCACCAAATCTGTCGCATAAAGCTCGAAGTCATACTTCACGTTTTGATAATAACCGTTACAGCAATAATGCAATCGACGTCCTCCATAAACATTTAAAGTGCTTTTTGATATCACACGGAAACGGGTCTTACGGCTAACAACAGTTTCCGTGTCTGCTGACAGCGGCATATAATGGCGGCTTTGCGCCTTATGCGCCCCCTGTAGACCGGAGCAAGTCTGATTCCCCATGTCTGATCAATGCAAAAAACGCAAAATCCTCGTCACCAGTGCCCTCCCGTATGCTAACGGTCCACTGCACATGGGTCATCTGGTGGAATACATTCAGACCGATATCTGGGCCCGGTTCCAGAAGCAGCGTGGCCATACCTGCACCTACGTCTGCGCCGATGACGCCCACGGCACCGCGATCAGCCTGCATGCCGAAAAGCAGGGCATGACACCGGAAGAGTCCGTTGCACTGATCAACAAGGAACGTATCCGGGATTTTGGCGAGTTCCACATTGCATTCGACAACTACTACAGCACCCATTCCGAGGAGAACCGGGTACTGTCCGAGTCCATCTACAAGGCACTGCGTGACAAGGGCCATATCGCCACCCGCAACATCGTCCAGGCCTATGACCCGGAAAAAAAGATGTTCCTGGCGGATCGCTACATCAAGGGCGAGTGCCCCAAGTGCGGCACACCGGACCAGTACGGCGACAACTGCGAGAAATGCGGTGCCACCTACACACCGGCCGAACTGAAAAACGCTTTTTCCACGATTTCCGGCGCCAAGCCGATCGACAAGGAATCCGAGCACTTTTTCTTCAAGCTGACTGACTTCCAGGGTTTCCTGAAAGACTGGACCCGCAGCGGCACCATCCAGCCCGAGATCGCCAACAAGCTGGCCGAGTGGCTGGACGCCGGCCTGCAGGACTGGGACATCTCCCGTGACGCCCCCTACTTCGGTTTTGAGATTCCTGACGCACCCGGTAAATACTTCTACGTCTGGCTGGATGCTCCCATCGGCTACATGGCCAGCTTCCAGAACCTGTGCAACCGCCGTGACGATCTCAATTTCGACGAATACTGGAAAGCCGACAGCGATTGTGAAGTGCACCACTTCATCGGCAAGGATATCGTTAACTTCCACTGCCTGTTCTGGCCCGCCATGCTGTCCGGCGCCAACTACCGCACCCCGACCAAGGTCAGCGTGCACGGCTACCTGACCGTCAATGGCGAGAAGATGTCCAAATCCCGCGGCACCTTCATCACAGCGCGGACATATCTGGACCACCTGAACCCGGAATACCTGCGTTACTACTACGCTGCCAAGCTCTCCAGCCGGATTGATGACCTGGACCTGAATCTGGAAGACTTTATCCAGCGGGTAAACAGTGACCTGGTCGGCAAGGTGGTCAACATTGCCAGCCGTAACGCCGGCTTCATCCACAAGCGGTTTGACGGCATGCTGTCCGCCAACGACGCCGCCCCGGCATTGACCAAAGCATTCATGGCTGCCAGCGAAACCATCGCCGAGCACTATGAAAACCGGGAATTCGGCAAGGCCATGCGGGAAGTTATGGCGCTGGCTGACCAAGCCAATGCCTGGATAGATGAGGTCAAACCCTGGGTGATCGCCAAGGAAGAAGGCAAGGATCAGGAACTGCACGACATTTGCACCGCCGGCATCAACCTGTTCCGCCTGCTGCTGATCTACCTCAAGCCTGTGCTCCCGGCAATGACTGAAAATGCTGAAGCCTTCCTGCAGTGCGGTGAACTGAGCTGGGATGATAGCCAGACCCTACTACTGAACCATAAGATCAACAAATTCAAGCCGTTGATGACCCGCGTGGAAAGCGACCGGGTCAACGGGATGATTGACGCCAGTAAGGAGGCTTTAAAAATGGCCGACGCCAAGACCGATATGCCAGCAGAGGACACTGTTGAAGACACCACCGGCAAATGGCTGAAAGAAGAACCCATCGCCGAGCAGATCGAATTCGGTGATTTTGCCAAGGTGGATCTGCGCATTGCCAAAATCGTCAATGCGGAACACGTGGAAGGTGCTGACAAGCTGATCCAGCTCACTCTGGATATCGGTGGTGAAACCCGCAATGTCTTTGCCGGCATCAAGGCGGCCTACAGCCCCGAAGCCCTGGTTGGCAAACACACCGTCATGGTAGCCAACCTGAAGCCACGCAAAATGAAGTTTGGCATGAGCGAAGGGATGGTGCTGGCTGCCGGCCCCGGTGGCGCTGACCTGTGGATTCTGGAACCCCATGATGGTGCTGAGCCTGGAATGCGGGTGATGTAGTAAGCCCACTTACAAATAAAAGACAAGAGGCTAATCGAACCATTGATTACGCCTCTTATCTCAATTCCTATCATTCTTTATGTACGATATATCGAAAGTATCAGGCATCTTACAATTTATTTGCTCTCATCAATTTGCAGTTTTTCGCTACCAGAACTACTTACTGAAGAAACATCAGGCTCATAG
The DNA here is from genome assembly GCF_018263925.1 of Kistimonas asteriae. Classification (GTDB taxonomy): domain Bacteria; phylum Pseudomonadota; class Gammaproteobacteria; order Pseudomonadales; family Endozoicomonadaceae; genus Kistimonas; species Kistimonas asteriae. Next base: position 30,658 of record NZ_JAEVHF010000014.1, read on the forward strand.
ATTGTTTCACACGCCCGGGCCAATATATCCAAGTTTCCAACTGAAGAGTCAGAATGCTCAGCCCTACCCCTCATGCCTGCCCGAGAAAGGTGTTGAGGCGCTTGATGGGATAAAGCCGCGCCAGACTGTTCCTTGAGGAACGAATCAGAATCAGCTTGCAGTGTAGCTAGAATCGATGAGGATTGTCCCTCCCCAGATTCGCCCAAAAGACCTTTCAATAATCGATCTTTCTCAGTATACGTTGCTGGCTCCGTACGCTTTTCCAGGATACCTCTCAGCATTGGGCTCTCTTCAGAACCCCCTGCTACTGAAAAACTTGCCTGGCCATGCTGTCCAGAGGAACGACTCTCTTTCTCACTGGCTACAGTATCATCAACATATTTTTCTTCTGCAGATGGACGACGTATTACTATAGCCGGAACCGACAGCCGCTCTTTTTCTCCCTCCGGCATTAAAGATTCAAGGCTTTGTTTTTTTGCACTCTTTTTACCCTTTCCTTTTTTAGACTTGCCCTTACCCTTTTTCGCTGTTGCTGATTTATCTTCAACAGTGCTTAATTCAGCCTGTATCAGTCCGCGCTTCTCTTCCTCTAAAGAAAGCACGGAAAACGGTTGACTAAGACCGAGGCTGGGCAAGTTTTGGGATGGCTGTATGAGTGGTAATTCAGATTCTCTTGACACATTTTGAATGTGCAATGACATTGAAGTATTACTCGCCTCAGATTCCAACCTCTTTTTTTCCTCTTCCAATTCCATGCGCCTTCTCCGTTTCTTTCCGAGGGTACTTTCAGCTCCCGGATAAGACAATGACCTCTGAAATTCTTGTTGCGCAGGCACTTTTAAAGCCGTGCTACTTTCATCTCTAGCAGTATAAATACCGACATCCAGGCTTCTCAGAGTCGTTGGAGCGGTATCAGCTTCACCTTCAAAGCACGGGGCACCTTCCCACCGGCTCAATCCGAGTTGAGAGCTTCTCTCAATCCACGATGTCGAGCCAGACGAGGGGTCTCCCGCTTCTTGATCACTGGTTGTGGCTACAGGTATTCCAGAAATATTACCTGATTGGCTAACCTGTGATGCTTGCTTTTTCAGCACCCGCTCAAAAAAAACATTTTCGGCGTCTTTTTTGGGAATATTATAAAGTCTCTGAAGTGATTCAAACATGAGGTTTCTTATGCCATCAAGAGTATCACATGTCTCGTTTATCACCTTTCCACGCGATGCAGCCGTAAGCGAAGCAGTGCCAACTATCGATAGGTCGGTTTCTACAGGCTTTGTCACTGATACGCCTGTGTCTAAAGTTGCTATCTTGGCCTTTTTTATCTCTGGCTCTGGAGGTGAAAACACCGCGCCCTGACTTTCACTGCTCGCTACGAGGGGCTGACTCGCTGATGATGTCACAGTAGCAGAAGCCACTGCGGTGTTTCTGCCATGAGACTGCCCTACAAAAGCTGACTGATGAGGAAATCTATAGTGAGCACTTGTCGATTGAAGCATTGCCGCACTGACAGTAGTCAAGCCCCCGAACGGATTTCCATAACCTTGATATGGCTGCAAGCTACCTGATAATCCAGAAGGCATAGCTGCCTGCTTTGCTGGATATGGATCGCTTTTTGGTAAGCGACCTTTTTGAGCGTAAGGCTTTTGCCTACCGCGTGAAGCCTGAACCCTTGACGGCTCTGAACGCTGACGGGGTTGATGCGAATGCATAGCCGCCGGTTCATAAGCCCCAGTCCCACCACTTGACCGCACATAAGACGGATCGCTGTAATGTGCTGACATAGACTGCGGCGTAGCTAAAGCCTGATCACTGGATTGCCAAAAGCGATGAAGAGGCTCTGATTGCCCTGCATGGGTTTGCTGCATAGACGGAAGAGTCGGTCCTGCCCTTCCTGAACTATGGACTGGCATCTCCTGGGAAATACCAGGAGGAATAGGCATGGAACTGACTGACGCAGCTTGTCTATGCATCATAGGCATCCGCGGCGCCATTGATCCCTGAGCCGCCCAAAGTGGAGGATAATATGGAGACTGATCTGAATAGGGATGTACAGAATAGCGATAAGGGCCCATTTGCGGATGTATATTACTGCCAGAAGAAAGCTGACCTCCCCTTCCCCGCGAGCTTGCTGTCATTAGATGATGCGGACGGACTTGCCTTTGATCTCCACTATAGCCACCCCGATTCTCTGGAAAACTCATACCACTAACTACTCCCGTTTATTTAATTGCACAAATCAATACACTCTGACTATCAAATCCAAATGTAAAAACTGACATAATTTATTACAGGTCAATCCACTTGACCTGAAAAATGACACAATTAATCACCTTGATATGACTTCCGCCGGTCAAATTAAGTTCACAACGATTTAATAAATTATTCCTGTTGCGCCATACACGAACACTATTGTTAGCAATATTTATTGCAGTGCGAATAAAAAGTGAATTCTCGCTAATGATAGTGAGTGGATAATAACAACAGTTTAATTATCCAATAAAAAACAGACAGGGGAAGTCTGCGCCAATAACGCTGTTTACAACCTGATGGAGTAGAGGGTATAGAATGATAGCGCTTTACTGCATAGGGACAATTTAACTTTTCGAATTCGGCAAAACGCTATCCTCAGTATGGCCTCCCATACTTAAGCCTTCTGCATAGATTAATTATCCTTCCGTCAGCCCCAGAAAACCGAGACACATACACACATTTTGTCTGGTTATTTTTCTGTGCGCCCTGGAACATACCGCCACGGGCAGCCACAATCCTGATTTTCGTGGCACCGTCCAGCAACCCAATCGCCCGACTTCAGTGCACTTATTAAGGTGACACCGGCACGGGCGACAGGGTCAAACAAGGCTTTCAGGATCGAAGCGCACTGAAGTCATACCTTGGCATTCCAATAGCCAGGGAGCCAGCCTGACGAACTACTTCAATCAGCAGATCTGAAGTAAGAGAGAACTGCCTCCTGTTTCAGCGTACCCTGTTCAGACTCAGGCGCCGCAGCACTTCTTATACTTCTTCCCGCTGTCGCATAGGCACGGATCGTTACGCGAGGGAAGCTTCTCGTTGACCTGAGTTGTTGCCGTGTTAATCAAGGCGTCCAGCTGGCAGGTATCTTCTGGCTCTTCTTCAGAGACAACGATATCAACCACGATATTGTGCGCTTTGGCGAGCGCCAGCAGCTCTTCCTCACGCGCTTCGGTCTGGACCAAGACTTTGGCCGGACTGGTCTCTGTGCCTACGCGAACCACTTTTTTGGAGGTGTAACCCGTGCCGCGGTTGTCCTGCATATTGACGCGACTACCTTTGTAAAAAAACTTTGACATGATGTTCAGGGTGCTTTGCAAGTGAATTCTGGTGCATTATACAGGATTTCACGGAAAGCATCCGTGATAATAATGGCGGATGAATAAGGGTATCTACACTTTTGAAGTGCCGTCTCAAAGATCCTGTTCGGTAGCGTTTTTATTTTTCTGTTTGAAGTTAGCATTTACATATATTCAAGTATTAACTTTTAGTGAATCCGAGAACACTTGAATAACAGGATATATGAATAAGTGATTTATACTGAGGCCGTTCTACTCGTTCTACTCGTTTTACAGTGCTACCTTCTATCGCCGCCGGAAGGCCACTCATGATCGTTGTTTTATGTCTTGGCTCTAAATGCCACTCGTTATGAAACTCATCAATAACGCCCTCGCCAACCCCATCACGCTTGGTAAAAGCTGTCCACTTTACTGGGTCATATGCCTCTACCGTGCTCATGAATTGATCTAACACTGAATGATGATCAGTAACGAATACTCATGAAGGTTACAATAAAAAAACGCAGACCGGGGCAATCTGCGTTAAAAGTGATCAACAGCATTGCTGTCAACACATTGGAGTAGGCAATGACGGGTTATCGATTTAAATCATCGCAGCGATTTGTCCTCTGGCATTCTGCAAGGCTTCATCCTTACTATCACCGCCCATGCTTAAACCTTCCGCATAAACGAACTGCACATCCGTGAGCCCAAGAAAACCGAGGAACAAACGCACATAGTCTGTCTGGGTATCCTTTGGCGTTCCCTGATACAAGCCCCCACGAGCGGCGACAACCCTGACTTTCGTCGCGCTGTCCAACAGGCCAACCGGACCCGTTTCAGTATATTTGAAAGTCACGCCAGCCCGTGCAATGTGATCAAACCAGGCTTTCAGGGTCGACGGCACGCTGAAGTTATACATCGGCAACCCAATAACCAACGTGTCAGCCTGGCGGACTTCTTCAATCAACTGATCCGAGTAAGCCACAACAACATCCTGTTCCGGCGTCCGCTGCTCAGGCGCTGCCAGAAACGCACCGAAGCGGAAACCATCCAGATGGGGCACAGGCTCCACCGAAAAATCCCGAGTCACCACGTCGCCCTCTGGGTGACGGGCCTGCCATTCACTGACAAAGTGATCAGCCAGCTGAGTGGACTGGGAATCCTGACCAAAAATCCCGGCATTAATCTGCAGCAGTTTCATCGTTGTAATAGCTCCCTGAACGGTTCATTGGGTCGTCTTGAATCTCACACTGCCTATTATCTATCGTTTTTTTCTATTTAAAATCACACAATATCTGATAAAACCTTCGACAAATTCGAAACCAATAACCATCACATCAACTCACCGCCAGTGCCAGACCATCCGCTACCTGCAGCAACTGCGCCCGCAGCCACTCCAACCCCTTGTCGCCAGCCTGCACGGGATGCCAGGCAAGCATATGGCGAAACCAGGGAGGATTGTCCGGTAAAGTATGAACATGAAAACCATAGTATTGGGCAAAATAGCGTGCAACGGCGGTCGGCAAGGCAACCAGCCAGTCGCCGGTCTGCAACAGCGGAGGCACGGCGATAAACCCCGGTACGCGAATACCAACATTACGCTCAATACCTCGCTGCCGACACCAGTCGTCCATGATGACCTGACTGTGCCCCCAGGGGGATGGGTAAATAAATGCCCTTTCCTGGAGCGTATCCAGGGGCAGTTCATCCTCCGCATTCACCAGTGGGCTGGCAGACAGGATTTCCAACTGCTCCGTCAGAAAGGGACAACTGGACAATTTATCCGACAAATGCACCGGCTGCTCAAAACCGATAACCAGGTCCACATGCTGCCGCTCCAGTTCGTGCTCATAATCACTCGCCGACATTTCTGACACATCCAACCGAACACCGGGCGCCACCGCAGCCAGCCGAATCAGCAGAGCCGGCAGGATGATCAGTTCAAAGTAACTGCCCGCGGCGATCCGGAATACCCGCTGACTGGTTTCAGGATCGAAATCAGGTTCCCGCTCCAGGCTCTGCTCCAGCAGCTGCATGGAATCGCGGATCTGCTGCGCCATGGCCTGGGCCCGTGGCGTCGGCAACATGCCACTGCGGGTTGAGACAAATAACGGATCCCCCAGTCCTTCCCGGAGCCTGGCCAGTGAATGACTGATAGTTGACTGCGACAGGTGCAGCTGCCGCGCGACCCGGCTGACACTGCGCTCACGCATCAGCAGGTCAAAAATCCGCAGCAGGTTGAGGTCAAAGCGATGAAACAGGGAAGTCATGACGGAAACATCTCGGGCAAACACAGCTATCGAAATCAAGCATATCACAATGCTGAGTATTCATTTTATTCATTTCTATGGGCGCACTATCATCGCGCGCAGAATGCATCTGGATAAAAGTTATGTTTAAGAATCTGCTGTTTTTGCTTGGTATTGGCATGATCTGGGGCTCACAGTTCCTGTTCCAACAGATGGCTGTGGCTGACCTGCCTGCGGTCTGGGTTGGTGCTGGCCGGGCGCTGGTCGGCTGCGTGACCCTGCTGCTGGTCTGCCGCCTGCTCAATATCAAAAGCGAAAAAAACAACTGGAAAATGTATCACCTGGTGGGCTTCCTGGAAGCAACCCTGCCCTTTGTGCTCGTGGCCTGGGGACAGCAATACATGGATACGGCTGTCGCTGCCATCCTGATGGGTACCATCCCGTTCTTTACCATTTTACTGGCGCCGCTGCTGGTTGCCGGCGCCCGTATAACGGTGACCGGTATCACCAGTGTAATTGTTGGATTTGCCGGCCTGTTACTGCTGTTTTACCCGCAGCTGATGGCAGGTAGCAGTAATGGGTCATTGGTCGGTGCACTGGCCATCATCGGCGCCTCCGGCAGTTTCGCGATTGCATTGCTGATGCTCAAGCGTATTGAAGGCAGCCATCCCCTGATGGTGGCGCGAAACGTACTGTTGGCCGCCTCATCACAACTATTGGTCATTGCCAGCATCATGGTGCCACCTACCACCCTGTCACCCAGCGCTGACAGCCTGACTGCAGTGGTTTACCTGGGACTGATGTGTGCAGGTGTCGTTTACTTCCTGTACATGGTACTGATTCAGCGGGCCGGGCCGGTCTTCGCCTCCTTCAGCAACTACCTGGTCCCGTTGTTTGGCGTACTGCTGGGTGCAACCATTAATAACGAGATATTGCCGGGTACAACCTGGATCGCGTTGACCGTCATTCTGTCCGCTGTCGCGATCAATCAGTTCTTCAGCAGCAAACTGGAGCACGCTAAAGTCTGATAACAACTGGAAACAACGCTGACACAATAAAACTTGATGGGCTCGAATAGAGGTTTTTATACTGAGCGCACTTAAGGAAAACAATTGTTGTCAGCGTTATATACCAAAGGGTAAGTAACTTTCTCTATACCCACATAGATGAATCATACTCGAAAGCATGCTTTATCAACCTGATGTTTTAATTAGACTTCCAATAAATAGGAACCGATAACGCAACCTGCATTGATTCCGATAACGCTTTACGAACAGGCATACGATAACTGGTGTACTGTTCATAACTTTCACCTGACTGCGACTCATCGACAATATCATTCTCTGACCCACTGACGGGGGCTATGACAGATACCTCGCCCTTATCACCTGGAGTAGCTCCATCATCCTGACGTGACAGGTTATACTCATCACCAAACTGTTCCACAAATATTTTTTCAAGCGCCAAACGCTCATCTTCAAAAGCAAAAGTCTCTACTAAACCTGGCGTCAAGCCCTGCATTGTAGGGCGAATCATTGTCTCCAAATAACACACCGATAACTCTATATAGTTACAAAGATATTCTTTCAAATTCTCTGGAATACGAGGATTTCTTCTTATTGAAGCAAGATTGTCCATGAGGTTGAGTATTTGCCTATCGGTTGATTCCAGACATGCCTCAACATCAATGCCTGCAACACTATCCATATCCATGGCTGCCAATTTTAAGATTGCACACCGAAACTCCTGGCGTTCGAGCATACATGGCCGTATTTTTTCATAGTTTTCTTTGTTTCTTTCGAATCGCTTTCGTGGTGCAATATTCAAATCGCTCGGCCTGCGCATTGGACGCCTTCTTTTGAGAACAGGAGACTGATCCTTCAGCCCTTCAATATTTGAAAATTGTTTCACCATCGTTTTCACATGACCTGATATAGGTCTTTCTCTCAAAGGAATACCTGGAGTAAAACCTGCTTCGCTTGATAATGGCTGCGAAGTCGCTTTGTGTTCTGCTAATTGTTTGAATAACAATTTCGCCGCAGGCGCAGAAGGCTTTACAGGTGATCCTTTTGATTTTCTCCTTCGCTGCTTATTAATGCCATCATGATGTGACAATGAATGCCTATGCCTTATTGTGCATTCGAACTTCATCCTATCCCCCAATATGTTTACGGTAATATTTAATGGCATTAAAAGCTGCCAAAAAAAGTTGCACTAAAATAACCTAAAAACATTACCTAGACAGCCCAGGAACAGAAATAGTTCATAACAATACAATCAGGTTAATACTATGCGTTAGGAAGAATGTACAATGCCCCGATGATTTTTAATATCATCGGGGCATTGTACATTAAAACGACAATAAGGGTTACTGAAGGTAAGCATTCAGCATCCACAGGAGTTTTTCCTGCTCACGAATGTAGTCAGACATTAACGCCACCGTCCCTTCATCACCGGCATCGCTCGCCAGTGCCATAATTTCACGCTGTTTGACCAATATCTTGCTGAAGCTGTCCACCAGGTTGCCGACACAGGCCTTGCCTTCGGTCACATTCGTATGTTCGGCAATCTCACTGTGCTCCAGGTAGCCACTGAAACAATGTTCCGGCGTATGCCCCAGGGTCACAATGCGCTCTGCAAGTTCGTCCACCTTGTTCTGAAGGTCGGTATAAATCTCTTCAAACTTCTGATGCAGCTGGAAAAAACTACCACCACGGATATTCCAGTGGTAACCCCGGCTGTTCATATACAGCACCTGGTAGCTGGCCAGGAGACGGTTCAGCTGTTCAGCAATGGCGGCACTATGGTTAAGTTCAAGACCAATCAGGTTCTTGTTCATGGTTGCGTTCCTCTTTCATCAATCGATTTGCTGAGATGAAAGATATGCCTGATGAAACGTTGCCGCTAATTAATTAATGTTAATCTGTTGATACACTCTCACTATCACAAGCGCAAGGTTGATTATCTTCACCTCCTTAAACGGGTAACATAGTCACGGTCACACAATTCTGGATAACCGAACCCTCATGGAACTAACATTCCTGGGCACCTCTGCCGGCGTACCCACCCGACACCGTAATGTCACAGCACTGGCCCTGCAGCCTGAACAGGTGCGCCCATGGATTCTGGTTGATTGCGGTGAAGGCACTCAGCATCGCTTACTGCGATGCCCACTCTCGGTGGCTAAACTCGGCCTTATCCTGATCACGCACCTACATGGTGATCATTGTTATGGCCTGCCCGGTCTTCTGGCCAGCCGCGCCATGACAACACTCGCTCGCGAACATCAATCACTGACACTGATCGGCCCAAAAGGCCTGAAGGCCATGCTTGAAGCCATCATGCATTACTCGCAGCTGTCACTGAATTTCCCCCTGGAGATTATTGAGTTGCCCGATCATGGGGGTGAGTATCACTGGCACAACCATGGGATTAAGGCCATTCCCCTGAAGCACAATATCACCAGCTTTGCCTATTGCATCCGTGAACCAGCATTCCCGGGACCGTTTGATAAATCACTGACAATGGCTGACGGTATTCCGGAAGGGCCACTCTATGGCCGCTTAAAAAACAGGGAAACGCTGACACTTGACGATGGCCGCACCGTGTCCGGCGCCACTTACTGCCTGCCCGACACACCCGGCCGAACCATCATTATTGGCGGAGACAACGAAGAACCGAAGTTACTGCAACCGTATCTGCAGGATTGCGATCTCCTGGTTCACGAAGCGACGTACACAGAAACTGTCTATCAACAGCTAGCCATCAACGTGCAACACAGTACTGCCGCACAGGTGGCGCAAACCTGTTCGGACACACCAATTCCTAACCTCATCCTGACGCATTTCAGCCCCCGTTACCAAACCATAAAAGGGAGTTCAGCCAACAGCCGATCCCTTGACGAAGTAGAACAGGAAGCGAGACATTTTTTTACCGGCATGCTATTTCTTGCCAACGATTTCGATACGTTTCTGTTGGGACGGACAAAAAAACTGTCCTTATGTAAGCCACAACGATAAAGACATTCATTATGTGGGGATAATAAGCCTTACTCAGCCTGTCAACGTTGTCAGAACTTACAATGCCCCCATGCTGTCATAATTCCTGTATTAGAACAGGTAGAGAGCATGGCTATGGAGCTCATTGGACCACACTCAAGCATCCCGACCCGCAAACGTCCCGCCGATTCGAAGCAGGACCAAACGCCACGTCCCAGAAAATCGCCAAGACTCTTAGCCCGTAAGCGTCAGACCGATTCACATCAGGCCGAGACGATACGCCCTGAAAAAGCGGCAAGACTCTCTTCAACAGCATCCACCGGATTATTTGCGCCAGATACGTCATCACGGGCACGCAAAATCACAACAGTTGAATACAAAACCCCACCAAAGTGGACAATGCCGGATCTGAACAATACGCTGGACGAACTGAAAACAATGGCCAGCGAGGCCGCAACACTGGATGAAGAGCTGCACAAACATCAGGCAAGCTTCAAAAAAGATCTGGACGATTTCGTAACAGTGTCTGCTGAACCACTTCAGAAAAAACTTCTGAAACAGTCCAGGAAACCAAGTGGATGGTTGAAGCCTTTTTGGGATGAAATGTATCTCAAAGCAAGGAATGCGACACCCATCAATGTCAGCTTTGCCGTCGAATTCGATAAAAGCGCATGGCTTGAAAAACCATCCCATGAACAATTGGCAGACGTTATCCTTGCTGTTTCTGAACACTACGACCAACTGCAGGCAGGAACTCTGCCGCAGGACACATACACAACACGCGACAAAGAACAACATCCAGTTTGCATGGATCAGGTTCTCAGGTTATTCAATAACCGTAAACCCAAACAGGAGAAGGATATCCTGAAACCTTGCGCAGAAGAGGAAGATACAAGCAATAAAGAACAATCTATCCTCGTGCTATCCGGTGGACATATGCACACCCTGCAAATTGCTGACAAAAACGGTCATCGAATCGAACGCTCACACCTTGCCAAACTGTTAGCCTTTCTGCAGACAAAGAAAAGCACTCGGTCAGCAGTTGACCTGACGCCACTGACCGCTGTCGATCGAGACCTATGCGCCACGCTTCAGACGCAGCTTCTTCATGACAGCGGCAAGAATGCTCGCCTCATGCAACAGGTCGACAGCGCCTTCTGCTGCGTATGTCTTGACAGGGATCAGGCTATCGATGCTCAAGATGTCAATCCTGATTCTACCGCCCGCCAGTTTCTGGCCGGCAATGGTAACGATCGATGGTTTGATAAAACAGTGCAGATTGTTATGCAAGCCGACGGCAAAATCGGCGCCACCCTGGAACACACACCGGCCGATGCCGACGCCTATCTCCCTATTTTCAAGCGCATCAACGACAACTTCAGTGCCGAACCATCGACTGAAGGCAACCTGACACCCACACCCAAAAAGCTGGACTGGGATATTAATCCATCACTCAAAGAATTCATTCAAACGCAGCGCTCACACTTTAAGAACGCTATCAAAGCAACCCATTTAAAGGAAATAGAGATCCCTGACATTGGACGCGCCACGCTCAGGGGTAAACACAATATCAGTCCGGATTCTTTTTATCAGGTAGCCTTCCAGGTAGCAGCTTGGCGCACCTGGGAATCCATGGTACCCACCTATGAATCCGTCGCCATGCGCCATCTTCATTTGGGCCGTACAGAATGCCTTCGTAGCTGGTCCGCCGAAGCGATAGCACTGGCTAAGGGATTACAAGACCCTCAAACAACAGACAAACAAAAACAAGCACTCCTAATACAGGCAGCTGAGAGACACAGCAAAAAAATCAAAGACTGCAAGGCTGGTAAAGGTATTGTCCGACACCTGTTTGCCCTCAAGAAGACCTGGGAAAAATTTGGTCCGAAACTCGGTATACCTGAAAAGCCCCGACTGTTTGAAAACCCCTTGTTCAAGGCGTTAATCAATACCAATACACTGTCAACGTCCTGCGTGGTGTCTCCAGCTGTTCGGCGCTTCCTGTTTGGGCCCGTCGAAGACGATGGACTCGGAATCGCTTACTACCCCAATGATCAAGAGTTTCGAATGACGATCAGTTACAACGGGAAAAACGAGGAGAAGGCTACAGCATTCGAACTCGCTTTCAAGCAGGTCGTTGATAAGCTAACAGCGCTGCTTTCCATCCCCAAAAGCGATTCATCATAATCTGCGCACTTACTTAACAGGCAATACAACCTCACTGGCCACTGGTGTTTTTCATTCAAAACCTTATAATTTCGCGGCTGGAAACGCCCTGCCCGAAGACACTTAAACCATGGCAGTGTGAACCGCGACATCCATAAGTATATAACCAAATATGCTTTACAAGATAACCAACCGCTATTGTATGGAATAACGCCCTGCCGGATAATAGGCCGCCTCAGGCGCGGGTCGCCATATAATAAAGTGCGCTGTTACCAGGAGCCGCGTCGTTAGTTACTACGACGCAAAGGTAAACAGCGCTTGTCGCAGCCCGGTGTGATACCGGCTGCCTTGCAGCTATCGGTGAGAGTCATGACCGAAACCCTGACCCAGCTGGCGCTGATCCTGTTGAGCGCAATACTGGTCAATAATTTTGTCCTTGTGCAGTTTCTCGGGCTTTGTCCGTTTATGGGGGTTTCCAACAAGCTGGAAACGGCCATGGGCATGTCGATGGCCACCACCTTTGTGCTGACCCTCGCGTCCATCTGCAGTTACATCACCTACGAATACATCCTGATCCCGCTGGGTCTGGAGTTTCTGAAAACCCTGTCGTTCATTCTGGTCATTGCCGTTGTCGTGCAATTTACCGAAATGGTGGTGCGAAAGGTCAGTCCGCTCCTCTACCGGGTCCTGGGCGTGTTCCTGCCGTTGATCACCAGTAACTGTGCAGTACTCGGCGTTGCCCTGCTGAACAGCAACCGTATGCACAGCAGCTTTGTGGACTCTGCCACCTACGGTTTCGGCGCGGCCATCGGCTTTTCGCTGGTACTGGTCCTGTTTGCCGCCATGCGTGAACGGATCGCGGTCGCCGACGTGCCGATTCCCTTTCGCGGCGCGGCCATCGGCATGATTACCGCCGGTCTGATGTCCCTGGCCTTCATGGGCTTTACCGGCCTGATCAAGCTGTAAGGGGGCATTGTTGGACATCATCATTCACGCGATTCTCGCCCTGCTGGTGCTGACCCTGATTTTTGGCGCCCTGCTGGGATTCGCCGCAGAAAAGTTCAAGGTAGAAGGCGATCCGATTGTTGACCAGATCAACGAACTGTTGCCGCAGACCCAGTGTGGCCAGTGTGGCCACCCCGGCTGCCGTCCCTACGCCGAAGCGATTGCGAACGGTGAAGCCATCAACCACTGTCCGCCGGGTGGTCAAAGCACCATTAACGCACTGGCCGATCTGCTGGATGTAGAAGCCGTTCCCCTGGATGGTGAGCACGGCACCGAAAAGCCGCCCATGGTCGCTTATATCCGGGAAGACGAATGCATCGGCTGCACCAAGTGTATCCAGGCCTGTCCTGTGGACGCCATTCTTGGCGCCGCGAAACAAATGCACACGGTCATCGTCAATGAGTGCACGGGGTGTGATCTCTGTGTCGAACCCTGCCCTGTAGACTGTATCGATATGGTACCGCTTGAAGTGACAACAAAAAGCTGGGCATGGAGCCTGCCAGTGCCGCCGGAACAACTGATCGCCACTGACCGCCGGCCCGCGCCCGGACCGGGGGATCAGGCTGCATGAGTAACCTGATTACTATTCACGAGTTCCCGGGTGGCGTTCACCCACCGGAAAACAAACAGCAATCAACCCGGACGGCGATCGCTACACCACCGCTGTCCGCCGAGTATGTGTTACCACTGAACCAGCACTCCGGCTCACCGGCCCAGGTATTGGTCAAAGTCGGTGACAGTGTATTAAAAGGACAGTTGCTGGCACGGGCCAGCGGCTTTGTCAGTGCGCCGGTACATGCGCCGACCTCTGGCACCATCACGGCGATTGAAGCCCGTAAAGTCCCCCACCCTTCCGGGCTGACCGAAACCTGTATCGTGCTGGCCAGTGATGGGGACGACCACTGGTGCGAACTGTTCCCCGAGCCAGACTATACGACGGTAGACCATCAAGCACTGATTCGGCGTATCTACGACGCGGGCATTGTCGGTCTGGGTGGCGCTGGCTTCCCTGCCGCTGTGAAGATGGCGTCACGCAACGAAGACAAAATCCATACCCTGGTCGTCAACGGCGCCGAGTGTGAACCCTATATCACCGCTGATGACATGCTGATGCGTGAGCGTGCCGATCGCATCGTCAGCGGTATTGATATCCTCTGCCACCTGCTGCATCCGGAACAGGTGCTCATTGGCATTGAGGACAACAAGCCTGACGCCGCAAAGGCAATGGAACGTGCCTGCCAGGACCGCGCTTACCAGGTCGTTACCGTGCCCACCAAATACCCGTCCGGCGACGCCCAGCGACTGATTTATCTGCTAACCGGGCGGGAAGTCCCCAGCGATGCGCGCTCGGTGGATATCGGCATTCTCTGCTACAACACCGGCACGATTGCTGCGATCCATGATGCCATTATCCTGGGCAGGCCACTGATCTCCCGGATCACAACCCTGACAGGGGATGCGCTGGCACAACCTCAAAACGTTGAAGCGCTCATCGGCACCCCGGCTAACGACCTATTGGCCTTTGCCGGTCTCAGGCAGGATTCGATGAACAACCTGGTCCTGGGTGGCCCCATGATGGGATTCACCCTGGACAGCACCGATATTCCTGTGATTAAAACCACCAACTGCCTGATTGCCGGTACGGCGCAGGAGTTCCCGGCAGCGCCCCCCGCCCGTGCCTGCATACGCTGCGGAGACTGTGCCGTCGCCTGCCCGGTGTCGCTGTTGCCACAGCAACTTTACTGGCATGCAAAGGCCGCGAACAATGATCAACTGCAACACCATAACCTGTTTGACTGCATAGAATGTGGTGCCTGTTCCTATGTCTGCCCCAGCAACATTCCGCTGGTGCAGTACTTCCGAGCCGGCAAGGACGAGATCCGGCTGCAGCAGGCGAAACACGAAAAAGCCGAACAGTCAAAGCGCCGCTTTGAAAATCGTCAGCAGCGTCTGGAACGCATGGCGGCAGAAAAAGAAGCTAAGCGCAAAGCCAATGCCGAGCGGGCCGCCCAACTCAAGGCTGCACGGGAAGCGGAGAAGTCTGCTCCTGCCAAAGCGTCTGAAGCGACAGCAGATGAGGGAAAACAGGATGCCATCCAGGCCGCCATCGAACGGGCAAAAGCACGCAAACAGGCAGCGGCCGGACAACCCGCCAGCGAGCCTATACGCAAGGCACGCCCTACACTGAACCCTAGGCAAAAAGAGCTGAAGATACAGCTCTCCATGATCAATGCCCAACTGAAGAAGACGGATCGGACGCTCGCCCAGCTGGACGACAGTGATTCGGAAACAGCCGCTAAACTTCAGGCAGACATTGATCGCCTGCGTGAACAGCAGGCACAACTTCAGCAGGATTTTGATCAGGCAGGTGACACCACCGAGTCGGTTGGCACATCAGGCTCACAAGCAGCCCAGCCCCCAAAAGCAGCCAAACCATCCCTGAGCGATGATCAGAAAAAACTGAAGATCGAGCTGGCAATGGCCCGTGCTGAGTTGCGCAAGACCGAACGGGCGCTGGCAGAAGCGCTTGAGATTGACAACGATCAGACTGAAGCCCTCAAGGTCAAAGTCGAAAACTGTCGTCAAATTCTGGCCGAGCGTGAACAAGCGGTCGCTGAATCCGCCGACAACGGAACACCCGCGCCCACCCAGGAAAAACCAGCCAAGTCTAAACGGGTACCGTTGAGTGATGCGGCCAAAAAGCACAAAATCGAGAGCGCCATGGCATGGGCCAAGGTCAAAAAAGCACGGCGGGCACTGGAAAACACCTCTGCCGATGACGATATGACCACCCTTGAACAGGCGCTGAAGACGGCTGAAACCGAGGCACAACAGGCTGATGACGCTCTGGCTGCCTGCCTGGCACAGGAAACCGCGCCGTCTACCGCCGTCAACGAACAGCCGAAGGAATGACCATGGCGCTTATACGACAAACGTCACCCCATACCCTCGGCGCCAACCGGACGCCCAACGTCATGCAATGGGTACTGGCGGCCAGCCTGCCCGGTCTGCTGGCCCTGTCCGGATTCTTTGGCTGGGGCACGCTGATCAATCTGGCCTGGTGCTCGCTGATCGCCCTTGCGGCTGAGGCAGTTGTGCTTACCCTGCGTAAACGCCCACTGTCGTTCTACCTGAAAGACGGTTCCGCACTGGTCACATCCCTTCTTCTGGTACTGGCGCTGCCACCGTTCTCACCCTGGTGGCTCACGCTGACCGGTACGGTGTTTGCCATTGTGATTGGCAAACAGTTATACGGCGGCATGGGCTATAACCCGTTCAACCCGGCCATGCTGGGCTATGTGCTCCTGTTGATATCCTTCCCTCAGGAAATGACCAGCTGGGCCCCACCGACGGGTGTTGAAGGGCATCCGGCCATTACCGGTTTCGGTGATGCCTTCAGGGCTATTTTCACACCCGCCAGCAGTACGCTGGCGGTTGACGGATGGACCCTGGCCACCCCTCTGGATATCGTGCGTGAAAACCGCTCACTGACCATGCCGGAGCTATGGGAAAGCAAACCCCAACTGGAGGGAATGACCGGTATCGGCTGGTTCTGGGTCAACCTGGCGTTTCTGGCTGGCGGCCTGGTGCTGCTGTACCGGAAAGTTATCACCTGGCACGCACCCGCGGGCATGCTGGCAGGTCTGATCGTAATGTCACTGGTGTTCTGGGGAGGATCAGGGTCCGAATCACACGGTTCTCCGCTGCTCCATCTCTTTTCCGGCGCCACCATGCTGGGCGCCTTTTTCATCATTACCGATCCGGTCAGCGGTGCAACGTCCGCCAAGGGACGTTTTATTTTCGGCCTGGGCGTTGGGTTGATCACGTACATCATTCGAGCCTGGGGTGGTTACCCTGACGGTGTCGCCTTTGCCACGCTGCTGATGAACATGGCTGCCCCCACCATTGACTACTACACCCAGCCCCGTACCTACGGCCACAAAAAACCGAAACGGGGGCTGGCGAAGTCTGAATAACCATGACTGCACTCTTTCGAACCATCAGTAAAAACAGCCTGACGCTGGGTCTGTTCGCGGTACTGACAACCGGCCTCGTGGCATTGACCTGGTACGCCACGCGCGACCAGATAACCAGCCAGGTACGCGCCAGCGAAGAAAAGGCCCTGCACGAGGTATTGCCTCTGTCAGCGTTTGACAACAGTCTGCTCGATACCCGTGTCATACTGCCAGAACCCGAGCGACTGGGCCCTTACGTGCAACCGCCTGAAGCGTATATCGCATTTCAGAACGATAAACCGTCAGCCATCATCCTGCCGGTCGTCGCACCTGACGGTTACAGTGGCCGAATCAACCTGCTGGTCGGTATTTATGCCGACGGACGAATATCCGGCGTTCGGGTCATTACCCACAAGGAAACCCCCGGCCTGGGCGACAGCATTGATACCCGTATTTCTGACTGGATTCTGGGTTTTAATGGCAAGTCCATCAATCATCCAGCCGGGGAAGGCTGGGCCGTGCGCAAGGATGGTGGTGAGTTTGACCAGTTTACCGGTGCGACCATTACCCCCCGCGCGGTTGTTGCGGCCGTTCGCCGTAGCCTGGACTATTTTGCCGATTACCATAGCGCCCTGTTCACCAACGGGCTTCAACGCCTGAAGGAGTCACCCCATGGCCAGCACTGACCCGCGTCATATCGCCCTGGAAGGTCTGTGGAAAAACAACCCGGCACTGGTGCAGCTGCTGGGCCTGTGTCCACTGCTGGGCGTCTCCAACAGTGTCGTGAACGCACTGGGCCTTGGCATTGCCACGATTGCGGTGCTGACCTTTTCCAACATCGCGGTCTCCCTGTTCAGACGACAGATGACAGAAGCCATCCGTTTACCCGTATTCGTGATGGTCATCGCTTCACTGACCACCTGCGTTGAACTCCTGATGCAGGCCTACACCTATGAGCTGTACAAGATACTGGGGATTTTTATCCCGCTGATTGTCACCAACTGCATTATTCTTGGTCGGGCCGATGCTTACGCGTCAAAACACGGCATTGCACCCGCCGCACTGGATGGCTTCATGATGGGCACCGGCTTTACGCTGGTACTGGTATTGCTGGGGGGCTTACGGGAGCTGGTCGGACAGGGCACTCTCTTTGCCAACATGCACCTGCTGTTTGGACCCGTTGCTGAGAACTGGCAAATGACAGTCATACCCGACTACAAGAAATTCCTGTTTGCGATTCTACCGCCGGGTGCATTCGTCTTCATGGGCTTCCTGATAGCCTTGAAAAACCTTCTGGATGAGCGCATAACGACACACCAGTTATCTAAAAAAACAACATCGGTGGGCAGCAAGCGTGTCCGGGTAACCGGAACCATCCAGTAAACCATAGCTGCCACAGCCTCTATAATCTGTCGCCAGCTTTCTTGAGCCAACTTGACAAACTATCTCGCAAGTTGGCATTGCAACCAGTCTTAGTTTTTCTAAAGCACTATCAAGCCTGAATTTTTCAATACGGTTGTTCCAAATTTACCCCGTTTGCAATCGTCTCTATCGCCCGTAACCATTTCAAACATAATCAAACATGCCGAAGTTCGCTTTTGTGAGCAAATATACGACAAATGCCTAATTACATAAGGGTTGCTTTCATACCATCATTGGATCTTGGTACACACCTCAATAACAGGTGAGAACCACAACACAATCCGTACAGTATCGGAGCACCAAGGTTCATGATCTACGTACAACCCGGCCATGAAGGCTCACTGACTCACTTCAAGCCCCGCTACGACAACTTCATCGGGGGCGAGTGGGTAGCACCGCTCGAAGGCCGCTACTTCACCAACCACTCGCCACTGACCGGCGAGCATATCTGTGAAGTTGCCCGCTCCAGCGCCGCCGACGTCGAGCTGGCACTGGACCACGCCCACAAGGCCCGCGCCAGCTGGGCGAAGACCTCCACCACCGAACGTTCCAACATCCTGCTGCGCATTGCCGATCGCCTTGAGCAGAACCTGGAAATGCTGGCCGTGGCCGAAACCTGGGAAAACGGCAAGCCGATCCGCGAAACCCTGAACGCCGACCTACCCCTGGTAGTTGACCATTTCCGCTATTTCGCCGGCTGCATCCGCGCCCAGGAAGGCACCATCGGCGAAATCGACGCCAATACCACCTCCTACCATTTCCATGAGCCGATCGGTGTGGTCGCCCAGATCATTCCCTGGAACTTCCCGCTGCTGATGGCGGCCTGGAAGCTGGCACCGGCCCTGGCGGCCGGCTGCTGCGTGGTGATGAAGCCCGCCAGCCAGACCCCAGCCTCCATCCTCATGCTGGTCGACCTGATCGCTGATCTGCTGCCGGCCGGTGTTATCAACGTGGTCAGCGGCTTCGGCGGCGAGGCCGGTGAAGTGCTGGCCACCAGCAAGCGTATCGCCAAACTGGCATTTACCGGTTCCACGCCGGTAGGTTCCCACATGATGCACTGCGCGGCGGAATCCATCATCCCCTGCACCGTCGAGCTGGGCGGCAAGTCCCCGAATGTCTTCTTCGCCGATATCCTCCAGCAAGAAGAGGACTACATCAGCAAAGCCGTTGAAGGCATGCTGATGGCATTCCTGAACCAGGGTGAAATCTGCAGCTGTCCGTCCCGGGCACTGGTGCAGGAATCCATGTACGACGAATTCATGGAAAAGGTGCTGGAACGCGCCCGTCAGATCCGTATGGGCAACCCGCTGGATACCGACACCATGATCGGCGCCCAGGCCAGTCAGAACCAGCTGGACAAGATCCTTGGCTACATGAAGATCGGTCAGGAAGAAGGCGCCACCTGCCTGTTGGGCGGTGACCGTGCACAGCTGGATGGCTCACTGGCCAACGGCTACTACGTCCAGCCGACCATCCTGAAAGGTAACAACGACATGCGGATCTTCCAGGAGGAGATCTTTGGTCCCGTACTGTCCGTTGCCACCTTCAAGGATGAGCAGGAAGCCCTCGCTATCGCCAACGATACCCAGTTTGGTCTTGGCGCCGGTGTCTGGACCCGCGACATGAACCGTGCCCAGCGCATGGGACGCGGCATTGAAGCCGGCCGGGTCTGGATCAACTGCTACCACCTCTACCCGGCACACGCCGCCTTTGGGGGTTACAAGCAGTCCGGCGTGGGTCGTGAAACCCACCGGATGATCCTGGATCACTACCAGCAGACCAAGAACATGCTGGTCAGCTACGATACGTCCCCGCTCGGCTTCTTCTAAGCCCGACCAAACCCGGCTGGTTAACCCGGCCGGGACTTCCGTTGTCAGCGCAACTGACTACGACCGCCAGCCCCCCATTCCACTGCCTGTCATGCTATGATCCCGCCGTTTGATGAGAATGTAAGGCATCATAAATGAACAAGGAAAAACGCAGACTGATCTTTGAACGTCTACGTGAGAATAATCCGCACCCCACCACCGAACTGGAATACACAACACCGTTTGAATTGCTGATCGCGGTGATTCTGTCGGCCCAGGCCACTGACGTTGGTGTTAACAAGGCGACCCGCAAACTCTATCCTGTGGCGAATACGCCGGAAGCCATCTATGCCCTCGGAGTTGACGGCCTGAAGGAATACATAAAAACCATCGGCCTGTTTAACAGCAAGGCGGAGAATGTCATCAAAACCTGCCGAATCCTCATTGACCAACACAACAGCGTCATACCGGATAACCGGGAGGACCTGGAAGCGCTACCGGGTGTTGGGCGAAAAACCGCCAATGTCATCCTCAATACCGCCTTTGGTCAGCCGGCCATGGCAGTGGATACCCACATTTTCAGGGTTGCCAACCGCACGGGCATTGCGCCGGGCAAAAATGTGCTGGACGTTGAAAAGCGCCTGCTCCGGCTAGTCCCCAGGGAATTCCTGATTGATGCGCATCACTGGCTGATTCTGCATGGCCGTTACGTCTGCAAGGCCCGCAAGCCCCAGTGTGGTTCCTGCATCATTGAGGATCTGTGTGAATACCGGGACAAAACAGAATAATAATGGCGCCTGGTTGGCTGACGTCGTTTGGTTTGTGACACTGACCGGTTTGAAAGGAACGACAACACATAGGGTGGAAACATTCTGCTAAGATAGCGTCTCTTTAATAATCACAACAGTTTTACCGGAAGCATCAATGGAGTCACATTCGCCTACTGTCACACTTGCCTGTGACCTGATATCGCGCCCCTCAGTCACCCCAGACGACGCTGGCTGTCAGGATCTGCTGGCCGATCGGCTCGCCCCCCTGGGGTTCATGATTGAGCGACTGCGCTATGGCGACGTGGATAATATCTGGCTACGTCGCGGTAACCGCGGGCCAGTGCTGGCCTTTGCCGGTCATACCGATGTTGTGCCAACGGGCCCCGAGGATCGCTGGGATTCTCCACCTTTTACTCCAACGTTCAAAGACGGTTACCTGTACGGACGCGGCGCCGCTGACATGAAAGGCAGTCTGGCGGCCATGATAACAGCCATTGAGCGCTTCCTCGCCAAGCATCCTGGCCATAAAGGGTCCATTGCCCTGCTGATCACCAGTGATGAGGAAGGCCCGGCCGTTAATGGCACCCAGAAAGTCATGGAAACGCTGGAAGGCCGTAACGAAAAAATTGACTGGTGCATTGTTGGTGAACCTTCCAGCACGGAAAAGACGGGGGATGTCGTCAAAAATGGCCGCCGCGGTTCACTGACCGGCGAGCTTACTGTCAAAGGTCATCAGGGCCATGTCGCCTATCCCCATCTGGCGGACAACCCGGTCCACCGGACAACACCGGCACTGACTGAACTGGCAGAATCAGTCTGGGATGAGGGTAACGCATTCTTTCCAGCCACCAGCTTCCAGATCTCCAATATTCATGCGGGCACCGGTGCTGGCAATGTGATTCCCGGTGAACTGGATGTGATGTTTAACTTCCGGTTTTCCACGGAACAGACCGATCAACAACTCAGGGAACGCACCGATGCGATCCTGCAAAGCCATAACCTGGAATATGATCTGAACTGGACACTGTTTGGCCAACCGTTCCTGACCTCTGAAGGCCCATTGATTGATGCCACAGTAGAAGCTATCCGCGATATCACCGGCATGGACACCCAGCTGCTGACGACGGGCGGCACCTCCGATGGCCGTTACATTGCCCCGACCGGCACCCAGGTGGTTGAGCTGGGCCCCTGCAATGCGACCATTCACCAGGTCAATGAGTGCGTCAAGGCCGATGACCTGGATATCCTCAGCAACATCTATGAACAGGTCCTGGTGAACCTGCTGACCTGATCGCCCGGTTTTTCCTGCAGTCGGGATAATGGATGATCCCCGTTGCAGAACTGCTGTCTGATACCCTGCAAGCTCTGATACAATTTCAGCCTTTCATACATCCATATCCGGTAATCGGTCTTTCGCCCTTACCCTCTCAGCCTGCAGTTAACCTCCAATGACATCAGTCTCCCAAGCCCTCTTTACCCGAGATAGACTTCGTTGCCCTGTTTGCCATGCGCCATTAGCGGTATCCGGCAATGGCATGGAGTGCACCTCCCGGCACCGTTTTGACTTCGCCCGGCAAGGCTACCTGAACCTGTTGCTCAGCCATAAGATGAATAGCCGACAGCCTGGCGACAACCAGGACATGGTTGCGGCTCGCACCCGGTTTCTGGACGCAGGCCATTATCAGCCTGTCAGCGATGCCGTCGCACAGGCTGCGACCCAGCTACTCACTGACAGGGAAGACCCCGTCATTCTGGATGCCGGCTGCGGCGAGGGCTATTACACCCACCAGCTGAAAACCGCTATCCCCAATGCGGACCTGTATGCACTGGATATCTCCAAGCCCGCCATACGGGCCTGCTGCCAGCGCAGCCGCGCCATTCACTGGTTGATTGGCAGTGTGGCTGACCTGCCAATGGCGGATAACAGTACCGACCTGGTGGTCAGCATCTTTTCCCGGATTGACTGGGATACGTTTGCACGGGTGCTGAAACCCGCCGGCCATCTGGTCATTCTGGCACCTGGCGCCAATCACCTGATGTCTCTGCGGGAAGCCATCTATGAAGAGGTACGAAGCTACCAGCCCGGCAAGGTTCTGAACAGCATGCCGGAAACCTATACAGTCATCAGCGAACACACCGTTCAGGCGGACTTTTGCCTTAACAGCGCGGCAGACATCCGTGATCTGCTGGCTATGACGCCCCATAACTGGCATATTAGCGCCGCCCAGCGCCAGCGACTGGATGCATTGCATCAGCTGCAGTGCACAGCCGAGATCACGCTCTACACCCTTCAGCTGACACAGTAACCCGGCTTGCACACAGGCCATTCGCCGATCAGCCTACAGAGACACACACCATGCAGCAGCCCGATATTGAAATTTACGTCAAGCGCACGCCGATCGACGCTATCCTTTCCTGGCTGGAAACCTGTGCCGACGACATGTCGGATGTGACGCAACAGGGGCGCAGCCATTCGCTGACCCTGACACTCAATAGCCAGACGATTCCCGTCACCGTTGTCGAAGATGCCGCTGGTAAGGCCTGGACCAGTATCTGGCTCAACTCACCGGACACGCCCTGGGAAAGTGATGTCGACTGTGCCCGCGCCTGCCATACGGCGTTGAACTGCCAAATCCGCTGCAACGGCGCCTTCTGGCAGGAAGAGAGCGCTAACATGGATGAGTGGTGGCAGATCGCCGAAAACGGCGAAGAGCGACTCATTGAATGGGCATAACGCATGAAACGACTGTCTGGCATCAACGCCCGGTGGTAGAATAGCGCCCCTTGAGCCTGCCCTCTGTGAGAGCAGGCATGGAACCGGGTTTTCGGAGCTATACAGCCAGTTTCATCACCATGTCACCGAATCTGCAGACTTTTATGGATAAACCGATCCAACTCAGCCGCTTTCTGTTCAACCTGCTGCGGCGGCTTATGTTTTTCTGGGTCAGAACCCGGGTACAAAACAACACTGTTGAGGCACTCGGGCTCGACGCTGACAAACCTGTCATTTATGTACTGCAAAGCCGTTCTTTGTCTGACCTGCTGGTGTTGGACCGTGAATGCCAGAAAGCCGGCCTGCCCCGTCCTTATACACCACTGACAGGCCAGGCCATCAGTGAAAAGCACGCCTACTTTTTCCTTGCCCGCCCGGAAGGCCTGTTTCTGACGCGAGAGCGGATGTACCACTCTGACCGGCTGGTGCGACTGGTTAACGCGGTTGAAACCAATCACGATCAGGATGTACAGATTGTGCCTGTCAGCGTGTTCTGGGGACGGGCGCCTGACAAGGAAGACTCACCCCTGAAGCTACTGTTTGCCTGGAACTACAATGTTGGCAGTCGCTTCCGCAAATTTCTGGCGATCCTGATGCATGGCCGCCAGACTCTGGTGCACTTCAGCCCGGCACTGTCTCTACGTGAGATTGTTGACGAAGGACAGGACCATAACCGGACACTACGCAAGATCGGACGCATCCTCCGGGTTCACTTTCGGCAAATCCGTGCCTCCGTCCTTGGTCCTGACCTATCGCACCGGCGCATACTGGTCAACAGTATCATCAGCTCCGATACCGTGCGCAAAGTCATTACTGAACAGGCAGAAACCCGCAATATCCCCCTGGAAAAAGCCGAAGCCAAGGCCCGGGACTATGCCCGCGAGATTGTCTCTGACTTCAGCCATTCCGCCATTCGCTTCCTGGACATACTCCTGACCTGGTTCTGGAACAAGATATACAACGGTGTGGACATCAATCACATCGAACCGGTCCGAGACCTGGCAGGCAGCCATGAGCTGATTTATGTACCTTGCCACCGCAGCCATATCGACTACCTGCTGTTGTCCTATGTGCTGTATCACAAGGGGCTGCAGCCACCCCATATTGCGGCCGGCATAAACCTGAACATGCCACTGGTTGGCTCCCTGTTGCGTCGTTCCGGTGCATTCTTTATGCGTCGCAGTTTCAAGGACAATCCGCTCTATACTGCGGTATTCCACGAATACCTGCACACACTCTTCACCCGGGGGTTTCCAACCGAATACTTTGTCGAGGGCGGTCGCTCACGAACCGGACGCACCCTGCGCCCCAAGACCGGCATGCTGTCCATCACCCTGCGCAGTTTCCTGCGAGACAGCCGCAAGCCGATCGCTTTTGTCCCGGTCTATATCGGTTATGAAAAGCTGCTGGAAGTGAACACCTACCTGGGTGAACTTCATGGCAAGACCAAGAAAAAAGAATCGCCGCTGGACATTATTCGCACCGTCGCGGGTCTGAAAAACAGCTTCGGCCATGCCTATGTCAACTTTGGCGAGCCCATACTGCTGGATCAGTTCCTTAACCAGGTACAACCGGCCTGGCAAGCGCAGGACTATGGCGATAATCCTCGTCCTGCCTGGCTGTGGGACACGACGAATCAGCTCGGCACCCTGATTGCCAGCCGTATCAACAGTGCCGCCGCCATCAACCCGGTCAACCTGGTCGCCATGGTGCTGCTGAGCTCTCCCCGCCATGCGCTGGGAGAAGAAGAGCTGGTGATCCAGCTGGAAGCCTGTCAGGAACTGCTCGCCAAGGTACCCTACAACAGCCATACCACCCAGCCGGTGGGTATGTCCGGCCAGGATATGATCCGCTATGTGGAATCCATGAAAATGGTTTACCGGCAGACGGACAGCCTGGGCGATATCATCCGGATGGATGACCGCAATGCAGTCCTGATGACCTATTACCGCAACAATATCCTGCACCTGTTTGCCATCCCCTCGCTGATCAGCCGGATGTTTGCCAACAGCCACGCCATTGAGCAGCAGGAAGTCATCAATTTCTGCCGGATTCTGTATCCCTACCTGAAATCCGAGCTGTTCCTTCAGTGGGATATTGAAGCGCTGGACGAGATCGTCAAACACTGGCTCTCCGCCATGGCAGAAGCCGGCCTGCTGACGGTGGACGGCACCCTGCTGCGACGTCCGGAATCCGGCAGCACCGGCTTCATTACACTAACTATCCTGTCGCGTCCGATCCAACAGGCTCTTGAGCGTTTCTATGTTGTGATCAGTCTGATGCTGCGTAACGGGTCCGGCGAAGTCGATGCGGAATCCCTGGAAGGCCAGAGCCGGGATATGGCGCAACGGTTGTCCATCATTCACGGCCTCAATGCGCCGGAATTCTTTGATAAAACGCTGTTCCGGCACTTTATTGAGGAATTGCAACACAATGGCGTTGTTCGCATTAATGCTGACAACCAGCTGGAGTTTGGTGAGGAGATTGCGGTGGTCGCACGTGACGCCCGTCGGGTGTTACCCAGTGAGATCCGTCACAGCATTCTTCAGGTGACACACGCAGGTAGCTAACCTGCGTTCTTACATGTGGCGGTCGCGACGTTAGCGTCTATGGCGCCGCCACTTGACTTTGTCAATGGCTTCATCCCAAATCCCCTGGGTAATACCGGGGTAAACACGTTCAAGATCACTGATTGCACTGTGGCTATAGACCTTATGATCCAGAATATAGTCTTTCTCTGACCTTTCGGGCTTCGCCGTTTTCTGTTTCTTCGAGGTTCTGATCACATCATCAGCAGTCTTCAGCAGCTTATCGTCCTGATAGGGTCGCGTCATAAAGTGTATGGCGTCCGATTGATGAGTATCATGCGCCACTGCTTTCATATCACTGAAGCTACTGAGTACCAGTCCAGCCAGCCCCGGCTTTATCCCCTGCATTTCCTGAATCAGCATGACACCATTCTTATCCTTAAGCCGGTAACCACTCACCACCAGGTCAAACACCTGCCGTTTAACCTGCGTCAATGCATCCCGCCAGGTCAGGGCCACTTCACACCCATAGCCTCGTGATGACAGCAGGTTGCGCAACGTCTCTACCGGTTTGGGATTGTCATCAACCAGCAGCACACGATAACGATAACTGCGACTACTCATGTTCGCCCCCGACATCATGATGATGCACTATTCCCCTCAGCCGATTCAGACGCCTTGACGACCTGGTTTCGGCCCTGTTCCTTGGCTTCATACAGGGCTTCATCCGCCTGCTTGATCAGCTGCTCTGTTTCAATATCGCCCGGCGCTGGAATACAGCTTGCGACACCCAGGCTAATGGTGACCCATTCACACACCTGAGACTTGGCATTCTCCAGATGAAGTGCTTCAACCGTACTGCGCAGCTCCTCACCAACACTGGCAGCCCCCTCCAGATCCGTCCCGGGCAGCAATACCGCAAATTCTTCCCCGCCATAACGGGCGACCATATCAGCCGGACGCTTGAGACAACCGGATAGCGCCTTGGCCACCCGGCGTAACACTTCGTCACCATGCTGATGGCCATAATGGTCATTGCACTTCTTAAAGAAATCGATATCCATCATGATCAGGGACAGCGGAGCGCTATCCCGGGTTGCCCGATCCCACTCGGTATCAATCGTTTCCTGGAAGGTACGGCGGTTAGGAATACCGGTCAGGCCATCCATACTGGCCAGCTGTTGCAGTTTGATATTACTGGCCGCCAGCTTACGCTGACTGATATCCAGTGCCCTGAAAGCCTCATCACGCTGCAGCAACCGGATATAGCATTGTGAGTGATAACGAATCCTCGCCAATAACTCGATGGATTCCGGCAGTTTGATCAGGTAATCATTGCCGCCGGCACTGAAAATATCCGCTTTCAGCTTGGCATCATCTTTCATCGATAGTGCCAATACCGGTACGGACTTCGTCGCCTCACTGACCCGGAGGTAACGCAACAGCGTCAAGCCATCAATATCCGGCATCACCATATCGAGCAGGATCACCGTTGGCTTGAGCTGCTCGGCCACATCCAGGGCAGTACTGGCATCCGCGCAATAATGCATGCGCAGATCGTCTTCCCCCTCAACCATCAGACGCAGGGCTTCCGCCACCATGGGGTCATCATCAACCAGCAGCACCAGGCAGTGATCCTGTGTGTCAACCAGATTACCGGCTGAGTTGTCATCGGTTATCACAGGCGTCTCCCTCCCTGACTATTTGCACCGTTCCGGGGCAAAGTGATCACCTCACGTAACCGTCGGCCAATGTCCTGCGGTGTCATAATGTCATCGGCAGCACCGCGCTGAATCGCATCCTGCGGCATGCCATACACCGCGCAACTGGCTTCATTCTGGGCAAAAGTGTGATATCCCAGCCGCCTGAGGGCCAGTAGCCCCCTGCCACCATCACGCCCCATCCCCGTCAATAAAACCGCCATCATCCGGTCGCGCCAGTACTGACCGGCACTGCAGAAAAATTCATCAACGGAGGGCCGGTAAGGATTTTCAACTGGTTCACGGGTATACGCCAGCCTGCCTGTCGGATCCATCACCAGGTGATCATTCGTTTTTGCCAGCAGCACCGTGCCCGCTTCAGGCTTTTCTCCGCCCTGGATGATACGGGTTGGCATCGGAATTTGTGAATTCAGCCACTCCGCCATACCGGAGGCATACTCTTCGTCCACATGCTGAACAATCACGACCGCCGCCGGTAAATCAACCGGCAGTTCTGCCAGCAGAAGGGCTACCGCACCAGGGCCGCCTGTCGAGCAACCAATCGCTATCAGCATGTCTGAGTTCTGGGGAACCTGTTGCCTTGCCGGAGTACCGGCTCTGGAGGTACCTGTTCCACCGAACTCGTCATCCTGGACAAGCGTTCTGACCGACTTCATCTTGCTGAGAAAATGGGCAATGCTATCCGCCTGATCAGAAGGCATTTCCACGGCATCCAGCGCACCGACAGACAATGCCTTGAAGATACCGGCACTTTTGTGCTCCGCAGTGGTGATAATGACAATGGCGCAGGGGTTGTCTTTCATGATATTGCGGGTGACCGCCACCCCGTCCTCTTTGCCTGGCAGCGTCAACGCCATGAGAATCAACTCAGGTTTCTGGTTCAGGCAACGGCGGATTGCGGCAGGGCCATTACTGACTTCCCAAAGTACCTGCCAGCCCAGTTTATCACGCACCAGGCGGGCCAGTTTCTCGCGCTGCACTAATTCCGGCTCGACAATCCCTATCCTCATGGGTTCATGCCATCCCCGCTGCTTCGGGTCTCGTCAGACTGTGCATTGCCAATAAGGTCCTTGACGGTACTGATAAAAGTTTCATCCATGAAACTGCCCTTGGTGAGGTAATGATCAGCGCCGACTTCCATCCCCCGCTTACGGTCAGATTCCCGGTCTTTGTAGGAAATGATAATGACCGGCAGATGCTGCATGTGGTGCTCACTGCGAATGTGCGAAATGAACTCAAATCCATCCATGCGCGGCATGTCGATATCGGAAATCACCAGGTCATATTCATTCATCCGTACGGCATTCCAGCCGTCCGCACCGTCAACGGCAATATCCACCCGGTAACCGTTGTCTTCCAGCAGACTACGCTCCAGCTCTCGAACCGTCATGGAATCATCGACCACCAGCACCCGTTTGGCCGAAGCAGCCCGTTCATCATCCGTGGTACCACTGTCGCATTTATCCACCCGACCACCGGCAACCAGACGCTCTATGGAGATCACCAGATCGTCCGCATCCAGAATCAGTATCGGCGTCCCATCATCCAGGAATGCGGCCGAACTGATATCCTTGATTTTGCCCATGCGAGGGTCAATGGGGCGTTCAACCAGGGTGGTTTCACCAATCACGGAATCGACGGTCATGGCGTACTGATGTGAACCCCGCCCCAAAACAATGGCTTCCTGTCGACCCTCAGGGTGTTGTTTTTCGGCTAACTCCAGTAGTTGGTGGGCATTCACCAGCCCCAGCTGAACCCCACTGCTGTCACGCAGATACTGGCGGTTCTCAAGTATGTTCACAGCGTCAGAGGTGAAGGTCAGCACCTTGTTGAGCGGGCCAACCGGCAGGGCATAATAGAAACCCGACACTTCCACCACGACACAACGCAGCATGGACAATGTCAGCGGCAGGAGCAGCTCAAAACAGCAACCCTTGCCTTCTTCCGAGTGGATCACGATACGGCCACGCAGTTCCTGCACCATCTCATGAATCAAATCCATGCCTACACCGCGGCCAGACACCGTGGTCACCTTGTCTTTCAGTGAAAAATTGGGCAACAGCAGGAATTCATACAATTCGGTATCAGACATATTGGCCACCATATCTTCGGTCGCCATGTTCTTCTTGAGGATGGAAGCCCTTAGCTTCTCACGATTCACGCCGCCCCCATCGTCCTTGACAGTCACCACTAACAGGCCCGCTTTATGGCTCGCCTCAACTACGATGTGGCCTTCTTCAGGCTTACCGCACGCCAGGCGTGCATCCGTCGTTTCCAGCCCATGATCAAGGGCATTCTGGATCAGGTGGGTCAGTGGTACATTGAGCCGTTCAAGGATATCCCGGTCAACCTGGGTGTTCTCCCCCCGGATTTCCAGGCGGGCTCTCTTACCCAGTTTTTGGGATACCGTACGCGCCAGACGCAGCAATCCCTGTGTCCCTTCCTTGAAAGGACGCATACGATGTCCGAGCGTCTCGCGCACCAGCTTATCGGTCAGCCCGGTGGTTTTGCGCTCATAATCCTCAAGCACCTCACAGTTGTGATCGACCGCTTCCTCAATTGCGAGGGATTCCCGCATCAGTTCTGTCAGGTAGTGCCGGTCACTCTCATCAATCTGATAGCTTTTCAACAAGGCGACACACTTCTCAACGACCTGGTTCATGGTGCGGGCATTGCGTCGCAGCTTGATATTTTCCTGCCAGAACTTTTTCAGCTGGCGGGACTCAACGGACAACTCACCAGCCAGTCCGATGACCTTGTTCAGTTTTTCAGCATTTACACGGATGACACGTTCTGCGACGGCTTCTTCGCCATCCGCACTGCCAACATCACTGGATTCACTGACTTCCTCAACGACGTCTGGCGCCGGCTGACGCTCACTACTGACTTCTTTGGCCTTGAAACTCCCGGGATCTGTCAGCACCTTGCCCAGCTCTTTATTGAGTGACTGGTACTGCGTCATGGCCGCCTGATCAATACCACTTTGCTGCGTCGCCTGCTCTGACAGCTGCACAATGCTGTCCACACCTTTCAGCAGTAAATCAGTATGGTTGCTGTTAATGGTAATCTGTTGTTTCTGGGCGCTGACGAAGATATCTTCCAGGGTGTGCGCCAACTGCATGACCGGATCGATATCCGCCAGACGGGCGCCACCCTTGATGGTATGCGCCATACGCATCATGGTCTCAAGCCGTTGCGGCGAATTCAGCCCCTGCTCCAGTTCCAGCAGGTGCCGGGTCAGCACCTCAACCCGCTCTTCCAGCTCTTTC
This sequence comes from Kistimonas asteriae, assembly GCF_018263925.1. Classification (GTDB taxonomy): domain Bacteria; phylum Pseudomonadota; class Gammaproteobacteria; order Pseudomonadales; family Endozoicomonadaceae; genus Kistimonas; species Kistimonas asteriae. Next base: position 61,634 of record NZ_JAEVHF010000014.1, read on the forward strand.
CAGAAAAAAGAGCGCATTTTCAAAATGGCCGGCGTGACTTCTTTTGAGGGTGCCGGTTCAGGTGGTTGCTCTGCAACCGGTTCTTCTGTTGAAGGTGAAGGCGCAGACTCAGCCTGCTCCGCACCCTTTTCCGTTGTTTCCTGTTCAGCCTCCACCTGCTGCGACGAATCATCATCAGGTAACGTCACGGCCTTCGAATCAGCAGCTTCAGGCGCCTTTTGGGCTGTTGCCGGTGTTGTCGCCAGTTGAGAACTGAGATCCGACGCTTCGCGAATCAGTTCAACACTGATCTTCTCCTTGCTGACCGCTTCACGGGCAATGGCGCACAGGCAGTCGCAAGCCTTGGACAAGGTAGGTAACTGTTTTTTGATGGCTGCTTGCTGCTCTCTGCGCGCCTCTGAGACATCCTGACACCAGTTTTCACAGTAGAATTCACACCACTGCAGCATCGCGTCCAGCAACCCCATGGCATTGGTGACCTTGGCCAGTTTGGCGCCACCACGAACCGTACGGACCGACGTGGCCATTTCGGTCAGGTCGACCCGCTCAATCCCGGCACTGGATTTCAGTTTCAAGAGTTCCTGAAACTTACTGGTCTGCTTGTCAACTTCAGTCTGAAGCAGCTTACGAGCAGCCATAGCCGGATTGTTTTTCTTTGACTTGCCCTGTTTCTTGGCGTCCTTGTCTGTCATAACACTTTGTCCATTATTTCATGGCTTGTTCCAGGCCATAGAGCAGCAGGCTTGCATCCAGTAAACCCACCAATGTGCCCTCCAGTTCCAACAATCCGATGCTGTATTTCTGCACCGCCTTGCTGACCGTGGACGGTAACGGCATGACTTTGTCAGCACTGTACCTCGACTGTCCCCAGACCTCATCCACCTCAACAACGAGTGGCTTGTCTGATTTTCCCAGTGTCACCATTCTGGGGTAGGCCTTGTTGATTTTTCCCGGCCCGTTATCGGTATCCTGTGGTTGACTGGCTGAAATACCCAGAAGCTTTGCCAGGGAAACTACAACCAATGCATCCCCATCAATATTGGCAATGCCATTGATCCCCTTGTTGCTCCTGTGCGGCACCCAACAACACGGCTGCGGTTTCAGAATATTGCCCACCATGGCCGTATCCAGCGCAAACCACTCATCGCCCAGGCGAAACAGGGTCACCTTGCGCAATCCCGCCTCCGTCTGGACCTTGGCCTTGCGGTACAGTTCACTGTACTGCTGCATTTCCTGCTCATCGGCCAGTGCCTGCCCGGCCAGGCAATGCCGGCCGGCCTGCACATAGGTGGGACAGTTACGGCAGTGAATGACGTCCTTTAACTCTGGGCAGGTGGCGCCATTCGTCGCCCAGACGCCGATTCGTTGCCAGCAGGCATCAATGGATTCCCGTGAATCCGCATCTGTCTGGATCAATTCCGAAGATGACTCTTCTTCCGCCATACCTAACTCCTTTTACAGCACACCTGCCCTGCGATGTCCTCTGTCAAAATACCTAACCGATCAAGCGGCTTAACCGTGACCTGAGATTTTCAGCCTTGGCCATCTCCCCTTGCCGCTCACACACCATAGCGCCATGGAGCAGCGCTTCATGATGTTCGGGATGGAGGTAAAGCACTTTACGAAAATACTGGAAGGCCGATGCCCATTCACCAGCGGCTTCGCTGATCACACCCATCAGGAACTGGGCTTCAACATTCTCGGGATGTCGACGCATCAGCTGCCGGCACGCGTCCTTGGCTTTTTCGAGCTTGCCGCTGTCCGCCAGCATTTCAATCGCATCCAGCTGATCCTCCACACTATCGGCAGTCTCTGACGGCTTGGCTGTCCGTGCATCCCGGAGGGTTGCAGTCTTCACCGCTGGACGCACCAGCTCATCGGTCTGTCGAGAAAACGCCAGCGTAGATGACTTATTTGTCGTGGATGAAAAAGCGGAGGTTTTCGGTGATTCAACCCCAGAACGCAACGCTGGCTTGCCCGGCTGAGTGGATAGTTTCGCCGGTTTATGTTTGGTGCCTGGTGTCGCCACAGATTTTGATAGTGGCGGCATCACATTGACCGCCAGCGCGTCCCGGGACGCCTTGCTGAAGGCAAAGCGTTTATCGCGGGCCAGGGTATGGAAACCCAGCTGCGCAATACTGGGCGCCTCACAATGGCCCACCATGAGGATGCCGTCTTCGGCCAGGCTACGCTGGAGCACTTCTGCCATGCGCCGACGGCTCGGGGCATCCAGGTAGATCAGGAAGTTCCGACAGAAAATCACATCATACAACCGCGGTTCGGCATTATTGGCCAGCTCCAGCAGGTTCGCCTGGTGGAAACTGACACATTGCTTCACCATCGGTTTCAGGCTGAAGCCATCGCCGTGCTGCTTGAAATAGGGTTTGGAAAAATCAGGCATGGTGCCGCGGAAGGAAACCCGGCCATATTCGGCCTTCCGGGCTTTGCTCATGGCGTCCGTGTTGATGTCATAACCATCCACCACAAACTGGTCTTCCTGCAACCCGATATCAAAAAGCGCCATGGCAATGGAATACGCTTCCTCACCACTGCTGCAAGGCATACTGGCGACCCGGAACTGCGAGAGGCCATTGAGCCGGCTCCGGCTGCTCAGCGCCTTTTCCTGCAACACGGAAAACGCCCTGAACTCCCTGAAAAACCAGGTTTCACCGACCGTAATCTCATCCACCAGCGCGGTCAATTCCACAGGGTCTCCCGTCACCTTCATGAAATAAAGGTCGGGATTGTCCAATCCGGCAGCGCTCATCCTGCGCTTGATACTCTGCTCAATGGCCTCCTGGCCAATGGACTCAGGATCCAGCCCAATATGTTGCCGCAACAGACCAGTCAGCGCGTTAATTGACATGACTCACTGACTCCTCATCCAAATGGTGCTGTGGATAGAGCTGGCCCTGCAGATCCGGTGGCAAAATATCATGCACCTCGAGGCGGTATAACAATTGGCCCGTCTCCAGCGTGGCGGCGCCTGAATAGGGAATATGCCCGTTATTAATCACCTGGGGGTTGAAGGCGTCATCATCCAGTTTCATGGTTTCCGTCGCCTGTTCGGTAATCAACGCCAGATGGAGGGTCTCACCGGCAATTTCGCGGTAGTTGACAATGACGACGCGGGTGCTGGTATACCGGGCGCTGGGCTGCTCATTGAACAGCATGGCCAGGTCAATCACCGGTATCAGGGCGCCTCGATAATTCAGGGTTCCAGCGACAGCAGGTGAGGTATGCGCCATACCATTGACCGGGATACAGGGAATCACCTCAACGATAGCGCCACTGGCAAGGGCATAAATTTGCCCGGCTATTTCAAAGCGTAAGTAAATCATTGCACTGCGTCATTCCTTGACTAATGATTAAATCGTAACTTGATCGCTCTGCGTCAAATCTCCCTGGCTCTCGCCAGATCAGCGCTGCTTACTGTCGTCGACCTGGAAGGCCGAAACCGACTGCTGCAGCCGCTCTGATTCTTCATTCAATTTTTCCACCACACTGTTGGACATCCGCATGGAATCATTCAGATTCCGGATGGTCTCGCCCAGTTGTGACAGGGCTTCCTGAATCTGCTCAGCACCATCGGACTGGGAACGCATGCCCTGGTGTACCGACTCAAAATGCGGTGCCAGTGTCTGCACTTTCTCAACAATCTGGCTCAATTGATCACCCACCTGGCGGGTATCATCCACCCCCTGGCGGATCTCATCCGAGAATTTTTCCATACCCATGACACCGGCAGACACCGCCGCCTGCATCTCCTTGACCATTTCTTCGATGTCGTAGGTTGCCACCGCCGTCTGATCCGCCAGGCGACGGATTTCCGTAGCTACGGTGCTAAACCCGACGCCATACTCTCCGGCCTTATCTGCTTCAATGGCGGCATTGACCGACAGCAGGTTGGTCTGATCGGCAATCTTGTTGATGGTGGTCACCACAGCATTGATATTGCCGGCTTTCTCATTCAATACCGTCAACTTGTCTGAAATATTCTGGGAGGCAGACACCATCTGTTCCACCGTGCCCCGCATCCGGGTCAACCCTTCATGACCATGCTCTGCCAGTTCCGACGTATCATCCACCGCCCTGGCCACTTCATCCATGTTATTCACCAGTTCCCGGGAAGTGTGCGCGATGTGCTGGGAGGTCGCCATGATCTCATTGGTCGTGGCTTCCTGTTCTTTCGCAGACGCTGCCTGCTCCTTGGTCGTCGCACTGATATTGACGGCGGAACTGGACAGTTGCACGCAGGATTTCTGCACATTGTCGACAATACCGGCCAGGTTATCGGCCATCTGGTTAGTGCCATCCTTAAGCGTGGCAAAGTCGCCATTCACATCCAGCGTCACCCGCTCGGAAAAGTCACCCGCCGAAACAGCAGCCATGACCTCATGAACCTCGGCAATTGCTTTCTGTTGCCCTTCCAGCATCTGGTTAAAAGCCCGGCTGGCCTGACCGGTTTCATCGGTACTGATCACGTCAAGGCGTCGGGACAGGTCACCGCTTTCCTCAATGCTGACCATCATATCCGCCATGGCCTTGATGGGTCTCGAAATCACACCGGCCAGGTAAATCGCCAGACAGATAATCAATACCAGTGCCACCAGACCTATGATAAAGATGGTGTATTGTGCATTCCGTATGGGCTGGAAGGCTTCAGCCTCATCAATTTCTGCCAGTATGGCCCATGTGATGTTGTCAGCCACTTTCACCGGCTCATAGGCGGACAGCACAGGGTTACCGTTATAATCAATGACAATGCCCGAACCCGCCTGACCTGATAAAGCTGCACGAGAGGCATCCGTATCGACTTTGCCAAGGGCTGGATTGGCAAAGGAGGCCACCACTGTATGATTCACTGGATCCAAGAAGGAATCAGAACGCATCAACTGGTCGCGCCCAACGAGATACGTTTCTCCGGTTATCCCCATCCCCGTGCGTTCAGTCATGACTTTATTGATTTCATCAAGGGACAGTTGCAGCGCAAGAAACATGACCGTCTTGCCCTTGGCCTTCACCGGCATGGCAATAAATGCTGCTGGCGCGCCGGCACTGGGTGCGTAGGGGGCGAAATCCACCATAGCGAATGTATCCGTATTCATCGCCATCCGGACAGCTTCGCCCAAACCACTGTCCTTGTATTTGCCGGTCAGCAGATTGGTCTGGTAATCACTCTCATGGGTCACCGTAAAAAAGCAGTAACCCGTTAAATCGATGAGAAACAGGTCATAGTAGCCATTGCGCTCGATGTATCGTGAAAAAATGCGCATCCCGATTTCATCGAAATGGCGACGTGCCTTCTTCAGGCCCTCACTTTCTATTTGAAGGGTAAGTTCGTCTGCCAGCGTTTCAATCTCATCACGGTTCTTTTGTATCAGATTCTGAAGCTGGTGGGCTTTTATGGTTCTTACGGCTTCCAGATGCTCAAAGGCATTACTTTCCAAGGCGTCGGCTTTAATCATCAGACCGACAAACCCAACAGTAAAGGCAGGAACCAATCCTGTAAGAATCAAAATAATCAGTAGCTTTCGCTTGAAGTCCAGGCGATTCCACACGCTCATTAGTTCACTCCTGAAAACATCCTTGTTTCAAGTTTCAGCCCATCAAACACTGAAACATTGTTCAACCACGCATTGCTATTGAATGAATCACTGTCATTCATCAAACCGGAATACAGACACTGATTGCTGCAAACGATCCGATTCCTGATTCAATTCATCCACCACACTGTTTGACATCCGCATGGAATCGTTAAGATTGCGGATCGTTTCCCCCAACTGGGAGAGTGCTTCCTGAATCTGTTCAGCACCGTCCGATTGTGAACGCATGCCTTTATGCACGGATTCAAAGTGCGGTGCAAGTGTCTGGACCTTTTCAACAATCAGGCTGAGCTGGCCGCTGACATCACGGGTATCATCCACACCCTGGCGAATCTCGTCCGAGAATTTCTCCATGCCCATGACCCCTGCGGATACAGCAGCCTGCATTTCCTTGACCATTTCTTCGATATCGTAAGTCGCCACAGCGGTCTGATCGGCCAGGCGCCGGATCTCGGTGGCAACCGTACTGAAGCCCACCCCGTATTCACCGGCTTTATCCGCCTCGATAGCCGCGTTCACGGACAGCAGATTGGTTTGATCGGCAATTTTATTGATAGCGGTGACTACTGCATTGATATTGTTGGCTTTTTCGTTGAGAACCGTGAGTTTGTCGGAAATATTCTGGGAAGCCTGCACCATCTGCTCGACAGTGCCACTCATACGGGTCAGCGAACCATGCCCCTGCTCCGCCAGACCGGAGGTTTCATCCACCGCCCGGGCCACTTCATCCATGTTGTTGACCAGATCACGGGCCGTTTGCGAGATATGCTGGGAGGTTGCCATGATTTCATGGGTCGTGGCCTCCTGCTCCTTGGCAGAAGCCGCCTGTTCCTTGGTCGTTGCACTGATACTGACGGCGGAACTGGAAAGCTGTACACCCGACTGCTGCACATTATTGACCAGCCCAGAAATACTGTTGGCCATATTGTCAAACGACTGGCCGAGCAGAGCGATTTCATTATCGCCAGAAAGGTTAAGCCGGGCTGAGAGGTTACCCTTGGATATCTCCTCTGTCGCCACAACGACCTTATCAAGCCGCCCCGTCAGCACCCTGGCGTACATAATGATGATCAGTATCACCATTCCAATAACAACGAGACAGACAAATAATAAAATCCTGATCATGGCTGCTGTTTCAGACTTGACCAATACTTCAATCTCATCGATCAGCGCTTCAAGTTCATGAAGAAGCGCCTCTTCCTCTCCAGCCGTTCTGGCATCAATCTCTCTAAAGTTCAAGGGATCATGCCGATCAAAGACCGCCAGTGACTCCTTATGATGGAGAACTAATAGGTCATGATGCTCAATCAGTAAATCAATACCACTAGTGTCTACATCAAGCTCAGCGAGTATGTCTCGAACTTCATTAAAATGCTTGATCGTCAACGTTTCCATATCCTGGAAACGTTTAAGATGGCGCTCATACGCCTGATCATCATGCCCGCGAAGCAGGATGTTTTTCCATTCATCCATCTGTATCGCAAAATCAACTTCAGACTTTTCCAACAGAAGGTCTGCATGGTTTAAATCCTGTGTTCTTTGAAACAACCAAGCTGCCGTAAAACCCAGGCTTCCGAGTGTTAGAACAAAAACAAATCCCATAATAATGAAAAGCTGTAACTTCAGCTTCACATTATTCATAAAAAGATTAAACATACAGATTCCCTTCCAATCGAGCGATTATCCTGCAGATCGCATTCCTGAACCGGAAAATTCTCTTCCGCAACTAAGTAAAAGCCTAGCCGATTCTGTATCCAAAATTCCCATCGGATGGCTGACAGCAAATAAAAGAGCAGAGAATTTAAATCACTTTCAATGCCTTAAATGAATTACTCGCTAATTAAATGGCATTGATTATTAATAAAGGCGACCTTACCCAAAAAACGTCAACTATTTATTACTGGCCATTTAATCACTGATTTTCGATTGCCTTATCCACAGCCTCCCTGCTGCTGAATAAATGCGACTATTAGCTACGGTAGAGGACTTTAATGATATGAAAGCCAAATCGGGTCTTTACAGGCCCGATTGGCTTGAGGAGATCGCCTGAGAACACCGCTTTTTCAAAGGAAGCGACCATATCCCCTTTCCGAAACTCTCCCAGGTCGCCACCCCGCCTTTTGGAGGGACAGATCGAGTACTTTTTCGCTAACAGACTGAAATCACTCCCCTTTTCCAGTTGCTTGAGAAGCTCCAGGGCCTGTTTTTCGGTTTTAACCAGGATGTGCATTGCTGCCGCTGTACGTGCCATTGTCTCTCGAATACGCGTAAATCAATGAAAATGAATAATACAGGAACCCACCCTGTCACCGTCAATGGGGCTGACAACCCATCATGCGGGCTCAGCCTGGCGGATACTGGCAAGGGTATAGACATCAAACCGGCCGGATTTCCCTTCAAGACGATAATTTGGCATTTTTCCGCCAAGGTCAGGCGCCTGCCTGGGGCGCTTGACGACCACCCGGAAACGGGCAAGGGCCAGTGCCTGCGCCAACAGCCCGTCGGCATCGACATCTTCCCCTACCAGATCCTGGAATAAACGCATCTCCTTTTTGACCGCCGCCGCCTTGCGACGGTGAGGAAACATCGGGTCCAGGTAGACAACATCCGGTCGATCCGCCGTTTCCTTGTCAGCCATGGCTGCCATAACACTCAGGGCATCACCGGGCGCCAGGGTCATGTTCTGAACGATAGCGCTGACCTCAATATCATCCGCAGCACGGCGCAAGCCATCAATCAGCAGGGCCTGTACCACGTCAGAACGCTCAATCAAGGTCATCCGGCACCCCAGGGAGGCCAGCACAAAGGCGTCGCGCCCCAGGCCTGCGGTGGCATCCAGCACATGAAGCTGCCGTTTACCGGCATCCGCCAGGCCAACGGCTTTGGCGATATCCTGCCCTTTCCCGCCGCCAAAGCGGCGGCGATGGGCGGCGGAACCACCAACAAAGTCGACCCTCACCGGCCCGGGCGCGCCCTTGCCAGTCAGCTGCAGGCCCAGCCCCGCTTCGCTTTCGTAAAGGACGGCATCAACGGTATCCAGCATTTTCATCGGCTGATCGGCCACCAGCGGCAAACCTAACTGATGAGCCAGATGGCTCATCCGCTCATGAATACCGGCAGCCGGTGAAGCCATCACCGCCAGCTTCAAGCGACTCATAGCCAGAGCACACCCAGCAGCACACACCCCAGCAGCAGACGGTAAATGACAAATGGCATCAAACCGATACGGTTGATGAAAGCCAGGAAATAGTGGATACACACGAAGGCACTGACCGCCGAAATGGCGATACCGCTGATTAAAATCCCCCATTCAACAGGCACATTCGCTGATACCAACTGCAGGATTTTCAGGCTGCCGGCCGCCACGATGACGGGAATCGAGAGCAGGAAGGAAAACCGGGCCGCCGCATCGCGGGTCAATCCCAGGAACAGGCCGGCGGTCAGGGTAATGCCGGAGCGGGAGGTTCCCGGAATCAGGGCAATCGCCTGGGCAAAGCCAATAATCAGCGCCTGCTTCAGGGTCAGTTTCTCAAGGGGCTGTGACAACGTCCCCCGGCGATCTGCCCATCCGAGCAACGCACCGAAGATCAGGGTCGTACCGGCAATCAGGGTGGCTGAGCGCATGGCATCATCCAATCCTGTTACGCTCAGGAAACCACCAAAAATCACGGCGGGAAACGTCGCCCAGACCAGGTACCAGGCCATCCGGCTGTTCTGGGTCGATGGGCCGCCGGTGACACTTTTGCTCCAGTCGACCAGCATCCGGATCAAATCCTGCCGGAAGTAAGCCACCACGGCCAGCAGCGTCCCCAGATGAACGGCCACATCGAATGCCAGTCCCTGGTCAGGCCAGCCCAATAGCTGCGAGGGCAGAATCAGGTGCGCGGAACTGGAAATCGGTAAAAATTCCGTTAAACCCTGGATCAATGCCAGGACAATCAAATGCAGTGTTTCCACAGCTAAGGCTCCATCACTCAGCGTTCATGTTTTTTCTTGGCCACGTCGTCGCGCAGATACACGGGCAGCGCCTGCTCAGCGGCGACGCCTTCCCTGCGCGCAAAAGCGACCGAGGCCAGCAGGGCAATATCCGCCGCATGGGGATAGTCATCGGGATAACATTGGCTGACGGGAACCGCGATACGATCCCGGTAGAGCCAGCCAGAGCCAACGCCCACCAGGTTATCCGGCACAGTTTCTACGGTTACCGCTTCCGGTGGGGAAACCTGCTCAGCCCCCTGCAACACCATGACGCCATTGTCCGCACTATAAAAGGCCTGATAGATTTCATCCATACGGGCGTCAATCGTCGCCAGCACCTGCTGGGCGCCATATTGGCGCAATCCCAGCTGCGCCAGCGCCGCCAGGGTGGATACCGGGATCACCGGCAGATCCGCCCCAAACGCCAGCCCCTGGGCAATACCTGTGGCAATACGCACCCCGGTGAACGCTCCCGGCCCGCGGCCAAAGGCAATGGCATCCAGCGCCATCATCGACTGACCGTGCTCAGCCAGGATCGCCTCAATCATCGGCAGTATCTGCTGGCTGTGCTGCCGGGGCAGGATATCGAAGTGTTCGCGCACTTCGCCATCCAGATAAAGGGCGACGGAACAGGCTTCCGTGGCCGTATCCAGTGCCAGAATCCTGGGCATAATTACACTCACTCCGGGAATAATTGCGGCGGATTATACGTTGAAAAAACGATCAGGCCGATAAGGGATTAAACAACAAGCAGGTTGGCGTTGATAACGGCGATGACAAACGTATCATCCATGTCAGTCGCAGAAAAAAGGCTGGTCGTAGAGAACACTACGCCAGCCCTTTACACTCGATCAAGACTGCAGTGCGGAAAGAACAGCAGCAGTGATATTTTCTACAGAACCAACACCTTCTACGCGGGAGTAGCGCGGTGCGTCGGCACCGGATTCTGCCATCTCAGTATAGAATCGAACCAGCGGCAGAGTTTGTTCATGATAGACAGCGAGACGCTTGCGAACAGTGTCTTCGTTATCGTCATCACGCTGAATCAGCGGCTCACCGGTGACATCATCCTTACCGTCTTCTTTCGGTGGATTGTAGACCACATGGTACACGCGACCGCTGCCCGGATGAACACGACGACCGCTCATGCGCTTGACGATCTCTTCGTCTTCCACCGCGATTTCCAGCACGTTATCAATGGCCACGCCGGCATCACGCAGCGCCTCAGCCTGAGGAATGGTGCGGGGGAAACCGTCAAACAGGAAGCCCTTGGCGCAGTCATCCGCCTGAATACGTTCCTTGACAAGATCAATGATGATTTCATCCGACACCAGCTGACCGGCATCCATCACGGCTTTAACTTTCAGCCCCAGCGGCGATTCCGCCTTGATGGCAGCACGCAGCATATCGCCCGTGGAAATCTGGGGAATACCAAACTTCTCACAGATGAACTGGGCCTGAGTCCCCTTTCCAGCGCCAGGTGCGCCAAGCAGAATGACACGCATGTAAAATGCTCCTCGGATGTGACCGGTACGGCTTTACCACCTCAGCCCCCATTCTGCTGAAACAGAACTGTGCGTGATAAAAACCACTCAATGTCCAGCAAAGCTGACGATAGCAAAAACAGCTAACGATACACAGGACCGATGATCAGCACAAGGTCATGAAAAAACATTGTATTCAACCGATGAAAGGTTGCATGGCAGTGACAAACATGTGCCGCGTAGCGTTGATTCTGGACGCAAACAATTACGTCAACTCCACTTACAGGCAACAACGTTTTCAAACGAAAACGAAGGTTGCGTCAAATCGGCCTGCTCCCGAATGTTAGGCTGGCTGACTCAATCGACAGCCAGCCCAACAAAAACCCTAACATTCAGAAACCCCTCTTCTTTAATAAATTTTCCGGGTGAACTTAACCACCAATTAAAAATCAGAACTATTACTCACAATTTTTTACCTATTTACTCTTTAACTAATAGGAAGAGGAAACCGATCCATGGATAACTCACCCGTCGTTATACAACAGACCCCAGGCATTCAAGATACTCCTATTGACCATCCGCAATCCGAAAACCTATTAGGTTCTTTTGCAGGAAAACTGGTCGTCGTCGTAGAAGCCGTTAAAGCACTGATTATTAAAATCATTACAAACGTTGCACTGGTTATCGGAATTATTGCCCTAGCTTGTAGAATGTGTCGAGAATTGGGTGCAGACGATTATGATAAAGAAGAGTTTCCTATTCATCTGTGTAAACTGCAAAAGTTCCTCCTTGGTGCGGTTGAAGAAAAGCGGGAGCCAACGGTTAAAACAGAGTCAGGTCATCCCTTACCAGCGCCAACATCTGAGGGTCTACCTCCCTTTACAACAGCAGACCCTGATGAGTTACATCACACATGCTTGACACCGGACGATGTCAGCCCGACAAAATTACCGGCTTTGCCCAGACCTACCCACCCTGACAGTCAAGAGGAAAAATTGCGCCGCGGTATCTCAGGCCTGAAGGTGGTGGCCGACGAATATTTCCCAGCGATTTTGGACAGTTTGCATGTGGATGAGCGTGATCTGCGCAATGCACAAACAACATTAAAAATACCTGACGTAATAACCTATGATGAGATTCCTGACGTTCTCAGGAAAATCGGTCAAACAGAACCACTTCCGCTAAGAAAAATGATTACCCTTTATTTAGGCAACCAGGAACCACCAATACCTCCTGAGATGGCCTTGGCAATGTTAACAAGTGCCAAAATTGTCAAGGAATCAGAAATTGATGAGCCCATAAACATTGAAGACATTCCCCGAAAACTTAAAGGATTAAAAACCAGTTTATCTCAAATAGGTTACGAAATACCCGAAACCTTTCCAGTCAACATTCCTGCCTTGATGCATGCACTGGACATAGCCTCCCCCTTTCAAAACATACAGGATCCAAACGGCAGAAAAGAACCTATTCGGGTACTCGATTTCATCATCAGTGCTATAGAAACGTGCCGAAGAGAACATTACATTCAAGATTATCAAGCCGGCATTTTTTGTAGCGCATTAGCCTGCACGCAGAATTATTACCATTGGTTTACAGAGCTACAAAACAAACAGCATGCGGAATTTGTCAAAATGAAGCGACAAATATTAAACCAGATGGTAGTCGACCTCGACAGACACAACCTATTGTTTATTCCCTGCAACAACGGCAATGATCTTCTTCAGCTAATACTTGATCGAAGCAACCCCAAAAAACCGATGATCAGGGGAACAATACTCAATATTAAAATAAAGAAAGATGAACATGACGAAACCGTAAAAACACGCAAGATTGAGATCACGGAAGAACGTGCAAGAATTAAAAGCATCACACTGGAGCCTGTAGCTTATAAGAAACTGGCAGACTCCAACTTCATGGATATATTACTGCTAGGTCAATTAGAGTCTTCACAATGGATCGCATCATGGCCGGGAGACACCTCATTTGATGGAGAGGAACACACCTGTAAACGCTATCAGTATGCTTATTTTCTTCCATTAATCAAAGAGTATTTCTCAACCAGGGAAAGAGCCATTATAAAAGCGCAGCTTTATGAAGACATTGAAGCCACAATAGACCAAACACTGGAAAGAATACCTATTGCTGCGCAGGCTGTGAAAAGCAGGCAATCTAACATACCTGAGCTCGTTTGCTATTACAGAAGAGTGGATACCACCCTTGATAAAGCCGGACACGCGAGCATACCTGTCGATTTGAGAGAGAGGCTGGCACAACGCCTCTTTGCACGTACCGAATCATTTGGCAGCATTGCTGAGAGTCACGTGCCACTCCCTGCCCGCCTGCCCAGTAACGAAAAGACTGTCGTATTTCCAATGGTGGATACAGGTTCTGCAGGACACACCTATAGATATGACAATCGACATTACGTAGCTGGAAAATGGCAAACACTACCCACCTATCAAGCTGGTGAGAATGTTTTTGATTATCTTGGCCGATATCACACAGCCCTTGATGTATTGTCCAGACACTCGTCAATTACTCACAATGGCGGTACGTTTAAAGAATTCCACACGCAGCAAGCCCTTCTCTGTTTGTGCGAACAACTGCCGGATGCCTCCAGTCCCGCATGGAATAAAGACCACTATTCCGAGGTAAGGGACTTCAAGCCATTATTTACGACATTGACACAATTGCTTACAACCAGCTTTGTCTCTGCAAACGGTATCGAAGAACCCTCTGCCCATGAAGCAGTACTTGTTTTCAAACTCTTCGCCATCTCCTTGAAGCTGCGTATGGAATATTATGATGGTAAAAGTGAAGAGAAACTCGCTGATGATACAATGAGGCATGGCAAACTATTAGTGCATCACTACGCCACAGACATGCTTTATCAGTTTGAAAAAATACGAAAGTATGTGGCACTAACATCCATTGAAGATAGGGAAACCCTCCATACATCACTGCATTGCATAAGAGGCCTTGCCAAGCTTAAAAAAGGAAAGCCTGATAAAGAATATGTACTTTTGAGCCCCGCCGATCATATGAACCTCTTACGTCTTAAAATGAGGACTGAGATCCCCATGGAGACCTGGAGCATACCGCAAGTCATGGCATTGGGTCCAATCAGTGCTCCCCCGCCGGGCACGACCCCCAAAGGTAATACTGACATAATTTTGCTGACGGATTTATTAAACAGGCACCTTGCTTTCGCTGTCGAAATATACGTCAAAACACAAATAGACCCAGCTTACTATACGAAAACTTATTATCATGAAATGAAAAGGTTCAAGCTATTTTCGTGCGATGAAGATGCTGAAATAATGTATCACTATCTAAATAGAGATTTTGAGTCTATCAGAAATAATCCGAAGCTTTTTGATTGTCTAACTCGCTATTTTTATTGTTCCAAGGGCTTCACCGGAAGACCATGCACCAATATGTCATGGCGCTCACATGGCAACCTGGAACTTGATGGCTACTTCACAAAAATTTATGAAGAGTATCCTGCAGAACTGGCCAATTATTATGTACTCAGGGAACTAAAAGACGCCACAGTGCTAGTATGTGGACCTAATGAACGCAATTCAATGCGTCATTATCGCGTAGACAAACAAGCGGAATACCGTTACACCGAAGAAGGTGACGCAGAAGAAATATCCGTAAAATACAGCTTCAAACACTATAAAACAGGTGAATCCGATGACACAGACTTTAACACACAATTTTATTTAACAAACGCCTCCAGCAAACTGGCCAATAAGCGCCGTGTACATACACGTTCGAGGGCGATAGAAACTGCTCAAGACATAATGCAACACCATATAGGAAAAACTCAAAATGCATTATATCAGGGGGACCGCGAGCTTAAACAACCCTTAATGAGAATGAGTGAGAGCTTCTATTATTCGAATGAAACTCGATCCTCTGAGGATATCCCCCGTGATATGCTCTTACAGTATCGCTGCGTGTTCCAGGTGCCTTACGTTGACAACCATCAGCACCTTCTGAGCTTCATGGACAAGTTCGCGCCCTATTTGTCACACCCTACCATCAAGGCACTCGTTGAATTGGCCTGGTTTGGTGATTGCCGTAAAGATGACACCGAGGATGACTATACCGATCCCGCCGAACCAAGAACGATAATGGATCTCGTCATACGCAAAAACCAGGATGCTATAACGTTCATCGAGCAAATGACTGAGCTCTTCAAAAAAATGAAGATTAATGAAACCAATCCTGACAGGGAAAAATATACAGGCGGCTACGGTCAGTTAGTCAATGCCTCGAGATTATTCGTCCTGAAAATAGTCGCTGGCGCCATAAACCATATGTCATTCCACCCCAATGCACAGATATCTCAGGATGTCATACAACAGGTAAAGGGATTGTATATCCGCATCTTGGATGAGGAAGTCGACAACTTGCCTCAAGACATACAAAGCCCTAAAGATCACGAAGCGTTTAATCACACCTGCATGGCCCTGATGGGAACCCTTGCCGATGTTTACCCCTGCGGCTTTGAAGATGTGCAAAACAAAGCAGTCGATATTCTGGCACTGATTGTCCATGACAACACGTGGGATGTCAGCTTCCCAACCTACTTGAGAAAATACAGTAGCGGACTGCTGGGACAGGAGGCTAATGCCGCATTACGTGCCATACGGTATATTGAGCCCGACTACATCAAGCAGGCCGATGCAACGTCTCGTAAAAAACCAAGAAAAGCCCTAAAACAAACAGAACTAACCATTGGCCCTGATACTTACACAATAATCCCAATGTACAAAGTGCCTGCTGAACTGAAAGAGGCCATGAGTGATGCTAAAAGTTCAGCGCCACTGCCAACATTGTCTTACTGTCGCCATCCATCCGATCGGTCTCAGCCAGACACGATTTTCATTGTCAACACGGACACCCGTGTTGTTGTTGCTACGTTTGACACTCGGTCAGGTAAACTATTAAGAGCCACTCCCATAAGGGAAGGCGCTACCGAGTTCCCGGAAGCAAGGAGGAATTTCAGTAGAGCCAGTAATGATTATAAAACGATCAGCGACTTTGCGCGCCCCGCTGGGCGCGACAGTGTCTGTATTCTTTGGACTGACAGACGATCAAACAAGCCTGTTGCTCTTGAGACACTTAACGGTGAATGGCAATTTCAGGTAAAGGACAATACTCGTTGGGAAACCAATGCTTATCCCGGTTATTTTGTTACATCGATAACCACGACTACACTGCACCTTGCCGCAGATAATAATCCCAATGCAAGAAAGTTCATTTTAAAAGAAAAGGGACGTTACTTCTGCTATGACATGGATGGTAACGGCAATATCTCTGGATACCCTGATGGCAATGAATCCATGGCAGCTTACTTGTTCTATAAATTTAAGCAGCCTGGTCAAACTGATTACCATTACATCGCTCAATGCCAATCGATTATTGCAGAATTCAGACAATCGAGCTGGGTATTTGAGGATGACTGGCAAAGAGAACTCAATGCGCTGTTTTCCAATGGCGGCCTAACAAGCAAGCCCTTTGTATGCTTACTTGTCCTCAAACTGGCAGCTTGCCAATACTTGAACAATCCAGAGCGGCTGGCATATAAGCTTGAATATCAAGAAGTCTTCGGAATGCAGCAAATGTATGTCGGTTACCTGGCAAAAAGAACAAGCCTGAATGTCAGCGATCGATTAACAATCGAAGAAGAAAAAGTACTCCTGCAGGCCATGGCAAACAAGGCTAACGAACAGTTGGTCCCCAAACGCTACCGCAAACGAGATCTTCAACAGAGGCCATACCTTATCTCTCAACTCGTTATTGAGCGTAGCCGCTGCCTTGATAATGAACTGTACAACCAACTCCGCCACTGGCCGTTCATCATGCCAGAGTTTCCTGATATTTTTCGGGATGGCTGCTGCCCTAGATTCAGCATACTGCGCAGGACATGGCCTAAAGACAAACACTGGGAACATGATTTAAGCCTTTTACCCAGCCATATGCTACAAAGCCAACATACAATGGACATCATCTGGGGCAGGAAAGCAGATAAACCATTACCCAGACCGGTAGGCGCTGGACTAGCGCCTGATCGCGAAGGGTTCCTCAGTAACACGCTTCATTACTACGAAATCGCCCGAAATCGAAGGCACCCCGAACGCCCACAACTTAAACAGTTTTTGGACCAGATTGTTGTGGGAGATCAGTATGTACAAAATTTAACCCTGTTTCTTCAGTTAGTGCTTCAAAAACCCTCAAAATTTGGCCCTGCAGAACTCCCACCCGGAAGTGATCTCGCCCCTCAACCAGAGAACTACAATCTGCCCGCAAATTATGATGATCAGGTTGTTAGTTATAAGCGCAGGTACTGGCGATACTCCTATGAAAGGAAGTTCACGCGCAATTACCGTGACGAAGACCCCTATTACCCCAAGGCCAGGGCCTATCTCCGTGACTGCGAATACCATGAGTATCGCCAAAAACCATTAGGGAGGCTGTCCTGGTACTTCTACAAAGCTTATGGACAGAATGGGGAACAGCTTCAAGCACGTGTGGAACTCAAGGAATTTGACCGTTCACACCTGCTCAGTAATCAACATAGGATGCGATTGCCGGGCATCGGAAAATATCGCTTGAATTATACTGACACGCCACCTTGTGAACTCGTTGAATACCAGCCTCTGGTGTGGGAATCCCGCGAGGGTGATGCCACTGACTCATTCCAGACAGCGCTTGGTAACTTGCATGCCCAGCATGGTCATCTTGCCCAAGGCTGCATAGCATTGCTCACCCCGATTGATCCAGGGGAAAAAGCTCAACAACTGCAAGCGAAAATGGACAAAGCCGCAGAGCTCAGAGGACAGATTAAAACAGCTAACGATGCTTCTGATGACGATGCTTCTGATGACGATGTTTCTGATGACGACGACAAGACCCCTAATCCTTGCCTTAAATACCCGCTTGATCGCTTAGTGAAAGGCTTGGAAATACATGAGTCGCAGATTGCACAAGACAAGGCAAAGAGGAGTTACCGCCTGGGCACAACGTGTACGGAGATCAACACCTCTCTGCCAAGGCTCGAAAGGCACATCAAAGAGCGTTCAGAACAACTGAGAGATCAAGTTGAGAAACTTGAAAAGGATTTATTGGCACAACTCAGAGACTTTGACACCCTGGATACAGCTATTCGTCATCGACTCAAAACATTCAAACCAATAACCATACTAGAACTTGCCTCCATTGTCGGTAAAGGCCGTGAGAGTCAATTGGCCGCTCTGCACCCTGAATGGGATGACGTGAAACGTCATCAGATTTTTCTGCAGTGCATCGAATACTTGCTCCATAGTACCGAGTTACAGCACATGGAACGTATTCTGCCTCAATGTGCCAAAATGCAGGCATTGATCACTAAGATCGAAAAAGAGACAAGTTCGGACTGCCTCACCGATGAAGCGAAACTATTCCAGGAGCAACTGGTCAGCCTGATGGTGCAGGACAGGGCCTACTGTGGTGATTCGGCAGACAACCAGGCCAGGCTAGAATTCCTGTTGTTTGAGTACATCATGAACATCCGTATTCGAGCGGATCAGGTTGAATCATGCAAAAAACTGGATGAACATATCAGAGTCAATGCTGAAATTCCTACAGGCTCTGGAAAATCGACATTAATCTTGCCCTATCTCTGCTACAAAGCCTATCTTGATGGAAAGATTCCCATCCTGGTCGTCCCCCCAGAGCTGATCGAACAACAAAAAGGCATTTTGAAGCATGGGCTGTGCAAAATGTTTGATACCGACCTCTCAGAACTGCATTTCGAGAGGGAACGTGCCCGTGATCCACATTATATCGATGCGCTGCTTAATCGACTTAAAACAGATTATCGCCAAAAGCACATCATTCTTTGCAGAATGAATGAACTCCATTCAATCATTTGTCTGCAGAAAAAGGAAATACTCTTCCAGATTGCATTTTCTGACCGCGATAAAACCATTTTAAATAACGCACTAAGAAAGCTTGATGAATTACAATGTTTCATTGAAGACAATTGCAACTTCATAATTGATGAATCCAGAACCAATTTTAACCCCAATCACAGTTACGATTACGCAGTGGGCGAACAGGTTCCACAGTCTGATGTCACACAGGCTGCAATGAAACATATTTTCCAGGTCATTCATCAACATTTAAAAGATGAATACATGCTGGACTTTATGGGCGCAATGAATACTGGACAAACCATCATTACAGCTGATGTGTACAGTGAAACGGTTAGTAAAAAACTCGCAGAGAATTTAATTCCTCTTTTCTTAACACAATCCGTAAATGAGTTGAGTCGCAATAAAAAACTGCTGGATTGCCTGGCCGACACTGGACAAAACTTTACCGTGCCACTCTCTGAGCAAGATGCACGCAATATTAAGGAGACTCTGTCTCGATTAATGCTCCTTGATCTAACCATGCAGCATCTGGATCCAGATAATGAGCGTAGCGTACTCACTGCATTTCTGGACCGTCACCGTGAGCGGCCGCTGTATGCTACTGTGCGTGAAGTGGTAGGGACCAAAATGGGAAATACCCTTTGCCGTAAAGTGGATGACAGTTATGGTCTTAATGAGGAATCCACACGCGTTGTCCCCTATACCAATGGCGTACCCAAGCCTACCTCTGAGTTTGGCTCTCCACTGGTTAATACAATTTTGACGGTACAGGCATTCCTGTTCACGCCAATCAATAGAACCATGATAAGTCATTGGACCACTAAACTACGCCAGTTGGAGCAAGATCTACCACTTGAGGAGATTCAGGATCATACCCAGATGCAACTGTTCTTCAAAATAGTTCAGCAATGCAAATCATTACGCGCGGCCATTCCATCCAACCTGACAACGATTGACCTTGATCACATCTGCGACTATCTAAACAAGCCTGAAAGCTTTGAACTTAAGCTGGAATACATTTGCGATGTCATATTGCCAGCGATGAAAATGTATCAGCGAAAGGTGACCAGTTCATCATTCTCTATTGTCAGCTTCTGTACCCGCCTGAAAACAGCATCCGGTACCGTTGAAGTCAATGTACTTCCAAAAGAACTGATGACCCTTGAGGCGGAACAGGCTCCCATCCCGAACCTTATGCAATTACTGCAAGGAAAATGGGATAAGCCGGCACTGCGCATTGATGCGACGGATGATGAGAAACAACGCCTTCTCAATATCGTGAGACAATGCCCCAATGCCACTGTCATCATCGATGCCGGTGATTGCTTCCGTTCCCTCAGTCACCACGAGATTGCTGATTGCCTGCATGATGAAATCTATATAAAGGGCAGCAGCTCCGAAATGTCGAAAAAAGACGGCATATTGGTCTTCGATCACAATGGCGTTGCCTGGGTCAAAAAGCGTATTGGTGGCAAGCTGGTATTGTTTGAAAATTGCGGTATCGCACCAGATAGGGTTGCCATCGCGATGCAAAAGAATAAGGCCGAAGGGACTGACTGGAAAATGTCCCTTGACGCACATGGCGTAGTCACAGTTGATAGAACCACAGACCTCTCCTTGATGATCCAGGCAGCCGGAAGGATGCGACAACTACAGAAAGGCCAGTCTGTGGAGCTTGCCTATATGAGGGAACAGGAAGCATTACTCTTAGGCGCGGACGAAACGGAATTCGAATCATCCAAACCTGAAGGAGATTGTACCAATGGTGTACTGGTTAGTTATCTGGCCAGGGTCGAAGGGCAGCGCATGATGAAACAAGCGGTTCCGCTACTGAGTAACTTTATGCGAGCAAAGCTGGAACAGGTACTTTATACCGACTTCCCACGCGAAATAAACTTTAGTGAGAGATCAATAGTAAAGCTTGTTAAAAGAACGAAGGAATTTCTGGTACCGTTAACACATACCAGTTCACTGGACCTTCTTGGAAGTGAGCAAGTCACTATTAGTTTGGATGAAATGGCTGACCGGGTATTTAATCAGTTTATCCCTGTAATCAATGATGCGAGATCAGTTCATTCCTACCTTAGAACCCATCTCGACCAAGCCAGGTTACGTAGGGAGTATGATGAGTTCATTGCAATGATTGTTTTACCCAAAACCTTTGAAACCTTATCGGGGGTCATCAGCAACGCTGCTGATTTAACATCAGAAGTGACTGTCACCCAGGAGAAAGAGCAGGAAGTTGAAGTTGAAGTAACACCCGTTGCAATCCCATTAGAACTAGACTACAAGATTTATGAACCTGTTCATTGGGATGGCAACTTCCTGGATTGGACAAAACACAAAACCCCGGAATTCCGTGTTGGAAGCACACAGGTTTATTTTGGCCCTAATACAATACAATTTGCAAAAGCGAGCCGATTCAAACCTGGCACAATCGAACCAATGAATAAAAAATATCACAAACCCATTGATCACGCGATGTATTTCCAATGTGAGGGTGAAGCCCATGACAAGCTATTTGTGGGTGATATTGAAGACATGAAGCGAGTAAAGCAATATCTGGACGATCACTCGACAGAAACTGTATTGCAGCCCCCTCAAGATGGATCCCCACAACCCGGCACGAGCACACAACCGGTTAAAACAAAACGAATCTGGCAACTTGATGGTATTACAGACGGGTGTTACATACATGAAGGAAGCCACATTATAATGGCATTTTGTAATGGCAGATTCGCCGCGGCAGAAGATGATGATAAACGTCGGATTATGCTGTTACTTAAACTAAGCGCAAATATTGACAGGTTACCTAGCAAGGCCGATAAAGAAGCACTCCGTTTCTGGATGGAGCAATCACCTGAGGAAGGCGAAAAAGTCAAAGCTTATCTTGAACGCATTCGAAAGAGTAATAGTAAAATGAGTAGAGCTATAGCATATATATACAAAGACTAAAAAAATGTCGTCGTAGTAACATACATCAATAAAAACTACGGCGACTATTTTTATCTCGTGATCAACTCTGATGAATCATTCAAAAGTTCGCTTTAGAGAGATAATTCAACAGTATATTATCTCGATAAGATCCGAAGCCTATTAATTGATCCTATAAATACAACACAGGGCTCATTCAAAATAACCGTATCGGCAAATAGTATTTATCCAGAGCAGCCATCAATATGCGGGTTAATACTCGTCAAATATTCCCCCGGCCAAGCCGGGGGAATATCGCCGTCTGTGTTAACCGGTGTTACGCATACCCGCAGCAATACCGGCAATCGTCAGCATGAGCGCCCTTTCCACAGCCGGGTTAACAGAATCCGGTTGATGCCTGCCACGGAAAAGCAGCTCTGCCTGCAGGACATGCAAAGGGTCTGAATACGGATTGCGTAATTCTATCGCCTGACGCACCCAGGGATCCTGCTCCAAAAATGGATGGCCATCCTTGAGTTCAACCATCACCGCCACAGCCTCGGCCAGCAACTGCCGAAGCGTCTGCCCCAGATAACGCAGGTTTTCCGGTACCAGACATTCTTCGTAATATTCCGCAGTCTCAGCATCAGACTTCAGATAGACCATTTCCAGCAGCTCCAGACGGGCACGGAAAAAGGGCCATTGACGAATCATTTCTGCCAACACAGTCTTGTGGCCTGACTCAATAGCGCGACGCAATGCCACACCGCTCCCCAGCCAGGCGGGTAACATTAAACGACACTGTGTCCAGGCAAAGATCCAGGGTATGGCCCGCAGGCTTTCAACACCACCGTCAGGACGACGCTTCGCCGGACGACTCCCCAGTGGTAACTTACCCAGCTCCTGCTCTGGTGTCGCCGCCCGGAAATACGGTACAAAATCCGGCTCCTCACGGACAATACCACGGTAAGTCGCCAGGGAATCCTGCGTCATCTGATCCATGAGCTGGCGCCATGCCGGTTCAGGGGCAGGCGGTGGCAGCAGTGTTGCTTCCAGCGTTGCACTGGCATAGAGAGAAAGACTTTGCACTGCAATCGCAGGGAAACCAAACTTGAACCGAATCATTTCACCCTGCTCTGTCACCCGCAGGTAGCCGGCTACAGAACCGGGTGGCTGAGAGAGGATCGCAGCATGTGCCGGGCCACCACCGCGCCCTACGGTACCACCACGACCATGAAACAGTGTCAGACCAATGCCTGCTTTCTCGCAGATAGCCGTCAGCCCTTCCATTGCCCGGTACTGTGCCCAGGCGGCCGCCATCTGACCGGCATCCTTGGCGGAATCGGAATAGCCGATCATAACCATCTGTCGATTACCGGCATAATCACGGTACCATGGCAATGACAGCAGCGTCTGCATGGCGGTTTCGGCATGCTCCAGATCCGACAGGGTCTCAAACAGCGGGGCGACCGGCATATTGAAACGACAGCCCGTTTCCCGAAGCAGCAAAATGACCGACAACACATCTGACGGTTCACGCGCCATGGAGATGACATAGGATCCCAGGCGCTCCTGCTGCTGTGTCGCGATCACACGGCAAGTATCCAATACTTCCTGCACGTCATCGGACGGCTGCCAGTCCAGGGGGATTAACGGTCGACGATTGTCCAGTTCTGTCAGCAGAAACGTCTGCCGTTCCTGCTCGGTCCATTGAGCATAATCACCCAGGCCAAGATATCGGGTCAGTTCCGAGAAAACCCCCGTATGACGCCCAGCTTCCTGACGAATATCCAGCCTGACCAGTCCCAGCCCGAAACAACGGGCACGCCGCAGGGTATCCAGTAATGGACCACGGGCAATGACCGACAGCCCCACATCACAGAGGGAGTCATAGCAAAGCTGAAGTGGCGCAACCAGCGCATCATCACACTCCAGGATACCGTCATCTGACGCATCACGACCAGCCAGCTTCTGTTCACAATAACGCCGTGTCGCCTTGAGGCCTTCCCGTAATTCCTTCAGCACCAAGCGATAAGGTTCATGACTGCCACGGGCCTGATAACTCAACTCCGACGAACACTCGGCCATGGACAGTTCACTGATCAACGGCTGTAGCTCCCGGAGAAACATATCCGCCGCCATCCAGCGACTCAGCAATAACACTTCACGAGTAACGGCCGCCGTAACGTTCGGATTCCCGTCACGATCACCGCCCATCCAGGAGGCGAACCGAACCGGCATGGCATCCTGAGGCAGGTGGTACCCGGTATGTTGATACAGTCGCTCATCAAGCTGCCTTACAAACTCGGGTAGCGCATGCCAGAGTGAGTGCTCTACCGTGGCATACCCCCACTTGGCTTCATCAACAGGTGTTGGGCGATGGCTACGTATTTCCTCGGTGTGCCAAATCTGACTGATCAACTGTTCAAGGCGATTGACCAGGCGTTCACGCTCCCTGGGTAACAGATCCGAATGCTCCATTTGGGTCAGGCACTCGGTAATTTCAGAGTGCTTCTGAATAACGGTTCTGCGAGTCACTTCTGTAGGGTGGGCGGTAAGCACCAGCTCGATGGTCATTGCCGCTACGCTGTCGCGAATCTGTTCCGGTGTGAACTGTCGAGCCTTGAGGCGAACAAAGAGGTCGTCCAGTGTGTCCGGTACACAGACATCCTGCTCACACTGACGGGAAACGGTGTGGAACTGTTCAGCGATATTCGCGAGATTTAGAAACTGGGTAAAGGCACGTGTGACCGGGACCAGCTGACTATCGTCAAGGTTTTTCAGCAGGCTCACCAACTTGGCATGATCAGCCTCATTGCCTTCACGACCGGATTTGGACAAGTGGCGGATCTGCTCGATCCGGTCAAGAAACTCATCACCCAAATGGGCCTTGATGGTATGGCCCAGCAACTCCCCCATCAGGTGGACATTGCTTTTGAGTGCAGACTGCTCACTGGTCATAAACCTTCATTCCTGTCCGGATTGGTTCAACAAGTACTTCAGATTGACAAAGCCCTTTGTAACCTGATCTGGCGGATTTGCCAAGACCGCTAACAAAGCAGAGGGAAGCTCACGCAACATCGTTCAGTTTTTGAACTATGCAGAAAGCATTTACTCTAATTCTCGCAACGTTATTCATTGCAAAAATAAATCAGTAATTAAGGAGTAATAATGTATGGAATCTCCCAGCACTCATCGCAAGCAAACTTTGCCCCAGGCCTCCTTCTTCCCTGCCCATCAGCCAGAAACATTACCGAAAACGGGCATCAGGACTGCCAACCCAGAACAATCATATCTAACCGGAGAAACATTGCATTCCAGTGTTTCTCTAAAACCTGAAGCACAACGCACTATAATGATTAGCCATCCAGACACACTTGGCCCCGTCATTCAGGTTCAGGACTCTAGCACCGCCAGCGACATGCCTGACATTGCAGCATTCAAACTAAGAAAAATCGATGAGACCTTAATATCCCAACTTAACGCACTCAAACAACATAAAGAAAACACTGCTCAAGTATTCCGTGAAATAAATCACCTCCTGCAATCAGCAAGCAACAAAGAGTCAACAAGGTCAATTCTTGAATCTGCCTGTTGTCAGTTACAAATGACACCTTGTTTTAGGTCTTGTTTTAATACACCGTTTTTTCAAGCTGACGTCGGTTTCAACGCATGCTGCTCCGCGCTAAACCCTGAAAAATTAACCCAGCTAAAATCGTTATTACAAACAAAAATAACAACCGTGCCCTGCCAATCTGAAACACATGAAGCCATTACCAGAACATTAGACCTTCTGAATGCTATTGAGCAAGACACTCTGCCTGAAAAATTCCCATCCCAAAAGATGTTAAAACTCTGCAAAGAACAATGGAAATGGTACGAATTACTTACAGCCCGGCCAACACTGCAATGTATAGAAACCGATTTGCCTCTACGGATTATGGCAAGATCTACAGTAGCAATGGACAAGAATCTTATTGAAAAATTCGCAGAACACCTGAGATCAAATCCCTTACCGCCCTTTATCCTTGAAATTCATGCAGGCAAGGGTTTACTCGCTGATGAATTGCATAACAAAGGCATTGCCATCGTTGCAACTGATGCATGCATTTCAGCCATACTCCAAGCGAATAAGATCAAAACAACTTATTTCGCCCTTGACATTGACGCGATCAAACTCTTTAAAGAACAACTTCAACGCCTGAATGAACAACAAATTCTGCATTGCCCATACATACTCTGCTGCGCTCCTGGTGGGGGGATGCCGCAGCTTACCGGCCTTTTACTAGACGCTCTGGATGACATAGAAAACCTAAAAATAATCATTATTGGAAAAAAGCATCTCGACCAATATAGCAGCAACCCAAAGCTCTCAGGCATAACAGGCAGGGATCTAACCGAGGCTCTGGAATACATCGGCAAAGGCATGGAAATAGACAAAATTTATGAATATCAAAAAATAGTCCCCGTCATTCACTCCTGAATAGTTGAATTCCACTAAAACCGCCAACTCAACTACCGGGGATTCCACTGATGAAGCAGTCGAATTCCTGGTAGCTGAGAAACGCGAAGTTATTGCACGTATTCTCAAACTTTCAAAAAACACTTTGTGTCAATGCTGAGTGCTGAGTGCTGAGTGCTGAGTGCTGAGTGCTGAGTGCTGAGTGCTGAGTGCTGAGTGCTGAGTGCTGAGTGCTGAGTGCTGACCTAAAATCAACGCATGAACGGCGTCAAGGGGCAGCTCCGGATTGAGTCAAAAACAAACAGCAGCCAATAACAGGCTTGACACAAGTCAACAGCAACTTGATGTCTTTTTATTATCATCCCCCACCTGCAGCCAGCCTGCCCCGTTGCCCGACGATCCGATGTATCTCACCACCTGGACCGCCTGACCGGCTGCAGTGACAGAGACCAAGGTTCGCCCGTGCAGCAGGTACCAGGCCCATATTCCCTCTTGAATATCCCGGCTGACCCGTATTGATCTACACAGGGTAATCGTTAATGAGTAACACTGAGGGCTCTCAGGACAAGGTGTCATGGGGCGGCTACGTCGCACTGGCATTCGCTGTCGTTTTCTTTTCCGGATTGATGAAATCCAACGAGTGGTGGGGAGTCTTCGACTTCACAACCCTGAACGGATCGTTTGGCAAGCTGGTATCTGGCGTATCTGAAAATGCCGAAGGCGTGGTGACCACTGCGGGCTCCACCTTCCGCGGTGCCGGTGGCAGTGGCGCCCGGGATGGTTTCATGTTTGCCCTGAGTCTTGTGCCAACAGTCATGTTCGCACTGGCCATGGTCAACATTCTTGAGCACTATGGTGCCCTTAAGGCCGCCCGTCGTCTGATGACCCCACTGCTCAAGCCGCTAATGGGTATTCCCGGCAATACCGGTCTGGCATTGATCGCCAGCCTGCAGAGCACCGATGCCGGCGCGTCCATGACCAAGTCCCTGATCGATAACAAGGACCTGACCGCCAAAGAAGCTGACGTGTTCACAGCCTTCCAATTCTCGGCAGGTGCAATGATCGTCAACTTCTTCAGTTCCGGTGCCATTTTGTTCACCCTGACTGACGCCAACGGGGAGCTTGCGGTTCCCGCGTCCATCGGTCTCTGCTTCATGGTCATGCTGGTATTTAAAGTCTTTGGCGCCAACCTGATGCGTCTGTACATCACCCTGACCGAAGGCAAGAAGAAACCCACTGATCACACGAACATCAAGGGAGACGTCGCTCATGGCTGAACAGGCTAAGAAACCGATGATTACTGACGTCTTCGTCGAAGGCGCACGCAAGGGCTGGGGCATCGCCACGTCCAGCACCATCCCCAATATCATGATGGCTTTTGTCATCATCAAGGCCCTGAACGTGACCAGCGCCATGGAACTGATGGGCGCGCTGTTTGGCCCTGTCATGGCGCTGGTAGGCCTTCCTGGCGAGGCCGCGGCTGTACTCATGGGCGCCTTCATGTCCATGGGCGGTGGGATAGGCGTAGCAGTCGGCCTGTTTTCCGATGGCATCCTGAACGGTACTCATTTGGCCATCCTGGCACCAGCGATCTACCTGATGGGTTCATTGATCCAGTATGCAGGCCGGATTCTTGGCGTTATCGGCACCGACGCTCGCCGATTTCCCATTCTCTTTGCCATCTGCCTGATTAATGCATTTCTTTCCATGTTCGTCATGAATATCCTTGTTTAACAAATAGTTAGAGCAGTTTCAGGAGTCATTCAGCACTCCTGAAACCTCATATTCTCATGGCTCTATGAGATTCAAACTCGAACTATAACGCCTGCCTACGGTCCATATATATAACGAGAAGTAAAACAGATTCTAAAGAAGCAGTGACATGGCATATACATTGAGCTTTGATCGATCTACACATCCCATTGACGTGACGAAAACGCCAAATTTAAAAACACACAGCTCACGCTCGTTCGGAAGGCGCATCGTATCGGCCACTCTGGTCATTGTACCCCATATACTCATGCACATTGTCCTATCAGCAGCTTCAGGGTTCGAAATAGCCGTAAGTACTCCGATAATTAAGCTCGGCCAACTGGGGCATGATCTTGGTGGTAACAACAAGATTGCTAGCGCAATTTTTTGCGGTATTGGTTATTTTGCCGGGTTTCTCGTCAGTATTGCAGCAGCACTACCGGGGTTAATGATCGGTGCAGTCGCAGGCATAGGCATAGGCATTTATCAACTTCGTATTGCCTTGCCAAAAAGCCATGATGAAGGTGTGCTCCCAGCCCTGAAAGAAGGATATGATTCCTATAACATGGAAAAAAGAAAAACAGCGATTGCCGTAGGAATCGCAGTTGCCACTTTGCTTATCGCATCAAGCCTCATCCTATTAGCCGGCATGGTTGGTGGCCCTCCTCTAGCTGGTCTTGTGGCGATATTCGAAGCTCCCGCTTTTTTAGCCAGCCTGACAATCCTGACGCAGGCTTTTACACACAGTACGGATTCAGAAGATTCCAATTTGCAAGAACAAGACCACACTGACCCGCTCTTACTCCCAGAATCTGAGCAGCCAGCTGAATACCACGTTTCTGTCAGTGATCTTTGTCCCAAATTGCGATCTCTGACTCTACGTTAGAATTTTGTCACTCAATTAAACGTTACAGCCTTTTCAAAAGCTATTCCTGATTCTGAACTAAACTAGGAGTGAGCTAAAGCTTTAAGAAAACATGCAAACTGCAGTCTAATTGCATAGCTGTACAGGGATGTAAAGATGTTCTGGAAAGCGCTTCTGTCCGCATTGTTGTTCATACCTCTCATTGCTTTTTCTGATGAGAAGAATCCTGAGCACCCTTACAGCTATCATGCTGAATATTCAGCGGCAGCCCATCGCATTGATGATTATGGCAACCTCTGCCTGCATAACATTTCACTGAGCAACACGGTCTGCCGATACTTTCGGGACGAATACAGCAATATGCTGGAACGGCTTGATGCGATGCCGGATCACCTGA
The DNA here is from genome assembly GCF_018263925.1 of Kistimonas asteriae. GTDB lineage: Bacteria > Pseudomonadota > Gammaproteobacteria > Pseudomonadales > Endozoicomonadaceae > Kistimonas > Kistimonas asteriae. The sequence continues at coordinate 91,025 of NZ_JAEVHF010000014.1, forward strand.
TACAGGATTTCAGTGACCCTTTAGTGGAATGGAAAAACCTGTACGGTGCTCTGCAGAATGTAGCGTCAGAGTAAATCTTAACGCAGAAAGCTGCCGCACACGTCAACACACTCCTGCCTTACGGTATTGCTAAATCTGTAGCCATTTCTACCAATCCGACCAGCCCCTGGAATGTAATACGATACAAGACTCATCAGTCTTCAGGTGTTTCGTTGATCCAGGTCATGCACTGCCCAGAAACAGACCCTCTAGACTGCCACCCTGAATGTGATAGATCGGAAACACCATGACTGAAGTAAACACCACCGCCTGCAACTGCATGGATATCGGCACCCTGATCCAGGAAGAAGATACCGCCACGGAACTGACCATCAAAGCCGGCAGTCAGCAAGAGGCGGAAGCAAGGCTGGTCAAGCTGCAGACGCTGGCACAGAGTATTGAAAGCGATCCCTGCACCGTCAGCACTCACATCACCCAGGCAGACCTGGAAACCTGCATTCAGGCACGCTTTGATTTTGTCTGTGCTGCAGAGAAGTTGATCTTCGAGATGCGGGCAGCCGCCTACCTTTGATCATTGACACTGTCTTGATAGAGGTCATACTGCCGCATGGCATAAGCGGCAGTATGATTTTATAAAGCCGTTAGCGAACGCCGGATGCGGCCCTGGGATTGCGGTTTTTCTTTCGCGCCACGGGCGCAATACGCTTACCCTGCAAGCGTTTCATTCGCACTGCCTCTTCACGACTGCTGTTGACATTCACGGGAACCGAATCCAATCCTACCAATGCCGCAAGCGCATCCACTGTCGTCTGATCGAGCTCTACCCACTGCCCCTGCTTCAGGTGATCAGGAATAATGACACTACCATAACGCACCCGTTTCAACCGGTTAACCGCCAGCTCCTGGGATTCCCACAACCGACGCACCTCCCGGTTACGCCCTTCTAGCAGGCAGACATGAAACCAGTGATTTCTACCCTCGCCCCCACTATCGACAATATCAGTGAATCGGGCCAGGCCATCTTCCAGCTCTACACCACGAAACATATTACTGATATTGTCCTGGGAGACATCTCCGAATACACGCACGGCATATTCACGCTCAATCTGGTGAGAAGGATGCATCAGGCGATTAGCCAGTTCGCCGTCCGTTGTGAACAGCAGCAAACCGGACGTATTGATATCCAGCCGGCCAACATTGACCCAGCGTTCACCTTTCAGCTTGGGTAAACGGTCAAACACCGTCGGGCGATTATCCGTTCCCTGGCGCGTACACACCTCGCCTTCCAGTTTGTTATAGGCCAATACACGACGCGTTTGCGTCGTCTGGCATTTCACCTGGCGGCCATCCACACGGATATCCTCCGCACCGAATACACGCACACCCAGCGTCGCCTTATCACCATTGACGGTGACACGGCCATTCGCAATCCAGCCTTCAATTTCACGCCGTGAGCCCAGCCCCTGGCGAGCCAGCAACTTCTGCAGGCGCTCACCTTCAACAGGTGACTCGATCTCTTTGATATCTGTCATAATCATTACTGCTGTCAAAAACAAGACCGGGGTTCCGGCATCAGGCCGAAAACCCCGGTCAATTTTCTTTCATGGTTAATAGGTGTCAGTCCCGCAGATCAGCAATGGAAGAAGAGTCTTCTTCATCCTGCTCTGGCTCATCAAATGACTGAATTTCATCACCGCTGTCGTGTGTATCATAGGTTATCTCAACACGAACTGCTTCATCGGTTTCAATCCCTTCAGCATCGTTACGCACATCATCCTGATCGCGGGGGTTAAAATCGGTGAAGGTGGTCTTCAGGCCATCTTCAAGATCATCCAACTCGGCAAATAACCGCACAACGTTTTGCTCGCTTTCTTCCTGAAACTGCTGGGCCACTGCCACCAGGGATTCGGGCTTACTTGCCTGTTCAGTGCTGACGGATTCTTCAGAGCCACCGCCTTCCGTATCCAGCCCCTGCAATGCCTGCTGTACGGTTTCAGGCAGCGCTGCAACATCACCCTCCAGCGAAGCGGCCATTGCATCCAGGTTGCGGATTTCACTGAGCGGTGGCAATTCATCAAGATTCTGCAGATTGAAGTAATCCAGAAACTGCCGTGTCGTTGCAAACATCGCCGGTCGGCCAGGCACATCGCGATGGCCCACAATACGCACCCAGTCCCGTTCCTGCAAGGTACGCATGATATTGGAACTGACGCTGACACCGCGGATATCTTCGATTTCACCCCGGGTGATCGGCTGCCGATAGGCAACCAGCGCCAGGGTTTCCAGCATCGCCCGGGTGTAACGCTGGGGTTTTTCTTCCCAGAGCCGCCCGACCCACGGACTCAGCGCCTGACGCACCTGGAAGCGCCAACCACTGGCCACTTCCTTCAATTCGAACCCCCGCCCCTCACAATCGGCGGCAATGGCTTCCAGCGCCGCCTTGAGGGTGGGCTTGTCCGGACGCTTATGCTCATCAAACAACTGGGCAAGCTGCTCCAGATTCATGGGCTTACCTGCCGCCAGCAGGGCGCCTTCCAGAATCAGCTTTACCGATGGCTCTTCGTTACTCATTCCGTGCGTGCCTTGACATGAATGGGACCAAAGGGCTCGGTCTGAACCAGCTCGACCAGAGATTCTTTTATTAATTCCATAATAGCCAAAAATGTGACAACCACACCCAATCGCCCTTCCGACACGGTAAAGAGGGCAACAAACGGGGTAAAACCATCCGAACGCAGTTGGCTTAATACCTGGGCCATCCGTTCGCGGGTGGAGAGTGCTTCGCGCTCAATATGATGGTCTTCAAACATATCAGCCCTGCCCAGCACTTCCGATAACGCCAGCAAGACTTCACGAAGGTCCACATCCGGATGAATCTTCTGCGCCTCCAGCCTGGGTGGCTCTGCGCTGGCCAGGTAAAAATCCCGCCCCTGACGCGGGAGACTACCCAGGTCTTCCGCGGCAACCTTGAAGCGCTCATATTCCTGCAGGCGACGAATCAATTCAGCCCGGGGATCCTCTTCTTCATCATCGACCTGCGTCTGGCGAGGCAACAGCATACGGGATTTGATTTCCGCCAGCGTTGCCGCCATCACCAAGTATTCTGCCGCCAGCTCAAACTGGTTCGCCTGCATCAGCTCCACATAACTCATGTATTGCCGGGTAATATCCGCCACCGGCATTTCCAGAATATCGACGTTATTACGTTTGATCAGGTAGAGCAGAAGATCCAGCGGCCCCTCGAAGGCTTCCAGAAAGACTTCCAGGGCTTCCGGCGGAATATACAGATCATCCGGCAGCTTGCTGAGAACCTCGCCACGGAAAACCGCCAGACGCACACTTTGCTCAAGCGCACCTTCGACGGTTTCTGCGGGCGTTTCCGTCACAGGTTCATCCGGTGTCGCCGATTGATCAATAATGTCCGCATCCATACTCATATCCTAACGGTAAGCCAGTCCCATAGCCTCGCGTACATCCTTGAGGGTATCCTGCGCTTCATCACGGGCGCGCTCGTTCCCTTCGGCAATAATGCCCTGAACTTCATCCAGGTTGTCTTCCAGATCTGCAATCCTGAGGCGAATCGGCTCGACCTCACTGATCACCTGTTCAATGACCGGCTGTTTGCAATCAACACAACCAATCCCTGCATTGCGGCAACCGGACTGCACCCATTCACGGGTTTTCTCATCAGAATAGGCTTTATGGAAATTCCATACCGGACAATGTTCCGGCTCACCCGGATCATTGCGCCGAACCCGGGCAGGATCGGTCGGCATACGACGAATTTTTTCCGCCACCGTATCGCTGTCATCACGGAGGCCGAGGGTGTTACCGCAGGACTTCGACATTTTCTGGCCGTCCAGTCCCGGCATCTTCGCCATGGGCGTCAACAGAGCCTGAGCCTCAGGCAGAATCATCTTGCCGGTCCCTTCAAGATAACCCAGCAGGCGTTCCTGGTCACCCAGTGTGATATTCTGCTGCTCTTTCAACAATGCCTGAGCGGTTTCCAACGCCTCATGATCGCCGTTTTCAAGGTACGCCTTGCGAAGACTGCGATACATTTTACCCTGCTTGCGCCCCATCTTGCCGATAGCCTGCTCTGCGATGGTTTCAAACCCCGGCTCCCGCCCGTAAATATGATTGAAACGCCGCGCAATTTCCCGGGTAATTTCAACATGGGCTTCCTGGTCAGCGCCAACCGGCACCAGCCCGGCGCGGTAGATGAGAATATCCGCACTCTGCAGCAACGGGTATCCCAGAAAACCATAGGTTGACAGATCCCGCTCACGCAGTTTTTCCTGCTGATCTTTATAGCTGGGCACACGCTCCAGCCATGACAAAGGTGTCATCATGGATAAGAGGAGATGCAACTCCGCATGTTCCGGCACCTTTGACTGAACAAACAGCGTGGCCTGCCCGGGATTGACGCCCACCGCCAGCCAGTCCACCACCATTTCCAGCACATGGCTCTCGATATCACCAGGATTGTCGTAGTGCGTTGTCAGGGCGTGCCAGTCCGCCACAAAAAAGAAGCAGTCATACTGATGCTGAAGGGTCAGCCAGCTTTTCAACACACCGTGATAATGGCCGAGGTGCAGCTGTCCGGTCGGCCGCATGCCTGATAATACCCGCGAACCGGGGTCTGTGGCGCTCAAGAGGATCTCCAGGAAGTCCGTTTTTTTCAGTCAGTTCTAATAACGTCAGAGTGTATCCGGTTTTGAAAGTTCCGGGTATGCCGGAACGCCGCAGAACAGGGCGTCAGTCCACCAGCTCTGTTGTATCTTCCTTGCCATGACGCAGGATCTCCGGTGTCTCCTCCACCAGGCTGACCACGCTGGTCGCCTCCATGCCGCAAAAGCCGCCATCAATGACCAGATCAACCTGATGCTCCAGCACCTGCCGGATTTCATAGGGATCAATCATGGGATAATCATCCCCCGGCAGGATCAGTGTAGTGCTGACCAGCGGCTCCCCCAGCTCGGCCAGCAATGCCTGGGCAATGGCGCTGTCCGGCACCCGGATACCGATGGTACGACGCTTGGGATGCAGCACCAGCCTCGGCACCTGGCTGGTCGCCTTCAGGATGAAGGTCCAGGCCCCCGGGGTCTTGCTTTTCAGAAAGCGGTACGCACTGTTTTCCACCTTGGCATAGTTCGCCAATTCGGACAGGTCACGACAGACCAGCGTAAAGTTATGCCGGTCCGATAGCTGCCGGATGCGACGAATGCGCTCAATGGCTTTTTTTTCCCCGATACGGCAACCCAGGGCATAGGCGGAATCCGTGGGGTACACAATGACGCCACCGGAGCGCACGATATCAACGGCCTGACGAATCAGGCGTGCCTGGGGATTGTCTGGGTGAATCTGAAAAAACTGGCTCACGGCTAGGCTTCAATCATTGGAAGGTGAACCGCGATTATATGCCAACTCAGGAGGCAACCGGTAAGACTCTGTCATCAAAAAGTTCCCAGACCGGCTGGCAGCCCTCAGGAATCGGTCCCAGTCGGCCCAGCTCAATCCGGTCTGACCAGGGACCATGGAAGTCGCTACCCAGCGAGGCTGCCAAATGGTATTTACCGCACAACTGGGCCAATTTGTCTCGCTCACCCCATGGCTGCAGACAACCGACCACTTCCATGGCAAGACCGCCCGCTTTGGCAAAATCTTCAACCAGTGCCTGTAACTTCATCCCACTCAGCTTGTACTTTCCAGGATGCGCCAGTACCGGTACACCGCCCCAGCTGCGAATCCAGTCAACCACCGTTGTGATGTGAGGCCAGTGGGACTTTGCGTTACCCATGTGCTTGTTACCAAGGTATTTCTTGAACGCCGCCTCACGGTGAGGGACGATCTCTTCCTGCACCATCCAGTCGGCAAAATGGGGGCGACCTATTTGCAGCGCATCGGGACCGGGCACAAAATCGGTACCACTGGCAAGCTGGGCATCTCTGGCCAACGCCATTGCGCCGGCCAGGATCTGGTCTGCCGTAATGCCCGGCAGCCGCTTAGCCACCTTTTCAGCAATTCGCTCACAACGCTGCCTGCGGGCCTGATGCTGACGCATCAGACACTCATCAACGCCCGGCTCGGACAGCTGAAACCCCAACCCAACCACATGAATTTCCAGGTTTCCCCAGAGGCAGGATAGCTCTGTACCTGCAACCAGCGTTAATCCGGGATCCTCATCCAGAGACAGCAGATGCCTGACACCGTCCACCGTGTCATGATCTGTCACTGCCAGCAGATCCACCCCCTGTTCCCGGGCGCGAGCCAGCAGCTGCCCCGGTGAAAGCACACCGTCCGAGGCGGTAGTATGACAATGCAGGTCAGCACGACTATACATCTGTGTTCTTTATCCTGACGAAGACACCCAGTAAACTAGATCTTTTGATCCAACCTTGCCGCTACAAGTTCAACAACGTAGCAGCAATGCATGGTAACAGACCAGAAACAGGACGAGCCAATTCACCTATGAAGCAGTTTATCGATTTCCTGCCATTGCTGATTTTTTTCATTGTCTACAAGATTGATCCCCGCCCCGTCAGCCTGGCAGGCCATGAATTTGAGTTCGGTGGTATCTTCAGCGCCACCATGATGCTGATTGTTGCCACGGTCATTGTCTATGGCCTGCTCTACCTGAAGCAGAAAAGCCTGGAAAAGAGCCAGCTGATCACACTCGTTGCCGTATTGCTGTTTGGTTCGCTGACCCTGGCGTTCCATGAAGAGGCCTACCTGAAATGGAAGGCGCCCATCGTGAACTGGATATTCGGCCTGGCGTTCCTGGCCAGCCAGTTCATTGGTCAGAAGCCGCTGATCCGACGCATGCTGGATCATGCCATGAGCCTGCCCGATGCCATCTGGACACGCCTCAACACCAGCTGGGCCATATTCTTTATTCTGCTGGGTGCAGCAAACCTCTACGTGGCCTTTACCTTTGAGACCATCTGGGTAGATTTCAAGGTATTCGGCAGCCTCGGCCTGACGTTTGCCTTTGTGATCATCCAGTTTCTCTTTCTGGCCCGCTATATCAAACAGGAAGACACGGACAAGACCACCTGACACAAACGCCAGCCTTTCCTGAACAACGAAAGCTGCCGCCCTGTGTTAACCGGAGTACACGATGTATTACGCCATTATCAGTGAAGATATTGAAAACAGCCTGGCGCTGCGCAAGACAGCACGACCGGCTCACCTCGCCCGGCTGGAAGCCCTGCGCGCCGAAGGCCGCCTGCTGACAGCAGGGCCACACCCAGCTATTGATGCAGCCGAACCAGGCGATGCCGGTTTCACCGGCAGCCTGGTCATCGCTGAATTCGACAGCCTTGAGGCCGCGCAGGCCTGGGCTGACGCCGACCCTTATATTGAAGCGGGCGTCTACGCACAAGTGACCGTAAAACCGTTCAAGGTCGTTTTGTAAGCAGACCCTGCGCCAAGCCACTGCAGCAGTAAAGCCGCAGCACGTATTATCACTATCGACGTGTTGTGGTTTTACTGCCCAGATTTATGTCATAGTTCCAACTTTTGGCAGCCCGATAGAGAGCACAGCCTTGAAAAGACTGATTCCTTTTTTAATGGCCATCATGACCGCCAGCGTCGTTCAGGCCGAAACCCGATACATCTCCGATACCCTGTATGTCCCCCTTCGGGCCGGTCCCGGAAACGAGTACCGGATTCTTCACCGTGGTCTAAAAACCGGTACGGCATTGGAAATCCTCGAAGAAGCGAGCGCCGATAATGGTGAAGAGTACGCCAAGGTTCGTACCCGTACCGGTAACGAAGGCTATATCCCTGTTCAATACTTGCTGAAAGAAGAACCCGCCAAAGACCAGCTGGAACGGATTCAGAAAGAAAACGGGAAACTGGTGTCACAAGACACCGAATACCGTAAGCAGCTGGGCGCGTTTGAAACCAGCAACCGGGAACTGACGGACAAGCTCAACAGCAGCACCCAGAAAGTCCGAAAGCTGGAACAGGAGCTGACCCGTATTCGGGAAGTGTCCGCCAACAGCCTGGAAATCGACAACCGCAACAAGACACTGGTCGTGAACAATGAGCAGCTGAAAGCACAACTCAATACCCTGCAGGTGGAAAACCAGCAACTCTCGGATAGCACGCATCAGCGCTGGTACCTCTATGGCGCCCTGACCCTGCTGATCGGTGTTCTGCTTGGCCTGTTTGGGCCATTACTGAAACCCAAAAAGAAATCCAGCTGGATCTGATACCGCTTGACATATGGGCTGGCTCACCCAGCCCATTAAAAACCCTAATGGGTTCGATAGGATAGATTAACTTAATCAGACAAATAAGAATCAATATCATTTATCCAATCCCTGAATAACGAGATTGGCCCCATGACCAAGACCCTCACGTTTGCTGCCATCCATTTTTTTATTGGTTTCACTATTGTCTATCTTCTGACAGGAAGCCTTGCGATTGGTGGACTCGTCGCTTTGATCGAACCGACCTGCAATACCGTAGCCTATTTTTTCCATGAAAAGATCTGGAATTATTTCAGGTTAAAAAGAGCAAAGAATACGCGCACGGGGTTCTATCCCACCGCAATGCAGGCACAATAATTATCGAGAGATTGATTTGATTGAATTATCACGTCAGGAAAAAAGACTGCTTGATCGAGATTCCTATCTCGCTTCATCAACCTTATTAAACCTGACAGAAAAAACGCCGCCGATCATGACTATGCGAGCGACGGCCAGAAAGGAGCAGACACTATGTCATTGCCCCTTTCACAATAAGCAGGTCTTTTTTGCTTTGTTATTTATCACTATGTCCAAGATCTCGATGAGGATCCACACAATCCCTGACACGCTGTTTCAATATTTTTGCTTCGGGAAACCCGCCATCGGCTTTACGTTCCCAGACCAGATGACCATCCACATCAATCTGGAAAATGCCACCGGTCCCGGGAATTAAACGGACTTCACCCAAATCAGTAGTAAACGTACTCAGCAGTTCCTGGGCCAACCAGGCGGAACGCAATAACCATTGACACTGAGAACAATATTGAATACTGACAACCGGACGCTGCATCGCACCTTCCCCCTACGATTTATCTCTGGCTACAAGCCTTATGGCCGAGAATGGTTGCGATCAGGATTCACCGCCACCCTTGCGGATGTAATAGTAAAACTTTTTCTCCCGCGCTTCATTGCCAATCAGCTCATGGGACAGAAAGGCGCAGAACTTGGGAATATCCCGCTGGGTTGACGGATCAGTGGCAATCACTTCCACCACATCCCCTTCGCCCATATCCCGCACCTTGCCATGCAGCATCATGACCGGCTCCGGGCAGATCAGGCCAGTGGTATCAAGAACATGGTCAATCACCAGGTCAGTCGGGGCAATGCTTGATTCAATCATTCGTATCCATCAACAGCATCTGTCATCACACGGTCACAGTGTCGCGACACACTGGATGAGCAGTCAATCATTAAACACCGGTGCATACATGAACCGGTCATACTAAGATAAAAATACAGGTTATCAGTCCGTACAGAAACAGGGAAAGCGGCTCATGATCAAAGTCATTATTGATCGCACCATCGCCGAAGGATTCGGCCCCCATTACGACGACATACTCCAGCAGTCGACCCCTCTGGTCGAAAAAGCTCCGGGCTTTCTCGGCTGTGAGTCACTGAAAGACTGCAACAACCCCAACCACCGGGTCACCTTCAGTCTCTGGGACAACGAGCACACCTGGCGGCAATGGCTCAGATCCGAACACCGCAAGGCGTTGCAGGCAAAACTGGACCCCATGCTCGTCTTCGATGAGAAAATCACCGTACTGAAGCGCTGACCGGTTCCCCCAGTGTGCGGCAGTAGTTCCGGTACACCGGGACAAACACTGCCGCCATGCCGACACTTCTTGCCGCCATAAACAACGTAAAGGCAAACCACAGGCCGTGATTACCGGATTCACGGGTCAGGTACCAGGCCGGAATAAAGATCAAGCCTGTCGACAGTACCATCAGGTTCTGCATCAGACCGGTCTTGCCCATACCAATATAGACACCGTCCAGCCAGAAGCAGAGTACCCCTACCAGCGGCATGGCGATCAGCCAGGGAAGGTATTCGGCGGCCATCTTATCAAGTCCGTCAATATCCGTCAGCAGACCCAGGATATTCTGCCCAAATAGCAGGAATACCAGAAAACAGCCGAACGCCATGATGACCGAACAGACGCCTGTCGCCATGACGACCGACTGGAACGTTGACCGGTTGCGCTGACCACAGGCTTTCCCCACTAGCGCTTCCGCCGCAAAGGCAAAACCATCCAGGGCATTGGAAATCAGCATCAGGAAGTTAAGCAACAGTGCGTTGGCTGCCAGGGTATCATCCCCTAACCGTGAACCCCATGCCGTGAATGTCGCAAAGGTGAACAATAGACAGAGCGTTCTGACGAACAACTGCCGGTTGACCAGCAACAAACTCTGCATGGCATCAAAACGGATCACCTCACGGAAGCGGAAGCAGCCGGGCAATGTCCTTAGCTGTCCTGCGACCAGGTAAAGACCCAGCATCAGTGTGCTGTAATCGGCCACAACCGTCGCCAGCGCCACACCGCCCGTTTTCATACCCAGGCCCAGTACCAGAAACAGGTCCAGCACGATATTGATGGCATTGGCAAAGGTCAGCAGAATCAGCGGCGCCCGCGCCATCTGCACACCCAGCAACCACCCCAGGATGGCATAATTCGCGAGTACCGCAGGTGCAGAGAGAGAACGTGTCAGGAAATAGGTTTCCAGCTCAGACGTAATCAGCGGCCCTGGCTGATAAAAAGGAATCGCTGCAGAAAGAATTGGGCGCGCCAGCAGTATCAAGATAAAACCAATCCCCCCCGCCAGCACCAGGGACTGAACCAGAATATCGCGGACTCTCTGGCTATCGTCTTCACCAGACGCTTTCGCCACCAGCCCCGTGGTTCCCATCCGCAGAAAACCGAACGCCCAGAAGACAAACGTAAACAGACTGGCGCCAATCGCAACCGCGCCAAGATACGTCGTAGACGGCAAATGCCCAAGGACCGCGGAATCCACCAGCCCCAGCATCGGTACGGTAATATTGGAAAGAGTGACCGGCCAGGCAAAGTGCCAGACCCGACGATAACTGACGTTCAAGGAGCCCCCGAAACCGTTAACTGCGTGTTATCGCCGCCATACTAAAGAAGCACTAACAATATGCAATCCGTCTTTTATGCAGGCAGGTTCTGAAAAGCGAACCTGCAAATGCCCTGCTCAGGGCACCGGCGTCGCAATCATATTGGCCTGAACCCGCATGTTATAAAGATTGGCTTCACGCATGATCGGATTCTGGCCGACATTGATGCCATCAAGGCGCAGGTGTTGCGCCTGACTCATGGCGTTAACAGCAAAACCCAGCTGATCACTGCTGTTGTTCTGTACGTCAATGTTCAAGGTTGTCTGCAGGCCATAGCCATCACCGGACACATTGTCCGGATCCGTTTCCAGGCCAACAAACTCCAGATAACGATCATCATCCGCCGTGTTCTCATCGCCACTGTCCGCCGTCCAGCGGATAGCATTTTGCCCATTACCATCCGCAGCAAGGTATTCATTCTTCAGGAAAACCGTAACGCCCTGATTGCCGCGCGTGGGATCACCACCACTGGCCAGAGCAAGGGTTGAGCGAATATTGCTGTCAATTCTCAGCCCCCCGAGACTGGTCGAGCCCCCCAGTACTGCCGCATGACCAATATGAACATTGCCAATCGCCTTATAGCCATAATTCAGGCTGCGGATCACCACCGCCTTGCGAGCCAGAGACCACAACCTGCCACTGTCATCCAATAGCTGCATATTGACGTCGGCCGGCTGGTCTTCCACATCAAACGTCATATTGCGTACATGGCTGACCAGCGTGGCATCCGACGACCAGATCCCACAACCCTGCCCGCAACCCGTACGGTCATAGTCAATCAACAGACCACCGGTCGCGCCATTGATCACAAAGTCAGCATTGATCGTGAGACCCTGGCCGGATGCCCCACCCCCACTGAGGTAGAGCGCACCATCCAGCTCCGAAAATGAAAGCGCCTGATACAATCCCAGCGCATACAGTAATTCCACACCTCCCTGCCGTTCCTGGCTCAGTACGGATTCATCAGGCAACGCCGATTGATCCGAGACATATAATCCCTTGAATTGATACCCCCCCTGAAAATCCTCCAGACCAATACGGATACCGTCAGCAAGATAACCATTCGCAGCAGACACAACATCCACAGCCGCCGTTCCCTGAACAGCAGCCGTCAGCCCGGTTAACCAGACATAATTACCATCATCGGCATAGCGGATATTACCGTCCGTCAGTGTCCAGTCCACGTCCATAGTGACACCACTGGCGCCATCCGCACCTCCGGCATACAGCTTCAACAGACTGGGGCCAAACTGCGTCTGACCGTAGATTTCACCAAGGCTGGTTGCATCACTGCCAATGTAGAGGTTGTCAGCACCAAAGGTGACATCCATCCCGGTAAATCCGAGTTGAAGATAATCTCCCCTACCGCCTGAAACACGATTTTTGACCAGATCCAACGTAATACCGGGCGAAGCCAGCCGACCATAAAAATCCGCCAGTCCCAAGTATGGGTTGGATGTATCCGAACTATCACCATCAAAATAGTAAAGGGAATACGTATGGGAGGTATCCACAGCACTGAGACATTCATCGGCACAGTTGATCCTGAGATCCGGCACCAATGTCATCCCCGTGCCGGGATTGGCACCACCGGGTCGTATATCCAGAATACCTGCCAGACCAAACGCCCCGGAAAGCGCACCCACACTGTCACTGAGACCGCCACTGGTTGTGGTATGCCGGATACCTTCCACTGAAAATGTCGAATACAGGTCATTCATGGCTATACGGATAAAATCACCGCTACCGTCTTCCAGCACAACAAAATCAAGCCCGGCATCACTGCCTCTGGCATTCAGTTCCATTGCAACACCTTCCAGATGCAACGCACCATCCCCCGTATCCCTGTAAATAACGGTGCCATCCTTGAACTGCAGACCGCCTTTCAAACGAAGACCCGGGCCTGTCGCAGAAAGCGCCAAATCGGCATCCAGGGCATAGTCAAACTGCCATCCCCCAAACCCTTTGCCGGAATACGATTGATTGTCTTCATACGACGACGCGAGCCTGACCTCATCAACCGTCAGACGTCGGTGGTTTTGGCGAATGCCAATGTTCAACCCCGTCTCCTCGGTGACATCAATCTCGACCACCGTATTCAAATCAGGATCCGAGCCATTGATTTTGTCGACGGTGATGCCATCAAGTGAGAGGCTACTGCCCGCCACCTGATCAGCAGCGCTCCATGTCAGCTGATCAATGCTGACCGCTGGCGCAGATGTCACACTATCCGTCTGAGTGATCTCGATAGTGATGCCCGACTGCCCGGTTACTGCCGACATGCCATCGTCGTCCAGTGCCCGGAGTTCAGCCGAAACGGGTTTGATACCACTGACTGTCAGCAGCAACAGTATGCACCCTGTGAATAACACGTCCTGTCGTTGTGTCATGCTTACGCTTTCTTTTGTTATTGTTCGATTCAACGTTCAGGCAGACCACTAATCGGTTGGGAATATCAGAATATTGCCCCTGCCAATCACATCACCATCAATCTGCAGTGAATAAATGTTGGTTTGGTTCGCCGTTGACTCCGGGCCATCGGCAGTTGCCACCGTAAAATTCAGATCGCTGTATCGCAGAACATTGCTCATTTTGACGGCAATAACCGATTGGGTCTCACCGGCATTGTTATCACGTTCTTCAACACGAATTTCCAACGGCTGGCCACCGGGTACCGACTCACCAAACTCAATGCCGCCTTTCAGGTTATCCAGCACAAACCAGCCCCCCTCCTCGGTGGCCTGCAGGGTAAAGCGGGCTCCACAGCGCCCGTCGTTCACTGAACATTTCGCTTCACCATTGTCCAGAATGACCGAACCATCAGGGTTACGCTCAACATCCCAAAGCGGCCCACCGGCAGTGTTCAGATCAAAGGAACCCGACAATGCCAGTCCACTCTGCCCATCCATTGCACTGAGGGTTTCTTCGGAGAGCGGCACCATTTCAGCATACAGGGGCAGTGTCGCCATGATCGCCATTAAACCAGGCAGTGGCTTTAGCCAGTCAGGGAAGGTCATGGGATGTCATCTGCAAGTATTGGATTCGAATGCCTTCAAGGGATGAAGACCCGAGATTGACGCCACCCATCGGTACCGCCCCCGCTGAAGGACGACTGCCGCCGGCCGTCAGGTTATCAATGGTGATACTGGACTTCGGCAGTTCCTGATAATAGCGGTCAATCGTCTGCTGTCGGTAATCAGCTGAGGATGTATCCAGGTTATAACGGTTGTCGTTGACCGCCTTATTGATACCTTCTCCGACGGCTGGTGCACTGATCTGAAACTGTCCGTCCGGCGTAACACTGAAATTGACCGGCTGCACATCGCTGTAGCCCAAGTTAAGATCCGCCCGGATACCTGTAATGTAAACGGTGTGATCATCGCGGGTCGCCTGATCAGGACAGTTGATCGTATTATCGCAGGTATTGATATCCAGTGTATCTGCCGACACCTTGATACGCGCATCACCTACCGTTTCATTGCCGTCTCCCCATAAGCGCAGGACGCTGTCGTCCATATCAAAACCGGTGGCGTCAACATCAAGGGTATCAACACGCCCCCCCGTTACCGTGAACTGGTATTTCACCCCGATATCGGCAGACGATGAAGGCAACGCACTCTCAGGAAAACGTAACGCAAGCGCCTGGTAAGGCCCCAATTGTTCGATATCCAGACTGATAGGATTATCCAATGATCCTATATTGGCCGAAACATCATTGGCACCCTGATGACTGCCGGCACCTTTGATATAAAGTTCCTTCACCTCAATTTTGTCAGTACCGCCAATATCGGTAATAGTGACCGTGGCGCTGGAAGCATCATAAATAAAATCTTCCAGTGCGATACCGATACCCCGTGCGTCCACAGAAGCCAGATCATCATCAGCTAATGGCTCAACGTCCGCATTGACATAAAACGACCATAATGAGCCAATGAGCAATCCAATGAGAATGGACTGCCTGTTCCTGTTTATGAGCATCCTTTTCTCCATCAGCAACCCACCATGGCCGAGCCGGCACAGGTATCCTTGGATGCCGTACCATTAAAAGCTTCATTGAAATCAACGACAATAGAGGGCGTACCATCGGTTTCCGGGATATTCATAAAGGCTCCCAGCACCGTATTGATGGTTTTGGCCGGATCTTCCAGATCACGCCAGGCCACGCCATCTTCAAACTGAACGGAGATGAACATGCCCTTGGCAGCGCCATCAATAGAGGCAAGATCCGGTAACTCTGACGCAGTCGGATTGGCAACGTTTTCCTGGCCAATATAGAGCGCTTTATAATCCGACAACGCAAAACACGTCGCCAGACCTGTAACTTCACAATCGTCGGACCCAAACAGTCCCAACAGTGCATCCGTCCAGCCACCGCCGCCACCGGAAACATGGTCCAGCGTCTGGCCATTTTCCATACCGACGTGTGTTGCCCTGACAGGATCGGCTTCGCCGCTTTCCGTCACCAACTGTGCGTTAGCACGTAGTACTGTGCTATCGGTGACACCTGCGATACCAAGCAAAAACTTTTGCCAGCCATTGGCTTTATCCAGGATGGGTTCAGCCGTACCTTCAATCAAAACCGGCACATTACCGGTCAATGTATTAATGGTACCGCCGAGATCGCCTTTGGCCTCGTTGAAACCAATCCGGAAACCCACCATCTTGTCACCTTCATAGGCAAACTCGAGATAGGGATCCTTGATATAGAAAGGCACCACATTGCCATTGTCGTCGACAGTGCCCAGGGAGAAGTGATCAATATCGATATCCGCAGACCCTGCCACTTCACCAGCACGGTCATACTGCCCAAGGGTTAATTTATCGATATTGGTTTGGGTGGCAACGCTGACCCCGAGGTTGACCCGGGTATACTCCGTGCTGCCAATCTGATCAGTTTCCATCTTGATGAACGCCTGCCCGGTAATATCAGACAACTCATCATCCTGAATAGGCGCCAGTGCTGCGTGCAAAACCGCTGCATACATGGATAGCAGAAGGAACCAGATCGCATGAACTGCGCTCTGTGATTTCATGATTATTGCTTGCCGTTCTTATTGTTATTGTTAACTGCCCGCTCACAATAACGACTCCGTCACAGTTTCGCAATCAACCAAAACCAAAAAAATCCTTTACTATCATAAAGTTAGAACCATGGTACATGTACTATAGTTCTAACTTTGCGTGTACGGTCACTTCCTCACGATCATGGTAAAGCTGCTTTATATTGAGCGAACAACGCCGTTCTGCCTCAGCCATGCGTGACTGAATCTTGTCTACCGCGGCTTCCACCGCACTAAAACGCTGCTTCATGGGGAGCTTCAGATTAAAGATCGCCTCACGACACCAGCCATTGACCAACCAATCGGCCATTCGACCCGCTGTACGTGAGGGTTTATCGACAATATCGCAGACCATCCAGTCAACCGGCTTGGCGGGCTGGAACATAAATCCGTCTTCCTGCAGATGCTTGACCAGTCCGGACTCCATCAGATCGCGATGCATGGGACCATTATCCACCGCCGTCACAAACATATGGCGATTGACCAGCTGCCAGGTCCACCCGCCAGGCGCCGCCCCCAGGTCAACCGCTTTCATGCCCGGCGCGAGTCGGGTATCCCATTCGTCCCGCGGCACAAAGACATGAAATGCCTCTTCCAGCTTCAGGGTCGAACGACTGGGAGCTTCTTTCGGAAACTTCAGCCGTGGGATACCCATGGGCCAGGGGCTGTTATTCCCGGGGCGGGAAATACCTGCGTAAAGGTTACAGGAGTCAATAAAAAAGAGATGCAGACAGGGTTTACGGGAATCCTCGGTTTTGGTCAGAAGTCCTGCCTTGCGTAATCCCTGCCGCAGGGGATGGGCAAACTTACGACAGAATACCGAAAGTTCCTTGGCATCGTTGGTATCCGCAGTCTCCAGACGGACTTCACCGCACTGTGGAAAATCGGCCAGCACCGCTGTCAACGCTCCCACCCGATCCTTCATTGGAAGATCCGCAATCATTTCACCAGCGGCCACCCACTGCCTGGTAAAAACCAGTCCTGAGAAACGCTGTTTCTTCTGAATCTGCAAGGCACCGTCAGGCTCGTGGGAAATAAACGTAACATACCCGGCATTTTCGCGGGTCTTCACATAACCAAAAATACCCAGCCGGGCGGAGACAGACTGGATCTCATTGGCGCAGTCAGACTCGAAACCCGGGCGGCAGTAAAGCAGAAGATGATTCAATGACATGTCAGAAACAGCGGCTTTAGCGTCCAGAAAAGGCGCCACAGCCTACTGGCTTCGAATAAATTCAGCAACCTTTTCCGCGGCCATTACCAGGTGTTCATCATGGGTATGACCAGACGCCTTGCGTGGCTTCAGGTCATGATTGCCATCCGGCAACCATTGAATATCGAGCTGGCGGGGCAATCCATAACCCTGAACCGTTTCCCGGTTGCCCATGGCGTCACGGTCACCCTGGATAATGCGAAGCGGCACAGGGAATACCATCAAATGCTCAATACGTGGTTTGTCCATTTTGCCCGGTGCATGAAACGGGTAACCCAGACAAACGACACCAGACAAATCTGTTTCAGACATCTCTGCTGCCAGCAGGGTTGCCATCCGTCCCCCCATGGACTTGCCGCCGATAAAAACATTTTCGACACCAGCCGTCTCCCTGACCAGAGCAATCACATCTCGCCAGGCTTGCAACAGCACCGGTTGACGATCAGGCGGCCGCTTTTTCCCGGTTTTACGGCGCTCCTGCATGTAGGGAAACTCAAACCGGACGACACAAATCCTCTGCTCTGCCAGGCGTTCCGCCATGGTATTCATAAAATCACTGTCCATCGCAGCCCCGGCGCCATGGGCCAGAATCAAAACCGGTGACTGACCATCGGCCTCGCCATTCCAGATCCAGTCGGTTTTTTTCACTTTTTTGAACTCCTGTTGAGCCGCGACAATTCAATGACCGGTGGAATCAGGTAAAGTATTGGACTTTCGTCTCTTAAAGTTGCGGATTGCGCGAATGACAACACCCCAAACAGGCATTTTGCCGGAAGCCAACACCAACGCTACCTTCATCACCCTGCTGATTAACAATGACGCTGACAGCATCGCGACCATCCGTCGCACTGTAGCGGCTATCCCCGCGATGACGGCCGAGATGGCGACACAGCAGCCTGACAGCCAACTGGTCAGCACGGTCAGCTTCGGCGCCCATGCCTGGGATACCCTGTTTCCTGAAGCCCCTCGCCCGGAACTTCTGGCGCCTTTCAAAGCCCATAAACACGGCCTGCGTCAGGCACCGTCCACACCGGGAGATATCCTCGTGCATATCCGCTCCGAGGGCAAGGATGTCAACTTTGACCTGAGCCGTCAGATCATGGGTGAACTGGGCGACAGCGTATTGGTTGAGGAAGAAGTCCACGGTTTCCGCTACCGGGATTCCCGTGACATGACCGGCTTTGTCGATGGCACTGAAAACCCTCAGGGCGACGGTCGTGCGGAGGTGGCACTGATCAGCGATGAAGACCAGGCGTTTACCGGCGGTAGCTATATCAACTGCCAGCGCTACATCCATAACATGGGTGATTGGGAAGCCACACCGGTTGACCAGCAGGAACAGATCATCGGCCGCACCAAGACCGATAATATTGAATTCACCAGCGAGCAGAAGGCGCCGACCGCGCATATCAAGCGGGTCAGCATCAAGGAAAACGGCAAAAGCCTGGAAATTCTGCGCCACAGCCTGCCTTACGGTGATAGCAGTGAATGCGGTCTGTTCTTCATTGCCTATGGTAAAAGCCCAAAACCATTTGACCTGATGCTAGAGCAGATGATTCACGCAGACGGCCATGGTCATTACGATCACCTGATGAACTACACCCAGGCCGTGACCGGTTGCGCCTTTTTTGCCCCTTCAATCACCTTTCTCGAAAGTTTGCAGTGATAAATAATGAAAAAGCCGCAATTGATACTGCGGCTTTTTCATGCCAGGAAAACAAACCGTTGCCTCTTTTATTCTGGAAGCATTGGCTTTTCAGTCATTAAACCTTCAATCGTTCGAGTGGGAAAAGCAAAATCAGCACCAGCCTGGTGAACAAACTGGCCAGCTTTCAATAAGACCTGCTGTTTAATGGCACGATACTCAACCAATGCCGTCGTTCGGGTAAAACAATCAATTAACAGATCAATGGTCGATTCGCCATATTGACTGAATGACACCTGCAAGATTCTACGATCATCAATACCGGGATGCTGCTTGAGATAATCTTCAATCTCAGTAGCAATGATTTCCAGTTTATTAAGGTCATCATAACGAAGGCCAATCGTCACCTGAATTCGCCGGTTATCCATCCGGGAAAAGTTCTCTACCGCATGACTGGTAAACAGGGAGTTGGGAACATACACCGGTTTACGGTCCGGTGTTCGAATACGGGTCTGCCGCCAGCCAATAGCCTCCACCGCACCTTCAACGGAACCATTAACAAACCGAATACGCTCCCCGATATGGAAAGGCCGGTCCAGATGGAGCATCAATCCGCCAAATACGTTGGCCAGCATATCCTTCGCAGCCAAACCAATGGCGATACCGCCGATGCCACCAAAGGCAAGAATACTGGCGATACTGTAACCGTGGGTCTGGAGAATCACTAAAAAGGTAATAATCACAATCGCCAGCTGCGCCATACGTACACCGGCCTCAACAACACCGGCACGGGCAAGCTGGCTGTCTATCGGCACACTGACTCTTAGCTGCCTAACAAAACCCAGCAGAAACCAGGCAATCAACAGGATCACGACCGTTCGACGGAAAGTTCTGACGGCATCCAACAACGGAATTGGCCAGGCGTGGTTGATAATCTGGAGGATCCAGGTAATGCCGACAATCCAGATTAACCAACGGGCGGGCGATCGGGCTGCCAGGAGCATGGCGCTGTCCCAGCCAACCCGTGAGCGGGCAAACCGTTTCTCAAGCGCGCCAAACAGGCGATGGACATACCAGCCAGCAAATCCCATCAGCAACAGGACAGCGACAATCTGCCCTATCCAGAAGGTTTGCTCACTGAGACTGCCCCAGAAATTATAATAATCCGGCCATTGCATTCATTCGCACCCGCAGCAATCAATCAAGGCTTAACCTGAAATATAGCTGCCTGGTGGAAAAGGGAATATTTGCCGTTATTGTATTCGTTAATGATCTTTCAGGATTCAACGAATCGAATCCGACGCTGACGATTAATTACCCTTAACCGAACTGACCTAATGCATCAGCCAGTTGTTTATCAACATCATTAAATTTGGGGCTACTCTTTTTCTCGTCCGCTGCCTTGTTGCCACGATACGGCTGACGCTTGCCATGGTGATGAGACCGACGGCGCTGCGGCTTCTGCTCCCACACCGGAGAGATTTCAGCCTGTTCTCCCGCAGGGGCAATGCGCAACAAACGCTCCAGGCCACTGATATCCGAAAGTGACAACGAATGTCCCTGACGGTTTCGGTAACCATTCATAATGCGTTTGACATCATCAGCTAATCCCAGTCGCTTGGTAGCGAACATCAGGGAAATCAAAGCGGACTCAGCATCTTCAACAACAACCATCGATCCGGCGAGATTAATTTCAAAACTCTTTTTATCCCGGGCATCAATATAAAACTGATAAGGGCCGATCTCGTTCAAGCTGGATAGAAGATGTCTGACAAAACGAAAATCCAGTTCTGCGTGTTTCATTTATCTCACGAATTATCAAGACTCGTGCACATAATATCCATGACAAGGGGGCGATGGCAATTAAAAACGGGTGAATTTATACGGTTTCACGCCCTGTTGAAGTGCCAGAATCAGCATTCATCTCTCGGTGACAACGTAATTCCCTCACAAATAACCGGTATATTACCGAACAATCCCCCTTTATTTGATAGATGAAGAAGCCTGGCGGATACCGGCACACTACTTTTCCGAGGCGATATCAAACGAACCCGCCATGATGAGGCAGAAGTCACACAGCTCGGGATCTGGCGTAAATTCCAGAAACCGTCGGTGATTGAATCGCTGTCGGTCCGGGAGAGTCTGGAGCTGGCGCTGTTAGGCCGCCGCTCTCCCTTTACATCACAGCTTCATCCCCTAGACACCGCTGATACACAACGCATCGAAGAAGTCCAGAATCTGATCCGGCTGAAAATCGGCATACGGTTATTACAGCAAACAGAGCTTCTGCTAGTCGATACGCCATCGGTAGACATAACGAACGAGGGATCCTTCCGGACGGCGAGCCTGTTGAAAACCATCACTGGGGTGGGGACTTATCCGGTGACCAGCAGCAATTAGCGATGTGCCGGGCACTGACCTGCCGGCCAGAACTACTCATTCCGGGTGAGCCCACGGAAGGTATTCAGCCATACATCATCAAGGGCATTCAGTCTGTCATTACCCTTTAAGGGGTAGAGGCAACATGGTAATCGTTCGGTCGCACAGTTTTTTGAATTTGCCCGGGACCTCTGGCGGACCAGTTTGCAGTGCTAAATCGTGGTGAATTGGTTATTAGTGGAACTGGTGATTCTATGAATGAAAAAGCCGCTACAGCCTTTATGCCCGTCTGACCTTTATTATGACGACGCAAAAAAAGTAATACGGTGAATGACAATAGCAATGACTATGTTAGATATAGGCTTTGCGCTTTTTTATCAAACGAACGGGTTTTCTACGCCTGAACCAAAGTAATTCAGGCCTACCGGGCTTGCACACTCGACGACTCATGGACCTCGCCCGGTATTTTTTTCGGTACAAGCGACTATTAACCAAAAAGTTTGCAGCAAGTGCCATCGCCAACACGGCACGGCCACTCATAAATCCCGGAAACTCTTCAAGAAACGGCTGCACCTGAACGGTATTCATCAACCGGTTGACACACGGTGACGCATTATTCATCACATACAGATTGCAATGGCATGTCATGGCAATCACCTCCTTCCGGTTTTTCCATGATTATCAGGATACCGGAATGGTCAACAATCACCATTCGACCTTCGTCGATACGGCCCAAAGACACCGCCATCTATTAGACCAAGGTCTGACCCTAACGTTCTAAAACACCGAAAATTCCCATAAAAACAAGCATTTTCCGTAGCCGTGAGGCAACTTGGGCTATACCATAGCACCAAATAACACCGCTTCAGGACATCATAGCCGTATGCCTGATTTTCCTTGTCTGCAAAATGCATCACTGCCATCCATCATGACGGCAGGCCTTCTGTCTGTTTTAACGCCCCAATCACTCTGGGCATCGGAGTATCAGACCTGCCTGCTGGAAGCTCTCCATGACGCTTCACCGGACACTACCGTGGCACAACTTCAGGCACGCTGCCGACCACCTCAAACTGTGGATGCCCTGCCCGACCTTGACGCGCCCTCTGCAGGCTCTGACATCACCTCCGCAGCCAGCGATGAGAACACTGATTCACTGCTGGAACAGCGTGTCCAGCAGGAGGAGCGCACCCAGAACAAACTGTTTGTCCTGACGCCTCACCGGCAAAACTATTTCCTGCCTATTTCCTACAACAGCAACCCGAACAGCAAGCCCTTTGATGCCAGCGAGGATGATTTCGACAGTACCGAGGTCAAATTCCAGCTCAGCCTCAAGGTGCCGGTCGCCCAGGGCGTATTCAATGGACATGGCGATCTGTATTTTGCCTATACCGGGGTTTCCTGGTGGCAGGCCTATAACAAGGATCACTCCAGCCCATTCCGGGATACCAACCATGAGCCCGAAGCGTTTTTCAGTTTCAATACGGATTACGATGTCCTTGGCCTAAAGCTCAGCATGATTCAAGCCGGGATTAACCATCAGTCCAACGGCCGCAGCGGCAGCCTGTCTCGCAGCTGGAACCGGTTGTTTGCGAACTTTGTCTTTGAGCACGACAACTTCTATTTCTCAGTCAACCCCTGGTGGCGGATTCCCGAGAGCAGCAAGGACTCCCCTGATGATCCACGCGGTGACGACAACCCTGATATAGAGAAATACCTCGGCTATGGCGATGTTCAGATGTTCTACACCCTGGGCGTGCATAAGCTCAGCGTCATGGTAAGGAACAATCTGCGCAGCGATAACAAGGGCGCCATGGAGCTTGGCTGGTCTTTCCCGCTAACGCCACGGATCAGGGGTTATGTACAATATTTCAATGGCTACGGCGAGAGCCTGATCGACTATAACGCCAGCGTCAATCGCCTCAGTATCGGTGTCATGTTGAACGATTGGCTCTGACAGAAATCATATCAAGGAAAAACGCTCGTTTATGATGCGCAAGGTAATCATTGCCTCCACCAATCCGGCCAAAATCAATGCCGTCCAACAAGCCTTCACACAGGTCTTTATGCATGAAGAGATGGTGTTTGAAGGCATTGCCATCGACAGCGGCGTTGCCGACCAACCCCTGTCCGGTGATGAGACCCTGACCGGTGCACGCAACCGGGTCACCAATGCCAGACGCCAACAGCCAGACGCCGATTTCTGGGTTGGACTGGAAGCTGGTATAGAAAGTCCGCTGACCTTTGCCTGGATGGTCATCGAAAGCGTAAACCAGCGAGGTGAAGCTCGCTCCGCCAGCCTGCCACTACCACCGGAAGCGTTACAAAGGATTAAGAAAGGGGCTGAACTGGGCGAAGCGATGGATGCCATGTTCAATGAACACAATATAAAACAGAAAGGTGGCGCTATCGGCCTACTGACTGGGCACCGCTTAACCCGCAGCAGCGTTTATGAACAGGCCCTGATTCTGGCGCTGATACCCTTTATTCACCCTGCCCTATACCCACCAGAGCCTGATTTTATTTGAATAAGTAAAATACAGTTTAATTGAATCAAATAACAGGGAAATCCCCGCTAAATACGTCCATTTTATGCGCGGATTCCCTTACATTCTTTTCCCGAATTTGACGATTAATGTATTGTACGCCAGACATAAAACAGTTTAGACTCGCCTCTCAATTAAGTGTCCCTTAACTGATGCCCGAAAACGCAGAGTCTCTTTGTGGCGTTCGATGTTTAAGGTAACAGTAAAGTAGTAGCAATAACGTCATCGGAGATGAATCAACATGCAACAGAACAAGCTGTTTGTAGGTAACCTGGCATTTTCCAGCTCTGAGCAAGATCTGGAAGCCGTTTTCGGTCAGTATGGTGAACTGCAAGAAGTTAAAATCATCATGGATCGTGAAACTGGCCGCTCTCGTGGTTTCGGTTTCGTATCCTTCGTTAACCCTTCTGACGCTGAAGCAGCACTGGCTGCTAACGGTCAGGACGTTGGCGGTCGTGACCTGCGCGTCAACTTTGCTACCGAACGCACTGGCGGCGGTGGCGGTGGTCGTCGCGACAACAACCGTGGTGGTTTCGAGCGTCGCTACTAAGCGATTGTTCAACCCCATGAAAAAGCCGGCTTGTCCGGCTTTTTTTATACGTCAATCCTGCACTATCCCTGCCATAACAGCCCAGCATAGACTGCAATCGCCGCCCACGTGATCACCAGCAAAACCCAAGGGAGCCGATGCTGGCGATAGACCACCACTTTTTCTACCTCACCGACCTCAACAGTCGCAGACTCTCTAGACTGCGTTTTCTTGCGCTGTTTATCCAGCTCACGGGCCTTGGCTTTCTGCTGCTTCTTGTATTGATCAATCCCCTTCTGGATACCCTGGGCAACCAGTCGCGTCTGCTCCTTGGTCTGACCGGGACGCTGAGTACCACGGGCGATTTTCATCGCTTCATCCCGGGTTTCCGGTGATACGGCCTGCTTTCCTGAATTTCGAGTCTTAACCACTGCCATACATACCAACGTGATAACGGAATTAACCAATGACACTCACGGCACCATTTCCACCAGGCTCGATAGTAACGCGCCCTGTAACGGAACAAAACAGCCAGAGTATCGGCATTTTTTCCTCAAATTGCACAACACCATGCCGATTCACCTTTCAGAGACCAAAGGGATCAGCCCATGAGCACGGAAAAGAGCATATTCAGAATTGAAAAACGTCTGAAATGTTACCTGAAGCTGCAAGCCGACCTGGAAAAGAAATCCTCCCCCTCGAGGCATGAGGCTATACCTAACGAGGAAAAGGAGATCTTCCTGGAGGGCATTCAACAGGGCCT
Source organism: Kistimonas asteriae (assembly GCF_018263925.1). Classification (GTDB taxonomy): domain Bacteria; phylum Pseudomonadota; class Gammaproteobacteria; order Pseudomonadales; family Endozoicomonadaceae; genus Kistimonas; species Kistimonas asteriae. Next base: position 116,332 of record NZ_JAEVHF010000014.1, read on the forward strand.
GCGCATGGCCCTGGACATGATCGAAGAGGACGATAACGCCTGAGAGCCCAGGCAGGTCGAGTATTCGCTTACAATGACAGCCTCTCTGCCAGGACTGCAATCTGCGCCTGAAGCTGTCTTACCTGCTCCTCCAGGATGTCGACTCGCTCTTCCAAGCCCCCTACCGAGCCTCCGCCGCTTTCACAGGCGACGAGCTCCTCACCCTCCTCATCACAGAACAAGTGAACATAGCGGGACTCACGCTTCCCCGCCTCACGAGATAATTTCCGGACAAAAGGCCCATCAACTCTTGACGCCAGGTTATCCAAGACAACCTCAGCCTCTTTCACGTCACTGAAGGCACACAGTCGATTGGTCCTGCTGCGCAACTCCCCAGGGGTCTGAGCCCCACGCAGAAAGAGAACACAGAGAATACCCAGCTCCTGCTCGGAAAACCGGAGGTTAGAAAATTCAGTATTGCAGAAACGGTGCTGGTACTTCTGAACCCGGCTGCCAAACCCGGACGACTCCGTCACCAGCCGCTTGGCGATCAGACTGTCAGCCGCCTGCTGCACCTCGGACTCCTCATAGGAAACCACTGGCTCCCGGTTACTTTTCTGGTTACAGGCATTAGTCAGGCTGTTCAGCGTGAGAGGGTATTGGTCCGGCGTCGTGATGGCTTTTTCAATCAGCGCGCCCAGCACACGGGTTTCAGGGAAAGACAGCGAGAGTTCCATAACAGCCCCGAACAATCAGTGAAAACAGTGGGCAGATTCTGCCTCATACCCACTCGACATGCCATCAGAACTGAACCGGTTGTGATGGAGAGCGAGAGTCAGGCCGACGGCTGACTCAAAATTACTTTCTCCACATCATTGGCATCATTACGGGCCACCAGGGCACGGGCGGGTTGTGTTTCACTCATATTAAACGCCTGATGTGTCAGTCCGGGAGGAATATAAATGAAGTCACCCGCCCGGTTAATGACCCGCTTTTCCAGATACTCACCATAGCGGGTCTCCACTTCCCCCTCCAGCACATAGATAGCGGATTCGTAACCATCGTGCTCATGGGCTTCGGACACCGCCCCCGGCGGTATCACGATAAAACTGAGCGATAAGCCCTTACTCCCCGCCGTCTGCTCAGAAACACCAATAAAATAAGGCAGATTTTGCAGGGTTTCGGTCGCTTCCTGCGGTCTGACGGTAATAATCTCATCACCGAAAGCTTTGGCATCCATGCCTATCTCCTTTTCACCAATCGGCATTATTAATGATAAAAAAACGCAGCGATTGCGCCCGGAAAACGATGCTTCTCTTTCAGATACTGTAGCAGCACTTTCATGGGCAGACGCTTCAGCGCCTGACGAGCCTGGCGAAAACCATCACCGTAAACCGGGTCAGGTGATTGTGCAATCTGCTGAATAAAATAGGCCGCCTCCCGGGTTTTCTGATGACGCAACCACAGGTACTCCATCAACACACACATGCCTTCCTCGACCTCCAGGGGCAGCCCTTCATACTGATTGTAAAAAAACCAGGCATGGCAGAGCTCATGAATGGCTACCGTTCGAAAATGAAGCTCCGGCAGATTCTGCTGGATAATAATGTCCTGAAAGGAACGATCCACAATTCGACCACTGGCGCGAGTCACCTGCCAGCGGGCAAGTCCCAGCAGCGGGTGCTCTTCATGATGCTTATGACGGCTGAACTTGTGCAATTCATCCCGCCCCGCCAAATGAATGGGCGTCGGGGCATTCGCAAGGTTCAGCCCTATCTGCTTCAACGCCTGACGCATTTCCTGCAGCAGGGTTTCCGCACGGGCTTCTGTGATAATGCCACTGTCGCAACACAGGTTGCAGATGACCAGACCATCCGGAAAACGCATCCCTCCGCCGGTCAACGGTCCACACACTATACGGCCACAACTGGTGCAGCGGTCATAGTTTCGATGTTTTGCACAATATCGATTACCCCAGAAGTCCTGAAAGTAGCGCCCCTGCAATGGCTCACCACAGACAGCACAGGAAGGTGTGAATTTTTGATGGAAACAGGCTACATGCCAGGGAGCATTATCCTTCTCTATATACTGATCAACTACCGGCTTATTACAGCCCGGGCAACGCAAACAGTGCTGATGCCACGGTTTATTACCAAAGACCACAAACCGGTCAGACTCAAGCGCCCGGCTGCAACCTGCGCAAACAAAACAATGCGTATGCCAATATTTCCCCATCACATAAATGGCATTCTCGCGTACTGACTTCTGACATCCATGACATACCCGCATGATTCAACCTGCTCTTAAAGCTGTCCCTAGCCCGCCCCTAAACGGCAGATATTCTATGATTCTAGCCAATCACGAAATTGTTCCATCCCGATATGGCATTTCATGCATTAAAAGACCGAACACACGACATGAATCAATGCAACTCATACTCAATAGATTCCTCTTTCATCGACCACAAAGAAAAACGCCGGTTTCCACTGGCCGGCTCTAGTCGTCGATAACAGTCTGGTTTATGCTGCATACATCATAATGAAATGAATAGCATACATTTTCATGCAGAAGACACCATCACCGGAATACAAGACGATGGACTCACGCATTAGCGAGACACTGAAGCAAGATATCGAAAAACTGTCTGGTAGATCGAAAGCCGAAATCCCCAAGTCAGAAGCACTGCGCATTGCCAGGGAGGTATGGCCACATTTATTCAGAATATCCGAACCAGTACCTTTGAAAATTGGCATACACAAGGAGATGATCGAAACCGACCAAGTGCCTCCGATGCTGATAAAAATAGCCTTGCGCTATTTCGTAGAACAGGAGCGTTACCTTGAGGCATTAAAAGAAGGCGCCATACGCATTGATAGCAATGGTAAACGTTCAGGCCGTGTCACACTCCGTGAAGCCGTTGGCGCAGAGCTGGCGCTTTATCGCAAACAACAACGAAAATTGACGGGCAACACCTGTGACAACCGGGAATTTATTGGCAGGCTGCGTGTCGTTCAATAAACGACAGACATAGAGCAGATGACAAGGATAATACGTGAATGAATACGTGCGAAAACGAAAACCATTGCGGATTTTATAGTAAATAAACCCGAATTGATTACAAGCGTTCAATTTTCTGGCAAACTTAACTTCTGCGCATAAGATGTTCATGTTCAGAGAGGTGAATAGCGCAGCATGTTATGACTTCAATGGCATGCAGAAACGTCGCTAATCACCTGTCTGCATAAAAGAGATGCGCCAGATATTCCGAATGGTCAATGGCGCTCGCGTGAGCCGTTAAATACACAACATCACACTACGAAGATAACGTACCTATGAATATATTCGAAGAATCTCTCGCCGTCCTCAAATCCAAAACCAAGCTTCGCACTCTGTTCAAAAATGTTCACATCGAAGATGTAGAGAACGTCCTCTCTCGCGTTCAGGCCGTCCTGGAAGAGAAGACAGAAGAAGTTGAACAGCAAGCCGCTGTCCTGCAAGAAAAGCAGGAACAACTTCAAACCATCATCCAGCTGATGAAAGACCACAACATCAGCCTCGAAGACCTCAATGAAGTGCTGGCAGGCAAATCTACCACCCGCAAGCGTCGTGACGTTCAACGCATGACTTTCCGTTATGAAACCAATGAAGGCAACGAAATCATCTGGGAAGGCAGCAATGCTGGCCGTATTCCTGCTGACTTCGCTGCTTACCTGGAACGCACCGGTAAAAAACGCCTGGACTGTGTCGTAGAATAACAGCCCTTGCTGTGCCCATGATTCTGTCGTCGCATCATGGGCACTTCACACGCCAGAAAAGATACCTACCCATACAAAGATTGCCACTAAAAACATTAGCCCCCAAACGTTCTACGGCATCACCCACAATCATTATAATGCTGAACAACCATTAATTGTTACATAGCCACATAACGGCATACTTCATTAAGCGATTAATAACAGATCGAGAACACAGCCCTCAGAAGCATGCTTAACCCTTCATAATCATACGCCTGAGATTACGTGTTACAGCACAACAACGACTACTCTGATGAATGCATTTTACAGTCACCTCTTCCCCAAACCGGGGAGGCCAGACACAAACCACTTAATGCCTAAAATGGGATATAGACATATTCATTCCAACCCCAACCTTGATTCATAAAGCCATCCCGCTGGATTCTGTTACCCACAGAGCCGTGAAATAGTGTTTTCCCTACCCATCCCAAACAACTCCCTCAGCACAAACAATCATCTGAATAAACCACTACACAACAAACGCTCCGCTAACAGTAAATTTGACCATCAACGTTAAATAACACAACAACACATGAAACGCTTTGGATGCACTCCCATCGCCAGCCTCAGACTGTATCGACCCGAAACCAATACAGACACCCTCACTCCATTGCACTCCAAAGACGACACAATACAACAAAACAGATTATCTGAAAGCCGCCTTATATGAATCCAGACTCTTTGTTGATACAGCATAAGCACAATCGGACAATGGTTAATTAACTACATTTGCTATCAAATTTTTTATACCCTCTAACGTGCTTCCGAGGAAGCTGTCGCCCCTTATTCAACCCTGCCTAAAAACAGTACCACTGCGTACTTATCCTTCATCCTTTCAAATAAACAAGTCATAGCTAAAACCATCCATCACTTCACCACCTTTCACTTGATAGACAAAACCTATCTGTACGTTTTTACCGAAATAACCTGTTTAAACCAGGAAACAGGCTTGCAAGCCCCTCTCGCTGGAAGTAATATGCGACCCGCACTCAGCAGGGGGTCACCCTAACAGATTATCGGTGTGTAGCGCAGCCTGGTAGCGCACTTCCTTCGGGAGGAAGGGGTCGGAGGTTCGAATCCTCTCACACCGACCAGCTATATCAACGGTTTCAGCGGATTTGGTACATATGAACCATATTCAACGGGACCAAAATGGGACTAGAGAGAAAAATCCGCAACTTAACAGCTAGGATTTTGAATCCCCAAGAAACCGGCGCTGCCGGTTTTTCTGTTTTTGTCAACAAAAAAATCACATCCACTCAAGACCTACCAGTCAACATTTCATATCACCAAAAACGATCAATATTTAATCTAACCATAAGACCATCATAAGACCAACTCTACTTATTCAGAGTCACTTGATGGAAAAATTGCCAATACCTTAGTACAAGTTTTAATCAATTATTATCAACCCAAATAAACAAGATGCCTGGCGTAGCAAGGCTTTGCGAGGAATTCGCGCATATTGAAATATTTTACAGAATACGCATTCTTCGACTTCGGGAGGAAGGGGTCGGAGGTTCGAATCCTCTCACACCGACCAAATAAAAAAGGGTTGCATGTCTGCAACCCTTTTTTATTTGTCAAAAATATCATCGCCACACTCACTGAGCGAACACCCGGACACCGCAACAGGCAAGCATCCGGATGATTATCTGCTCAGGCTACCACTTTATCTACGACCGAACCCCCCAACGTCGCCTGATGATCCTTCCTGCAATCCTTCAATGTCTCTGCAATCAGGAACGCCATCTCCAGTGACTGGCTGGCATTCAGCCTTGGATCACAGTGGGTATGGTAACGATCAGCCAACCCTTCAACCGTCACGCAATGTGAGCCGCCCACACACTCAGTCACATTCTGACCCGTCATTTCAAAGTGGACACCACCGGCATAGGTTCCTTCTGCCCGATGAGCCGCAAAGAATCGGCGAACTTCCTGCAAGACCCGGGTCACCTCCCTGGTTTTATACCCATTCGCGGCCTTGATGGTATTGCCATGCATCGGATCCGAACTCCAGACCACTTTACTGCCTTCTCGCTGGATAGCCTGAATCAGCGGTGGCAGACACTCTTCTATTTTATCTGACCCCATACGTACAATCAGGTTAATACGGCCCGCCTGATTGTCAGGATTCAGCGTATCCAGAAGACGCAACAGCTCATCAGGATCTGTCGTCGGCCCTGCCTTGATACCAATCGGGTTATGAATACCGCGCATGAATTCAACATGGGCACCATCCGGCTGGCGGGTACGATCACCAATCCAGAGCATATGGGCAGAACAGTCATACCAGTCCCCCGTCAGACTGTCACGCCGGGTCAGCGCCTCTTCATATGGCAACAACAGCGCCTCATGGGAGGTATAGAAACTGGTTTCCCTGATGGCTGCGGTATTGGCGCCGGTTATGCCACAGGCTTTCATGAAGGCCAGCGCCTCATCAATACGTTCAGCCAGATTCAAGTACTTCTCAGACTGTGGCGTAGCCTTAACAAAGCCCAGATTCCATTCATGCACCTGCTCCAGAGAGGCCAGCCCCCCCTGAGCAAACGCACGAATCAGATTCAACGTTGAAGCGGATTGATGATAAGCAGCCAACAACCGTTCCGGGTTAGGCTCACGCGCCACTTCAGTGAATTCATTACTATTGATGATGTCACCCCGATAGGATGGCAGCTCAACGCCATCACGGGATTCGATACCTTGCGAACGGGGCTTGGCAAACTGGCCAGCCAGTCGCCCCACCTTCACAACCGGGCAGCTGGCGCCAAAGGTCAACACCACCGCCATCTGCATCAACACCTTGAAGGTGTCTCGAATATTATCAGCTGAAAACTCGGCAAAGCTCTCAGCACAGTCACCGCCCTGAAGCAGGAAAGCGCGTCCTTCTGAAACATCGGCAAGCTGCTGATACAATGCACGCACTTCACCGGCAAAGACCAGCGGCGGCATACGGCGCAACTCTGATTCTACCTGCATGACCTTACCGGGATCTCGGTATTCCGGCTGCTGCAGGGCAGTTTTCTGTCTCCAGCTATCTGGCTTCCACTCTTGCATGTTTCTCTTTGTCCCATACCGGGTTGTCATTAACATACACCTGACTGTCACGATAGGCGCACAACCATGCTGAATGGATCATTACGTGCGGACAGCCCCTCATGCAGCGGAAAACGTCGTCTCTACTGCATACGCCAGGTGGAAGCTTACGATACCATCAGACAATCCGAATAACACCCACCCCGTCATTGAACAGGGCGGACTTATCATGGTCAGGCCACCCCCTTACTCAATTGGTTAAAAATGGCATCCTTAAGCTGCACCCGTTTCATCTTCAACGCCTCATAATGCGCATCCGTCGTCGGTACACTCTGCATCTCCAGACCACGCACCTGATGCTCAACCTCATGATACTCTCGGGCAAGGTTCCTGAAACTTTCATCCGTCTGTTTCAGGGTCTGGATTCGTTCCTGGTATTCGGGAAAATCATCAACCAGGTTGTGCTTGTCACGCAGCATTGCAGATCTCCGCAGAAAAACACCCTCCGCCAGTTTAGTCAGACCAAAACCCCAACGTGGACAAAACGCACAAATTCACGGGTTTTCAACACAAATATGCGTGTTATACTTATCCCCGATTTGGACAAACTGAGCCTATCAGCCGTGACAGCATTTACAGCGACTTCCACTAAACTGATTAAGATGACCGGGATTATGACCATGATCAGCCGGCGGGGAAGCGTTTTTGACTGATAAGCAGCAGACACAAAAAACCCCCGCACCGAACCGGTCCGGGGGTTTTTTATTACTGGCGGCACACAACGACGGAAACACAGCATGACCAGCATTCAGCTCAAACTGATCACAGCCAACAACCCCGGCTGTCTGGAGAAGATTCTCTCAACCAGTCGTGGGGGCGGTTTTGAAGTCAGCAACTTTATTGCCGAGTTCAAGCCCGAGCGGGATCATTACGAAGTCAAACTCCGCGTCCAGGGCGAAAAGAGCCAGGACAAGCTGATCATGCAACTGCTGAAAGAGGAAGATGTACGCTCACTGGTTCCCTGCCGGCGCTGACTCAGTCGCCGGTTGCCACGGGGCGGGCTGGATCAGTAATCCACTCACTCCAGGAGCCGGGGTATAACGCCGGCCAGGGCAAACCGGCCAATCGCATGGCCAGGATATTATGGCAGGCCGTCACACCCGAGCCGCAATAACAAACCGGCCGTATATCCTCACCCGTATCAGAGGTTGAATAGAAACGCCTGAAACGTTCCGCCAGCACATCCGGTGAAAGGAAGCGGTTATTGTCATCCATATTGTCAGTAAACGGCATACAGACAGCACCGGGAATATGTCCCGCCACTGGATCAATCGGCTCTAACCGGCCGGCATAACGCTCCTGCCCTCGCGCATCCAGCAATACTGCCGGCTCACGTGACAGCATCAATACATCATCCGCCGTCACCGTACGCTTATAACAGGGTGAAAATACATAGTCGCTCAGATTAGGTATTCTAGCCTCCCGGGTCACCCGCAAACCTGCATCAACCCATGCATTAATCCCCCCATGAAGCACGCGCACACGGGACAATCCGGCCCACTCCAGCAACCACCAGCAACGTGCCGCCATTGCATGGCTGCCATCATCATAGATCACAACCTGTGTGGTCTCGCTGATTCCCCAGGACTGCAGTCGTTTGGCAAATTGCGCAGGATCAGGTAATGGGTGCCGCCCCGTGATACCCGGTACAATAGCACCAGACAGGTCTTGCTCCAGATCTGCATAAACGGCGGTAGGAATATGGCCGCTAAGATACTGCTGTTTACCCAGGTTGATATCCTGCAGCGAAAAGCGAGCATCAATCAGCCGTAACGATTGCTCGTCCAGCCTCTCTGCCAGTTCATCGACTTCAATTAACAGGCTCATGGCGTGTTTACTCAAATATAATCAGGCTGATCAGCCGAATATTCTTTATTGACTGCCCTTCTGAGGGAGGTTCACTACCTTGTCGTTGACAATCACCTTGTCAGACAACACCTGGTCAATATCCACATCGCTTCCCTTGAGGCTGTCGCTGACAATGATACGGGTGACATCCGCTGCATCACTGTGAGGATCAACATCATCCGTATACACGGGCACCGGATCAAACGTAGACGACGCCTCAGGCTCCGAGTGCAATGGCTGCACTGTCGCATGATCGTGCCAGAGCCATAGACCGCCAAGGATCACAATACAGCCGACAATACCGACTGCGACCAGTGTATCTTTTTTCATGGTGGTTACCGGAACAGGAAATCCTGCAGTCTAATGGTTGATTCACTGATTCATCAAGGGCGCAGCGGTTACAACACGTGTCACACCGCCTTCCGATACCAGCTTTACCCTGTCCCCTTTATGAATGGGATCGTCCAGATCCACTGCCTGCTCAATAGAGATATGTGCGCCGGTATCAAGCTGAACAGTTATGAAAACATGCCGGCTGTCGGCGTTGGCATCAGCCGTATCACCAGAACCTGCGACCCTGCCAACAACCTCCACAGCAATCACGGTACCGACATCAACCCATGCCTGGCTGGCAATTTCACCCCGACTATAACTGTACCCCGTCAGATCAGACATACACCCGCCCAGCAAGACCAGAAGGCACCCCCCTATACGCATTCCACCATACACCGCTTCGCCCTCCCTGATTCTCTGCTCTAATACCCAGCCAAACTCACAGCGTTTACTTATTGTTGAACAACCTTCACTCCTACTATAATCCCCGATTCCTGCGCTAACAGGCAAGATTCATAACAACATTTTGCGCAGATGCCATCAAGGTACTTGCCGCCCAATACATCACTGACTGACCATTACCGAGGAGACCCCATGGATGACCGATTGACCATCAAGGAATGCTGCCTGCTGACTCTCTCTCTGGCGACGCTCGCAACCAGTATTCTGCTGCTGATTAACGCCGTACAATAAGTCAGCCTCTCACTTCGCCCGAACATGCCCCGTTCGGGCCTGGCCATTCAAACCATTCGCGATTCATACGTACTTTATAATTCCATACCGACTATAAAGACGCCTCATGACCAACCCTTCCTGATGCCACCAGCATCTATTCTTAAAGGAGGAAGGGAAGCATTTGCATGGACTCATCAACACCCAGCATTCCCGGCAACCGCCCTGCAGGAATGACCAGCCAGACCTCAGGCGTATCAAACAATACGCCTCAGCCAGAAGGCACCACCCATTCCCAGAGAGCGGTAAAAAAAGCCCAGGGTGACGAACTGTTTGTCAAAAAAATAAAAACACATGGGGAAGAGGCTCCAGCATCCCACGTCAGCACGCTATCACTCCACCAAAGAGCCCCGCGTGCAGCCGCTTCCGTCCATCGGACTATCAATCCTGCCGTCGAACAACTTCACCAGCTGGTCAAACAACATTCCCACCCCCTGGCCACGGATGAAACGGTAACGGCGCAGGCAACATCGACGCCTTCTGAGCGGGGCGACCATACACCTCCTGCTTCACCGATAGCCTCGTCACCTGCACCTATACAGGACAAACAACTCAAGCGAGTGATCGGTAAACCCTGGCAAACGTTTCTGAAAGCAGTCTGGAATCACTATAAACTGTCTCCTTCGCTGGCTCGCATACCGGCAGGAGAAAAAGCCTGGCTAAGACAATCCTTCCTCAAACATCTTGCCAATAACCAGACCTACCCCAAAAACAACAAGGAAGCACAGCAGCTGTTTCTCCAGTATTTGAAACAACATAATTCACTGTTTCAACAAAGCTTGCCACATACGATTGAACACCTGACCCACCACGAAAACCGCCCCCAGTCATTATTGGCAGAATCACTTCACCCCCTGCTGGAAAATGCCGGACTCACACACCGTGAAATCAAGCTTGTCAGTCAGACTGCCGGCCTTGCGACACGAGTCAGCCACATGACCAGCTTGTCACCTTACGAAACCTTGAATAGCGGTGGATCCAGACAACCTGCGCACCTGACAAATGCGCTGAATGCCTTTAAAAGACGATTAGATAAAACTAAAAACCTCTCAGACGAGCTGCGTCGATGTCTGGATCTTGATATCACGAAGATGCTTCAAACCTGCACGGAACAGGAACAACTCTTCACCATCCTGCAAAGTAACGATTTCAGAACGCCAGAAGCCTTCAGGGATTGCCTGGAAGCACAGTGCCAGGCAGCCTGGAAAACCCTGGCCAATTCGATGACAACACAGACCAAGCAAGCCAGAAAGATATTACTCAAGCTCTATATGGATCATCGAGAATCTATTGACCAACAGGGCGAGTTCATACCCGATATGGTCCAACAGGTCGCAGATTGTAATGCAAAGATTATAAAAACACTTGAGCAGGCCGGGCTCAGCAACACATACAACACCATGCTGACTGACGTACTAAGCAAATCCAGCAAGGCCTTTTCAAAGCAACAGGCTTTTCGTATTAACGGTATTTTGCATCATTCTGAAACCGCCTACTGCCCTGCTGCCCAGTTACGCTACCACCACCCCGGCGAACCCCAGGGCGAGAGAGATCCCTTCGAACATAGCTACCAAGGGCGCATGAGCCCCTCCATGCGACGGGACAGTGACTCGGCGGTAAACCTTTACACATCAAGCTTGTCCATGGATGGCAGAGAGGTTGAAAAGTCGGTCAGGGTAGGCATTCCCTACGCCTATGCCCATCCTGCCGACCAACGGGACACCATTACCCATCGTCGACTCAATGAAGCCCTGACAGCCCTGCTGCTGCAACACAAGGCTGGCACCGAAGAACTGGCGAATGCCATGGACAATCCGGATGCCGTTATTGACATGCCGGTATGCTACACCAACCTCATGAGTCCGGATGCTTTGCGCAGCATGGGCAAGCACATTCCCATAAAAAAAATTCAGGAAACCATGGATGATGAGCGACAATGGTGCCGCGAAACCTGGAAGAGCATGAAAAAGCACTGGCAGGATAAAACAACGGCTCTCACCGTTTACTCTAGTGCCGGTACTCCCCATAAGGTCAACGTTAATGTTGAGCCTTTCATGTTTATCTGCCCCTGCAACCTGATCGCCCACAACAAATTTATCGCGCTAACCGGCGACACCTGGAAAGCTGCAGAAGAACAGAATCGTAAAGCACTCGGCCGGCTGATTGGCAGCCTGACGCCCGGTGATCCTGTCGAAGGATTTATTGGCAAACGACTTCACCAGTACCCGCCCGAAACCCAACAAAAGATCCAGCTACTGGCCGAGCACATGCGCGAACTGATGCGTACAGGCATGCACCACTGCGCCGAAAAAGATCCTTTCCTGTATAGCCGTACACTCAACGCCCTGCTTAACAGTATCGACATGCCGGTCATGGAAGGCTGCAAGAGCAACAAGGATAGAACCGGACTCAAAAAAGCCCATGACCATACCCAGCTCTGCTATCTGGAGGCCTGTCAATCCGACACTCTGGAAACGGACTTCATTCGCCGGCATATCATGACAGAAAACCCGGACTTCGCGGCGTTATTACAGCAGATGGCGGTTAATGGCGGCCATACCACGATTCAAACCCAGAACACGGCCATGCCCGGTTATCGCATCACCCGCTCCGTAAGCGCTCGACTTGACCCGATATTTGAGTTGATTCAACGGGGCAAACCACTCTCCAAGAAACAGGAAAAAACATTACAGAAATCACTAGCCGAGAGAGCGACCCATATTGCAGCCAGCCAGCATGCCCACGAACAGGACACGCCAAAACGACAACCAGAGCCATTCCGACCTGCCGTCAATGCGATCGACAATCCCAATCGCCCTCTGGTGCCACCGGTATAACCGCAGTCACCAATAACGCCATAAAAAACCCCGCTTTCGCGGGGTATTCAGTTTTCACTCGCTATCAGTTAACCCAGACCCGGGCATTACGGAACATCCGCATCCACGGGCCCTCCTCCTCCCAGTCATCGGGATGCCAGGAATTCTGAACCGCCCGGAACACCCGCTCCGGATGGGGCATCATGATCGTGACACGACCATCATCCGTGGTCAGGCCGGTAATACCTTCCGGAGAGCCATTCGGGTTGAAGGGATAACGCTCGGTCACCTGGCCATGGTTGTCGACATAGCGCAGGGCGACCAGACCACTACGGCTGGAACGACGCAGGGCGTCAGCATGGGCAAATTCCGCATGTCCTTCACCGTGGGCAATGGCAATAGGCAGACGATCACCCACCATGCCGGACAGGAGGATCGAGGGACTCTTCTCAATCTGCACCATAGCCACCCGCGCTTCAAACTGCTCGGAGCGGTTACGGACAAAGTGAGGCCAGAGTGATGCGCCGGGAATCAGCTCTCGGAGATTGGACAGCATCTGGCAACCGTTACACACCCCCAGCGTGAAGGTATCACGCCGATCAAAGAAGGCGGCAAACTGCTCCCGTGTGCGGCCGTTAAACAGGATCGACTTCGCCCAGCCTTCACCCGCACCAAGCACGTCCCCATAAGAGAAACCGCCACAGGCAGCCAGACCGGTGAAATCAGCCAGCGAACGGTCACCGCTCATGAGATCACTCATGTGCACATCCACCGCAGCAAAGCCGGCACGGTCAAACGCCGCCGCCATTTCGACCTGGCCATTCACACCCTGCTCACGCAGTATCGCAATCCGGGGTTTTGCTCCCCGGGCAATGTAGGGCGCGGCGATATCCCGATTATGGTCCCAGGCAACTACAGCGTGTAGACCGGGATCCCGGTCGTCCAGCAGGTTATCAAATTCCTGCCGGGCACATTCGGCATTGTCGCGCAGCGCCTGAATCCGATAACTGGTTTCAGACCAGATCCGGTGGTAGCGAATCCGGTTGCCGGTCAACACGTCATGCCCACGGAAGACGAACTCAACATTCTGTTCATCCGCCAGTGTACCGATGCTATGAACGCAGCCTGACAAACCGAACTCGGCCAGGCAGTCCATCACATAGCCCTTGTCCTCACGGCGCACCTGGATCACGGCACCCAGCTCTTCGTTGAACAGTGCTGGCAGCAAGTCAGACGGGGTTTCCGCCAGCTTATCCAGCTCAACCCGGATACCGGTATGACCGGCGAAGGCCATTTCCAGCAACGTGGTCAACAGACCACCGTCTGAACGGTCGTGGTAAGCAACAATCTTCTGCTCATCCATCAGCTGCTGAATCGCATCAAAGAACGCTTTCAGGTCTTCCGGACTATCCAGGTCAGCCGGCACATCACCCAACTGACGATAAACCTGTGCCAATGCCGAGCCGCCCAGTCGATTCTGGCCACGACCCAGGTCGATCAGCACCAGCTCAGTGTCGCCCAGATCCGTCCGCAGCTGGGGCGTAACGGTCTTGCGAATATCCTGCACCGGCGCGAACGCAGAAATAATCAGGGACAGCGGTGACGTAACAGACTTCTCCGTGCCATCCTCGTTCCAGGCTGTCCGCATGGACATGGAGTCCTTGCCCACGGGAATAGTGATACCCAGTGCCGGACACAGCTCCATACCAACCGCTTTCACGGTGTCATACAGACGCTCGCCTTCCCCGGGATGTGACGCGGCAGACATCCAGTTGGCCGACAGGCGAATATCCGACAGGCTGCCAATCCGGGCGCTGGCAATATTGGTGATCGCCTCACCAATGGCCATCCGACCGGACGCCGGGCCATCCAGCAGGGCAACCGGCGTACGCTCACCCATGGACATGGCTTCACCGGTATAGACATCAAAACTGGTGGCGGTCACCGCACAGTCCGCCACCGGCACCTGCCACGGCCCCACCATCTGGTCACGGTTGACCAGACCGGTGATCGAACGGTCGCCGATGGTAATCAGGAAGCTCTTGCCGGCCACCGTCGGCAGTCGCAGTACACGCTCTGTCGCTTCCGCCAGATCGATACCGGATAGCTTCAGCCCCTGGCGCTCAAAATCGGTTCGTTCCACCGACCGGTGCATACGGGGCGCCTTGCCCAGCAGGACTTCCAGCGGCATATCAACCGGGTTGTTGCCAAAGTGGGCATCAGACAGGCGCAGATGCTCTTCATCCGTGGCGGTACCCACCACCGCGAAAGGACAGCGTTCCCGGCGGCAGATCGCTTCAAAGCGCGCCATATCCTCCGGTTCAACGGCCATGACATAGCGTTCCTGGGACTCATTACACCAGACCGCCAGCGGCGGCATGCCGGGTTCATCATTGGGGATGTTGCGCAGTTCAAAATTGCCGCCACGGCCACCGTCACTCACCAGTTCTGGGAACGCGTTGGACAGGCCACCGGCACCGACATCGTGAATAAAGCGAATCGGGTTCTTGTCACCCAGCTGCCAGCAGCGGTCGATGACTTCCTGGCAACGGCGCTCCATTTCGGGGTTTTCCCGCTGTACAGAGGCAAAATCCAGGTCTTCCTGCCCTTCACCGGTACTCATGGACGACGCCGCACCACCACCCAGACCGATCTGCATGGCCGGGCCACCCAGAACGATCAGCTTGGCGCCAGCAGCGAATTCGGCTTTCTGCACATGATCAGCACGAATATTGCCCAGACCACCGGCAATCATGATCGGCTTGTGGTAACCGCGCACTTCCTCACCGGCCGGGCCATTGACCTGCTCTTCATAGGTCCGGAAATATCCGCAGAGATTGGGACGACCGAATTCATTGTTGAAACTGGCGCCGCCCAGCGGCCCCTCAATCATGATATCCAGAGCGGAGACAATACGGTCCGGCTTGCCAAAATCCCCTTCCCAGGGTTGTTCATAACCGGGAATCCGCAGGTTAGAGACAGAGAAACCGGTCAGGCCCGCCTTCGGCTTGGCACCACGGCCGGTTGCGCCTTCGTCGCGGATCTCACCACCGGAACCGGTGGAGGCGCCGGGATAAGGGGCAATGGCGGTGGGATGGTTGTGGGTTTCCACTTTCATCAGGATATGAACATCTTCCTCATGAAAGCCGTATTCGCAGGAGTCAGGGTCGGGGAAAAAGCGGCCGGCGCGGGAGCCAGCGATGACAGCAGCGTTATCCTTGTAGGCAGACAGCACGCCATCAGAATGCATCTCCCAGGTATTGCGGATCATGCCAAACAGGGATTTATCCTGTGCTTCACCGTCAATGTCCCAGGAGGCGTTGAAGATCTTGTGCCGGCAGTGTTCCGAGTTGGCCTGGGCAAACATCATCAGCTCAACATCGGTGGGATCCCGTTGCAGGCGGGTGAAATTGTCCACCAGGTAATCAATTTCATCCTCTGCCAGCGCCAGTCCTAATTCGGTGTTGGCCAGTTCCAGCGCCGCGTGGCCCTCTGCCATGATCGGCACGGAGGTCAGTGGCCGTGGCTCGGCATCGCGGAAGAGACACTCGGCCGCCTCCAGGCTGTGAAGTACGGTCTCCGTCATCGGATCATGCAAGCTATCACCGATCCTTGCCAGCGCTTCGGTACCGGGTTCCCCATCCATCTGGACATAATAAGCAATGCCCCTTTCCAGACGCTGGATCTGGTCAAGGCCACAGTTATGGGTAATATCGGTCGCTTTGCTGGACCAGGGGGAAATGGTGCCGGAACGTGGCACCACGAGGAAAAGTTGTCCGACAGGGGCCTGGGCCTCAATGCCCGGGCCATAGCGCAGCAACCGTTGCAGGATACCCTGCTCCTCGCTGGTCAGCGGAGCGGTCAGTCGCGCAAAATGCATGAAGTCAGCGTACACACCGGTGACACCGGTCACCTGCTGCTGAAGCGCCTTCAGCAATCTCTCAGAACGGAAAGAAGAAAGCGCGGGATTGCCGCGTAGAATCTCCATGGTCAGACGAACCCTCGAAATCCGGGAGAGGTGGGTAAGTACCGCAAATAGTCTGCGCGGGTACTCAGGGTGCGCGTATAATACAGAAAGCCGTGTGACTGAACCACCCGGCAAATCCCTGATTCACTTCTCTTTGACGCTATTATCCGGCTTTCGTTCACACACCATAACGCGCCTGACCAGTCTGCGCTGACCATCGCCATGAAGGAGTACCAGTTATCTTGTTGAGAATGATACGCCTTCGCCATAAGAATCCGCGCGGTTCCATTGCCCCATGGCGAATCATCAGTGTGCTGCTGCTGACGGGCTGTGACAAGTCGCCGGACGTGGGGATCGCCTGCCCTGCCTCGCTGCCGTCCATGGTGGCCAATCAGCAAATCGGATCACTGGCGCATACCCGTGACAGCAATCGATCCTACCGGCAACTGAGCTGGATTTATTATCTGGACAACAGCGCAGCAACGCCGCTCTTTGATCCTCCGCTGGATGTGATTCCCGGCTCGCTCTCCGTTGCCGAAAGCCTCAGCATCAACACCCATATTGCACAGCGCCTGCCGCGGTTTGAGTCACTGTTCCGTCGCATTGCCAAAGAGCATCAAATCGACTGGCGCCTGCTGGCCGCCATCAGCTACCAGGAATCCCACTGGTCGCCCAGGGCCCGGTCACCCACGGGTGTCAGAGGCATGATGATGCTGACGCTCACCACGGCCCGGGAAGTCGGTGTCCGCAATCGGCTGGATGTCGCACAGAGTGTGCGCGGCGGAGCGGTGTACCTCACCCGAATCTATGACCGGCTGCCTGAAACGATCCACGAACCGGATCGCACCTGGATTGCCCTGGCCGCCTATAACGTCGGCATGGGGCATGTTTATGACGCCCGGGATCTCACCCTGCAGGCTGGCGGCAATCCGGACAAGTGGGAAGACCTGCGTTTTCAACTGCTACTGCTTGAACAGTCCTGGTGGTACCGGCAGACCCGGTACGGCTATGCCCGAGGATCGGAACCGGTGCGCTATGTCGAGAATATTCGCCTGTTCTACCAACACCTGCAACAGCCACAGGTACTGGCGCAGTCTGACTGATTCAGCAGCAACCCTGTTGTTTGGCCTGTTTCTTTTCCAGGCGCCGACGGCGGAAAAAATCCGACAATAGTTGTGAACATTCCTCTTCCAGCACCCCACCGGCCACTGCCACCGAGTGGTTCAGCCATGGCATGTCCAGCAGCCGGACCTGACTGGCAACGGCACCAGCCTTGGGTTCACTGGCGCCATAGATCAGCCGTCGAATCCGGCTGTGGACGACGGCGCCAGCACACATGGTGCAAGGTTCCAGGGTGACGTAGAGATCACAGTCCACCAGCCGGTAATTGTTGAGGGTCACCGCCGCATCCCGCAGTGCCTGGATCTCGGCATGGGCGACCGGATCCACCCGGCTGATCGGGCTGTTGTAACCCCGCCCGACGATGCGGTTTTCATGCACCACGATGGCGCCTACCGGCACTTCATCCAAGGCGGCCCCCAGTCGCGCCAGGCGCAAGGCTTCCTGCATCCAGTGCTGATCCGTATCCTGCATCACCTGCATTAAAATACCGCCATCATCCAAAAAGGCGGAATTATAGCGGGACTGCCTGATGAGACAACGTCAGAGCCAGGCAATCTCACCGGTCAGGTGCGGCCGGCCGCCCGTTGACGTCAGCTGGAAATCGACGCCCGACTGATATAACTGCCGGCTGAAACACACATCAGACGGTAAGTAGACAGGGGTTTTGAACCGCACATCGACCGAGAACGGCTTCTTCCCAATCGTCGGTGCCAGGGCCGCCAGGCAACGGGCCTTGGACCACATGCCGTGGGTAATGGGGCGCCGAAAACCAAACAGTTTCGCCGTAAACGGGTACAGGTGGATGGGGTTGCGATCCCCGGAAACTGCCCCATACCGGCGCCCAAGATCGGGCGACAGCGACCAGGTTTCCTCCGGTTCGGGCGGCGTTTCATCCTGACGCCTGGTTTTTTTCCCAGCCGCCTTCCCCGGCATTCGCGAGAGTGTCGTACTGACGCTGTCCCACACCGGTTCCCCGTTCGCTTCAATGCGGGTAGTGAAGTCAAACTCCAGCCCGGCATCCACCCGGCGGGTTTCCCCGACGGTGCAGTCAATCCACAGCAGCTCCTCTTGCCCGACCGGCCGGTACTGGCGAATCCGGTTGCGAACATGTACCAGCCCCATGGGCGCCAGCGGCATGGCGTTGTCCATCAACAGGTGCATCTGCAACGGAAAGGACAGAATATGTAGAAATGTCGGCGCCAACGTTTCCTGCTGTTCAAACCCACAGACCCGGTTATAGGCCTGCACCTGATCGTAATCAGCCCGCACTCCGGCCACACTGACAGACAGTGCCGGCAACGACTCGCCCACCGGGCGCCCGCGCTTGACGGCAGCCCCCGCATAAAGCCGCCACAGGGAAGGAATGGACGATAATGATTCTGCCTGCATAATGAATAGCCGCTGCCTGGGACAAGTCTTCGATTCTTACATGCACCCGTACCGTCACATTGGCTGATTCACCGCTGCATCCCTGCCCGATTGCCAATGACGCCGCCGTAACCGATTGTCATCCCCCCCAATCCTCTCTAAGATAGCGAAACGAATACGGCACGATCAGGCAATAACACCCCGTACAGCCAAGGTGCTGCCAATAACAGCCGCCGCAATGGACTGACGGAATAACAACAGAAGCCGGGCAGTAACATGAGCGAATTAAAAGACGCAGGTATCCTGGTACGGATGGCACACCAGGCCTTCATGAATGCCGGGATTGATCCCACACCGATCTACCGACGCTGTAATATCACGGCGCAACTGCTGGCCGACCAGCGCACCCGCACCCCCCATCATGCACAAACCCTGTTCTGGCAGGCCTGCGAGGACGTCACCGGCGACCCGTTGATCGGACTGCACCTGGGAGAAAATACGCCATTGTTCCGTGGTCAGGTGCTGGAATACCTGTTCCTGAGCAGCCACACCTTTGAGGAAGGCCTGCAACGGGCATTGCGCTACCAGCGTCTTCTCAGTGACGCCATCAGCGGCCGGCTGGAAACCAGCGGGGACCGCTGTGCGCTGGTTGTTGCACCGTCCACGGGCGATGCCGTCAGCATCCGGCACCTGAGCGACAGCATCATGCTGGGTGTGATCCGTTTTTTCCGGCATGTCACGGATGGCGCATTTACCCCGCTGGCCATCACCTTCTCCCATGAGGGTGCGGAGGATGACAGTGAATACCGTCGGGTGTTCGGCTGCCCGGTCGCCTTTGGGGGGGAAGCCGATGAACTGGTCTTTGATCCCGCCGTTCTCAGTTATCGCTCCCTGCATGCCGAACCGGAGCTGATGCGCGCCCATGAGCAGGTGGCATCCGAGCAGATGGCCCGGCTGGAAAAACAGGATGTGGTCATGGCGGTCACCCGGGTCATTGGCGAACTGCTGGACTCCGGCCAGGTCAGTCTGGAATCCGTGGCGGAACGGCTGGACATTACGGCCAGAACCCTGCGCAGCCGGCTGGCTGAAGCGGAAACCAGTTTCAACCAGCTGCTGGCCAGCTACCGGAGCAATCTGGCCCGTCGGTTACTGGCACGGACAGATGAATCCATTGACGAGATTGTCTACCTGACCGGGTTTTCCGAACCCAGCACCTTCTACCGAGCCTTTAAACGCTGGACGGACTTAACACCCATTGAGTACCGCCGCAGCAAAAAACGCGAACGCGCAGCGGCAAGAAAAGTATCCACAAAAACAAACAGTCCGGAGGCAACACCGGCCTGATCCTATCCGCCGGTTTGCCACAGGATGACAAACCGGCCGTTGAACCCGTTACCCATCCAGATGTAGGTTACCGTTCTGCAGCATGGTATTTAATATCGCGTTGTTATCACCCAGGCTGGACAGGTCGACATCCTGCAGGACGATTTTCTGGGTCACGTCACCACCGGCTCCGGATGGATGAATACTAATTTCAGTGCTGCCGTTAACCACCGCGACATCCAGAAACTGGTCAATGGTCTCCGGTGTTTCACCGGACAACAGCTGGCTGAGATCAATGGCATCCCCACTGACACTGGCATCGAAATCCGTAATCGTATCTACGGCAATGGTGGACGCGGTTCCTTCATCACCGGCAATCCAGACAAAGGTATCGGAACCCGCGCCGCCGGTCAGGGTGTCATTGCCAGCACCACCGATCATGAAGTCATCCCCATCCAGACCCAGCAGGGTGTCATTGCCAGCCATACCATTGATCTGTTCACCAAACGCGGTACCCGTCAGGGTCTCGCCATTGACGGTGCCATCAATGGCGCCGGTGCTGTCCAGGGTATGCATCACATCAATGTCCAGCGTGGCTGTGCTGCTGTTCGAACCATCCGATACCTCATACGTGAAGGTTTCCGTCTGATCCGCCCCCCCCAACACCCTGACTTCAGCATCCGTTAACGCCCGGTTATAGAGGCTGGCCTCATCGATATCACCATGGAAATAATTACCGGCACTGGTCACATCACCACTGTGTATTTTGGTACTGTCAGGATTGGATCCAAAAGCGATTTGGCCACTGTGCGCGCTGACCGGAACGGCGCCGGACTGCGTCCCGAAATCGACCCCATCGAGATAACCCGTTACCGTTCTTTCACTGGCCGTCGCACCAGACGCATCCAGCACCATCGTGACGCTATGCCAACCGGCATCCATATTATCCAGACTGGTACCGATAAAGGCGCCGTTCCAGCTATCCGATTCACTCCATGCACCGACGTAAAGATTTCCGTTGTTAATATAAATATTCAGGCCATTCGTACCACCGCCTTCTTCAAAAAGAATCTGGGTGCCACTGAGGTCATTAGCAGGATCAATTCTGAACGAGAGGCTGATCGTCCGCTCGGTGACATCCGCTGAAACAATATTGTTTTCCGCAGTGGTTCCCGAATAGGTATTGATTTCCGCAGAATTGGCCACCGTGATACGGTCATTAACCCCATCAAAACTCACCGCACCGCCACTGACACCGTCAGAAACAAACGTCGCCCCGGCCAACGTACCGTTATCCGCAATGCTGTCCACTGTTGAACTGTCAGCGACGGTGGTACCGGTGCCTTCATCAAAGGTCCAGCGGGCCATCAGGTTGCTGTCGAGATCCACACTGGCGAAGGCAGGGTCAAGGTTGTAGTTCCAGCTGCCGTCGGCGGCGATATCCAGGGTACCGTACTCCCCGGCAATACTGGTGGTGCCGGAGGCTGCTACCGCCTGCCCATTGACGTTGGAAACCGTCAGGGTATCCCCCGTTGCAGTGGTTTCCACCGGCAGCACATCGTCACTGATGCCCGTGGTGTCGGAGAGTTGAATGCTGGCATCCACCGCGTGGTCTACCGAAAGGGTTGCCGTGGCTGCGGTGGTGTTGGTGCCGTCACTGACGTTGTAATCCAGGGTCAGGTCACCACTGAGTTCATCACCGGTGCGGATCGTCCAGGTGCCGTCATTGTTGTCATAGACGGTATGTTCATTGTCGGGATAGATATCCCAGTCCGCACCGTTCAGTGTGTAGGTGGTAATCGCGCTGGATGCATTCATCACACCCAGTTCACCATCACTGACATTCTCGCTGAACTGGTGGGCTATCTTTTCCACACCATCGACGGTCAGGCTGACCCGATTATCAACAATATCCACCTCGTAATGACGCCCGGTATTGATGTTGGCATTGTTGTTACTGTCAAACTCAGACAGTCTTGTAGGGGCACCATTCGTCCACTGCTCAACAACCCAATGCGATGTACCATCCCCGTCATAGCTGCCAATGGCCTTGTAGTTATTGGCATCCACATAATCAAAGACAATGAAGTTATTACGGGTGGCGTTACCATCCGTGGGTGTAACCGTGAAATCCAGATGTAGATCCGACCCACGGGTACCGCCGCCGGTGGTATCGATCAACACCACATTTTCCACACCTGAAGCCCCGCCGGTCAGTGTCAGCGTATCTCCGCTAACGGAAACACCTCCGCCACTGCCTGCCGATAGGCTGGTCTGGAAATCATGCCGGTGGGCGCTGACGCCATCAATGCTGACATCCTGAACACTCAATCCGTCACCCTGGGCATCGCTGGCATTGGAGAGCAGGAAGGACTCGGTCACGGTATGGGTCACCAGATCATCCGGGGCAACAATATTCAGTTCCCCGTCAATAAAGGGGTCATGATCGAAATGCACATTAATCGCCTGGGACGTCACGGCTGTTGCGCCGGTCGCTGTCTCCGTAGCGGTGGCGGTAACGGTCATCGCAAAATCGACCCCCTGATGCGATGTCATCGTCAGGCTACCCATATCCCAGCCGGACACATCCAACGCTTCACCGGTTGAGGTCAGGGTATTGGTGCCATCCGACAGAACGACATCCGCAGGAATACCCGTCAGCTCAATCGCCAGGGTTTCCGAACCGTCACTGTCCGGTGTGGCCACGCCGAGATCCACCTCGATTGCCTGGTCACCCTGAACATAGACACCCTCACCCGTGGACATATGACCATTGTCCGCACTGGTCGCCTGTATCGAGATATTATCAATGCGTAGATCAATACTACTGGTCTGGGTCGAGGTATCCGTAATCCGCAATGTTGCATTACCGGCGGAAATACCGGCAAAACTGAGATTCAATGCCTGATTAGTACCAGAACTGGTCGTAATGGTTTCACTGGCCAACACATTACCGGTCGTCACATCAACCACTTCCACCAAGCCTGACTGCACTATTGATAGGCCAGACGTTGCATAGTCAAGAGATAGGGTGTAATTCACGTCCGGGTGAATTGAGAAGTTTTGTTCTGCAACACCGTCATTGGGGCCATTCCCCCCACTGAAACTCAACTGACCAATACCACCAAAATCTACGGTTCCCGTCAGAGACCAGCCGTCTGCCGATGTATCAAAGGTTCCATTGGTTATCAGCTCCGTATCCAACACCAGGTCACTGTACACGTCATTATTCAGGGTAATGGTCGGCGCATCCGCGACCGGTGTGACATCAAAGGTTAATGTCTGAACGGAACTCTCCAGTCCATTGTTATCGGTTGCCTTGAATTCGATGGAAGCAGCAGCGTCGCCACTGGCATTGGCATCCGGGACAAACACCAGTTCCTGTAGTTCATCAGTGGTGAAGGTGTCATTGGCAGACACTGCCGTGGTACCAAAAGGCTGCCCTTCAATCGGGCTCGGTGCCAGGGCTTCATTCACTATCTGGAAGTCATCCAGCTGTGCGGCAAAGGGCTGACTATGATTTAGGTAGTTACCTACTGACGCAATATTGTCAGTCGCCTGATAGTCACTGGTGCCTACCTCAACGCCATCAATATAGAATGTCGTCGTACCATTTTCTCCGACTGCGACCAGATCATGCCAACCATCGCCAATGGAGCTGGCAAAGTAGCCGGAGCCATTGAAACCCGTTCCACCGGTATTGTCCCAGGTACCCAGCTCGCCCGTATCTTTATGGAAGATCACTTGATGATCCGTACCTCGTGACAGCGTATTCCATAGCCCGTTATCAAGAAACAGATCATTGAAGCTGACACTGATGGTCCATTCGCTGCCCAGGTCATAGGCCTGGTCCAGCTGGATATAATCGCTATTGGCATCAAACTCAATGACACCACCCTGTTCAGCATCCGTCACCTGCTGTACACCGTGCAGGGTGCCCTGGATGTCGTTACGGGCATCATTGGCGGGATCAGAAGAATCACTGAAATCGAAGTGCAAATCCGGTGTCGGCTGCTTGTACAGCGTACCGTCACCATTGATCGCGGTGATCGTTACCGTATGGGTGTCCCCGGCATCCTGGTCGGCGATGGTAAAGTCATCCGCCGTGAACGGGTGCGAGGCATCCTCATTGATGGTAAAGGTCTGATCCGCCACCGTCGGTGCATCGTTAACATCCTGCACCAGGATCGTGAAGGTCTGGCTGCCGCCTGACAGCCCGTTGCCATTGTCGTCAACCGCTGTGACTGTGACCGAGAACGACTCTTCGGTTTCATGATCCAGCACCTGACCGGCTTTCAGGCGCAATTCACCGTTCACCACTTCAAACCGGTTGTCAGATACGGTAAAGCTGTGCTGGCTGAAGGCTTCATTATCGGTGTCCGGATCCGTAGCCGAAACTGTGCCAATGGTAACGGCCGTTGCGGTGTTTTCATCCAGCACAGCATCAATATTGGCCACATCAGCCATCAATTCGGGAATCTGTGCTGCAGTCACGGCCTGATCAAACACCTGAAGTCCGGCAATATCACCCGTGAAAGCACCACCAAAACCGGTTCCGGCTTCACTTCCCAGTCGAATCGTGTTGTCCCAGTTAAAGGCAGACGCCGTTAAATTACCGGATGCTACTTCTTGACCATCCACAAACAGCGTTTGCCCCCCAACATCTCCACCATAACTGTGAACCATATAGTGCCATTCACCATCGTTAAACGTGGTGGATGCATCACTGGTGATCGTTTCTTCAGACCAAACACGGGCATTAATCCTACCATCAGAATCAATCCAGATTTCGCGATCACGAGGCCCCAGCGTAGTATCCGTAATTTCAACCATGCAGCCAGAGTCTGTAGTCCGAAACCAAAATCCTATTCCATAAGATGTTTCGGATGCTGCAAGATCAGCAGTAAATGCTGTGCTGCTGCCATCAAAGCGAATGGCATTGTCGAATTGATTATTAGGGCCGTCGACAAATGTAGGAGTGGCACCCGAGAAACTGTCACCACCGGTATCACTATCCAAATTACCGTTAAAGTCCCAGGCAGCTTGAGCCGTTGGCGCGGAAGGCGCCACGCCAGCATCCACTGCCAGCGACACAGACGTCGGTGCTTCATTCACATCACCGACCTGGATGGTGTAATCCTGCTCACTGGTCAGCCCACCGGAATCCGTGACCTGTACCCGGACTTCATGCGTAGTATCTGCCTCATGATCCAACAGACTGCCGTCCGCCACGGTGATTTCACCCGTGCTGCTGTCGATGGCAAAACGGCCGCCGTCATCATCGAGCAGGGAATAGGTCAGGGTGTCACCAGCATCCACATCAGAGGCCGTGACCTGCCCTACCACCGTGCCATTGGCCATATTCTCATTGACACTGAAGTCATCAATAAAGTCTTCCAGCTGGCTGGCCTGGAAAAGGTTGCTGATCTGCGTCGCATCCAGCGCTTCATTGAATACCGCGAAATCATCCACGGCACCGTCCATGTAACCGTCACTCGACCAATTGCTCTTACCAATGAAGTTATTCGCACGGATTTTCTCCGGCGGGACGCCGCCTTGCAAAGTGCCAGCTTCCACTCCATTCTTGTAAACGGTCATCATGCCACTGCTGTCAACTGTCGCAGCCACATGCACCCACTCACCGGCGGTGAAGAAATCATCAACTGTCAGCGTATGTGCCGTACCATCACCATCACGGACCTGAAAGCCGAGGTCGTTCGTCGTTGTGACGTGCCCCAATAAAATATTGTCAACACCGGCGCCATCACCAAAATCAAAGACTCTTGACCAGTTCTGACTGAAACTGTCAAATTTCACCCAGGTGGAAACCGTCATGGCGCCGCCGGTCTGCAGGCCACTGAGTTCCCCGGCACCGGACGTACCGTCCATTTCAAGCGCAGAGCCCGTGCCGTCATGGCCAGTCCCCCAGCTGGCGCTGCCGGAGAAGGTCAGCGCCTGATCACCGTCGCCCATATCTGACGCGCTGGTACCGGAGCCTTCGGAGAAGGAGTAAGCGACATTCACATCAACGCTATTCACCGAATCCAGCTCCGGCGCTTCATTCACGTTGGTGAAGTTGATGGTGGCCGCCGCACTGGCGGTTACCGCCACACCATCGGTTACTGTCACCGAGTAGGATGGCTGCACTTCCCCGCCATCATGGGTAAAGCTGACTTCACCGTCCAACAGTTGCTGCTGGGTGAAACTGAATGTGCCGTCACCGTTATCGGTGACACCCGTTCCGCTGAAGGTGCCATGTTCAACATCGCTGATCACAAAGGTCAGGCCACTGTCATCATGGTCAGCATCCGTAGCGCTGAGGTTCGCAGAGGTCAGCACCACGGTGGCACCTTCATCAATCGACAGCGTATTGTTCTCCAGCTCAGGGCCATCATTGACCGCTGCCACCTGAACCGTCCGGCTGACGGCACCGGTCGTCTCCGTCCCGTCTGAGACGGTAAAACTGACTTCTCGGTCGCCGGTATCCGGGTCTTCCGAGCTGTTGCTATAAGTGATGCTGCGCAACGCCGCCTGGTAATTTTCCTGGGATGCGCTGCCGGTCAGGGTAAGAGTCCCAGTCGCCGCATCCCAGCTGCCGGTAATGCCGTTCTGGTCGGTGAAGTTCAGCGAATCTTCGCCGGCCACATAGCCATCGGCAATGGTAATGGTGGCAGAACTCATGTCTTCCACATCCAGATCAGTGATCACAAGATCATCACCTACCGTCGTGCCCGCACCATTTTCTGTGTAACTGACGCCGGGCAGCGATTCATACAGGATGTTGTCCGTGCTCAGAACCGCGCCATCCGTAGCCGAGCTGGTAACCTGCAGGCGCTCTCCGCCACCGTTTTCCCAGTAAGTCAGTTCGAAACTGTAAAAGCCATCAGCCGGAGCTTCAAAAGCAGCAGTTGTCCCTTCAGCCCCTCTCAAACCGAAAAACTCACTGACGGGTTCACCACCAATGGTCAGCCTGAATCCATCATCGGAGGTGACCGTGAAATCATGTTCGCCGGCTGTCAGCTGGATGAATCCCGTTAATCGGAAACCCACCGTCTCCATGGCATTCCCGCCGATATTCTGTGACAAGCTATCTGCATCCGTGCCTAAGAAAGCGCCTATCGTCGCAGAGCTGTCACTGTAATCCAGGTTGGTCGCTGTAAAGGTCGCTGTAGCCCCACCATCCATGAGGTTGCCAAGATCCACCAAGTTATTGATGGCATTGTTGGTCTCAAAGACTTCACCCCGTAATCCAGTAGGAGATCCCATGTCCGTCGGTGCCGCTGTCAGGAACGGCGTGTCATTGGTACCGGTCACGGTAATTGCAGCATCTGCCGTCGAGGTGACTCCCGAATCATCCGACATCACATAACGGACATTGACCGTCGTCGTCTCACCATTCGCTAACCCGTCAAAGTCTTCACCGGGGTTAAACTGCAGTTGGTTATTGACGATGCTGACTGTGCCCTGTCCTGTGAGTGGATTGCCGTCACCATCGACGATTTGAACACTGTCCAGGCTGAAGTTTGATGCACTGTCACTGCTGTCCACATCGGTATCATTGGCCAACACATTCAGCGTCAGAGACTGATTCTCCTGGGTAGAACCGGTATCCGCATTGGCCACCGGCGCATCATTGGTACCGGTCACGGTGATCGTCGCCGTTGAGGTCGATTCCGCCCCTTCATCGTCAGACATGACATAGCGCACGGTTACCGTTGCCGTTTCACCGGCCGCCAGGCTGTCGAAATCACTGCCCGGCACAAACTGCAGCTGGTTATTCACCACGCTGACTGTGCCCTGGCCACTGGCCGGGTTACCGTCGCCATCCACCACCTGGACGCTGTCCAGGCTGAAATTGGCCGAGCCGTCGTTATGATCAGCATCTGTGTCGTTCGCCAGCACATTAATCGTCAGCGTTTCGTTTTCATGACCTGATCCGGTATCAGCGCTTGCCACCGGATCATCATTCGTACCCGTGACGGTAATCGTGGCCGTTGAGGTTGATTCAGCCCCATCATCATCAGACATTACATAACGGACGGTTACCGTCGCGGTTTCGCCCGTCGCCAAGCTATCGAAGTCACTACCTGGCGCAAACTCTAACTGATTGCTGACAACACTGACCGAGCCCTGGCCGGTGACGGGGTTGCCATCACCATCCACAATCTGCACGCTATCCAGGCTGAAGTTTGTGGGACTGTCGCCGCTGTCCACATCCGTGTCGTTGGCCAGTACATTAAGGGTCAGGGTCTGGTTTTCATGGCCGCTGCCGGTATCCAGGCTGGCCACCGGTACATCATTGACAACGGTCACTGTCACCATCGCTGTGCCTTCATTACTGCTAAAGGCGGTGATGTCACCGTTGTTGCTGGTATCAGCATAACTGCCAGCATTGCCGGTTGTGCCATCCCAGGCCCGGAACGTGATGTTGGCCTCACCGTTATAGTTGGCATTGGGTTCAAAACGCACCTGATCCGTACTGCCCAGTAGCAGGGCATGACTGTCGCCCAGGCTGCCGTCGTTGATGGACTGCCAAGTGGTGCCACCATCCGTGGAGTACTGCCAGGTACCATTACTGTCATCTACACCGGTAATGGCCATTGCCTCGGTGACAGCGCCATCTGCATCACTCAGCTGATTGGCGCTCTGGATGATCTCTGCCACCGTGTTGCCACTACCGTCGGTAATATCTTCAGCAACCGACGACAGAGTGTTGTTCAACAGGTAGTTAACTTCCACATTGTCAATCACATGCTCGGCAGTCGCGCCGCCCGTACCACCGGTGAAGCCCAGCTTGAGGTTGTCCGGCAGATTGAAGCCCTGGCCCGCAAGATCATAGCTATCAATGACCGTACTCCAGGTTGCGCCGTTGTCCCAGCTCATCTTGACCGTCAGCTGTTGATCCGGGGTCAGTTCCACATCCACCTTGCGGAATCCGGAACCGTCAATTCCACCCTGACCGCTGACATCGTAACTCTGGAATTCGGAGTTGCCGTTAATAAGATGAACATTATCGCCCTGGTATTCATCAAATCCGATGGTAAGGTACCTGTCGTCCATATCCTTAGCACCCAGGCTGCCACCAGCGCCACCAACGGCAAAATTACTGCTGTCAACCTGATCACCATCAACCAGCACCAGCGCAAATCCATCCCCAGAACCCGTTGCCTGGAAATCGAAGGTTGTTTGCAATCCGCCAGAGCTGGCCATTGGGGTATCCCAAAGTACAGCACCCGCCTGTGCGGTAGCATTGGGCGTCAGGACAGCCTGGCCACCGGAAATGGATGCATCGCCGTCCACGACCCAGCCCGTGCTGGTATTGAAATCTTCACTGAAGCTATTGGTCAGGGTCGGGGCGTCATTCACCCCGGTCACATCAAAGGTGAGTGTCTGTGCCGCACTGCTGTCCGTGCCATCACTGACAGTGAACTGCAAATTGGCATAGCCGGTACCAAAGGCATCGGCTGGTGGTGTGTACACCAGGTTGCCAATATCGGCAGCCGCCACACTGTCACCCGTATCCACCGCTGCGCCATTCAATGTCAGCGAACCATCGGTCGGTAATTGCGTGATGGTGATGGCATCCAAGCTGTCGCCGTCTTCATCATTGAAACTGAAGTCACCCGCCGCAAAGGTGTAGCTGCCATCTTCCGTCATAGTGACCGTGTTATCCGCCGAGGTCGGCCCATCATTCACACTATTGACGGTGATAGTCCGGGTGATACTCGCGCTCTGGGCTTCTGCACCATCACTGTTACCCAGGTCATTGATGCTGGCAGTCAGCGTAGCGGTACCATGGTAGTTTGCTGTGGGGTGGAACTGCAGACCATTGATTGCTGCATTAAGATCAGTCAGTGAACCCTGTAATGTCATGGTGCCAGAGTTGTCGGCACCTGCCGTCACGGTCACACCACTGTTATCTGCGAGTTCGAGGGTACCGTTGGTGATGCTCAGCGTGACCTCCACCGCATCACTGCCGGAATCTGAATCCGCAAAACTGAGGGTTGTGATCGTCAGCGGCTGGTCTTCTGGCGTTTCCCGAACCACTTCTTCCCAGGTAGCGCCATGACGTTCCATGTCATTACCCGCAGGACCAAAATCCTCAACATCACCACTGCCGCCACTCATCGGGTAGTAGCTGACCAGGTCTGATTCCGTACCACTCAGGGCCTGATCCTTGTCGCCGTCAATGGCGCTCTCGGATTTGGCACTGCTCCATAGCCGGATATCCCGCATTTCACCATCAAAGGCCTGACTACTGTCAAAGCCGCCGCCGACGCTGTCCTGCTCCTGGCCAAAGACCAGAGCGCCATCCCCCTCAATGGAATCTCCCTGTCTCAGGGTACCGCTATAACGCTCGTCACCATCGACAAACAACTTGGTATCGCCGGTCGCACTGTCCCAGGTCCAGGCCACATGGTGCCAGTTGCCATCTGAGACATCGACACCGGTGGAAACACTGGAGCCTCCAATGTATAGACCCAGATTGCTCTGGTTAAACAGCAACATTTCATTGTTACTGTCAGGTGTTGCATACGAGAACAGCGCATCACCGCTGCCGGAGGTATTGACCCACATCTCCACCGTAAAGGCATCAGAGGGTATATCAGCGGCCGGATTGGCTATCAGGTAGTCGCCCGACGAACCACTCAGAGACATCGAGTAGTTCTGATCCAGTATGCCCGGCGCCTCGTTGAACTGACTGACATTGATCGTGCTTGTCGCCACAGCACTGTCATCAGTGCCATCATTCACCGTGATACTGACCGTACGTGGATCGGTACTGCGATCATCGGAGGTATTGCTGTAAGTGACCGACTCCAGTGCCGCTTCATAATCCGCCAACGAGGCATCCCCTGTCAGCGTCAGGGTACCGGTTGCCGCATCCCAGCTGCCGGTAATGCCATTCTGGTCGGTAAATGCCAGTACATCCTCACCGTTGGCGTAATTGCCGGAAAGCTGAACCGTGGCACTTTGCAGCGCGGTGGAATCCACATCCGTAATGGTGACACTACCATCCACCACGACCTGCATATCGCTGTTGGTGGTGTAATTCAGGGTGTCGCCTGAAACGACGGTAGCTGCGTCATTGACGGCGGTTACGTCGAAGGTCAGCGTCTGCGTATCGCTACTGGCCTGTCCATCACTGGCCGTAAACTGCAAGTCCGCATAACTGGCGCCATTAGCATCAGCATCGGGTGTAAATACCAGACCGCTGAGATCCGCCGCATTGATGGCCTGATTGAGAGTGACATCGACGCCATTCAACGCCAGGACACCGGCTACCGGCAGTCGGGTAATGGTCACTGACTGCAGGGTGTCGCTGGTATCGGTATCGCTGAAACCAAAATCGCCTGCCGCGAAGGTATAACTGCCATCTTCACTGATTGTGAGGGTACTGTCTTCCGCCTCTGGCCCATCATTGACACCGGTCACAGTGACGGTTACCGTCGCCGTTTCACTCGTGGCATTTTCAGCACCGGAATTGTCCACAGCCTCATAGGTGAACGAGACATCCCGTGTTTCACCCGCAGCCAGATCCTGGAAGTCATCACCAGGCTCAAACCGGTAATCACCGCCCTGCTGGCCCTCCATGGCCTGCTGGATCTGCGCTTCGGTCAACGCCGTATCGTACAGACGCATGTCATCCAGCTTGCCATCGTGGCCAAACTGCTCATCATCATCACTGTAGGCACCGATCTGAAGCCGACCGGATGATGGGTAATCAATGGCTCCACTCTGGTCGGTACTGCTGACGACCAGCTCACCATTGACGTACAGGTTCATGGTCGCACCATCATAGGTGGCCGCTACGTGGTACCACTGGCCTAGTTCAAAACTGGCTGCATCATCTGTCAGGTAGGTCAACGTACTGCTGTCGCCGGATTTCAAGGCAAAGCTGAACTTCTGATCCTGCGTACCCAGCAGCCAACCTTTCTCATAGCTGCCATTATCTTGTATCAGACCAAAGAAACCGCCCCAGGTGTCTGCACTGTCCAGGTTCACCCAGCCAGCGACTGTCATGGATTCGGCGGGCAGACCATCCGCGGCATTTTCCCCTTCGGCAAGGGTGACCATGCCATTGTTATTGAACTCTGCGACCTGGCCACGCTCAGGATCCTGCACATAACTGACGCCAGCATTGGCAGTACCGTCAAGGTTCGCGGAACCTGAGTCGGTACTGTCGCCATCCAGCGCAAATTGCGCCAGGGTATCCGGCAGAATAGAGACACTGCCTTCGGCGGGCTGGCTCACAATGTTAAAGGTATGGCTATCCCCACTGTCGCCATCCGTTGCGGAAAGGCTGCCGGTCAATGGTGCGTCTTCTGTCGCCGTGTCACTGATTGCCACTGCTTCAGGCCGGTCATTCACTGACGTCACATCAAAGGTCAGTGTATGGACGCTGCTTTCGGCGCCATGATTGTCCACTGCCTTGAAGTCAATGCTGGCCGTGTTGGAACCGTTAACGTTGTCATCTGGTACAAAGGTCAGCTGTGACAGCTCTGCTGCGGCAATGGAATCACCGGCATTCACGACAGTCGCCCCTTGAAGAGTGCCTGTCGTCAAATCCGGTGTCAGTGCCGAATCATAGAATTCAAAATCATCAATAAATTCGGCAAACGGATTGACGAAAGGATTACTGTCATCACCACCGATGGTGCTGATCGCTTCCGTCACCTGGAAATTCACGGAACCGACAAGCTCATTATCAATATAAAATTCCGTGGTGCCGCCAGAACCGACGGCGACCAGGTTATGCCAGTCACCATCAAGGTCCGTGATGGTATAGCCGGAACCTATGAAAGTGTTACTTGGCATCCGGTCATACACACCCAACTCACCACTGGCGTTGATGGCCACGTGTCCATCCGTGCTACCGCGGGTCAGTAGGCTGATGTTTCCATTATCTACCGGATCCGGGTTTCTGAAATTCACACTGATGGTCCACTCGCTGCCTACATCCAGGGCAGTGTCCAGCGTCAGGTAATCCGCGGTATCGTTGAACTGCAGAACCGGTCCCCGATCCGCATCATCTTGCCACTGAACGCCTGATGTCATCGTGCCATGGATATTGTTGCCAGCATCGTTGACTGGATCATTCTGATTACTGAAATCCAGTGACAGTTCCGGTGCAGGTTCCTTGTATAACGTGCCATCACCATTGATAGCTGTAATGGTGACGCTGTGCGTATCGCCGACATCCGGGTCAGCAATCGAAAAATCATCTGCTTCGAAGTGGTAGGCAGTGTCTTCATTGATTGTCAGAGTATTGTCTGCCGCTGTGGGCGCTTCGTTGACATCGGCAACGGCAATGCTCAATTGCTGCTGACTGGAGACATTCTGACCATCGGTGACCTGGACGGTAATGGTATGGCTGTCAGTACTTTCGTGATCCAGTGCGCCGGCAACGCGGATTTCACCGGTACTGCTGTCAATACTGAACCGACCGCCAGCATCGTCGACCAGAGAATAGGTCAGCGAATCGGATTCACCATCACGATCACTGGCGCCTACCATGCCGACCACGGTATCCACTGCGCTATTCTCGTTAATCGACAGACTGAACACATCCGCCACCGCACTGCTGATGCCGTAGGCGGTGAAGGCAACACCGGCTTTTACTGCGGTCAGGTTGATGGTATCCGTACCACTGGCTGCCGCTGTGGCAACCTGAGTTATGTCATAGACATCCCCCATCTGAGTCAGCAATGCGTCCCGTACATCTTCTGTGCTTTCACCCGCAGCCACGGTGTGACTGACTTCAAGCCCTTCCACATTGAAGGTTACAGTCTGTCCTACCTGCAGGTCGGCAGGTACAGTGAGCGCCTCCACCTGTGCCACACCCTCGGTACCGGCGCCGTTGTATTGCACGCTATAGACATTGCCTGCATCGGCAGTGAAATCAATATCAGAGGAAACAACCTGGTCACTGGCATCCTTGATCACCGTGGAAATGGTAAACGGTGGCCGGTTGTTATCATCGACTTCCAGCACATTGCGGTAACTGGAACTGATAGGGCCTGCGGCAAATGACACCAAGTCACCAATACCCTCTGCACCCTCAATGGCATTGGCCACAGCCAGCGCAATACGGTGTGTTGCGGTATCGGTAACGGTATGGGTCACCGTATAAGTTTCACTGCTGTCCTGACTGTTGGTGAAGGTGATCTCAATCACATCCCCTACTGCCAGGGCGTGTGAACCGGACTGAGCGATCTGGATATGCTGGGTGTCACCCGGCTGATTGGCTGTCAGCAGGGTTTCACTGACCTGCGCCCCCACACCGCTGATGACCGGCACATCATTCACATCCGTGACTGAGACTGTGGCAGTCTGTATCGCGCTGTCATCCTCACCATCATTCACCGTGATGCTAAGGGTACGGTCATCCGTATCCGGACTATCCGAATGATTGGTGTAAGTGATGCTCTGCAACGCCGCCTGGTATTGGGCAACGGTTGCATCACCGGATAGCGTCAGGGTACCTGTACCCGCATCCCAGCTGCCGGTGATCCCGTTCTGATCGGTGAATGCGAGGGTATCCTCTCCGGTGAGGTAATTACCGGTCACCTGCACAGTCGCACTCTGCAATGTACTGCTGTCGCTGTCAGACAAGGTCACGGTATTGAGTATTGCTTCTCCACCGTCGTTTTCTGTGTAAGAGAATGGCGTTACCGGCATGGTCACGACCGGCGCATCATTGGTGCCATTGATAGCAATCGTGGTGGTTACTGACGACGATGCACCTTCATCGTCACTCATCATGTAACGAATCTGCACCGTGGCATTTTCACCAGTGGCAAGACCATCAAAATCACTGCCCGGATCAAACTGCAGCTGGTTGTTGAC
Source organism: Kistimonas asteriae (assembly GCF_018263925.1). Classification (GTDB taxonomy): domain Bacteria; phylum Pseudomonadota; class Gammaproteobacteria; order Pseudomonadales; family Endozoicomonadaceae; genus Kistimonas; species Kistimonas asteriae. The sequence goes on from NZ_JAEVHF010000014.1 coordinate 151,560, forward strand.
GATACTGACCGTACCCTGACCCGTCACTGGGTTACCGTCGGCATCCACAATCTCGACACTATCCAGCGAGAAGTTCGCCGGGCTGTCATCAACGTCGATATCGACATCATTGGCCAGCACATCCAGGGTGAGACTGTCGCCCTCATCCGTAGTTGCTACCTGGAACAGCTGGAAGCCATCCACACCGGTATAGCTGTCACCATTATTGGAGCTGATATCGAGTTTGAAATAGCGGTATGTGGCAGGTTCATCGAGCTCGAAGTCCTTCACTTCGCGCAGTGACCAGTCCGTCACACTGCTATGACTGTCAATCACTTCGAAGTTCACGCCATCGTTACTGCCCAGCAGTTGCCAGTCCCTGGGTTCCCGTCCCTGATCACGGCCAATTGCCTTGAGGTCATAGCGCCATACCGTAATCGGCTCGCCTGTATCCACCTGCAACCAGCCGGAACTGCCGGCTGTTGCCCAGGAATTAGCGTTATTTGCACTGCTGGCGTCAACGCCGTCAAAGGCTTTATGAGCCGCATAATCCGCCGTGGCCTGACCACTGGCACTCACCACAAAGCCCTGATCCGTGTTGGACGTCATGGTCGGTACCGTCGGGTCCGTCATGTTGCCGTCTGCGACGGCTGTCGGGCCGTCATTAACGGATGTCACATCAAAGGTGAGTGTCTGTGCTGCACTGCTGGCCGTTCCGTCACTGACCGTGAACTGGATATCCGCATAATCATCGCCATGGGCATTGGCGACCGGTGTAAAGACCAGCGAACCGATATCGTCAGCTGCAATCTCCTGTCCATCACTGACCAACGCCCCATTCAGCCTGAGCTCACCGGCAGCCGGCGTCTGGGTAATGGTGACAGCGTGGAGACTGTCACCATCCACGTCACTGAAACCAAAGTCTGCGGCTGAGAAGGTGTAGCTATTGTCCTCTGCCAAGGTAAAGGTGTTATCGGTAGCGACCGGCGCATCGTTGGTGCCGGTCACCGTGATAGTGGCGGTGGATGTTGATTCTGCGCCTTCATCATCGGACATCACGTAACGCACGGTCACTGTCGCGCTTTCACCACTGGCCAGGCTGTCGAAGTCACTGCCCGGCACAAACTGCAGCTGGTTATTCACCACGCTGACAGTACCCTGCCCACTTAACGGATTGCCGTCACCATCGACGATCTGCACGCTGTCGAGACTGAAGTTGGCCGGACCATCGTTATGATCCACATCGGTATCGTTGGCCAATACATCAATGGTGAGGGTTTCATTCTCATGACCGGTTTTGGTATCCGCACTCGCCACCGGATCATCGTTGGTGCCGGTGACCGTGATGGTGGCCGTTGATTCCGAGGTCGCCCCTTCGTTATCGGACATCACATAACGCACGGTGACGGTCGTACTTTCACCATTGGCCAAGCTGTCGAAATCCGACCCCGGCACAAACTGCAGCTGGTTATTCACCACGCTGACAGTACCCTGCCCACTTAACGGATTGCCGTCACCATCGACGATCTGCACGCTGTCGAGACTGAAGTTGGCCGGACCATCGTTATGATCCACATCGGTATCGTTGGCCAATACATCAATAGTGAGGGTTTCATTCTCATGACCGGTTTTGGTATCCGCACTCGCCACCGGATCATCGTTGGTGCCGGTGACCGTGATGGTCGCCGTGGATTCCGAGGTCGCCCCTTCGTTATCGGACATCACATAACGCACAGTGACGGTGGAGCTTTCACCGTTGGCCAGGCTGTCGAAGTCACTGCCCGGCACAAACTGCAGCTGGTTGTTCACCACGCTGACGGTACCCTGGCCGCTTAACGGATTGCCGTCGCCATCGACGATCTGCACGCTGTCGAGGCTGAAGTTGGCCGGACCATCGTTGTGGTCCACATCCGTGTCATTCGCCAGCACATCAATGGTGAGGGTTTCATTCTCATGACCCGTTTTGGTATCGGCACTCGCCACCGGATCATCGTTGGTGCCGGTCACGGTGATGGTCGCCGTGGATTCCGAGGTCGCCCCTTCGTTATCGGACATCACATAACGCACGATGACTGTCGTACTTTCACCGTTGGCGAGACTGTCAAAATCACTGCCTGGCACAAACTGCAGCTGGTTGTTCACCACGCTGACGGTGCCCTGACCACTTAATGGATTGCCGTCGCCATCCACAATCTGCACGCTGTCTAGGCTGAAGTTGGCCGGACCATCGTTATGATCCACATCCGTGTCGTTGGCCAGTACATCGATGGTCAGCGTCTGGTTCTCATGACCAGTGGCGGTATCAGCACTGGCGACCGGATCGTCATTGGTGCCAGTGACCGTAATGGTGGCTGTGGAAGTCGATTCTGCCCCTTCGTTATCGGACATCACATAACGCACGGTGACTGTCGTACTTTCACCGTTGGCGAGACTGTCGAAGTCATTGCCCGGCACAAACTGCAGCTGGTTATTCACGACGCTGACCGTGCCCTGACCGCTTAATGGATTACCGTCGCCATCAACGATCTGCACGCTGTCGAGACTGAAGTTGGCCGGACCATCGTTATGATCCACATCGGTATCGTTAGCCAGCACATCAATCGTGAGGGTTTCATTCTCATGACCGGTTTGCGTATCCGCATTCGCCACCGGATCATCATTGGTGCCAGTTACCGTGATGGTGGCTGTTGACGTCGATTCTGCCCCTTCGTTATCGGACATCACATAACGCACAGTCACCGTGGAGCTTTCACCGTTGGCCAAACTATCGAAGTCACTGCCGGGGACAAACTGCAGCTGGTTGTTCACCACGCTGACCGTGCCCTGGCCGGTTAATGGATTGCCGTCGCCATCGACGATCTGCACGCTGTCGAGGCTGAAGTTGGCCGGACCATCGTTATGATCCACATCCGTGTCGTTGGCCAGTACATCGATGGTCAGCGTCTGGTTCTCATGACCGGTGGCGGTATCAGCACTGGCGACCGGATCGTCATTGGTACCAGTGACCGTAATGGTGGCCGTGGAAGTCGATTCTGCCCCTTCATTATCAGACATCACATAACGCACGGTCACCGTCGTACTTTCACCGTTGGCCAGACTGTCGAAGTCACTGCCCGGCACAAACTGCAGCTGGTTGTTCACCACGCTGACAGTACCCTGACCGCTTAACGGATTACCGTCACCATCAATGATCTGCACACTGTCGAGACTGAAGTTGGACGGACCATCGTTGTGATCCACATCGGTATCGTTGGCCAGCACATCGAGGGTTAATGTCTGGTTCTCATGACCGGTTTGCTCATCCGCACTCGCCACCGAATCATCATTGGTGCCGGTGACCGTGATGGTCGCCGTTGACGTTGATTCTGCCCCTTCGTTATCGGACATCACATAACGCACGGTCACGGTGGTGCTTTCACCGTTGGCCAAACTATCGAAATCCGTACCCGGCACAAACTGCAGCTGGTTGTTCACCACGCTGACAGTACCCTGACCGCTTAACGGATTGCCGTCACCATCAATGATCTGCACACTGTCGAGACTGAAGTTGGCCGGGCCATCGTTGTGATCCACATCGGTATCGTTGGCCAGCACATCGATGGTTAATGTCTGGTTCTCATGACCGGTTTGCGCATCCGCACTCGCGACCGGGTCATCATTGGTGCCGGTGACCGTGATGGTCGCCGTTGACGTCGATTCTGCCCCTTCGTTATCGGACATCACATAACGCACGGTCACCGTGGAGCTTTCACCATTGGCCAAACTATCGAAGTCACTGCCCGGCACAAACTGCAGCT
>NZ_JAEVHF010000015.1 GCF_018263925.1 Kistimonas asteriae
AATTCCACAAGGCTCATGCCTTTCTGAAACTGGATTTTGTTCCTGGCCATGACACGTCTCCTAACCCAAGGAAAACCAGTGTCGTAAGTTTAGACGGGAGAATGGCTTATGTTAGGTGGTAATCAGGACTGCATATGATGCATATGAATTGCATTGTGATAGGGGACAGTCTGTTATTTTCCTGGGCGGATGGTTGTTCTATGGGAGAGAGTCAAAGCTTTTTTGAGTATGTCTAGTAGGTTTGGGGGTGTTTGCCTCAGTGGAGGTTTTATGTCCCTCTAAAGTTTATGTTGCAGGTAACGCTATGAAATTTCTGCAGTATTTTATCTGTTTTTGTCTTCCATAGAGGTTGTCTCCGGAACCCTTCTGATATACAGTACGCCTCGCTTTCGGGGCACAGCCCAAAACGAAAGCAGATCAGCTGGTGAGGTGTCCGAGTGGCTGAAGGAGCACGCCTGGAAAGTGTGTATACGGCAACGTATCGAGGGTTCGAATCCCTCCCTCACCGCCAGAATTGAAAAACCCGCCACCCAATTGGGTAGCGGGTTTTTTTCGTTGTACCGTTCAAAATATCTTTGGCCATACATTAGACTCATATCCTGAAGTTTAAACCCAGTCTGGAGGTGTTGTTTTCTCCAGTTGATCCACTCCCCATATTGTTGTGAAAGTCTTTACCGCAGAAGAAGGGCAGGCTTGTGCTTCTTTTGGCTGCAAGCGATGGTCGGGGCACCCTGCCACTGTTTTCGTTTAGCCTAAGGTATGAAAATACCAGTTCACGCCCCAGACGCTTAGAATTGTGACGATCAAGCCTCCAAAGGTGATCCAGAACTGGCGTGAAAAACCGGCCAGGTCCAACTTCAAGCCAGCTTCAACCAGCTTTATTTCACCTCTGACATCCTTGATTTCACCTCGAACATCTTTTAGCTCCCCCCGGATTTCCTGAATATCCCCTCGAGTTTCCTGAATTTCCTCCTGCATGCTGTGCATGTCTTTTCGGACTTCCTCTCTTAGCCCCGTGATGGCTGCTTCTGTACGAAACTGCATCTGTAGAAGGGTTTCCTGCATGACCAGCAGGTCTTGTTTGGTCGCGTTGTATTCAGGGGCAAGGCTTTTGTCGAGCTGATAGGCCAGCTCTTCATCAATGCCGAGGCGCTTGAGTTCATGGAACAGATTCGTTGTCATAATCCATACCGCACTGTTGGTTACATTGTACGGATGGCAACAAGCGTAGACCTTTTAGCCGGAATCGCTAATGCGCCTGTTACTAGATGCAGGTCTGCGTGTTGTGCTCCACCTCAGGTAGTCAGTACTAAAAATAGGCAGCTGCACCTCGCTGAATTTATTGACCTTTCCTTGTCATTTGTCATGAAAAATGCGCTGCTGTTGGCATTAGGATGGCTGCCGTATTTCCTAACAACCGACCGGGTAGAGTGACGGATGGTGTGTGAGTCACCAGCCTGGGGCAGTCAGATCAGCGAGGAGCAGTAATGGCGATCAAGATGAATATGGATGTCATGGAGTTGGTGTTTTACTTCTGGCAGGCCACCAGTGACAGGGATAAGGTCGGGGAAGCATTCATTATGTCCATTGCTGGTCACGAGGCGATGAAACCTGTCTACTCGGATGTGTTCACTGTAGAGTCCGTCCGCCGCGCCCTGAGTGCCATCAGTAATCGGGAGCGTTTCAGTGCAGACCATCAGTGTGAATCCCGTTTCTGGAACAACAATATGTGGGCCATGGAAGACATGGGCCTGATGGAAGCCATGATGGCGCCGCTCAAGGTGATGAACCTGAGTGATATCCAAGTGGCCGGTGACTATGAAGTGGTTGTTCTCCCTCTGCATATGGACGACTACACCCTTAAGGGCAACACCCTGTACGTTAACTTCTTCCGTCTGCAGGCAGACATCATGGGCGGCGATGCGCTGAAGATGGATGGCGTAGAATTCAAACAGTGGGTTGAGCGTACGTTGAACGCTGCCTAATGATTCAATAGTGTCATGGGCCAGGTACCTTTGACGTATTGGGTATGACATCAGTAAAGGAGCTTCTTGAGCTCCTTTTTATATTCCTCTCGAATCGCTCAAAGTCTGTCGGTTTGCCCCTCAATAACAGTCATGGCGTAAAGAAATTCATGTAATGATGCTTTATTGACTACTTTTATAAGCCCGTGTTGTCACCATCATCTGCAGGCAGTGATCAGGCACGATGCCTTTTATGTCTGTTGAAATGTGATGCTGTTATAAAAACGTGCTGTTATAAAGGATTCAGGTCGATGAAGTGGTCTTCCTTATTATCGCAATGTGCACCCTTGCTGGCTTTTCATGCTGTTGCGTTGTTTGCTGTGCAGCCGTCAGCACCGCCCTATTATGATCTGCCGCCGAGCTATGAAGAGGCCACGACGTATACGCTCTACCTTAAGGCGGGAGAAGAGAAACAGTTCGATATCAGTGAGCTGTTACGGCTCGCCAATCAGGGCTACACAACCGTGAAAATCAAGGTGCAAGGTCATCATGCCGGAACGGGTTGGACGTCTCCTGGTTATTCGTCAGGCTATGGGTCGGCGAGGCTGCCGCATTGTCGGTTGCTGAAGCAGGACAGTTATTATTACCGCGTACTGCTGGATAATACGATATATGAATCCAATCTCAGTTATGACGATGCCATATTACTGATTGGTAAGTTGGTATCTCTGAATAGCTGTACGTTTTGATGTGGTAGTCATGTTTATTAATCGCTGAACGCTTTCGGGGCTTGATGCTGAACCTATCTAACGAATGACAATTTCATCGGTAAATCATAGAAGCCTGGAAATTGCAGGCTGACTTTTTTGAGTGGTAAAACTCAGTAAATATGATTGATTTGGAGCGATGGTGCGTTAACTATTACAGGTAGTGCTTCGCGTACTGGTGGGATAAAGGCGCGTTTTCCTGCAGCAGGGTGCAATGACTGAAGCGGATCATTCAGTAAGGGGGCGGAGGGATATGAATAATAAAATGGTCATTTGTTCGCTACTCTACCTGATAGCTTCTGCGCCTTGCGTTGCAGAAATAAGGCTGGGGAGTGGTGAAAGTGCAATTGATATTAATATTGATGATCTTTCCAGTGGGCAAAAGTTGGATTATACCGATTCAACGGTCAGTCTCTGTTCAAGCACTAAAGCAACCGTATCCATGGCATTCACTGATAACCCGCAGACCAGTGGTGATTTTACAGTGTTACCGATTGGCGGTAGTGCCAATGGTCAGGATTACACACTGAAACTGCAGCCCAAAGGCGGTGCAGAGGTTGACCCGGTTGTTAAACAGGCAGCCTATTCAATCTCTTTTAACTCAGGCTGTCATGCAGCCGTGCACGATACAAAACTTCACCTGAACTTTAAAAATCTGGGAGTCTTGGCAGCCGGTCATTATGAAAGCCTATTGCGGGTGACCGTTGCAGGGCAGGCTGAAACGATTGATATCCCTGTCAGAATCCGGAATGGCGATCGTGTTCAGATTAAAAACCTGGAAGATCTGATGTTGAGCGACGCGGGTACGGAGTGGGTGGCATCGAACAGCAATGTCTGTGTCTACAGTAGTACCGGCAGCTACGCGTTGGAAGCTCGCTCCAGCAACAGGGGGCGCCTGTCTCCCGCTCCGCCGGATAAGGGCTACTACAAGATCTTCTGGAAAGCAGGCTCAGGCAGTCGACAGGAAATGACGGATCAACTGACCTCTGACAGCGGTGAGCTTCAGGGACTGGCGGCAAGTGTGAAGCTGGATTGCACGGCGAGTGATAAGGCGGAAGTCAGCATATCCATGACAAACAGCGAAGTGAACAGTTTATCGCCAGGCGTTTACCAGGATACGGTGACTTTGACGGTCAAGGCGATATAACAACTTCACCGATCGTCCGATGGCTCATCTGAGGGAAAGGTCGACTTGTACTGCCGACGCTTCCTGATTGTCTGGTGATTCCCCCCCAAAAAGTGATTTTCGGTCTACCCTGGCGCACCATCTACCCGAGGTTTACTCAGCATCGGCAGGTAAACAATAAAGAAAATGCCGTAGGCGCTGACCCACAAAGCGATGCTGCTTAACCAGGCGTGTACGGTTCCGGTGGTCAGAAGGCCTGCTGACAGCCGTATAATCGCCGACATCAGTATCAGGAAAAAAGCCAGGGCCATGGCTTTTCCGGTCACTAAGGGGCGCCCGGTATGCCCCAGTGAGACCCGGGCCATCATCGCCAGAATCAAGCCGCCGATACCGCCCAGCGTCAGGGCATGGATCATCGAGGTGGCAGGGACGGGAAGACCGGCATAGTGCATGACGGTCAACAACAGGCCCAGAAGGATAAAGGCATAGGCGCCATGCAGTGACCAGAGTAACGGTGTACCCAGTGTCAGCAGGCTGCGCCAGCTCAGGAAGCGAATCAGGTTGGCGGTCAATGCAATGGCGGCACAGAGAGCAACCAGCCACGGGAGCCATCCCGAAAGTCCTGATACAACCAGCAACGCCATGATGATCAGGGGGATGATGGCGCAGGCTTCCACCCATTGGCGTTTTTCCGCTTGCAGGGTACCGGTTCCCTTGGCCGTGAAAAAGGGAATCACCCGGCCGCCGAGTACGACCATCAGCAGAGTGATCAGGTAGACACCGCTGTAGGCGCCGCCAGTGACATGGCTGTAATCACCACTCATCTGGCCGTAATACATCCGGGCGCTGGCCAGCGACATCAGCAGCAGTACCGGGGTAAACACCAGGTTGCGCCACATTTTCACCCGAATGACGTAGCGGGCCATGATAAAGGCGGTGACTAGCGGGAATGCGCAGTCAACCAGTGCGATCATGAGCGGTGGCACATTGCCCGGCGTCACCAGCAGCAGGCGCCCCGCCAGCCAGAGCAGTACCAGCGCTGCCAGCGGCATCCCTTTGAGGCCGGGAATCCCGGTCCAGGTCTGCACGGCTGTCAGCAGGAATCCGGCGATAATGGCGGAACTGAAACCGAAGACCATTTCATGCATATGCCACCAGAGCATACCCCCGTAGGGCGACAGGTCAGTACCGTTCAGAAGGTAGAACCCCCAGGGAACCAGGCAGGCAATGCTGAACAGCGCACCGGCCAGGAAAAAGGGCCGGAACCCCAGGCGAAGCAGGGGATGCAAACGTGCTGCCTGTTGACGGTCAATAATCTGGTGCATGCGATGAGTCCGCCCTGTTGTCTGAGACCTGCTCTTATCTAAACCGTGAATCAGGCTCTCTGCAATCGGTTGTGAAACAGAAACCTGACGATAATCAAGTCGAACAAAAACGGCGCCTGTAAAGGCGCCGTTATCAGGGATCAGGTGATCCGTGGGTTAGTAGATATCGTGCTGCGTGTTATACACGTTGAACTTTCCGGTTGGCGTGACAAGGCGTTTGTCCTTGATGACCTTTTTCAGTTTGAGGGTTTTGTCATCGACCACGACCAGGGCGGATTTCTGGTCCTTGGCGTTCCAGACGGAGAACCAGACCTCGTCACCGGCCTTGTTGTATTCCGGCTGGACGACCCGCTTGGGACCTTCACCCAGGTCGGCCCACTCGGCGATCGGCAGCTGCTTGAACCCGGCCTTGATGTTCTTGATATCAAACACCGCCACGGACTGGCTGATACCGGCATCCGGGTTCAGCGGCGTATCGACATACAGGTTCCGCGACTTTGGGTGGGTTTTGATGAACAGTGAACCGCCGCCCTGGCCTTCCAGAGTTTCCACGACCTTCCAGGCATACTGCGGATGTTTTTCCGGGTCGGTGCCGATCAACGAGATCGACGCATCGCCCAGGTGGCTGGTGGACCAGACCGGGCCATACACCGGGTGGTTGAAGTTGGCGCCACGCCCGGGGTGGGGAATGTTGCCGACATCCACCAGGGATTCCAGCGTACCGTCCTTGGAATCGATCACGGCAATCTTGTTGGACTTGTTCGCCGCCGTCAGGAAGTAACGATGGGTGCTGTCCCATCCGCCGTCGTGCAGGAACCGGGCAGTGCCGATGGTGGTCACGGTCAGGTTGTCAATATCCTTGTAGTTGACCATCAGGACCTTGCCGGTCTCCTTGACGTTCACGATGAACTCCGGCTTTTCATGGGAAGCGATGATGGCAGCTACACGGGGTTCGGGATGATATTCCTGGGTGTCCACGGTCATGCCGCGGGTGGAAACGATCTTCTTGGGTTCGAGAGTTTCACCGTCCATGATGACAAACTGCGGCGGCCAGTAGGAGCCGGCGATCGCATATTTATCTTCATACCCCTTGAACTTCGAGGTTTCCACCGAACGGGCTTCCAGCCCCACCTTGATTTCAGCAACGGTGGCCGGATCTTTCATCCATAAGTCAATCATGTTGATTTTGGCGTCACGACCGATGACCAGCAGGTAACGGCCGGAAGAAGACATCCTGGAGATATGAACCGCATATCCGGTGTTGATGATGGAGACGATTTTTTTACTGTCCCCGTCGATCAGGGCGATCTGTCCGGCATCACGCAGGGTGACGGAGAACAGGTTCTTCAGGTTCAGCCGGTTTTGTTGTTTCTTCGGGCGGTCTTCCGGCTTGATCAGGACTTTCCAGGTTTCCTTCATTTCCTGCATGCCGAATTCTGGCGGCATGGGCGGTTCATGTTGAATGAATTTTGCCATCAGGGTGACTTCGTCGGGTGTGAGGTCATCCTTCCAGCTGGGCATGCCCGCAGGCGAACCGTAGTTAATGAAAGCTTCCAGGTAGGCCTGGCCCTTGGGTTGGGTGACATCCGTGGTCAGGGCTTTGCCGGTGGCACCCTTGCGCAGTACGCCGTGACAGCCGGCGCAGCGTTCGAAGAAGATCTGCTTGGCTTTGCTGAATTCAGCCTCGGTCAGGTCCGGCGCCCCGGGTGATCGAACCACCTTGGCGCTGTCGGCGCTGATCGTGGAGGCGGAGCCTTCGTAGGTTTTTTCCCCTGCGCCCAGTGCAAGACTGGAATAAAGGGCTAACCCTGTTGCGGCCGCAGTCAGTAACCGCGACGTCGGGTGGGTTATCATGTGTACCTCCTCGTGTGGCTTCTTTTTTTATCGGACAACCCTGTCCTTTTCGGGCGCCATCAAGGCGTCACTGGAGTAGCGTTTTTTTATTTGAGGGATGCGTAGTAGCTGGCCAGGTTGTCGATGTCCTGGTCACTGAGTGATTTTGAAATGCCTGCCATCATCGGGTCACTGCGCTTGCCGCTGCGAAACAGCTTCAGCTGGTTTTTCAGGTAGCCCACTTTCTGGCCCGCCAGGTTGGGCCAGAGGTCATTGCCGCTGATGCCGGCAGAACCGTGACAGCCGGCGCAGAGGCCGGATTTGGCTTTACCGGCTGCGATATCCCCCCCGTTGGCGGACGCGGCAAACAGCAGAACCATGGATGCCAGGACTGTTTTCATGAGCATGGTGCTTTCTCCCCATCATCATCCTGATGTCGTTTATTTATCGTTGTTAGTGGTGAAGAGTGTAAGAAAAGGCGCTGCACAGGGGCTTGACCAGAATCAAGAATGGGTAATAGTGGGGTTGTCGCGGGTTCGAAAGGCTGATTTCCTGTTGCAAACAACGGGGGCTCGCCATGAATCACATTGTTACCGGCAGTGATATGCCGTTTTACCAGCCGCAGGGCAATGAAACCGCATTATTTGAACATGCCGCCAGCCATCGGTTGCCGGTATTGATCAAGGGGCCGACGGGTTGTGGTAAAACCCGTTTTGTCGAATATATGGCCAGAAAACTCGATCGGCCGCTTTATACCGTCGCCTGTCATGATGATCTTACCGCTGCTGACCTGGTAGGGCGTCACCTGGTCGGAGCAGAGGGCACCTGGTGGCAGGATGGCCCGTTGACCCGGGCGGTGCGTGAAGGGGCCATCTGCTACCTGGATGAGGTCGTAGAAGCCAGAAAAGATACGACAGTCGTCCTTCATCCGCTGGCGGATGACCGTCGTATTCTGCCCATCGAACGCACCGGCGAGCTGCTGGAGGCAGCGCCCGGTTTTATGCTGGTGGTTTCCTACAATCCGGGCTATCAGAACCTGTTGAAAGGTATGAAGCCCAGCACCCGGCAACGTTTTGTCGCCATGCGGTTTGATTATCCGATGCCTGAGCAGGAGGCGCGTATTGTTGCCAGGGAGGCGGATATTGCTCCTGAGCAGGCTGAACAGCTGGTAGCACTGGGTAACGCCCTGCGACGACTGGAGCACCATGATGTGGAAGAGGCGGCATCGACCCGGTTGCTGATTTATGCTGCCCGGCTGATGGTCAGTGGGGTAACGCCCCTGGAAGCGTGTGAGGCCTGCCTGGTGGAACCGCTCAGTGATGATACGGAAACCGTCAGTGCCCTGATGGAGGTAGTGCGAGCGTATTTCGGGTAAGTGCGTATATGTTTCCTAAATAATAAGTATTTATTTTGTAAGCGTTGATTGTAATCAAGTTGTTTCTTTCGTCCCTGCGACAAAATGTCGCACACAGGAAAGTGTGGGGGCGGAGATGCAGAGGTTTCGGTGTTGTATCCAGGATATACGGGCAGCTGCCTCGACCGCTTGTCGGTCAGGGTGGCTGTTTCTGTTGCTGATCCTGTCTCTTCCAGCTTGGTCCGGTACCGTTGAGGATGCCTTGGGTCAGGCGTTTCCCGGCGCTACGATGACCTCGGTGACCGATCCATTACCGCTATGGCAGGTTCAGGGCCCGGGAGAAACCCGGGTCTGGGCGTTTGAAACTGACCGAATTGTCGATATCCCCGCCTATTCCGGAAAACCGGTCAATATGCTGGTGGCGCTGGATGAGAACGGAAAGATTCTTCTCTCTGAGGTGCTCGAGCACCATGAGCCGATTCTCCTGGTCGGTATTCCGGAACAGTCACTGTTTGATTTTGCGGCGAAGTATATCGGTTTAAACGTCAGTGATCGGGTACGGGTTGGTGCCGGCAACCAGCAGGATGTCATCAGTGTTGACGCCATTACCGGCGCCACCGTGACGGTGATGGTGGTCAATGAAACAGTGATGCGGGCTTCCGCTACCGTGGCAGCTGCGCTGGGAATCGCCGGTCTGGATGGCCATGAAACCCTGCCTGCTGCGATTAAAATGGAGCAGTTTGCCCCGGCTGACTGGACGACACTGACCGGTGACGGTTCTATTCGGCGTCTTCATTTGTCCCGTTCAGATATCGACAGCGCCTTTGTTGGCACCATTGGCGAAGGGGTGGATGAAGCGGCTGAGTCCGAGGCTTCGGATACCTTTATTGATCTCTATTACGCTCCGCTGAATGTCCCGACGATTGGCCGTAACCTGCTGGGTGACAGTGAGTATCAGTGGTTGATGGAAGAGCTGGCGCCCGGTGACCAGGCCTTTTCCGTCATGGCGAACGGTCTCTACTCCTTCAAGGGAAATGGTTATGTCCGGGGCGGTATCTTTGACCGGGTACAGCTGCAGCAGAATAACCAGACCTTCAGTTTCCGGGATATGGATTACTACCGCCTCAGTGACATTTATATTGGCGGTTTCCCCGGTTTTAGTGAAATGGCAATTTTCATTGCCCGTGCGAAATTTGCCTTTGATCCGGGCAGTCCGTGGCAGCTGGAATTGCTGGTGCGTCGTCAGGTGGGACCCGTTAAGAGCATCTTTGCCAGTTTCTATGGTGACTACCTGATACCAGAGTCGTATGTCGACAGGCCGGAACCCCCGGTTCTGGCTGAACTGGAACCACTCTGGGTCTCTATCTGGAAACAGCGGAGTTTCCAGATTGTCGTGCTTTGCCTGGGGTTGGGCTTACTGACCGTGATTATCTTCCTGCAGGATGTCCTGGTGCGTCATCCCCGGCTCCTGCATCGCATCCGTACCGGCTTTTTAATCTACACCGTCGTCTTTATCGGGTGGTATGCCCTGGGGCAGCTGTCGATTGTCAATGTCTTCACCTTTGTTCATGCCCTGATGGGCGGATTTACATGGGATGTGTTCCTGCTGGATCCCATGCTGTTCATCCTCTGGGGCTTTGTCGCTATGACCCTGCTGTTATGGGGGCGGGGGATTTTCTGCGGATGGCTCTGTCCGTTCGGTGCACTGCAGGAATTGATCAATGAACTGGCGCGCAAGTTCAAGGTTCGCCAGTATGAACTGCCCTGGGCGGTGCATGAACGGCTCTGGGCGATCAAGTACATGATTCTGCTGGTGCTGTTCGCCATCTCGCTCGAATCGCTGGGCACCGCCGAACGTTATGCCGAGATCGAACCCTTCAAGACGGCGATTACCCTGAAGTTCCAGCGGGAGTGGGGCTTTGTATTCTATGCCGGTTTCCTGCTTTTCATTTCCCTGTTTACCCGCAAGGTTTACTGCCGTTACCTCTGCCCGCTGGGCGCTGCACTGGCCATTCCGGCCCGGTTGCGGCTGTTCGACTGGCTCAAGCGCCGCCCCGAGTGTGGCCAGCCCTGCCGGGTTTGCGCCAACGAGTGTGAGATTCAGGCGATTCAGCCGGACGGGGTGATCAATGCCAATGAATGCCACCACTGCCTGGATTGCCAGATGACGTACCACGACAGCGGCAAATGTCCGCCGCTCGTGCTGAAAGCGAAAAAACAGGCGAAACACCAACGACATCGGACGTCTGAAAAAACGATTCCTTTGAAAAACGCAGGACCGTGAGGAGAGAATAATGAAAATTGATCCGGATGATAAAAACGTCAGTGAACATGTGCAGATCAGCCGTCGCCTGTTCCTGGGGTCAGCGGCGGCACTGACTGGCGGTGTGGTTGCCGGGACCGGTCTGGCGACCAGCCTGTTTGTTCCCACGGCGAAAGCGGCGGGGAAGGGGGAACAGTCCGGTGCTGTGGCGCCCGGTGAGCTGGATGAGTATTACGGCTTCTGGAGCGGTGGCCACTCCGGTGAAGTCCGTATCCTCGGCCTGCCTTCCATGCGCGAACTGATGCGCATTCCTGTGTTCAACGTGGATTCCGCCACAGGCTGGGGCATGACCAACGAAAGCAAGGCGATCCTGGGGGATTCATCAAAATACCTGAATGGTGACGCCCATCACCCGCATATGTCGATGACTGACGGGCATTATGATGGCAAGTATGTCTTTATCAATGACAAGGCCAATACCCGGGTTGCACGGATTCGCTGCGATGTGATGAAGACTGACAAGATCATTGATATTCCCAATGTGTCGGCGATTCACGGTTTGCGGGTGCAGAAAGTGCCCCATACCAAATATGTATTCTGCAATGGTGAGTATGAGGTGCCGTTGCCGAACGATGGCCGTGACCTGAATAATCCGGAGAAATATTTCTCCATGTTCAATGTGATTGATGCGGAGAAAATGGAGGTGGCGTTCCAGGTGATTGTCGATGGCAACCTGGATAACACTGATGCGGATTATACCGGCACCTACGCCGCTTCCACCTGCTACAACTCCGAAAAGGGCATGACCCTGCCGGAGATGATCTCCGCTGAGCGCGACTGGGTGGTGGTCTACAACATCCCGTTGATCGAAAAGGCGATCGCCGCCGGAGATTACACCACGATAGGGGATTCGAAAGTCCCTGTTGTGGATGGCCGTCATGGCAGCAAACTGACCCGTTATATTCCGGTGCCGAAGAGCCCGCACGGTATGAATACCGCGCCGGACGGCAAGTACTTTGTCGCTAATGGCAAGTTGTCGCCTACTGTCAGCGTCATTGCCATTGATAAGCTTGATGATCTGTTTGCCGACCGGATCAAGCCAAGGGATACCATTGTCGCCGAACCGGAGCTGGGGCTCGGGCCGCTGCATACGGCGTTCGACGGTCGTGGCAACGCCTATACCACCGTGTTCATTGACAGCCAGATTGTTAAATGGGATGTCAAAAAAGCCATTCGCGCGTACAACGGTGAAAAGGTCAATTACATTGTCGAAAAGCTCGACGTGCATTATCAGCCCGGCCATAACCATACGTCGATGGGCGAAACCCGGGATGCTGACGGTAAGTGGCTGGTGGCCCTGTGCAAGTTCTCCAAGGATCGGTTCCTGAAGACCGGCCCCCTGCATCCGGAGAATGACCAGTTGATTGATATCTCTGGCGACAAGATGCGGATCGTCCATGACGGGCCGACCTATGCCGAACCCCATGACTGCATGATTGTCCATCGCAGCAAGGTCAAGACCCGTAAGCTCTGGAAGCGGAATGATCCGATCTTTGCCGGTACCGTTGCCATGGCAAAAGACGACGGCGTCAATCTGGAGACGGATAACCGGGTAATTCGTGATGGTAACAAGGTGCGGGTTTACATGACCTCGATTGCGCCCAGCTTCGGTATGAACGATTTCACCGTTAAGCAGGGGGATGAGGTCACGGTGGTAGTCACCAACTTGGACATGATCGAAGACGTCACCCATGGCTTCTGTGTGGTCAACCACGGAGTGAGCATGGAGATTGGGCCTCAGCAGACCGCCTCCGTCACCTTCATGGCCGACAGACCCGGGGTGCACTGGTACTACTGTCACTGGTTCTGCCATGCCCTGCATATGGAAATGCGTGGACGTATGCTGGTGGAAAAAGCCTGATTGAACGGGGTGGCCCATAACGACCGGTGCTGCAGCGCCGGTCAGGAATAGCGATACCATGAAACACGTTGCCCGTCTGTTGTACGTCCTGTGTCTTTTACTGGGTACTGTACCGGCGCAGGCTGTGGATATTCCGGTTCCCCCCGGAAGTGATCTTCAGCAGGTGCTGGACAGCAGCCGTGTGGGGGATCGGGTTGTATTACAGGCAGGCACGTATCGTGGAAATTTTGTGATACGCCAATCCATCACGCTGACCGGTGAGCCTGGGGCGGTCATTGATGGTAATGGCATTAACGATGCGTTACGGATACAGGCGCCGGATGTCGTTATTAGCAACCTGAATATCATCAACTGGGGCGGCGATCTGACGGCCCAGAATGCCGGGATCTACGTGGAAGCCGCCGGCCGTAATTGCCAGATAGACAACAATGACCTGAAGGGCAATGCCTTCGGCATCTGGCTGGACCGGGTCCAGGGCGGCCGGGTGAGCGGTAACCGGATTGAGGGTAACCCGGCGCTGCGGTCTGCTGACCGGGGCAATGGTATTCACCTGTCGCTGGTTCGCGGTATTGAGGTTCGGGATAACGACGTTCGTCGAACCCGGGACGGACTCTACATCATCTCCAGCGAGAATAACCGGCTGATCAATAACCGGGTGCATGACCTGCGCTTCGGTATCCATTACATGTATTCCCATAATAACGAGGTCATCGGCAACCGGTCATGGCGCAACCGGACCGGTTACGCGCTGATGTCATCCCGGGGCCTGAAGATTCTTGGCAACACGTCTGAGGAAGATGGTAATTACGGCATCCTGATGAATTTTATTACCTATTCCGAGATTCGTGACAACCGCATCCGGCGCATCCGCGCGGACGGTGACAACATTGAGGGTGCCGAGGGCAAGGCATTGTTTGTCTACAACTCGGCCTATAACCGCATCAGTGGCAACCTGTTTGCCGACAGTGATCTTGGCATTCACCTGACTGCGGGATCAGAAGGCAATACCGTGTTTGAGAACGCGTTTGTCGGGAATCGCACCCAGGTGAAGTATGTCGCCACCCGGGCGCAGGAGTGGTCCGGTGGCGAGGGGCGGCACCGCGGCAATTACTGGAGTGATTACCTGGGCTGGGATATGAATGGCGACGGTCTGGGGGATGTGGTGTATGAACCTAACGACAATATGGACCGGTTGCTGTGGAAGTACCCGTCATCACGGCTGCTGATCAACTCACCCGCCGTTGTCGTATTGCGCTGGGTACAGCAGCAGTTTCCGGTGTTTCGGTCGCCGGGCGTGACGGACAGCTACCCGCTGATGGCCAATCCGGTGGCGCCGGCCAGACCGAAATCCCTGTCGTCCAGTGCCATCGTCATAAAAGATCACCCGGTGGAACCGGCAACAGGAGGGCAGCCGCTGTGACCATCCTGCAGATGGACAATGTCGTTAAACAGTTCGACACGCTGAAGGCCCTGCAGGGCATCAGCCTGTCACTGGAAGAAGGTGAGGTACTGGGGCTATTCGGCCATAACGGCGCGGGCAAAAGTACCAGCATGAAACTGATACTGGGGCTGCTGAGCCCGGACGAGGGCGAAATATCGGTGTTCGGTGAGCAACCGGACCAGAAGGGCTTTCGCCAGCAGCGTCACCGGATCGGTTTCCTGCAGGAGAATGTCAGCTTCTATGAGCAGCTGACCGGGTTGGAAGTCCTGCTGTTTTTTGCACGGCTCAAGGGCTATGGCCGCAAAATGTGCCTGGAATTGCTGGAGCGGCTAGGGCTGGCGCATGCCGTCGGGCGTAAAGTCGGCACCTGGTCCAAGGGGATGCGTCAGCGGCTGGGACTGGCCCAGGCGCTGCTGGGGGAGCCGAAACTGTTGCTGCTGGATGAGCCCACCGTCGGGCTGGATCCGTCGGCCACCCAGGATTTCTACGGAAGCGTGGCTGAGCTGAAAGCGCAGGGCTGCAGTGTGATCCTCTGTTCCCATGTGCTGCCCGGGGTAGAGCGCTATATCGATCGCGCGGCCATCATGGGACAGGGCAGGGTGCTGGCGCAGGGGGAGCTGGAGACGCTGCGTGCGCAGGCGGACCTGCCGGTCAGTGTTCTGCTGGAAGGGGAAAACCTGCTGCAACAGTTGCCGGATGACCTGAAAGCGTTGGCGCAGGGAACCCGGGAGCAGGCGGGCAGGTTGCAGCTGCAGGGGCGGGCGGATGACAAGCTCAAACTGTTGCGGGGGGCTGCCACCATGCCGGGGCTGACCGATATCCAGTGGCGCGTGCCGAACCTCGAAGACCTCTATAACCATTTCAGCCGGGAATGCCTGCAGGAGACTCGACAATGAACGCATTGCTGATTGTGGCGGGCAAGGAATTCCGGGACGGCCTGCGAAACCGCTGGCTGCTGGCGATAGCCGTTACTCTGGGGCTATTGGCGATCGGTCTGGCGGTGTTTGGTGCGGCCGCCGCCGGTCACAGCGGGTTTGCCCCGGTGGCGACGACGATTGCCAGCCTTGCCAGCCTGGCGGTGTTCATTGTACCGCTCATTGCACTGCTTCTGTCGTTTGATGCGCTGGTGGGTGAGGCGGAGAACGGCACCTTGTTGCTGTTGTTGACCTACCCCCTGAGCCGTGACCAGTTACTGCTCGGGAAATGGTTGGGCCATGGTGGCATCCTGGCGACGGCTACTGTCGCCGGGTTCGGGTCGGCAGCCGTTGTGATGGGTGTGTTTTCAGATGCTGAACCGGCAGAGCTGTTGCCACCTTTTGCCGTTTTGATGGTGACGGCCATCCTGCTGGGTTGGTGTTTTATCGGTATCGCTTACCTGATCAGTGCCCGGGTGCGTGAGAAGTCGCGGGCTGCCGGCCTAGCGCTGGTGGTCTGGATGCTGTTTGTGCTGGTGTTTGATATGGGGCTGCTGGGACTGCTGGTGGCGACCGGCGGCCAGGTGGATGGCCAGTTATTTCCATGGTTACTGCTGCTTAACCCCACCGACGTATTCCGGCTGGTCAACTTGCAGTACCTGGGGCGTGGTGAAGCCTTGACTGGAATCATGTCCGTCGCAGCCGGTGGCGTGTTCTCATGGTTGACATTGATCGTGGTGATGATCGGCTGGCTGCTGTTGCCGGTCGGCCTTGCGCTGATGGTCTTTCGCCGTCGCCCGCTTTGATAAGGAGTACTTCAGAATGTCCATGATAAATAGAAAAGTAATGACCCTGTGTGCGGGACTGCTACTGGTTGTACTGGTTGGTTGTAACCAGGAGCCGGAGCACAGTGCCATGCAGCATGCCATGCCCATTGAGGCGGGTGACACCTGTCACCTGTGTGGCATGATTATCCGGAACCACCCCGGCCCCAAGGGGGAGCTGTATGTAAACGGCAGCCCGTCAATCAAACGTTTCTGCTCCACCCGGGACCTGTTTTCCTGGTTGCTGCAGCCGGAAAATCAGCCGAATGTTCAGACCGTTTTTGTGCATGACATGGCAAAGTCCTCCTGGGAAACGCCGGATGACAACGCGTTTATTGAAGCCAAAGATGCCTGGTTTGTTGCTGGCAGCAGCAAAAGCGGCGCCATGGGCGCGACGCTGAGCAGTTTTGCCTCGGAAGGGGACGCTACTGCCTTTGCCCGGGATTTTGGGGGTGAGGTGTTGCGTTTTGAGTCAGTAACCCTTGAATTACTGGGTTCCCTTGCGATGCCAGGTGAAGGGAGGGGGATGCATGGCATGGTGATGAAACACGGTGCGGAGCATTCCACCATGAAGGATATGCCTGCCGCTGACACGTCACACACGATGAACCACTGACAGACATTCGGGCCAGGGAGGGAGGTATGAACAAGCAGGGGATGCGACCGGCGGTTGTCGCCTGGTCGCTGTATCTAATGAATCTGTTGCTGTTACCCGGTGTGGCGTTTATTGGTCTGCTCTGGTGCGGGTATCGCCACTGTCGTCATGAAGCGTTTCAGGTGCGTCGCCATCTCCAGTGTGCTGTTGGCCTGAGTCTGGCCGCCGGCGTCTTGCTGATCATCATACCGCTGGTCATTGTGTTGGGTTTCGGTACAGGCGCCACCGTGGTGATGTCGCTACTGGTTTATATCGTCACCGCCCATGCCTGTTGTGTCCTGCCAGGTATTGTCGGATTGGCAAAGGCCATGGCAATGAATGACTGACTAAAAGCGCATCAGTGGCGGACTAGCGCATTGCAGCATGCAAAAGCAGAATCGCTATAACTACCGAGTTAATCTCTGTTTTGCTGCAGGCTTGGCCTGGTCGCAACGGTTGTGATCGCAGATTTCAGCGAGAGATTTCCTGATTATAGAGCGGCGGGTCCGGGGGCGCCTTCGAGTCGAAGAGTAATGTACTGACATCGTTCGATAAGGTGGCAGTCGGAGAGGGGAGGTAACGTCGCATCGGTTATTGATGAATACCGTTGGCTGTCGGGTATCAGTCCCGGCTATGCAGAGGGATTACCCGCTGATTACTGCTGCCGCGCCAGGCCAGTGACAGGTCTCGCTTTTCCAGCTCAAACTTCCCGTCAACCAGTACGTCAATATACGAAATAATCTTCCGTTGTTTCTCTTTCAGGGTTTCCAGGGTATACCCGGTCCATAGC
The DNA here is from genome assembly GCF_018263925.1 of Kistimonas asteriae. GTDB lineage: Bacteria > Pseudomonadota > Gammaproteobacteria > Pseudomonadales > Endozoicomonadaceae > Kistimonas > Kistimonas asteriae. Next base: position 17,157 of record NZ_JAEVHF010000015.1, read on the forward strand.
CAGATATCTTTGTCCGGATACGTGTCTTTTACCCGCTTCACCAGTCTCAGAATACAGTCAAGATTGCCGGGGAACAGTGGGTCCCCACCGGAGAGGGAGAGTCCGTTACGGTGAATGCGTGTATCACCGAGATCCCGGATAATCTGATCTTCCATCGCCTGAGTGAATGGGTGGCCAGAAGCCGCATCCCAACTGCTGGAATTGTGGCAGCCTTTGCAGAAATGCTCGCAACCACTGACAAACAGTGTGCAGCGGGTGCCGACGCCATTGACGACATCGATCGGGTAATACTGAAGGTAATTCATGGACGGTTCCGGAGGTGTCAGCCGGTTCTGTATCAACAGAACCGGCACTGATCTCATGCCTGTTTTAATTACAGGTGTTTTACACGACGAACCACTTCTTCCTGCTTGCCTCGGATGAAGGGGCGGCTGTTGGGTTGCCCCAGATAACCGCAGACCCGGCGGGTCACTGACATTTTGTCAGAGTTGCGGTTTTTGCACTGGGGGCATTCGAAACCACGGTTGGTGGCATTGAACTCGCCCTCGAAGCCACAGGCGTAGCAGGAGTCATTGGGGGTATTGGTGCCGTAGTAGGGTACCCGGTCATAAGTGTAGTCCCAGACATTTTCCAGGGCTTTCAGGTTATGGGTCATGTTCGGGTATTCGCCATAACAGATGAAGCCGCCGGAAGCATGCTGCGGGTAGACCTGTTCGAAGTCCACCTTGTCATAGGGCGTGACTTTCTTCTCAACATCCAGGTGGAAAGAGTTGGTGTAATACCCTTTCACGGTGACGCCTTCGATCACGCCAAATGCTTTTTCATCCAGTCTGCAGAAACGGTCGCACAGGCTTTCGCTGGGGGTTGAGTAAAGGCTGAAACCGTAACCGGTCTCGGCTTTCCAGCGGTTCACTGCATTGCGTAGATATTCGACAATGGCAACGCCTTTCTGGCGTAGCTCTTCAGAATCGTATATATCGCCTTTGCCATACAGGGCATTGATGGTCTCGTGAATACCAATGTAACCCAGAGAAATAGACGCACGGCCATTCTTGAAGATATCACTGACCTTGTCGTCCGGCTTCAGGCGCACGCCACAGGCACCTTCAACATAGAGAATCGGTGCGACGCTGGCACGGACATGGTCAAGACGCTCAATACGGGTCATAAGGGCTTCGCGGGCCAGCTCAAGGCGCTGATCCAGCAGGCGGAAGAAGGCAGACTCCTTCTCACTGTCATCCGCACCACTTTGGACGGTTTCAATGGCAATACGGGGCAGGTTCAGGGAGACAACGCCCAGGTTGTTGCGGCCGTCGTGTACGAGCTTGCCATCTTCTTCGTAGGTGTTCAGGAATGAACGACAGCCCATCGGGGTCTTGAAACTGCCGGTGACTTCGACCAGCTTGTCGTAGTTCAGAATATCCGGGTACATCCGCTTGCTGGCACATTCCAGGGCTAGTTGCTTAATATCGTAGTTCGGATCTTCGGGGGCAAAGTTAACACCTTTGCGAATACCAAATACCAGCTTGGGAAAGACCGGGGTTTTCTTGTTACGACCCAGACCGCGAATCCGGTTTTTCAGAATGGATTTCTGTACCAGACGCTCTTCCCAGCTGGTGCCGAGGCCAAAGCCGAAGGTGACAAACGGCGTCTGTCCGTTAGCGGTATGCAGGGTATTGACCTCGTACTCCAGCGCCTGGTAGGCGTCGTAGCAATCTTTCTCGGTCATTTCCATGGCGTATTCGCGGGCCTTGGCTTCGTCGCCAATCCACCGCATACCCTGAGTCAGGTGTTTGTCGTAGGTCTTGCGTACGTAAGGCGCGTGAATCCGGTCAATCTCGTTGATGCTGGTACCGCCATAAATATGGCTGGACACCTGGGCGATGATCTGGGCGGTTATCGCTGCTGCCGTGGTGATGGATTTCGGCGTTTCAATTTCCGCATTGCCCATGCGGAACCCGTTGGTCATCATGCCTTCGATATCGATCAGCATGCAGTTGAACATGGGAAAGAACGGCGCGTAATCCAGATCGTGGTAGTGGATGTCGCCCCGGTCATGGGCCGCACTGATATGGGCGGGCAGCAGATGCTGCTTGGCGTAATGTTTAGCAACAACGCCGGCCAGAAGATCCCGCTGGGTAGGGATGATCTTGCTGTCCTTGTTGGCATTTTCGTTCATCAACTGTTCGTTATCCTGGTTGATGATGCTCAGGATATCGCGGCCCAGGGCATTGCGGGACTCGCGCTCGATATCGCGGGTCTGGCGGTATTCGATGTATTTGCGCGCCGCATTCGGGTACTGGCTGCGCATCAGCAGATCTTCCACCAGGTTCTGGATATCATAGATATCGACCACGGCCTGGTCGGCAACGCTCTGTTCGATCTCCCGGGCCACCTGCTCGGCGAAGGTATCGTCTCTGACATGGGCATCGTTCAATGCACTTGCCACGGCCTTGACTATACGTGGTGCGTCGAAAGGCTTGCGTGAACCATCGCGCTTGATGATGTCAGTCATGCGGGGCATCTCCGGGAGTCAGCAGGTAAACAGTCGTTATTGTGTATCCGTATAATCCCTCAAATGGTGTTTGTCTTGGGGGCGGAACACTATATGTAGTATTTGGGCGGCGGTATGTTCTCTGAAAGGACTGATATCTTCAATATTGACAAAACGAAAAACGACTGTGGTTTGTCAGTGTGGACGGTCAGGAGTCAGTTGTTACTTTCGCGTTGCGCCTTGTCGAGTAGCGGCATGGGGGAAATGGGCTAACAGGAAAACGACATTTGTAGGTATTTGCCGAAGCGTGGTGGTCAGGCACGGTCTGTGGTTGGAAATAATACGGCAATTGCCATGTCTATGGAGACGTCGACAGATTGCCATCCATGGCTGTCTGACAAACGTTCAGTTCTCTTTAGGAAGGGATCACGCCGATAGGGTAAAGATACCGGTTGGCATCAATATAAGGTGTGTGTTCAAAAAACCACATCAACCGCGCATTGGGATCGTTAGCGAAGGTTTTGTCAGACTTCAGCTTCGCCTTGAAAGCGGCCTCAAGTTTGGGATCCTGCTTAAGCATGGCGCGGGCCATGGGTTCCATCACATAGCGTTCTGGCTCTTCGCCAGTGGTCATCATGCTGTTAAAGAAACCCCATTGCAGGAATGAGTCCGGACTCCTGGGTTCCAGTAGGTTCATGGCCAGGGTGCCGAGACGCTGGTCGGTGAAGACTTCCACGGAGCCTGCAGGGTATGTGACACGGCGCTTCACCGGTACCGGTGTACCGGTGATCAGCAACCGGCCTTCGTAGCCTGGCAACTTGGCACCGCCAGCACGATCCGGTTCGAAACCCACTCCCAGTCGTATGTCTTTCATCCGGTAGACGGTGACATTGAGCGTAGTAGGCTGCTTGAACACCGTCATATTGATACCGTGTTCCTTAAGGCGTTTGATGATGGATTGCCACTGGACAGGGATCACGTAAGCCTTGGGGCGTTTGATGATCAGGTCGGGCTCTGTCATGCCGGTCAGTGGCACGGTATAGGTTTTGGGTTTGTTACTCCAGATCACCACATCATCACCCGTAATCGGTGATTTTTCTGTTTCGTAGGTGACGCCCTTGAATTCAACGTCGGGAACCTTCTCGGGTGCCTTCCAGGTCAGTACTGTTCTGGCAGGGCGCATGGCGTGGTCTTTTTCTGCCGCATTTTTCAACCCTTTTGGATCCGCCGCCACACTCTCCAGTATCGATTTGTAGAGCACATAATTACCCAGTACCTGTTGTTTATAGGGTTTCAGTGCGTGCAATTCGACCAGGATGCTTGGAATGCCACGGATATCCCCATACTGGTTCGAGAATCGCGCCAGATCACTTGAATACGGGTAGTAGCCTTTCGTGATATCGCTGTTGTCATTGGCGCTGATACAGACATTGGGAATATGGCCCATGGCCTTCAGATCTTTGTAGACCTTCGGGGTCATGGACTTGTCCATCCATGCCTTGGCCGCCGGTGACCAGCCGTTACCGTTATCACAATACGTGACATCGTACTGGTAATTGATACCGTCGGTGGAGTGGACATCCATGAAAAAATCCGGATCCCAGGTTGCCATGACATTGACGACATTGCGGATTTCGGGGCTGTCCAGCTTGGTAAAGTCCCTGTTCAGGTTGAGGTTGTTGGCGTTCAGCCGCCAGCCGGTGACATCCGGCCCGTTCTGGTTGATGCGACTGTAGGCGCTGCGTCGCATATCGCCATCCGGGTTCACTGCCGGGATGAACAACACATTCACTTTTTTGAGCAGGCCTGGGTATTGCTTACCGACAGTCAGGTCTCGCAGGAGCATCAATCCGGCGTCCTTCCCGTTGACTTCGCCCGGGTGAATGCCGGATTCAATCAGTACGGTGGGCTTGCCGCTCTCTTTCAACCCTTTTGGTGTCTTATCTTGACTGGTGGACACCACTGCCATGACCATGTTGCGGCCTTCCGGTGTTTTCTCGTTCAGGTTGATAATCCGGATATCTGACGTCTGGGTCGCCAGTCGTTTCAACCAGTTGACAGTGTCCTGGTAATCACCGGTTTTCTTTTAGTCGGAGGCTTCTGCCTTGGTAATAAAGGGATCACTGGCTGATGCAGTGAATCGTTCGCTCTTACCTTTCCAGGGTATGTCTGGCGGTAGAATGCGGTGTTTAGCGGCCTCTGAATACGCTTTGTCGTTAGTGTTGGCGGGAGGGGGCGGAACTGCATGGGAAAGTCGGGAGAGGGAGACCAGCATCAAGAGAGGGAGCAAGCAGATAATGGAACGCATCGTGACCTCCTGAGAGGTACATAAGGAGATAAATCAGGCTGGAAAGTAAAGTTCAATTCAGGCGTGCTGTAAAACGTATGGTGGTCTGAATAGTGGTGTTTTTGAAGGCTGTTAACGGGTACTGAATTCAGGAAACAGTGCATTCAACTCCCGGTAAATAGCCTGTTTTTGTTGTTCATCCAGCCATGACGGGCTGATGTCGGTATTGAAACAATGCTGAGTGCGGCAGTTTTGCAGAACAAAACGACGGACACCTGCCTGATATAACTGCTCTGCCAGGGAGATCAGTTTTTCTGGCGGCAGTAACTGCCAGTGCACAGTGGTTCGTACTTCATGGTTGGTGCCGGAGTCCAGCAGGATATCCAGGCTGCGCCAGCAGGCATCACCGCTCGCAGTACCGGTTATTTCCCGATAATCCTCCGGCAACGCTTTGATGTCGAAACCCACCCAGTCAAGGTGTGCAAGTACCTGCGAAAATCGTGAGGGGGAGGTGCCCGCCGTGTGCATACCGGTCTGGAAGCCCAGAGTCCTGACCGACCTGATCGCCGGTAATAACGCCTTCTGCAGGGTAGGCTCGCCGCCGCTGAAGACCACGGCGTCCAGGAGTCCTCTGCGCTGTTGGAGAAAGTGCTCAACGTCCTGCCAGGATAACTGTTCGTTGGAGCGAGTAGGGAGCAGATGCGTATTCTGACAATACTGGCAGCGCAGGTTGCAGCCCTGAGTAAAAATGACGGCCGATAACGCATCCGGAAAGTCGATGGTCGTCATTGGCGTCAGGCCGCCGACGCGCAACGCGGCGGCCTGATCATTTTCTGAAGTGGCCGGAATGCACGCTGAACTCACTGGACGGCTTCCGCAGAGTGAGCAGTAAGTTGTGTCACGGACGCAGTGGGGCGCTTTTCCTGAAAGTGCAGTCTGTCTTCATGCTCCTGGTGCTTGCCGGGATTGAAGGCCGATACCGGACGGTGGTAACCCATCACCCGGGTCCATACTTCGCACCGTTGGCGTTCACTGTCATCCAGTGTGAGGTTGTTGTCCTGTTTCATGGGTATTTCTCCTGTGGTTCAAGGGTTGTTAATGGTTATCAGGCTTCAGCCAGGGCCTGTTGTTTTCGGATGACCAGTTCATCATCGCACCTGGGGCAGAACTCATGCTCGCCGGACAGATAGCCATGGCGGGGGCAGATGGAAAACGTCGGGGTCACCGTAATGTAGGGCAGGCGGTAGTTTTCCAGGCTGCGACGTACCAGCTTCTTGCAGGCTTCGACCGAAGTGATCCGTTCACTCATGTACAGGTGCAGGACGGTACCACCGGTGTATTTGCACTGGAGTTCATCCTGCAGGTCGAGAGCGGCAAAGGGGTCATCCGTATAGCCGACAGGCAGCTGTGACGAGTTGGTGTAATACGGCTGTTCCGGGGTGCCGGCCTGGAGGATGTCGGGGAACCGTTTGCGATCCTCCTTTGCCAGGCGGTAAGTGGTGCCTTCCGCCGGTGTGGCCTCAAGGTTATAGAGGTGTCCGGTCTCTTCCTGGAAGGCCTGCATCCGTTCACGGATATGGTCCAGCAGAGCGACGGCCATACCATGCCCGGCCGGTGACGTGATGTCATCGGTGTCGTCAGTGAAATTACGGATCATCTCGTTGATGCCGTTCACCCCGATGGTTGAAAAATGGTTGCGCAGTGTGCCCAGGTAACGCTTCGTGTAGGGAAACAGCCCCTCATCGATATGACGCTGAATGACTTTCCGCTTCACCTCCAGGCTCTCTTTCGCCAGTTCCAGCAGTTCATCCAGCCGCTGGTAGAGGGCAGTGCGATCCTTTTTGAACCGATATCCCAGGCGGGCGCAATTGATGGTGACAACGCCGAGCGAACCGGTCTGCTCAGCGGATCCGAACAGGCCATTACCCCGTTTCAGCAGTTCACGCAGATCCAGCTGCAGACGGCAGCACATGGAGCGCACCATGTTCGGGGTCAGGTCGGAGTTCAGAAAGTTCTGGAAATAGGGCAGGCCGTACTTTGCGGTCATTTCGAACAGCAGGTCCGTGTTGGTGCTGTCCCAGTCAAATTCCGGTGTGATGTTGTATGTGGGAATGGGGAATGTGAATACCCGCCCCCTGGCGTCACCGGCCATCATGACTTCGATGTAGGCCCGGTTGATCATCGCCATCTCCTGCTGGAGGTCGCCATAATTGAACGGCATTTCTTCGCCGGCAATGATCGGTATCTGCTCCTTCAGGTCATCCGGGCAGACCCAGTCGAAGGTGATGTTGGTAAACGGTGTCTGGGTACCCCAGCGGGACGGCACATTCAGGTTGTAGATGAATTCCTGAATACACTGTTTGACGGTGTCGTATGATAGCTGGTCTTTCCGGATAAACGGCGCCAGATAAGTATCGAAGGAGCTGAAGGCCTGGGCGCCAGCCCATTCATTTTGAAGGGTGCCGAGAAAGTTCACCATCTGGCCAATGGCGGCGGTCAGGTGTTTGGGCGGCCCGGCCTCGACCCGGCCGGGTACTCCGTTAAGCCCTTCATGCAGCAGGGTGCGCAGGGACCAGCCCGCACAGTAGCCGGATAGCATATCCAGATCGTGGACATGGATGTCGCCTTCCCGGTGAGCTTCACCGATCGCCGGTTCATAGACGTGGCTGAGCCAGTAATTGGCGGTCACTTTACCCGCCACATTTAGTATCAGTCCACCCAATGAGTAGCCCTGGTTGGCGTTGGCCTTGACCCGCCAGTCGCTGCGTTCCAGGTATTCGGACATCGACGTTTCTACATCCAGCAGGGTGCGCCGGTCATCGCGCAGGGTATTGTGTCGTTCCCGGTAGACGATATAGGCGCGAGCCGTCTCAAGGTAACCTTCGGTCGCCAGAACCTGTTCTGCCAGATCCTGAACCTGCTCGACCGTGGGGGTGGCTTCACCCTGAAAGCGGTACCGAATCAGTGTCAGTATTTTGTCACAAATCTTCCCGGCTTCTAGCGCGTTGTATTCGCCAGTGGCTCTTCCTGCCTTCAGGATGGCCTGGCTGATTTTGACGGGGTCAAAGGGTTCCCGGCTGTTGTCGCGTTTCAGAATGCAGGTGGGGGAGTGCTGGATATCCCTATCGGACAGGCCGGGCATGGCGTGCTCCTTTATACGTTCTGTATGTGTTGTGGTATATGCTTCAGTCAAGCACAACATGTTGTGTGTGTAAATATAGACAAGCACAATATGTTGTTTTTCTAAAATTGATTTTGATCAAGGATTTTCAGGTTTTACATGGCAGAAAAGGGTTTTTTTCATGTTGCAGCGGGCTTTTTTCATGACTTGATTATCGTCAAGTGGATTATCGGGCCGCCTCCCTAGAATGGACACGTACAAAAATAATGAGAGGGGGGGGAACATGCCGGAGAAATTTACCAAGGGCATGGCCAGAAACATTTACTACGGGGGAAGTCTGTTCTTCATCCTGTTGTTTCTTGGCCTGACCCTGGACACCACCAGGAAGCTCCCGCAGCGTGATCATCGGGAAAATATCACTGAAGCGGTAGCGAACGGCAAACTGTTATGGGAGGAAAATAACTGTATTGGCTGTCATACGCTGATTGGAGAAGGCGCCTATTTCGCACCGGAACTGGTCAATGTTTATGACCGTCGCGGCGGAGAGGAGGGCTTCAAGGACTTCTTTAAGGGCTGGATGGCAGCACAACCGCTCAATATTCCAGGAAGACGACAGATGCCGCAATTTAACCTGTCTGACAAGGAAGTGGATGATCTGGCGGAGTTCCTGAAATGGTCGTCAGAGATCAATACCAATGGCTGGCCACCGAATATAGAAGGTTGAGGAGAGATTATTATGATGAAATTCTCATCCCAGGCGGTGGCGAAACCGTATTTTGTCTTCGCGCTGATACTCTTTGCCGGGCAGATCCTGTTCGGCCTGCTTATGGGGCTTCAATATGTGGTGGGTGATTTCCTTGCCACGGCCATTCCGTTTAACGTTGCCAGAATGGTGCATACCAACCTGTTGATTGTCTGGCTTCTGTTCGGTTTTATGGGGGCGGCTTACTACCTGGTGCCGGAAGAGGCGGATACCGAGCTGCATAGCCCGAAACTGGCGATAGCCCTGTTCTGGATTTTTGCCGCAGCCGGTGTGCTGACGATTCTTGGTTACCTGTTTGTCCCATACGCGGGACTGGCGAAAATGACAGGGAATCACCTGTTGCCGACGATGGGGCGGGAGTTCCTGGAGCAGCCGACGATTACCAAAATCGGTATAGTCGTGGTCTGTCTGGGGTTCCTCTATAACATCGGCATGACGATTCTCAAAGGACGCAAGACCGTAATCAACATGGTGCTGATTACGGGCCTGATCGGTCTTGCCGTTATGTTCCTGTTCTCCTTCTATAACCCGGAAAATCTGGTGCTGGACAAGTATTTCTGGTGGTGGGTCGTACACCTCTGGGTTGAGGGGGTCTGGGAACTGATCATGGGTTCGATCCTGGCCTTTACCTTGATCAAGGTGACCGGGGTTGACCGGGAAGTGATTGAGAAGTGGTTGTACGTGATCATCGGCATGGCGCTGATCACCGGTATCATTGGCACTGGTCACCATTATTACTGGATCGGCACGCCGGAATACTGGCAGCCCCTGGGCTCGTTCTTCTCGGCCCTTGAACCACTGCCGTTTTTCGCTATGACCTTGTTTGCCTTCAACATGGTTAACCGTCGTCGTCGTGAGCATCCCAACCGGGTGGCTACCCTCTGGGCAATGGGCACCGGGGTGATGGCTTTCCTTGGCGCGGGTGTCTGGGGCTTTCTGCATACCCTCTCACCGGTAAACTACTTCACCCACGGCACTCAACTCACGGCTGCCCACGGGCATATGGCATTCTACGGCGCCTACGCCATGATCGTGATGACCATCATCTCCTACGCCATGCCGATCATGCGTGGCCGGAGTAACGGTAACAGTAACCGGGCCCAGGTGGTGGAAATGTGGGGCTTCTGGCTGATGACCGTGGGCATGGTGTTCATTACCCTGTTTCTGACGGGCGCCGGTGTCGTCCAGATCTGGCTGCAGCGGTTGGCTGAAGATGAAAGTGCGCTGTCGTTTATGGCTACCCAGGATGAACTGGCCATCTTCTATTGGTTGCGTGAAGTTGCGGGGGTTGTCTTCCTGCTGGGTCTGGTCGCCTATTTCGTCAGTTTCTTCGTCAAGGGGGATGAGCGTGTTGTGCAGTAAGTACGGAAGTCGTCGTTGAAGTACTTTGGCCCCGGTTTGCCGGGGCTTTTTTTTCGGCAGAGGGGAATAGCAGATGGAAGAATATGTTGGCAGCCTCTGGCACCGTCTGATTACCCGCAGTGCCAGCCAGGAGTATGCGCAGGCCCGAGTCTGTCTGCAGGACGTTGGACGGTCTGTGGCGACACTGTTCCGTGCGCTGGGCGGTGACAGGGGGCTGAGAATCGAGGCGTCGGCCCCCCGGGATTACCTGACCTGGCGTAGCCTGCTGGCGAGGATAGCCGGTACCGGGCGTCAGGTTAGCCTGGCCTGGCGGGATGACGAAAGCCTGCGCCTGCCGGAAAGCATTGCATTATTCCCTGAACCTGCACAGAACCGGGAGCTCTATCTCTGGCTGGCTGCCTTGGCGTCTAAGCAGCCAAACGGTTTTCGGCACTGGGGCAGGGACAATCAGCAGCATGTGGTTGACCTGTTGCAGCAGTGCCCCGGGTTGCGTCCCCGTTACCAGCGGTTGGTGTCGTCTTATATGGGCCTGAGACCCGATCCCGGGTGGTTGCCTGAAGGTGATGCCAGGCTGGAACGAGCCATTCAACAAGCGTTGCTGGACCCCGGTTCAGTGCAGACATTCCCTGCCAGTAACCGTGCGCCCTGGCCTGTGCTGCTCTGGTTGTATCCGTCTACCGGCGTCAATGCGCCGGTAGCCATGCTGGATGACGACGATACGGTTGACGTGCCGCAGTCAGGGGGGGGCGAAGGGCATAAACGTATTCGAAAGCAGGGGGCGGTCGTTGATGATCCCAATGGAAGGGATGGTCTGCTGCTGTTCCGTCTCGAGAATTTGTTCAGCTGGTCTGAGTACAGCAGTCTTGATCGCACCTGTGATGACAGTGAGGACGAAGATGTCGGTCGGGTAGCGGATGACCTCGATATCATTAGTGTATCCCGCAAACGGCAGGCCGGCGCCTCGCGGCTGAAGTTGGATCTGGACCTGCCGGCTGCGATCAATGATGACCTGCCGCTGGGGGATGGGATCCTGTTGCCTGAATGGGATTTTCGTCGCAACAGTCTGCGTGAGGGGTATTGCCTGCTGCAGCCCATGCTGGATCAGCGGGCCGAACCGATGCCCCTGCCCGGGCGACTGATACCGGTTGTGAAACAGCTGCGGGCCCGGTTTGAAACACTGAAGCCAGAGCGACAATGGCTGCGCCGGCAGCCGGAGGGGGATGAAGTTGACCTGGATGCCTGGCTCGACTTCCAGGCCAGACGACAGCAGGGCGATAACCGTGACGCGGGACTGTATCGGCGATTCAGTCACCAGAATCGGGATCTTTGTTGCCTGTTGCTGGCGGATCTCTCCATGTCGACTGAAGCCTATATCAATAATGATTACCAGGTCATTGATGTCATCCGGGACAGTCTTCTGCTGTTTTCTGAAGCACTGTCAGCGGTGGGCGACCGATTCGCCCTGTATGGCTTCTCGTCGGTTAAGCGTCACCAGGTTCGGTTTAATCTGCTGAAAAATTTCGGTGAAACCTATGATGACCGGGTGAGGGGGCGCCTGCAGTCGTTACGGCCGGGTTATTACACCCGAATGGGAGCGGCGATACGCCAGGCCACGAAGATCCTGATGGACCAGGGCGAATCCCGCCGGTTACTGTTGCTGATCAGTGACGGCAAGCCCAATGATATCGATCACTATGAAGGCCGTTATGGGGTGGAAGATACCCGCATGGCGATCATCGAGGCACGGCAACAGGGGCTGTTACCGTTTTGCATCACGATTGACCAGGAGGCGGAAGCTTATCTGCCCTATCTGTTCGGCAGTGATGGTTTCTCAGTCATTCACCGGCCGGCACAGTTGCCACGGGAATTGCCCCTGTTATACAGTCGTCTGACCGGAGGCTGTTAGCAGGGACTGACACACGCATGTATCTGATCGTTAAACATCTTCATATGACGCTGGCGCTGTTGAGTGTCGGCCTGTTTTCTGTCCGTGCCTGCTGGTCGGTGGCCGGTTCTGCCCGGTTGCAGCAGCGTTGGGTGAGAATAGTACCGCATCTGCTGGATACCCTGTTGCTGGGTTGTGGTGTCTGGTTGGCCTGGCAGTGGTCAGCCTGGGATGTGCCCTGGGTGCAGGCCAAGCTTGCGGCGTTGTTTGTTTATATAGGGCTGGGGATGGTCGCTATCAAGCGAGGGAAAACACCACGTGTACGGGCTGTTGCGGCGCTGATTTCCATTGCTGTTTTTGTCTATATTCTCTCGGTTGCCGTTACTAAAAGTCCATTGCCGTTTATGGGGATGTAGTCAGGCGCCGAACAGGTACTCCCTGCGACAAAAAACACCCGGTTTGCCTGCGGCTGTTTATCGGGGTAACCAGAACACCATGATCAGGCAGAACAGTGAGATGGCGGTAAAGCTGAGCCAGAAGTACTGCTGTCGTCGTGTTTGCCCGGTATGCAGGCTATCCGGTAACGGCATTCCGCACTGTGTACAATGCGTCTCACTCTGTCTGCTCATCGCCCGGCAGTAAAGGCACTGTTTTTCAGAATCTCCTGGCATCCCTGATTCTCCCACTCAGTATGGATGGCCATTTCATGATTGTTGATTCTGAACGCAGGCTCAACCGCTGGGAATGGTTAAACCTGATTGTAATCAAGGTTTAACCGGCGGGATGCCGGGATAATTTTCCTGTGCCACTATCGGGTTATATTGGGAGCCTCTGCCACAATAGATATGGTCGTGTGACAGGAGGGAAAAGGGATTATTCGTAATGCAGCAATCGTTCCGGATCCAGAACGGTCACATGCCGGCCATCGACAGCGATGATTTCATCATCACATAATTTACGCATGATTCTGGAGAAGGTTTCCGGCTGGATCGACAGGCGAGCGGCAATCAGGCGTTTGGGTATATTCAGTTCAATTTCCGGGCGTTCGGTCAGGTTGTTGGTCAGGCTTTCTATCAGGTAACGGACGACACGGTGGGTGGTGTTTTTCAGGGACAGGGTTTCGATTTCATTAATACGCTGATGCAGTCGTATGCTGAGTTTTCCCAGCAGGGCGATGGACAATCTGCTGTTCTGATTCAGCAGTCGCAGATAGGTGCTGTTGGAAAAGGAAAAAAGCTGGGCTGAAGTAATGGCCTGGGCACTGACCAGGTACTGGCTTTTTTCCATGAACATGATGGCTTCGGCAAAGGTTTCATGCTGACTGATCACTTCCAGTACTTTTTCATTCCCATCCGGTGATATGCGATACAGTTTGACGGTGCCGTCAATCAGAAAATAAAAGTGCCCGCCAGGGTCACCTTGACGAAACAGCAGCTCTTCCCGTTCGAGGTGAATAAGCTGCGTGTCCTGTAACAGGATGGCCAGCTCTTCATCGCTGAATGATGAAAACAGGTGATGCTGATGCAGAAGGCTGGCGTGAACGCGCTGCAGTTCCATGACGTTTCCCCCGCAGGAGGCCGGTTACCGGCCTCCGGTTTTATCGGGGGATTCGGCCTGACCCCCGATACTGTTATTTGTTATCGGGAGCCAGTGTAGGGAATGCGACGGGAGAAGTGAACTCTGATTTCAGTGGCTGGTCCCCCGCGAATAACTGATCTTGTTCCAGACATTGTACTTTCCGGAGGGTTTCTTCATGGGCAATCGCTTGATTTCTTTCAGGGTGTTGGCGTCGTAGACAATCAGGGCACCGTCCATATCCCAGACACTAAGCAGGACGTAGCGGCCGTCTTTGGTGAACTCGACATGGGCTGCATTCTTACCTGGCATGGGTCGCAGGGTTTTGACAATATCCAGGGTCTTCTTGTCAATCACATGAACGGCGTCGTTTTTGGGGCCGAAGAAAACATCGGTCCAGGCGTAGGGGGTTTGCTCATGACTGCGCATGAAAAATCCTGGCCCCAGGGTTTCGATGGTTTTGATCACCGTCCAGTCGGCCATATCAATGACGCTGACCATTCCTTTGCTGATGTTGGGTGAAGCCATGACCTCGCGTCCCTGGTAATCCCAGGTGATGCCGGAACCCAGGTGCGGCATGCCTGCCATGGGGATTTCCGCGATTTCACGGCGGACGTCCAGGTTGACTACCATGCCCCGGCTCTTGCCGCTGTCGCGGCTGGTGCCGATCAGGTGCCGGTAATCCGGGTCAAAGAAGAAATCATCCAGGTAGTCCCGGGTAACAATGCGGCGGATCGGGAACTGTGTTTTCAATGCGTTGCCTTCCCCGGATTCCTGCCGGTAGTCGTGCACCCAACTGGCATAGTCACTGACCGGTACTTCGTGGTAGGGAATTTCCCAGACTTCCTTTATATCTTTCATGGCGGCAATAAACGAACCCCGGGGCGGGGCGGTATAGACGGCGCTGACCCGGCTGGTCTGGCCGTTTTCGCCACGAGCTTCAATAGTTTTCAGTGGCTTCAGCTCCCGGGCATCCAACAGCACCAGGTTATGGGGAAGGTAGTTGGCGGCCATCAGGAAACGGCCGTCGTGGGATATGGCCAGGTTGCGGGTATTAATCCCCGCCCGTATTTCTGCGACCACCTGCAGGCTGTAGAGGTCGTACTGGGTGATCCAACCATCGCGGGAGGCAAAATAGACAAACCGGCCGTCCGGTGAGTATTTGGGGCCACCGTGCAGGGCGTAACGGCTGGGGAAACGGTGGATCGGCTTAAACCGGTCGCCGTCCAGCAAGGTAACATGGTGGTCGCCCAATTCGACCACCACAAACAGGTTCATCATGTCCGCTTTGTAGACTGGCTTTTCCGGCAGCTGATCCATCGGGACAGGAACGGTATGGCTTGCCTTGATGTCATTTAACGTCCAGTCAGGCTGCTCTTTCGGTGGCGTATAGAGGTAGTCGGTCAGTGCGGTGATCTGTGGTGGCGTCAGCGTCTTTTCAAAAGCCGGCATCTGGGTAGCGGAACGTCCCTGAGTAATGGTCTGGATGGCTTTTTTCTTATTCAGGCGGGAGAGATTGCCGGGCAGCAGGGCGGGTCCCATTCTCCCCAGTCGGTCGTTGCCATGGCACGAGCCACAATGTTGTTCATAGAGTGTGATTGTCGATGTTGGTTCAGCATCAGCGGTTGCCTCGGTCTGCGGAGCGATACTGAACAGCAGCACGCCCGCAAGGCCTAACGGCCAGATACTCTTCATAGGTTCCCCCTTGGTGCGACGGATGGTCTGTCACACGACCGTTCAGGCGGCACAGCCCTGTTGGTTGTTATTACCGGATGCCAGTCTTGCCGGAAACGCCAGCGAATGTTCCCGGAACAGATCCACGACCTTGCCGATCACCAGCAGGGCCGGGGGTTCAATTTGTTCTTTGCGGGCCAGTTCCGGCAGCGTTTCCAGTGTTCCGCGGCAGACGCTCTGGGCAATGGTGGCGCCCTGTTGAATGAGGGCAGCCGGTGTCTCGGCAGGCAGCCCGTGACGGATCAGCTGCCGGCTGATAACCGGCAGGCTTTTGAGTCCCATGTAAAACACCAGGGTGTGCTGACTCTCGGCCAGGCTGGACCAGGACAGTTCCAGCTCGCCCTGCTTCAGGTGGCCAGTGATAAAGGTGCAGCCGTGTGCCAGATCCCTGTGGGTCAGCGGAATCCCTGCATATGTGGTGCAACCGGATGCGGCGGTGATTCCGGGCACCACCTGACAGGCGATGTTGCAGGACAGCAGGTGGTCAACTTCTTCACCACCCCGGCCAAAGATAAAGGAGTCTCCGCCTTTTAACCGGATGACCCGCTTGCCTGCTTGTGCCAGCTTGACCAGCAGACGGTTGATGTCGGGTTGTGGCAGGGTATGTTGATCCACTCGCTTACCGACATAAATGGTTTCAGTACCCGTCGGAACGAGTGCCATGATGCTGTCGCTGACCAGTCGGTCGTACACAATCACATCGGCATTTTGCAGTAGACGGTAGGCTCGCAGGGTCAGCAGCTCCGGATCCCCGGGGCCGGCACCTACCAGCGCGACTTCACCGGGGAGCAGTGCTGTGGATTGCGAAGAGCCAGGGGGGGCTATTGTTGTCATTATATTGTCTCCCGGTCTTGAAGGATCAGACCTGCTGCAGGGCAATCGTTTCGGGAACCGGTGAATGCATAACACCGATTTCATCATCGCTCAGATAACAGCCCGGGTCTTCTGCCCAGGGGTCTCCGGTCGTGGTAAAGGCACGGGTACGGGTATTGCCGCCGCAGATGGCCAGGTAACGGCACTGTCCGCAGCGGCCTTTCACGGGTCTCGGTTTTTGCCGGAACCCCTGCATCAGGGCATCATCGGTTTCACGCCAGAGGGTGGAAAAGGGGGTTTCTTTCACGTTGCCCAGATTGTGATCCCACCAGTAGGTGTCGGGATGGACTATGCCAGTGTTGTCTATATTGGCAATGTTGACGCCGGAGGCATTGCCCCCCCAGTTCACCAGCCGCTGTTCGAGGGTTTCGGCCTGTTCCGGCAGATGTTTCCGGGTCCATTGCAGCAGCAATGGGCCGTCGGCATCATTGTTGCCAGTGACATAATCCCGCTCACGACCGTTGGTGATGTCTGACCAGCAGCGGGTGAACAGCAGTTCGATGGCCTCGCGTGTCATCTGGTGGAAGGCATCCCGTTTTCGAGAACGTTTGCCGCGGCCGGCGTAATTGAGGTGGGACAGGTAAAATTTGTCGACATCGTGCTCATCCATAATGTCCAGCAGCGCCGGTAATTCAGCTGCATTGTCACGAGTCAGGGTGAAACGCAGCCCGACCTTGATTCCGGCCTCCTTGCAGAGGCGAACGCCCCGGAGAGCGGCGTCAAATCCGCCGGGCATCTGGCGGAACCTGTCATGGGTCTGTTTCAGGCCATCAATGCTGATACCGACGTAATCGAATCCGGTAGCAGCAATCTGTCCGATATTTTCCTCGGTAATCAGGGTGCCGTTGCTGGACAGGCCGACATAAAAACCGAGAGCCTTGGCCCGCTGGCCAATAGCAAAAATATCCGGTCTCAGCAGCGGTTCGCCGCCGGAGAGAATGAGTACCGGTACCCGGAATTGTTTCAGGTCATCCATAACGCTGAACACTTGTTCGGTATTCAGTTCACCTGGAAAATCAACGTCCGCAGAAATGGAATAGCAGTGCCTGCAGGTCAGGTTGCAGCGGCGTATCAGGTTCCAGATAACCACCGGCCCTGTTGGGCTGGCGGCGGCCCGTACCGGTGTGGGCCGGTACAGTGTTTTCATATATTGCGAGATGCGGAACATGGTTAAAGTCCTCCGCTCGAGGTGTCTTCACTACGGAGTCTGAGACCAGTTTTTTTCAGGATGCGGCTACTGAACAGCACGTCACTTTGACGACAGTGTTTGCCCAGTAAATCGGCGATGCCAGCGATATGTTCGCTGACATCCTCATGGTTACGGCCGTGTACCATGACAAACAGGTTATAAGGCCAGTCGGGCAGTCGGCGGGGACGGTGGTAGCAGTGACTGACATAAGGGAGTTCGCCTACCTGCAGGCCCAGCGTCCTGATCTGTTCATCGGCCACATCCCAAACGGTCATGCCGTTGACCCGGTAGCCCAGCCGGTAATGGTTGGGGACCGCCGCAATGCGCCGGATAATACCGACGGCTTTCATTCGCTCCAGCCGGGCCATCACTTCATCGGCGCTGAGTGCCAGCTGGTCGCCCAGTTGGCGGTAGGGTTCCGGTGTCAGTGGCAGTCCGTTCTGGGTCAGCAGGATCAGCTGACGGTCAATATCGGTCAGGCATTGAAAACCATGGCTGCCGGATACCGTTGATGCCTGATCAGGCATATCGGGTGCAGTGTCTGCGTGTTCAGACCGGGAGATACAGTCCGACATGGAACTCCTCCTGTTTCGGCAGATTGAGGACGGTGAGTCCGGTTTCCTGTTCAATACGGGTGATAACGGCGGCAATGTCATCCTGGGTTTCTGTTGCGAGGACAAACCACATGTTCAGCCGGTGATCGCGTGCGTAGTTGTGCGCCACTTCCGGGAAGGCATTGACGATGGCCGCAACCCGGTCGAAGTCGTCCTCGGACACCTCCATTGCGGCCAGGGTCAGCCCGCCGCCCAATCGTTCCGCGTTGTACATGGGGCCGAACCGGGTCAGAACCCGGTCGTCCAGCAACTGGCCCAGCCGGGTCAGTACTTCATTTTCCGTAATGCCCAGCGCATGACTGACCTGCTCGTAAGGTCGATCACAGACCGGAATGCCTTTCTGTAACAGGTTGATCAGGGTGCGGTCAGTTTTGTCCATCAGTGATCTCCTGAGTTACGGCGCTCCCGGCATAACGGCCGCCACATTGCTTGAACTGCCGGGTGCTGAATAACAGCTGGTAGCGGTAATCGGACAGGTGACAGGTTTTGATCAGCGTATCCAGCCGGGTCTGTACACTTGGACGGCTTTTGTCGTGAATCATGCAGAACAGGTTGTAGGGCCAGAGTGGTAGTTGACGCGGGCGGCGATAACACAGGGAGACTATCCCACTCTCTTTTATCAGTACGCCGATGTCATCAACGGTATGATCGGGAATATCCCAGACCACCATGGCGTTGGCTTGATACCCCAGTTTTGGGTGGTTGACCACAATACCGAAGCGCCGGATGAGTCCCTGATCCCGCCAGCCGGAGAGGGTGGTTATGACTGCATCCTCGGTTGTGCCAATCTGTTCCGCCAGCGCCTGGTACGGTTTCGGTACCAGGGGTAAGCCATTCTGGATCAGTTGCTTCAGGCGTTGCTGGTCACGTTGAGTTAATTCCATTGGATCGGAAATCCCAGGTCGATGTGATAGGCCTGTTCCATCGGCAGATCCAGCGGTTCCAGACCGGTTTCCTGGGCGATGGTGCGCAGCACGGCGGTCAGGGTCTTCTGATCGGGTGCGGTGACCACGAACCAGAGGTTGTAATCATGTTCCCGGGCGTAGTTGTGGTTGATTTCAGGAAAACGATTAACAAGTGCTGCGACGGCTTCCAGCCGGGGTTCGGGCACTGACAGGGCGGCCAGCGTACTGGCCCCTGAGCGTCGATGGCAGAATACCGGGCCGACACGGCTGACCATGGCGTCATCTTGCAGCTGCCTCAGGGCTTCAATCACGCGATCCTCTGTTGTGTTCAACTGCTGAGCGATAACCCGGTAAGGGGAAGATGTCAGTGGGAAATTGTGCTGATAGTGGTCAATGATCTCCCGTTTCAGCTGTTCTATGGCAATATCCTGATAGCTGTTCATAAGCCGATCCTGTGTGCCCTGGCGGTAAAGAAGATGCCGCTGGGACTTTCGGCACTCAATACCTTATCCAGCTGCAGGGTGTCGGTGTCGTATATATGAATTTTGCCGTCATCGCGGACTGAGACCCAGACCTGCTCACCACGCGGTGTGAACTCCATATGCAGTACCGCTTTACCTGGCGACAGGGTCTGGTTGATAGCCAGGCTTTCAGTGTCAATCACCTGGACGCTGTTGTTTTTAGGAAAGGCAAAGTTGACCCAGACCTGTCGTCCGTCAGGCCTGGCCATGACAAAGACCGGTTGGCCCTGGACCGGTATTTCTGCAACCTGTTCCCAGCTGTCGATATTCATGACCAGTACACTGTGACGTCCGACGGCGGGAATGAATGCCCGGTTTCCGGCAATGGCCCAGCCTTCCAGATGTGGCATCTTGTAGACCGGCAGCTTCTGCTGGCCGCGGCCATAATCAGGAAGAATGCGGCGGACGCCCTGTTCCGGATGCCAGAGATCCAGCAGTGCCATACCATCTTCACCGAACAGGCCGGCAATGTAATACCGTCCATCCGGTGTAATCAGGGCATCGTAGGGCTGGCGACCAATATCTTCGAACCGGGTAATGACGGGCTGGTCAGTGGAGCGGTCGGAAAAATCGGCTATCCAGATTTCATTGCTGTCAAATAGGCTGAAGACAAACCGGTTGCCGGGGGCATCCACGAGACCGACAACCCGGGCCTGTTTCGGCTTGCCGGTTTTTTCATCGATCGCTGACAATTGGGTGGCGGGAATATCCGCTACCAGATCCAGGGTGTCGCTGTCGAATACTCGAACCCCGCCGGGTGTGTAGTTGGATACGGCTACCCGTCGGCCATCCTGACTGATAGCGCCTCCAATGCTGTTACCGGATTGAATGACCCGCCGATCAATCGCCGATGTCAGCAGATCCAGCTTGGTCAGACCACCGTCGCGCCCGAAGACATAAGCGAAACGTTCATCCCGGGAAAAGACGACAGAGGCATGTGACAGGTCACCGAGTCCGCTGACACTGGCGAAGGCGCGCTGGTCGCTGGTATCCACGAGTTGTACTGAACCGCTCGCCCGTTCAATCACTACGCCCAGATCGCCGGTTGCCCGTGGAATGATAGCGTTGAGTGAAAAAGTCGTGCAGCCGCCCAACAGTAAACTGACGACAATCGCTGTACAGTGTCTGAACATCATGGTGATACCCCTTCAAGCAGGCGTCTTGCGAGCCAGCGAGATTCAGATTCGGTGAGGATGGATTGCCAGGGGGGCATGGCGGTGCCGGGCCGACCGTAATAAATGGTCGCGGTCAGCAGGGGCTCGGGTTTTCCGGTGAGATTCTCTGGCAGCAGGGCGGGTCCGAGACCGCCTTTCAGGGTCAGACCGTGGCAGGAGCCACAATCCTGTTTCAGCAGGTGAAGCAGTTCACTGCGGCGCTGGCTGGTAATAGCGATATCGTCATCAGCCGTCAGGGAATGGCTGGTTGTGCCCAGCAACAGGGTGGTCAGTAGCGTCAGGGCAGCTTTTTGCACGGTCGATCCTCCCGGCTTGCTGCATTATTATTGGTTGGTTCGATACTGCCACAGAGATGAAGAGTGGTGCCTTGATAAGTATCAAGGTGTGACTGTTAAGTGTTTCTACTGAGGGTGCGCACGGTTTGTGCCTGGTGCAGTGTGTGGCTCAGGGGCCATTATATGAGGGCGTGGAGGACGTAATACCAATCGCGTCTTCTAACTACGGTTTAAATCCCTGCTACAGTGTGCGATTAGGCAACCTTGATCAAAATTAGAGAGTGCGATTGGTATAAGACAGCCCGTAGTAATGACGGGCTATCGATTGTTATTTGCGTGATTTTTATTGAAGAGTCTGGCCTTTCTTACCAGCTAAACTCCAGGTCATCCATATCCAGCATCTCGCGAAGCCGGCGACGCTCCAGGTGGAGTTCGGCCCGTTTTCGCTTTTTCTCGTACTCGGCATGACGTCGACGCTGTTTTTCTTTTCGAGAAGACGCTTCGATGTCTTCTTCGTATAAATAGCTGATCTCTTCCACGGCGATTCGCTCAGGATGTTAAAGATGGCAGGCTTACTGTCCGGCAAAAAACAGCGTGGGTAAATGGATATATTTTTATGCTGATGAGAAATAAAAGTGATGGAATCTCGCAATAGCCAGTGTTTGAACAACAGTCTGTCATTCCATACAGGGTGCAGTGATAATGATCGCTTTTTCTGCCTGCTGGCATAAGCGAAGTAATGGGGTGATGTTATGGTACTGAAGTCGTACCGTCGGCTGGTGGGGTTGCACCTTTCTATCGTGCTTTTTGGCCTGTCAGGCGTCATAGGGAAATACGTCGCACTGGATGCATTGGTCACGACAGGTGGGCGAACACTGTTTGCCACGCTGGCGTTGGGGCTGTTCATGATAATGACCGGTATTTCCTTTCGTCTGCGGCACTACCGGGATTTTCTGGCCATGTCGGGGCTGGGGATGCTGCTGGCACTGCACTGGTATGCCTTTTTTCAATCCATTGTGCTGACTTCTGTGGCGATCGGCCTGGTGACATTTGCTTCTGCGCCGCTGTTTACCTGCCTGCTGGAGCCGCTGGTGGATCGTCGTCGTATCAGTGGTCGCGACCTCTTGGCCGGAGTGGCTGTGATCGCGGGTGTGGCGATGGTTGCGAACCTGAAGGGGGCCAATGGTCAACTGTATAGCGGCATTGGAGCGGGGCTGCTGGCCGCATTGACGTTTGCAGTTTTGCAGATTGCCAACCGAAAACTGATCCGGGGCTATTCCCCGGTGCAGGTGTCCTTCTGGCAGACGGGGGTTGCCGCGCTGGTGCTTGCACCGGTTGCCTGGCCGGTATTGCCGGCACTGGATGGCAATACACTGTCCTGGTTAATCGTGCTGGGCGTGTTGGCAACCGCAGTGGCTCATACACTGTTTATACGGGGTATGACTGTCGTGACAGCGACTATGGCGATTCTGCTGACAGCCCTTGAGCCGCTATACGGTATGGTGGCTGCGGTAGTGTGGCTGAAGGAGATTCCGGCTTTAACGACCCTGATCGGCGGTTGTGTGATTCTTGCTGCAGTGGTTTGGCGTCAGCGGTCAATGGCAGACGCCTGATCCGAATATACCGAAGTGATGAAACGTTAAATGCGACTGATGCAGGTCGATTGTTTTTTATACGATAGATCACTCAAAGCTGATGGCTAAGACCTTTCTCTTTGAGTGAAACATGACACAGGGATGTGTCAGCTTATCTTCTTTTTCTCCTCTCTTTTCCCCGCTTTGTTGTTTTATCTCGATCCTGTTTTTCCATACATCCCAGTGACAGGCAGCACCTGAGTACTACCTGCCTCATTATTTCCTGTTATTGCCGTGTTTATGGATCTGAGCAGCCCTGGAAGGTGGTCTCTTCCGTATCATATTTAACGGCGTCACCCTCTATCCCGTATTTCGAGTGATCGGAAGCGCCCCAGAACTTGATCGTACCAGAGGTCGGTTTGATCACACTAAAGTACCGACAATGCTTGGGTCCGAAGCCCTGGATGCCCACCTTGATGCGTGAATTGACCGGCAAGTTCACCTGCCAGTGTCCGCCGACGGCATAGGTGCCGTAATCATGCACTTTCTGGCTTTCGCCATCACGGGAGACGATCCAGGCGACAAACGCGGTGCCGGGAAGAAAATCGATTGAAACATCTGCCTGTTCGGTCGTGCTGGCCAGGATATGTTCATCCGTGGGTGTGTATTCATAAACGCCCTCTGAGGCCTGCGCCGGAGGTATGGAAAGGATAAGGAGAGAGGCAAGGCAGGGGAGGCAGTAGCGCAAGAACTTCATGGTAACACTCCTGAGATAAAAGGAATGACAGGGGGTGTACAGAAAATTGAAGATCATTAGCTGGGAGTGAATGGGTCACATGCAACAGCGTCCTGATGTTGTGACAGTTCATCGTTAATCCATGGCCTGCAGACAAGCCATCAGGCAACCAGTCTAGAAAACGCGGGGAAAGGTACAAAAGAACAGGGAGTCATAAGTCAGTAACTGGCAGAGAGGGGAGCCCGATTCTGGCCTCAGACCAGTTACCGGGCGAGTAATGATTTACATGCCAATTTTATCCCGGGCCTGCTGTGTCAGGTAACTGATCAGTGTATCGGAGGCTTCGCGGGCATTTTGTCGGTCACCGGCGGCCACGGTCCGCATGATATCGGCATGCAGGTTGGCCGGGTGGCCGGTATCCAGCTCCTTGTTGAGGAACCAGAAGCGACGGGAGAGTCCCTGCAGTGGACTCATGGCTTTAATAAAGTATTCGTTCCGTGCCGCTTCAACTAACAGATGATGAATGTCACGCAGATACGTCAGAAAGGCTTCATCATCATTATTATCAGAGCAGACCAGGATGCCTTCGGCCAGCGCTAGCATGCGTTTTTTCTGCCCAGAGGTCGCGCGTTGGGCGGCCAGCTCTACGCAGGCGGCCTCAATCGGGCGGCGAACTTCCAGCAGCTTCAGCTGGTTTTCCACGGAAACTTCCGGTATTTGAATCCCGCGGCGTGGGTGGATGACCACCATCTGTTCCCAGGCCAGTTTCTGCAGCGCTTCCCGGACCGGGGTACGCCCCATATCCAGCCGTTCCGCCAGTTGCTTTTCGGAGTACATGGCGCCGCCGCGCAACGCCTCGAATATGATCATGCGCTCCAGGCGCTCATACGCCATATCCGTTAAAGAAATCTCACTGTCCATTGATATTGCGCCCATATTCGCCGGTGGTTCTCATCGTGTCTGCCTGGTTGTTCGGGGCAGGTAGTAACTCTGTTGTGGAATCCGGAAACCGAAGGTTTTCGTCAACCGGTGATTAAAGGTATTAGGCTCTCGCTATCAGCTTGTGTTGCGTGAGTGCGAGTCTAAAGAAGCAAGCAGCGTTGTGCCAGCTTCGAGCATCCCACCGCCATCAACACTGTATAGATGTTGCACACTCTTTGACCGCGTATTGGCAGCGCAATTTAACGCTGAACACCTACCGCTTTGTTGACGCAGGTCAGCTATCTGATCCCCGTTGTGAATATTATACGCATATCATTGATATATCAGTTAGAGCGCAGTTGTGAGGGTGTGATGAAAGACTGGAAACTTGAAAACCGCACAGACGGTTTGCCGGACATGCCGGTTCTCAGAGAGCTGGATGTCCTGGTGGTCGGCGGTGGTTCCGCCGGTGTTGCCGCCGCGACGGTATGTGGTCGTAACGGTTTGAAAACCGCGGTAATTGAAAAGTACGGCTTCTGTGGTGGCGCAGCGGTTGCTGGCATGTCCGGCACCATTTGCGGCATGTACATGGCGTCCGATAAGGAGAGCCATGCACCGGAGCAGGTCGTTTTCGGTTTTACAGAAGAATTCCGTAGCCGTCTGGCTGCTCGTGGTGGCGTGACTGAACCTCAGCTCTACGGCAAAACCTTCACCGTGACCCATGATCCGCTGGTCTGGCGTGAAGTTGCTGATGAGCTGCTCGAGGAAGCCGGTGTTGAGGTTTTTTATCACACGGCCGTGAGCGGTGTGATCATGGACGGTGAGACATACAAAGGCGTTATCGTTGAATCCAATGCCGGACGTTCCGTGATTCTGGCCAAGCGCATTATTGATGCCAGCGGTGACGCCGCAGTGGTTGCCCGTGCGGGTGGAGAGTATTTCTTCGGTGATAACGGTGTCATCCAGAATCCCACCATGTTCTTCCGCTTGGGTAACGTGGATATGGACACGTACCTGGAGTTCTACGGCGAAGATACCATCTGTCCGCCCAAGGTGACTGAGAAGATTCTTGCGCTTAACGCCTCCGGCGAATACAGCCTGCCCCGACACAAGATCTGGATCTTCCCGACCACCCGCCTCAATGAGTTGATGGTGAACGCCACTCGCCTGGCGGGTCAGGACGGTCGCGTGCTGAACGTGATTGATCCGGTGGATTTCTCCGAAGCGGAAATCTTCGGGCGCAAGCAGGTTCGTGATTACGCGAAGTTCCTCAAGGCCTTCATGCCCGGTTGTGAAAACAGTTATGTGGTGGATACCGCGGTGGAAGTCGGTATCCGCCAGACCCGTTCTATCGAGGGCATTGAAAAGTTGACCAATGAAGATGTGGTCAGCTGCCGCAAGCGCAGTGATGGCATCGTCCGAACCCCATGGCCGATCGAACTGCATTCCGGTACCAAGCCCAAGCTGCACTGGCTATTGGATGATTGGTACGAAGTGCCCTACGGCACCTTAGTGCCGAAGTTGGGTGAAAACATTATCGTCGCCGGTCGCTGCCTCTGCGCCGAGCACGAAGCCCTGGCCTCCGCACGGGTGACGGCCCAGACCTTTGAATACGGCCATGCAGCAGCCCAGGCAACACTGCTTTCCATTCGGGAAGAGCGTCGCTACCGGGACATCCGGGGTGAAGATGTCCGTGAACACATGACACAAGCGGGCAGCCGGTTTTAAGAAGACCGGTGCCTTATAAGGCCGGGTTACACCCGGCCGTTGAGAGATTGAAACCATTAAAGAGTGTGAAACATGTTGGAATCTAAAATCAGCCGCGTAGAACTGTACGCCGTAGCCGACCGTAATGCCGAAACCCTGCCCTGGGCCGATGATCAGGAGCCGTTGCTTTATACAAATAATGTCGTACGTCTGGTGACTGAGGACGGTCTGGAAGGTGTGGGTGCGACCATCAGCTACACCGAAAATGATTTTGACAAGTGCATTGTTGAAGCCATGCGTACCATTGCCCCCGGTATGATTGGCAAAAACGCACTGATGACCGAAGAACTCCATAGCTGGCTGATGAATCGCTGCAGCTGGGGTGGATTGGTGGCCAAGTCGCCGTTTGATATCGCTGCATGGGATATCAAGGGCAAGAAAGCGGGTATGCCCCTGTACCAGATGCTGGGCGGCGCGCGTAGCAAGATGCTGTCTTATTCTTCTACCCCGATGTTCGATACCGTGGAAGAGTACTTCCCCTTCATCGATGGCTGCATTGAGCACGGCTTCAAAGCCATCAAGCTGCACTGCTACTGCGTCTATGAGAAAGACGTGAAGCTGGTAAAAGCGATTCAGGAACGCTACAAGAATTCCGGTATCGCTTTCATGCTGGATACCGCCATGTACTACAACCAGAAGCAAGCCCTGAAAATGGCCAAGCTACTGGAAGAGTTCGAGTGGGCCTGGTACGAAGCGCCGGTATCGGATTACGACTACAAGTCTTACCAGCGTCTGGTGCGTGAGACCGGTGTCCAGATCTCCAGCCACGGTAACTGCCTGCTGACCCTGCCGGAAGTGGCGCACGCACTGGCTAACGACATGTGGTCCGATGTCCGCCAGGATGCCACTGTCTGTGGCGGTATTACTCCGCTGAACAAGTGCTTTGCACTGGCAGAAGCCCACGGCAAACCACTGGAAATCCAGAGCTGGGGTTACACTGTGACCCAGGCAGCCAACCTGCACGTGGCGCTGGCGCACCATAACAGCACTTACTTCGAGCAGGCCTACCCCTACGAGAACTTTGAGTACGGTGCGAAGAACGTGATCCGCACGGATCGTGACGGTTTTGTTCACGCACCTGAAGCGTCGGGTCTGGGTGTTGAAATGGATTGGGACGCCGTGAAGGCCGCTTCCATCCTGTCCTATGTCTTCGAGTAAGGGGCAGTGTGATGAAACTCAATACTTCAGGCATTGACCTTAATCTGACGTTTACCAGCTTCGCAGCGGTGCTGCTGCTGGGTATCCTGGCGGTGCTTTATCCGGAAGTGGTGAAAGGCACCATGGGCAGCATGCTGGATTTCACCGTGATCAATTTTGGTTCCGGTTTCCTCTGGTATACGCTGTTTGCCACCTTTGCACTGCTGTACCTGGCATTTTCCAGGTTCGGCAATATCCGCATGGGTGACAGTAAACCCAAGTTCAGCAAGTTCCAGCTGTTCGCCATGGCACTGTCTGCCGGTATGGGCGCCAGTACCATGTACTGGGGCTTTATCGAGAGCGTGTACTATTTCATGGACCCGCAGTTCGGTATTGCTGATAAGCATATCGCGATGGAATATGCCACCGCTTACAACATGTTTCACTGGGGTGCGGCTGGCTGGTTCATTTACCTGATCGTGGCCATTCCCTTTGCCGTGGTCTTCTATCTGAAGAAGAGCCAGCGCATGAGCCTGAGTGGCGTGATCAACAGCCTGTTCAACGACAGTCTGCCGGTATGGGCACAGAAGCTGATCGACCTGCTGTTCATTATCACCACCCTGGCGGCCACTGCGCTGACCCTGGGTTTGGGTATTCCGATGATCTCGTCGAATCTCGCGAGCCTCACCGGTATTCCCGATAACCTGATGCTGGGTGTTGGTGTCATCCTGGGTCTGTCCGTGATCTTCTCGCTGAGTTCCTACATCGGTATTGAGAAGGGCATGGCGCGTCTGTCTAGCGCCACCATTTACATCTGTGCGGCCTTTGTTGGCATTATCTTCATCATTGGTCCGTCTGCCCTGATCATGAACAACCTGACCAACGGTATTGGTGTCATGCTGACCGAATACCTGCGGATGAGCACCAACACTGACCCCTATGGCACCACGCTGTTCCCGCAGTACTGGACGGTGTTCTTCCTGGCGAACTGGATCTCTTATTCTCCGGGTGTGGGTGTGTTCATCACCAAGATCATCCAGGGTCAGAAACTGCGTGATGTGGTACTGATTCTGGTCATCGGTGGTACGCTGGGCAGTGCGGTGATCTTCGGGGTTTGCGGTACGTACTCCATGAACCTGATCAATACCGGTGCCGTGGATGGGGTTGCTCTGATCCAGGCCGGTCAGCCGACGACGCTGGTGAAGGATATCTTTGGTCAGAGTCCGATCCCGATGTTGCTGACGGCGATCTACCTGATCACCATGATCCTGTTCACCGTGACGACCCTGGACGGTACCTCCTACTCCCTGGCAGGCATTGCCACCAAGGAACTGGATGCGGAGGCCAACGTGTCACCGATGTTCCGTCTGTTCTGGTGTCTGCTGCTGACGGCGCTGCCCATTGTGTTCCTGCTGATCAATGCGGACCTCAATATCCTGAAGTCATTCCCGGTATTGATTATTGTCCTGATTATGCCGGTATTCTTTGTGGCGGCTGTTAAGACCCTGCAGTACCTGAACCAGAACTACCACCAGATCATGGCGCACCAGCGTGAGCAGGATAAGCGGCTGGGTCTGGAAGAAGAGAACGTCATGGCAGCACCGCAGACTGCCTGATCCTGAGCGATGACGGAGCCTGGCCGGTATGCGTGGGGATGCACCGGCCAGCTTATTGCCCCTGGCGGGACGCCATCATTCGGTCGAGGGGAAAACAAGCGCCGGATGAAAATTAAATGGAGATTTTTTAAGAACTGTTATTTACTATCGACCGGTTTCGGTTAAACTGCGAAAACTCCCGTTTTAACGGGAGTTTTTTTGTTTAGATAGAGTGTATCTGTCGTACAGTGAAGCATTCGTTAATGTCGTCGGTATCCTGCCTGACGAAACGCTGTACTATATTTTATCTTTTTTAAAGAAGACGGTTTTAAAGGGTACGACAGTGCCCGGACATGCTGCTGTCACTTTGGTCCTTCATGATCAACGCCGAGTTGACCTGTAACCGAGTTTTTGCGGGCGGTGGTGTTTTTTTGTTGATAACCGGCAGGCGGGAGCCGCCGGTATTTTAAGAGATAGTTTCCAATGCTGAAAAATGATTCGGACAAGATCATTGTTGGCAGTGAAGAGTGGTGTGCCTTTCCGGCGTTAGGCATCCCCGCCATTAAGGCAAGGGTGGATTCCGGCGCCAAGACCTCCTCAATTCATGCGTTCAATATTCACCCTTTCTCCCGCAGCGGGACACCCTGGGTAAGCTTTGAGATTCATCCGATCCAGCAGGACCGTCGTACCGTGGTGCGTTGTGAAGCCCAGATTGTGGATCGTCGCCTGGTGAAAAGTTCCACGGGTATCTCGGAGAAGCGCTATGTGATTCGTACACTGCTCAACTTTGCCGGTGAAACCTGGGATATTGAGCTGACCCTGGCGAATCGAGACTCAATGGGTTACCGGATGTTGCTGGGGCGCGAAGCCATGAGTGGCCGAATGCTGGTGGATCCGTCGGAAAGTCATCGTTCCGGTATCCGTACCAGTGAGGAAGTGCGGGCGTTATACGGTGGGCATGAGCAAAAGAACACCGGTCTGAAGATTGGCCTGCTGGCCAGCAACCCGAACCTGTACAGTAATCAGCGCATTCTGGAAGCTGGCGAAGAGCGCGGGCACCAGATGAAGTTTCTGAACATCAAGCACTGCTACATGAAGCTGGATGCAGAAACCCCGGAAATTCATTACCGTGGCGGACGTATCCTGAATGATCTGGATGCCGTGATTCCGCGAATTCGTCCGAGCATGACCTTTTATGGTTGTGCGCTGACACGACAGTTTGAAAGTGTGGGTATTTATCCGCTGAACTCCTCGCAGTCCATCAGCATGTCGCGCGACAAATTGTTTTCCCTGCAATTGTTGCTGTCCAGTGGTTTGGATATCCCGACGACCGGCTTTGCCAATTCACCGATTGAAACCAAAGACCTGATCGATATGGTGGGTGGTGCGCCATTGATCGTGAAGTTGTTGCAGGGCACACAGGGAAGGGGCGTCGTATTGGCTGAAACGCGAAAAGCGGCGGAAAGTGTCATTGGTGCCTTTACGTCGTTGAAGGCCAATCTGCTGGTTCAGGAATTTGTCAAGGAAGCGGATGGCAAGGATCTGCGACTGTTTGTGATCGACAACAAAGTAGTGGCTTCCATGCAGCGTACGGCGGCGCCCGGTGAATTCCGCGCCAATGTCCATCAAGGTGGTACTACCTCGGTTATCAAAATTACACCGGAAGAGCGAAAACTGGCAATCAAGGCGGCCAAGACGCTGGGCCTGAAAGTGGCAGGTGTCGACATCATTCGTTCCCGTAAGGGGCCGTTGCTGCTGGAGGTGAATTCCTCACCTGGCCTGGAAGGCATTGAGAATGCGACAGGCAAGGATATTGCCGGTCAGATGATCAGTGCCATTGAGAAGAAACTCGGCTGGCGTCGACCGCTTGGCGCCATGACGGAAGCCCCTGAAATGCTGCTCGACGAAGAGCTGGCCTGATTACTCCCGCCTTTCTTGATATCGCCACCTGAACCCGGGTGGCGATATACCCACACGAAAACTATTGTTTTAAGTCAATCCATTTACTACACGACGGTAGCATCATACGTCGCGTATCGGGACGACGTTGACGCAGATCAGCGCGGGTACTGTCCGATGCATTCGCACGCCTGCACGATTCCAAAGTCACCTGAAAAAGACCGGCGCATGGGCGCGGGTGTGAGTTGGCGGTGACGAAGGGATGCAATCATCTTCAAACTCAGGTGACATATGTCAATGAGCATCAAAACCACCTCGACCATCTGCCCGTTCTGTGGCACCGGTTGCGGTCTTGGCCTGCGCACGGAGGGTCAGCAGATCATCGGTGTTGAGCCGGTCCGGAACCATCCTGTCAGCAAGGGCCGCCTCTGCTCGAAGGGCTGGAACAGCGCCTTCGGGGTTGACCGGCAGAACCGGATTACCACGCCACTGATCAAGGAAAACGGCAGCTTCCGTAAAGCCTCGTGGGAAGAAGCCGTCAGCCTGATTCATGAGCAGTTCAGTTACCATCTGGAAGAACATGGCCCAACCTCTGTCGGCGCTATCAGCTGTGCCCGGGCCAGCAACGAAGACAATTACGCGATCCAGAAATTTACCCGCGCGGTGTTGAAAACCAACAATATTGACCACTGTGCCCGTATCTGTCACAGCCCGTCGGTCGCAGGCCTGGCCCGGACACTGGGCTCTGGCGCCATGACCAACAGTATTGGCGATATTGAAAAGGCCGATGTCGTGGTCGTATTTGGCTGTGATCCGACCGAAAGCCATTGCATCATTGGCAGTGAGATCATCAAAGCAAAGGAGCGCGGGGCACTGTTGTTGGTCGTGGATCCCCGTAAGACCCGACTGGCCGGTCTGGCAGATGTCCACCTGCAGTTGCGTCTGGGGTCAAACGTCGCGCTGCTCAACGGCTTGCTGAATATCATTTTTGAGAAAGGCTGGGAAAACAAGGCGTTTCTCGATGAGCATTGCCAACATCTGGATCTGCTCAAATCCAATGTCAAAGAATACCCGCCGGAAGTCGTCAGCCGCATTACCGGGGTGCCGGAGGATCAGCTCGTTCAGGCGGCGCGCATCTACAGCCACGCCCGGGCGGCATTCCTCGCTTACGGCATGGGTGTGACCCAATATGTCAGTGGTACCAACAATGTCATGGCGATTTCCAACCTGGCCCTGAGCTGCGGCCATGTAGGACGTCCCGGTACCGGCATTAATCCGCTGCGTGGACAGAACAATGTGCAGGGTGCCTGTGATATGGGTGCGCTGCCGGGAGTGTATCCGGGTTACCAGTCCACGGATGATCCGGCGATGCGGGAAAAATTCAGCCGTGCCTGGGGCTGCGACGTGGCAGACAAACCGGGTATGACCTCACTGGGGATGAATGAGGCCACCCTGTCCGGCCAGTTCCACGCCATGATGATTTTCGGGGAAGACCCGGTCGTGACCGATCCTGACCAGAACCAGGTTTCGAAGGTGCTGAATCGTCTGGATTTCCTGGTTGTGGTGGAAATGGCCATGACCGAAACGGCCCGTTTTGCGGATGTGATCCTGCCGGCTGCCAGCTTTGCCGAGAAGGATGGTACTTTCACCAACTGTGAGCGCCGGGTTCAGCGTATTCGCAAGGCCATTGAACCGATGGGTGACTGCCTTCCGGACTGGCAGATCATTGGCAAACTGACCCGTGAATTTGGAAAAGAGGGGTTTGACTGGCCATCAGCTGAAGCGGTGTTTGATGAGTTCACTGCTCTGATGCCTATCTATAGCCGGATGAGCTACCCACGCCTGGAGCAGCATGGCGGGTTGCAATGGCCCTGCGACAGCCGGTCGCCCGATGGTACCGCGATTCTGCACCAGAAGAGCTTCCCGAACGGCAAGGCCCGGCTGATGCCCTTGCACTACCTGCCACCGGCGGAAAATCCGGATGCTGAATACCCCTATTTCCTGACCACTATCCGCCTGCATTTCCATTACGGTTGCGGCTCCATGACCCGCAAGTCGCCGCTGCTGGAACGTGAAACCCCCATGGGATTGTTGTTCATGAGTCCTCAGGATGCCGCCAACCAGGGTTTGTTCAACAACGCACCGGTGGGTGTCCGCTCTCGGAGGGGATATGTGGAAACCCGGGTGGTGATTACTGATCAGTTACCACCAGGGCTGGTCAGTATGCCTTACCACTTTGATGATACACCGTCGAACCAGCTGACCAACGATGCCCAGGACCCGGTGACCCGGATGCCGGAACTCAAGGCCTGTGCCGTACGGGTTGAGCCACTGGACCCGGCCGAACGTCCGAAACCGATCCAGGTATTGCGTGAACAGGGAGATTGCCATGTACGTCTATGAGCTGGAGCGCCCCGAACATTTGCGTGATTGGCTGTTGATGCGCTACCGGGTCATGCAGCCGGTGCAGGATGCCACCGGCAACGGCAGCTGGCAGGAAGTCATCAGTGGTGATGTGACCCCGTTTGATCCGGCCCTGCGTCCCGTGATGTCACCCAAGACGATGTTTTTTGCTGAGCGGGAACATCTGTTTGAATTCGATGGTGAGACATTCCGATCTTCCCGGCCGGCCTCTGAGCCACAGGTCCTGTTTGGGATGAAAGCCTGTGATCTCACGGCATTGGCGTATCAGGATTTGCATTTCCAGGATGATCCTTATTATCAGGCTCGCCGTAAGGATACTTTGCTGGTTGGTATCGATTGCAGTAGTCCTTGCGAAAACGGCTTCTGTAGTACGGTAGATGCCGGTCCGCTGGTGGATGAGGCCAGGGCTGACCTGATCCTGGCGCCCATGCCCAGCGTTGGCGGTGATCAACCCGGCTGGTGGCTGATTTGTGCCAGCCCGGCAGGACAGGCGGCCGTGGACGGCATGAACCTGACACCGGCGGATTCACACTGGCGCTACTGGCGTGATATGAACGGTGAGCATGCCCGGGCGGCGTTTCCGAATGACACCTATATCATCAACGGTATCCAGCGTATTAACGCTCGCGCCATTCCTGACGCTGTCTGGGATAACCTGGCACGTAAATGCCTGGGCTGTTCCGGTTGCAGTCAGACCTGCCCGACCTGCAGCTGTTATGCGACCCGGGATATCAAAACTGACAAGGGCTTTTACCGTGAGCGTTTCCATGACTCCTGCCTGATGGAAGGCTTTCAGCGTGAAGCCAGTGGTGCTAACCCGACCTCGGCGGCTGGCCGTCGGGTCGCACGTTACTGGTACCACAAGTTCTCCGGCGACTTTGTTCGCAAGATGGGACGTTTTGGTTGTGTTGGTTGCGGCCGCTGTGAAGCCACCTGTCCCGGATCTATCGGAGTGCACTCAGTCATGGAGAAGATTGCTCATGTTTGATTTAACCCCTGTCGCCGTTCGGCTGGTCGACCGTTACTCGGACGGTGAGGAAATTGATCACTTCACCTTTGAGCCGGTAGCGGTTGAAGGCGTGCTGCCCAGCGTGGCCAACCCGGATCAGGTCAGTCCCGGGCAGTTCTTTATGCTAACCGTCCCGGGTAAGGGCGAAGCCGCGTTTACTTACGCCGGCATGCCTGATGAAAACGGCCGTTTTCATGCGCTGATCCGCCAGATTGGTAAATTAACCGATGCACTTTTCACCTGTCAGCCCGGTGATGTACTTGGTGCCCGTGGCCCGTTTGGCAAAGGCTGGCCGGATCTGGCCGGGCGCCGGGTGCTGGTGATTGCCGGTGGTTGTGGCCTGGCGCCGGTGGCGGCGGAGATCGATGCGCTGACTACGCAAGGTTCAGCGCCTGTTGTCTATTTCAGTGCGCGCAGCGAGGCCATGCTGGTGATGCGCCATGAGCGGGACAAATGGCGGGAAAGCTGTCGCCTCTATGAAGCCGTGGACAACCAGGAAGGCGCCAGTCGGGAATACCTGAAGGGGCGCGAGCTGATGAGCAACCTGGATCGTATTCAGGCGGAGGATGGTCCCTTTGATGATGTGATCTGCTGTGGTCCGGAAGGGATGATGGAAGCCGTCTGCAAGTACCTGACCGGGCAGGGATATCCAGCTGAACATATCTGGCTGTCACTGGAACGCCGTATGCACTGTGGTGTTGGTCTGTGTGGCCACTGCTATGTCGCCAATGATCTTGTCTGTGTGGATGGGCCGACCTATCGGTGGGATCAGCTGGGTGAACTGGTGGTGAAAGAAAAATCGGTGAAACCACCCCGTGAACCGGTTGGTATGGGGCATGCCGATGTCGGTGAATG
The DNA here is from genome assembly GCF_018263925.1 of Kistimonas asteriae. Taxonomy (GTDB): domain Bacteria; phylum Pseudomonadota; class Gammaproteobacteria; order Pseudomonadales; family Endozoicomonadaceae; genus Kistimonas; species Kistimonas asteriae. The sequence goes on from NZ_JAEVHF010000015.1 coordinate 51,847, forward strand.
CTGTGGTAACTGTGTTTGACGGTAGGTAGTCAGGACGTCAGAAAGCCAGCCCGACAGGCTGGCTTTCTGGGCATTGGGGCGAGCGTGTTAAAACCGCTTGCGTCCGCCCGGGCCGCCACGGCCACCATTGCCGCGGTCATTCTTGCTCCGTTCGGTGGCAATACTGACCCGCATATCCCGTCCATTCAGTGCCTGTCCATCCAGGGTGAGGGCGGACTCGGCGGACTCTTCCGTACTGAAGGTCACGAAGGCAAACCCCCGGGATCGGCCTGACTCATGGTCCGTGATGACACGGGCTTCTTCAATGGTGCCGAAGGCGCTGAATGCCTCCATCAGGTCTGCATCAGTAACCGAAAAATCCAGGTTGCCGACAAACAGTTTCTTTCTCTGCATGTAATACTCTCCAATGACGTAGGTTATCTTGACTCTCTACCTGCAAAATAACGGACGCCGTCAGAGGCTGGTCTTTTTGGGTAAAAGTTAAGATTTCTTGCACATACAGTGGGTTGGACAAGCTCGGTAGATATTTGGTTCCTCAGACCGATTATTCGTTTTCTGAGTGGCAATTCTGCGTATTGAACCGCGTTACTCATTTGTTTGGTTAAATGCCACAGTACTTTTTATTGCTTTCTGTTATGAATAATGGTTTTCAGGCGCATAGGCTAAGTGCATTTCTGGGGGCGTCAATGACCCAGAAAGGGATGTTTCAACTCTCTAAAGGGTTGAACCTGAGCATCTGGATAGTCTGTGGCCACCCTCGGTGCGCCCTGTAAAATTCGATCATTGAGAGTGCTGTTGATTCATCAGGCAGCGGAAGGGTTAGTCTGAATTGTCACTGCTTTTATGGTGTTCCCGGTATTCCATGTGAACCTTGTTGTACATGTGCTCCTCATTGTCGCCATACCGGTGATCCATCTTCTTGCATGCTGACAGATGTTGTATGCACTTTATTTGATGCAATGATCCCTGCCCTGCGACTGACGGGCTTGTCGGTCATGAGGCCGGCAGGGGGAGTATAGTTGTCATTTCCTGATACAGGGAAAAGCCGGGATGCCGGATGCGCATCAGGCAATGGTTGGCCTCCCGGTGATAGTTGATCAAATTGTTGCGGTAATCCGCGTGGAAGACCGGTATTCTTTAATCACAAAAAATATAAGCAACAGCGTGATATTACTGTTAACTGAACAGACTGCATGGATTGGGCATGACAATAAAAAAGATCCTGCTGCCGGTCATCATTCTGGCTGCCTTTTTGCTTGGCGCGTTGTTGCTGGCGGGGTATCAACCTGATCGGCAAACCAAGGCCGCTGCTCCCCCGGATATTCTTGTTGAGACACAGCCTTTGCGGGTTGAAACCGTGCCTGTTCAGATTGAGAGTCAGGGCACTGTTCAGCCTTCCACTGAAACTACGCTGGTGTCGGAAGTATCCGGTCTCGTCACGGAACTCTCGCCGGTGTTTGTTGCGGGTGGTGTGTTTCGCAAAGGTGATGTGCTGATCCGGCTGGATCCCCTGGATTATGCGGTGTCGGTACGTCAGGCAGAGGCAGCCCTTGCAGCCAGTCAGGCCCGTTTGACAGAAGAGCAGGCGCGACGCCAGGCGGAAGCGGTCAACTGGCGGCAGTCTGGACGGCCGTTGGTAGACGCACCGCCGTTGCTGTTGAGGGAACCGTTTATTGCGGAGGCCGACGCCAACGTCAAGGCAGCACAGGCCGAACTGGATAAGGCGCGGCTGTATCTTGGTAAAACAAAAATTCGTGCGCCCTATGATGGCATGGTCAAAAGTCGCCAGGCGGATATCGGCCAATACGTTTCACCGGGGACGCCATTAGGTATCACTTTTGCCACGGATATTGCTGAAGTACGTCTGCCGGTGACAGCGAGTAGTCTGCCACTGTTGGATATACCGGCATTTGGCAGTATTGCGAATGGACCCTCTGTCACATTGACCGCGCAGTTTGGTTCGCGGGCAGTCCAGTGGGCCGGTGACATTGTACGCAGTGAGGGCGTCGTTGAAGGCTCAACCCGCATGCATGTGCTGGTTGCTGAAGTTCATGATCCTTACGGCATGACAAACCGTGACAGTGGGATGCCGTTGAAGGCCGGGCTTTTTGTTCGGGCGTCGATTACAGGCATATCGCTGGACAATGTGCAGGCGGTTCCCCGTTCCCTGATCCGGCGAAACAATGAGGTGCTGGTGGCTGACAAGGGAATGATGCGTCTGCGCAAGGTGGGTGTGCGTTATGCTTCGGCCGGGATGGCGTACGTCGATAGTGGTTTTCATACCGGGGACCGTCTGATTACCACCGTCTTGGAAGATCCGCTGGAGGGGACGCCGATCATCGACAGCAGTCAACCCGATGGAACGGGTGAGGGGTAACCGGTGAGTAGTGAATCGTATGAACGACAGGGTGTGATTGCCTGGTTTACCCGTAACCCGGTTGCTGCCAACCTGCTGATGTTGATCATTGTTGTCGCAGGGGTGACTGCTGCATTCAGTATCAAGAAACGCACCTTCCCCGATTTTGATATCAATAAAATCCAGGTCGTGATTGATTACCCCGGCGCCTCACCGGGGGATGTCGAGCAGGGCATCAGTATCCGGGTGGAGGAAGCACTTAACGGGATTGCCGGTATTAAGGATGTTGAGTCCATCGCCCGTGAAGGGAGCGGGGTGACCATTATCGATGTGGAATCCGGCTTTGAAGTGGATGATATTCTCACCGATGTGGAACAGGCCGTGGATGGCATTACCGGGTTGCCGGAAGAAACGGAAAAACCCGTGATCAGCAAGGTCGAGAATGACCGGATGAACAATGTCATCTGGCTGTCGGTCTACGGTGATGCCAGTGCCTATTCTCTCCATCAGGTGGCTGTCAGGGTGCGTGATGACCTCCTGGCGCTACCGGAAGTCAGCAAGGTCAAGGTGTTTGGGGATGATGACCTGATTGTCGCCATCGAAGTCTCGGAACACACCTTGCGGGAGTATCGCCTCACCTTTGCCGAAATTGCCCAGGCTGTGCGGGGTGATTCTGTCGATATTGCTGCAGGTTCCGTGGAAACGCCGGATGGCGATATCGTGTTACGTACCCGGGGGCAGGCCTGGTCGCCGGCGGATTATGCCCGCATCATCCTGCGTTCAAACCCGGATGGCAGTCAGTTACGCCTTGGGGATATTGCCGATATCCGTGAAGAGTTTGACCGTGATGATTCGCTGTCACTGTTCAATGACAAGCCGTCCATCAGTTTGAATGTCCTGTCTGCCGGAGACGGCGATGATATTGCCTCATCGGCAGCGGTTGCCCGGTGGGTGGATGAGCATCGTGACCAGCTGCCCCAGGGCGTTGATGTCGCGGTATGGGGCGACAGTGCGTACTACCTGCAGGGCCGTCTGGATATGATGCTGGAGAATATGCTGGCAGGTGCTGTGTTGGTCTTTCTGGTATTAAGCCTGTTTCTGCGGGTCCGGGTAGCCTTCTGGGTGATAGTTGGTATCCCGGTCAGTTTCTTGGGCGCCATTTGGTTGATGCCGGTGGGTCCGTTTCCGGTGTTTGTGAATCTGATCAGTCTGTTCGCCTTTATCCTCGTGCTGGGGATTGTTGTCGATGACGCCATTATCATCGGGGAGAGCGTTTTTACGGAAATCGGGAAACAGGGGCACACTATCGACAGCGTGATTGTTGGTGTGAACCGGGTGGTGGTGCCCGCCATGTTCGGTGTGTTAACGACCATTGCAGCCTTTGCCCCTGTATTAACCGTCGGAGGTCAGGCCGGGCCATTTTTTGAATCCATTGGTGTTGTTGTCATCTTGTGCCTGTTGTTTTCCCTGGTGGAATCCAAGCTGATTCTGCCGGCACATCTTGCGCATATGAAACGTTTGCCGGCAGCGGGTGATGAGAAGGGTTGGATCAGCCGTTTACAGGATCGTTTCAATAAGGCTCTTTTGTCGTTTGTTTCAGGGTTCTACCGGCCGCTGCTTGAGTGGGCGGTGATACACCGTTATGCCACCATCGCCGTGTTTATCGGTTTGCTGATGTTGACTATGGGCGCGATGAAAGGCGGCCTGGTACGGTTTGTCTTCTTTCCGGAAGTGCCGAGTGATTTTCTGGAAGTGACGGTGAAAATGAATCCGGGTACTGCGCCTGAGGTCAGAAACCAGACCCTGGAGAAATTGCAGGGGGCGATTCGTGCGCTCGATAGCGACTACCGTGAAGAGCATCCTGACAGTTCCGGGTTGTTGAAACATGTCCTGATCTTTACGGACGGCGATACCGTCGGACAGGTTGTTGTTGAGATGACCAAGGCTGAAGGCCGTACGCTGGATGCTTACGAGATTGCGGATCTCTGGCGGCAGCGGGTGGGTGACCTTCCGGGTATTCGTGTACTGGATATCAAGGCGGGTGAGAATGCCGGTGGAGGTAAGCCCCTGTTTTTCCAGCTGAATGGCGATAATTATCCGCAGTTGCAGGCTGCCGCCCGGGAACTGGAACAGTACCTGCGTATGACTGACGGCGTGCACAGCATTGAAAACTCGTTTGAATCCGGTCGCGACGAAATCATCCTTTCACTGAAACCGGGCGCCCGGGCCTTAGGCTTGAGTCTGGCGGACCTCGGTGGCCAGATTCGCCAGGGGTTTTATGGTGAAGAAGTGGAACGGTTCCAGCGCTACAGTGATGAAATCCGGGTGTTGCTGCGCTATCCCGAAGATGAGCGCAAAACGTTGGCGCAACTGGAAAGTGTCCGAATCCGAACCGCTAATGGTGATGCAGTCCCCTTGGAAGAGGTGGCCGTGCTGGAGCGTGGGCAGGGGTACGCATCGATCAGGCGTCTGGATGGTAAGCGCAGTATTGCCGTCAGTGCGGATGTTGATACGTCCCGTCTTGAGCCGGCGGCAGTGGTAGACGATATCAATAATATGTTTATGCCGGAGATGCTGAAGCGATACCCTGGCATTGAACACGGCCTTGAAGGCGCCAGTCTGGAAGAACAAAAAACGCTGAGCAAACTGTCGCAGGCTGGCCTGTTGGCGTTGTTCATGATCTATGCATTGATTGCCATTCCGCTGCGCTCCTATACCCAGCCGTTTATCATCATGTCCATTATCCCGTTTGGTTTGATCGGGGCTGTGTTTGGGCATGGCGTGTTGGGACTTAATCTCAGTATGTTATCGATCTATGGCCTCATTGCATTGGCGGGGGTACTGGTTAATGACAGTCTGATTCTGGTCGACTTCATTAACCGGGGGCGTGAAGCGGGTATGCGGCTGAAAGATGCCGTGCTGCAGGCGGGTGAAAATCGTTTTCGGGCTATCATACTGACGTCGTTGACCACCTTTCTGGGGCTGGTACCGATTCTTCTCGAGAAGAGTCTGCAGGCACAGTTTGTCATACCGATGGCGGTATCTCTGGGATTCGGGATTCTGTTTGCCACGGTCATCACCCTGTTTCTGATTCCCGCGTTGTATATGATGCTGGATGATTTGACGGCTATCAGGCAGCGGGTGTGGCAAGGTTTTGGTTTGGCGGCTCTGGGTAAGCGGTGAGTGCTGTTTGGGTGAGATCGGGGTAGATCGCACCGGCGCTTTCCGTTTTCCACCGCATCGACAGGGCTCCTGCCCTGCGATGCTACCGCGGCCTCCTTGCCGCTGCTGCAAACGAAAAACGCCGGTGTCGAACTGCGGTATCGCTGATCATGTTGGCAGGCGATGATTCGGATTGACTCAATCATAGGGTGAAATTATGGGCAACGCGCTGGACAACCTGCAGGAACATTTTCGAAAGATTCATCGCTTAAGCCATCTTGCCGCCATGGGGCAATGGGATCAGGCTGCCATGATGCCGCCGGGTGGCAATCAGGCGCGCAGTGAAGCGCTGGCTGAGCTGGCTGTGATCATTCACCGGGAAAAAACACACCCTCAGGTTGGGGAATGGCTGGATCAGGCAGACAGCGGTGCATTGGATACTGACAGTAAAGCGTCACTGCGTGAAATGCGGCGTGTCTGGCAGCAGGCTACGGTAATTCCTGAGGCGCTGGTGCAGGCCAGGAGCCTGGCTGGCAGTGCCTGTGAACATGCTTGGCGCACGCAGCGCAAGGAAAATGACTGGCAGGGTTTTGCTGTGAATCTGGAAACTGTCGTCAAACTCTCCAGGGAAGAGGCGCAAATCCGTGCTGAGAGCATGGGCTGTTCGCCCTATGATGCCTTGCTCGATCTCTATGAGCCAGGTATGAGCTGTGTAACGTTGGATCGCATTTTTTCTGACGTGAAATCCTGGTTGCCATCACTGATCCAGAGCGTGTGTGAACAGCAGAAGCAGGATGTGGTTCTTACGCCCAAAGGCCCTTTCGCTATCGAAAAGCAGGCGGTGCTGGGGCGCAAAATCATGACATTGCTGGGGTTTGACTTTGACCATGGTCGCCTGGATGTCAGTGTTCACCCATTTTGTGGTGGCGTGCCGGAAGATGTACGTATTACCACCCGTTACAACGAGGATGACTTTACCCAGGCGTTAATGGGGGTTATTCATGAAACGGGTCATGCCCGTTATGAGCAGAACCGGCCGGCAGCAACGTTGGGCTTACCTGTGAGTGAGTCCCGCTCCATGGGCGTTCATGAAAGCCAGAGCCTGTTTTTCGAAATGCAGTTGGGGCGGAGTCCGGCGTTTCTGTCGTTGATTGCACCATGGATTGTTGAATCTCTGGCGCTGGGTGATGACCCTGCGCTGGATCTAGATAACCTTTGTCGTATATATAATCGGGTCAGTCCGGGCTTTATTCGGGTGGATGCTGATGAGGTCACCTATCCTGCACACATTATTCTTCGCTATGAGATTGAGCGGGATCTGGTAGAAGGGCGCATTGAAGTGGGTGATATTCCTGGACTCTGGGATGAGAAGATGCAGGCTTCTCTGGGTTTGGATACACAGGGCAATCACCGCGATGGTTGTATGCAGGATATTCACTGGACCGACGGCTCTTTTGGTTATTTCCCCAGTTATACCCTTGGTGCCATGGTGGCCGCGCAGCTATTTGCCGTGTTACGCAGGCAGCAGCCGGATGTTGATGCGCAGATTCGTGAAGGAAATCTTCAGGGTGTTTTTGATTGGCTGCGAAACAGCATATGGCAGCAGGGTTCTCGATTGGAAACGGATGCACTGATTCAGTCTGCCACCGGTGAGGCGCTCAATCCGGCCTATTTCCGTCAGCATCTTGAACAGCGTTATTTGAAGGGTGCATAAAAACCTGTTTACGACTGTCATTGAAATCGGCTGAAGTATTCTGACAGCTCGGCGATCTCCTGATCGGAAAGCCGATAGGCCATAACATTCATGGTAGGGTTTTTAATCTCGCCTTTGCGATAGTCCCGGAGCTTGCTGGCCAGTGCGTCAGCTGTCTGGCCGGCCAGCTTGGGCCCTTTCATGGCGGGATTACCCTGGCCGCGGGTTCCGTGGCAGCTGGCGCAGCCCTTCGCTTGTACCACAGCCTGTAACTTTTCCAATGGTATGTTTGTGGTGGAGGCGTTATCTGCGATGGCCGGGCCTGTCAGGTTGATGAGCAAAAGGCTGGTTACGGCGTATCGGCTGAGTTTCATAATGTCTCCGAGTGCAGTCCTTGCTATTGCAAAGGGATAATCATTTGCTGACATTATACTGGAAGAACATGATCGACTAATCCCCACAAGGGTGGATGCTATGAGCAACAGTGTTGCAGGGACGGGTGGAGCTGAAAAGACGGTTCTGGTGACCGGGGCAACGGGGTTTATAGGACGGTTTCTGATACCTGAGCTACTGGCGGATGGCTGGCGGGTCATTGTGTATGCACGCCCTCCGTTTGATCGTGTCATCAACATACTGGGACCATCGGTGATTGTTGTCTTGTCGCTGGAAGAGCTACAGGAGCAGCCCAGGGTTGATGCCTGTATTAACCTGGCAGGTGAAGGGATTTTCAATAAACGTTGGACGGTTGGGCGTAAACAGGTATTGATAGACAGCCGTATCGGTGTCACCCGGCAGTTACGGGAATGCTTTGAGCGACTGGGGGCAAGGCCTGGGGTGTTGATCAGTGGCTCTGCCATCGGTTATTACGGGATGCATGGCGGCGATGTTAACCTTGCGGAGCAGGATCGGCCAGGTGATGACTTTGCGGCTGACCTCTGTCGTCTTTGGGAAAAAGAGGCCAGGCAGATGGAATCGCTGGGCATACGGGTCTGTCTGCTACGCACCGGGATTGTCCTGCATCCGGAATACGGTGCGTTGTCCCGGATGTTGCCGCCGTTTCGTTTTGGGCTGGGGGGACGAATGGGGGATGGCAGACAGGTCGTCTCCTGGATTCATGTCCACGATATGGTCAGTATTATCCTGTTTCTACTCAGGGATTCGTCGTTGTCAGGGGCTTTCAATGCCACGGCGCCTCATGCTGTGACGAACGACCAGCTTGCACAGACGCTGGCATCGATACTCCATCGTCCCTGTCTTTTGCCGATGCCGGGTCCTGCATTACACGTGCTGTTGGGAGAGTCCGCCTCACTGCTGCTAGGGGGGCAGCGGGTGATCCCGGCGAGGGTGATGGAGCATGGTTTCTCCTTTGCATTTCCAGCGCTGGAAGATGCACTCAAGGATCTGCTGTCGGCTCGTTGAAGCGTTACCCGGTCTGTGTTGTATGGTAGAGCCGGTTGAAGAGGCGTGTGCAGTTTCGGTCGGCAAGGCGGTAGAGGCTCGCGGGGCGATTACTGCCGCGGCGCTTCTGGCCGCTGTCTTCTAATAGATTGCCAGCCAGAAAGCGGTTACGGATGGAGCGCATGGGCGGCGCCTTGCCCAGAATGATACGAAAGACATCCCTGATATCCGCCAGGGTGAAGAGTTCAGGCAGCAGGTAAAGAGGAATTGTCGTGTACTGGATCTTGCTTTGCAGTCGCCTTATCGCTTCTTCCACCAATTCGGCATGATCGTAAGATAAAGCGCATAGTGGGCTTCCATCCTGGATATCGTACCAGCGTGCCAATGGACTATCGGTCATGGTTAAATCTGCACTGAGCAGGGCGCAGTAAACGACGGTCAACGACCAGCCCCGGGAATCCCGGTGATGATTGCCAATGGAGATGACCTGTTCAAGATAGCCCGGTTCGGCATTGATTAATGTGTGTATCTGCCGGCGAGCTGCGTCATCCAATTCACGGTCCAGTTCGGGTTGGATTCTGCCTGCCGGCAGTGCCGCTTGGACGGTTGTTGTTTGCGCATCGGGCAGGCGAGTCAATACCTGGAGTGCTCCTTCGTGTATCCGGAATGCCGCCACGTCAACGGAAATCAATGCAGTCGACACTGACATGGCAGTGGTTGTCCTTTCTGTTGGCATGAATATCTCTATAAACCGCTGTTTGCGCCGCTTGGCCAGAACCGGTTGAAACCCTTTCGTCAGTATACCTGTACAGTGTTATCTTGACAGGTTAATGAACTATATTCACTATGTTAGTGAATATAGTTCATTATGTGATCAGGTGGTTATGCCGAAGCTAGGCAGTAAAGAGCGGACGGCCGCTTTTGATGTGGACGCACAGAAGTGTTTTACCCCGCTTTGTCCGCAGGAATTGCCGGTTCCGGAAGGCCACCTTATTGTGGAGGAGTTGAACAGGCAGGCAGCCTGTGCTGGCCATCGGATTGGTTCTAAAGATGCGCATCCGCCATCGGCGGTATGGATTGCGGATGCAGAGCGGCCAGTATTGTCACCTGTCGCAGGGGATAATGTGGATGTCCGCTGGCCGGTGCATGCGGTGCCGGGTACACGGGGCTTTGAGTTGCTTGATGGCTTGCCCGAGACCACGGGGTATGACTTCTTTGTCTGGAAAGGCATTGAACCAGATATGCACCCGTATGGTGCCTGTTACCACGACCTGGCAGAACAGCGTAGTACGGGCGTCATAGAATACCTTCGGCAGCAGGGCGTCGATACGGTGTTGGTCGGTGGGCTGGCGCTGGATTACTGTGTCCGGACCACTGTGCAGCAGCTGTTGAGGGCTGACTTTCGGGTTATTGTGAACCGTACGGCCTGTCGAGGTCTGGCGCCGCATTCGTCGGAGTCTGCCTGTCGGGAAATGATCGCAGCGGGCGCTGAATTTATTGATTCTGTCAGTGATTTTGATGGTATTGATGACTGACGGTATCGGGTTTTTGTGATTATAAAAGAGCAGATCGTTGTATGACCGGACCGGTTATTTCGTCGTTACTGGATACGGATTTTTACAAATTCACCATGCAGCAGGCGATTTTTCATCATTATCCTGATGCGTTGGTGGAAGCCCGCTTTCATTGCCGTACGAACACGAACCTGGCGCCACTGGCAGAACGTATTCGTGAGGAGGTGGTCGCATTGGCAGGCCTGCGTCTGTCTCCGGATGAGCGACAATGGATGGAAGCGACTGGGTTGTTTCAGGCGGATTACCTTGATTATCTGCAGGCTACGCGCCTGGATCCGGACTGCGTCACTATCGGTACCGGTGCGCAGGGGCTGGAGATTGATATCCAGGGAAGCTGGCTGGAAATCACCTTGTTTGAAATCTACATTCTGGCGATCGTCAGTGAGTTGTATGGCCGTTACCTCGAGCCGGTCATGAATCTGGATGAAGGGCGCCGCCGGCTGTCTGATAAACTGGACCAGCTTCGTGGAGCTGCCAGGCAGCGGATGTACGATGGCTTTAGTTTTGTGGATTTTGGTACCCGTCGCCGTTTCAGTGGCGCCTGGCAGCGCGAGTTGATCGCCTGTCTGGCGGAGTCGGTGCCGGCCCAGTTTACCGGAACCAGTAATGTCATGCTGGCCCGCGAGTTCGGATTGCGGCCAGTGGGGACCATGGCGCATGAATGGCTGCAGGCGCACCAGGCACTCACGCCTGATCTGGGTTCCAGTCAGAAGCAGGCGCTAAAAGTCTGGCTGGAGGAGTATGGTAGTGAGCTGGGTATCGCCTTGACGGATACCATCAATATGGATGCTTTCCTGAATGATTTTAATCGGGGCCTCGCTCAGGCTTATCAGGGGGTGCGTCATGATTCAGGTGACCCCATTGTTTGGGGGGAGAAGGCGATTGCCCACTATGAGTCGCTGGGTATTGATCCCTTAACGCGAACGCTGGTTTTCAGCGATGGGTTGAACCTCGATATGGCGCTGAACATATTCCGCTATTTTCGTGATCGAATCCGCGTCAGTTTTGGAATTGGTACCTGGCTGACTAATGATGTCGGCGTATCTCCCCTGAGTATCGTGTTGAAACTGGTGAGCTGTAACGGTCAGCCCGTGGCAAAGATTTCCGATGCGCCGGGTAAGACCCTGTGCCTTGATCAGGGTTACATTGCTCAGCTGCGTCACGTCTACGGATTGTGCTGATTTGTAACTTTCAGCGTATCCCGCTAGGCTACGCACCTGTTACCGGGGAGTAGCCTGCTCCCGGGAGTCATCTGTCGGCTCCCTTTGTAGTGTGATCGTCAACATACTTGGCCCTCATGGCCATGGCGATCGCGACCTGCCGGAACCTGTCACGGGTTCCCTGGTTTGGCAAGACCGGAACACAGTATCCTGAGTCCTAGGGCGGGCAGGGTAGTGTGTTCCGACGTTGTCAGACCCGCCCTTCTGGATGTTTTCTTGGACGCATTGTTTGTCTCGACGCTGAGTGTCGCTATCGCAGAAATTGGTGATAAAACCCAGTTGCTGGCTTTGCTGCTGGCCTGCCGCTATCGACGCTTCTGGCCGCTGTTCTGGGGGATTCTGATTGCTACGCTGGCGAATCATGGGCTAGCCGGGTTGGCTGGACAGTGGTTGGCCGGTGTCTTCTCGCCGGACACGCTGCAACTGCTGGTGGCGCTTTCCTTTATCGGGGTGGGGCTGTGGACGCTGATTCCTGACAACGTGGATGACGATAGCGATAACCGGCGGCAGCTGGGACCGTTTCTGGCCACGCTGGTGGCTTTCTTTCTGGCGGAAATCGGTGACAAAACGCAGGTGGCAACGGTGATCCTGGCGGCGCGCTATGATGCGCTGCTGATGGTGGTGGCCGGTTCGACGCTGGGCATGATGCTGGCCAATATTCCGGCAGTATGGGTAGGTTGTCGTGCCGGTGATCGTTTCAAGCTGCGGTGGGTACGCTTTGTGGCGGCAGTACTCTTCATTGGGCTCGGTATTTTCAGTCTGTTTGGCTGAGAAACGGGGTTGCAAACGGGTGTGCTTTCAGAGAGAATGCACCCGCTGCCGACGAGCTCTCAGTCGGCATCTTTATGGCGGACCTTGCCGGTCCCCCCGCAATGAGCAGCTGTGAACTCCGCCAGGCCCGGAAGGGAGCAACGGTAGCAGTGCGCACATGTGCCGGGGTGTGGCTGGTAGGGGACGCCTCCATTCTATACTGTCTTATCTATTACCTCATTTGTATCCCTGAAAACGATTTCGTGCTGTGGTTTCGTGCATTGCCGGGGTGATTTCAGTTAGCATATAACGTTGTAATTGCCTGAGTGTCTTCCTGTCACCGTTGTGGAATGATCTGTCGTCTGTTGCGGTTTCCCGGTTTGAGTGGTGCTGCAGGTTGGCTGGCATTTAAATTCGTGTCCGGAATTGTCCCTGGAGTAATGAATCGCCAATGAGTTATCAGGTACTTGCCCGAAAGTGGCGCCCCCGTACCTTCAAGGAGCTGGTAGGACAGGTGCATGTCCTGCAGGCGCTGATCAATGCCCTTGACAGTGGCCGGCTTCACCACGCCTATCTTTTCACGGGTACCCGGGGAGTCGGTAAAACGACCATTGCCCGTATCCTGGCCAAGTGCCTGAACTGCGAGACAGGTGTCACTTCGGAGCCGTGTGGGCAGTGTTCAGCCTGCAGGGAGATCGATGAAGGTCGTTTTGTTGATCTGATTGAGGTCGACGCCGCATCCCGGACCAAGGTGGAAGATACCCGTGAACTGCTCGATAACGTGCAGTATGCGCCCACCCGTGGCCGCTTCAAGATCTACCTGATCGACGAAGTACACATGCTTTCGCAGCATAGTTTCAATGCGCTGCTGAAAACGCTGGAAGAGCCGCCGCCCCATGTGAAGTTCCTGCTTGCCACTACTGATCCGCAGAAACTGCCTATCACCATCCTGTCTCGCTGCCTGCAGTTCAGTCTGAAGAATATGTCCCCTGAAAAGGTCGTGGGGCATCTGCAGGATGTGTTGGATAAGGAGGGCGTTCACTATGACCCCAGCGCTCTCTGGCAGCTTGGGCGAGCGGCTGACGGCAGTATGCGTGATGCGCTCAGCCTGACCGACCAGGCGATTGCTTTCTGTGATAATACGATTACCGAGCAGGGTGTCAGCGCCATGCTCGGGACCATTGATCGAAGCTTGGTGTTGAATGTGGTCTCGGCACTGGCCACCGGTGATGCTTCAAACGTATTGAATACCGTGGCCGGGTTGGCGGAGCATGGGCCGGACTATGCCTCGGTCCTGGGTGATATGTTGTCTGTCCTGCACCGGGTAGCCATTGCGCAGGCGGTCCCTGACGCCGTGGATAACAGCCAGGGGGACCGGGGTAATGTACTGTCCCTTGCGCGGCAGATGACGGCTGAGGATGTGCAGCTTTACTATCAGTCTGGCCTGATTGGTCGACGTGACCTGCCGCTCTCGCCTGATCCCCGCACAGGGTTTGAGATGGTGGTGCTGCGTATGCTGGCTTTCCGTCCCGATGGTGTCCCTGTGGCGCCGGTTCAACCGCTGCAGCAGGGGCGATCGCCGACTGGGCCGGGGGAAAGTAGCCCTGCGACTTCCCCGCCGGAACAGAGTGAGCGTGAAGAGCCTGAGCCTGCAGGTGGCATCACTCAAGAGGTATCGGAGCCGGAGCTGGTGCAGCCGGATACAGCGCCTTTACCGATGGACGATGCCGATGCGGATGTGTTCAATGCCCTGGCAACCGAATCGATGGTGCAGGATCGGGGCATGTCGCAGTCCGTTGTTCTTGATGAGCCGGCGGCTGTTATTCCTGACTCGGCGCTAGAGTCATCACGGCCGGAACCCTCGGTGGTGACGTTGCCTGAGGTGCTAGGGCCAGCGCCACTGGATCTTCCTGTTGGCGCTGATGCAGTGGATGAATCGCCAGCGTCGATGGATGAAGAGGTATTACCGTCGCCAACGGAGCGATTGCCGTTGTCTGCGTTGACGCCTGATAGCTGGATCGCGGTATTCCAGGAGCTGCCATTGGCCGGGGTTACCCGTACGATTGCATCCTATTGCCTGCTGGAAACCGTCGACGGTCATCGTATCACCATGGTACTTGACCAGAACCACGATACCTTATACAACGACACTCATCGTCTACGTATGGAAGCGGCGCTCAGTGACTATTTTGACGCGGCGGTTACGTTGGCGGTAGCGCCAGGCGTGGCTGACCGGGAAACCCCGGCGGCGTGGCGTGAACGGCGTCGACAGGAGCGGCAGCAGGAAGCGGTAAACAGTATTTATGCCGATGAGGGGGTGAAGACATTGGTCAGCACATTCTCCGGCACCATTCTTGATCATACGATTGAGCCGGTTGACGGATAGTCGACCGTTGAACGACGAAATAGCAATATCAGATCTGTCTTGCCGGGCGGGTCGGTCAATATGAGGTGGATATGTTGAAAGGTGGAATGGGCAACCTGATGAAGCAGGCTCAGCAGATGCAGGAGCAGATGCAGAAAATGCAGGAAGAGCTGGCCAACGCCGAAGTGCAGGGTGAGTCTGGTGCCGGGCTGGTACAGGTGGTCATGAACGGGCGTCACGATGTTCGCCGTGTCACTATTGATCCCAGCCTGATGACTGAAGAGAAGGAAATGCTGGAAGATCTGTTGGCTGCAGCAGTGAACGACGCTGTACGCAAGCTGGAAAAGAACCAGCAGGACCGTATGTCTGAGCTGACAGGTGGCATGGGGCTGCCAGCCGGCTTCAAGATGCCTTTCTGAGACACGCCAAACTATGTCATTCAGCCCGTTAATTGTTCGCCTGATGGAGACGCTGCGCTGCTTGCCGGGTGTCGGTCCCAAGAGTGCTCAGCGTATGGCTATGCATCTGCTGGAGCGTGACCGGGGAGGGGCGCTGGCGCTTGCCGAAACGCTTCAGGCCGCCATGGAAGGGGTAGGGCACTGCAAGCGGTGTCGTACGCTAGCAGAGACTGAACTCTGCGCAATCTGCTCCAGCCATACGCGTGATCAGCGTTTGCTCTGTGTCGTTGAGACGCCTGCGGATGTCCTGGCCATTGAGCAGGCGGGGAGTTATCGCGGTTACTACTTTGTCCTTATGGGGCATCTGTCGCCTATTGATGGTATTGGTCCGGATGATATCGGTGCGCCTGAGTTGCTGCGTCTGCTGGATGAGATTGAGGTTGAGGAAGTGATTCTGGCGACCAACCCCACAGTGGAAGGGGAGGCGACGGCCCATTATCTGGCGGATCAGGTGCGTCGTCATGGATTGACGGTCTCGCGTATTGCCCATGGTGTGCCATTGGGGGGGGAGCTGGAGTACGTCGATGGCGGTACGCTGGCCCATGCCTTTGCCGGGCGCCGGGAGGTCACTGCCTGATTGTGAGTCCGGCGAGCCGATGATAATGGCTGGCCGGACTGATTGTTGTCGTCACTGGTTAGTGTTTCTCTTTATCATTTCCAGCATTGCACCCACCTTAACCATTTCCAGGCTTTCTTCGGCATTGACAGGCGTGATTTGATTCGCTGTTGTCAGCAGTTTCCTGATTTTGTCCGTTTCTTTGTTGCCGTAGAGTCGCTGCAGGGCGACGCTGTATTCTAATGGGATGACCGGTGGCAGTGGGGTATGAGTCATCGCCTGTTCAAACCATTTCCGCATGGTGTTTTCATTGGCGCCGTAGGTCATTCTGCCAACCAATTTTCCGGCTTTTTCGATTATTCCCGCGTGTACACCACCCAGTGCTGCGGCACCGAAAAGGTGGTCGGGTTGCAGTGACATTAAATGTTCAAGATCTGATTTCATAGGCCCGGTGTAACCGGTTGCCAGGGCTTCGCTGAGGCTGAGATCCTCGGCAATGCGGGCTTTGGCGTAAGCATTGCTGAACAGGACATAATGGGTTGCTGGCTGGTAATCACGCATGCTGTCAGAGAGTGTAATCACTTCCCGTAGAAGGTCATGCTTTTCCTGAGGCGATCGAGCTAAATGCTGGGCATAAATGCATTGTGCATAGAGCGCTGGGATATAGCCAGCGGGTCCCAGCCGTATCCCGAGCTGTTTAGCTTCCTGAAACCGGCCTTCGAACAGGGCGCGCCAGGCCTCCTGTAGCTGTAATGCGTAATGTTGGTATTGCGCATCACTGATAGCCTTGGGGTTGAGAGTCTGAGTGTCAGAGGTGTTGGCTTTGCTGAGTGCATCAGTAATGATTCTGGCCAGCTCGGGATAGCTGTTCACCATGCTTTTCAAATAGACGACATCAGGAAAAGGTTCATTAATACCGGTGGTGAGACGATCCCAATGATGTTTCAGTTTATCGCCACTGTAATCATATTGGGGGAGTGATTTAGGATAAACGGCCCATACATCGCTTGCCTGCGTGAAGTGCGACAGTGTGGCCAGGAGAAGTATCAGCAGGATGAGTGGTAATTTGCGCATTACCCGTCCTTTGTCTTTTGAAAAGTATTGTTATGCCAAAACAGCTGGTTTTGCCTTGTTTATTGAGGGGATAGTAACAAAGCGTCAGAGGTTTGGGTTGACTTCCCTGACAGGCCATGACCGATGACCGGTCATGGCGAATACAGAGCGATTGACCGTTATTGGCGTACAGTGACGCTGTTGATGGTGATGGTGTCTGCTGGAACATCAGCATGTGGTCCTTTACGGGTCGTGCGCACTTTGCCGATCTTCTCCACCACATTCATACCGTCGATGACCTCGCCAAAAACGGTGTAGCCGGGTTGAGACTGGGAGCCATCAAGGTAGTTATTGTCAACCAGGTTGATAAAGAACTGGCTGGTTGCGCTGTCAGGGTTGTTGGTTCTGGCCATGGCGATGGTGCCCCTCTGGTTGGACAGGCCGTTACCAGACTCATTCTGAATGGGTTTGTGTGTCTGCTTACGGCTCATCTCCGGCGTCATGCCGCCACCCTGGATCATAAAGTTAGCTATGACACGGTGGAAGATGGTGCCGTCGTAAAATCCTTCGTTGGCATAGTTGAGGAAATTGTGAACGGTTTCAGGGGCGTGTTTTTTATCCAGGTTGAGGGTGATCGTACCCTGGTTGGTGTTGATATCAACGATCACGCTGTTCGTTTGGGCTTCAGGTGTGCTGGTGGCCGATTCCGGTGAGCTGGCATGGCTGATACCGGTGGCCAGTAACAGTAATGCGCCAACGAAAGTGAGTAAACGGCTATGCATGATAGGATCCCATCGCTGTTGAGTGAATAGTGTTTGTCCCTGCCTGATTGGTCAGGGACAGTAACGGATTAATCCTGTGAGTCGAGCGTAATGTGACTGGTATCCGGTGCCGGCGGTGGCTCATCCTGGGCAGGATCAACCAGGTAGCCCGATTGTGGACGCAGGCTGATGTTGCTGGTGTCAGGGACATCGTATTGTGGTTCCGGTTTCTTGTCCTGGACGTCGGTGCCTGCAGGCTCAACGGAGATCCCTGCCTCGGGAGTGCTAATTTGGGTCTTGTCACTGGCCGAAGGTTCTGGTGACGGTTTGGGTTCAGGTGCCACAGCCGGGGAGGGTTCGGGTTGCGGTGCGGGAGCCTTTTCTGACTGTTTTGGTCTCAGCTGGCAGACGGCACCCGCCTTTTTTAAGGCGGCCTGGTATTTTTTGGCTGTCGCTTCATCCAGTCCGTTTTTCAAAACCACGGTTTTTCCGGAAAACAGTTTTTCAACCTGTGCCGGACTCGCTTTAAACAGGGCGGCGACGTTTTTTCGCACCTGCGCCTCTCCCACGTCGTCGTTGGTCTCACCGGAGAAGATCAGGTCGTAAGTGGCTGTCATACAGATATCCGTTGTTTGGTGCGGCTGATACCGCAGACCCCGTGTCATGTTTTCGCAATATTGTACTGCTAATTTTCTTACCAGCTAAAACCAATGATTGCAATAAAACGGACGAGAGGGGAGTACGGATACATGGTACGTTTACTGCTGGTTGTCGTGCTGATGGCAGGAGTTGCATCGCTGCGGGCCAGTGAGCAAATCGCGTCGAGCCTGTTTGTTGACCCGCCTGACGTGCTGTTCACGATGCAGGGGTCTAATACCATTGGTGCACGCCTGGCTCCAGCGCTGGTGCGGGACTGGTTGATGGCACGTGGCTTTCAGCAGGCGCAAATACAGCCAGCTGCCGTGGAGAATGAGCAGCGGATCGTGGCCATACATTCCAGTGGGCGTCATGTGACGGTTAACGTCAAGGCGCATGGCAGTTCCAGCGGATTCAGGGCTTTACTGAATAATGAGGCGGATATGGCGGCGTCATCACGTCAGATTCGCAAAAAAGAGCGGCTGGCGCTGGTGCGGTATGGTGACTTGATGTCGGCCTCATCCGAGTCTGTGGTTGGTATTGATGGTATTGCGGTCGTTGTGCACCCGGACAATCCGTTGCAACAGCTGAATATCGATCAGGTGGCACGGATTTTTTCCGGCGAAGTGTCGAACTGGTCAGAACTCGGTGGCGAGGATCGTCCCATAGTAGTCCATGCCCGGGACGAGCGGTCAGGCACCTGGGATACGTTTCGAAAATTGGTGTTGGGTAAGGATTACCCGCTGACACCGGCCGCTATCCGGTTTGAATCCAACGCCGTGCTGTCCGGACGCGTGACGGCCGATCGTGGTGCCATCGGTTTTGTGAGCCTGAATACGATCGGGCAGGCCAAGGCGCTGGCCATTGCCAGTGGCGAGGCCCGTGCATTGTGGCCTGGCCGGCTGACGGTGGCGACAGAAGATTACGCTTTGGCTCGCCGTCTTTTCTTCTATCTTCCTTCGATCCGCCCTAATGGCTATGCGCAGGATTTCATGGGCTTTGCGGTGAGCCGGCAGGGGCAGAAGGTGGTCGATCACGTGGGGTATATCTCCCAGAATGTGAAGCCGTTGTCGCCGGTATTGGATGATGAGCCGATCTACTACCGTGAACAGGTCGACAACCATTATCGGTTGTCGGTGAATTTCCGTTTTTATGAAGGCAAAGCCATGCTCGATAACAAGGCGCTGAAGGATGTTGAGCGGCTCGCATCGTTCCTTAAGGAGCAGCCCGGTCGACTGCTTCTGGTCGGTTTTGCGGAAACCAAAGGCTATAACCCCAATGCCAAGCTGCTGTCACGACTGCGGGGGCGCGTAGTGCGTCAGGCCTTGATCCGTGAGGGGGTTCCCCGTGCTCAGGTCGATGTTTTGGGGTTTGGCGCCTATCTGGCATTGACGGATCAACAAAACAATACAGGGAAGGTGAAAAACCGTCGGGTGGAGGTCTGGTATCGTCCTGATGCCAAGTCGGTCGTGGAGACTTTGTAAGCAGGAGCTTCTATGCACTGGTTGGGAGGGTATTGGTCGCGTGCTGGCACGTAACCAATACCCGCTTTCATTACTGTCTGCCGCTTTTCTTCTCGTCGGCGCTATGGAATAGCAGGTACATTTCGACCAGGATGTCAGGGAGCTGTTCGCACATATCGATGACCAGATCGGCATTGGCGCTGATCTCGCGGAACTCCGGCTCGTCACTGAATACGCCGGAAATGGTCATCACAGGGAGCAGTAACTCAGCCACTTCCTGTTCATGGGTATCCAGCCAGTGTTCTTCATGTTCAAAATGGGCTTCAATAAAACCGGTACTCCAGTCAGCCAGCGGGGAGTCCATCGGGGACTGGTTGGCTGCGACTTCAGCGGGAATCTCCAGTTCATCTTCATCGCTGTTGAGTTGGCGGTCAATCTCCGCACGGATAGTCCGGATGCCCTTGAGGGCGTTGTTCCTTGCTTCCGGGGAGGCCTGGTCTGTCAGTCCGGCTGCCATGTAATCCAGCGCGGTTGTATCGTCCACGGTCACCGGGCCGACAACCAGGCCAGTGAGAAATCCGTGGGCGGAGCAGTAATCCATGACATCTTCCTGCTGTTCGGTTTCGCGGTCGCCGGCCAGCTCGGTCAGGAAATCGGCAAGGTGCTGATGGTGCATATCCAAAGGAATAACCTCAAAAAGAATAAGATGGCAATCGGTCTGCCAGATGGGCGCATTCTAGGGCAGCGCGGCGCTCAAGCAAAGTGTATACTGCCTGGCTTGTTAAACCGTCTGACAGATTGCATCGCAGCCGTCTTACGGTCGTGATTCTGATCCTGGTGTAAGGTACTGAATGTCCGACAAGGCGCTTGAAGTTCTCCATAATACCTTTGGTTTTACGGCATTTCGCGGACAGCAGGAGCCGGTGATCCGGCGTGTGCTGGCCGGTGGGGATGCGCTCGTACTGATGCCGACCGGTGGTGGCAAAAGTCTCTGCTACCAGGTACCGGCATTAATACGGCCAGGAACCGCTGTTGTGGTTTCGCCCCTGATCGCCCTGATGGAAGACCAGGTGAGAAGCCTGAACCAGTTGGGTGTTCGGGTTGGATGCCTTAACTCGGCGATGTCTGTGCAGGAGCAGATGCAGACCGAAGAAGATCTGGTGCGTGGGGAACTGGATCTGCTCTACGTAGCGCCTGAGCGCCTGCTGTTGCCACGTATGCTGGCGATTCTGGAGCAGATTACGGTTGCGCTATTTGCCATTGACGAAGCCCATTGTGTCTCCCAATGGGGGCATGACTTCCGACCGGAATATCTGAAACTCGCTGTACTGGGGCAGCGTTTCCCCGGTGTGCCACGGGTGGCATTGACCGCCACGGCGGACAGCCGTACCCGGCGGGAAATCATTGAGCGCCTGGCGTTGAATCAGGCAGAGTCATTCGTTGGCAGCTTTGATCGTCCCAATATCTTTTATCGCATTTCCCAGAAGCGTCAGGCCAAGCAGCAGTTGCATGCGTTTATTTTGAAAGATCACCCGGGGGAATCAGGCATTGTTTACTGTATTTCCCGGAAGAAGGTCGAAGAACTGTCTGAGTGGCTGAATAATCACGGTATTCGTGCACTGCCTTACCATGCCGGTATGTCCCCGGAAACGCGTTCTCGCAACCAGCATCTTTTCCATAATGAGGAAGGGCTGATTATGGTGGCAACAGTAGCGTTTGGTATGGGGGTGGATAAGCCGGATGTCCGTTTTGTCGCGCACATGGATCTACCGCGCAGTATTGAGGCCTATTACCAGGAAACCGGTCGTGCCGGGCGGGACGGCTTGCCGGCAACCGCGTGGCTGGCTTATGGGTTGCAGGATGTCATTATTCTGGGGCAGATGCTGTCCCAGTCCAGTGCAGATGTCTCCGTCCGGAATGTTGAGAAGCAGAAGCTGGAGTCCATGCTGGCGTTCTGCGAAATCAGTGGTTGTCGTCGGCAGGCACTGCTGGCCTATTTTGATGAGGCGCTGGATGAACCCTGTGGGCATTGTGACCTCTGTGCAGAGCCGGTTGTGACCTGGGATGCCACCGATGCGGCCAGAAAAGCCCTGTCGAATGTCTATCGAACCGGTCAGCGTTATGGGGTTACCCATCTGGTGGATGTGCTGATGGGCAGAGAGAATGCCCGGGTGAAGCAGCTTGGGCATGACCAGTTGTCGACCTTTGGTATTGGTCGTGACCTCAGTCAGAAGCAGTGGCGTTCCGTGTATCGCCAGCTGGTGGCGCGTGGTTTTCTCAGTGTTATTGAAGAGCATGGCGGTTTGCAGTTGTCGGAAACAAGCCGTCCGCTCCTGCGCGGCGATGAAGTGTTGATGCTGCGGCGTGACCGGTACGAGGTGCAGGAGGCGCGTGAAACCCGAGATAGCATCGGAAAAGTGGTTGAAGTCCATCCGGAAGATGAGCCGCTCTGGGATGCGTTGCGGGAGGCGCGCCGGGAACTTGCCAAGGAACAGGGTATTCCTCCCTATATGATTTTCCATGATTCGACGCTGCGGGAAATGATTCGCCGTCGTCCCGCAAGTCTTAGCGAGATGGAGCAGGTGTCCGGTGTTGGTCAACGCAAGTTGCTGGCTTACGGGGATGAATTCCTGACAGTGTTAAGAGTGTTTGAGGCCTCTTCCGTTAGCGCTGGCGAAGCCGAGGATGCCTTGGCCTGAGGTTCGCTCAGGCTGTCTTTGGGATTGGCTGTTGCCTGGGATTTCGGGCGTCAAAACGGAATGCCAGCGCAGATCCGCAGTGTTGGCAGTGATATTTAACGCCTCGCTGAATCCGGTTGTGGCGAATAGCTGTTAGTGGAATTTCCCGCTCCGGACAGTCGCAGCCATAGATGAAATGGTGACGCCCGGCATGGCGTATATCGTAGTTGTGGCAGCGCTCCGGTGGTACCTGAAACAGCGTCATGACGGCTTGCCACTCCTTGCCGTGGGGTTTTATCCGGTGGCCGTAGACTTTGGCAGCGATCAGATGTGCCACTTCATGGGCAACGATATGATGGACAAAATGGGTGGGGTTTTGCCGGTAGAGGGCAGGGTTGAATCTTAGCCGATTCTTGCCAGGGAGTGCCTGCCCGGCGTCGCTACCCAGTAAATCCATCAGGATTATCGGGGGAGGGAAAGGGATATCGTAATAATGGGACGCTTTGCGGATAAGCTGGTGAATGCGTCTGTTGATGTCCTGCTCTATCTGGCTCACGGCGACTGCCCTTAGTACCGGTATACGATAAACCTTTCTCATGTTGATTAGATCATGCCTTGCGTAAGGCCATGGATACTAGCCGTAATTGGACGTATCGTCCGGTTGGGGGAACTGTACGTAGCAGAAATGCGGATTAATGGCGGGTTAGGGAGGCAGCTTTGCAGCCAGCCTCCCGACAGGCTCAGCTGGTGTAGATGGGGCCAACCCCGATACTCCACAGAACGACGGTGATGGCAAGAATCGCCACCAGTACCACCAGGGCAATACAGAGTATTGAGCTGGAAAAGACAAAGCCCTGCTCTTTGCTGATATTCATAAAGACCGGCAGGCCTGTATAGAGCAGGTAGGTCGACCAGCTGGCGGCCGCCAGCCCAACCAGCATCATCAGCCAGAGGGACGGGTATAGGCCGATCAATCCGGCGAGAAACAGGGGGGTGGTGGTGTAGGAGGCAAAGGTAACGCACTGGCTGATGGTGGGAAAGCACTCATACGTTTGTGCCATCCAGTGGATTGCCCGACCCATCACGTAGACACCTGACAGCATGGCCAGATAAGCCAGCAGAGCCATGGAGGCAGCACTGTCAGTCGTCAGTCTGACAACCTCTTTGCTGCCCGCCAGGGACCACCCGGTCACTGTTGTGCCAATATAGGTACATATGGCTGGAATCGCCGCCAGGATAACCACATTGGCCATATAGGTTTTGATGATAGAGGATTTTTCTTCACGGATACTGCGCCATTCCTGGTCAGGATGCGTGAATAATCCCCAAACATGAAGCGCCATGATTCTGCCTCCTTGCCAGTCGATCAGGAAACTCCTGGACTGCTCATGAGCTGGCTTGTCTGTTTTGGTTGTGGGTCTATTGTCAATACTGCTAATAAACAGTAGAACAGGCGGCGCTCCGGATGGCAATAGTCAGCATTGTATGAAAAACTGTTTTATCTCGTTAATTTACATAAAAGCTTGAGGTGCTATGTCGGCGAAGCAGGGATTAGGCAAGATGGCAGCGGTATTGCTGCTGTTACTGGTATTGACGGTTTTGCTGGTCAATTCTGTTCTTGATCGAAAGGCGGAAAGCACCGTGACGGAACCGGTTGTGACTAGCGAGCCTGTGATTGAAAGTGAAATGCCCGATTTTGGCAGTATCCAGGATGTTAGGGCGAAAAAGGCTGCCTTTTTTGGGTATATGAAGCCCATTGTTGATGCTGAAAACCAGAAAATAGCGGCCGAGCGTACCCGTATCCAGCAGCTATCCAGTCAGTCCTCGTTGAGTGAAAAAGATAAGACGTGGCTGGCTTCTGTAGCGAAAAAATACCGTCTGACACTGGCGGATGAATTAACGCCGCAGTGGTATGCTGCTCTGCTTGAGCGTGTTGATACACTGCCTGTCTCGCTGGCGCTTGCCCAGGCTGCGAATGAATCGGCCTGGGGAACATCCCGCTTTGCTCGAGCAGGGAATAACCTGTTTGGGCAGTGGTGTTTCAGCAAGGGGTGTGGTCTGGTGCCCACGCAGCGCAGTGAAGGGGCCGACCATGAAGTCAGAAAATTTGACTCCGTCGCTGGCTCTGTGGCTGCCTATCTCCTGAATATCAATACCCATGCTCAGTATGCGGATCTGCGGGCCTTGCGTGCCGGGGCCCGTCGGGACGATCAACCGGTTACCGGGCTTTACCTGTCTCCAGGTCTTGTACGCTATTCCCAACGGGGCGAAGCCTATGTTCATGAGTTGATGGCGATGATCACGGGCAACGGTCTTGAAAAGTACGATGTCGCGCTTACGGCACCAGCCAGTCCGGGGGCTGGCTAATCCAATAGACACGATTGATTTGAATCCAGGGGGGAGGGAAGCCCATGTGGCGCAATTGGCTATCAGGGGTAATCATCTGGTGTCTGGCAGGTTTGGCTGTCGCGGCCCCAAAGAGTGAGTATTGGGCGCTGTGGGACCGTAGTCATGAGAATAGCGCTGAAGCGATTTCACATGTGGAATGGCAGCGCTTGCTGGATGCCTATCTGGTTGAAAGGCCTGACGTGCGCCTGTTTGATTATGGTCGTGTTTCTGCGGAAGATCGCGCCAGTCTTGATCATTATCTGGCGTATCTGGCGGGTCTTGATCCCCGCGGCTATAACCGTCGAGAGCAGATGGCGTACTGGATTAATCTCTACAATGCAGTGACGGTTCGGCTTATTCTTGATCATCATCCGGTGAAATCCATCCGAAAACTGGGTGAAGGTTTTTTCAGCTTTGGTCCCTGGGATGACGACCTCATCACTGTGGCGGGGCAGCGGTTGACCCTGAATGATATCGAACATCGTATTTTGCGTCCGATCTGGAAAGACAAACGGATTCATTATGCGGTGAACTGTGCCAGCATGGGATGCCCTGATCTGGCGCTCTCGGCTTACACCGGTGCAAATCTCGATACACAGCTGGAAAAGGCTGCCAGCCGGTACATCAACCAAGCGAAAGGCGTAAGGCTGGAAGGGGGAGTGCTGTCTCTTTCCAAGATTTACGATTGGTATGCCGTTGATTTCGGTGATTATCAGTCATTGATGAAGCATTTGCAGCAATACGCGACGGTGGAATTCCGGGACAAGCTGGCGGCTTTCAAGGGACGTGTTCGTTACGATTATGACTGGGATCTGAATGATACCCGTGGTCAATAGTTTAGAGTAAAGAAAAAAGGGGCAGTATTGCCCCTTTTTTCTTATTAAGCCGGTCTATCCATGATATTAACCGGTTTTATGACGGTGTCTTCAGTCTCCGCCTCTTCATCATTATCCGCAGTAAACTGGAGCGGGAATGTTTCCCGGTCAAATGCCGTGTCACCATCCTCAACAGGGGTGCCTCGTGGCGCCAGATTGCTGAAATCGTAGAGCCTGGTATCTGCCAGGTGAGAGGGCGCGACATTGGTCACCGCCCTGAACATGCTTTCAATCCGGCCGGGGAAGCGTTTGTCCCACTCGGTCATCATGCCCTTGATCGTCTGGCGCTGGAGGTTAGGCTGGGAGCCGCACAGATTGCAGGGGATGATAGGGAATTCTTTCAGTTCGGCAAATTTGGCGATATCTTTTTCCCGGCAGAACGCCAGGGGGCGAATGACAATGTGTTTGCCGTCATCGCTGATCAGTTTGGGCGGCATGGCCTTGAGTTTGCCACCATAGAACATGTTCAGGAACAGGGTTTCCAGGATGTCCTCCCGGTGGTGACCCAGGGCAATCTTGGTGGCACCGAGTTCAGTAGCTGTGCGGTAAAGGATGCCTCGGCGCAGGCGTGAGCAGAGTGCGCAGGTGGTTTTGCCTTCAGGGACCTTGTCCTTGACGATGCTGTACGTGTCTTCTTCGATAATTCGGTATTCCACACCCAGGCTGGCCAGGTATTCCGGCAGTACGTGCTCAGGGAAGCCTGGCTGCTTCTGATCCAGGTTGACGGCGACCAGTTCAAACCTGACCGGGGCATATCTCTGCAGGTTGAGCAGGATGTCGAGCATGGCGTAGCTGTCCTTGCCACCGGACAGGCAGCACATGATGCGGTCGCCATCCTCAATCATGTTGTAGGCAGCAATAGCCTGACCGGTCAGGCGGCGCAGGCGCTTCTGCAGCTTGTTGAAATTGACTTTTTCGCTTCGGGTCTCAATCTGCATACAGTCAGGATACTTGGTTGTGTCAGTGGACACACCGTGATGAACAGGAATACCGTTCTTGTTAACCACAGTGATGAAAGTTCGCAGCATTATAAAGACCCGGGCGCAAATAATCAGGTATTCATGACCGCAGGCATGCGCGGTTAATACATAGATTTTTCTTGGCAGAAATACCCCTGGAGATTTTCTGGCAGGAAACCCTGTGGCAGGATAGGGCTTTGCTAGACTATTTGGCTGATTTGGTGGGGTGATGAGTCCGCAGTATTGATCATTCCGGTCATGATTCAGATCAACCGCGCTGACCGGCAGTCTGACTAGAATAGGGCATGGGCGGGATCTTGTTAGCTACAGAGGGAGTCGAATGAACAAAGAATACGAGGTGTTTTGCCAGCGGCTGAAAACCCGGCAGGATGAGCTGGAGCGGCGTGTCGCCAACATTACCCGGGATGTGACCCGTAAGGCCAGTGCAGACTGGTCCGAGCAGGCCCAGGAGCGTGAAAATGACGAGGTGCTGGATGCATTGGGTAATGAGGCGGTGGCTGAATTGCGCCTGATCCAGAAAGCGCTGGAGCGAATAGAGGAAGGCGACTACGGAATTTGTACCGGGTGCGGTGGTGACATTCCCATGGCGCGCCTCGAAATCATGCCCTATACCGATCTCTGCGTGAAATGCGCGGAAAATCAGGAATAAGCAGAAGCAGGCGCTTGCTGGCGTCAGGCTGCGACTGTCTTGCCCAGGATCAGCTGGTTGTAGTGTTCGATGAACGCTTCCGGTGAGTGGCTGTTTTCGCTCTGGTAATGTTGCTGCCAGAGGGGGGCTAGCTGCTGTGGGTCGTTGGCGGCTGCCGGGTCGTCATTCATTGGGGCGGCGCTCAGGTACACCATCCAGGCAATGGCGGTCGCATAGGAGAGGTTGGTGGCGAGTTCTGCGTGCGGGTGTAGCAGAAATTCCCGTTGACTGGCCAGCCCCCTGACCTTGCTGGCCAGTTCATGCTGATTGTAGAGAAAGGTGTCCCAGATTCTGCGATGGGTCTCCGGGCTGATCTGATAAATGCCGAGTGAGGCTTGATTGGCAAGATGGAGGTGGGAGCCAAGGCCCGATTCCACGGCTGCTGTGCCCAGAAGCAGGTTTTCTGCTAACGGTGACCGCATATCGAGATGGTCTAACGTGGGTTGGACGACATACTCCCTGAATTCGTCTGCGCAGATTCCCATGGTCTTCAGGCTTCCCTGCCTTAAGGTTCTATAAACGGGGAATCGGCGGTAATGCCAATAGCTTGATCAATAGCTACAGAGGCTGAAGCTGGGAATGCCTTCCGCGTCGAGGCGTTTTGACCCACCGAGTGCCGGAAGATCAATGATGGCAGCCGCTTCGACCGGCTCAGCACCCAGTCGGCGACAGAGTCGGGCTGCAGCGCAAAGGGTCCCGCCCGTGGCAATCAGGTCATCCGCTAAAAGCAGGCGATCACCCTTTTTCAGTGCGTCCGTGTGAATTTCGAGTGCGGCTGAACCGTACTCCAGTTCATACTCTTCGCGAATCACATCATAGGGTAGTTTTCCGGGCTTTCTGAAAATGACGAGTGGCAGACCCAGTTTGCAGGCCAGTGGTGAGCCAACCAGAAAGCCACGTGCGTCCAGTGCACCGATATGCGTGATAGCCTGGCCCTGGTAGCGTTCGGCCAGGGTGTCGATGATCATTTGTGTCCCTTTTGGGGACTGAAACAGTGGCGTGATATCGCGAAATGTCACGCCGGGTTCAGGCCAGTTGGGTATGGCCCGAATCAGGGAGTGGAGCAGTTGCTGGTCAAAAACCATCAGAGCTTGAATCCTGCGGTGGGTTACTGAATGTTGACAATGTCCTGGTGTTCAACAAGCTTGCCACCGGCCAGGGCACACAGTTCCATGGCGTTGGTGATCTCAATCTCTTTGCCGTTGGCGTTGATCAGGCCGTTTTTCTGGAAACGGGTGAACACACGGCTGACAGTTTCTACCGCCAGGCCCAGGTAGTTGCCCATTTCGTTGCGGGACATCGACAGGCGGAAAGACTGCGATGAAAAGCCGCGGCGACGGAACCGGCTGGCCAGGTTGATCAGGAATGTGGCGATCCGTTCGTCCGCGTTTTTCTTCGATAGCAGCAATTTCATCTGCTGGTCTTCGCGGATTTTACGACACATGATGCGCATCAGCTGACGACGCAACTCAGGGTAGTCGTCGGACAGCTTTTCCAGGCGATCAAACGGAATCTCGCAGACCATGGTGGTTTCAATGGCTTGGGCAGACACCGGGTAAGCCTCCGTGTCAAGACCGCTGAGACCCACCAATTCACTGGGCAGGTAGAAGCCCGTGATCTGCTCTTCGCCTTCGTTGGTGGCTGTGTAGGTTTTCAGTGCGCCGGAGCGTACTGCATAGACACTGTGAAAGGGATCGCCTTCGAGGAACAGGTGCTCGCCTTTTTTCAGCGGACGTCCTCGCTTGATGATCCTGTCAAGTTCATCAATATCTTCAATTTTCAGCGCCAGTGGCAGGCAGAGCTGACTCAGGCTGCAGTCTCTGCAGGCCACATGAGTCACTTGCCGCACATTCAGCTTGGACACCATACAGAAGAACCCCTGTGAACCGGTGGGTGTAAAAGTCGTTGCGGCCGTATTGTAGGGGATTCTCCTGACAAGTTTAAGACTGTGAGGATACGTATCTGAATGTTTCATGAAAAAAAGCCGGTTTCAACGTCAGTAAAAACGTGAAACCGGCTTGTATGCAAGTGGTTAAGCAGGAATTAGATGACCCGTGAGAAGCGCTGGACCTCCGCCACCTGTTGATAGGTGTCAAATTGCATACAGATATTGCGGATCAACAGTCTCCCGCGGGGTTCGACGACAATGCTCTGCTTATCCATTCGTATAAGGCCATCTGTGGCCATGGTGCTCAGTTTGTTGATGGCATCCGCGAAATAGTCATGGAAGCGGATGCCGAACTTTTCTTCAATGGGCTTGGTATCCAGTCGGAAGTGACAAATTAGCTGATTGATAACCGCGCTGCGGATACGGTCGTCCTCGTTCATCAATAAACCGCGGCGAATGGCCAGCTTGCCATTGTTGATCCGGCTGGTGTATTCCTCCATGTTCGCATGGTTCTGGGCATAGACATTGCCGACGCGGCTGATGGAAGACACGCCCATGCCAATCAGATCGCACTGGCTGTGTGTCGTGTATCCCTGGAAGTTTCTGTGCAGGGAACCTTTTTCCTGTGCCAGGGCAAGGTTGTCATCAGGTAGTGCGAAGTGATCCATGCCGATATAGACGTAACCGGCATCAAGCAGGCGCGTAATCGTGTTTTCAAGAATGGCCAGTTTTTCCTGCGGGCTGGGCAAGTCTTCACTGTTGATGCGCCGTTGAGGCATAAAACGGTCGGGCATGTGGGCATAGTTGAAAACAGACAACCGGTCCGGGCGGATTTCAATCACTTTATCAACGGTTTCCATGAAGCTGGCGCAGCTCTGGAAGGGCAGACCGTAGATGAGATCAATGTTGATAGACTTGAATGTCAGCGCCCGGGCAGCATCAATGACATCCCGGGTTTCTTCTTCGCTTTGAACCCGGTTGACGGCCTGCTGAACGGTGGGATTGAAATCCTGTACACCGATACTGATCCGGTTGAAGCCGAGCGAGCGCAGGTGGCCAATGGTGCTCCAGTCCGCTTCCCGGGGATCAATTTCTATGGAGTAATCACCAAAATCACCGCTGACCAGATTGAAGTGCTTGGCGGTTTTGTCCATCAGTGCCTGCATCTGGGTCGGATTCAGGAAGGTAGGCGTGCCGCCGCCCCAGTGGAGTTGTTCAACAGCCTGGTCGTGTCCCATCAGGGCAGACTGCATTTCAATTTCATGGAACAGTGACTGCAAATAAGGTTCGGCATGCTCGCGGCGTTTGGTGACGACCTTGTTGCACCCGCAGTAGTAGCAGACCCGGGCGCAAAACGGAATATGGAAGTAGAGTGACAGTGGGCGCCGGGCGGTGGCGCTGTCGGCGGCTGCAGCATGGTAGGCATCAACGCCGAAATTGTCCGCAAACTGCAAAGCAGTCGGATAGGATGTGTAGCGAGGTCCCGTCTGATCGTAACGTTTGATCAGTTCGAGATCCCATATCAGTTCGGTTGCCATGCTCTTTACCCTGATCTTGTAATGGTTCCGGCCCTATCCTCTGGTTGTCGTATAGAATAGGCGTGTGGCTGACGGTCGCCGGTTATTTTGCGCAGCTGTATTGCACAAAATACTGATTGACAATTTTAGTCGGATGCTGAGATTTCGAGTTGATATGTATCAAGAAGGCATTAAATAATGTTTCGTTAGTGCGAGTGGAGGGCGAAAATAATCCTGTCAAATGCCTTTTATTCATACAAATAACATCTTTTCCCATAGTTTACGGTTGGATAAACAGTATCGTCTATGCGGGAAAACCTGTCAGATTGTCGCTGAGTAAAGCTGTAAAAGACCGATTAATCAAATAGTTAACTGCTACGCTTCTGTGCCAAGGTTGTATCATGACCACTGTATGAGTGGCATTCGCACTGATTTCGTTCACTAAGCGCGTCGTAGAGTGATTGTTTATGCATGAATTCATTGCTGGCTTACCCAAAGCAGAACTGCATGTGCATCTGGAAGGGACGCTGGAACCTGAGCATTGCCTTGCATTAGCGCAGCGGAACGGTATTCCTCTAGAGCACAAAACGCCGGAAGCGTTGATTCGATCCTATGATTTCTGTGATTTACCCTCTTTCCTCAAGGTTTATTATTCGGGGATACGCGTCCTTGTCACCGAGTTGGATTTTTTTGAGCTGGCATTCCGCTATTTTCAACGGGCAGCCTCCGACGGGGTTGTCTATGTTGAAGCATTTTTTGATCCCCAGGCTCACACTGTGCGTGGTATTCCTTTTGAGGTGATGATGAACGGCATTCACCGGGCGCAATGCGAGGCAAGAGCGGTGTTAGGTCTTGAATCCAATCTGATCTTGTGTTTTCTCCGGGATCAGAGCGCAGAAAGTGCCGCTGAACACCTGGCGATGAGTGTGCCATTCCGAGAGTGGATTGTGGGCGTTGGATTGGATTCGGATGAAAAAAACAACCCGCCATCGAAATTTGTAACGGTCTTTGCGGATGCGCATGCTCAGGGATATAAGTTAACGATGCACTGCGATGTCAATCAGATGAATACACTCGACCATATCCGGGAATGTCTGGATCTGATCAAGGTCGATCGAATTGATCATGGATTAAATTGCCTGGAAGACGAGCAACTTTGCAATGCACTCGTTGAACGCGGGATTGGCTTAACGATTTGTCCGGTGTCAAATCGGTTTGTCGTGCAATCATTGACCAGTGATGCAATCAGAACCATGTTGCGCAAAGGGATAAAGGTTACGGTTAATTCTGATGATCCAGCCTATTTTCGTGCTTATATCAATGAGAATTTAATGGCGTTGATTGATGAAGCCGGTTTCACAAAAGAAGAGATCAAGCAGTTGATGACGAATGCTTTTGAGATTGCGTGGTTACCAGACGCGCGTAAAGCCAGATATCTGCAGCAGCTTGAGCAATATGCTGCCAAATATGCGATAACCGATTTTTGTTGATGGGTTGATTCAGTGCTAACGAGGCATTCTGAGACCTTCACGGAACTCAGAATGCGGTACGTTGAATCAAGTGCTGACTAGGGTAGCGCACAGGGGCTTGCTATAAGATGGCTATTCACCATAAATAGGGTACTGTTCTCTCAGTGTGTCGCAGATGCTGTCTGCGTGACGGATCGGCCGCTTTTACGTTCCTGCATAAATATAAACATAAGACCCAGGGTAGGGATCAGTGCCGCAGCGTAGGGAATAAACGCTGCTCCCAGTGTGCTGTCGACCACGACGCCACCAATAATACCTCCCAGTGCATTGGCCAGATTAAAGGCAGAAATATTGGCCGTCGCGGCCAGTTCTGGTGCTGCCTGACCGTATTTCATGACACGCATTTGCATCGGTGGCACATTGGCGAATGAGACAACACCAAACACAAAGGCGGCGATGGGGAATGCCCATTGGATCGGCGATACAACGCCCAGTACAAGGAGTGACAGGATCATTGCCGCAGGCCAGCCTTTCAGGGCCTGGCTGAGATTCGTGTCAGCAGATTTACCCCCCAGGCTGTTACCCAGTACGAGGCCGAAACCTATCAGCACCAGCAGCCAGGTCAATGATGAGCGATCATACCCGGCGACCTGTTCTGCGACAGGCGCTACATAGCCGTAGAATGTCATGAACCCGACCCAGCCCAATACTGTGATCGCCAGGCTTGCCAGAAGGTTTTTGTCCCTGAAAAGGGTCAGTTGGCTACGTATGTCGGCGTGAGTCTCAGGTCGTGGCTGTCGTGGAATCGCAAGCCACATTGCAAAGGTTGCGAGCACGCCGAGCATTGCCACGATAATGAATGTGGTGTTCCAGCCAAACTGATGGCCGATAAAGGCGCCGGCTGGGACTCCGAGGACATTGGCCAGCGTCAGGCCCGCAAACATCTGGCCGACGGCTCGCCCCGCAAGGGTGTCATCCACCAGGCGTGTGGCGACAACGGCACCGATACCGTAAAAAGGACCCTGGGTTAAACCGGACACGATACGACTAACCATGAGCATGGCATAGTTGGAACTGAATGCCGCCAGCAGGTTGCCGGCAATAAATAACCCCATTAAGCCGAGCAGTACATTACGTTTTTCAAAACGTGCGAGCCATAACGATAGAATGGGACCACCGATGACAATGGCCATGGCGTAGGCTGTGATCAGGTTACCGGCTTGGCCGGCAGTAATTGAGAGGCTGTCTGCCACGTCGGTTAATATGCCGGCAATGACAAATTCTGCGGTGCCAATCGCAAAGGCTGAGAGGGTTAATATCCATACCTGCAACGGCATCTGTTGTGAACGAGACATGAAATACCTTATTCCATAAATGATTAATTGATTAATGCACCGCCGTCCAGATCAATGACGGTTCCGGTCATGAATGCATTGTCCATGGCGAACAAATAGCCTTGAGCCAGCTCTTCAGGGCTGCCTACCTTGCCTGCTGGTAGTGTCTGTGCAGCATTGGAGAACATGGTCTGACGAGCATCGCTATCCATTTCTGCATAGGCTTCAGTGTTGGTTAATCCCGGGCTTACGGTATTGACGCGTATTGGGGATAATTCTTTGGCAAGAACTTTTGCAGCACCCTCAATGGCTGCATTCATTGCTGTTTTGACGTAGGTGCCTGCGACAGTCCGACGTGATAGGAAGCCTGATGTAAAGGTTATCGAGCCACCCGGACGGAGATATTTTGTTGACTCTCTGGCGATTGCGATACTGCCCCAGAATTTTGTGTCAAAAGCACTTTTGGCACGAGACAGCGCAACTTCGCTGACAAATCCTGAGGGGGCCGATGAGCCCGCTGTAATGACCAGGTGGTCAAATGGACCAAAGGCTTCCAGATAATGTGTAATGCTTGAACTGTCAGTGATGTTGAGTCCTGTAGCACGACTGGCAGCGGTGACCGATGCGCCGCGAGCTTCCAGTGCTTTAGTAATCGCTTTTCCTATGCCTGATGTACCACCAACCACCAGGTACTTAAGTTTGTGTTGTTCTGACATGACATTTCTCCAATTTTGACTTGCCAGAAACAATAGAGGGGGTGGTTCTATCAAACAATAACTGCAAAAATAAAATGATATTTTGAAATATATGAATAATTGAACCGTGCATTATGGAAATGCGCCTCCTATAGAAAGCGCATGATAAAAATGTGTATAAGCGTGTTCACGCCCTGTGAATTAGGCGGCTAACGCTATAAATGACGATTTTTACTAATCGACATCGTATTGCTGATGTTGGTGAGTGTTGTCTTATATAGGCACGGCCTAGGCGCTTTTTGAGTAGACAGGATAGTCGGTGTAGCCTTGCTCATTACCCCCAAACAAGGTTGTCGGATCGGTGATGCCATGGAGGGGCAAGTCATGTGACAACCGGTAAGGCAGGTCTGGGTTGGCAATGAATTTACGGCCGAATGCGATGCAATCGACCAAGCCTTTCTGAATCAGGTCAAGACCTGAAGCTTTGTTATAATTACCGGCTACAATAATGCTGCCATCAAAGTATGTACGGAGTGTTTCCCTGAAGGTTGTTGTAACAACCGGTGCATCGTCCCAGTCAGCTTCTGCCAGGTGAATATAGGCAATACCTGCCCGGTTAAACTGTTTTGCAGCCAGTAGTATGGTAGTGATGGCTTCACTGTCGTCCATCCCGCGTTGTGTAATGAATGGAGCAAGTCGGATACCCACTTTTTTGGATCCGATGGCATCACTGACAGTCTTGACAATTTCACTCGCAAAACGAATACGGTTTTCAGCCGAACCCCCATAGATATCTGTTCGTTTGTTTGAGGTCCGGCGTAGGAACTGATCAATCAGATAGCCGTTACCCGCATGAATCTCAACCCCGTCGAAGCCCGCTTCCACGGCATTCAGCGCAGCCTGTCGGTAATCCTGAACAATACTCTGGATCTCATCAACGGATAACGCGCGAGGTGTAGGGCAGTCTACCATGCGTCCGATACCGTCTTCTCCCACCATCCATACCTGGGCATCGGGCGCCAGGGCTGAGGGAGCGACGGTCTGACCATCAGCATGAAAAGAGGAGTGTGACATACGTCCTACATGCCAGAGTTGCATAAAGATTCTGCCGCCTGCCTGATGTACAGCCTTGGTCGTAAGCTTCCATCCTTCAATCTGTTCCTGGGAATAAATACCAGGAGTGAACGAATAACCTTTGCCCTGCGGCGATATCTGGGTGGCTTCACTGACAATCAGTCCTGCACTGGCCCGTTGGGCGTAATAGGTTGCCATTAGCGCGGTTGGTATATCACCCGGCTGCTGGGTACGGGAACGGGTCATAGTCGCCATGATCACACGATTGGGAAGTGAGAGTGACCCCACTCGGGCAGGCCGCATTAATAGATCGCTAGGCATTGTTCTACTCGATGCTTGACAGTAATGATCCATAGAGCCCAATGAAAACTAGCTCTATTGCTTGGACTCACAGGTATAGCTGGGAATATCTATTGGCTTTCATTCTGATCAAACACTGAATAATGCGCATTAAACCAAGATCCATAGCCAACCAGCATTTCCTGCAAGTGGTTTTTATCAGTATGAGATGTTGTTGAGCGTTTTATAATTGATGGTTTGGTGAAGGTTTCATTCAGAAATAGTGAATAATATGGCGCAGATTGATGATATGGCCTTGTTTGTACAGGTGGTCAAGTCCGATGGACTCGCCGCTGCAGGACGTAAGTTGGGTTTGTCCCCTGCCAGCATGACCGCACGGATTAACAAGCTTGAACTACGCTATCAGACTCGGCTGCTCAGTCGAAACACCCGCAGTATTGCCCTGACGGAAGAAGGCGAACGTTTTTATCAGGGTTGTTTACGCATAGTGGAGGAAATGGCCGCTATAGAAGCAAGTCTTAAGGGAACTGATGATCAGCTGACGGGGTCATTACGTATTACGGCAGCATCGGATTTTGGCAGGCATTATGTTGCTCCTGCCGTGGCTGATTTTGTGAAGCTGCATCCTGATGTGACGCCTTGTTTGTATTTAACCGATGGGTTGGTCAAGCTGGTTGAAGACAGGCTGGATCTTGCCATTCGTTTTGGCAACCTGCCTGACAGTAACCTGATCGCGAAACCATTGATTGATAATTATCGTGTGTTATGTGCATCACCAGACTACCTGTCCCGTTGCGGTTTACCAGAGCATCCTTCGGATTTGTTGAATCACCGTTGTCTGGTAATGGAGCGTATGGGGCAGTTGCTCAATGAATGGTTTTTTCATGATGAAACAGACTTTTCCCTCAAGGTTCAGCCTGCGATGGTATGTTCCGATGGTGAGATGATTCGGCAGTGGGCGCTGGATGGCTGTGGGATTGCTTTGAAATCGTATGTCGACGTCATGCGTGACATCAAAATGGGAAAACTCATCCCGGTACTGGAGGGAAAAATCAGAGATTTTAACCCTAATGATATTGACACTATTGGTCTG
The DNA here is from genome assembly GCF_018263925.1 of Kistimonas asteriae. Lineage (GTDB taxonomy): Bacteria > Pseudomonadota > Gammaproteobacteria > Pseudomonadales > Endozoicomonadaceae > Kistimonas > Kistimonas asteriae. The sequence goes on from NZ_JAEVHF010000015.1 coordinate 88,271, forward strand.
CAAATAATCTATCCCAGTCGTAAGTATCAACCCAGACAGGTAAAAGCATTTATTGAATATCTGGAAGATTGGATAAAAAAAGCATTAGAGGATTAGCGGCTGATTCTGACTCCGTACTATATAGAACAACTGCCTTTCAATATGTTCTGCTTGAAATTGTGTTCTTATTGTCTGGAGATTATGCCATGCAGTTCCAGAACGAGTGGTTGGCGTTACCCCTGCCGGCTTACCGGGCCAAACTGAATGAGTGGGTTCGAGCGCTGGCCAGTTGGCGCTACCGCAAGGAAACCCGCATCCAGCACTTTCAACAGGCGCTGGATATGGTGTACACCTTTTGCGAAACGAAATACAACAGTACCAATCCTTCATTGCTTCTGGGGACACCGGAATATGCCGCCATTGCGGCCATCGGTTCCCGACATTTTCGTGAGAATATGGCGATCTACCAGCCGACCGATGTCATGCCGCAGCGCATCGAAAGGTTATTGATGAATGGAAGAACGGAAGCCGCGCTACGCAATAAACTGGACCTGCTCAAATACTGGAAGCATGGTGATAACGAGAGGTTCGATCTTTACTCGCCCCTGGTCAGAGCACGGATGACGTTGCTGCAGGCCTCGGCCCAACAGGTGGCGAATGATTATTTTAACCGGGTGACTCGCCCGGTCTGGTACCACACCGTTAAGCTGGATACGAATTTTTCCCGAACAGCACCAACCCGTGATGAGCAGACCGCCAGTTTCAGTGCCGGTCTGGAGGCTCATATCCAAAAAACCGTTGAGTATGAGTACCAGATTAATCTGAAAGGTGTCTTGACCGGTGAAGCCAAGGCACGACTCCAGGCGCTGGCCGGTATCAAGCTTGGGGCAAAGGGGAGTATTGGCAATACCGGCTTTAACCCGATGGAACTGACGAAAAAGGAATTCTATACGGGTAAGGCAAAGGAAGCCGCGAAATCCATTGTTAAGGGGGAAAACGTAGGAGAGAGCATCAAGTCTGCGATTGGCAAGGCGGAGGACTATAAACCGGCGCCCGGGGCCGAATTGTCGGCTGAAGCGGAAGTGAAAGTCGGATTGATGGTATCGGGTACCGTCGCGCTTGCCTACAAGGACATTGTTGAAAGCAAACTGGAGTTTGAGGGACTGGCGGGTGCGCTGGCCTCTGGCAGCGGCAAGCTAACCGCGAACCTGGACGGCGTCAACCTGGATTTGAATGCCAGTGCCTTTGTTGGGCTCAAGGGCAGCTTCACTCAGGAGGTGAAAATCAAGCACAAGGGGGTCAGTGTCGCCAGTTGTTCGTTTACGGGGGAAGGTCGATTAGGGGTTGGCGCCAGTGCCAATGTCTGTGTTGCATTCAGCCGCTATGAAGGCTTTAAATTCCAGTCCGCAGCCTCGGCGACAGCGGCCATCGGTGGTGGTGTCGATTTCAGTATGGGATTGAATCCGGTCGGTCTGCACCTGGTGTGTTATGACAACATCTATCGCCATGTCATTGTCCAGCTGGCATCCGCACACCCGGGATTACTGGCGGAAGCGGATCGTCGTCATGAGTATATTGCCTCCTGGGCCAATTACGGGACTATCAAGGGACAGCTCGCCGCATTGCTCGGCCAGGTGGAGGTAGACCGTGAAACACTGCAGAGGGCTACTCTAAGGCAGCCTGGCGTTCAGTATGGCAAATATGACTTCAGTAAGGTGGAGGACCTCCATATTGCCGGTCGCAGCCAGTTCAGCCTGGATAAGCCAACACTGTCGGAAGAGCAGAAAATCAAGCTGTCAGAACAGGCGCTGGAAGCGACAAAAATGCGGGAAGCGGATCAAAATACCCGGCAGCATCCCGCGTTTGCCCAGCGGTCTGGCGTGTTTGTAATGACGACACCGCTGTAGCTTAACCGCCGATCAGTACCGCCGGCATCCCCATGACAATCGTGCCTCCGTGGGCTGTAGGGTCACCCATGCGTGCGGCTGGTTTGTTATTAATCAGCACGGTACAACTGCCCATGATCACCGAATCCGGTGGACCTACACAGACGCACAGTTGTCCCAGCGTTGCAGCCGGTAAGTTCCCAATTAATACGGTACAGGGCATGGGGAGTAAGGGGCCGCCGACATGGGGTATCGGTGGAACGGCGGGGGTCTGCATGGGGCAGACATGCATGTCTCCAGCTCGGGCTGCAGGTCTCATGATGTAGGGTCCTCATCGGGCAGACGGCCATTGCCGCCTGATGCGATATTCAAGCCAATACGGATAAAATCTGGATAACGGTGCTCTGCATCAGCACCATCAGGTAATACCGCACAGAGATTTATGGCGCCGGCAACGGCATGCGCGTAAAGATTGGGGGGCGGTTGTACGGCAGGTTGTCCTTTTTCGGTGAGGCTGCCACCGCTCCAGAACGCGGCCTGGGACACCCATCCGGGGGCTGTTTCCAGGCCAGCGGCATTGGCCATGGTTTCCGCATGGCGCCTGTTCGTTTCATCGGGCACTGTCACCCAGGCGCAGGCAGCCTGAATAGCCTGTGTTTCTGCCTCATTCCAGTCTGAACGGTTTTCTGTGCAGCAGCAGGCCCACCAGATGGCTTCCCGGACGGGCAGTGCATGGGCCAGGAAGATAACGAGGTCCGGGTAATGACCGGCATTCTCCAGTGCTTCGATGAAGGTCGCAGGTGACTGCCCATCCTCACGACAGTCAAGCGCGTTATCGGATGGCTGGTAGCGATCGAGGATATCGTCCGCCAGACTATGGGGGATTTTCAGGTAAGCAGCCATGGTCAATTGATTTTGGTAATGGCGCCCTGGACCTGCACCATGGCGCCGGCGCTGATTTTGGTCATGGCATCCCCGCTGACGTTGACGATGGGACCTTTCAGGTCGGCTTTTGCCTGTCCCTGGACGGTCGTGGTCGTGCCTTTCAGGGTGGCAGTGGCTGATGCTTTGATCTCAATGGTGGGGGCAGACAGCGATATGCTGGAAGGAGAAACCACAATCTTGCTGGCGCCGACCTTCAGCTCAATGGACGATTTTCCCGTGACTGTCACGGTATTGCCATCCACTGTGATGGCCGACGGGGCTTCCAGGGCTATGTCCACACCGGCTTTTCCATGAATGGTCTGGTCGCTGGACAGTGTCATCGTATCGGTACTGTTGAAGTGTGCGGTTTTTTTTGCGTCAACGTTTAATGCGTCTTCTGTCTTGCACGTCATACCTTCCCATGACAACCAGTCTGCGGTTTTTTCGACTGTTGTGGTTTGCTTGCCCTTAATAGTCTGGTTCCAGTCATTCTTGACCAGGCTGTTCCAGTCCCGTTCTGCCTGTACCCAGAGTTCTTCCTTGCCGGTGTGATCGTTAAAGCGCAGTTCATTACAGTTGCTGGTGTTACCGTTCGGTGTTGAGTGGGTGCGAATGCCAAACTGTGTTGTCGCAGGATACGGTGGTACATGCCGCCCGTTGTAAACAGAGGCGAGAACCACAGGACGGTCTGGATCGCCATCCAGAAAACTGACCAGCACTTCATCCCCCACACGGGGAATAAACTGCGTGCCAAATTCATTGCCTGCCAGCGACTGGGCAACCCGCAGCCAGCAGCTGCTGGTATCGTCATTTTTCCCGGTTCTATCCCAATGGAATAGCACCTTGATGCGGCCCTGCTTGTCGTGATGAATGCGGGTGTTAGCCGGTCCGGTGACCGTGGCGCTTTGCAGGCCCTGAATGTTGGGCTTCGGCTGGGTGGCACAGTGGTAAGGGATATTGGCGGGAATACAGGTGAAACAACATTGGTATTCCTGTTCCCGCAATGCTTCGGTGGCACGTAAATGATGCTCAATGCTGACAATGAGGTAGTCATCATTCATACAACCTTCCGGGTGGTCAGCCAGTTTGAAGCGCTGGCCAACGGCTAGAGAGGTCACATGCGAGGCGCCATGATAATAGTGGAACTGGCCATCCAGCCTTTCAGTGAGCTGGTGGCCAGTCGAACGCATCAGGGAACGCTCAACGCGATGCGCTGGATAGCGATACCGCTCCAGCTGTGATCGCATACCCTTGCCACGGCAGAGACGGGTGTCGTGGTGGCCACCATCAATGGGCTGCGCAAGGGTTTCATTGTAGTCCCTGAGGTATACCCGTGTGCTGTTGATCTGGTTGACTTCACGCCACTCGGTAATCGCGAACTGCCTTTGGCCGCTTTCCCGGACAAAAGGCAGTTCATAGTCAGACGATTTCGGAAAAGCTTGATTGGTGTCACCGATCAGCAGCATGGCTCTATTGCCCTGCACGACTGGATGGAAGTGCCAGCCTTCATCGGCAATTAAACGACGGGTGAAGTCAGCGTCCGATTCATTAAATTGGACGCAATACTCTCGCTGGCGAGCCTGCCCGCTGAGATTGAACCGATAGGCACCACGAAATCCTGCGTCGTCCAGCACCTTGCTGATAATGGCCCGACTGTTGCTGTTTTGGAATACACGGCACTGCATGCGAAAACGGAGCAGATCAAGCCAGTGTTCACCAAAGAGCTGATAAACCCAGATCTTGCTGTGACTGTGATAATCCAGTTCTTCCAGGCCAGCTATCGTGGTGACATAGCGGCATGCCTCTTTACGGTGTTTGCCGGATCCCGGCCGATAGACGATCGTAATGTCCTGCCCCAACAGGTCTGAAGGCAGGCGGGAAGGGCACTCCAGTGTCGCCTCAAGGCGACAGGCGCCGGAGACTGTGTCGTAGACAGTCAGTGCGGATATGACGACGTCAATGCCGTCTATCTGTGTAGAGACAGGACGAACATCACTGTAAACACCAGGCATAGCCAATCTCGATTCCTGTGATGTCTCAGGCAGAACGTACGATGGCACGCAATGATCAAGCCTCAACTATAGCGCATGGGGTAAAAAGAGGCAGAGCCGCGCGAGAGGTTTTTGTGCATCCAACCGGCCGATCGGGCGTAAAACAGCTATAAAACATAGATCGTTGAATCATGTGGCGGAAGCCTTTGTGTCGGGAACAGTTGTACTTGATGAAGTTTCGGTCGAGCAGTTATTGCAATCGATCAGTGATGCGGCACCGTGTGGTACGTCTCTGAAATCAGATCGTCGCTTGTTTCGTCCGTTGAGAAATAGTTTCAATCTTGCACAGACGGCACTGCGCCAGTTGAGTCAGGAACCGGATCCTGCTGAGCTTGAAACCCGCCAGGATGAATGCCTGCAGAACTGGCAACAGTTGGCTGAACAGATTATTCAAGCACTTGGCACGCAATCCAAAGATATTGAACTCGTCGGCTGGTTGGTGGCTGCGCAGGTCGTGCTTGATCCCTCACTGTCAGGTATGGCGAATGCGTTGTCGCTGTTGTCTGGTTTGTTTGAGCAGTTTAGTGACCGGCTTTTTCCTCAACTCCCGGAGGAAAAACTGACAGGGATGGCTGAAGAGGAAGTCGCAAAAGCACAATTCAGCTGTCGTCTGGATGCCTTGATTCCGTTGCTCGGCGAGACGGAAGGCAGTGGCTTGCTCTATATGCCGCTCTGTTTGACACCACTGATTGGCGATATCACCTATGCACGCTATCTGAGTGATGAGCGTACCGGCAAATTATCCGCCATGAAGCAGCAAGTGTCTTCTTATCAGGAGGTGGAGCGTGACATTGCTCGGTTAAGACTGGCGAATATTCGGTCGTCACTCAATGTGCTGGCTGCACTGGATACGGCGCTGATGACGCAGGTGCATACATTGGGTATCCGGTTTCCCGGGTTTCGCTTCATGACGGATTTACTGGAAGGTTATGCCCGTGCTGTTTCCGTGATAACAGGGATCACCCTGCCAGCGGCTACGGTGGCAGCACCAGAGCAAGTTGAGATACCTGATCAGGCGTCAACACCACGGGGCGATGAGGGACAGGTGCCGGAGATCACGACATCGGACAAAAAAATGGACAGCGTACAAACGTCACTGGGTGAGCCGGGAACTTACACCCGAGACCATGCTTTCCGGCAGTTGCGGGAATTGGCTGATTATTTTCGTCGTACAGAACCGCATAGTGTTGTGCCTTACCTGCTGGAAAAAGCCATTCGTTGGGGCTATACCCCTTTGCCAGAGTTATTGGATGAATTACTGCTGGGGCATCAAAATTTGAAGCAGCAGATTTTTGTTCAGACTGGGCTGGATTTAGATGCGCTTGCGCCGCTACCTGAGCCTGAGACGGTCGCCCCCGTGTCCAGCCCGGTAGAGGAAACGAGGGGGCAAAGGGAAGCGGGCATGAGTGAGTCCCCCGCGGAACAGGAAAACGAGTCGCTGATAACCCCAGAGGTTGTTGACAGTCATGTGTCGTCAGAGCAATCGCCTGAAAAAAATACAGAAAAACCGGTAGAGCCAACTGATGGCAGCGGTGGTCTGTCCTGGTAGCACCAGGACTGATGTGAATGTGATGTTTCTGACAGGTATTCGATATGGCCAGTATTTATATGCGAGTCGACGGTCTGGATGTACAGGGTGTTGCCACCATTGAAGGACTTGAAAACCTCGGTAAGGGATGGTTTGCCGTCAAGTCATTTAACTGGGGCGGCGTCCGGTCTGTAACCATGGATATCGGTAATGCCAATAATGCGGATTCCGGTATGGTGGCCATGAGTGAAGTCAATACGACCAAACAGGTGGATGGCGCTTCTGAGGGGCTGCTGTCGTTTCTGTATATGCCCGGCGATGAAGGCAAGGTGGTGGAAGTGGTGTTTACCAAACCGCACCGGTCTGGCCAGGGGGCGGAAATCTATTTCCAGATCAAAATGGATAAGGCTCGGCTGGTGACCTATAACGTCAGTGGCACGGATGGTGGTGAGCCGTATGAAAGTCTGGCCTTTTCCTATATTGCGTTGCACCAGAAACACTGGCATGAATCGGCGGGAGGCAAGCTGGAGGCCGGTGGTCTTGTGTCGTATGACCTTGCGACCGGTAAAGTCATTTCCGGCAAGAAATAAACGGATATGTGATCAGTGATAGTGGTTGGTCAATCGTGTTTGCTCTGAGCGAGCGCCGAAGCGAGGTGAGTTGTCATGGCATTGCACTCCCAGCACAAGCGGGTTCGTAAAAACCGCGTCAGTATTACCTATGATGTTGAGACGAACGGCGCGGTTGAAACCCGTGAACTGCCGTTTGTCGTGGGGGTGATCGGTGATTTTTCCGGCCACAAACCGGCGAGTGAAAAAACGGATCTCGAAGAACGGGAATTTATCCAGATTGACAAGGATAATTTCGACGGTGTCATGAGACAGGTTGGGCCGAGGCTCTCATTCAAGGTCGATAATCGCCTCAATCCCGGTGACGATTCCCAGTTTGAGGTAAACCTTCGCTTTAATGCGATGAAAGACTTCCATCCTGAAAGCCTGGTCGAACAGATTGAACCCCTGAAAAAACTGGTCGAGGCGCGTAATCAGCTCAAAGTGCTGCTGAGTAAGGCTGACCGCTCCCGTGACCTGGAACGGTTGTTGAAAGAGGTGTTGCAGAATACGGAGTCTATTCAGTCTCTCGCCGCTGAGCTGGGTGTGGATGTTTCAGGCGATGATGCTGGTAGCGGAGATGAAACCTCATGAGTACTGAAGCAGACGTCCAGGAACAGGGCGCGGAAACCACGACAGAATCCGTCAGTATTCTGGATCGCGCCATTGGTGCGACCAGTCAGACGTCACCCAACACGACCAAAGAGCTGATGGCGGAACTGACCCGTCAGGCGCTGGAAGGCACTGTGACGTGGGACAAGAACCTGACCCTCACCATGGAAAAAGCCATTACCGCCATTGATGCGAAAATTTCGGAGCAACTGTCGACGGTATTGCATGAAGCCGCTTTCCAGAAACTGGAAGGGAGCTGGCGGGGATTGCAGAAACTGATCAGGAACAGTGAGCTGGGGCCAGACCTGAAAATTCGAATCAGCGACTACACACGGGATGAACTGCTGGAACAATTTGAGGATGCGCCAGCCATTGACCGGAGTCGTTTCTTCAACATGGTTTACCAGGAAGAATTCGGTACGGCAGGGGGGGAACCCTTTGGTGCCCTGTTGGGCGATTATGCCTTTTCATACGGTGATGAAGATGTCGCCCTGCTCCGTTACATGGGGGAAGTTGCTGCAGCAGCGCATGCGCCGTTTATTGCCGCTATCAGTCCCTCCATGTTCGATTTTGCCGGTTTCGAGACGTTCTACGAAGGCAAACCCGTTGCGGCAGGTTTTGATGCGCCGGCTTATGGCGCCTGGAATGCCTTTCGTGACAGTGACGACTCCCGTTATGTTGCCTTGACTCTGCCGAGAACCATGGCTCGCTTGCCCTACGGTGCTGAGACGATACCGGTGAAGGCGTTCGCGTTTGAGGAATTTGTCACAGATGCTGACGGCCATCGCCATCCGGACAGTGGAAAAAGCTTTGTCTGGAGTAATGCCTGCTATGAATACGGCCTGTTATTGACCCAGGCATTTACTCGGTTTGGCTGGTGTACGGCTGTTCGTGGGATGGAAAACGGCGGCAAGGTGGAGAACCTGCCCTTGTACAGCTATACGACCCCTGCGGGAGAACGGGTGGTCTGGAGTCCGACTGAAATCAATTTTACGGATGAGCGGGAGAAAGAGTTGAGTGATCTCGGCTTTCTACCACTGGTGCATTACAAGAATACGAATTTTGCCGTTTTCATGGGCGGGCAAACGGCTCAACGACCGAAAACCTACACCGACCCTGACGCAACATCCAACGCCGCTATCTCAGCACGTTTACCCTATATCATGGCCAGCAGTCGCATTGCCCACTATCTCAAAATGATCGGGCGTGATCGCATTGGTTCCCATATGGAGCCAGAGGATGTCGAGAAACAGCTGAACGAATGGATTGGACAGTACGTTAACCCCAATGCCATCGGTAATGAGGCCAAGGCAAAGCATCCCCTGCGTGAAGCCTCCATCAACGTGCAGGAGCAAACGGGGCGGCCCGGTTGCTATTCCGCCGTCGCCTATATGCGGCCCTGGCTGCAGATGGAAGAGCTGACAACGTCACTGCGCATGGTGGCGCGGATTCCCGGTTAATACATGCCTAATTAGTTGCGCCCATGCCGTCTGCTGACCCTGCCACTGGAAATGCGTTTGTCTGTGAGGCCTGTCAGGACGATCTCGGTTCCGAGGATCATGCAAGAGCCATCATTGCTTGCCTGATTGCTGAACTGGATGCTGTGCTCAGTGAACAGCTGACGCTCGTTGTTCGTCATGGACAGTTTCAGGCGCTGGAGGCCTCCTGGCGAAGCCTGGAGGGTACGGTGTTGGCCCAGGGCAGCAAAGGCGGCCAGCGCCTGAAACTACTGGATTGCACCTGGGCAGAATTATCAGCGGATCTCAATCTTGCCTCTGACATACGGCGGAGCGGACTGTTTCGCAAAGTGTATTCCCGTGAACTGGATACGGCAGGTGGAGAACCTTTTGGACTGCTGCTGGTGGATCACCGGGTATCAGCGGGGGCTTCATCCGCGACAGGGTTTGATGATCTTTATACGCTCCAGTTGCTGGCTGACCTGGGTGCCAGGTCGCTGTGCCCGGTCGTCAGTGGGGTAGACCGGCAGTTCTTTGGGGATGATCCGTTGCGCATACTGCATGATCGATCCCGGGTTAGCAGAATACTGGACAGTGAGGATATGGCGTCCTGGCAATTACTGCGTACGATTGAGTCAGCTCGTTTCCTGGGCTTGGTATTGCCTGGTATACGACTCCGTACTCGCTGGCAGGACTGTTTTCCCGGGTTTGTGTTCAGTGAACCGGCGGATAATGAGGGTGAGTTATGGGGAAGTGCGTCTTGGGCCTTTGTTGCGAATGTGATGGGGGAATTTAATCGAATCAGCTGGTTTGGTTTTCTCCGGAGCTGTGATGAAGCCGGTGTGTCAGGGGCGATTGTCAACCATCCCGGCGAGACCGGGAGTAACAGGCAAGGGATCCCAAACTACCTTTTTTCGCCGGTTGCCGACATAGACTTGCCTGCCGAGCAGGATACGTTTTGGGCTGAGTTGGGTTTTATTCCTCTGTGCAGTATTTATCTGAGTGGGCAGCTTGGTTTTTTCAGTAACCAATCCGTCTACCGGGCAGACTGTCATCACAATGAACAGGTCAAGACCATGATTCAGACGACACTGATGGCCTGCCGGTTTGCGCACTACGTCAAGGTCCTGGCGCGCGACCTCGTGGGTAGCTGGGACAGTGCCGATGAATGCCGCCAGTTATTGCAGAACTGGATACAGGATTATGTCAGCGAGGTTGATTATGGTGAGGATGTCGTCATGGCTCGATACCCGCTGAAGGCGGCCAACGTGGTGTTGACGGCAGATCCTGATGATCAAACACGTTATCGCTGTGAAATCAGTCTGCTACCACAGTATCAATATGATTACCTTGACAGCTATATCCAGCTTGCGACCGATGTGGTGTCGGGCAAGTCACAGTGATGGGAATACGATGTAGATATTGACGGCGTTAGCCAGGAGCGTGGTATGGGGTTGGCAGCACGCTTTGAGCACGAGCGGCAAGAGAGTGATGAGGCTCTGCAGGCGGAAATTATTCACCACCTGATAACACTGTTATCGAGTCGATGCCCTGTCTGGGGGCGTGTACTAGAGAATGAAATTCTCAGGACGTCCATTGCCGGTTTGGGGCTGGTGGATCCTCCACGACGTGTCTCGGACTGGCAGGGGCGTCAACTGGCCGAGGATGCCAGTGATCTTCTCCAGCGCTTTGAATATCGCCTGAGTCATATCCGTGTCGGGGTCATTGAGGCCAACCGAACCAGTAATCGGGTTCAACTCCACATTGAAGCTAGCCTTGGTACGTCGTCCATGAAACGCCCGATGGGGCATGACGGTGAATTATTTGATACCCGCCTTGAAGTGAAAGGGTTTTGACGATCAGGATTTGCCCCGCCGGGAGGACGCTAAGGTGCCTGAGTCACTGTTAAGCTATTTTGAGCGTGAGCTGGTGTTCCTCCGGCATACGGCGTCTGATTTTGCCCGGTTACACCCCAAGGCGGCACGGAATCTGGATATCAGTGTTGGGAGTATTGAGGATCCGGATCTTATTCGTCTGACTGAAAGTGTGGCGTTATTAAATGCGAGGTTACAGCAGCGTCTGGATGACCGTTATCCGGAACTGGTCCATCAATTACTGCAACTGCTGTTTCCGCATTTTCTCCGACCGGTTCCGGCGTGGATTATGATGGTCTGTGAACCGGAGGAGGATCTTGGTGCACCACAGAAAATTCCCTGTCATTCCACGTTTGAAGCGTTAACCCGAAATAATGAGCGTTGTCTCTTTCAGACCTGCCGTGAGCAGACGGTTTACCCCTTTCAAATAAAACGTGCAGAAGCTCAGCTGGCGCCATTTGACTGTCAGCGTCCCATGGGGGCGGAAGAGGCCCGCGCTGCCATTATCCTCACTATTGAGGCGAACGACCCGGACATTAACCTGAATGAGTTGGGACTGGATTCTCTTGATGTGCACTTGTGCGGTGAAGGTAAGTTTGTTTTGCAGTTGTATGATGCGCTGATCCACGGCCTGCAGCAGATAACGGTGACGTTAGGCGATGTCGTTAATCGGTTGTCGCCGGCCAGTCTTTACGGAACAGGCTTTGAAGATGAGTGCAATCTGTTGCCTTGCAATGCCAAAACCTTTGCCGGTTTTCGTCTCTTGAGTGAACTTTTCCTGTATCAGGAAAAGTTCAATACCGTCACGCTGGATTGTTCGAATATTACTGGCACCGGATCGGTGATGGAGATTGTCCTGTTTCTGGATGATTTACCGGCCAATATTGTTCGCCTTTTGTCAGAAGACAATTTCAGGTTGTTTTGTATCCCTGCCGTCAACCTGTTTCCAGTGACGTCTGAACCGATAAACATTGACCATAAGCGCCGTCGCTATCCTGTGATGATGACCAGTGCCTCTGCTGACAGTGAATCTGGAACGTTCGATGGGAACGCGGCGGGCAAAGACGGTCTGGAGGTGTTTTCGATCGAGCGAATGCTGGATGTGACCGGTGGGGAAAGCCGGTATGTTCCGCCATTGTTTGGGGAAAATTACCGCCCAACACAGTCTTCCATGCGCTGGTGCCTCCATCAAACGCAACAGGATGACGGCACCTTGTTCTCTACCGTGTCTGTGGCGGATATGGGGAGTGAACCCATTCGGCAGGAGTCTGTCTGGATGGCGGAGACGTTGTGCAGTAATGGCCGACGGGTGAACCATCTTCCCCCGGCTGTTTCCCTGACCAGCCTTGATACCCTGTCTCTGTCGGGTACCGTCCGATTATTACAGCGGCCGCATGTCCCCGTAAGAAACTTTGATCGAAAAGAAGCACCTTGGCAGTTACTGGCGCATCTGCACTTTAACTTCAACGCCCTGTTTGAGGCGGAGGATCCGCCTGCCACGTTGCGTTCATTACTGTCGCTGTATAATTTTGGCGCCAGCCGAAAAAATCAGTTCTACATTGATGCGATCATCGGACTGAACGCCCGTCAGGTAGTGGAACCCTTCCGGCTCAATCGACGAAGTTGTCTGGTAACGGGGACGCGCATCCAGGTCACGCTAAACATCCGCCCCGTCGATGGAGGGATTTGTCTGCTGACGGGATTCCTGGATCGCTTTTTTGCGAGCTTTGCCGGTTTCAACAGTTTTACCCAGGTGGTCATTCAACTGGATGGGATGGAGGAGCATTACCAGGTTTTTCCGAAGAGGGCAGGATGCAAGGTCATGATCTGATCCATTCACTGGTCAATACGCCTGGCCACTTTTCACCGTGTCAAATTGCCAGGTTGCTGTTGAAGAACCGTCTGGCTACCGAATCCGAAATACACTACAAAACCGATCTTTTGGCAGGCTATAAAGCTATGGAGGTTGTCAGCCTGCAACGCACCAACCGGACCCATTGGCAGGTGACACTGCATCAGGCAGCGCTGGGAGGCGCGCTGGGGGTGATGCCCCGTTATCTCTGGGATGACCTGTTGCGTCTCTGGCTGGAGCAGGGGCAGGGCGCGGGGATTGCGTTTCTGGAGATTTTCAATCAACGCAGTCACCAACTGAGCTACCGGGTGGGGTACAAGTATGACTTTGCGCAGTTGGCTGAGAACGCAGAATGTCAATACCATCAGTCCCTTGGTTCTCTTTATCAGTATCTTTCCGCTATAGCCGGGACTTCAGGCATGCGCTGCCTGAAGTCAACACACCTGTTTCAGTATGGTGCATTGTTGGGAATGCACGTTACTAATCCGGATGCCTTGGCGGGTATTCTGGAAGACTATTTTGGTTGGCAATTTCGTGTCATTCCCTCTGATCAGGGCTATGAACCCCTCTCCGGTCATAGCCTGACATCGCTGGGATTAGGGGGAAAGAATCAGCAATTGGGGAGGGATGCCCTGATCGGTCATAGTGCCACTGTGCCTTTTGCTCATCTGGACATACGGATGGTAGCGGATAAACCCTGTGCGTTGCGTCATATACGGGATCAGGGTTTGTTTGACGCCATTCTTGAACTGGCAAAACGGTTTGTTGGTCAACAGGTCAAGGTGCACCTTCGACTTGAGATTGATAACGATTATCTGCCACCGCTACAGCTGACAGACGGGTTTCAACTCGGGCTCAATACCTATATGCCGGTGCAGGGCGAGGTCGACCGAAAGGTGATCCTGCCATTGAAGCGGCAGATGAAGCGAGAAATCTAAAGCAACCCTATCCAGGTCAACTATTCTCTCTGTGGTTGAATGCAGAGACTATAATTGCCGCTGTGAGCGGTTTGCTTCATGAGAGTCTCAGCGTTTCTCTGAACATCCGGTAATGGCGTGATGTATGGGATTGGTTATCAGAATTATCGCATCACCGGAAGGTGAATCCGTGATGGACTGGAGTGTGACGTTTCCCGAAGGTGGAGGCAGTATCGGGAGAGTACCGGGTGTTACCCTGCAGCTATCAGACAGTCGACGCATTGTTTCGGGTACTCATGCGATTATCAGCAGAGATCAGCAGGGTTATCGCATTACCGATGTGAGCACGAATGGTCTTTATGTCAATGGCAGTACACGACCATTGGGGCGTGACTGTCACCAGCCTTTGAGCGATGGCGATATTATTGATGTGGGTGAATACCGCCTTCAGGTCAGTTGTTTCAGCCCCGGGCAATCGACGCTTCAGGATTCTCAACGCATTGGGGCAATGGCGGCTGGCGATGCCGTTGATGATCCTCTGGGTAAGACGATGGACAATCGGCAGGTACTAACGCCAGAGTCTCGTACCACAGAAGTGCCTGAAAGGGCTGATAGGCAGCCAGACAGGTATACGACCCTTCAGAACGATGATCTCGGTTCTTCGCTGGAGCCTGACCCTTTCACCGAATTTGATACTCATCAGCCGCCGTCAACAGGGATGAACCTGAACGAGGAATGTGACGCTATTGCAGAAACTGAAGCATCTTTCTGCGAGGCAGACAGCAAGCGTTCTCTGACTGAATTCAATGAGCCTGCCCCGTTGTTGTTTGATGGTGGGATGCTGGGTTCAACCTCTCATAGAGGCGCCGAGCATCAGGATTTAGCCTTTGTCCTTGGCCAGATGCAATGGTTTGAACAACGTAACCGGGCGAGGGACATCGATCTTTATGATTGCCTGGAAACGGCCTTTAATCAGGTGATTGAAGAACTTGATCCAGCCCTGTTGGCGGCAACGTTTGATGAATATGCACCACATAGTCGCTGGTGGCCGGGCAGAAAGGCGTTCTATTGGCGGATGTATTGTCGGCATTTTCACAAGTCGGTCAGTAGCCGAGAACTTTTGTTGAAGTTTCGAGGCTGTTTTGATGAGCTGTATCAGCGCCAGAGCTGGCAGGGTAAAGGGTAATGCATCGTTACCCCGTTGCAGTAAGGATGGCTCTGGGGCTGATGTTCCTGTTAGGCGGTTGCAGCTTTTTCAGCGGCTGGTTTGGGCATCATCAACCGACAGTAACCATTGACGTACATGTCTCACAGCAGATCAATCCAAACGCACAGGAACAGGCGACACCTGTTGAATGGCGTATCTACCAGCTATCGCGCCGGGATTTTTTTGATCAGGCCGACTTTCTTTTGCTCTTTGATGATGATCTCTCTGTTTTGAAGGGCAGTCTGCTGAACCGTCGGCTACCGGGCAGTGTTCTGCCTGGCAGTCAGGAGACCGTCACACTGCCCCTGGCTCAGGGGGCGCAGTATCTGGCAGTGATGGTGGCCTTTGCCAACTATCCGGATGCGACGAACAAAGGTGTTGTTGTTCTCCGGCCTGATCATGATAACCGGGTTCGCCTTGATATTGAGAATATCTCGGCCAGACTCACGACAGTGAAATGAACGCTTCAGGGCAGGGTTCTGTGCATGGGTTGGACAGGGTATAGGGCATAGCTATGGACAGGAAAAAAGTGGTCTGGAGTGAAGGGATGTTTCTCTGTCCGCAACATTTCCAGCAGCAGGAGCGGTATCTTGAAGACTATGCCCGCCGCTATCTCGAACAGTTACAGCCAGGGCGTTATGGTTTGACGGATCTGGCACTGGATGAACATTTGCTGGCGATCGGAAAGGTGGGTGTCAGGCAAGCCAGTGGCCTGTTTCCGGATGGTACACCGTTTAACCTGAGAACGGCCGTGGCGACGGAGGTGCCGGAGGATACCCGTGACAAAATGGTCTATCTGGTACTGCCCGTCTATAAGACGGGCAGTGTCGAAGTCGGGGATAACACGTCGGACAACCGACGCTATCATCTGATCAGTTATCAGGCATTTGATGCCTGTCGTGAAGACAGTGACAGCATTCAGCTTGATGTGGCGGAACTGAATATTCGGCTCAAGCTGGAAGGTGAGGATATCCAGGATTTGACCGTGATTCCCGTCGCCCGCGTCCATGAACGTAAACCGGATGGGGTCGTTGAATTAAACAAGGCATTCATACCGGTGTGTCTGCACTTTGGTGTCTCGGATTACCTGGTGGATCATGTCAGTGACCTGTATACGCAGATGCTGTCCCGTGCCCGGGATATCTCACACCGAATCCGTGCAGACAAAAGTAACAAGAGCCCGCAGGCGTTAATGGAGGACCATTTATGGCTGCAAACGCTGGGTCGGTGGTTACCGTTACTGCAGTCATGGCTGAATGACCGGCGGGTACATCCGGAAGAACTCTATCGTTGGTTGTTAGTGATACAGGGGGATTTTAGTGCGCTGGAGGGCCGATTGCAGGATGAGCCGGACAACTTCCAGGTGAACAGGTTGTACGTCTTGTTTTCAGGCTTGTTCGCTACATTACGCACCCAGTTACAACAGGTGCGTGTTGATGCTGTCGTGCAATTGCCCTGGGATGATTCATTGTTGATCCGGCGGCGTTTACTGCGCACCAGTATCCAGGATCGTTCCCTGTACTCTGCCAGCCGATTTATTCTGTCTGTGACAGCTTCTATGGGGACTCAGGAAATCAGCCGCCAGTTCCCTCTGTTGTGCAAACTCGGTGGCAACAGCCGTATTGCAGAGCTGGTGCGTAATGCATTGTCGGGTATTCCGCTTCAGGTATTGCCGGTACCGCCGGTTGAGCTGAAGGTCAAGACGGATGCCGCCTATTTTGAGCTGGATACCCGTTCTCCCCTGTGGCTGGAAATGTTGCAGAAGGAAGAGTCGCTTGCCTTGCATATGGATGAGCAATTGGGGGATGTGGCGGTAGAGCTGTTCGCTCTTCGCTGATTGGGTAGTGTCATCAGGGGTGTTTCGGAGATGATGAGTGACTTCGCTGTTTGTTGATGAAGAAACGGTAGACATCCGGGCCGTGGATAAAGAACCATCATCGGCTCCCGATCAGGAGCCCACCCCGGGCGTGTCTGATGGGGCTGATCTCTGGGAATTGTCGAGTCTGCCTGAGCGTTTTGATCTTCACCCCAACCCCCTGATCAATATTTCCCATGAAGTGATCGCGGTGCTCGTTGCCTTGCCGCGCCTTGGATACCCGCAGGATATCCGGCAGTTCCGCCTGTTATTGCTCGACCTGATCGCAGAGGTGCGTAATCGAGGCCTGTTTCTGGATTACCACGCCAGTGTGATCGACAAAACCTGTTTTGTCCTCTGTGCCGCCCTGGATGAAATGATCATGAATACAGACTGGGGGGAGGTTGCGAACTGGGGTAATAACACGTTGGTCAGCAGTGTGTTTAACCAGCGTAATGGTGGGGAAGTGTTCTTTGACTTGCTTGACCAGGCCTTACGGCAGCAAATGCGTCTGGTGGATTTTCTTGAAGTGCAGTACTGCCTGTTACAACTGGGGTTCAGGGGACGGTACCGGGATATGGCCAATAGCCCGGTCAGTGAACTCAGTGCCAGTATTCTGAAACTGCTGTTCCGTCATCATAAGGACACGATGCCCCCCGAAAGGTCTCGCGAGAAACCTGTAATGCACGGCAAGCCGTTCCGTTTTATCCCATTCTCGTGGCTATTGCTGGGCGCCACCA
This sequence comes from Kistimonas asteriae, assembly GCF_018263925.1. Classification (GTDB taxonomy): domain Bacteria; phylum Pseudomonadota; class Gammaproteobacteria; order Pseudomonadales; family Endozoicomonadaceae; genus Kistimonas; species Kistimonas asteriae. Next base: position 105,761 of record NZ_JAEVHF010000015.1, read on the forward strand.
TTCTGGTCGCGATTACAGTGATGATTTCCGAACTCTGGTATGGCAGTCAGTCAGCTGTTCTGTTGTCGCAATATGAACGTCTGGCCATGGAAGTCTTCTATACCGATACCGGGCAGGAGGAGGCGGCCAGTACCGTGTCGGATGATGAGACATCACGTTTGCTGCGCTCTGCCGGTGTCCTGACCGGTCAGCTGTTTGAACGTGTCTGGTCAGTCACACTGACTCCGTTCGAGCGTGAGAGTCGTGCCCGGGCGATCAGTAATGAACTGACCCATGCCGGCTACCTGGCAACAGTCACACAGGTTAGGGATAAATGGGTGGTTAAAATTCCTGCGACCAGCCGCCAGAAAGCGGAGTTGCTCAAAAACGAGCTGGGCATACGCTATAACCTGACGGGAACGGTAGAGTTGGACCTATTACCGGAATCCGGCGCTGAGCGGGTACCGGGCGAATGAAACGCGTATTACTGGCGGCATTGAGGCCGTTGTTGCTGGTAACCGGGATCAGCATGCTGTCGGTTACCAGTGTTGTCTGGCTTCTGAGCGGTTTTGTGGCGCCAGGATCGAGCATGTTGCTGCGTTTACTGCTGATTCCGTTGCTGCTGACCGGTATCGCCAGCGTTGCCTGGTGGTATCACCGTCGCAAGACCAGCCGGCGTACGGTTCAGGAAAAAAAGACAGCACTCACCGATCTGGAACGCGATAAAACGGCTTTGGCCAGCCTGTTTGGGGATGCCATCAAACAGTTAAAAAACCGTCAGCGACTCGCGACACGAAGTCTTTACGAGCAAGCATGGTACGTGGCATTGGGGGACGGTCGTAGTGGTAAAAGCACCCTATTGTCCAGCAATAATCTTGAGCCACTGTTTCTGTATTCCGAGGATGAGGAAACGTCCGCCAACTGGTTGTGCCGGTTCTGGGTTGGGAAGCGGGTCGTGGTGATTGAAACCGGGCCGGGATTGGTTGGAGCCGGTGTGAATGAGGCGCTGTGGCACTATTTTTCTGACCTGTTAATGAAATATCGGCCAAGACAGGCATTGAATGGTCTGATCATGGTAATCAGTTGCGCTGATCTGCTGCATGGGAGTCGCGATGCCCGACGTAATCTCGCCAGCCGCATACGTGAGGCCATTTTGACGCTGAATAACCGTATCGGCATTCAGTTGCCGGTTTATGCGACATTCAGCTGTGTGGATGCTATCTGTGATTTTTTGCCCGCGTTCAGCAGTCGGCGGGAGGGCGGGGCAGATACACCGTTTGGCGATCTGGTTGAGCAGTATGACAACCGGCATTTTGATGTGGAATGGTTCCGGCATTCACTGCAGACCTTACTGTTGGGACTGGTCGACAAACAGTTAAGGTCCATGCAGCAGGGACGACGACCGGACAGCTGGCAATCGCTTATTGGCTTGCCCTTCCAATTGCAACTCTTCGGACGGGTCATGGAAAACTTTTGCAAGGATCTCTGTACGGAGTCCTTGCTGCGGGAGTATGTCTGGTTGCGGGGGTATTTTCTGTTTACCTCCGAACAGCAAGGAGTTCAGTATGACTTATTAACGCAGGCGGTCTCTAATTTTGGTGGCTGTACCGGCACGACGGTTCACGAACAGGTGCCAGGCCGGATGACGCTGTTTGCCAGCCGACTATTGCAACAGGTCATATTGCCGGAATCGGGGATTGCCGGAAGGAACCGGCAACAGGAGAGCCGCTACCTGTTTGCTCATCTTTTAGTGATACTGGTATTGGTGTTGTCGCTGGGTGTGTTTATTTACCAGATGCGTGCGAACTGGATCAGGGATGAGTCCTACTTTCACAGTATGCAATCGCGCCTGGCGCTTTACCATTCAGAAATATTTCGTCTTGAGCGTCAGGAGAGAACCACCGACCTTGGCTATGTGCTCCCTGTTCTGACTGACCTGAGGCAGCTTTACCTGGAAGGGAACCGTAAGAAACCCTGGTATCTGCGCAGCAGCCTGTTTGAGGGGAACTTGTCGAAGGCTGTGACCCAGGCATACCATAATCATCTCCAGCAACTGCTGTTACCCAGGCTGATAGACCTGACGGCGACAGCCTTACAGCAAAGCCTTGATGACGATGATACTGGACAGGTGTTCGAACATCTTCGTTTTTACTTGATGCTGTTTAACAAGCGCCTTCTAAATACCAGTGGCCTGGAGCGTTTTCTACTTGGACGCATGGCTATTGTTGTCCCGCAACTCAATGGGCACCAGACAGAGCAACTGGTCAGCGATCTGCTGGATTCTGAGTATGCTGCCGTCTACAGGCCCAGAGAACAACTGGTTGAAATGGCGCGTCAGAGTCTCGCTGGTGTGCCTGTCGATCAGCTTATTTATGGCCGGCTCAAGGCGCTGCCGAATAACCGTGAAACACTGGATGTCCGTCATTTCATGGGAAAATACTTTCCACTGATGGCCCGTTTCCGACCCGGATTCAAGGCTTTTACCTTGCCAGTGATGTATACCGCCATGGGGTATGCCAACCTGGATCTCTCTGTGAAATCTCCGCTTTTGCGACAGTTATTGACGGAATACCGGTTGATTATGGGCGATTTACAGGGGCCATTTAACGTTGACCTGTTGGCGCTCAGCACCAATATCCAGAATCTGTATTTCTCAGATTATATTTATCGCTGGAAAACCCTGTATGACAATATTGAGGTTGCCCGCTTTGATACGCTGATCCAGCTGGGCGCTTCGCTGGAAGTCTTGCGGGCACCCTCTATCAGCCCTCTTCTGGATGCGCTGAATTTTCTCGTGGCGAATACCCAGCTTGTGCAAGCCAGGGAGCCGTTAGAGACATCGGTCGTCGAAAAAGCGGCAGGCAAGGCGGGGCGGCAAGGGGCAAAGTGGTTGGCAGCGGATCAACAATATCGCCTGCACCCTGCCTATGTGGTGGATGAGCAGTTTCAGCAATACGCGGATTTTGTGGAAACCCGTCATGAGCAGGGTTCAGCGTTCGAACGGCTGGAACAGTGCGTGTCAAATCTTGACGTTTATCTGCAGGATGCGCTGACAGCACCTGATCCGGGTGAAGTCTTTTTTACGTATGCACTTGCCCATGCCGCTGGAAACAATGACCCTATCCGTTGCATTGATACGGTGTCCACACTGGCACCGCCGGTGGTGGCCAGTATCGGCCAGGCCCTGTCTCAGCAGATCTGGAAGCTGGTCCTTATGGAGGCGTATCGGCATATCGACAAGCAATGGCGCCAGAATGTATTGCCGGTCTACAAGGCGACATTAGCGGGACGTTTTCCTTTTGCCGCCAGTGAAGGATGGGAGTCCTCCCTCTCGTCATTTGTCACGTTTTTCCGTCCGGAAGGCGTGTGGGATGGGTTCATGACAACCTATCTGGCCCCGTTCATCGACTGGCAGGGGGCGAAGCCGGTGGTGAAATCGATTGATGGTTTTCGGTTGCCACTCAAACCCAAAATACTGGATTTGATGATCAAGGCAAAACGCATTCGTTATGTTTACCTGGACGCCAATGGTCAGCAGGTATCCCTGGACTTGACCGTCCGGGCGCTGGATATGAGTCCGGATGTGACGGATTTCGTCCTGTCTGCTGCACGGCCGGTATTCAAATACCAGCATGGTCCCCGGGTCTGGAATTCTGTGCACTGGCCTACTGATGATACGCCGGATACCGGCGTGACAGCGCAATTTTACCGAAGTGGCGTATTGCTGGCAGAAAAACAATATAACGGTCCCTGGGCGTTACTGCGTTTTTTCTGGGATGCGCGGATGAAATCCGACACCATGGGCGTGATCTTCGAATATCAACTGGGTGAGCGATCCGTCAAATTGCATGGATCTGCGATTGATGAATACCCGGGTCCCCGGGCACAGGAACTGTTTCTGAATTTCAACCTGCCGGAAACGTTGCTATGAAATTCAGTCACGCATTTCTTACACGGCAGACGAAGTATCGACTGGCAGGGCGCTTCACGCTAGAACGCCCATTGGGTGGGCGGCGATGTGTCGTACAGGCCTATGATCATGAGAGTGGGAAGCGGGTTGCACTCAAGCAAGGATCACCAGATCGACTGGGAAGGGAATGGGCAAGATTAAGCACCCTTTCAGCGAAGGGCATTTTACAGCCGACGCTATTGTTTCATGCTATGGGGTTGATGGTGTTCCCCTGGTTAAAAGCAGGCAATTTGGCCCTACGGTTGCGGGGCGATGACATTTCACTATTAGAAGGATTAGGACTCTTAAGGCAAGTCGGGGAAGCCGTGTGTCATTGTCATCGACAAGGATTTATTCATGGTGATATAAAGCCAGCTAACATCATGCCAGCATGGGGCGGTGTGCTGATTGATTTTACGGACGCATCTGATATTGGAATACCCGTTTCCCAAGTTGTCCCGTGCCATCTATCCCCGGCCTTTGCTGCACCAGGGATATTGCGAAGCCAGGGGATGATGCGTGGGTCCTTTGACTGGTTTTCACTGGCGGTATCTCTGGAATTGCTAATACGCCGGCAGCACCCATTCTCAGGCAAAACCATCCTCGATATATCGGAACATGCCTGGTGGTCAGGGCATCATTGTTTTGACTGGAAAGCCTGCTGCCGGGGACATGAAATCACGCAGACGGAATTCATGGATGTACTGGATCACTGTTACCATGCGGTTGAGCAGCGCTGTGCTGAGATCCACCCAACTGAAGATGCGTCATTACCCAGTGCTGATGTGGTCCGGGAATGGTCCAGAGTCCGAACAGCATGACCAGCATGCCGGCACTGGCTCTGACCCCCCGGTGTTGCAGCACCCCTTTCATCTGGTCTGCGAGTAGACCGGTTGCCAGCAACACCGGGATGGTGCCAATGCCAAAGCAGAGCATCAGCAGCGCTGCGTTCCAGCTGCTGGCGCTGGATGCTGCCCAGATCAGCGTACTGTAAACGAGTCCGCAGGGTAACCAGCCCCAGAGCATGCCCACAGCAAAGGCTTGGGGAGGGGTGGTGATTGGCAGCATAGCTGCAGCCCGTGGTTGAATATGGCGCCAGAGCCGATGGCCGACCTGTTCCAGTTTGGTGAGGCCAAGCCACCATCCGGAAAGATACAGTCCCATGGCAATCAACATCAATCCTGCCAACCAGCGAATAGCCAGACTGGTTTCACGGCTGAATCCGCCCAGAAACCAGCCCAGTGTTCCCATCAGGAAGCCTGCAATGGCGTAACTGATAATCCGGCCGGAATTATACGCCAGAAGTAATGACAGACGACGTGGGAGGGTATTGCTGGCAGGCGTCGACAGTGTCAGGGCCGACATAATGCCCCCACACATCCCAATACAATGTGCACCGCCGAGTAGGCCGAGAATGATAGCGGTCGTATACTGCAGTGTTTCAGGCATAAAAGGGTGTGAACGAATAAGATTGACAGTCTGTATACCGCCAGACTGCAACGATTGTCGTGATAGAGATCACTATCTATTCCTTTTTATCCTGTTTATCGGTGGGTGTTGGCTTTTTTCGGGGTTTGTCATCAAACAGGATGCTGTGTGCCGGCCCTTCCATGTCATCAAACTGCCCGTTATCAACGGCCCAGAAAAACAGGGCGACAGCAATGATCACAAAGATCACCGCCAGGGGGATCAGCAGGTATAAACTGGCCATGGCATCAGGCTCCCTGGAAAGAGGTTGCAGACAGTTTACCCTTATCCAATACCGGTGTCTCAGGTGCCAGGCGGGTCAGTCGCATGGCGTTGCCAACCACAATCAATGAACTCAGTGACATGCCGATAGCTGCCATCCAGGGGGCAATCAGGCCGGTCGCCGCCAATGGCAGGGCAGTGATATTGTAACCCAGTGACCAGAACAGGTTCTGCCAGATGATACGGCGTGTTTGCCGGGCGAGATCGAATGCGGTGAGCAGACGCTGCAGGTCACCGGTTAACAGGACGGCATCAGCGGTGGTGCGAGCCAGGTCCGTGGCGTTGTTCAGAGCCAGTGAGAGATCAGCCTGAGCCAGCACGGGGACATCATTGATGCCATCCCCCACCATCAGGACCTTGGCGCCGTGTGCCTGCCGGGTACGGACATGCTTGAGTTTATCGTCAGGAACGGCGGCGGCCAGCCATTGGTCGATACCCAGTTCGCCCGCCACCCTTGAAACAACGCCAGGGGTGTCTCCGCTGAGAAGTTCAACGGTCAGGCCCCGGCGCTGCAGGGCGTCGATGACCGTGGCCGCTTCCGGGCGCAGTTCATCATCGAGCTCGAACCAAGCTATGGGTTGTTCGTTACAACTGAGTAATAACCATTGTCCTGACGTATCGGGGGGAGACAGGTTCACGTCTGGCGCGCTGAAGGTTGCTGTACCTATCCGGTAAAGGCTGTTGTCTATGTAGCCGCTGAGGCCTTTGCCTGTGGTGTTGGTCACATCAGTGGCTGTATAGGGTGATGCGCCTGAGAAAGCCTGGGCGATGGGGTGCTCGGAATGACTTTCAAGGGCGCTTGCCAGGTGAATCACATCATCCTGTTTTAGCGTACAACCTTCCGCAAGAATGACTTGCCGCAGAATCAGCTTGCCTTTGGTGAGTGTGCCCGTCTTGTCAAAGATAACATGGGTCACCTGGTTGAGGCCTTCGAGAACATGACCGCGGCTGATGAGAATGCCCAGCTTTTGCAGGGTGCCGGTCGCGGCAGTCAAGGCGGCAGGCGTGGCAAGTGACAGGGCGCAGGGGCAGGTGACCACCAGGACGGACAGCGTCACCCAGAATGCATGTCCCGGATCGATCTGGCTCCAGAGGGTGAACACGACGACAGACGTCACCAGCACGGCGGCAACAAAGAATCCGGCGACCCGGTCTGCAATACGGGCGATAGCAGGCTTGTCACTCTGTGCACGTTCCAGCAGCCGGACAATCGCTGAGAGCCGAGTGTCGTCACCAATGCGGGTAACCTCAATATCCAAGGCGTTCTCGGTATTCAGGCTGCCAGCGATCACCCGTTCCCCGGCACTGCGGGCAACCGGCATGTATTCACCGGTCAGGGCTGATTCGTTCAGACTGGAATGGCCGCTGATGATCATGCCATCGGTTGGGACGCTGTCGCCCGGTAATACGCGGACTCGATCGCCGGGCTGAAGATCGGTAACGGGAACCCGTTCAGTCTGGTTTCCGCTGAGTTTAAGGCAGCTGGCTGGCAGCAGGTTACGCAAAGCACGACCTGCCTTGGCGGTTCGATGTCTGGCCCGTAATTCCAGATAGCGTCCCAGCAGCAGAAAAAAGGTAAACATGCTGACGGAATCAAAATAGACTTCGCCATGGCCGTGCCAGGTCGCCCATAGGCTGGCAACATACGCCCCGCCAATGGCAATGGAGACAGGGACATCCATGCCCAGGTGTCGGGTTTTCAGATCACGCCAGGCCGCAGTGAAGAATGGACGGGCGGCATAAAAAACGACGGGTGTTGCCACAAAGGCACTGATCCAGCGGATAAAATCCCGATATTCAGCTTCCATATCCTGCATGGCGCCAGCATACAGGGCGACGGCATACATCATCACCTGCATGGTGCCAATCCCTGCAACGGCGAGCCGCCGGATGAAGACCCGGTGCTCCTGCTGCATCAGCGCTTCCTGACGCTCTGCCCGCCAGGGGTGTCCCTTGTAGCCGATATGGTGCAGTTCCAGCAGAATGTCACTGAGTTTGACGCTCTCAGGATCCCAGCTGACAGTTGCGCTATGCTGGCTCAGGTTAACGGTAACGTTAGAGATGCCTGTCAGGTGTGACAGGTGTTTTTCAATCAGCCAGACGCAGGCTGAGCAGGTAATCCCTTCAATCAGCAGGCGCGCTTCCCGGGTGCCATCCGGATGGGTCCGGACAAAATCTGCCTGCATATCTTCACGGTCATAAAGCGCCAATTCTGCTTGCAGGGCCTGGTTGGCAGATTCAGCCCGTTCCGCGGGTTCGGTGCGAAAACGATAATAATTATCCAGGCCACCGGCCACGATGGCTTCTGCGACAGCCTTGCAGCCCGGGCAACACATGGGCTGCTCCTCGGCTTCAATGATGGCGAAGTAACGCGGTGTATCGGTAATGGGTAAATGACAGTGAAAACAGCTTACAGTCATGAAAATCTCTATTGCTCACTACCGGAAACGGGTGTGCCAGCGGACAGTGTGACGGGCGCGCCAGGCTCAAGTACTAACTCATCGTTGAGGCGCCAGCCCGTCTGGTAGGCCTGCTCGGGAATTTGTTCATCCAGTGTTTCCAGTTGCACGTAATAGCGTCCACCGACACTGCTTGTCAGGTTGCCAATATAATCACCAGAGGGGGTGAGGCGCAGCATGATATCCCGGTCATTGCTTTTGAAAACAGGGGAGGAGAAGCGAAGACGCAAGGCCTCAGGGCGCTCGGGCAGCTTGCCTGTGACTTTGGCGCGGACTTCACCGGTCAGGTCATCCACACTGATAAGCGCGCTGACGTCCCATTCTACCGCACGGTTTTCCCGTGACAGGTCTTCATTGATAACCTTGCCGACCTTGTAATAGTCATCCACAACCACGGTGTCGCGGTTATTCAATGCAACGGTCAATGTGATGGCACCCCAAGTGAAGGTCACCAGCAGGATAGTGATAATAAACCACACCCATGGCTCCTTATGCCATGGGGTGAAGGTGTCAGTCTGGTTCGGGTGATGATGCATTACAGCATGGCCTCTATTGGGTATTACCGGGGAGCCGGAGCAAGGAAACGGCTTTCTGTCGAGACAGGGGGCATCGTAGCAGTCTCGGCAGTGACGGTGAATATGACGATTGTGTTTCTCTTACCCTTTAATATTTCAGGTGGAGCAACCAGCCGTACCGGGATGTTCAGCAATTCGCCAGAGGCGACTTTAACCGTTTTGTCACCTTCATAACGTAGTCCGTCAAGACCGCTGGTAGTGATTCGATAACGGTGTGTTTGCTGATCCTTGTTGACCAGTTTGAGGGTGTAGACGTTCTCTATCAGGCCATCGACGGTCTCAGTGTACAGACTTTGTCGATCCCTGAGGATTTCCAGCTCAATCATGGAGCGGTTGCTGACAGTAACCAGGAACATGACCGTCATAATGATCAGTGCCAGAAGGTAACCGATCAGGCGAGGGCGCATGATTTTGCCGGGTTTGCCTTCGACGATCTCGTTTTCGCTGCTATAGCGGATCAGCCCCTTATCGTATCCCATCTTGTCCATGATACTGTCACAGGCGTCGATACAGGCAGCACAGCCAATACATTCGTATTGCAGACCATCGCGGATATCAATGCCGGTCGGGCAGACATGAACACACATCTTGCAGTCAATACAGTCACCGAGCCCCAGGGTTTTTGGATCCGATGATTTTTTTCTTGGGCCACGAGGCTCGCCCCGGGCTGGGTCGTACCAGACGGTAGCCGTATTCTGGTCATACATGACGCTCTGGAAACGGGCATAAGGGCACATATAGATACAGACCTGTTCACGCAGCCAGCCCGCATTACCGTATGTCGCCAGGGTGAAGAAACCGATCCAGAACAATGCCCAGGGATGCACATCCAGGCTCAAAAGATTCGGTATAAGCTCACGGATAGGGGTGAAGTACCCAACAAAGGTAATACCTGTTACCAGCGCTATAGCTAGCCAGAGGATATGTTTGAGTGCTTTTCGGAGAAACTTGGCAGAGCTCATTTCCGCTTTATCGAGCTTCATGCGCTGGTTACGGTCTCCTTCAGTGACGTGTTCAGCCCACATGTACACCCAGGTGAAGACACTCTGCGGACAGGTATAACCGCACCAGACCCTGCCTGCCAGAACAGTGATGAAGAACAGGCCAAACGCACTAATGATCAGCAGACAGGACAGCAGAACGAAGTCTTGCGGGTAGAAGGTTGCGCCAAAGATGTGGAATTGCCGTGCGGGCAGGTCAAACAAGATGGCCTGTCGACCACTGATTGATATCCAGGCGACACCGAAATAGAGAATGAAGAGAAATGCCCCTCCACTGATGCGCAGATTTCGAAAGAAACCCTGAAACGATCGGGTATAGATTTTTTCCCGCTTCTTGTAGAGGTCGACCACTTCAATGATTTCGGGTTCCTGGTCTGAACCATTTTTGCGGGTATTGGACTCACTCATCCGGTCATGTCCCTGGCTGTTCACGGTGGCGCTTCGGCGTCGGATGTTATTGTTGGAATAGTGCGGGAAGCGTTTCGGTTTTTCTGAGTGCAGCTTGAGTCACTGCACTCAGAAAAACCGACTGCAAACTGCAGTCGGTAAGATTGTGATTACTGGCTGTCTTTCTTGTGAGACAGGCTATAAACGTAGGCAGATACGAGGTGTACCTTTTCTTCGCCAAGGATATCTTTCCAGGGAGGCATGACACCGTTACGGCCGTTACGGATGGTGTACATCACCTGGGTCTGGGAGGAGCCATACAGCCAGACACCGTTGGTCAGGTCAGGTGCGCCAAGGAGTTTGTTACCTTTGCCTTCCTGGCCGTGACAGGCAGAACAGGTGGTTTCAAAGACTTTCTTACCTTTGGTGAGATCGGCGTCGCTGAAGCCAGTATCGATGCCGCTCAGGCTACGAGCATAGGCAGACACATTGCGGACACCGGTTTCTCCAATGACGGCGCCCCAGGCAGGCATTTGCCCACGACGGCCTTCCAGAAGGGAGTGCTTGATGTCTGCCGGTGTGCCACCCCACAGCCAGTCGTCATCGGCCAGGTTAGGGAAACCGAATGCCCCGCGAGCATCACTGCCATGACAAAGCGCACAGTTATTCAGAAAGATTCGTTGCCCCATTTTCAGGGCCTTGGGGTTGTCCTGCAGCTCTTCAATGGATTTAGCCGCATATTGCTGAAACAGCGGTGCATACTGGCGGGTATGTTTGGCGGTTTCGGCTTCCAGCTGGTTAATCTGGGTCCAGCCCAGCGCGCCTTTCCAGACGCCTGGAAACAGGATGAGGTAAGCTGCGGTAAACACCAGTGTGGCGATAAACAGCCCAAGCCACCATTGAGGCATTGGGTTGTCATATTCCTCGATACCATCGTAGTTGTGGCCGGTGGTTTCCGAGGTGGTTTGCTTGCGCTGGGTCTTGGTAGTGGCGATTAACAGGCCAACCACCAAGGCCAGGCAGGCAAACGTCAGGATGAAAATCCACCCGCTCCAGAAACTAGACATTCTGTTTCTCCCCCATGTTCTTGTTCTTGTCGCCGTTCTCAAGCGCGCTCATGACGGCGGAACGGTGCGCAGTATCGTCGGCAAAGGGTAGGTTGGCCGCTTCATCGAAGCTACGCTTCCGTTTGCTGCTATAGGCCCAGAACACGATGCCGACAAAAGCGATCATGCAAAAGACAGTGGCCAGTCCACGCAGAATATTGATATCCATAAGCCCGTTACCGTTTTGTCGTCAGCGCAGTGCCCAGCCCTTGCAGGTAGGCGACAAGGGCGTCCATCTCTGTCTTGCCCTTGACCTCTGCGGCGGCATTGTTGATCTGCTCATCCGTGTAAGGCACGCCAACGAGACGGAGTGCTTCCATCTTCTTGGCGGTGTCCTTGCCATTCAATACGTTATCCATCAAATGCGGATAAGCTGGCATGATCGACTCAGGTACGACATCACGGGGGTTGTACAGGTGAGCCCGGTGCCACTCATCCGAGTAGCGTTGGCCAACCCGGGCGAGATCCGGGCCGGTTCGCTTGGAACCCCAGAGGAACGGGTGATCATAGACGGATTCGCCGGCAACGGAATAGTGGCCATACCGCTCCACCTCTGCACGCAGCGGACGGATCATTTGGGAATGGCAGCCCACACAGCCTTCCTTGATGTAGACGTCACGGCCTTCCAGCTCCAGAGCAGGGTAAGGTTTAACCCCTGCGACGGGCTGGGTTGTCTCCTTCTGGAAAAACAGCGGCACGATCTCGACGAGGCCGCCAAAACTGATGGCGACGACGACGAGAATCACCATCAAGCCAAGGTTTTTTTCTACAATTTCGTGTTTAGTCATGGCTTTAAACTTCCCCCTGTCACGCCATTTGGGCGGCCAGCTTAGCCTGGTCAGGCTCAGCTGCGCGGATGGTGCGGTAGACGTTGTACAGCATCACTACCATACCGGCGAGGAAGAAAGCTCCACCGATGGCGCGGACAATATACCCGGTCTCACTCTGGATAACGGACTCGATAAAGCTGTAGGTGAGTGTGCCGTCAGCATTCACTGCGCGCCACATCAGACCTTGGGTGATGCCGTTAACCCACATGGCGGCGATGTACAGAACGGTACCGATAGTGGCCAGCCAGAAGTGTGCGTTGACCATGCTGATACTGTACATGCTGTCACGTCCCCAGAGGCGTGGAATCATGTGATAAAGGGCACCAATGGATACCATGGCCACCCAGCCCAGTGCGCCGGAGTGCACATGTCCAATGGTCCAGTCAGTGTAGTGAGACAGTGCGTTGACGGTCTTGATAGCCATCATCGGACCTTCGAAGGTGGACATACCGTAGAACGACAGTGAAACCACCAGGAATCGTAGTACCGGGTCGGTACGCAGCTTGTGCCAGGCGCCGGACAATGTCATGACACCGTTGATCATACCGCCCCAGGAGGGTGCCAGCAGAACCAGTGACATCACCATGCCGAGGCTCTGCGCCCAGTCAGGCAGCGCCGTGTAGTGCAGGTGGTGTGGGCCGGCCCAGATGTAAATGGCGATCAGTGCCCAGAAGTGGACGATGGACAGGCGGTAGGAGTAAACCGGACGTTCTGCCTGCTTGGGTACGAAATAGTACATCATGCCCAGGAAACCGGCTGTCAGGAAGAAGCCAACGGCATTATGGCCATACCACCACTGGATCATGGCATCCATGGCGCCGGCATAGGCCGAATAGGACTTCCAGAAGGTGACTGGCACAGACATGCTGTTGACCACATGAAGCAGGGCAACAGTAATAATGAATGCACCGTAGAACCAATTGGCGACATAGATATGCTGAGTCTTCCGCTTCATGACTGTGCCGAAGAATACATAGGCATAAACCAGCCAGACAACGGTGATCAGGATATCGATTGGCCACTCCAGCTCGGCATACTCCTTGGAGGAGGTCAGCCCCAGAGGCAGAGTGATGGCAGCCAGCAGGATCACCAGGTTCCACCCCCAGAAGGTGAACGCCGCCAAGCCATCAGAGACGAGCCGAGCCTGACAGGTCCGCTGCACCACATAGTACGATGTGGCGAACAGGGCGGAACCACCGAACGCAAAGATCACCGCATTGGTATGCAGTGGCCTCAGTCGACCGAAGGTCAGGTAAGGTTCAAAGTTGAGTTCAGGAAACACCAGCTGGATTGCAATCAGCAAACCAACAGCCATGCCGACGATACCCCATACCACCGTCATCACGGCAAACTGGCGAACCACTTTATAGTTGTAGTGTGTGTTCGTTGTTGCGCTACTCATGTATGGATCCACATAACCTTCGCTTAAGTACGTACATATCCCTACTTAAGTATCAGTAAGCTGAAAAGGCAAAGCAATGACTTGTGTCAACATCAGGTCAATCTTTGCGCAGTTGCTCCTCATACCCCCGCAAGGTGCTTGACGCGTTGCCAAAACCAAACCGCCAGCCATCAAGGCTGTTTCCAGTCGACATCATGTTTTTTGAGAGCTGGGTGCTAATGGGTAACTGGTTTCTACGCTGTCTGTTGTTGGTTTTGTTATCAGACAGGGCCTGCGAATTTGCCAATCAGTCCACATCTGCAGGCCGATCCGCGAGGCGACGTCAATCATATCAGAAAGCGCGTAACTATGCGCAACCGCTTATCGATATTTCCTTATGTTTATTGTTGTTTTTTCTTGGTCGTCGGTTGTTTTGCACGTGAATGCCTGTGGCTGTTTGGTATGTGACGATGGTAATGATTGGTTAAGCTGCCCCATTTGTTTTGGGGGATGTTTTTAGTATGACACCATACCCATTCGCGAAAAGGGTTTCCGTTTCGCTGATTTTACTGTGTTCTATGGCTTTAGCGGCCTGTTCATTGCTGGACAATGGGAATACAGAGAAACATAACGCTAACGCCTGGCACCTAACGGTATTACATACCAATGATCATCACGGTCATTTCTGGAGAAATGGTAATGGTGAGTGGGGTATGGCGGCGAGAAAGACATTGATTGATCGTATTCGCGCAGAAGTCACCGAGTCGGGTGGGCATGTGCTGTTATTGTCTGGTGGCGATATCAATACAGGTGTTCCTGAATCCGATCTTCAGGATGCCGTTCCTGATTTCAAGGGCATGAACCTGCTGGGTTATGACGCGATGGCGGTCGGCAATCATGAATTTGATAATCCGATGCCAGTACTGCGCATGCAGGAACGCATTGCAACGTTCCCGTTCCTTGCTGCCAATATCCGTGATGAGGCAACCGGTGAGCGCTTGTTTCAGCCTTATACAGTATTTCGACTGGATGGTTTGAAGGTCGCCGTATTGGGTTTAACGACGGACGATACCCAGAAAATCGGCAATCAGGAAAATGTTCAGGGTATTGTCTTTACACGTCCTGAAGTAGAAGCCAGGGCGTTATTGCCTGAATTAAAGAAACAGGCCGATGTTGTTATTGCTACGACGCATATGGGACATTATAAAAATGGCCGGCACGGTTCCAATGCCCCCGGGGATGTCACTCTGGCAAGAAACGTCAATGGCATTGATTTGATTGTGGGTGGGCATTCCCAGAACCCACTCTTTGAACCTGATCGCCAGAATGACACCTGGATTCTTCAGGCGCAGGACTGGGGGCGCTATCTGGGACGTGCTGATTTTGAGTACAGCAATGGGCAACTCAAATTACTGAATTACCAGTTAATCCCAGTCAATCATACGCAGTCAGTTATGAGCGTTGATGGTGATAAGGTTCGTCTGCCTGTCGGTGATATTATCCCTGAAAATCCTGCGATGCTTGCCTTGCTGACGCCATATCAAAAGAAAGGCGAAGCGGAAGTGCTACAACAGGTTGGCTACACCGATGGACGATTGATGGGCGAGAGAAAGGAAGTTCGCTTTGGTTATACCAACCTTGGTCGTTTAATAGCACTGGCGCAGATGGATATGGTAGGTGCAGATCTTGCTGTTGTCAGTGCAGGTGGTATAAGGGCGAGTATTCAGAAAGGCGAAATTACTTACCGGGATATCCTGAGTGTTCAGCCCTTTGGTAATGGTATTGCGTATGTTGACCTTTCCGGAAAGGCACTGAAAGAATACTTGGGCAATGTCGCCGAAAAAACCATTAATAGCGGCGGTTTTGCACACTTTGCCGGTGTTGAAATGAGAATGCGAGGTGGCTCGCTGGAGTCGATCAATGTAGCTGGTAAACCGCTAAAGGATAACCAAACATATCGGCTCGCCTTGAACAGCTTTTCTGCAGCAGGCGGTGATGATTACCCGGTTTTAACGTCCAATCCAACCTATATTGAGAGTGGGTTTACTGATGCCAGCGTATTACGGGAGTATATTCGCAAACACTCTCCTGTCCATATTGCTGACTACAAACCGGATGGAATTGTGCGGCTACCGGCAGAATAAAAGTTAACTTCTAGCGTGTGGCAGTGTTCCTGCCACACTCTGGATGTATATCTCACTTGCTCGTGCCAGCTGCATTAAAGGTAGGGGAGATGTTTTGCCAGCAATCGGTATAGTTTTCCTGACGTAATCCGCCATTGATAGCAAAGGCCGTAGGTTTGTAGAGGAAGGATGACTCAAACATAAACGCCAGTGTTTTTTCCTGCTTTTGCGGCGTCAGCTTGGCTTTTGTGGCTTGTTCAACGGCAGTGCCATCAGGTCCATGGGGCGACATGCAGTTGTGCAGACTGCCGCCACCGGGCACAAAACCGCCGTCTGATTTGGCGTCGTATACCCCTTCTATAAGACCCATGTACTCACTCATGATATTGCGGTGAAACCAGGGGGGCCTAAAGGTGTTTTCTGCGACCATCCAGCGAGGGGGGAATATGACGAAATCTACGTTGGCAAGTCCTTCATGATCCAGTGGTGAAGTCAGTACGGTGAATATTGATGGGTCAGGGTGGTCAAAGCTGACAGTATTGATAGTGTTGAAGGTTTTCAGGTCATATTTGTAAGGCGCGTAATTTCCATGCCAGGCGACGACATCAAAAGGGGAGTGATCCAGTTCACAGCGAAAGAATCTGCCACCGAATTTTGTCAGTAACTGTACTGGCTCATTGCTATCTTCAAACCAGGCGACAGGCGTTTTGAAGTCCCGAGGGTTTGCCAGTCCGTTGGCTCCGATAGGCCCCAGATCAGGCAAGCGAAACGGGTTGCCGTAATTTTCCAGTATATAGCCACTGGCATGTGGGTCTGACAGATTGATACGGAACTTAATTCCCCGCTGTATAACGACGATTTCACCGGGACTCACCAGAAGGCGTCCGAATTCGGTGTCAATTTTTAATGACCCCTGTTGAGGCACGATGAGCAGATCACCATCCGCATTGCAGAAACAGCGTTTCTCCATGCTCGTTGATACTGAATAGAGATGAATCGCGCTGCCCTGACGCATGGCAGCATTGCCATTACCGGCGACGGTTTTGATACCGGCGATGAAGTCACAGGCGTGTTCCGGCAGTGGTTGAGGATTCCAGCGCAGGCGTTCTGGTGTTAGCCAGGTATCACTGAAAGGTCCGGTTTGCCAGATTTCTGAAAGAATGGATTCGTACGGTGACTGTTTGACCGAAGGATGAATCCTGTATAGCCAGGATCGCTGGTTTTCATGTCGTCTGGCGGTGAAGCCCGTGCCACTGATTTGCTCGGCAATGAGTCCATAGGGAGGTGATTGAGGCGAGTTTTGGCCTGTCGGCAATGCGTCTGGAAGGGCTTCTGTACTGAAGTGATTACCAAAACCTGTCATGTAATTAATAGAGTCAGAAGTCTTCTTTTTGCTGGTCGACTGTCTTCTTGCCTTTTTCATCCCTTAACCTCTGAAAGCCGGTATCAGTCTGGTCTGAGTCACAAGACTAATACGTTTCTTATACGATGCATCATGTATCCCTGATCTTTGAATCTACCATGTGTTCCAATCGGAGCAAATTTCATACAGCAGAAAATGCCTGATTGATGGATCCGCCTGAATCGATGTCCGCTTTAAGAAGCCGCAGTGATGTTGCGGTAGCAATACTCGGCAGGCTAAAAATGGGTATCCCTTGAACTGTCAGATTGGTCTTTGAAATGTATAAATAGAAGAAGGAGTGGAATGACCGAAATGCCCTTCGGCAAAGTCGGAGGTCATTTAACAAAATGAGACGATATTATTTGTAGAAGTCGTTTTTGTTTGTTGAAAAGGTTCAGTATCAAAGATCGCGGGGCTGGTGTCATTAGTGGTTGTTTTCATGTTCCACCTCATTACTCTTGGTATCCTCATCTGTCTCATCCACGCAGATCAGGTAATTCTGTAAACGGTTAGGTATGGGCAACGCCTGTACAGCAGTAGGCCAGTTATGTTTAGTGAACTTTCTTATATTTATACGACATTGCTGCTTAAGTGTGAACTTTAGCGGGATATCAGGTGCTTCTTTAAGTATTTGAGCGAGAATTTCTGGCTTATATTTTTCGCGCATCTCAGCATCAGGTGTCCTACCATTTTTATCAGCCTTAAAGCGTTCGGCACCGACCCTTACCAGGGAGGTAACAAAATGGGTATCGTCATCGCCACCACGAGCCGCATAGAGTAATGGGGTCATGTCATTTTCAGCAGCTTTATTAACGTCAGCGCCAGCGCATATCAGGATATCGAAGGTACCGGTAAGATTCCAGAAAATTGCTCGAAATAAAGGACTCTGGCCACTGTCATTAACCGCATTAATATCGGCTCCTGCATAAATCAGAGCTTTGGCAATATCTCCAGATACTGCCATATGAAGGGGGGTATCTCCGTGATCGTCCTGATAATTCACTGGTGCGCCGTTTTTTAGCAGGAATAAAATAATCTCTTTTTCTCTGTCCGTATAGGGATCACGGCGAGTTGTTCTCTTTAGAGCAGCTGTCAGCGCATCCCTTAATGGAAGGTCGAGTTTATTCTCCTGTGAAAATTGAATGAGTGCTTCGACATTCTCTTTGCATTTGGCTTTAGTTGTCAGTAGTAGAATGTGTTCTTGTCTACCCAGGACATTAGCTTTTGCTGTGATGTCAGGAGAGGCGCCACCTTGTAGCAAAGCTCTGGTAATAGCGCCGCTGTCGTTCTCGGATTCGATGAAGTGTATTAATAGTGCTGAAGGGTTGGCTGTTTCTGGGATTGAGGCACCGGCTTCCAAGAGACGCTCTGCCATCAAGATTGCTTTTTTAGCCTTATTCTTTTCTTCAGCTATTACCGTTCCAAAAAATCCCCTTGATACTCTAGTACCTTGAATTGCCTTGACCAATACCTGGCTGCCAGCAGGGTTGTTAACCTCAATGCCCCAGCTCATGATTGTGTTGAAGACGTCAACAAGGCCTTTATCTATTGCAGCCTCTAATGTCTGTGCTTTTACTAGCGCGTCTTGAGTATCTAAGGATTGACTATCGTTAGTCAATAATGCCGTCTGTAAGCGATTCAGCAAAATCTGAATTATTCCTCTGTCACCCTCACTTCCGAATGATTTAATAGCAAAGGTCAGTGCCGCATACGCATGATCAAACGTTCCAGTTTTATCCATATCGAGCATGAATGTCACGACATCTTCGAACTCCCACTCTATCGCCAAGTCAAGTAAGGAGTGTGGACCCTTTTTGTTGCCAATAGGCGTATCGAGTTTACGGGTGACATCATCAAGGCTATAGCGTTCACTCTTTAGAAGAGATAAAGCCTCCATTTCACGTTCTGGCCCTTTACAGAACACATATTTCGCCCCATGGTCAAATTCCAGTGCTTTAAATAACGGATATAAAGAATCCCCTTCTGCAGGAGCGGGAGCGCCAATGACATGCTCTACTACCTGAGGACTGATGTCGCTTTCTGCTTGGGGTATGGATGCTGGTGAGGCCACCTTTACACTATTAGTATTGGGTGTTTCTTCTCCGGTCTCTGTCATGTGTTCTGAATTATCACCCTGTATGACAGATTCCTGCGAGCCTGACTCTGATGACGATTTCTCACTTCCCAACAAGTTGCTGCAACAAGGTGAACAAGCATCAATAATAAAAGACCAGATGGTGCTACACAGTGTGCATATGGAATCAGTGATATTCCTGGCTGCATCTTTTATCGGCGTAATCATATAGTGACAAAAATACCCTTCATTATTCTCACTGGTAGCATCATGTGCTTCAGACTGATGACCACTAATAATACTTAAGTCATCTAAAGAAGGAGAGTGGGCCATATCGTTATCCAATTACCGTTAAACAGGAAGCGTTTTTAATATTTACTATGTAAATGCTGTTGTTTCTCGAGCTACTGGCATTTTGATAGTTCGAGTGGCCTAATACTGGCCTTGACTGTTTGATGCTCGTATTCAATAAAAGTTCCCAAGGACGTATGAAATCTTAATGTAAAAATATAAGAATATGAATTTATTCAAAAAAATCAGGTTCTTGCAGAAAGTAAGTGGATAAAGGGTGCTGCTTTTTGAGTCATGCATCACACAGGTTGATGTGTGCTCTCTAGAGATTGCTCGTCAGTCACTTGTTCGTGTTTTTCTATAGAGTGCGAATAATAGATTGTTTCTCCAGTGAATCGCTTTAGCTGGTTTTTCAGGGTTAAATTATGATGTTTAATTCTTCGAATAAATGAAATGGCTTCCGGATGACTAGCCTAACATCTGATTGGGCTAATGTATGAAGTTTTCAGGTATCTGTTTATTGGTAACGAAATTTTAGGATGGTCAACGATCAATTAATTGATTTAGTGTGTTGGCTCGAGATTGGTTCAAAGGTATAAATAATGTCTTTTTGAAGCGAGAGTTTCATAAATAAAATAATCATCAAAATGTTTCTTGCTATCAATAAAAAGAGAAATATATGTCCATTTCGAGTAATAATTTTTACTGTCGTGTTTGTAAAGGGGGGGCAGTGACTGTATGCTGTATCAACTTTCTATATGGGTATTGATAGTGTTCATGATGATAGTGTTCATGATGATAGTGAATATTTGAATGACATCTTTGATCTCAGAGTGATTCATCGTCATGACAGAACGTCTCAAAATTTCCTGATTGATTCTCACTTTAATAGTGGTCTAGTTAGAAACTCTTGCTCTAGTTTTAATAAAGATAATATTGATTTCAGGTATGTAGTTTTCTGTTTTTAATGACTCACTGAGCCTGGTGGCAATGAAAGTATGCTACTTGAATCATGGGCAGACATTTCCCAAAAAGTCTGAAATTTAACCAATCATCTAATCATGATCTGTAAGTCATCAAACAGGCAGCAAACAATTTTGACAAATGCTGTGGAGGATATGGTCTCTTCTGCCTGGTAAAACCAATGTTGGAGAGTAGGCTTGTCCCGTCTCTGTCAGACTAAAAGCCACAAAGCTGGGTGTGTTAGAAATGCTACAAGTCAGGATTTGAGGGGAGATATCTGGTCGCCGAAATGACGACCAGATAGAGGATGACTTGTTAGAAATTATACTTCAGGGTATAAATCATAGCGTTCTGGTAGGCGTCAGGTGTACCCAGCTTGTTCTTGGAGTAACGGTACTGAACACCCGCAGTGATTTTCTCGATCGGGTGCCACCACAGGGCAACAGCACCGTTTTGGCCAACTTTGCCCGCGGATTTGCCGACGTAGTTTTCTTCCAGATAATCTTCATCACGGTCAAAGGTCATTTCATGCCAGTTGCTGACACTGAACTTTTCGCCGCCCAGGTTGAAGTTATAACCGGCAACCCAGCCCATCATGTAGCCGTTGCGGCCATTGTAGGCATGGCTCTTAACCCAGGCAGGACCAATAAATGGCTTGATCCAGAAGCCAGAGTCGTTGGCATAGCGGTAGCCCAGACCTACGATGCGATCCTGTTCACGGCTGCGATAGCCGTCATCACGGAAGTCATAGATGTGGCCGTACAGGGTGAAGTTGGTGTCGCCCAGGTAAATGTGGGTAGTACCTTTGGCGGCAGTACGCAGGTTCTTGGAACCGTCATTTTCCTTGGTGTCGTTGGTCGGGTTTTCTACGTCCAGGAAACCGTACACTTCACCCCAGTTGAAACCAGCACCACCTTCTACTTCCAGGAAGAAAAAGTCTTTCTTGGCAGCATTATCAGCAGTACGGTTCTGGGTGCCCTTGGACCAGTCCAGATAGTTGATGCTGACATTGCCAAAGCCATAAACCATTTCGGCGTTAGCGGCTGTGGCAGACATTGCCCCCAGAACTACCGCTGCTGCGGCAACTACGTTCTTGCGAATACCCATTAACTCTCAATCCTAATGTGTTGTTACAAACTCAAACAGCAAATCAAGTCCGTCAGGGCAACGGCTATTTTGTTGCTCTGTATGCCATGACGTTTATTGGTTGGCACTCCGGCCGGGCGGCGACATTGATTGTCGTCTTGTTGGCCTGTCATCCTGACAGGCCGGTTGAGCGGTGGATGATCAGGCGATCACGGAATCCAATGTGATTTGGATCATCTCATTGAATGAGTTCTGACGGTCGTCGGAGGACATCTTCTCACCGGTCGGGATGATATCGCTCACGGTGCAGATGGTCAGTGCTTTGGCGCCAAATTCAGCTGCAACGCCGTACAGGCCGGCGGCTTCCATATCAACGCCCAGTACGCCGTGCTTGGCCATGATCTCGAACATTTCCGGTTCTGGGGTGTAGAACAGATCGGCAGAGAACAGATTGCCGACTCGAACCGGCAGTTCATGGGCGCGAGCGGCATTTACCGCTTTTTCCAGCAGGCCGAAGTCGGCAATGGCGGCAAAGTCATAGCCACGGAAACGGATGCGGTTGACGTTGGAGTCAGTGCAGGCGCCCTGTGCGATCACGATGTCACGCAGTTTGACATCAGTGCTGACGGCACCGCAGCTGCCAACACGGATGATGTTTTTCACACCGTATTCAGTGATGAGTTCTTTGTAATAAATGGACGCGGAAGGAATACCCATGCCGGAGCCCATGGTGGAAATCCGCATACCCTTGTAGGTGCCGGTGTAACCCAGCATGTTGCGTACATTGGTCACTTCTTCCGCGTTTTCGAAGAAGTGCTCGGCAATGTATTTTGCGCGCAGTGGATCGCCGGGCATCAGAATGGTTTCTGCAAAAGCCCCGTCAGCAGCATTGATATGTGGCGTAGCCAATTGGTTATCTCCCTGATAGCCCATCGTCAGTCTGGGCGTTATTCATCACGTTAATCAGGCCGTTTCGGGCATGATCTCGGGTAAAAAGCTGGTGCCGTGGTCCATGGGTGGCAGCTCGAAGTAGGCTGCCAGTGTCTGACCGATATCCGCAAAGGTTTCACGGGTGCCCAGTGAACCGGGTTTTACATTGGGGCCGTAGATCAGAACCGGGACATGCTCACGGGTATGGTCGGAGCCGTGCCAGGTCGGGTCGCAACCGTGGTCGGCTGTCAGTATCAGGATGTCGTCATTCTCAAGAAGCGCCAGCAGCTCGGGTAAACGACGGTCAAAATACTCCAGGGCCTCGGCATAGCCTGTCACATCACGGCGGTGGCCGTAATGCATGTCAAAATCAACGAAGTTGGTCATCACGATGGTGTGGTCGCCAGACTGACGAACTTCATCCAGCGTGGTGTCAAACAGGGCTTCCAGGCCGGTGGCCTTGATCTTTCGGGTAATGCCCTGGTGGGCATAGATATCAGCAATTTTGCCGATACTGACAACTTCACCTTTGTCGTTTGCCAGTTTTTCCAGCACTGTGGGAGCGGGCGGTGTCAGTGAATAATCACGACGATTCCCGGTCCGCTCAAAATCATTGCTGTTTGTTCCAATGAAGGGGCGGGCAATGACACGGCCTATGTTGTAGCCTTCCAGTAGCTCACGGGAAATTTCACACAACGTCAACAGGCGATCCAGACCGAAGGACTCTTCATGGCAGGCGATCTGCAAGACGCTGTCAGCCGATGTATAGAGAATCGGCTTGCCGGTGCGCATGTGCTCTTCACCCAGGCGGGCGATGATTTCAGTGCCTGAAGCGTGACAGTTGCCGAGAATGCCCGGCAGTTCCATGGCCGCAGTGATGTTTTCCAGCAGTTCCGGTGGGAATGTGTTTTCTTTCTCGGTGAAATAGCCCCAGTCAAATAATACGGGAACGCCCGCCATTTCCCAGTGTCCACTGGGCGTATCCTTGCCGCTGGAGATTTCACAGGCCGGCGCGTAGGCGCCCGTTATCGCAATATCGGTTGCCATCCCCTGGGGGAAATGACCGGTACATTCCTTAGCGGCATGCAGCAGGCCAAGACTGGCCAGGTTCGGCAGGTGAAGTGCACCCTGGCGGCCGTTTTCTGCCTTACCTGCGGCACATATCTCAGCGATATGGCCCAGGGTATCGGAACCGGTATCACCGAATTTGTCGGCATCCGGGGCGGCGCCGATCCCGAAGGAATCCAGTACCAGCACGATGGCGCGTTTTTTTACCGTCATATTAAGGCTCCGTTTTCGTCCTGTCCGCTGCATGTGTTGCGTGCCATGATCAGTCTGCACAATCTGCCAAGGTTATACGGCGATAAACGTCAGGCAGTTGCTCAGATGCTTTGTCGCTGATCGTTACAGAGGCCTGTACCATGGCGGCCGCCTGCTGCCAGGATTGCTCATCCCTGGCGTGAATCACTGCCAGCGGTGTTTCCTTATCGATGATTTGCCCCAATGTGCACATATCGCTGAGACCGACGCCGTAATCAATGGCATCAGAGGCTGTTTTACGACCACCGCCCAGTTGTACCACAGCCAGACCCATGCCGCGGGTGTCCATGCTGTTAGCGTAGCCTTCGGTTTGTGCAAATACCGGTTTGATAATGCTGGCTTTTGGCAGGTATTTGTCGTGATTCTCGACAAAATCTGCAGGGCCACCCAGGCCGGCCACCATGCGGTTGAATATGTCTGCTGCCTTGCCGTCATCCAGAACGACCTGCAGTTTATCTCTTGCTTCGCTCTGGTCTGCTGCCAAACCGCCGGAAACGAGTAGTTCTGCGGACTGGGCCATGGTGATTTCATGCAACCGTGGATTACGGTAGGCACCTGTCAGGTATTGAACCGCTTCACGGACTTCGACCGCATTGCCGGCGGTAGACGCCAGGCACTGGTTCATATCCGTCAACAGTGCGGTTGTTTTTACGCCTGCACCATTGGCGACACTGACAATGCTTTTCGCCAGCCCTTCAGACAACTCATAGGTTGGCATGAAAGCGCCGCTGCCGACTTTGACATCCATGACTAGTGCATCAAGCCCTTCAGCCAGTTTCTTGGCAAGAATCGAGGCTGTGATCAGGTCGATGGATTCAACTGTTGCCGTGATATCGCGGATAGAATAAAAACGTTTGTCAGCAGGAGCGAGTTCACCGGTCTGGCCGATAATTGCGACGCCGGTTTCCCGAACCACCTTTCGGAACAGTTCTTCTGAAGCCGATGTCGTATAACCGGGAATACTGTCAAATTTGTCGAGGGTTCCGCCGGTATGGCCCAGGCCTCTGCCCGAGATCATGGGCACGTAACCGCCACAGGCCGCAACCATTGGGCCCAGCATCAGGCTGACGACATCGCCGACACCGCCAGTGGAATGTTTGTCCAGGATTGGACCATTGAGGTTTTCACCAGACCAGTCCAGCACTTCGCCGGAGTCACGCATGGCGCAGGTCAATGCAATTCGCTCGGGCATGGACAGCCCACGGAAGAAAATCGCCATTGCCAGGGCGGCAATCTGACCTTCGGTGACACTGTTGTCGGTGATCCCGGTCACGAAACTTCGGATTTCGTTATCCGACAGTGTTTTTCCTTCACGCTTGTTGCGGATGACTTCCTGCGGTAGAAACATGGCATGATCTCCTGTGCCGGACTGGCCGTTATGCTCAGTAGCTCTGTTTGTCGATGCTGCCTTCGCGCAGACCCAGGGCAATCAGCAGGTTGCCCAGCAGGCTGCTGGCGCCAAAGCGGTAATGATCCGGGGTGATCCACGCTGCGCCCATGATATCTTCCGCCAGTTGCAGATGCTCTGCAGCTTCTTCTGCGGTGCGAATGCCGCCGGCTGGCTTGAAGGCCACGTCACGGCCGCTGTCGCGGATTGCTTCCAGCATGATACGTGCGGCTTCCAGGGTAGCGTTGACCGGTACTTTGCCGGTTGAGGTCTTGATGAAATCGGCACCGGCTTCGATGGCGATCTCGCTGGCGCGACGAATCAGTGCCGGATCTTTCAGTTCACCGGATTCGATAATGACTTTCAGCTTGACGGTGTTGCCACAGGCAGCCTTGCACTGTTTTACCAGTTCAAAACCGACATCGGCGTTGCCGGCAATCAGGGCGCGGTAGGGAAATACGACATCGACTTCATCGGCACCGTAGGCAATGGCTGCGCGGGTTTCCGCTACGGCAATGCTGATGTCATCACCACCGGCCGGGAAGTTGGTCACGGTCGCCACTTTCATGTGATTCAGACCCAGTTCACGCAGAGTCTTTTTGGCGATAGGCACAAAGCGGGGGTAAACACAGACTGCAGCGGGGCTGCCAGCTTCAGTCTTAGCTGAACGACAGAGGTCAATGACCTTCTGGTCTGTGTCATCGTCATTCAGGGTGGTTAAATCCATCAGGGTCAGCGCAAGCTGGCTGTACTTGGAAGTATCGGTCATCGGTCAGTTTCCTGATAAAGGTCAGGCCCCGCAGAGAATCATCTGCGGGGCATTCCAATTATAGTGCGAGGAACAGGCCGGCAAGAGCGGCGCTCATCAGGTTGGACAGGCTGCCTGCAGCGACAGCCTTCAGACCCATGCGGGCGATATCCTTGCGACGCTCAGGCGCTATGACGCCAAGGCCACCCAGCAGAATTGCAATAGACGACAGGTTAGCAAAACCGCACAGGGCAAAGGTGACGATAGCCTGGGAGTGAGGTGTCAGGGTGTCCTTGATGGCAATGAAATCGACATAAGCGACGAATTCATTCAGTACCAGCTTCTGGCCGATCAGGCTGCCTACCTGCAGCGCTTCAGAGGCAGGGATGCCCAGTACCCATGCAAGCGGTGCGAATACATAGCCAAGAATCTGTTGCAGCGACAGGGCCTCAAGACCAAAGATGCCACCAAACGCTCCAATCAGGCCGTTCAGCAAAGCGATCAGAGAGATAAAGGCCAGCAGCATGGCGCCAACGTTAGCAGCCAGTTTCATACCATTGGCAGCACCACTGGCAGCGGCGTCAATCACGTTGGCCGGTTTGTTTTCTTCGTCTTCATCCAGATGGGCATCCTGATTGACTTTGTCGAACTCCGTTTCCGGCTTGATGATCTTTGCCATCAGCAGGCCGCCTGGTGCAGCCATAAAGCTGGCGGCGATCAGGTACTTGAGTTCAACCCCCATGCTGGCATAGCCAACCATGACCGCGCCGGCAACAGATGCCAGGCCTCCGACCATAACCGCGAAGAGTTCTGACTGGGTCATCTTGGAAATGTAGGGGCGAACCAGTAGCGGGGCTTCGGTCTGGCCGACAAAGATGTTGGCAGTCGCGGAAAGGGATTCTGTACGGCTGGTGCCCAGTACCTTCTGCAGCAGTCCGCCGATGACCTTGATGATCAACTGCATGACGCCAAGGTAATACAGGACAGCCATCAGTGAGGAGAAGAAGATGATGATTGTCAGGACGTTAATAACGAAGATGAAGCCCAGCTTGAACTTGGCCAGATCACCAAAAAGGAAACCGATACCTTCGTTGCCGAAATTGATGACATGCTGAACACCTTCGGCAGCACTGGCAAGCACGGTCTGGCCGATAGGTATATAAAGAACAAAAGCGCCCAGAATAGCCTGGAGAATGAAGGCGCCGCAGACAGTGCGAAGGCGAATTGCCTTGCGGTTATCCGACAGCAGAAAAGCGATTCCCAGCAGACATGCAATGCCCAGCATGCTGAATAGAATTTGCACGGTTTGTCCCCCTGACCAACATGGCCGGTTTAATCACAGTAAATGGTTGCGCCGATCTGGGAGGAAATGAGAAAGCCCTATCCCCCACAAACAGCCGGTCATATCGCCAGCACATCAGCTTGTCGATGAATGCCACTCCGATGGTCCAATGGCTTTTCAGCCATGGGCAACGCTTGTCATTTATTGCTGTTTTTTGTTGGGGTTGTGTTGCAATTGCGGCGCATGGTAAGTGGGGGATTTTATTGAGTAAATAAATAAAATTCGTATGAGTATTCAAAAAAATTGAAGGTGGGTGATCGTTAGTGATCATAATTCAACAAATGTTGATTTTTTGCTGGGATTGATGGCCTGAAGTTGTTCGAAAGGGATCAAAAGTGAACATCAGGCAGAGACGTATAGTCGTTGCTGATATCTGCCGCCTTGGGGTGGCGAATGAATCATCGCCACCCATTTTTGGGTTTTAGTTATTCCGTTCTTGCCAGAGGGCGCCCTGCTTTTTTCGTGGTGGCAAGTTCCCTGACGGAGAGCTCGTCCACTGTGAGCCGCTTAGCCTGTCCATCTGCAATGACGCGAATAGTAGTAGTGCGATCGTCAGGTATATTGACGCCAAGTACAATGCCATTAAGGCTGAGCTTCTGGTCTGTCAGACGAATAATGTGATTGTCCATACGGATGCTGCCTTCCTTGCCGGTAAACCCGCATTCGCCGTCGAGTCTGTTACCTTCTGTGCGTGTTGACCGGGAAAATGTCTGGCCCCGGTCGGAGGAGACGGAGCAGAAGCCGGAGGAGGAGTGTGAGCCGCTGAATGTGGTGTCACAGCCGGTAATCAGCAGAGCCAGGGAGGTGGTCAGTAACATTATTTTTTTCATGGATTCAGGCCTGTCTGTTCTGCTGTACCTGCACCGGTAAGGATATGATTCACGTGTCTGGCGCATGGTACAGTCGTCATATATTTGTTTTTGTGATAACGGACGCCTGCGATAAGTGCTTTTTACAGCTTTCGCACGAACAGGTGCAATTATAACTCTATTAAACGGTGAATGGATATGTTGTCTGGGTCTTAGGGAGGGCTGCTGGTGAGGGGCGCTATGGCTACACTTTAATTAAGCGCATGCTATCCAGGGAGCAGTTATGAAGGATACGCAGAAACAGCGTCTTATGGACGGAATTGAAGCCTTATATCCAGCCGATGCAGATTGTCCGAGAACCGCCTTTATTGGACAGATTATGTTGCATAATGCGCTTGAGAATGCGGTGTTTAACTGGCGTGATCTGCCGGCACCTGTTTTAGCGCGTTACCTGGCTATTTGTGAAGATTATGAGCTCCAGCTCAGTCGCAATCCTGATGAGGCGGAAAGTTTTCTGCCTGACTATCTGAATAGAAACGGTAATCTCTGATGGCTCTATTCAATGGGTGAGTAAGCCGTATTTTTGTGATCCAGGCTGTAGCCCATCCATTTGTATAGGCTGTCATTAAAGATCGTTGCGGCTTCTCCGCTTTTAATCAGCTCTCTGATGGTATGGGTAATATTTTCCAGAGGCAGGTCACAGTCCAACGCGTTTGATATGCCCGCATGAAGGTTGAACGTGGCAATGTCGACAGGCGTTTTCTCAAACTTTCCTTCCAGATCCAATAAGGATACAAACAGGTCGCCCTGGATGTCCGGGTAGATGGCATAATCTACACGTCCTACTTCGAGCATTTTGAGCCCTTGGCGAGGCCGCGTTGTGCGCATGATTTGCAGGTTGTTTTTAGCAAACTGATTAAAATTATCGCCCAGAGTCAGTCCTCTGGGTGCGACACCGCGCAAAGCGATCAGATCATCCCAGGTTTTGGGAAGTTGTTTTTTATTGCGCCTGACAATGACGGCATAAGTCTGCTGGTAAATAGCGGGTTCTATGAAAGTGGTGTGATCCGCCAGTTCGCTGTCTCGGGTCATGGCGGGAATAATGTGGATCAACCCTTTTTTGAAATGGTTCAATACCCGGTTGTACCCTCCCAGGTGATCGGTTACCACCTCGATGCCGTGTTGTTTGAAGGCTTTGGCGAGCAGTTCTTTTGCAGCACCATGAATCTCAAGGTAGTCACTCCACACAACTGGTGGGAAATCTGGTGGCCCAGACATGATGATTTTCTGGCACATGCTCGCACTCACATCGATCGATGAGAATGACAATGCCATTGTGAGTAGTAATGTTCGGATTATCGCAGGGTGCATGGTGGACTGTTTTGTTATTGTTCTTATTTTTCTAGAGGCAGATGTTTAACATGATTGTTTCGCTCTGGCAATTTTGTGCGGGAATATTCAAGCCATGATGTTGACTGTTGCCAGAAAGAAAGATGGCTTAAAGCTGGAATGCTATCAGCAGGGAATTGCTATAAGACTTGATGGTATGGGGTATTGGTGCAGTTATCGAAATACAGATGCCTTCTATCGTCGTTGTGTCGATGGGGGGATAGTGGTTGGCAGAGAGTCGCCGGTTGTTTTGTCAGTGCAACAAGGCAATAGGGTTATTGAGGAGGTGCTGGATCGATTGCGTGGTCTGGTAGATATTTTTCTGTCTTCAAAGAATGCTGATATACCTGAAGATAGTCAGATATCCAGTTTGATGCAGTGCGCAACACGACGACAGTTGATTGATTATCATCAAAGGGCGCAGTTGGCGCGTGCAGTTTATCCTGAGCCAGTACCGATCCTCCCGCCAGATCGTTATGGCGATATTGTTCTGCAACCAGCAACCGGTTGTCCTAACGCCAAGTGTACGTTTTGTGCTTTTTATCAGGGGAAGCGATTTCTGGTTTTGAGTGACGATGAGCTTAAATCTCAGATTAGTCAGGTGAAGGCGCTTTTCTCACCCGGATGGGGTGGTCGTGACGGTGTATTTCTTGGCTCTGCTAATGCAATGGCGCTTTCAACCCGTCGGTTGCTGTCTACTCTCCAGTTGATCCAGTCTGAATTAGGGGGGCTTAGGCGTGGTGTTGCCGCTTTTGGTGACGCAGATTTTGCACCTGCCCGGAAGTCCTCTGACTGGTCTGAGCTTGCAGGCCATGGTTTGCGTCAGGTGATATTGGGCTTGGAGACGGGTGATGGTAAATTGCGGGCTCGGCTTGGTAAATCCTCTGATTTGTCGTCGACGTTGAAAATGGTTGCGGCGCTCAAAGAGGTGGGTATTCGGGTGGGAATAACCATTCTTACCGGCATCGGAGAGGGTTCTCATATAGAAAGAACGTTGTCGTTTGTTAAGCATTTGCCATTGGAAAGAGAAGACATTATTTATTTGTCTCCACTTGAGGAGAGCTCAATTAAGGCTGATGCTGACAAAACGAAGCAGTTTCAAGCATTGTTGTCAGGCATTCGCTCTGCCAGTGATGCGCGTGTCGTCCCTTATCAGATGAAGCGTTTTTTTTATTATGCGTAACAATGTTTTATGGGCTGGATGTTGCAGTATTGACACAAGGCCGAAACGCTGTAGAATGCGCTCGCCTGTCAACGAGCTTCGCTCTCCGGTTCACCGGACGAAACAAGCGCTTGACACTGAAGTCCGCCACTGTAGAATGGCGGCCTCGCTGAAGCGGGCAAGGTTCTCCGGAACGCAGCCTGGACATCTTCAACGAGCTGTTCTTTAACAAATTATCAAGCAATTCGTGTGGGCGCTTGCTCGGATGAGAAACGTTATTTCTTCGGAAATAACCAAAGATTTTCATCATGAGTAAGCACCACTTGTTAATTCATTACGAATGATAGGTAGTTCTTGCGAACTGATGAGCCAGATTTGATGCCTTAAGCATCAGTTAGATT
>NZ_JAEVHF010000016.1 GCF_018263925.1 Kistimonas asteriae
AATTCCACAAGGCTCATGCCTTTCTGAAACTGGATTTTGTTCCTGGCCATGACACGTCTCCTAACCCAAGGAAAACCAGTGTCGTAAGTTTAGACGGGAGAATGGCTTATGTTAGGTGGTAATCAGGTAAGTATTTATGTTGAGCCATCGGTATGCCGGCGGCTCTATGAGGAAGAACATTTCTCCGTTTTAGCGGTTGGGGTAGCCTGATTACGAGAGCGTGAACCAATCGGTATCAGCGTCATCACAATGCAGGCGATGCAGAAAACAATAAAACCGGCAATCAGGAAGAAACCATCGCTATAAGCCATGATGGCAGCCTGCTCATTAACGGTATGCAACAGCTGTGTTGCAGAGAGTGGATCGATTGTATCCATCCGCAGGTTATTCAATTCGTTCAACAGCGCCGAATTCATACCGGCAACTTCCCGCAGGTTGTGGTAATGCAGGTCCATCCGCCGTTCCAGTACTGTGGATAATACCGCAATGCCAGTGGCTCCTCCGATCGCAAGAAAGACATCAACCAGCATGGAAGCAGAGGGTGCGTCATGATCCGGAACATGCCGTGTAATCAATACCGACAATGGCACGAAGATAAAGGGTTGACCGATGGCGCGGATGATCTGGTTAATATAAAAATGCTCACCGGCAAAATCCGATGTTAAGGGGGTGGATAACAGAGTACCCGTCAGGAACAGCAGAAAGCCCGCGATAACAGAGGCATCGGCATTGATGGTTTTCAACAGCCTTGGCATGAAGGGTAAAACCATCAACTGTGGTATGCCCATCCAAAGCAACACATTGGCAATGTGTCCCGGGCTGAAACCCTGTACCAGCGCGTGATACTGGGTAATCAGGAAAATTGAACCGTAAAGCGCCATCCCTAATCCGAAGACAGCCCAACAGCAGAGATGCACCCGGTGATCGTTCAGCAGTTTCAAGTTGATGAGTGGGTGACGTGCACGATATTCCGTCAGACAGAAAAGGACGATGCCGATCAATGCAATGATGCCGCAGGCGGTTATCCATGGGGTTTCGAACCAGTTATGGCTGTTTCCCTCCTCAAGAAAGATTTCCAGCGCCGCCAGTCCCGGCAGAATCAGAAGTAATCCGGTGCCATGAATCGTATGCTTTTTTGCCGGAGCCGCTGCCGGAATACCCTTTGCAACCATGGCGATCAGAAGCAGTGCGGGGGGAATGTTGATGAGGAATATCCAGCGCCAGCCCCAGGTTTCCGCCAGCCAGCCGCCCAGTGCCGGCCCAAGGGTCGGGGCACAGGTGGCGGCGATGGCAAAACATGCCATGCCCGTGGTGCGTTGCTGTTGGGGCAGCAGGGTCATGATACTGGTCAGTGCCAGAGGAATCAGGGTACCGCCAGCCAATCCCTGGAAACTGCGAAAAACCACCATGGAAGAAAAATTCCAGGCATTGGCACAAGCCAGGGAAAACGCGGCGAACAGGATAATTACGGCAAGCACCACTTTGCGTAAGCCGACGTTATGAACCAGAACACCAATCAGGGGGATCGCGACCACCTCCGCTGTCAGATAGGCAGTCATTAGCCAGGAGGCTTTTTCGGGTGCGGTGTCGAGGCTGGCGGCGATATCACTGAGGCAGGTATTGACGATCTGTACATCCAGAACGGCCATGAAGGCACCAAAAATAATACCGATAATGCCAAGCCACTGCCGGTTTTGCGCTAACGTGCCGTTCATTGTGTGTGGGGGCCGGGTCTGGCTTCAGTATGCACAAGAATCCGTGCCGACATGCCGGGCTTCAGGCGATCGCTGTGAGGATTGGGCAGTAGGCGAATCTTGACGGGTACGGTCTGGGTCACACGGGTGAAGTGTCCGGTGGCGTTACTGGGCGGAATAGGGCTGAACTCCGAACCGGTAGCGGGCGAGGTGTCCACAACTTCACCGGCCCAGTCGGTTCCTGGAAACGCATCAATGGTAATATCCACGGGCTGTCCCGGCGTGATCGCATTGATGTGCGTTTCTTTGATATTGGCGATAATCCATACCGCGTGTTCGGGGAGCAGATACAGTACCGGACTGCCCTGTGTGACATATTGACCGTTCTGAATCAGCCGCTTACCAATCATGCCATTGCGAG
This sequence comes from Kistimonas asteriae, assembly GCF_018263925.1. Taxonomy (GTDB): domain Bacteria; phylum Pseudomonadota; class Gammaproteobacteria; order Pseudomonadales; family Endozoicomonadaceae; genus Kistimonas; species Kistimonas asteriae. The sequence continues at coordinate 2,116 of NZ_JAEVHF010000016.1, forward strand.
GCGCACGAATAACACTGTCCTCCAGGTCTTGATCAATCTGCGCCAGCATGGCTTGTGCCTGATCGTACAATGCCTGAATTCGGGCGATTTCAGTGTCCAGAATGTCGAGTTGCATCTGTGCATGTTTGAGCGCTAGCTGACTTTCCTGCTGGTGGGCGAGTGCCAGTTCAGCACTGGCTTTGGTGTTGTCATGCTGCTCTCCAGGCATATCACCACTGGCGATAAGGGCTTCGCTGCGTTTTAGCTGTTTGTTGATTCTCTTCAATTCAATATCTGACTGGGTCAATGCGACCAGCTGCAGCTCTATGTTGATCTGTTGTATGGACTTCCTGGCCGTCGCGGTCGCCAGCTGTGCTTCCAAGTTACGGATCTGTGCCTGCTGCTGTAATTTACGCAGTTGCAGGCTGGTCGTATCCAGCTTGAGCAGAGACTGCCCGGTTTTGACGGTTTGATAATCCTCGACCTGATAGTCGCTCACATGTCCTGACAGGCGGCTACTGACAGGAATTATGTCGGTCTTCACATACGCGTTATCTGTTGAGACGGTGTGGCGGTTGGCATAGTAAAGGAAGACGGCTGACAGCAAGAGCAGCACAGCAAGACTGACAAGCAGTGTTCTCTTATGCATTAACCATCCCTTGATCATGACTTATGACGACCGTGATCCGGATGATTGAACAAGCCTGTGAATGATAAGAACAAGTCAGCCTGAGAATGCGTATCCTTCCGTTCAGGTTTTATCAGATGGCATGTTCTCACGGGCAATACCCCTCAGGCCGAAGGCTTATGAGACAGCGTCTGCGTCAAAATACCACCCGTCTGCAACGCTATGGGGGCCTCCTACCTGACGTTCCCATCGACGGTTGCGTGAAGCATAGAGCTCTTTGTACATGGTCATGAAAATATAGGCGCCGAACTCCAGCCCTTGCTGTATCTGGTAGTCAATTCTGGGATGGTTGCCGTAAAGGGGGCGGATGATGTGGTAAAACTCCTCGGCATGTTCCTCATCCAGATCCTTGTGAACATTGTAATGAAGGAGTTCCGCTTCTTTCAGCCATTCATTTTGCACAACGGCTTGACCAATGCGGGCAGAGATGTCGCTGAACAGATCCTCAATAATACCCATGGCGGCAACAGCGCTATAAAGATCGTCCATCAGGCAGACACCGCCGAGTGCGGTGTTAAACGCTCGCACGGCCGGCCAGAGACCGCGGCTCTCAATATAGGCGGGCTCTACGCCCATGCGGTCGAGGAAAGCATAGAACGTGCTTTCATGGGATGAACGGATATTCCCTTCCCCATGTTCTTCCATGACATTGTACAGGGAGCTGAAACGGTGTTCCGGACGGGGAAGCCGGGCGGCGAGTACCGACATGGGGCGTGAAAAAAAGACAACGGCAAACAGAAACTGGACCTGGGTTTCGACAAAATCTTCCCGGGAAAAACTACCATCGGAGAGGTGGGCGAAGTAAGGGTTTGAATCCAGGCTATAGCGTTGTTTTAATTCGTCAATGTAATGCTGCATGAAAGATCCTCGTAATATTGTTAAATTTCACTGGTGGAGAGGTGGATGTAATCTGCGCAGGACACAGGGGATTTACCAATAAATGGTACTGACCAGTCATAGACTGTGCATACGGCGCCAGGTTGAATGCCATTGTCTGCGAGCCACCGCTTATGGGCTGTCAGTCGGTGGTCAAGAGCAAAACAGGCAATCGCGTCATCAGGATAGTGTGGCGATTGCTGCAGTTGTTCTGCACAGCGTCTCAGGTAAGTACCAAGTCCTTCTTCCCAGCAGGCAACAGGAAAGGGCAGGTGGAAGAGAGGCCATGCCTGACCAGTGGATGCCAGGCGAAACTCTTTGAGTCCAGTATTGTCTTTGATGTCATCGTCTATCTGCGAAAGCAGGGCGATGGTATTCCCTGATGGATAGGCTGGAGCTGCATCATTGATGTTGGCCAGTGTTTCAGGTGGGCAAAAGTAGATATCCAGCACCCCGGTCGCTTTTGCCAGCTTGCCAAGATGCAATCCGCTGAAGCTGCGGGTTACATCGGCAGTACCATCACGCATGGCTGCACCAAAGACAAAGTCCCAGCCACCATAACGTCGGCTGGACAACCACTTCATAAACCCGAACCAGATCATGCGAAGCATGATCTTTTTGCCCCGGTAAGCTTTGGCCAGTTTCATGTCCGCCAGATAGAGGCCGGTATAGGTTCGTCCATTCACGATAACCTTTTTCCACGTAAAAGCGGCTATGCCGCAAACCCGGTCATCATCCAGTGCAACGATGAAACGGCTCTTGCCCATTGCAGTGAAAAAGGCGTCATATCGGTGGCCATGAACAATGGCAAACTGATCTCCGGTTTCGCTGACAGGATAGAGAATGGAACGTTCTATTTCCCGCAACGCTTCACCATAGGGGTTGATGCCATGCTCATCGACAATTCTGAAACTGATCGTCATGGTAAAGTCCCCGCGGTAGTCCGGGTGGCGATCTCAATGGTGTTGTAAAACAGGCTCCTGTCTTTCGCCTGATACTGTTCACTCAGAGCCTGGTCAAATGAGAAAGCGGGCTCCAACAGGGGGCGAAGAGACTGCTGGTTATTCAATTGCCGCAGGATCAGCACGCTGCCCGGCTTCATTGATTGCAGTTTCTTGGTATGTTGCGAGATGGTGTCTTGATCGCACCAGTCAAGAATATTGGACAAACTGATCAGGTCATAATGGGCAATACTATCCAGTTCCAGTAAGGAGGCTGTGTGATAATTCAACGAATAATGTTGACCTGAGGTTAAAAAGTCCGGGGCAAACGGCTGTTGATAACGCCCTAATAAAATACTGTGGAGAAAATAATTGCAGTAACTGTCTTCCTGAAAAAGTCCCCATTCAAAGCGTTGCCTGAAATACTCAATATAGGAATTCTTTTCACCGTGCTGAATAGCTTCCTTACCAAATAGAAATACCAGGAAATCATCATTGAAGCAGAGATGAAACAAGTGTTGCCAGAACGGTAACGCTTTCCATTGGTTCAGCATGTTACGACGCATGGCCAGATCAGCTGAAAAAAATACTTCTATGTCCTGTTCCGGGGCGATGAATTCGATGAAGGTTTGGCGGAAGATCCGAAAGAACTTCTCGAAAATACCGCATTGGCTTAAGCCTGTTGGGTCGTCGTTATCAATATTCAGTGCCGAGTAATCATGTTGTTGGATCGCCTTGGCACGGCTGGCTACATGTTGTAATTGCGTGGGATTAATATCAAATAGATCAACAGTCAGATCAGGTTGCTGATGTTTAAGCGCAAAAGCGGTGCAGCCGCCTGAAGCGATAAGCAGAGCCCGTTGAGCCTGCATTTGACGAGCGCAGTCGAGCTCTGGTTGAGGGTCTTCTCTGACAACGGCAAACTTTATATGGGACATAGCACATTAATATATAAAAAAGAGTTATAAATTTAGGCTGTTTCCAGATAAATTAGTTCCCTCCCGATTGATAAGAAAAAGAAATCAATAGTGGGGAAGTTAGGTTGTTTTATGGGGGCAAATCGAGAATTCCGCAAGGATGTTGCATTCCTGGCATTTTATTCAATACTTCAGCCCCTTAGTGTTCGTTGATTCGCCACTTTCATTTCTTATAACATTTCCAATCAACAGGATTATGGATGTCACTTGCAGTTATCCACACCCGTGGACGGCATGGTATTGATGCACCCCCTGTGACCGTGGAGGTGCATTTGTCCAATGGTCTCCCCAGTCTCAATATTGTCGGTTTGCCGGAAACCGCTGTGCGGGAGAGTAAAGACCGCGTACGCAGTGCAATGATTAACGCAGGTTTTGAGTTTCCAGCACGGCGTATCACGATCAACCTGGCACCGGCGGATTTGCCTAAAGAGGGAGGGCGATTTGATCTGCCCATTGCACTGGGCATTCTGGCGGCCTCAGGGCAAGTACCTGCGGACAAATTCACGGATTATGAATGTATGGGGGAGCTGGCATTATCCGGTGAGATCCGGTTTGTCAGCGCGGTACTCCCTGCCGTCATCGCTTGCCATAAGGCTGGCAGGACAATGATAGTGCCCCAAGCCAATGCTGGCGAAGTAATGCTTTACCAAGAGGCAAAGGTATTCGCTGTCGATTCCTTGCTCGCTGTCACGGGTCACTTCACGGGGTTGAAGGTATTGCAGCAGGTTGAGCCGGTTGATGCGGGCACTGCGGGGCGGTCATCGGATGGTCGGGACTTATCGGTGTTGCGGGGGCAGCCCCAGGCTCGTCGGGCCCTTGAGATAGCGGCAGCAGGTGGGCATGGATTGTTGTTTTATGGCCCTCCGGGGACGGGAAAGACCCTGATGGCGAGCTGTATGCCCGGTATTCTTCCGACGTTGACGGAGCAGGAGGCGATTGAAGTCAGTGCCATTTATTCCGTTGCGGGTTACGGCTCTCGAAAGGTTCCGTTTCAGCGGCCTTTTCGATCTCCCCACCATTCAGCATCTGCCGTTGCGCTCGTAGGGGGAGGGGCCTGCCCAAAGCCCGGTGAGATTACGTTGGCACATCATGGTGTGCTATTTCTGGATGAGTTGCCCGAATTTGATCGGCGTGTGCTTGAAATGCTGCGCCAGCCCTTGGAATCCGGGGAGATTTGTATTTCAAGGGCGGCGCGTCAAACCCGTTTCCCGGCGAATTTTCAGCTATTGGCAGCAATGAATCCATGCCCCTGTGGGTATCTTGGCGATAAAAAGCATCCCTGCTCCTGCCGACCTGACCAGATACAGCGCTATCGCAGAAAGTTATCCGGCCCTTTACTGGATCGGATTGATATGCATCTTGAGGTGTCCCGGTTATCGGCTTCGGTGTTGCTAAATCCGGGGGAGACTGATGAATCGTCGGGGGTTGTTTTAGCGCGTGTCCTAAAGGCTCGTCATCGGCAATATACTCGGCAAAGCAAGCTGAACAGTCAGCTCAGTTCCCGGGAACTGGACCGCTATGTGGTTTTGGGGCGTGCTGAAAAAATGTGGCTGATGGGGATTATTGAGCGATTAGGGCTGTCTTCCCGGGCTGTACACCGGATTATTCGTGTTGCAAGGACGATTGCTGACCTGTCAGATTCGGACGAGATGGTTAAGCCACACCTTGCTGAGGCCATAGCCTTCAGGAATCTAGACCGGGCGGTTAGTGATTCTCGTAACGGATTCTTATAACGTTTTATTGTAGCTAAATACTTATTAACAGTCTGGATATGTTTTTTTTTAACTTTCAGGGGGCTAATACGGGAACTTATCACGGCTAATACGTTTCAAAGACTATAGAGGGAGTGGATTTTTTGTGAGCGACACCTAGATCATCCGCTCTCTATAAAGAGGAAATCATTATCCTTTATCCGTTGGTCTATGCGGATGGATAGATATCCTAGCATAATGTGGAGGTGCAGTTATGCCGCCAGGTTTGCTTGATAATACTCGCCCTGCTCTATTAGATAGGGTCTACGGCACAGCTGTACATGGTTGTAACGACAAAGATGTCCTTGAGTATGATACAGCTCAATCTGGTATGCCGTGGCGTTTCCGACATGTAGCAGTAAGACCTGACGGTAATGAAGAAGTTCCCTTAAGTGAAGTCTATCGATATTTTCTGAAAAAAGTTCACGATGGGGCAACCTTTTCTGAAAGAATCTCAACAGTTGATGTTCAAGGGCCATCAGTGATTGATTATCACGAACCGGTGTGGTCCGCGGTCGGTGATACAATGACTGAATTAAAAGCAGATGATATGCAGCTGTTGTGTGCTTTTATTCTTGCTTTTGATGATGGTTGTTTATCTGTAAAAAAACATAAAGGTAAACCGTATGTCTGCACAAAACGTCGTATACGAATTACGGTAGAGAGCTTAAAGAGGCTTGAGTATTTTTATACTATGTCGATAGACGAGATGGCGTATCGCTTTGATCTTGAAAATAAGAAATTACCCAAAGGATTTATTGAGCACAGACTAATAACCTATTTTAGAGAAGAGTGGGAGACATGGGGGAGTGCTCATTCATCACTATCTATACATCCTCGACGAGGTAGCTTAGAGGTACAGCCTAAGAGTGGCTTGAATCGTGGTTATTCTTCTGCTCCTGCAACGCCCGAAGAACAAAAAAGTGTTTTGCCAAGACAAGAACCGTTGCTAGAAAGGCAACACTCGCATCTGATGGATGAAACCATAGGTCAATTATTTAAGACATATGGCATTGATATCAGAAAAGATAAAACACTTACGCCAGAAAAATTAATCAAAATTAAATGCATGTTGAAGCAGTTACATTGTGATGCATGTCGTACAGTAACGGATATCAACGAGTCTGGCGTATCTTTGCGGCCATCTACGTCTCGTGATGCACAAGCTACCATGGTTGTCCCAAGAAGGGTTGCTGACGTGATGAGGCTGGATGATAACTATCTACTGTATCTTCAAGAAAAAATCGATCAACAAAAGGACAGTCAGCTTCAGCGTTTTCGGCGCTCTTGCGATGTGTTTTTTCAATGGGTTGCGAGAAATAAGCGTGTTCTTTTATTTAATGTCGCAGATATGTTGATCGGCGCTTTAGTCGGTATTCTTCTTCTTAATTTATTTGTTGCTGCTCCCATTTATGTTCTGGCGGCATTCATAACGCTAGTCTTCTGGTTTGCTGTTGACTCATTTGTAATCTATGTAAAGAAACGTCGGCATCAAGCAAAAGCTGAAAAGCTTGAGGTTAAGGTTAATAGTTTAGAGAAAGACATTGATGCTTATGAAGAGTTTATAAAAATTCAGGAAGTACTTTTAAAAAGATTGAGAGATAAATATGAGGAAATGCAAGATCGTGAAAGTGAAGAGGCTAGAGCGCTGGCAGAACATATAGAAATTCAAACTGAACAACTTAAGCTTCCTCGAATTCAACTTGAAGAGTTGGAAGATGAGCTTTATTCGAATAAGTACAACCTGCTCGAAAGTATAACCTTTCTGGCAGGTAATATATCTGTAACCGATGCGCTTATTGCTGAACGAAGAGAGTTTGATCGAATCGCGAAAAGGGTTGAGGAATTAAAAAACAAAATGGAGCGGAGTCTGGAGGATGAAATTCTTTATGCCAAAGAGTTGGCAAAGCTTAAGAAACAGCAAGTTCGATTGGAAGACGTCATGTCACCTGTTAATAAGTTGGCGAGTTTGACCTATGAAATATATACACGTGACAAATCACGCATTGAAGGACATTTACACGAACTGTTAAAGCCTGACTCCAGGTTCTTTGGCGAAGTGAAGGATGGTGAAAGCCAACAGGATTATGAAGAAAAACTGGGTAAGATTTTTGCAAGTATCATTGAACAACAGGGAGAGTTTGAGCCGCAATCGATAGGTCGAAAAATATGGTCGTTTATTTACAAACCTCGTTTGATAGAGGGATTATTTGCTGAGTATTTATATGAGTGTAAGGGGGACCTAGGTGCTATGCTCGAAAAACTCAGTAAAGATGCGTGTGGGATTAAACCAGAACAGTACATGATGGCTAAGGCGAAAAGTCTTGATGATGCTAAGGATGTCCTTGAAAAGAAACAGTCTCAATATATCAGGGAATTGGAGATCGATCTTGAGTTTGATCGTAAAATAAAGAAGAAAAGGGATCATGAAAAACCGGCATCAGAATCGCTCAAAGGTGAGGGTGTATCAGAGGGAAGCTCATCTCCTGCTAAATCATCAGAAGATGTGAAAGGTGCTCATGAAAAAATGTCACCAACATCGCTCAAAGCTGAGAGGGGATCAGAGGATATGTCATCTTCTACTAAATTATCAGTAGATGCGAAAGGAGAGGCTCACAACGACGAAGAGCATGAATTCTATGTTATGGAAAAATGTGGTGGTAAGGAATATGCACGTAACATTAACTTGCTTCTCGCTGACCTGGTAGATCGAGCGAAAGTTGGTATTAATACTGAACAAATTGTGAGTCAGAATCAACAGATAAATCGAGGCGCTGTATTAAGAGGGCTGAAAATTTGTTGGGATACTATAACAGCCTACCTTTCTTATTATTTGCGGCGGATTCCTTACCGATTACATGAATCTGGTATTACTTTGGCGCTTATGTCTGGTGCGACATTAAGTTTTATAAAAATACTCAAGGAAGCTTTTCCAAACCCGGGAGCAGCAGGCGGTATTGGAATTGTTTTATGGTTTTGGTTCAGGTATTTGGGTAATTGGCTTGACCGTGAAAATGACAAACTCAATCAAGGGATAGTGCAGACGCGTGAAGGCCTGATAGATAGCTATAAGCCTCCTAAGCTCGACTTCTCGGAAGAGGTAGGGAAATTAACGGCTGATGGTCAGCAAAATCAGTTAAGGTGTCCTGTGACTGTCGATAGACCCGCTAAAAATATTGGTTACTTTAATGTCGGGATTTTTGCTGATAAGCCTGTAGCCTACTTATCTGAGGACGATTGGCGTGCTCTGAGGCGTGAGTTGAAAAATACGTCACAAGAGCTTATGCCTCTTCTGGAAGCCTTTAAAGATGTACAGCTTGAGCTTGATAAACTGATTCGTGAAACGCAGCCTCGAAATGTGACGGTCGCAGATAAAAGAAAGGCGGCGTGCTTACAGCTTCGCTATATTTTGATAACGAGGAGAATTGAGCAAAAACGTATATTCAAGGCTTTGGAACAACCAAATTATGAGATGGCTCGGCATCTGCACTGTGTGGGTAAACGAGTAAGACGTTTATATACGGCATAGTCTAGGGAAACTGCGAATAAGTCCCTTTTTCCCAAAACAGTACCAGTAATACCAGGGATTATCGAAGGTGAGGGTGGACTTATTCGCACCTTCCCTAGTCAGATTACTTCGATGGGATGACTGGATCCTTAAAGTAAGCAATGGTTAGGATTTGGTTATAAGGAAGGTTTATTAACAGGTCACCTGCGGATAGCCGGTGACCTGTTAATAAAAAAACAAGATTCAACTTGCCAACGTTTCCAGCAATGCCTGCTGGGCATTTCTGGGCTTCTGGTTTCTCACCGGACGATTCTGCTCATAACTTCCATCAGGGAGCAGCTTCCAGCTACCCGTGTTGTCCGTCAGGTACAATTCCAGCTCTTTCTTGATACGAGTGGCTAGCTTGGGATTCTCAACCGGGAAACAGGCTTCCACCCGGTGATCCAGGTTGCGGACCATCAAGTCTGCGCTGGAGCAGAACACCTTGGGCTCGGTATCATTTTGAAAGAAATACACCCGGGTATGTTCCAGGAAACGCCCGACAATCGAGCGAACCCGAATGTTGTCTGATAATCCTGCGATGCCGGGACGTAAACTGCAGATTCCGCGAATGACCAAGTCAATTTTCACACCGGCCTGCGAGGCTTTGTAGAGTGCCTTGATCACATTCGCCTCAGTCAGCGCATTGGCCTTGAGGATGATGCGCGCAGAACGCCCATCCCGGGCGTGCTCGGCTTCCTGGTTGATCCGGTCAATCAGGTTTTTCTTCAGCGTAAACGGGGCATGAAACAGCTTTTTCACCCGCACGGCCTTACCCATACCGGTTAGCTGCTGGAAGACCTTGTGAACGTCATTGGTCAGGTCTTTATCGCAGGTCATCAGGCTGTAGTCGGTATACAGTCGTGCATTGACTGCATGGTAGTTACCGGTACCCAGGTGGGCATAGCGGACAATTCGGCGGCCTTCACGGCGGACGATCAGCATCAGCTTGGTATGGGTTTTATAGCCAACCACGCCATATACGACAATGGCGCCTGCTTCCTGAAGGCGACGAGCCAGTTTCAGGTTCTCCTCTTCATCAAAGCGCGCCCGGATTTCGACGACCACGGTGACCTCTTTGCCATGCCGTGCCGCTTCCACGAGGGCATCCACCATCTCGGAATTGGCGCCGGTCCGGTAGAGTGTCTGTTTTATTGCCAGAACATGGGGGTCCTTGGCCGCCTGACGTAACAGGTCGACGACGGGCGTAAATGTCTGGAAGGGGTGCAGCAGCAAAATATCTTCCTGCTGAATGACATCAAACAGCCGGTCGCTGTTCTTGGGAAGTCCTTTGGGGAGCCCCTTGGGGAATCCCGGGCTGAAGGGCCGGAACTGCAAGTCAGAATGGGTGGGTGTATTGCAGACATCCATCAGGCGCGTCAGGTTGACGGGGCCGTTCACCTCGTACAGTTCATTTTCTGTCAGGGCAAACTGTCGCAGCAGGAAATCCGCCAGGGGGCGTGGGCAGTTATCCGCCACTTCGAGGCGTACCGCATCGCCGTAGCGGCGAGCCAGAAGCTCCCCCTGCAGTGCGGATGCCAGGTCATCCACCTCATCATCCAGGCTCAAGTCGCTGTTCCGAGTGATCCTGAACTGGTAGCAACCCTTGATAGTCATGCCGGGGAACAGGTCTTCGGCATGCTGGTGGATGATCGACGACAGGAATAAATAGTTTTCGCCGCCTTTTTCGCAGAGATTGTCCGGCAACCGAACGACACGAGGCAGAGAACGTGGCGCTGGGATAATCGCCATGCCAGTTTCACGACCAAAGGCATCTTTTCCTTCCAGCTCAACAATGAAGTTCAGGATCTTGTTGGCCAGCCGTGGGAACGGATGTGCTGGATCCAGACCAATCGGGCTGATGATCGGCATGACCTGCTGGAAGAAAAAGTTTTTCACCCAGGACGCCTGTTTCTCTGTCAGCTGGTTCCGACGAATGAAACGAATGCCCTGGTCAGCCAGGGCCGGCAGCATGATGTCATTGAGAATGGCGTATTGCCGGCTGACATGCTCATGGGTCAGCCGGCTGATTTCCTTCACTACCTCGGCGGGCTGCATGCCGTCGAGACCCACCTGTTCACGGGCAAATTCAATCTGTTGCTTGAGGCCGGAGACGCGGATCTCAAAGAATTCGTCTATGTTGCTGGAGAAGATCAGCAGGAAGCGCAGACGTTCCAGCAGGGGATAATCTTCATTGAGTGCCTGCTCGAGCACCCGGATATTGAACTGCAAATGACTGAGTTCCCGGTTGATGTAGTACTCCGGGTTGTCCAGATCGCTGATGACCGGAGGAGCCGGAATATCAGCAGTTGCCTGTTCAGTGGAACTGGCCGTTTCTGTCATGGGTCCTCCCTGCTTGTTTTGATGTCAGGTATTTCAGCGTGAGTGGCTGGCTTATGACAGATGTCGTAAGCCAAGCCTACAGTATAACAATCCCCCAGAGCGCTGCGTTCAAGCGTGACCCGCCAGCCGCTCCGCCGCTTTCACGGCATAGTACGTCAGGATGGCGTCGGCGCCGGCCCGTTTAAAGGCGGTCAGGGATTCCATCATAACTTTCTCTTCTTCCAGCCAGCCGTTCTGAACCGCAGCCATGTGCATGGCGTACTCACCACTGACCTGGTACACAAAGGTGGGGACCTTGAACTCGGTCTTGACCCGGTGAACGATGTCCAGATAGGGCATGCCCGGTTTGATCATCACCATATCCGCCCCTTCCTGCAGGTCGAGTGCCACTTCGTGCAGGGCTTCATCACTGTTGGCCGGGTCCATCTGGTAATTGAACTTGTTGCCCCCCGCCAGGTTGGTGGCGGAGCCGACGGCATGCCGGAACGGGCCATAATAGCTGGAGGCATACTTGGCGGAGTAGGCCAGAATCTTGGTATTGGTGTGGCTGTCGCACTCCAGGGCGGCACGGATGGCGCCGATGCGGCCGTCCATCATATCGGAGGGAGCAACGATATCAGCGCCGGCGGCGGCATGAGACAACGCCTGTTTGACCAGCGCCTCAACGGTTTCATCGTTCATGACGTAACCGCTATCATCGATGATGCCGTCCTGACCGTGGGTGGTGAAGGGGTCGAGCGCGACGTCAGTGATGACACCCAGTTGCGGGAACCGCTCTTTCAGGGCATGGACCGCGCGCTGGGCTAATCCATCAGGATTCCAGGCTTCGCGCGCATCCAGGGATTTCTTTTCGGCCGGGGTAACGGGAAACAGGGCGATTGCCGGAATCCCCAGTTCAACCCAGTGCTCTGCATCCTTGACCAGCTCATCCACACTCAGGCGCTCAATACCCGGCATGGGCGTACAGTGATCACGCTGTCCCTGTCCTTCCAGGACAAACACCGGGTAGATCAGGTCGTCCACCGTGAGACGGTTTTCACGCATGAGGCGACGGGAGAAATCATCGTAGCGCATACGACGAGGCCGGGTGGAGGGAAAAGCGCGCTGAGCAGGTTTCACGGTTGAGTTCCTTATGTCTCACAGGATGCCGGGAACGGTTGCGCTATTATGGTACGTTTGACAGATAAACTGAATGATTTGTCTGGAAGATTTGAGAAGGTTGTGGCCTGTAAAGGTGTTTGCGTGGGTGTTGGGCATCACTATCCAGGGGTTACAGCTGACGCGCCCCCGGCGGTTAATCCGCGTATATATTGCAGATGATTGGGTGTGAGCATTTCCATTTCCTGAAGAAGTCCCATGACAGAGTATTTAATACTGGTTCTCTGTAAGTGGTTATTGACAGTTTTGGCACCTAAGGTCATCCCGTTTCCTGTCAGGTGGTCACCACATTCATTTTTCTTGATCTGGTCAAACAGAATTTTGCCCTTATCGCCGGGGGGGAGTGCGTCGATCAATGCATGGAGCTGGGATATGGACTGGATTGGTTTCCAATAGGTTTTAGGAAGTGTCAGGGAAAAGACCCGAAGATTGGTATTTTCCCATTTAAGAGGCGTAGCTTCTTTGTACACTAGATTGTGTTCCTTCAATTCTGCGCAGGAGGGCCAGACTAATTGTGAAAAAGCCTCAATGTCGTGAGTTTTACGTAGGACTTTACAGCACCATACATGGCAGTTTTCATGGTCTCGCTGACTTTGTTCCTTAATAAAACCAAAATCAAAGGAAAGGTGTGGATGCAATCTGGCAAAGTAAATAGCGCCAGTGAGTAGCATGTATATATACAGATTCAGTGTAAACTGAGGGGGACATTCGTGTTGTATTTGTTCCGATGAAAAGGCCCCTGTCGAGTTAACGACTGTCATTCTTACATGGGTATTGATAGGTCGCTCAAGAAACAAAATCGTGCCATGATTGCCGTCAATGTCTGGTCCAAAGTTGCAGTATATCAAGTCGGTTTTCTGGCCGGATGCAATGAATGTCTGGAGGTCTTTCGTGTATAGAAAGTTATAGGCAATCATGTCTTGGTTAAAGGAAAGATTCGCTTTCAATGTACTGACCAGACTGGCACCTTTGCTACCAAAGCCTGCGGTTAATGGCAGGTCTAGAAACATTGTCAGATCCAGTCTAAAGAGTATTTTGATCACTTGTCTAAGATCTTTGAATGTTTTGTAATACTTTTTGAAATCAACAGTTCTAATGGCTGATACACCACTTTTGTACAGCTGTAAAAGTGCTTCCGTGATGATCTGTTTTTGTTTGTTGGCATTAAATTGCATAAATAATTTTGCGTAATCACCCGTTTCGCATCCATTATTCGTTGTTCTTAGTCTTTTATTCAGAACAATGTCGTATGGGTATGCACAGATTAATTGCACAAATTCTTCTTCATAGGCTTCGAAAATATAATCGCTGATCTTTTCAAAGGGATTGGTTTTTTCGGCGGAGCTGTATTTTGGATACCTTGCGCATAAGAGGCGGGCAATGCTACAGCGCCGCTGAAGAGAATCAATACTAACTGGTGATAAATGCCTGATTTTGTCGTTATCGATGACGTAAATAGTCCCCCACTTTGAGGTTTGTACCCTTCGACTGTAATCCCGGAGTGATAGGCTGCAATCTGTATAACTAACAGGTTGTGGTGCATTCATAATCTATGTCAATGGGCAGGGCTTTTAAAATACACGCGTAGTATTGTTTGAAACGCTTCTTTTGTTAATAACATTGCTGCTTTTATTCATAACCGAAATGGCTATGTGTATGCATACCGTATTTATACGTATTAATGTCGTTGTTATCATGCGTCATACGGTTATGTGTTGGGCGTATGGTGCTTGTGCTGTACATCTCTGTCATTAATACTGACCAGATGATGTGGATCTGTATATGTTTTTGTGGCGTATAAGACAATGAAGCTTTATCTTTTGGAGCAGAAGGACACCAGGGTATGAATAAAAAAAGGGTTTGCCTGATAGTGATTGTCGTTACGGCAATTGCTTTATTCTATGGTTTTGACCTTCAGCAATACCTGAGCAGGGACTTTTTTCTACAGCTCTATCAGGAGAATCCGTTGCTGACGATTGGTGTTTTCTTTTTGGCGTATGTGTCGGTTACAGGACTTTCTTTACCTGGCGCTGCACTGATGACCTTGATTGGTGGCGCCATTTTCGGGTTCTGGGTCGGCCTGCTGGTGATCTCATTTGCCAGTACGATAGGGGCGACGCTGGCTTTTCTGTTTTCCCGGGCACTCCTGCAGGAATCGGTACAGAAGAAGTTTGGTAGCTACCTGAAAACTGTAAATGAAGGGATTGAGAAAGATGGCGCCTTTTACCTGTTTACCCTGCGCCTGATTCCCGCCATTCCGTTTTTTATCATTAACCTGGTGATGGGATTGACGCCAATCCGGGCATGGACGTTTTACTGGGTTAGTCAGGTCGGGATGCTGGCCGGCACCATGGTGTACGTTAACGCCGGTGCGCAACTGGGGCAGGTGGAAGAGTTGAGTGTCAGCGGTATTCTGACCCCAGGGTTGATTCTGTCTTTCGTGCTTCTGGCGGCATTCCCGTGGATTGTTCGGAAGATCATGGATAAGGTGAAGGCGCGCCGTATAGCCGCTGATGAACATCAGGAGACAGACGGCTAAGTCAATTGGTGGTTGCGTGCTGCATGACAGCCACCCAATGCGCATGATGGCGTTGGGTGGCTTTTTTATTGGATTTAATGAAAGTTCAATTGCCAGCTGTTAATCCGTCCAGTATCCCGGTAATAGAGATCCGCGACCTGTAATTTCCAAACGCCTTGTGCATCGAGATTTTGGGCTTTCACTGTCCAGGTTCCCTTCAGATCGGCACCGGATTCGCTGGCGCTTTCCCCTTTGATTAAAAATCGTTGGCCATTGGGGCTGATCAGAACGACCCGCAAATCTCCCTTGAACGGATGGGAGATATCCAGTGTCAGTTCCGGTGTGCCGGCGAGCCCTGTTCTTGATACGTACAGGCTGCTGGTGACACCCCGGTTATCCCGGTCGGGAATCAGCATACTGGTGGTGTTGCGGAAAACAGAGGGTTGCGATTCTGTCGGTTCTTCTCCGTCATAGTCTGCCAGCAGCGACACGCCACGGAATGGACTGTAGGCATACACCATGGCATACCATCGGCCTGCACTGGCCTGGGAAATCCTGCAGTGTTCATCATTCCCTGTATAGGCAGAACGGCAGTCGTGTGATTCCAGGGTGGGTGGCTGGTTGTGACTGACGTATAGATCAGCATCGCCGCTTCCGCCGGATAAGGTGAAGGTGAGATTGGATACAGAGGCGGCCAGATCTAGCGTAAATATCAGAGGCGTGTCGCGGTTGCCGTGAAGTGCACTTTTGGCGATACCTTTACGCAGGGTGTGAGTATTATCTATTGTCTGGCCGGCTGCGCTGTTGACCGCTTTACCAGCATCAATGATGCCAGCCCCGCAGTATCCGGTCGTGCAGGCGTTGTAGACGCCAGTTGGAAATTCCCGGGCGGTTGTTTTCAGAATGCTTTCTACCTGATCGGGAGTCAGGGTGTTGTTCACCGAATACATCTGGGCAACGACGCCTGATACATGGGGCGTTGCCATGCTGGTGCCTTCCAGTGAAGCGTAAGTATCAGTACCAGGGTTGCGGGTACCACTGTTATAGGTTGAGAGAATCCCGTTTTCCGGGTACTCCAGCTCACCTCCCGGTGCGGCGATATCAACATCGGTACCGAAATTGGAGTAATACGCCCGGGCACCGTCGCGGTTCGTGGCGGCAACCGTGATGACACCTTCGCAGTTGGCTGGACAGGAATGCCGGGCATCCCGGTTCTCATTGCCTGCAGCAACCACGATCGTGGCGCCTTTTTCCCGGATCTGTTTGATGGCATCACGGTAGGCGCGTGTGCAGGTACCCTCCCCGCCAAGGCTCAGGTTGAGTACTTTGGCAGGGTGTGGATTCTCCGGCATGCCGGGAACCGGGATACCGGCTGCCCAGAGCATGCCGTCAGTGATATCCGAGGTATAACCGCCACAGCGTCCCAACACACGTATGGGCAGAATTCTGCTATGCCAGCTGACGCCGGTGACGCCTTCGTTATTATTGCCGGTTGCCGCGATGGTCCCGGCGACATGGGTACCATGCCAGCTGCTGGGCGCATTATGTTGTGGACTGGGCAGTCCGTACTGGTCAAAGCCACAGAAACCGGCAGGGGTGAAATCACCGGGGTCTGAAGCATCGGGGTCCCGGCCGCTGTCGTCTGCTGCAGCTTCAATGTCTTTGATGAAATCGTAACCGGGCAGCAGGTTGTCTTTCAGATCCCGATGCGAGAGTACACCGGTATCAATGACGGCTACATTGACGTGAGGGTCTCCCGTTGTCTTGTCCCAGGCTGCCGGCAGATTGATGCCGCCAACGGGTTCGAAATAGTGCCACTGATGGTTATATAACGGATCATTGGGCGTCGTATGGTGATGCATGATGTGATCCGGTTCGGCATACAGAATACCAGGCTGCTGTGCGAGTGACTGGCAGATTGTATCCATATCCTGCACCGTACGGCGTTTTTCCAGCTGCATCACGTTGGCGCCGGTTGCGATGGCGCGAACGACCCTGACGGACTCATTCTGCAAATGCTCAGTACCTGCGGCAGCAGCCAGCACACCCTGTTCGGCTTCTGTCGCATGTATGACTGGTTGGGCATATTTAATGATCAGCCGGTCGGTACCGGGGGACTGTAGAGCGGCTTGTGAGGTCTGAAGGTATGTGAGTAGCAGAAAAATAATGGCTGATGTTATCGGGAACAGGAACGCGCGATGAAAGCAATGCATGCGATATACCCTGTGACAGATGGGCGGAAAACAAGTGATGGAGTGGTTGGCGAAAGCTGGTAAGGATCAGTAGGGGCAGACGTCGATGTGATTGCCAGTATAGTGCAGGTGAGATCACCTATGCAGGAAAATGGGGGCGGAGAAACTGTTAAATGACAATTGTCTGAATGAAATATTGGCGGATCGTGTGTGCCCGTGAACATCCTTGCTCACGGGAATTGGCGTTATTTCAGGCTGCAGGATCGAACATCGTCAGGAAACCAATCAATTCAGGCAGTTTCAGCATACCGCCGTCTATCTCAAGATCCCCTGAGGCAACAGTGCCCGGGAAGCTTCTGGCGCCAGTGACCAACTCTATCCAGTTATCCTTGTTCACTGTGATATTGAGTTCTGCCGCCGGATCAAGCCCTTCATTGAGTACTGCAACGCCACGGCGTACATGCAGGGTCCAGGTTTCATCCACATCCGGGAATGTGAAACTCAGTCGTTTATCCGTGGTATCACTCTTGGCGGGATCCAGGGCAACGGACATGGCAGAGAGGAAATTCTTTGCCGGGAAGGTTTTGATCAGCTCAAGGTTCTCAGGCGTGATCGCCTGCTTGGGCATGTGGGTTTTACCTTCCAGCTCCAGTGCCTGGGTCAGGTAGAAGTTCCGGCCATTGGGGCTGATGCTGGCTTTACCCAGTTTCCTGAGCGCCAGGGCTTTCAGCTGGCGGGCCTGTGCATGTTCAGGATCAATGAACAGCAGGTAGTTGGCTAATTCAGCGGCCCAGCGGTTGCGATCATCGGCCAACGCCTGTTGCACATTGTCCAGCAGTTTCTCTTCACCGCCGGCCAGCCTGACCATGGCTTCACCACGTTCTTTCTGGGAGGCACGCGACAGTGTGGCACTGTCTCCGTCAAACCAGCCCAGGTATCCATTGAAAATATTACGGACTGACCACTCAACGGTACCGTAGAGTTCCTGCAGGTAAGGGTGTTCTGCCAGGTGCCTGGGTAACTTGACGGTTTCGACCAGCTCATCAGGCGTCATGCCATGGTTCATGCCACGGATGGTTTGGTCGTGGACGTACTGGATGGCATCGCGGTAATCGGTCAACAGGTTGGCAATGACAGCCTGACCACTGACGGGACGGGTATGGCTGGGTACCAGGTGTTCCGGCTGCATATCCCGCATTTTATCCAGACTGTGTGCCCAGCCCAGAACATCCCGGTAAAGGGTCCCGCGAATGGTGTAGAGGTTGGGGAACGCCTTGTAGATATTGTCGCCGGGCATCAACACCTTTTTCTCCGGCAGCCAGACGAAGATCTGGTCATTGGTTTCACCGGGGGCGTGCACCAGTTTGATCTTGACGCCTGCGACTTCAATATCCAGCTCATCATCAAACGTTTTATTCGGACGAATCAGGGTGGGGACGCCACCGCCGTGTCCCTGGTTGACTGCCATGCCGATACCGGCATTCACGAGTCCATCGTCGCCTTTCTCCAGCAGGTTGCCGAACATGCGACCGCTGCGGTTGGTGATGACGGGACGGATCTGGTTGATGATCCGGTCAATGTAGTAATTGGTGGTGCTGTGGGCATAAACGTCCACATCCCCTTCTGGAACAAAACCCAGGCCGCCGAACACATGGTCGGCATGGTTATGGGTGTAGATCAGCGCCTTGACGGGTTTGTCTGTGATTTTGCGGAATTCCGCCATGACGGCTTCGGCGTTTTCCCGGCTTTCCATGACGTCGACGATTATGACGCCGTCGTCGCCTTCAATCAGAATCGAATTGGCCAGTCCGAAACCCACCGCACTCCAGACACCCTCTGTGACTTGGTAAACCTTGCGTTCGAACTCGGCACTGTGTGCTTTCAGAATGGGATGGACGTGGGATTCGGGGTGTGACGCGTCGTCAGTTACATGCTGTGTGGTCTGTGTCGGGTCGGAACTCGTACAGGCGAAAAGCAGTGGTACGATGCTGCCTAGTGCGGCATACCGGGCGAGGCGGGGTAAACGCATACGCAGGAGACCTCTTTGTCAGTTCATTATTGTTGTTCGTGGCAGACAGGTTTTCCTGTTCTGATGTGGCGGTATTTTATATAGTCACTCCTGTTTCCGTATGGACATTCCGGGACAACCTTTTGACCCAAGCGGACAAACAATGCAGGCAGTCACGCACAAGCCAATAACAGGAAAAAAGTCTCAGGCTACGGAGCCGACAACGCTCAGCAGCTGGACGCTCGCGGTTGCCCGTACCATTCAGTCGTTCGGTATTGAGCCGCAGCCGCTGTTGAAACAGGCGGGGATTGATCCGTCCTTGCTCAGTCAGCCCGGTGCGCGGGTGCCGATGTCCTGCATGACCCGGCTCTGGCAACTGGCGGTTGAGGCGACCGGGGAAGAAGGGTTCGGCCTGTTCCTGGCCGAGCATATTACCCCTACCGCCCTGCATGCGTTCAGTTATGCCGTTCAGGCCAGCAGTACGCTGCGGGAAGCGGTCGCCATCATGCAGCGTTTTTCGCGGGTGATCAGTACGGCTGTGGTGCTGGAAACCCGCGAAGAGAAAGGCCATCTCTACATGATCTTCAAAACGCCCGATGGTCAGCCGGACCCTTCCTGGGAATCCATGGATGCGTTTCTGGCCTGTGCGGTGAATATGGGGAGCTGGACGTTTGATGTACCGGCGGAGTTATACGTCGGTGTTTGTGTAAGACGACCAGAACCCCGCGACAAGACGGCCTATGAACGGTTCCTGCGATGCCCGGTCACATTTGGCAGCAGTGAAACCAGCCTGGTCTTTAATGGCAAAATTCTCGACTATCCCTTACTGACGGCTAACCCTGAACTGGCGCGGGTGAATGGGGAAGTGCTTTCCGGTTACCTGGCACGCATGCAGGCCGCCGATATCATTGACCGGGTCCGCAGTGAAATCTGTGAGTTGCTGCCCTATGGCGAGCCAAACCAGGAGCGGGTGGCGGCGTCATTGAACATGAGTGTGCGAAACCTGCGGCGAAAGTTGAGCGAAAAAGGGCAGAGCTATAAGCAGCTGCTGGACAGTATTCGTCATGAGCAGGCCTGCCGTTTACTCAAACAGTCGGAACCTTCTCTGGGGGAAATTGCCTGGCAGTTGGGATTCCACGATACCAGCAGCTTCAGCCGTGCTTTCCGCCGTTGGGAGGGAACGACGCCCGCCAGGTATCGACAGGCTGATGTCGTGCAAGACTGATTCACGTACTAAAAAATACATAATCGTTTGCTGACACCGACCGTCAGAATAGCCGGCGTGCTTTTACCGGAAAAATTGCGGTATGTCGGCTATACAGTGTTATCAGATTAATCTGCATTAATTCTCTATATGTCAGGAGACTTGCTTTGCCCGTGATAAGCAAGCGGACAGACAGCGTTAAGGTATTTCTAAGGTTAGTTTTAGTGATGTGGATTCTGGTTGCATTTCCATCCGGCGTGAGTGCAACTGAGAGTTTGGATACGATGAAGATTCAGTTTCCCAACGTGGTATCGCGTCTTATTGCTGAAGGCGTTAACAAAAAGGTTCCCGGCAGAGAGATACCCCAATGGGTGTGGCGACACCTTGGGGAAAAACTGAAAGACTCCGCCATTCATTTTTCCAGCCTTCATGGTACTGATTGTCACAAGACTTATCAGAGGATAGTGATCTTTCGAAGTGAGGATTACGCTGATTTCCGAAATAAAACCGTGCCGTTTGCAATCGTTGCGATTGTCCTTTGTCCAGGGCAGGAAACTGTCACCCATGATCATAATGTGGAATGTGGCCCTTTGCTGGTTAACGGTGAAATGACGGAGGTGTATGGTTATACCGATAATTTGGTGAATACTGGCACAAGGATCGCCATACTTGATAAAAAGCGAAAACTTGAAAAGTATCACCCCGCTCAATATTTTTTACCCGACCAAGACAATACGCATCGTCTGCAGGAAGCGTCGGGTGATAAACCGGCTATAGCGTTAAATCTGTATGTTGATGCACGGGGAAACAGTATCAGAAATCGGTTTCCCAACCTTTTGAGAATTGATAATGAAAGCGGGGCAGAATGGTGGCTGGAATAATGTTACTCCCGAGATTATTGATAATAGAGGAAGCGTTTTAGTACATGGATTCAGTCACACAGGCATTACTGGGTGCTGCGGTTGGTGGCGCCGTTGCAGGACGGAGGTATGGCCGTAAGGCGTTCCTGTGGGGAGCGGTTCTGGGTACCTTGCCGGACCTCGATAATCTGATCCGCTGGGGTGATGCGATCAGTGATATGACTAAACATCGCGGCTTCTCTCACTCGCTCTTTTTTCTGACGCCTTTTTCCCTTGTATTGACTGCTGCTGTATATCGATGCTTCTCATCGCTCAGACCGGGCTTTCTGCCGTTGTGGTTGATGATCTGGTTGTGTCTGATTACCCATCCTGTATTGGATGCGTTCACCACTTACGGCACCCAACTGTTCTGGCCAATGCCTTTGCAGCCAGTCGCCCTATCCTCGGTATTTATTATTGATCCGTTGTATACCCTGCCGCTATTGATTGGTGTCCTCCTATGTCTGCGAAAATGGGGAACGAATAACGCCTGGCGATGGAATACTGCGGGATTGATGGTCAGCACTGGCTACCTGATGTTGTCACTGCTGGCAAAAAGTGTGGTCCATGAGCGACTGGAGACGACGCTGGCCGCTGGGGACTTAAGTTACAAACCGGTTTTCAGTGCGCCTACACCATTCAATATCGTGCTCTGGCGAGTAATGGTGCTGGATGGTGATCAATATCATGAAGGTCTTGCCTCATTGCTGGATGATCAGGCAAATATTCAGCTGATTAAGTTCCCGGGTAAATCGGTTGCCGATGCGCCAGAGCTGGCATCGCTGGATCGACTGAACTGGTTCACCGGCGGTTTCTACAGTCTCCATGAAACACAGGGTGATCTGATCGCGACCGATTTACGTTTAGGTGTTTATGCCATCCATCCCTTTCGTTTTCTGGTGGCAGAACGAGATGCAAACGGCCTCTGGCAACCGGTGAATCCGGAGCTTAAAGGTAGCCTTGTTCCGCAATCACTCTCGGGTTTCCCACGTTTATGGGAACGGATGCAGGGCAATACGCTGGATGTCTGTGAAGTGTCTGTTGGCAGTCCATGTGATACGGACTTTCCATAGGAGAGAGCGTTTGCCGGTAGTCGTTTTTAATAAGACCGAGACCTGTTTAGAAAAACTTACAGCCCCGTCAGTTAATCGAAATTTTTTCTTTTCTTCCGTTGCAATAATGTAGCCCCCGAAGCGAACAAAACACCGATGAGCCACACCGGTTCATCGGCAGACAATAGAAAACGGGAGCGAGAAACATGCGTCATTTCCTTGATACCTGGGACTGGTCCGTCGACGAACTCAAGAACATGATCGATCTGGCCTTCCTGTTGAAACGTCTGGATAAGCAGGGTGCCTGTCCTGAGCTGCTGAAAGGGATTTCCCTCGGCATGATCTTCGCGGAGCAGTCCACCCGGACCCGGGTTTCCTTTGAGGTGGCTCTCGAAAAACTAGGTGGTCATGCCCTGTATCTCCGGCCTGGTGAAATCCACCTCGGTACTGGGTATGAAGGCAGTTATGACACGGCGAAAGTCTTGTCCCGTTTCCTGGATTGCGTGCTGATTCGGGATCTCGACCATGACAGCGTCATGAGTTATGCGAAGTATTCCGATGTTCCCGTCATCAACGCCATGACCGCCTACCTCCATCCCTGCCAGGCCATGTGTGACCTGATGACCGTGATGGAACATAAACCCAAGGATAAAGATCTCAAGGATATCACCCTGTTCTGGGTTGGCCCGACCGATGTGGAGGAAACTGGCGCCAACGCGGTTTCCCAGTTATTCCCACGCCTGGGTATGTCGGTAATTTATGCGTCACCGGAAGGCTATACCCTGACCGATGAAGAGGCTGAACCTTCCATGCGCGCCGCAGAAGAGGGTATGGGACGCTTTATCCGCACGACGGAACCGGAAAAATACATTGGTGAAGCCGACTTCGTGTACACCGGCTGCCTCTATTACCCCGGTTATTTCGAAGAACAGAAAGAAGAGCGGATGAAACTGTTCATCCCCCGCTACCACGTCAACATGGATCTGATGAAAAAGGCGCAGCCCCATGCGAAGTTCATGCACTACCTGCCGGCCTTGCGGGATGTGGATGTGACCAGTGAAGTGATGGACAGCGATTATTCCATTGTCTTCGATCAGGCTGAAAACCGCCTTTACAGCGAAATGGCCATCCTGTGTACCTTGCTTTACCCGGGTCTGAAACAGGCTTCAGAAGACCTTAAGCGTCATGGCAAGGCAGAAGCGGAAGCCTTACTCAGTCGCTGCCTCTCCTGATGCAAAGCGGGCCGGTGATTCCATGCCTGGGATTACCGGCCCTTGTTGATTCTGTTTCGGAGCGTGAATCATGGCAAAGGTACACACAACCACCAGTAAGGTGGACGGATTCCGGATGCCCGGGGAACACGAACCCCAGGAAGCGATCTGGATCGCCTGGCCGGAACGGCCTGACAGCTGGCGCTGGGGAGCCAAGCCGGCACAGTCGGCTTTCGTCGAGGTGGCAAAAGCGATCGCCGAAGAAACCCAGGTCAATATGATCGTTTCCGCCGGGCAATATGATAATGCCCGGCAACAGTTGCCGCCGCATATCCGGGTCGTGGAAATGAGCACCAATGACAGCTGGATGCGGGATATGGGGCCGTCCTATGTTGTCAATGATGAAGGTGAACGACGCGGCGTCGACTGGCAGTTCAATGCCTGGGGCGGCTTGCTGGATGGTCTTTATTTCCCCTGGGATGCCGATGACGCCCTTGCGCGCAAGGTCTGCGAATTCCATGGCGATGACAGTTACCGTGCACCGCTGGTGCTGGAGGGAGGTTCCATACACGTCGATGGTGAGGGAACAGCCTTTACGACAAAGGAGTGCTTGCTGGATCCCAGCCGCAATCCGGATCTGTCCAAGGCAGACATAGAACAGTACCTGAAAGATTACCTGAATGTGGACAAGGTGATCTGGTTACCCCACGGGCTGTATAACGACATCGATACCAACGGACATGTGGATAACCTGATGCACATAGCGCGTCCCGGTGAGGTGGTTCTGTCATGGTGCGATGATCCGGAAGATCCCCAGTATGCCATCTCGAGGGAAGCACTCGCGGTACTGGAAAATACGACAGATGCCAAAGGGCGTACGCTGAAAATTTACAAGCTTCCTGTACCAGGTCCGCTGTATATCCGTGATGACGAAGCCGATGGCTTTGATGTCTGTGAAGGTATGGAGCGATCCAGTGGTGTGAGGCTGGCGGGTAGCTACGCCAACTTCCTGATCACCAACCGGCGTATTGTGTTCCCCTTGCTCTGTGATAAGCGGGATGCCGAGGCGCAGGGGCTGCTGCAGGATATTTTCCCCGGTTACGACATCGTAGGGGTTCCGGCTCGAGAAATACTGCTTGGCGGCGGCAATATCCATTGCATTACGCAGCAGGTGCCCGCGCTTTGAGGCGACTTTTCCGGTGTGCAGGGAGGCACACCGGAAATCATAACAATGTTTGTTGACCCTGGGGGGTAGCAACATGAGTACATCGAAAAAGTCCGGCCTGGGTCTGGTCGGTATTATCTTCTTCATATTATCGGGCTTGATTGGTATTGATGGGTTGACGGCCTCTGCGGCGATTGGCCCATCGGTGTTTGGCTGGTGGGTGTTGATCCTGCTCTGTTTTGTGTTGCCCTATGTGCTGATTGTCTGTGAACTGGGCTCGGCATTCCCGGGGGAGGGCGGGGTGTATGACTGGACGTTGCTGGGGCTGGGGGAACGCAATGCCGCCCGGGTCGGCTGGTATTACTGGATTAATGTTCCGCTGTGGATGCCGTCGGTTTACCTGATCTGCGCCGGTATGCTGGCGGAACTGTTTTTTCCCAATATGAGCACCTGGGGAATGATCGCCATTGCGCTGGTTATGGTCTGGATCACGATCTTTACCGCGAATGCCTCACTGGATATCGGAAACCTGATCAACACGCTGGGCGGTTTGTCGAAAGTGCTGGTGCTGCTGGCCATGGCCGTCGGTGGTCTGTTTTATATCGGAGACCATGGCGCAGCGAATGAACTGACACTGTCCAGCATGATGCCGTCCATGGATGCCTCATTCATGTATGCGCCCACACTCATCTATATGCTGATCGGTGCTGAAACTATTGCCTGTATGGGATCCAGCATTCGTAACCCTCAACGGGATTTGCCTCTGGGTATTATGCTGGCAATGGGGATTATTGTGCTGCTGTACTGGGCAGCGATTTCATCCATGATGGCAGCGCTGCCGCTTGAAGAGCTATCGCTGGTCGGCGGGATTGTCCAGACATTCAATGTTCTGTTTGGCGACAGCAGTCTGGGAACCCTGCTAACCATGACGCTTTCCCTGGTCGCGATTTTCGGGCTGTTCACGTACCTGATTCCGTGGATTATGGCAGCCTCCCGGGCCGCCATGGAAGCGGCTAATAACCATGAAATGCCGGCGATTTTTGCCAGAAAGAATGCACATGGCGTACCGCAGGGCGCGAACATGATGACCGGTTATGTCGCGACAGTGGCGTTGATCCTTTATGGTTTCATGGCGGGCAGTGCTGATGACCTGTTCTGGTCTCTGTTTGCCTTTGCGAATTTCCTGTTGTTCATCACCTACTTTTTCTTCTTTGCCACTTTCGTGAAGCTGCGTCAGAAAGAACCCGGTGCGGTGAGACCTTTCCGGGTTCCCTGTGGTGATCGCATGGCCGTACTGGTGGCCCTGGTGCCCGCCGTTGTTCTGTTCTTTGGTTGTGTGCTGTTTGTTTTTCCCGATCTCCTGGCTGGCAGTATCGACTGGGCGTACTCCGGCCCAACGGTGATTGGGATTATTGCAGCGATGGTCTTTATTGAGGCTTCGATCACCCGGCTGAAGCAGAGTGGCGAAGAAACGGCAACAGCCGTTTAATGGTCTATTAAAAGCCGATGGCCCCGTTATTTCTGGTCAGATAATGGGGCCGGGTAAACCGCGAACCCGTTAAGGTTTGGTTAAGATTCAGCCGCTTATAGTCGCCCCGCCTGACCGGTTTGATCCATATCCTGCTGCCTGCTGGTGGAATATCAGAACCCGTCACACTTAACCATTACGACAACATTGATCGGGTTTACGATGCCTCTGACCAGACACCTGAGCTTCCCGCTCGCTTCTTTCCTTTTACTTTTTACTGCGTCTTCTGTCTTTGCGATGTCGATGGAAGATCAAGCCATACAACTTCGTCAGGAAGCCAAGACACTGGTGAAAAAAGTTCGCCAGTATGAAGATGGCTCGATCAATCGCAAACAGGTCAAACAGCAGATCAAAGTGATGCGCAATACCCTGGCCATGCTGGAATCCTCTGCCGGGGTGAAGAGCAAGGAAAAAAGCACCAAAAACAGTATTAAAAAATGGGATGGCCGTTATACCGTACGGGCCGTGTCACCTAGAACCAGCTCCTGGGGAAAACGCACCCGGCGGAGCATTGCCATTGATACCAGTCAGCCGCTGGTTGGGTTGGAGCTGTATGCACAAACCGCCAGTTACCGATCCAGTGACTTCTATGACCTGGAGGTGGAGTTCAATAATGGCAAGAAGCTGATTATCAATGGTGAAATTGGTCGTGTGAATGGTATGCGTAATGAAGGTGACATGCTGTTGAAACTGGCCGATTTCAAATCACCCAGACGAGTCAAACAGGTGACCCTTTATACCAGCCAGAAACTGGATTGGGTGCAGATGCGTGGCAAGGTGCCGAGAAGTTATATTCAGTAATCACATTTGATTACCCCGGACGTTTTTACTGGGGGATTGCATACTCCTTCATAATCCAGTCATGGAGTTGCCGGATTAAAGGGCGCTGGTAACCGGACTGGTGACAGACCACGTAATAGCTGGCGCAGGGAATCGTTTCCTTAAACAGAGGGACCAGAAGCCCCTGAGCCAGCTCTGCCTTGCAGAAGACCGGGTCTGCGATAATCACACCTTCACCGACAACCGCTGCTTCAATGGTCAGGCAGAAATCCTCATACACCGTGCCTCTCTCACCGCTAATGCCAGTGACGTTATTGCTTTGTAGCCAGTTGACCCAGGTCGTGCGATCTTCGCTGTGCAGGAGGTGGAACGGATAAAGGTCTTCCGGCGACTGAATGGCCGGCATACGCGCCAGTAATGCCGGGCTGCAGGCTGGAAAACCGTCCAGCTCCATCAGGTGGCTTATGTGGATCTTTCGCCAGGCGGGTGGACGGCGGTAATGGATCACCAGGTCAGTGGTTTGGGGCAGCCGGGCCGGCAGCTGGTGGTTGGTGATCAGTTCGATGTCTACCCGGTTCAGGGCTTCACGAAGACGCTGTATCTGACCTCTCAGGCAACGGGCGGCAAACGTCGGTTCGCAATGAATGACCAAACGATCCGCCGGCGCCTGCTGTAAGAGAGCCATGCTGGCTTCGAGGATATGATCCAGCGCGTGGGTACAAGCTGGGAGTAACTGACGTCCCTGTGCTGTGAGTAAGATACGTCCCGCCGTGCGTGTAAACAGGTCCAGACCAAACCAGCTTTCCAGATGGCTGATCTGTTGGCTCAGTGCACTGTGGGATACACACAACTCTTCTGCCGCCCGCCCCAGGTGTTCATGCCGGGCAACCGCTTCAAAGGCTTTTATTGCATTTAGAGGAGGGAGTTTACGGCGCATGGCATCAGGGAATTTCAACCGGTCTGAAGCGATGCTAACAGGATGGATCGGCGATTAGAACGTGCCGTCATCACAGAAGAACCGTTGTATTGATATACAACAAACGTTGCGTTTATCCGCATCAGCATCCGGTGCTGATGCGGAATATGTCGGTCAATAAATGACTAATGCATCCGTGGCTTCAACTCGATGGATGTAATTTTTCCAGTCGCTGTAGACTGCAGGGTTGTCACTGACCACCGGCTTGCCGTTAACCAGTGCCAGTTTTTTACCCAGTTCATTGATCAGCTTGTCGTCTTTCCAGCGCCATTTCTGACGGGCAGACGCATCGCAGCGGCAAACGACCAATGTATCGTCTTGGGCGACCTCAAGGCAGCGGTCAGGCGCCACTTTGGAGCGGTAGCGCTGTTCATCATCAATCCCCCACAACTGATTGTTGCGGTAATGGCAGCGGTAGACACCAACAGGGGAACTATCGGCGGTCGCACTGCCGGTGACATCCAGGCAAAGGCCGTCATCGCTGTCATATCGGAAGGGTTCCAGAGATACCGGGACTTCAGGGTCAAAGACCGGGGAATCCCAGTTAATCTGGATATTTTTCCTGAAGGTATACTGGGTACCCTTGTAGCCGCCCGGTACATAGGTCTGGTACAGGGCGGAGTAAACGACCTTGCCTCCCAGGGCAACGACTGTCAGGTGGTTTTCAAGCGTCAACCGTGATGACCCGCGCTTGTTCGCCGGCGCACGGAAGGTTGCGCTCATGCCGGGTTTGAAATTGGCGTGGGCAACGGCCGTGAATTCAGAGTTTTTCCACAGCCAGTCACTGCCCCAGAGGGGCGCCGTGACATGGGTCACCCAGTCCTTATGGTGCTGGTCGTATTTCCGGTCCCATAGCCAGGAAGCCCGGTCACCACTGCCGGAGGCGGATGACTGGTTCTCGACGCTGTACTCGTGAACCTCATATTCGACGGTCCGGTTGCTGGAATAGGAAAAATTCGCACTGACACTACCGCCCGCCTTCGGGCCCTCCTTGCCAATTTCCGCGTTGGCCTCTGCCGCGACACCCACCGTGAATCCGGTTTCTTCACTGATGGTTTTATGGCGTGGTGTATTGTCCGGTGTGTGCTGGTAGAGGCGCAGGGCAGGATCATTGCTGCGAATGTCCGTACCGTATTTCATCGCTATCGGGCCGAACCAGGTGTCCCGGTTGGTCCAGGACTGGAACCAGGTGTGCTTGTGGCTGGGGGATTTCACCAGATGCCAGCCGGCGCCGCCGGATTGCTGTGGGTTAAGGGTGAACCGGACAAGCTTGGCATCATCGGCATTCTTGTCGCCACCGCCGGAATAAGGGGTCGAGCGGATCAGGTCGATGCTGTAGAACAGGGCAATGGACATCTTGCCGTTACAGGCATCGATGGTTTCGTCGCTCCAGTCCCAGCCACTGACTTTTTTGCCGACCATGCAGCGGTTACCGACATAACGGAATTCCAGGGGGATCGTGGTCTCCGGTTTGAAAGGCGGCTGCGTGGCCGCAGAGGCTGTTGTGACACCCGCTTTACGTCGATGTCGGAGGTCAGAGGCCTCATCACCGATAAACCATTCCCTCAGCAGCTCATCCGTTTCATCGGCCAGCA
The DNA here is from genome assembly GCF_018263925.1 of Kistimonas asteriae. Lineage (GTDB taxonomy): Bacteria > Pseudomonadota > Gammaproteobacteria > Pseudomonadales > Endozoicomonadaceae > Kistimonas > Kistimonas asteriae. The sequence continues at coordinate 31,504 of NZ_JAEVHF010000016.1, forward strand.
GGGAGAGCTGAGCGTCGGACAGCTGATGGGCCGGGTTCATGATAACGCTGGCTTCATTATCCGAAGAGGAAAACTCTTCCTGTTCCGAAGTAATACTGAGTACCCGGTATTCCGGCACGCCATCCCGTTTCCGGACCAGTATGACCGGATCACTCAGGCCAATGCCCCCGATACTGGCGCTGACGCGCTGTTGTTTGTCGGCGTCGTTGCTGGTGGAGCCATCAATGAGGATCGGTACGCCAGCGGTCAGGGCATCCTGGGCCTGTGACAGGGCACTTTTACTGATCGGCAGGCTGGCATTGACGACCAGCAGGCTGACGCTCGACCAATCGTTATCCTGGTAGCTGACGGGGCTGGCCTGCCAGCCGCGGTTCTGGATGACAGTCAGGGAGAGGTCGGGTAAGGCACCAAGCGTTGTGATAACGGGGGCGTGTGATGAGGCTGGCATCGCTCTGAAATAATCGGCCTGAACGGTTTCAGGCAGAACCATCGGCAGGCCAGAGCAAGCCAGGATGAGGGGCAGAGGGATAAATCGGCGTGTACGAAAGCGATCGCCTTTCATGCGATGACCTCCATCAATGGCAAAGGTGTCAATCCAGTCAGGGGGAAGCGTTAAACGTACCGTTGCCTCGAATCGCTGAACGTTGACTGTGTTGATTAGAAAGCAGAAGGAACAACCCGTCGATAAACTCGGAAGTCACCTCTGACCGAGGCAATCAGATCATAGGATGATCTGGAGGCAGCATTGCCTGTTTGGAATCGCTTCGAAAGAAAATAGCTTTCGAGTGCCTGTTTGTCTATCTCATCGATAGATGTAATGGGACGACTAAATGGGAGGCTGGCTAAAGTAAACTACGAATTATTTACAGCGCTATCTACATTAATGGTGTCTTGTTGATATTAATTTTTCCTTTTAGGTGTTGATATTTACTCTCGCTGGATAGTCAATTATTACCAATAAATGTATAAAAATGCGATTTTGGTATTTTATGTGCGCGTTTTGATTGCGCGGTAATTAATAATTAATCTATGCCTTAATGGTTTCTGGATATTTTCTTGAATAAAACCCAGTAATTATCAGGCAATAAAAAGAAAACGCTGCATGGGGCCTGTTTGAAACATGACCACTGCATCAATGAAAACTCATCCCCTGAATGTTTGTCATCCCGGCAGTGTTGTCAGTTGTTTGTGGGCACTACTTACAATTAATGGGATCTCTATGGATAGGGATGCCACTTGAAACAGGTGATCTGTATGGATCCTGTTAGCGATAGACACACTGAAGGCGTATTGGCACAATCGGGATGTGCGTCTACATCCAGAGAACAATTGCCAGAAGTCGTTTGGGGCAGGACTGTTCAAAATATACATATAGTGTTCCGATTACTGGTTGATAATCGCTATTTATCCTATGAGGATTTACTGGCCTGCCAGCTACTGGACAGGAAAATTGCCAAGGCCATCCAAACAGACAACCTTGTTTCTCGAGCCTATTGGAATCAATTTCCCCGACCTTGTGTCAAATCTGCATTATCTGTGCAACGGTATCTGAATGAAATACGTCAATGGTTTCTTACTTGTGGAAAGACTAAAGCGGTGTTGCGGCTGGATAAACTGTTAGAGCATCCGGACTTTCATAAAGTATTATTGTACGTCATATCTAAAACACTTGAGCACGCCCAATCCTGGGGATTTGTTGAAAAGTTGTCATTAGACTATGGCGAGACAAACAGGTTTCCACTCTCCGTTTTTAGCCCCGACGGCATTAGCTTGGTGGTTGGTTCTATAGATGATTGGGTGTATAAGGCTTCCAGCATCCAACTCTATACATACGATTTGACAGGCGCGTTGAATTGGAAACTGCGATTCAACCCAGGAGAATACCGGTTTGCACAGTACAGTTCAGATGGAAAAAGCGTTGTGTTCCCTTATTCTGACAGGATACATATCCTTAACTATGATGCTGAAGAGGATAAATGGTACATTAAGCAATCGATTGGGGGACGATACTGTTTTGCTTGCTTCAGCTCCGATGGTCAAAATCTGCTGACGATTAATAGCAATTCCGAAATTCATATTCTTACCCATGATGGGGTGCGCTACGATGTATTGCTGTCGCAAAAGGTGGGGGACCGCCATCCTTTGTGTGATTACGCTGCATTTAGCGCGGATAGCTGTAGCCTGTTTGTGTTCAGGACAAGCAATCCCGAAGAATGTACTGTTTACGATAAAAATCGACAAGGCCAATGGGGGTTGACGTGTCGTTTCAAAATTGAATCCAGCGGAGAGTATAAAAGGCATGAAAGTGATTGTTTTCGTGTTAGCCCCGATGGTTTGACTGTGGCAAAGGCTGTTGATGATAGAGTGTATATTCTTAGCCGTACTGAGGATCATAACTGGAAAGGGCAATATTGCTCTGATTCGCTGAGCGGCCAGGTTATGTCTATTTGTTTCAGCCCGGATAGCCATAAGCTCGTTGCTCTCTTCGACGTTGCGCATAGGACTTCAGATTGTGTCTTTGAATATGGTAAGAGAGCCGGCTGGGAGAAAAAGCGATTGCACACGAAGGTTGGAGAGGTATACGGTGGGCAGGCTATCTTCAGCCCTAATAGTCGTTGCTTTATTCTAACGTCTTACGATATTGGCGGTTTTGTTGTTTTTATTCGTGATAAGATGATACCCCGGTGGGTAAGAAAATATGAAATCAATTTCACTCCGCCAATGGATGTGTATCTAGGTTCCAATAAACTATTTCAACCTGTTCAATTTACACCTGACGGTCGAAAGTTACTGCTTGCATCAAGACAGTCTATTTATGTCATGGATATTGTTGCATTAAAACCGTCAGAAAGACGATGCGCCATCCTGTAGATAGTATGGTTGTGACTTTATTGGGACAATATGTCGAAAAATCTCGAATGGTGATTATTCAGTACGATGCTTTTCACCGATGAACAACGTCATGCTGGATTAATCAGCCACAGATCGTCCGTGATCAAGAGGCTGACGTAAATTACCGACGCCGCAAGTGCCGCTCACGGTTTTCCTGCTTCTTCTCTTCGCTTTTCCTGAGCAGTACATAGACGGCACCATTTCCACCATGCTCACGCTGGGCACTGTGAAATGCCAGTACTTCCTCGAATTGTGGCAGCCAGGTAAACACATAGCTCTTCAGTTTGGCCGGAGGGTTGCTCTGCTCACCTCTGCCATGAACCAGCAAGATGGTGCGCAGGTCAAACCGACGGCAGTCATGGATGAACTGGTAAACGTCAACCCGCGCTTCCTTGGCGGTTTTCAGGTGCAGATCAAGCCGTGCATCCACCGGGTATTTGCCCAGACGTAATTTTTTGAACACGCCTTCCTGTACGCCATTCCGTTTCCAGATCAGCATATCGTGGGGCTTAACCCTGACAGGGTTTTCCAGGGATAGAAAGTTGGGGTCGTGCAGCTCCTGCTGGGCGGCTTCCCGGCGTTGTTTCTGGCCAGGGGTTTGCTCTGCACTCTTTCGGATATCAGCCTTTGACTTGGGTTTCAGGGGACTGACATCCTGCATTTCCTGCAGGAAGAAAGAAAAATCGTCGTTACTCATCTCGCTCAACCGGTACGGCTGGAATCGCTAGGATAACAGAGTCGTATCACGGTGCAGAGTGTTATCCGTGCATTGCGTAAATACGCTATACGACAGTACTGCATTTCTATAGCATTGCGCGCCGGATTTTATCGCCCTGCATGAGTGACTCACTGCAAAATGATCACCTTTTTTTCTGACCAACAGGCATTGCACCGCGATGTCAAAGAAGTGCTGAGTGGTGAGCTGGTCCCCAGCTTCGAGGTCGCTCAGCGTACCGACATTGTTCTCAAGGCCATTGAGGCGCGGGGACTCGGACCTGTCATGGCACCGTCGCATGTTGATACCGGTGCCGTCCTGGCCGTGCATGACCCTGATTATGTCACGTTTCTCCGTACCGCTTGGGACGAGTGGCAGTCCACGTTTCCCGGTACCACACAGGCCATGCCCTATTGTTTTCCCGTGCGTGGATTCCGGTCCATCTGTCCGGCACATATTGAAGGCCGACTGGGGTATTACTCCGCAGACCTGACGGCGGCGATCATGGCAGGTACTTGGGAAGCCGTTTGGGCCTCTGTTGAGTGTGCTCTGTCAGGTCAGCAGCAGATTACCGCTGGCGAAAAGGCAGTATTCAGTCTTTGTCGTCCACCGGGGCATCACGCTGGCCGTGATCAAATGGGTGGCTACTGTTACCTGAACAATGCTGCTATTGCCGCTCAGGCGTACAGGGGCAGCGGCTGCCAGCGCGTCGCAATACTGGATGTGGATTACCACCACGGCAACGGCACCCAGTCGATCTTCTATGACCGGGCTGATGTACTTTTTACTTCCATTCACGCCGACCCTGCCTGGGATTACCCCCATTACCTCGGGTACCAGGATGAAACCGGGGCAGGTGATGGCAAGGGATTCAATCTTAACCTGCCACTGCCGCTTAACAGCACCTGGGCAGAGTATGAGCCGGCACTGCTGGCGGCACTGGAACGGATTGCCCGTTTCCAGCCGGATGTGCTGGTGGTGTCGCTTGGGCTGGACAGCTATGAGCACGACCCGATTTCCAGCTTCAAGCTGGATGCCGAAACGTACACGTTCATAGGGCAACGCATCGCCGAACTCGGTCTGCCCACCCAGTTTGTCTTTGAAGGCGGCTATGCGGTAGACGCCCTGGGGACCAATACCGTCAATGTGCTGGAAAGTTTCCAGCAGCACTGAATTCCGTAACCGGACCCCATGCCGTGATCATTCTTGATCAATGGCCGGGTCCACTGTGTCTGTTGTGTCGTTTCAGCAGGAGTGTCTATCGTTGAAAGCGTTGATTTCAGGTGTTTTGGCTGCGGTAAGTGTGGGGTTGGCAGTGTCTGCCGTTGCACAGGAGCCGCCTCGCCTCAATGTATATAACTGGTCCCATTATATTGCTGAGAATACCGTCTCTGACTTTGAGGATGAGACCGGTATCCGTGTGACCTACAGTCTGTATGACAGCAATGAAATGCTGGAAGGAAAGCTACTGGCCAGCCGTTCAGGGTTTGATGTTGTCGTGCCTTCAAGCTATTTCATCCCTAACCAGATCAAGGCCGGTGTTTATCAAGAACTGGACAGAAGTCGTATACCGAACTGGCAGAACCTTGATCCTATCCTGATGGAAAAGCTGGCAGCCTTCGACCCGGGTAATCGTTATGCCATCCCTTATATGTGGGGCACTTCCGGCATTGGTTACAACGTAGAGAAGGTGAAGGCGGTTATGGGAGATGATGCGCCGCTGGACAGCTGGTCGTTGCTTCTTGAGCCTGAGAATATCAGCAAGCTGTCAGCCTGCGGCGTGGCCATTCTGGATGATCCCATGGATGTTCTGGCGTCCATACTGGTTTACCAGGACAAGGATCCCAATAGCGAGAACCCTGAAGACTGGAAGCAGGCCGGTGAACACCTGGCCAAGCTGGTACCCCATGTCCGTTATTTCAGTTCTTCACAATTTGTGGATGGTCTGGCCAGCGGCGAACTGTGCGCGGTGATGGGTTACTCCGGTGGTGTACTGCAGGCCGCAGAAATGGCCAAAGGGCATGGCCTGGATATCCGTTATTTTGTTCCCAGGGAAGGGGCCGCCGTCTGGTATGACGTTCTGGCGATGCCGAAAGACGCGCCTAATTCTGACAGCGCCTATCAGTTTATGAATTATATTCTGGAGCCCAAGGTGACGGCGGATATCAGCAACACCGTGGCCTACGCCAATGCCAACCAGAAAGCGACAGCGTACGTGAATGAGACTCTGCGTAATAACCCGGGCATCTATCCGACGGCAAGACTGTTGAATACGCTGTTTGTCGTGAAAGCACCGGACAAGCGTATTGTCCGTACCGTCACCCGCGCCTGGAATCAGGCGAAGCGCGCCGGGTAATTGTGTGATTGTCGGAACCGGCTATTGTCGATGCCGGTTCCAGCCTGCCAGACCAACTGGAAAAACTGCTGCAGTCATTCAAAGAGAGAAGTTAATGCCTGTTTCGCCCGGTGGGTTGAGGACAACATCGCGCGCTCTGGGGAACAGGTTGAAATCCGTCGCACTGGCGATGGTATAAGCGCCCATCTGGTGTCCGATCACGAGATCGCCCATTGCCAGACGTGGCAGCTGTATATCCTCAGCAATCACATCAATACTGTCGCAGGTTGGGCCTGATAAGACGGCGCTTTCGCGCTCACGCTGATCGCTGAAGACCGTTAAGGGGTAGCGTCTGTAGTCGTAAAGCTGGCCGCTGAAAGAGCCGTAGAGTCCGTCATCCAGATAATACCAGCAGCAGCCCTGTCGAAGCGCTATGCCCATCACCGAACTGACGGATGTGGCGGCCGGTGCGGCAAGATAACGGCCAGGCTCTGAGATGACCTGCACATGATCTGGCAGTGCGGTGAGCGCTGTACGGATTTTGCTGCAGAAAGCATGAATGGATGGAACCTCGTCAATATAAGACACGGGAAAACCACCGCCAATGTTGAGGACTCCCAATCCTCGGCCATTCAGGTACCGGGCGGAATCGTGCATCAGTCCGGCGCAGGTGAGTATGGCACACACGTGGTTATCGGGATTGGTGCACTGCGAGCCCGCGTGAAAGGAGAGTCCTTTCACGGTCACGCCCATGCGTTGCGACAGCTTTAGCAGAAGGGGCACCTGTTTCGGTGAACACCCAAATTTCCTGGATAGATTGATAGATGATGAGGGGTTGGGGAAACTCAACCGAAGTAGCAACGCAACACGTTGGCGATAGGGGAGAAATTTCTCCATTTCCTGTGGGCTATCTACGACAAATGTAGTGCATCCGAAGCGCAGTGCTGAACGAATATCGCTATCCCGTTTGATCGGGTGGGTATAAAGGGTTTGACGCGGTGAGACTGCCACCTGGCGCAGCAGGTTAATTTCACCACTGCTGGCCAGGTCAAAGCCCGCACCAGCCTGTGCCAGTGTTTGTAAAACGGAGAGGTGTGGCAGAGCCTTGATCGCAAAGTAATGCTTAACCCCGGGTAACGCCTCACAAAGTTGCTGGTATTGTTGCAACATCCTGGCGCAGTCAATGACCATCAAGGGAGAGCCGAAGTCAGCGACCAGTGACCGCCACTGGGCTGCACTCGATACCGGGGCAATCGTTATCGCATTCATAACGGCTTCATCAGTGAGAGGAAAGAGGCAGGTAATGCAAAGGCGGCCTGGTGCAATGCCGGCGTATAGTATTTTGTAGCAATGCCTGAATTGTTGTAGCGCGATGTCAGTGTAGCCAGTGGGGTGGCTCGTAAATCGCTATTATCGGTTGCCCAGGCCAGTGTCATGAACCCACCAACATAGGTAGGAACAGCGATAGTATAGAATGTTGTGTCTGAAAAGAGTGGGTGCAGGCGTTGTGCCGATGTTGTCAGCTCGTCCGGTTGAAAGAACGGGACACCGTTTTGGGCAACAAACAGGCCACCGGGTTTCAGGCAGTGTTTGCAGGCCTCATAAAACGTCGAGCTGAACAGCACTTCGCCGGGTCCGATCGGATCAGTACTGTCAGAAATGATGACATCGAAACGCTGCTGTGTCTGGTTGACAAAAGCCATGCCATCATCAATAACCAGCGTCAGTCGAGGATTATCAAAGGCGCCCTGGCTGTGGCCCGGAAGGTATTCACGACAGGTTTGGATGACGGCTTCATCAATTTCCACCTGGGTGATGCGTTTAACGGTTTGATGTTTCACCACTTCACGCAAGATGCCACCATCTCCCCCGCCGATGATCAGCACCTCCTGTGCATCACCATGAGAAAACAGTGGGACGTGGGTCAGCATCTCATGGTAGATGAACTCATCCCCTTCGGTGGTCTGGATAATGCCATCCAGCGCCATGATGCGGCCGAAACGGGTATTTTCGAAAATCACCAGGTGCTGATGAGGGGATTTATGCTCAAACAGTAGGCGGTTGATCGCGAATGTCTGGCAGTAATCATCGAGCAGTGTTTCGTGAAACAGGTTCATGGTTGCACGATACCTCGCAAGGCCTGGTGAATATCGACACGTTGTGGAGAGAAGTTTCGCTTGAGAATCGTGATGGCCTGTTCCGGTGTGGCATCGCCGCACATGAAAATATCAAAGGCGGCAAACTGTCTTTCAGGCCAGGTGTGGACGCTGATATGCGACTCTGCCAGTACAGCCACACCCGATATCCCACCATTGACGGTGAAATGGTGCAGGTGGATATGCAGCAGTGTGGCGCCACAGATATCGACACAATCCCGCAGGGTATTTTCCATGATAGTGAGATTGTCCAGAGGCGCCGCCTCCCACAGATCAAGGATATAATGCTGGCCGGCAAATACTTTGCCATCCCGCTGAATAAAATGATCCTTTGACAGGTTGGGTGAAGGTGAATCGTGCCATCGGCTTGGTTGCCCGTTGAGAGTGGGTACAGCCTCTTGCGTCGTCGCAGGATGAATGGGCATTTGGCGTTGTCTCCCTGCATTTAATGGCTCGTTAACCGCCACGAGAACGACGTGTTCAGAACTTATGGTGGTGTACAGGTTTCAGGAAACTATAAAAGTAGGCGCTCCCCGGCGATTAGCCTGTTTTTTTTAGGATGAAATTGCGGAACGTTGTGGAGAAATCACGATATTCAGTTGAAAGTGTTTGGCCTGTGATTGGAGTTTTTTCTCAGCGGCCCTTCGAAACAGGTGTACGTCGTCGTGGGTAAGCGTGCTTTTACCTGTCGGTACACCGATTTCAATATTGACCCATAACCAACGCCCCAGGCAGATGACATGTGTCCGATAGTGGAGGAGCCCGATTTCTGTTGCCGTGGCGGCCAGTGCCTGCTCCAGGGCGTGAGTGAGTCCCGGTTCCGCAATATCCTGCAGTAACAGCTGACGAAAATTTTTACGCAGTGTTGCCACGGGTAAACGAATCAGGAAAACCAGTAGCAATAGGGTCAGCACGGAATCAATATAGGGCGTGACCGGGTGGGTGTCTCCCATGAAACAGGCCAGGGCAAAGGCCACCATGGCCGTCGCGCTCACAGAGGCATCCACCACCCACTCCTGGTATTCAAAGTAGATAAGCGGTGACTGAATCTTGCGGTAAAGGTACAGGAAAGTCATTGCGGTTGCCCCGCCGACCAGGGTTGAAAACACTTCGTAGATGAGTGCCAGGTCAAATGCTGGCAGGTTACCTCCCCGGACAATCTGATAGGTGGCAACCGATAGCAGGAGGCTGCACAGGGCCAGCAATATGAGTGACTCAAAGAGTAGCATCAGGGGTTCCAGTGTGGCAGAACCAAAAGGGCGTTGGGCAGAAACTGGTAACGTCACCAGTCTGGCTACCTTGACGTTGGCCAACATCGTCAGCGTACAGAGCAGTGAATAGCCCCCATCCAGCAGGACTGCACTGGAATCACTGTACAGTGCGACCATTATACCGGTGATACCGAAAAACAGTTCCAGAACAACGGAATAACAGAGAACTTTCCGTTCGGTCAGCATAAGGCGTCAGTGTTTTTCTCAGCGAGTCAGTAAGCCGTTGTTGGTAACTGTGACAGATAGGGGTTGGTAGCTGAAACGGGACGTGAATAAACGACAAATACTGGCATGCCTTACATCCTGTGGTTTTTGAGAGATGCCTGACTGACAAGAACAGCATAGACAAGTTCGTGTATGGGGTGGGTTGAATGCGGATTGTTATTCAAGACACTCGTGCAACGCCCAAAAAAAGAAAAGTACGTGCTGGATAGTGCAGGGCGATTCAACAACATCCCTGTTGTTCGCGGCTAATAAACGGCATGCGCCTGATCAGAGCTTTCTACATTGCAGATAGAATCATCGGATCGTTTGTACGTTGTGCTGATAAGAGTGACATTCCAGATGGGCAGGAATCCATTAAGAAAGCCGCTGACGCCAATCACGTTCTTGTCCTCTCCCTGACTGAACGTCATGTCAGTGAATACTCCACCCGAGGTATCGCCTTTCCGTGTTCCGTTCAATGTATACCGGCTATACGCTGGATTGGCGTAGGCATTCTGAAATCTGGGGTATACGCCGGATGCATCACGCATCTGAAACTGGCTTGTTTTGCCTTCTGACCAGGTTTTGTAATAAAAGCCATCATTGACCACTTTAAAAAAAGCCTGCGTTTGAGTTTCATCAGCCCAACAGCCTGTCAGCCATGAAGGGGGACGAATGGTTACGTCAGGGATTCCCCGGTCGGACTTGATTGCACTTTCTGCTTCTGAGTCGATGTCCTCCGGGAAGCTATCGGTGCTTGTCACCTCAGAAAACGCAGGGATTGAAACCAGCAACAAACACGCCAGACACTTGTTCATTAAAACCTCGCAATAATGTGTCAAACAGGGTGATTGAAAGATAGTTGAGTCGTTCGCGATACGCATGACCAATCCTCTGACAATGATCATCACGAGAGAGCAGGCAACCTGCCTCAGAAGAAATAAAAACGACAATAGGTTTGTTTTATTAAGACAGCATCCAATCGGTCACGTTTCTCCTGGGTGATACGCTCGACTGCCATTCTCGCTGCCTGGCTCTCCAGGGCAACGCAGGTGATAGATTTCCCACAGATCATTGTCGTCCATGGTGATGACCTGCCAGCCGGCATAGGGTTTCTGGGATATCAACCCTTCGCTGGCCAGCGTATTCAGGGCCATTCTGACCGTGGTCCGGGAGAGATCCAGGGTTTTGGCCAGGCTGCTTTCTACCAGTTTGTCGCCGGAGCGGTAATCCCCCGCGAGGATCTGCTCCCGGAGATAGTTTGCTGCTTGCTCTTCAAGGCTTTGTTTCGATATTTTCATGGTATTGCTATAGCCGCCATGGGGCAGTCACGTCCTGGAACCTTGGCGTCGATGCTTGCCTGAGGCAGGGGCTCGTGACTTTACGTGGATTCCTGATGGGTAAACATCCTATTTGGCACAGCATGATACAGGATTTTTCCGTGGGCGTAGTGTTGATAAAACGGAGATTTTTGAAGAAAAACAGAGTTTTTCAATAATCATAGAATGAAGAAGAGTGGAAGTGAAAATGTTTGATTGGTTATATCAGTTGGTTATTTCGTTGGATTTAATATTTCAAATATTTGCTCTTTAAAAATCCCTTTGTTTTTAATAATAAATCGCTGTTTTTTGAATTGACTTAATGCTCATATTTTAATAGCTTAGATGATTCTATTAATAAGAGGCTTCTTTTTATTTGTCTTTGTGATTTTCAAATCATCGCTCGTTGAGTTGCCATGGAGGGTGTGTATGCCGTTACCGTCTATTCGAACGAGCAGGGGAGTTACCCTTGTTGAGATGTCATTTGTTTTACTCATTATTGTCGCCATTGTTGCGATGGCCTTTTATTCCTACAAAGTTTATAGCGGGAATCCCAGACATATGGAAGCCGCTTTGCTGGCGCATGAAATCAAGCAGGATATTAATCTTAAGCACAAGACGAAACGAGAATTACCCGAACCTTACGTATTAAGTCATGTGAGCCGAAAAACGGTTTCTGGTGCTGAGGTTATCAGAGATGGAAGCTCGGGCGTGAGGGTGAATGTCTATCTGAAAGGGGAATCAGCCAATGCGGCAACAGCCAGCCAGGTTTATACGTTGTATGGGAACCTTGTGAATGATGAGCTGGCATGGGTAGATTGCGGCAAAGACTGCGTGAAAAATGCCGTTGACATCCCGCCGGCTGCGCCTGTGCCTCCTGTTGCAGGTGGCAACAATAATGGTGGTAGTGGCGGCACAGGAACGGGTGGTGATGGCACAGGTACTGGTTCGGGTGGGCCTGTGATTGATCCTCCAACCGGTATCAGAGTTGCGGTTGCTCCCCCTCAGCCGCCGAAGCCGCCGGCACCTCCGGCTGAGCCCAAAAAACCGGCGTTCAAGGTATTCACTTCAAGGAATAATGATCCGATATGGAATGACGCGGAAGATGCTCAAGCCAAATGTCCTCAACGATGCGCGAATGAAGGAGGACAATGGACAGGACACTGGTGGACAACAGAGTGGAGCGAACATTCAGTGTGTCAGTGTACAAAAGCCATTTAATGAGTATTAAAATAAAACGTTAAAGTTTTTGATGTATATAGCGTATTCCCATTTTTCAGGGAATACACTATATACATTCAACTATTTAAAAAATGAACTGGCGCTGTTGTTGATGCAAATAATCATGCCCTTTGGCATGTATCCTTTCAGAGCTGCGCGAATAAAACAGAGCTCCATTGGCTGTAAATGACTACATCAGAAGCAATGAGTAGCTACCTTGCTGATCCGAGAGAACTTTTAGCGGTAATTTTCCAACAACTCAGTACATTTCTTGAATTCCTGTTCCAAGGTATCATCGGGGATTAAATCCATACGCATGACGTGTACATTTCTGTTGCCAAGTTCTTCATACGCTTCATCCGTGAATTCACCATTTTCGTGAATGACGGGGAAAACGTTCAGTTTTTTTCCATCAATCACAATGAATCGCCCCGTGGCTTTGGACCGAACCATATTGACGAAATGTCCGGCTTCACCTGAGGGCGATGTTCTCAGAAGCACATAGCGTTCGCCGTTTAACTGTTCTGTTGAGTCTATAGCCCCACTGTGCTCCCACTGCTGGCTACGGTGTATTGCCGCCCTGAAGGCATCAGGCGATGCCTGATGAAGGAATACGTTGTAATGAGTATCTCTTATTTCAGGTTTATCCCAGCAGAGCACGGGAGATTTGTCGCCAGTATACCATTCAATTTCTTCATCAGTACCTATAACCTGATGATAGCCATGACCGCTCAAGCCATACTCCAATGAGTTGACCCACCCTTGGCAACTGGCTGCGTAGTCCTTGCTCGGCTGCCGGTTCTCATGGAGTATCTCGATTCCCTGGCGATATAACTGTAATTCGCTGGTTTCTTCCGTTGTTAAGTGTGTTTGTCGAAAGGGTTTTGCTGTTTGTAATTTCTCTAGCATCGCCTCTTGTAGTTCACCTTTTGCTTCCTGCTCAATGGCTTGTTTTGTCTCATCCAATGAACGCCTGTTAAATCGATACTCAAGAATCATCGTTTCCAGCTTTTGTCTTGTCTTCAATGTTCCTTTTGCCTTTTTATCGTGTGTTGCTACCTGCTGTCTCATGGCTTCTATTGAATATTCCAGCTTTTCACGTTCCTTATCGAATGTGCGTTCGCCGCCATCTGTGCAGATATCAGTGGTGAGTGGCTGATCAAAGGGAGAATGCGGACTGGGTTTGACGGCTTTGATCTGTTGTAACAGATTGTTCAATGCTTCTTCACTCGTTAGTGTTTCAGCGACTGCTACGGTTGCTTCTTTTGCAATGGTTGCCGGAGCGGCGGTTAAACTTGGCTGCTTCCAGCGTTCATAAGCACTTTTAACGCGATGAATGGCCTCTTTGTTGCCATGAGAGGCGAGCATACAGTCATTAAGGTCTACACGACTGGGATCAATAAAAAGACTCAAATCAGTCAGGGTGATGTGCATGCCTGCCTTTTTGAGTTGCTTGTTCAGGTTTCTGTGATCCTCAAATTCAACGGTAGCAGTAGATTCTGATTTTGATGCTATTGGTTTTTTTTCTTTTGTTTCTGAAGTCTCTGGTGAAGGCTGTGTCACCGAGTTATACCAAGGCTTAAAAGCAGCCATAAAATCATCTTTCTCACCCTTATCAGCCAGACGGATACACTCGTCTTCCGTAACCAGCTTCTGCTCTAAGAACTGGTTTAATAGAGGACGGTTAATTTCCAAACCGGCAGCTTTCAAGTGGTGAATGGCCTTCGTTCTCCTTCCTTTTCCAAAGCTTTCATAGGAAATTGTAGACTCTACGGGAGCTGCGATGTCTGATGACGGTGCGCTGACCAAAGGAGCCTGACTGGCTTGAGCACCAGAGACAGAATCGGTTGCAGAGATTAAGGTTGATGGCAGGGTATCTTTTGGCTGTGTCAGCACATCGTGAGTTTCAGATAATGGCTGTTCTGTTGGTTGATCATGATCTGTTATGCCTTGGGCAGTATCCTGCGCTTCCTGGGGAGGCTGGTTTTCTGTTGTATCTTCCTCCGTTTTTGCTTTTGTTGTTTCTTCTTCAGCGCCGCTGACTGTTGGTGTTGTACTATGATCCTTTGATTCTAATGTTTCGTCAGGTCGTGGCTTTTTGCTGGTTGTGGCTTTGTATGCAAAGGTTTCAATAGATTCTGATTGTGATGGTATTGGCTTTTCTTCTTTTGGCGCTGAAAGCGCTGGTGAAGGTTGCTGAAGTGAGTTATACCAAGACTCATAGTAAGCCATAAATTCACCGGTCTCACCCTCATCGGCCAAGCGGATACACACGTCTTCCGGAACCAATTGATTCTCTATGAACTGGTCAAACTGAGAACGATCAATCGTAAAGTTGGCCTCTATGAGATTACGAAAGGCCTTTCTTCTCCTTTTTTTCCCAAAGTTATCATACGTAATTAGAGCTTCTTTGGACGTTGCCAGGCTTGATGATGCGCTGCCCAAAGGAGCCTTACTGGTTTCATCAGCACCAGTGGTAGAGTCAGTTGCAGAGGTGAAGGTTGATGTCAGGGTATCTTCTGGCTGTGTTGATGTTTCCTGTGTCGCAGCTAATTCCGGTTCTGCCAGATGACCTGTAGTGTCTTGAACAGTATCCTTTGTCTCATGGGGTGACTGACTCCTGGTTGTATCTTCGTCCGCTTTTGCTTTTGTTGTTTCTTCGTCAACGCCACTTAACGTTGGTGTTGTACTGTGATCCTTTGATTCCAACGTTTCGCAAGATTGTGGTTCTTTGCTGGCTGTGGGAGTGTCGTTCTCGTTTGCGATTACAGGCTTTCCAGCTTTAAACAGGCTGAGTTCCTCAATGACCGCATTCAATTTTGTATTTAAATCATTACTCACCTCACGTAAGACAAGATGATAGACTTTACGAATATCTTTAAGAATGCCCTGAATGCTCAGTGTTTCATCATTGTTAAATGTATTCATGCTTGATTGTATTTTGTCAAAAAGTTCATTAAGTAATGGTTGTAATAGACCAACTTTCCATGTTTGGCTGTTTTTATCGTGCGGACTTCCATCACCATCAAGGACAATCCTGCATGTGATGACATTAATGAATTTTAAAAAATCTTGTAGCGAAGGGAAATGAGCTAAATCCTTAATAGACAGATGAGAAAAACGTTCGTCAGAATTCCATAAAGGTTTATCTTTTATCATTCTTTCGCGATCGAACAGTTTCCCCTGACTATGTGATTGCACTATTATTTTTTTTAGTGTTGGAATGACTGTTTTTGAAAGTCGTTTCATTTCTGTATCAGGTGATGATGACTGACGAGTATCCGTTAAAAAATAAAATGGCGTGTCCTCATGATTTACATTAAAGGAAAGGCATAGTGTGTGAATAAGAATGACATGTGACCACTCTTCTGTAGATTTGGAATAATACTGACAAAATAATATAAGTCCATTTTGTAATTCATTTCTGGCATCGGTTAAGGATTCAGCAATAAGATGAAGTTTATGTTTTGATATTGGTGTAAGCTTTTCTTTGTTCTTTGCCATAATCATAGCGATAGAGTCGAACTCGCAATTTATTAATGCCAGTTGGTACAACATTAAATAATGGTCATGCGCTATTGTTTTATGCTTTCTAGCCAATGATGTTATATCTGTAATGTGTTGAGTAAAAGATGAAATTAAA
Organism: Kistimonas asteriae; assembly: GCF_018263925.1. Taxonomy (GTDB): domain Bacteria; phylum Pseudomonadota; class Gammaproteobacteria; order Pseudomonadales; family Endozoicomonadaceae; genus Kistimonas; species Kistimonas asteriae. The sequence goes on from NZ_JAEVHF010000016.1 coordinate 47,260, forward strand.
GGCTCTAATGTTTGAGGGAGTTGGTTAAATTTTTTGTTTGTGAGCAGCTTTTTTAATTTTTTTATTGTTGCATGTGCGTCGCGAACGCTTCTATTCCGCACTGCATCCTTAAATTCATACCAAGGCTGTTCAGGAACGCTTTTATGCGTCTGAGAGGCTGGCCGTTGTTGTGGTTCAGCTATAGCGCTTTTGCCTTTCTTTTCAGATGCCGGAGTTTGGGGTTGCTTAGGCCTGACCGTCGCAGGCGTTTTTTCAATTAGTTGTTCTTTTGGCACTTGCGGCGGAGTTGTTATGGTTGTTTCTGTGATGCTTTTTTCTTTCTGTTCAGGTGACTTGGGTCTGACCACAACAGGTGGCTGTTCAATAGTCTGTTCTGTTGGTAATGAGATGCCACTCTCATTACTTCGTATGTCCTTGATAGTAGTGTTAGCTGTAGCTTCTTCGACCTTTTGAGTAACATCAGGCTCTGCAGTGGCAAGTTGCTTCGGTGAGTGTTGCTGCGAGGTCGTGGTAGCTTTTTCAGTCGCGCGTTTTTGTTTTTGCCGTTGTTTTTGCTGTCGCTTTTGTCTGGATGTCAGGGGCTTCCGAGGTTTTGGCTTGACCACAACAGGTTCAGGTTGCTCTTCTACAGTCTTGTCTGTTGGTAATGCCGTAGCATCGCTACTACCTATGTCACTTACTCTATCCGCAGTATCTTCCGTCTCTTGAGTAACAACAGATGTTGCTTCTGACGGCTGTTTTGGCTTGAGTTGATGCGGATCAATGATGACTTCTTCTGTTGGGCTTTCGGTGTTTGGTTCAGATATTGGACTCTGCGGTGACTTAGGTCTTTCTAAAACGGTGTGTTGCTCATCAGTCTGCTCTGTTGTCCGCTGCAGTGTGGATGCTAAGGCTGGTTCTGTAACGCGCTTTGCTTCTTGGTCAGATACTGAAGGTTTTCGTGACGTCGGTCTTTCATCAACCGCTTGTTGTTCAATAGCCTGCTCTGTTATTAATGGCGAAGTCTCATCTCTATTGCGACGACTGTCATCTCTTTCACCCTTATCGTCTTCAGGTTGATCAATAACCCCCTGTATTGTCTGCGGCTCATCCGCTGGTGTTTCGATAGTTTGGTTCGTGTCAGTCGTTTGTTCTGTTGTCGGAAAAAAGCCGAAAGAGCATTCCGCTTCAACGTTAGGATCCATTTTCCACCAGAGAGGCATTTGTACTATGGGGTTGTTAGCAAACTGATCTGGAGGTGGTATTACAGTGTCATCAAACTGTACGACATCAGAGGGGAGTAATGGTTTCTCTGGGGGAGGTATACGTGTGAACCATGGTGAGCTAGCTGTCAGTTGATCATGTGCGACACCCGGTGAAAGAGGAGCTTCCTCTGGCTGAGCGGGTACGGAAACGAGTTCAGTCGTATCTTCTTCAACGGCAGTATAGTGCTCTGCGTCACCTTCATCATCAGCAAAGTATGTCTCATTATCGGTACTGAATACCTCATATGGCTGACCTGAATCGGTAGCGAAGTCAGCGATATTTTCCCCAGGCTGATCGGTTAGCTCTGAAGTTGCTGGTATCGTCGGGTCTGACTGCAGAGAGCGCCACTGCTGTAGGGTTGAAAGTAATGTTTCGTTATCGGGCTGCTCTTTCTGGGCGAATATGGGATTGGGGTTTACTACGCTACAGAGCTTTTCTCCCCAGGCAGCCAGAGTGGTACGTTCTTCTGGCGTTAAAGCGCTTTCCAAGGTTCCGACATTCTCAATGGAGTCTGCAAATATCTGAGTAAGCGTTTTTATGATGTTCGATTTTGCGATATGGCATTTTGGATTTTCTGCCATCGTCTGAAAAAGCAACAAATCTGCAATATCTTCTGCGTGAATAGTTCGCTTTTTTGTTTGAGCGTATAGACGTACTGATTTTCCCCAAACTTTCCAGAGCGCTTCCTGCCAACGATCATCTTGGGATAAATCTAAAAGAAAGCGATATTGTTCATTCGAGATACAGGTTTCTTTGTGATTATGCATCAGAGGGATTAAATCATTGTAACTGGTTCGATCATTACGTAATTGATCAAGCTCCTTAATCGTCGGGACGAAGAAATATACAATTAACGGTTTGCGGAATACTTCTTCTATCTGTTTATACATTAGGTAAAGTGTTGGCAATGTTTTAATCACATCCTGTATTGCAAGGAGTGGTTTGATGAGAAGGGCTGCGTTTTCAAAACCTGCTCGGGTATTTCGATTGATGGCATCCAAGGCTTCCTGTAGACGAGCTGTAGAGTGTTGTTCAAAACCGCTGATATCTTGCGCCACCTCTGCAGCGTCAAGCTCTGGACGTTGGAGAATAGCCCATTTTATCTGACAGTCTTGATCCAGTTCAGGATCACAGATAATGTCTTCAATCAAAGGCATCGCCTCCTGAGTCTTGGTTAAATATGGAGATTTTGCCGCTATTTCTACAATGATGTATTTGACCGTTTTTGATAGAAGGGTATTGATTAATGGCTTAAGATCTGCGTCTTTATTAATGGTTCCAAGCAATTTCTTTTTGAAAATAATAAGAATATTTAACCAGTTTACATGGAGGCTGAAATCTCTAGTGTAAGTTATGATGTGCTTTAGTTGATCTATCTCTTGAGTCAACGTGTCAACGAAATACCTTAGTTTTGCTGGCCTGACCTTATGGTCTCTAGTCAGAATCCTGTAAGCACTGACATACTTTCGATAGGCTAAGGCTTCTTCAAATGATCCAGCAGAGAACGTTTCGGGAATGTCAGCATATTTGATGTTATCAATATCAATGTGATAGCTCTCTACTTCTTTTTTTGTCAAAAAATAGTGTACAGGAGACTTTTCTCGGAGAAAGTGTTCGAGATCTTCTAGGATTTCATCGGTGCAACCTGTCAAGGGAAGCGGTTTGTTGATATGGACGTGTGTTAAATACCGAATTTCTGACTTCATGAGACGCATTAGTCTTTTTTTAATACGATCATTGAAAGATGAGCGTTCAGGTGGTTTAACTGGGTGGGCAGGTGGATGCAAATAAGCAAGAGTAATTATTGTGTATAACTCACGTCTGTATTGATAGATTTTTTTTCCTACATCTTCTTGTTCTAAATATGCAATTGCTTGCTCAAGTGCGTTACCGTAAATCGGTGCGATTTCCAGGTTCAACGCTTTGTGGTATCTCGTCTCAAACTCTTTCTCTTTCTCATGTAATGCTTCTGTCTTTTCAACAATCCCTACGCACCACTGCACTGGGTTTTCTGCGGTGTTTTCAGCTTCTGACAATTCACGGATGGCGTTGTCAATCCTTTTCACCCAATCAGCAGGAGGTTGTAATGGGGAAGGCCGTTGTGATTCCGGCATTTCGCGCCTGTCGTCAACTCGGGGTGCTCTGTGATGTGTTGTTGATGCAAATGCAGCGCCTTGGTCACCCCCTTCCTTGACTGGCGCAATATGATGTTCAGTAATGCTTATTTGGTGAGTAGAGGAGGTTCGGCGGTTGACTGAGTCTGGCGCTGGACCAGAGGCTTGGGCCTCTGCGACATGCCTCCTCGCATAGCGAGCGCCCTGCTGTTGTTCGGTTTTGCCTCGTTGCTTATGTGGGTCAGAAAGGGCTCCATCATCCCTTTGTGTGAATCTTGGTTGTTGCCCAGCGCCTCTGCTTGAACTCGCCATCAATCTGACTCCTGATGAAAGTATAAAAATACCGTTGTTTCACTGGTGGATATCTTCATCCCCAAACCATTCAACGGGCTCAACTGCTTTTGATAGATATCATGGAAGGAAAGTGTGAGATTGTTACTTCATTGTGTTGAGGGCGCTAAATTGATTGCTGGAGATTGAATCAATTGTGCACTGCTAAGTGATGTTCAATCTTACGGCAAACAAGAGAAAACCGAAAAAACAACGCTGTATTAACCATTGCATCGGTTAAAGCCTTCAATCAATTTGTATCCTTGTATGCACTACCTTCTGACTTGTTGTATCCATCTAATTTCAAAAATCAGACTCAATTAATGCGGGTGTAGTTCCTTGAGGGTTAGTCAAGGCATCTTATTAGTTATTGGCATTGACGTATATTCATTGGTTCAAACGTCATCTTCATGTTTTGGTTTATGAGGGCTGAATTTATCACTATTACTAACGATGTTGTTAGTGATGTGTTGTTCGACTTGCCATAGCGTTTGATGGTTTACTGCTAGATACTAAGAGAATTGCGATATGGAGTTGAAAAGAAGTTACGCTGATATAACCAGAGGGAGAACCAGCCCGGGGTCTGAGAGAAGTGCTGAGGACAGCGGATCAGGAAACGTTCAGAAAGCACCGGAAACGGCTTCAATACAACAGGGGGAAGCAGCAGTTGCCATACATGATCGATCTCAATCGAGAAGGGTGAGTTATGGGCAGCCGCAATATTTGCTGCTTGACCCAGGTGATCTGGTTAAATTTATACGCTCTGTAGAAGTTAGAGGTAAGAGTGAGAAGCTGTCTAAAGATGCGTTAATTGGTATGGATGAAAAGGGAGAGTTTACTTTTCATAAAAAGGCAGGAAAAAGCAATAAATGCATGCTTGACAATTTCCAAAAAGCTTTAGGTTGTTGTTCCTCGCGCCTCTCTGAAATTCAAGATCTACTCTGTGGGTATTCAGAGGAGTTTGTGAAAATAGCTGATTGTGTTCGTGTCCGGGATTTCAATGCATTCCTAAAAAACACAAACCAATTTCGATCGTTTACAGATTTATATCAATATGAAGTTAAGTTGTCTAAACCCTGTTTTGAGGCCTCGTTTAATATTGAGGAGGTTGGTCTCTATTGTAATGGAATAGGTGAGATTCTAAAAGATTGGTATTCTCCTTTAGAGAATAAGGATGCATACCGGCAATATATAAAAAGCTTTGTCGATAGGAGTAAAGCTGAGTTTCAGGGGAATGAGAGTCAACTGCGCGTATTGCATCGTGTTCAAAATAATCTGGAAAAGGTTTTGGACTGTGTAGAAACAGAGCGTTTATCTGGTTTGGATAGACCTGAACAACTTACAGAACAGGCTCCTGCGTTAGAAAGTGAAATCTCAGCACCGGAAGGTGCTGTCGGTTTTCAAAGGCCATTGAGTATGGATACGCAGTCAGAAGATGCTTCTCTTGTTCAGTCGATGGCCGGTTTGGATATTGATCCAAGAGGGGCTGCAAGTGCAGTAGCAAGTAGTCGTACTTTGGTATGTCGCCCAAAATCTAAAAATACAGGAAGAATGCGCTATAAAGTTGATGCACCTCTAGAGGGTTACGATGCCAATCATGTTTTAACGAAAGAAATCTTGTGTGAAGAAAATGCCTTAACCCCTATATTTGATTCGTTCAATCTATTCAAGGAAGTTTGTCAAAAGACTGGATCAGACAAAAATGCGTTTGTATGCCTTAATCAAAGTGGGAGAGTGAGATTTGTAAAAAATTTATCTCCAGATAATCGAGAAGAATCTCTTCAATTTGGTAAAGCCCTCCGTGAATATGAAGTTTGGGCAAGGGTTATTTTTGATTTTTTTCATTCAAAACATCAATTTTATAAAGCGCCTTTCAAAGATAAGGCGAGACATAATGTACAAGTGCAGGCGTGTCAGTCGCTGCTCAATCGCTATACTACAGTTCCTAAAGATCGCAGTATTAAACATCCCTACAGTAGTGTGCTCAGAGCGACTTTTCTTTTGTTCAAGTTAGTTCAAGAGGGAAAGCAAGAGAAGGTGGGGCAGTTTGCAGGAATATTGGGGAGATTGGTTTCTGCGTTTGCCACGTGGCCTGGTGATCCCGAGAATTCAATTCTGCCTGGCGTCAATCAATCAGGTCCTTTAGCAACCATTGCTTCAAGCGGAAAAGTTTATTGCTTTTTTGAAAATGTCTTGAGGCGTTGTCGACGAATGCGACCTGAATGGCACACTCAGTTTGATAGCGTTTGTGAGCACTTTAACCACTCACTTGGAGAGTTGGGGATTAATCAGCGTTTGACCTAGATCGTGGTGCTCTCTTGGTGGGGAGAATGTTGCCGGTATGTTTGTTGTCATCGTCTGGGCATCACTTCAGGGAGATATAATCCCAGATAAGCCTGCGCCGCCCGTCGACCTTCCCGTGCCAGCTCCTCGGTAATATTGCCGTACTCCTGATAGGAGATGGCATAGACCTTGTCTGCCACCTGCAGGGCGACTGCAAAAATATTGTAGGCTTGCGGTAAGGGAGGAAGTTGGAACAGTTGTTCATGGTATTCCCGGATACGGCGCCCAAGCAGGTCATCATGCATATAGTCCGCATGGCGGATGGTGCTGATGACATGCTGCCCCAGAATCAAATCCCGAACATATTTATGTTCCCGGTAATAGGCGACAAAACGCGCCTGTAGCTGGCGGGTGATATCCGTCCAGTGAGGAATGGCATCAGTATCCAGCGGCTCATTCATGATGGTGTCGAACTCGGTGAATATCTCTTCCACCAGTGCACCCAGCAGCACGTCCACTTTCGGGAAAAAGTGATACAGCGAAGATGGGGGAATGCCCGCCTTGTCCGCTACCTGGTACAGGGACAGATCGCTGATAGTGGTGGTTTCCAGCAACTCACGGGTGGCATCCAGTATGGCCCGTCGACGTTCCAGACTACGCGCTTGTGGCTTGCGGCGTGTACGGGGAGCGGTGGGTGGAGATACGGTTGCTTCAGCCATGTCGGAGTCTGGGATCATTATAAAATGCCGCGGATTATCGGGTAGCCGCTTTCCTGTGTCCAGCCATCGGTTATTTCGATCGGTCTGTGCAGAAGGGCGGTTGAATGGTGATGCTGTGTTGTGTCAGGAATGCATGAGCTGCCTGGGCGAAAACCAGTGCATGCGCACCATCACCATGCAGGCACAGTGTGTCTGCCTGTACCGGGATGGTGTCTCCATCGATGGTGGTGACACAACGATTGGCAACCATGTCGTGGATTTGGGCCAGCGCCTGTTCATCGTTCTCTATCAGGGCATTGGGTTGGCTGCGGGGCATCAGCTGCCCATTGTGCTGGTAGGTTCGGTCGGCAAAGACCTCATGCACAACCTTAAGGCCCAGGGTGCTCCCTGCTTTAACCAGTTCACTGCCAGCCAGCCCCACCAGTATCAGGTCAGGATTCAGGTCGGCGATTGCCTGGGCAATGCAGCGGGCCAGTGTCGTATCACGGGCGGCCATGTTATACAGCGCACCATGGGGTTTTACATGATGTAATCGCCCGCCTTCGGCATGCGTAATCGCCGTCAATGCGCCGATCTGGTAGAGCACCTGCTGACGGATGTCAGCTACCGGAATAGACACCTCATGACGTCCAAATCCTGCTTTGTCCGGGAAGCCGGGATGGGCGCCAATCGCGACATTGTGTGCCAGTGCCAGTCTGACTGTTTCTGCCATCAGGCGTGGATCTCCGGCATGAAATCCACAGGCAATATTGGCAGAGCTGATATACGGCATAATGTCTTTATCGTTATCAGCGCCCTCTCCCAGGTCACAGTTGATATCCAGTGTGTCAGGCATGCACGATGTCCTTCCATTTGTATTCTGCTGCAATTCTCAAGCGTTGCAGGTATTGTTCTTGTGTTCTTAGTAGCGACTGAGCGTCGTTCAATTCAATGGGTTCAAAGCGCAGGTTATCGCCGGGCTTCATTTGCGCCAGTCGAGGGATGTCGACACGGATCACCTGTCCCATTACCGGATAACCACCGGTTGGCTGACTGTCGGCCATCAGAATGATCGGGTGGCCGTCATGAGGCACCTGGACCGTGCCAATGGTGACACCTTGTGTGAGCCTTTCGGTCTGATCTTTCCGGGTAATCGTGGGACCGGTCAGACGATATCCCATGCGATCGGAGGCGTTATCAATACCGAACGGCTGGTTGAACAATGCATGCCAACTGTCGTCTGAGAATTGCTCATGATCGGTTGTGGGTAAGATCCGAACAGGGCGGGATGTAGCGTCGTACATCAGGTCTTGGCTTGGAAACCAGTCAATATCGAGTGTGGGGGATAAGGGGTAAGGGATATAGGGCAGGTTATCCCCGGTCGCCAGAGATCTACCATGAAAGCCACCGATACCTGCACGCAGGTAGGTACTGGCACTTCTCATGATGTGATCAACATGCAGTCCGCCTTTTAGTGCAAGATAGCCCCGACAGCCCTGACGAACGGGTCCCAGTTTCAGCGCTTGACCGGCCTGTACGACAACAGGCTGGTAACACGGCACAGGCTGGTCTTCCAGTCGGGCAGTGACAGTACCCCCGGTCAGACAAATCACGGTGTCAGCATGAAAGCGCAGCGTTGGTCCTGTCAGCGTGTATTCCAGTAATGGAGATGACGCCTCATTCGCAAGCATCAGGTTGGCGATGCGAGCTGCCAGGCTATCCATTGCGCCGCAGGCCGGAATCCCAAGATGGCGGAAACCATGACGCCCTGTATCCTGCACGGTGGTGAGTATGCCGCCATCCTCAATGGTTAAGGACATCAGGTATCCTCCCAGTGTTCAAAGGTATCGCGGCTGATCGCCTTGAAACGCATCTGGTCGCCCGGTTGTAATAGGGTTGGAGTCGAGTTGTTAAGATTGATCAGTTTTAGTGGTGTTCTGCCAATGAGTTGCCAGCCTCCTGGTGTTTCCATGGGATAAATCCCGGTCTGGCTGCCAGCAATGCCTACTGACCCAGCAGGAATTTTCAGGCGTGGTGATTTTTTTCTCGGGCAACTAATGTCGGGATCCATGCCAGCAAGGAAGGGGAAGCCTGGAGAGAATCCGAGAAAATGCACCCGGTATTCACCCTGGCAATGACGGCGGATGACGTCTTCTGGCGTCAAGCCACAATAATACGCGACCTCGGCTAGGTCAGGAGCAAACACGTTGTCATAGCAAACCGGAATCTCAATCACCCGGGCCGAATGCCGAGATTGGTCCGAAAGACGAACGAGGCATCGTTCTAGTTCAGACCACAACGCTTCATAAGTGAGTTGGCAGGGATCGTAGTGCACGGTCAGGGTGGCAAAAGCCGGTACCAGTTCCTGCACTGCAGGAATCTGGGCACGGGTGATCAGCTCGGCCGCCTGATGCACACGATCATTGACCGTATCACTGATTGCATCACCCAGTGTGATGAGTAATGCGCTGTCGCCTAATGGCGAACCGGTAAAAGGGATCGTCATAGCAATGACTCCGTCGCTGCAGCAGCGATGATCACCCGGTTATTATTCGCTGATAAATTATCCGACAGTATCACGCCGTGGCAAATGTGCTGGCAAATAAAGGCTCAGGTACGCTTTGGCTGCACGCCAGCCTTCCCGTGCCATAGTGTCGGTAATATTGCCATATTCCTGGTGGGACATGGCATAGACTTTATCCGCCACCTGCAGGGCAATGGCAAAGATATTGTAACTTTCCGGCAGTGGTGGCAGCAGGTAGAACTGCGCATAGATGGCCTGGATGCGCCGTCCCATTTCATCGTCGTGCTGGTGATCCGCCGCCAGAATATCGCTATGCAGATGCTGGCCGAGAATCAGGGCACGGGCCATGGCGTTATTGCGATAATAGTCCTGCATCCGTTTTTCCAGGGTACGGCCAATATCGCTCCAGTGTCTTATGTCATCCGCCTGAATGGGTTCATCTATACACTGGTCAAATGCTTCGAACACTTCCACCGAGAGCGCTTGCAGGAGTGCTTCCAGCTTGGGGAAAAAATGGTAAACCGACGACGGTGGTATGTCTGCAACACGGGCAACGTCGTACAACGACAGGCTGGTAATCGACTCCGAGGTGACCAGCTCACGGCCGGCTGACAGAATCCTGCGACGCCGCTCCAGGCTCCGGGCCTGATGCTTGCGGCCAGAGCTACTGGCCGTTCCGCCTTTGTCCGTGTCATGAGTTTCAATCAACAGCGCATTCACCCAAAACCTCCTTACCGGGTGAAGCCTTGTTTTGACACACCCATTCACCAATACCCATCACAATAACCAGCCCAAGGAGTGTCGACAGGGTATGGGGACTGTCGAAACGACCTGGGGGCAACACGAAAAACACGGCAGCCTGTGCAGTAAATAACAGGGGCAGCACGGTGACCAGGCGAATCAGCCAGGGATTATCAGGCAATTGCCAGCCATCGGGATTGTGGCCGTCCTGTTTTTTAAGCACCCGGTACGCCGGGAACAATAGCAGATAAGGCAGCAGTAAGATCAGGCTGGCAAACGAGAATAGTCCCCAGTAAAGCTGTTCGGCCGAACCGGCCATGAAACCGTACAGGATAATCGCTGCTGATGATACGACACCTGTCAACAGACTGGCGCCCAGCGGTGTGCCATGGCGGGGATGCTCAATGCCAAACACGGCAGGCAGTGCCCCGTCATGGGCAGCTTCAGCCGCGGCGCGGTTAGAACCCAGGCTCCAGGTGACAATATTGGAGACGAAACTGAACAGTGCGAGCAGGCCAAGCAGGATGATCAGCCCGTCACTGCCGGGCAACGGTGCAAGCAACCGTTCCAGCGTGGCCAGCAGACCGGAGATCAGGCCGATCTCATCCACAGGAAGAGCAACCAGCATACCGAAAACGGCAAACAGGTATAAAACCGTAATAAGGACACCGGCGGCCAGCATGGACACGGGCAGATCCCGACGGGGGTCGTCCATTTCGTCGCCAGCACAGCAGACCAGGTCAAAGCCTATCATGGAGAAAATAATCACAGGAAAGAACTGTAGTCCTTCATCCCATTGGGGCACCAGGGCGGAGAGGGTAATCGCGTTGGCAATGCCGTCGCGCAGAGCAGTGACAACACCGCCAATGCCGAGTAACAGCACAATCAGAATTTTGCAGCAGGCGCCGATATTGGGCACCCATTTGCCGGTATCCATCGACAGGCAGCAGATTGCCACAGCGACCCAGGTCGCAACCAGTGCAAAAATGATCTGCACGCTGAGTGGCATGTTGGGCCAGAACAGTTGGGCAAAAACACCGGTCATCATGATAAAGACAGCGGGCATCCACAGGGCAACGTTGATCCAGTACAGCCAGCTGGTGCGGGCCGCCCAGCGGTGACCAAAGGCCTGTTTCACCCAATGGACAATGCCGCCCCGGGAGGGGCGACAGGTGCCCAGTTCCACGCTGATCAGGGCATAGGGAATAGCAAAACAGAGAAAGGAGAGCAGCCACCAGGTCAGTGACTGTATGCCGATGGCCGCAGCCGCTGCCAAGCCGTCGATAGTGAGGATGGCGCTGATGGTAAACAGCGTGATATCACGACGGGTCAGGCGGCGGGCTGCAGACATGGCGGTCTCCCAGTTGACGACAAAGGTCCATAACGTTGAGCTGGCGGAACCGGGCAGTCCGGTTCCGTATCCGGGTTTACACGGCAGGGACCTGCTGGGTGATACAGTGCACGTTGCCGCCGCCTAGCAGGATTTCACGGGCATCTACACCGACAATGTCATAACCCGAGAACAGATCCGCAAGCAGGGCGCGGGCATCGTCGTCACGGGCCGGATCCAGCAGGGGCAGGATGATCCGCTGGTTGGTGATCAGAAAGTTGGCATAGGATCCGGCCAGGCGTTCACCGGCGCTGCGCTCCATACCTTCGCAGGCATCAATACCGCCGGCTTCGTCTTCACGGATGAACAGCGGGCCGGGGACGTGCATCTTGTGGATAACCAGCGTGCGACCGCGGGCGTCGGTAGTGCTGCTCAGGGCTTCATACGCGTTCTGGGAGATTTCATACTGTGGATCATTTTCATCGTCGCACCAGGACAGAATCACTTCGCCGGGACGAACGACGTGGATCAGGTTATCCACATGGCCGTTGGTTTCATCGTTGTACAGCCCCTGCGGAATCCAGATGACTTTCTCAATGCTCAGGTAATCTTTCAGTACCTGTTCAATGTCTTCTTTGCTCAGGTCAGGGTTGCGACTCGGGTGCAGCAGGCACTCTTCAGTGGTGTAAAGGGTACCGTCACCATCCACATGGATGGAACCGCCTTCCAGGATGATGGGCGCCCGGTAGTGGCTGTCGCCTTCCATTTCACAGATTTTGTGGGCTACCTGGTCATCACGGTCCCAGGGGAAGTAGAGGCCATCGACCAGCCCACCCCAGGCATTGAATTCCCAGTCGACACCACGGCGCTCACCCTTGTCGTTGACCACATAGCTGGGGCCGATATCCCGCATCCAGGAATCGTTGGTGGTGATTTCCACCACACGGATGTGGTCAGGCAGCAGGTTGCGGGCATTGTCGTACTGTCCGGCGGACACAGCCATGGTGAGCGGGGTCACTTCGGCGATGGCCTTGGCAACGTTGACGAACGCCAGCTGCGCAGGTTTGCCGCCATAGCGCCAGTTGTCGGTCCGTTCCGGCCAGGCCATCCACATGCCAGCATGGGGTTCGTGTTCGCCGGGCATCCGGAAGCCGTCTTCGCGTGGTGTGGTTTTGTAAGTCGTGGTCATGGCGATGTTCCTTAATACGTGACTATTTTTCGTTTTCGGTCATACGACCCCGGACTTATGCCGGGGCGTGAATCATGCGTTTGACGGCGCCCGCCAGAATCCATTCACCGATGGCGATAGTGGCGATGATACCGATAGCCACCGGTGCACTGTAGGCCCAGTCGATGTTGCCGTTGGCAATGTCAGGGAAGATGAACAGGACGACGGCCTGGACAATGAACAGGAAGCAGATGACGCTCAGGGCAATCTGGGTCTTCATGCCACCGGGTACCTTGTAGGGGCGTTCGGCATCCGGGTCGGCCATACGCAGCTTTAGGTAAGCCGGGAACATGAACAGGTAAGGCAGCAGGAAGACGCAGGAAGAGAAGGCAAAGACAGACCAGAACAGCTCGTCGCTTTCACCGGAGCTCAGGCCGTAGAGGATGATGACCACGGTGGAGACAATGCCGGTAATGGTGTTGGCGCCGATCGGGGTGCGGTGCTTTGGATCTTCCTTGCCTACGATGGCGGGCAGTTCGCCGGCCTGTGCGGCTTCCATGGCGGCGCGGCTGGCGCCCATGGTCCAGGTCACCATGTTTGCAATAAAGGTCAGCAGGGCGAGGATACCGATGCCGTAAACCATGAACTGGCCGAAGGCGCCGTCACCGAACAGGGTGCGCAGAGTGGAGATGATGCCGGCAACCAGGCCGATTTCTTCCACCGGCAGAGCCATCAGGATGCCGATGGTGCCGAAGACATACAGGCCTGTGACAATTGCGGCAGAGATCAGGATGGACTTGGGAATATCCCGGCGGGGATCGCGGATTTCGCTGCCCATGCAGGCGATCAGCTCAAAGCCCATCAGGTTGAAGATGATGACCGGCAGGAAGCCCAGGCCGGAGTCGATGGAGGGGGTCATGCTGCTGAGGGTGAATTCGTTTGCAACGCCGTGCTGGCTGGCATACCAGAAACCACCGACACCTAATACAACAATGACCGCGACCTTGAACAGTGCGCCGAGGTTGGTGACCCAGACACCGGCATCCACCGAGATATTGCAGATCCAGATGGTTAGCCAGGTCAGGGCGATACAAATGATGATCTGTATCGACAGGCTCATGGTCGGGAAGAACATCTCGGCGAACATGCCGGCAAACATGATGTAAACCGCCGGCATCCACAGCCCGACGTTAATCCAGTAAAACCAAGTAGTGCGTACCGCCCACTTGTAACCAAATGCCCGCTTGACCCAGTCATAAATGCCTCCTTCACCGGGATAGGTGGTTCCCAGTTCGGAGGAAATCAGGCCATAAGGAATGACAAACAGCACCAGGGTGATCAACCACCAGGTAATAGAGGAAGGGCCAATCGACGCTGAGGCGGTGAGGCCGTCAACGACCAGCACCGCACAGACACTGAACAGGGTAAGGCTGGAAAGCCCCATTTTTCCCGTGGACTCCGTACTCATCATGCAACTCCAGTCAGGTGAACAGTCTTCAGTAAGCTGCTGGCGCGGGCCTGGTCTACCCTGAATCCCTTTCTGGTGGCCGGCGCCGGACAAACTGTTATCAGAGGAAGAAGTCCGTCTGTTCGGGCCGCCGCCTCTTTGTTGATGGCGTTCATGATAAATGTCCATAAATATCGAATCTTGATGCAGGTCATACTTCGATATTATTCCAATAAATATCGGTTTAATTTCTATTCGTGTAATTGGCATGGATATTTATTGATCGTTATTTTGCTTTTTATATGTGTTTCGGTGGGTTTTTACGGTTTTTGTTTTTGTAAGTATGGGGTTTTATCAGATTTGTTGAAATAAATATCGACTTTTGATCTCGGTCAATATCGACTTTTATCGAAAGCTTATGATGCAAACCAACAGAACAAACAACGACCGGCAGCGGCGGCCTTCGGTGCCAGCGCGGGTCATTGATGAGTGAACAATCCCGGCTTTAAAGACCATAGAAGTAGGAGCATCACCATGAAACTGCCATCTTCCAGCGCCACTGAACTGCACAAGCCTGAACTTAAGCACTTCCTCAAGACCCAGGACTTCACCCGCCAGGAATTGACCGACATCCTGGAACTGATGGGCATGCTGAAAGAAGCCCGCAAGGCCAACGCGGTTCCCCAGCTGTTTGCCGGCAAGTCTGTTGCCATGATCTTCGAACAGCCTTCCACCCGTACCCGTGTGTCCTTTGAGACTGCTGCGACGATTCTGGGTGGTCACGGTCTGTTCCTGTCTCCGAAAGATATCCACCTGGGCGCCAAGGAATGCCTGGCGGATACCGGCCGCGTCCTGTCCCGGATGTGCGACGTGATCATGGCCCGTGTTGACGATCACAAGACCGTTGCCGGTCTGGCGGAATACTCTACCGTTCCGGTCATCAACGGCCTCTGCGACTGGCTGCACCCAACCCAGATCATGGCGGACCTGTTCACCATGATGGAACACCTGCCGGAAGGCCGTAAGCTGGAAGACCTGACCGTGGCTTTTGTGGGTGATGCCACCAACGTCTGCTCTTCCCTGATGTTTGCCTGCACCAAGTTCGGCATGCACTTCAAACACATCGGACCCAAGAAGTACCAGGCACCCCAGATGTGGCAGGACATCGCTAACGAAAACATCAAGACGTCCGGCGGCCGCCTGACTGTGACTGACAATATTGATGAAGTGGAAGGCTGCGACATCCTGATCGCGGACAGCTTCTACTGGTTCGGTCAGGAAGCGGAGAAGGAAGAGCGTCTGGCAGCCTTCATGCCGAAGTTTGTGATTACCGAAGAAATGATGAAGAAAGCCGGCGAAGACTGCCTGTTCATGCACTGTCTGCCTGCCAACGATCAGCGCGAGTGCACCCGTGAAGTCATGGACGGCGCAAGCTCCCTGATCTTCGACGAAGCCGAAAACCGCCTAACTGCGCAGATGGCCCTGCTGGTTTACCTGACGCACAAGAGCATCAAGAAGCCCAGCGAAGAAACCCTGGCTTACCACGCAGACAAGATCGGCACCCTGCTGAGCCGCATCTAACCGGAAATGTTGGTCAGGCTACCTTTCTCCGGTCTGACCGGACATTGAAACCGGGCTCCTTTTGGAGCCCGTTTTTTTCTGGTTATTAAAATGAAATTTTGAAAAAAAAATGGTCACAGGACAGGAGAGTACGTTGTATTGATGGCTTATATGATGTGTCAGATTTTAACTGGGATGTCCAATTGATTTTGATACTATTGTTTTTCCCGGTTACAAAAATCAGCTCATTATAAATCACTAAAAATGGCCAAATCTGAAGGGTTCGCTGTAGTCACGCTTTTGGGCAAATACCAGATGAACCGTTTTTTTCTTTCCTCCACGCATGACATCAATGGCTAACTGAGTGTGTCGCCATGCTAGCCAGCGATTCAGTGATGCTATAGATTTTTTGGATAAAATATGTGCGAATTGCTGTATAGATGTAATGTTTTCACCGCTTATATTGAGGATAATATCATGGGTCATTAATGTTTGGTCAGAGGCAGGAAAAATTCCATTTTCAACATATAAACGGTTGCCTTCTTTTGAAGTGGCAACGTTAAAACCTAACAAATGATGTACGACACAGCCATATTGAATCAGACTGTGTGCTGAGAATATAACGGTTTGTGCGGGTGTAAATAAGACACTGGAGCATAGGGGGAGAGTACACGCGCGGCGTCGCTCAGCAGCCCCTGTGCATGGTATTCTACAACCACCTAGACCTATAGACATACCTTCAAAGCCTTGGTTGGACAGAATCATCCCACCAGAGCACGGCATATCCGGTGCATACCAAAGTGGCCAGATAACGCCGTACCTAGAACATTTAGTTGATACTGTAAAGTATCTTTCTATAAATGATGGACAATCTGATTGTTTATCGAAGAATGGTACTGTAAATCGTGAAAGTAGAGACAGTGTTTTATTATTTGCTTTTAACTGGCTTTTGGAGAAATTTAAATTGATATTTTCAGGGAGTACAGCTTCTAAAATGGCTGTATCTGAATAATCATCGGATGCCAAACGTTTATAGAAACGACGATGTGCATCCACAGTGTTGCAATACCATATAATGCTTTTATTTGCAGCGTGAGCACAGGTGACTATATGTCCACTATTATCAAAAATAAAACCATTGGCAAAATCCTCAAAGTCCTCGTCGGGATCCGTCATTGCTTCCAGACCTGCAGAAATAATGTATGGTTCTGTTTGCAATAATGTATTGTCATCTAACTCGGCCGTGGTATCGATGTCGTCACTGGTGTTTGTTTTTGAAAGCAAGGTGCCACTTAGTAAAAAAACAAATGTTGGAAGTTTATAGTTGTTTGATAAAGGCACGTCAGGTGTTGTTTTATAAAGCCTGGGTGCCTGCTGAAGTTTACATGTTGATTTAATCCATTTTTCTTTTATTTTTTTTGAAGGAGTGAAATTTTGCTTTAACTTATAGAGTCGAGAAGCAATGTTTTTTTGTAATACGTTAAGTACTTCTGATGTTCTGCTTGTAAACTGTGTAGTATTTGCAGGTATTGCATGGGTTAATAACACTCTCAAAACATGTTACCTGCATCGCTTTGTTCACTGTCAGAATCAGAGCCATCTTGAGAAGAATCAGAACCATTAAGTGAAACCGTTTCCTGACTCAAGGTCTTATCTAACAAGCGTGGCGCTTCTGGCGCGGTGTAAATGTGTTCTTCCGGATGACAATATATATCCTCGATACCAGGTGGTTTTTTGCGAATATCTGAACAGGGATATCGATGGGCTTTACCGGGTAGCCATGGAAAACAGTTAACGGGTCTTTCAAGTCCCCAGATCAGCGAAACGATAAGTCTGACAGATCGATATGCACCAATCAGTGATGCGGGCGCGGTACATTCCACGGCGCAATCCCCTTTAGAATACATGGGAATGATATGCACAAATGTGAATAGAAATGCGCGCAAACCTCTGGGAATGCTTTCGGCAAAAGGGGTTCCGCACATGCCACAGCAGGCAGGACAGAGAAGTGGTGTTTTGGGGCGGTTTTGAGTTGCTGTACTCGGTGTCTGTTCTGGATCCTGGCTCTCTGGCACGCCTTCATAATCGCTAAGACGATCAGCAAACCAGTCATTCCATATATAGAACTTTGAATCAATCGTACGCGGGAGGGGTTGGTTCTGCTCTGCCATTTTATCAAAATCAGGGCTGGTGGTAGGCTCAATGTCATCATCTGGCGTTGTGGTATCCGTTCGGGAAACGGGCCTACCTTGTTTGATGGTTACTGTTGCCGCTACTTCGTTGGTTTCAGGATTAAAGAAGGTGACTTTTCCATCAAGCGTTCTCCATAGCGTTAATAGTGCTGATAATTCTTCACTGAATTCGCGCTGAATGCGTTGTAGTTCGCTGTTATCCTCTGGAGCTTGGCTTCTGCTGGATTCAGACGTATAGAGTGTCTTAATGAATGCTTTCAATGCTTCAAACTTGTTGGCCAGATTTTCTTCATGGCGGATAATTTGTTGTCGAATAGGTGGGGTTAGTCTTTCACAGGGATCGGTGACTTCCTTCCAGAGGGTAAGGCCGCTGTCAGAATGCTTATCTTTCAAAGATTGGAAGTACTCTATAATCTGTATGTGGTATGCCTTCAGTTGTTCAATTATCCGTAGTTTATCTTCCCAGGTTTCGCCGGGATGGTATGTTTGATAGTGCTTGTAACGATTAATAAATGTTTCAACAATGACACGAATAAAACCAGCAAAAAAACCAAGAATGGCCGCTAACGGAATAACAATAATGGTTACGATTACTTTACAGGTAACAATGACAGCTTTGATAAAATAATCACATAAATGTTTTGTCTGGTTGATATCTTCGTCATCTTTCTGCTGCTCTGACGATAAATAGGCTTCTGGCTGTTCTGGAGAGGCTGAATTTGTCGCTTTAGAATAGTCAGCTGTCTTGCTTGATACAGAAGGAATTTGTTGGTTAGGGATCGCTGCTAACATAATTACTCCGAGCTTGTGAGTTATTCTTATGACTGCGATTGCAGTGTAATGTTCCTGAAATATTTTAAGAAAATGATGGAAAAGTAACATTTTTCGTGTGTGTTATCTTGGTGTTATGTATACAAACTATTCATAGTATGGATTGAAATGTATCGGTTAAATCCTTTCTATAACGTTACCTGATTACCATCATTTATTATCTTCTGTAGTGATGAATTCACTGAAAGTCTTGAGGGCAGGTGATAAAAACAGTTGATTTAATTTTGAGGTGTCAGTGCAAAGAGACTTATGCGTACTTTATCCCGTGTGGTATCTGGATGTCTTATAAAAGTGCTGAAGAAGAGGGGGATCTGGTATTGGTTTGAAAGGGTACTTTGTAGGTGGCCATTTGCTCTTTGAACAAATGGCCACACTATTTATCGACTGGCTAGTTCTGTGTTAGGTGGTAGTGAAGCCGTTTGTATCGCTGTGCAAAGTGAATCTGCCTGCTCTGCTGCAGTGGTTGGATTCTGCACATTGACGGATAACTGTAATGCTTTCAAATGACTGGTCAGGCTTTTGTCCAGCGCTTGTTCCTCCAGAGCCGCAGTGGCGGCCTGACTGGCTTGTTTCAGTAATACACCCGCTTGGAGGGTATCGGCTTCACTGGATGCCGGATTATCCTGCTGAAACCTGGCGGCATTCTCCAGACGTATCGCGGCGGCACAAACCGCATCACGTACCAGAAGGTCGTTACGCACCGGCTTGTATCTGGCAATTCCACCTGTTAACGGTTTCACCAGTGGTCCCAGCAGTGCACGGCTGACGGCGCGACGGATTGGCGAGTGGGCGATGTAGAAACCGCCATCAGGGCCAGTAATGGTGGTAGCGACGGATTCTTCCACGCCTTCGGTATACGAGATTACCTCACCGGTTTCCCGATCCAGCAAACCGACGCCGACGGAGACCGGTAATCGCACTGTACCTTTCTCAAAGCCAGCGCCCAGTATCACGGCAATGCCGTTGGCGGTGATAGAGGCTGTCAGCATATTCAGGTTTTTCTGGCCGAAAACTTCCGGGTACATGTCCAGGCTGGCGCGCCAGATGACATCAGCCTTGTCACCGCGATCCTTGAGTTTGAACAGCTCACCGGCCGTGATGGCATAGAGTTCATTGTTCTCCGACGCTACGGTGATAGATGCCAGAATCTGTTCACCAACCGATTGCCGCCAGAGTTCATTCAGCGCCTGATCAAAGGCGATCACATTACCATTGTCGTCTGAAACATACACACGCGTACCATCAGCGCGGAGTGCAGGTGTCGAACCGGTTCCTCCCTTGAACCAGGTACTGGCCGCCACCTCAAGGCGGTATTGGCCATTACCGGCAGGTACCATGTCGATGCCGTACAGGGCGCCATTCTCTGCCAATCCATCAATCGTGCCATCGGCTTCATCTGGAGCGGTGGCGGCGATAAAGAAACGACCCGTCATCGGATCAATGGAAAAATAATTGGCGATCTTAACGCCGCCGCCAAACAGCACATCGGCGACCTTGCTGAATCGTCCACCGACCTGGGGATCTTCACCAAAGACTTTTTTCATGACCTTGTCGGTACGCTTGGTGACCCACTTTCCGGGACGGCCGGTCGTTGCCCCTTTGGCGGGTGCGCCAGGTATGGTAAAGGCTTCTGCCAGAATGGGTTGTCCTGTTTTACGATCCAGTGCAAAAACGGAGCCGTCCATCAGCAGGCCGACAATACTGTCTGACTGGGGGTGATAGCTGGCGCCAAAGTTATGGGTATTACGATCATCGCCGGGCTGCAGGGCCGGTTCCCTGAGACCGGTCGGGACATCCCAGATAACACTGCCATCCTGACGCACGGCCAGTGCCCGTTCGTAGAGTGTCAGGTAAATGATCTGTTGTCCCGGGTTGTCCGGATCCTCCAGCACCAGTGGTGTACCGCCGCCCTGTGAGAGTGGTTTGCCAGTAATAGACCAGCGTCGTTCACCCGTTTCCCCGTCAAGGCTGACTAGGACCACTGGCTCTGAAGGGGTGACCGGGCTGAAGTAAAGATTGCCCTGTCGGTCGATAGAGGGACCTTCGGTAATAAACAGGTGTTTTTCCACCACCCAGTCCAGTTCAACGTTGGGAGCAGTGGCTGTCAGAACCTCATCCGAATTCCGGGTACTGGCATGGAGTGACCGGAAGGTGTCGTTAATCCCAAGCACGGGATGTACAGGTGCGGCATGACGGGGACCGTCGGGACGCCATTCACTCAGTGGCGGGGCGTCATAGGTTTTTGGTGTTTTCAGGTGGTCATTCAGTAGCGTACCGGCAATGGCCAGACCAGCAACGACTGTGCCTGAGATCAGCAGTTTCTTCGCCATGGGATACCTGTTTTATGGTTATTGTGAAAGGCATGGAGCGACCGTAACCACTGCCTGTTGCAGGCAGTGGTTACGGTATAGTTTTATCGACCCCAGCGACGGATGGCCGCTGGCGTGTAATCGGATTTACTGGCCAGCTGCCCGAACACCAGCGGTTTCTTGTAACTGTTGGCAATGCCGTTGGTGATGTAGCGGCCGGAGTGCAGGTCATAGAAGACTTCCGTCGCTAGCCAGGGGACCTGGTGTGGGTTCAATTGCAGGGCATGGGCCATACCCACCCGCCAGAGCTGGTCGCGAGTATCATACAGATCAATGATGGACGCCTGCCAGGTATCTTCATCAATGTAGAAGGTGCGTTTGCCATAGACATGGCGCTGACCTTCTTTCAAGGTAGCCTCGACCACCCAGACGCGATGCAACTCATAGCGGGCCAGTTCCGTATTGATGTGGCCGGGGCGGATGATATCCGCATTACTCTGGTTTTTGTCGTAAAGCGCATAGCTGTTGTAGGGAATGAAAATTTCCTGTTTTCCCTTCAGTGTCCATTCATATTTGTCTGGCGCACCGTTGAACATGTCCAGGTTGTCAGACGTTTTCAGGTTGTCGCTGCTGGTGGCCGGATTGTCGTAGGCAATGTTTGGTGCCCGACGTACACGACGCTGGCCTGGCAGGTATTTCCAGGCACGGCGGGGTTCTGCGACCTGGTCAATCGGTTCGTGCACCAGGGTGACTTCACCGGCCATCCTGACGGGTTCCAGCACTTTAGACTTGTAGAGAAACAACAGGTTCGACTCTTCTTCGAGGTCAGTAATACTCGGGAAGAAGTTCCAGATGGTTTGTTTGGTGATTTCCCGGTAATCGCCATCCGCTTCGGCAATGACCTGACTCAGGGTCAGGTCCATGCTGTCGCCACGGTAGCGCAGCATGTGGTTCCAGATCACTTCCAGTCCGTTTTCAGGGATCGGAAAGGCGACACCGTTCGCCAATCCGGTGATCCCGTTACCCCCATCCAGCAGTGTCGTGGTTTCTGCATTACTGCGAGTCGCCTCGTAGACGGCGTCCGGGTAGCTGGCGCTGCGTCGGGTAGGGTAGACCTTCATCTGGAAGGAGCCCGGGTAACGCTTGAACATCGCCAGCTGTCCGGGGGTTAGCCGGTCACGGTATTGGTCAATATTGTCCGCCGTGATGGTGAACAGTACCGGGTCATCGGCAAACGGGTCGGTCATATTACCGTCTGCCTGCATGGCACCCTGTTCCGGCTTCAGACCGCCGGTCCAGGCTGGGATGGTGCCGTCAGCGTTACCGGCTTTCTCGGCACCGATCGGTGTCAGTGATGGACCCAGTGGGGCAGTCGCTGATGAATCTGAACTGGCCTGTGCCAATGGCGTCAGTGCCAGCATGGCGGTCAGTGCCAGGGTTCTGGCAGAAGTCACGGTGCGAATCAGAGTATCGACAGGTTGCATTATTCTTGTTCTCCCATGGTCAGAAACTGGCGCTGACGCTGAAACTCATGTAATCACGGTCGTCCAGGGTGCTGTACTTGTTGTTGCCGAAGAAGCTGGTGTACGACAGTGTGGCTTTGTAGTCATCACGGTAGATGGCGCCGAGTGTCAGCGTGGTAGCCATCTGGCCTTCCTCAAACGCGCCGCCGGGCTGGTAGGCATAACCGTTGACGTCATGGCGGAATGACAGAGAGGGCTTCAGGGTTACGCCGGGCATTACGCCGCTGTAGACCAGCGTCGCATTCAGGCGGTAGCCCCAGCTGTCGGATGTCGTGTAGCCCTCATTGGTGCAGAAGTCATCGGTGATATCGTCACTGGTATTGCAGGTGCCGGAGCCGTCATCGCCGGGTCCGAAGATCGCGGAGCGACCATAGCGGTTGTCATCCCCCAGCGCACCGACATGCATGAAACCCACTTCACCGACCAGCGCGAGCTCGGACGCACCGAGTATCTGCGGGAAGGTATTGATGGCCGTCATCTGTACCTGGGTGACCGGTTTACGCACATACCCCTGGGAAGCCTGACCATAATCCGCTGCACCATCGCCACCGGCGGCAGCATCGGCGAGCAGGTCGTTGATGTTGATTTGCAACGGCATATTCGGGCGATAGGTCAGTTCACCGCTGAGTGACCAGCCGCTGTTCAGGCTGGTATTGAAGCTCAGGCCGTACAGGCGAATATTGTCCGGGAATACCGCGTTGTAGGTGGCTCCCTGGATGAAACCGGCGCCTGCGGGATGGGTCGGCGCGTAAAAATCGGTGTCTCCGGATGGTCCGATACCGATGGGCCGGTATTGCGAGGGATCCGCATTAGTAGCGTCCAGATACGGGTTGCGGCTGTGATAATTGATAAAGTACAGGCCGAACTCGGTGCCATTGAGTGCTTCTGCATAGTATTTCAGTGAAGCACCCCACTGGCCGCTGTCACCGGGCAGGTCATCCGCGGTGCGGTCAATGATGGTGTTACCCCCGGTGCCACCGATATTTTCCTCTTCCTCGTTCGACAAGGCAGCCTGGGTATAGATGGGGCCACAACCAGGCTGGATGGCATCGGTTGATGCAAAGAAGGTATTACAGCCGTCCAGTACGGTGGGCCGCCAGTTGAACTGGTAGAAACCCTCCAGGGTCATTGCCGGTGTCAGGCCGATGCTGCCATATAGCATCTCGACAGGCAGCAGGCCCTCCTTGATCTCAACACCGGGACGATTAAAGGCGGCGGCATCCAGAGGATTGATAACATTGACGCCCCCCTGCAGGAAGGTGCTCTCCCCCCAGCTGAGTACCTGTTTGCCCAGGCGGATATCCACCGGCATGTCGCCCAGGTCGAAGTAGGTCCAGCCGTAGGCGTCCAGTACTTCGATGCCGCTGAAACGGGCCAGGTCGTCAAACCCGCTGTCATCGAAATCGGTATAGCGGCCGTTTTTGGTTTCCAGCCAGTGGTCGTACCAGTATTTGACGCTGCCCTTGAAACCGTAATTGCGATATTCCAGCGTCAGTTCTGTCAGCCCCTTGTACTGGTTGGAGATGACATCGCCTTTACCGAAGTTCAGCCGGCCATTGTCCGCATTGGGGCCGGTGCCGCTGCCGGGCTTGATGTCGAGGTTTTTGCTTTCCCCGTAGGTATAGAGCTTGCTGTCCGGGTCCTGCATGCTGACGCTGACGCCGGCACTCAGGGTGGTGTTCAGGCTGCCGGTGATCTCACCGTCTGCGGCGTCAAAGGTAATGGCCATGCCCTGGGGCGTGGTCAGGACTGCCGCCAGCGTCAGTCCCGGCATGATTCGGGTCTTGTTGTTATTCACATCGGCACCGTTGTTATTGTTGTGGTGTGTCTATCTGTATGTGCGTTGCCCGGGAAGCAGGCAGATTGGTTCGTTGGAAATTCTACCGACAGGGGCGGGGAGATATCCGGACATTTTGGGACAAGCTGTTGACCGGGGAGGCCAAATGTTCGGGTTTTCATGTCATAGTGAAATCAACAGGTTCGTTGATATCAGGAAATGTTATTTATTCAGTAAAAACAATACGTTAGTCGTATTTGAATAATAGGTGGCTGGTTTACAATCAGAAGTAGTAGCCAATATCAGGGATGGACAGACAATGAATGGATCAGGTGTTAATCATCCCCCTAACGGATTGACCGTACCGGTATCAGGTCACCCAACGATGGCGACCAGAACGACCGTGATGTTGCCGGTCCAGCATAAGCAGTGGGTGGTGTATGTGATTAATCCACAGCAAGTGGCCAGTCACATGGTTCATGTATTGCCCGGTTATGCCCCGGTCGTCCCGTTGCATGCACAGCATGCGACAGCATTGCCTTCGCATGGCGCGTACCGTCCAACCATGCCTCAATGGCAGCCACAGACAACAGCTGTATCCCACCCATCTGCGAGAACGGCACCTTCCACCGAGCCTGTTCAGGATGAACATTATAACTATTTGCGCCACACCCATCATGATCGTCTTGACTCGTTGAGAACACAGGATTGGCAGTATGTGGCGCATATGCTTAAACCTGAGATGGAGCGATGCGGCCTGAGTCTGCCGAATGAAAAAGCGGCGATGGATATCTTGCTGCAACTACGGGAAGCTCAAAATATTGACAGTTTTGAACGGCTGGAAGCGGCATTGCTGGAGTGGCTCAGCAACGAGGAAACGCAAGCGCCTCAGCATGGTGTTTACCGTCCAGCCATGCCTCAATGGCAGCCACAGGCAGCAACGGTATCCCGTCCAGCAGTGAGAACGGCACCATCCTCCGAGCCTGTTCAGGATGAACATTATAAGTATTTGCGCCACACCCATCATGATCGTCTTGATTCGTTGAGTACACAGGATTGGCAGTATGTGGCGCATATCTTTAAACCCGAGATGGAGCAATACGGCCTGAGTTTGCCGAATGAAAAAGCAGCGATGGATATCCTGCTGCAACTGCGGGAAACTCAAAATATTGGCAGTTTTGAACGGCTGGAAGCGGCATTGCTGGAATGGATCAGCAATGAAGAAACACAAGTAAAACAACCTCTGAATCATGTCATGCCATCTGAAGGTCTGTTTGCTGAAACCTCAGGCCTTGGCACGGAAGATGACACGAGGTCGTTACATGACAGTGCGATCAGTGAAAGTGAAGACACAGAGTCCTGGTTTGAAGATCCAGCGGTGCGAGATCGGGAGGTGACGTCGGATTATGACACGCTGTCTGATGTGAGTCGTCACGATGATCACGATTCGCTGCCCGGCGATTTACCGGCCGATGTTCCGGGGCTGGATCAGCCTGAGCCTGCAAAAACGGCTAAGCGGAAGCGTTATTCCCCCAAAGCGATTTTCGAACGATTGACCAAGCCGTTTAGAAAAGGAAAAGTAGCCCCGGAACCGGAAAAAGTGACAGTCTCCACCCCTCTAGTGTCTGAACATAATCTACGACGTAATGTCTTTTCAGATGTGCCATTGCCCCCAGCCTGTGAGCATCTGGAAGATTTAGGTGAGGATGTGGAAGTTCACTGGGAATACCTGACAATTGCTGCTGATGAGCATAAAGCGTTTATAGGTTTGTTGCATGAACAGAATATGGAGAATGCGGATCCACAAGCCTGGCGCGAGCGTGTACTCAAAAGAACCGGGCTTGCCTCCATGGAAGCCATACAAGAGCGGAAGCAGGAAGTTGTCACAGGTCTACGGAAAGCGGTCAGTGATCTGGAGGTGGTGTTTGAAGAGTATCGGAGGCAGGAAGCCGTTGTAGCTATTGAGTCAGGCAATTATGACGAAAATTCGCAGGAATCCTTGTCTGCTATGCAAAAGCGAATTAACAGCATCGAACCAAGACTGGAAAAAGTACAGAACGCCATCAAAAAAATGCGATAACAGCCTGAAAGTGCCGGCTTTTTGAAACAAATGTTCACAATCATGAGCAATCGGTGAAGCCTTACGGCCTGCTGTCGAAAACCTCTTAGTAAGCATGTTGAGCAGATTCTCTGCGGGATCAGTATTCCCGGAGAAAGGGATTTCGAGGCAATGAAAGAATTTCTGAAAACATTAGCCCCGACCAACTGGTTTCGCGAAGGTTCGTTGCCGGAAGGGGCCGAGCATCCAGATGGGGTTGAGCCGGGTAATGGCCTGTCTTTCAGCGGGGATATCGATCCCAGTATTCCTGAGGATGACTTTTTTTCGGTATCAGAAGCGGCAGCCCCCGTCGAGACCGTCACAAATCCCTTTCAGCCTGAGCCGCCGGCTCGGTTACCCGAAAAATCAGAAAAAATAGCAAAAACAGACATCGCGACAAAGCCTGTCACGCCAGCGGCTTCACTGGCGCCTGAGATCCTGCCGCGTCTTGATGAAGCGCGTTCGTTGCCGGAAATCACCATCAATGATACCGCCAAAAAGCAGCTGGTCAGTGCTGACGAGCTGCTGGAGCAACACTGGCAGGCATTCCAGGGAGCGGCCAGGGAGCGGAAACAACTGATAGCCGAATTCGAACAGGCTCTCAGGGACAGTTGCCGTCCGACCACTGACAAGCCAACGGTGCTGGGGGCTGTCTATCTGGCCAAGCGCAAGGCTTGTGCGGATGCACTGGTGGATACGCTGGAAGATGTCGAACTCAGTCTGAAGAAACTGCTGGACAAGGAGCGCCGGTTGCTCAAAGGCATCCACGCTGCCCAGTTGCCCGGATGGATGCGGGAGATCCAGGCGCACCGGCTGGATATCGAAAGCCACCTGATGACCGGTGCGGCGGCTTCAGTGCCATCGCGGGTCAGTCTGTCAGAAGAAGAATGAGGTTGGAGTCGCCATGAAATTACCCGGCAGGAAGCCATCGGATGATACGCATCATGGCCTGCTTTACTGGTTGTCCCACCATGAATTTTATTTTTCTGTCTTGCAGCGGTTCAGCGATTGGGCCCATCTCTCTGATGAACATCATGACCAGCAAAGCATGCTGGCGGAAGCTAATGCGGTGATTACGTTTCGCGATGCCATTCTGTCAGCTCAGGATAAGGAGCGTCTGGCCGTATTGGACAAGGATATCCACATGCTTGAAAATGCTGCCAATATCGCGATTCTGGAAGAGCTGATCAAGCACCGCCGTGATGAGATACGCCATACGGCTGAGCGCCGCTGATGGCATACCGACTGTCGTTCGACGGATACCCTTCCATATAGATCCAATCGTTACCGTGTTGTATTGAGTAATTGCACTACGCTATTCATTTCGTATTTGTCATTGCCCTTTCAGCCTTTCATTCCGTTCATTGATGCTATCTGTACCGTAATGCTCAAAAAACTGGTTTTTATCACATGCCTTGGGGCTGTTCTTGAATTCTTCGATTTCGCCATTCTGCTGTTGTTTGCCAGCCAGCTGGCCGACGTGTTCCTGCCGGCGCACAGTGACACGGGTGTTTTGTGGATGTTTGCCATTTATTCCGGCGGTAATTTCATCCGGCCCCTGGGTGGGATTATCTTCAGTCATTTCGGTGACCGGCTGGGACGCAAGAAGCTGTTTCGCCTTTCCATCATCATGATGTCTGTTGCGACCCTGGGTATCGGGTTGTTGCCGAGTTATGCCGCCATCGGCGGGATGGCCGTGGTGTTGCTGGCCTGTCTGCGACTACTTCAGGGATTGTCTGTCGGTGGGGAGTTGCCCGGTGCGCTGGTGTTTGCGGCGGAGCATGTGTCGCCAGAGCGGCGGGGATTGCTCACATCCGCCATTATTGCCTCTGCAGTACTGGGGCTGGTGCTGGCGTCGACAACCGGGGTTGTGTTGAACGGGTTGTTGTCGGCGGAACAGTTGCAGGACTGGGGCTGGCGGATCCCGTTTGTGCTGGGAAGTCTGCTCGGTATTCTGGGGTATTTCCTGAGACGTGGGATTGTGGAATCACCAGCATTTACGCGGATTCTTCAGGAGCAGACCGTTGCGCGGATACCGGTCAAGGATCTGTTTCAGTCCCACGCGCGTGAGATTCTCGTTGGTGTGGGGTTGATTGCATCGGCGGCGACCATGGTGTCGTTCTATCTGTTTCTTACTCCCTATGCCAGCCGGTATTTGAATTTGTCTGAAGGTTCAATTTACCTGGTTTCGACAGCCATTATGTTGGGATTGTCCATGATGACGCTGCTCTCAGGCTGGCTTTCCGATTACCTGGGACGTCGTCGGATGTTGTTTGCCGGCGGACTGTTGATGCTGCTTGTCGCCTGGCCAGCGTTCAGCGCTCTGCAGGATGGTCAGCTCTGGCTGGTGGCGCTGCTGACGTTGCTCCCTGCAGCCATCGGTAATGGGTGCTATGAAGCGGCGTTGGTCGAGCTGTTTGATACCCGGGTTCGCTATACCGGCGTGGCGGTCAGCCTGAATATTGGTGTCTGTGTGTTTGGCGGGGGAACCCCTTACGTGCTGGAACTGCTCAGCCAGATGGGGTACGACAAGGGACCGTTACTGCTGATGGTGACCGCAGCTGTCATTGCGATGGCAAGCAGCTGCTTGATGACGTCACGTAAAGGGTTTGCGCTGGATGAGGCGGTTTCTCAGCGGCTGGCAGCCCGGCATTGAGCCACGGTTTCCTGGCCCGGCGCAAAACGTTGTTCCAGGTAGCTGATGATGTCGGAGGATTCGTACATCCAGCGCACCTCACCATTCTCTTTTTCAATGCGGAGGCAGGGGACTTTCACCTTGCCGCCACCCTGCAGCAGTTCTTCATGGGCCTGCTGGCAGCGTTTGGCATCCCGGGTTTCGATTTTCAGTCTCAGTCGCTTCATGCCGCGACGGACTTTGACACAGAAAGGACAGGCTTCAAACTGGTAGAGCACCAGGCTGGCGGTTGCCTGGTCAACAATGGCTTGTGCCTCTGGCGAACGCTTCACACTGCCCACCGGAATCAGGGCGTTGAGCAGTAAAATCAGGCGTCCGAGTATCCACCGTACCGCTGCCATTCTCTCTCTCCTCTGTTCTGAATGAGTAACAGCCTACCAGCTTTCGTGAAGCAGAGGTACTGACCTTTTGTGCGTCACAGGCGGTATCAGGCTGGTCTGTGTGTTGGACAATCGACCGGTATAACCGGTTCCTCACATGGCTGTTTTAGCAGGGATTTAGTATGGTGTTGGCAGAATAATAGCGGAACAGGCTTCAGATGACGTATCCGATAAAACGCAGGCTCTCGGTGGGACTCGTCCTGCTGGCCATCATCGGAATGGTTGCCGGTCTCTGGCCCTATGCTCGTGCGCTTTTTCCTGAGGATCGCACCCGTGAGGCAGTTAATGACCTGCTCTCTCCCTGGTATGAAATCTACCGGCCAGAAGGTGACGGGCCATTCCCGACAGTGCTGCTCTTCCACGGTTGTGGTGGGCCCCAGCCTGAAATTTCAAGGCCACGGGGCGAGTGGTTGCGGGACAATGGTTATGTGGCGATCCTGGTGGACAGTTTCAGTGGTCGAAACCTGACGGCTCGCCGGGTCTGCAAGGGGCATGCGTTGTGGGGAAATGAACGGGTAGTGGATGTTCGGGCTGCGCTGTCACATGTCCGGCAGCTGCCATATGTGGCGTCGGACCGGCTGGCCCTGCTCGGTTACTCTCATGGGGGCTGGACGGTGCTGGACGCCCTGGCTTATGGCGCTGATCCTGTGCACGGTTCCGATGATGAGGATGCGCAGGCACTGGACGGCGTCCGGGCGGTAGCGGCCTATTACCCTTACTGCGGTTTTCCGGCCCGGTTTCGCAGTGAGTGGGCGATGAAACAACCCACCTTAGTGTTTCTTGCCGGACAGGATACGGTGATAGATACCGCGGAGTGTGTTGGTGTGTTGGATCGCTACAAGGCCAATGGCTATCCACTGGAAACCCGGCTTTTCCCCGCGGTTGAACATGTCTTTGATGCACCGTCTGCCATGAATTCCTATGATCTGGCCGCGGCCAAGTCGGCAGAGGTCCGGTTACTAACGTTTCTTGAAGATAATCTCTTGAAGTGAGGAGCCCCTATGAACAAGCGTATTGCAGTGATTCTCTCCGGTTGTGGCGTCTTTGATGGTTCAGAAATCTATGAGTCCGTTATTACCCTGCTGAGGCTCGACCAGAATGGCGCAGAGTATCAGTGTTTTGCGCCGGATATTACCCAGCATCATGTCATCAACCATGTGACCGGCGAGGAAGTGCCGGAATCCCGCAATGTGCTGGTGGAAGCCGCCCGGCTGGCCCGTGGCAACATTCGTGATGTGGTTGAGTGCGAGGCTGCTGATTATGACGCATTGATCATTCCCGGAGGCTTTGGCGCAGCAAAGAATCTTTCGGATTTCGCCCTGACCGGCGCGGACATGATCGTACAGGCTGATGTTCTAAAAGTCGTTCAGGGATTTGCCGAGGCGAAGAAGCCGGTCGGCCTGATCTGCATTGCCCCGGCCATGGCCGGCAAGCTGTTTGGTGCCGGTGTCCGCTGCACCATTGGCAATGATGGTGAAACCGCCGAGGCCATCCAGATGACCGGGGCGGAGCATGTGGACTGCCCGGTGCACGATATCGTGGTGGATGAAGCGAACAAGCTGGTCACCACGCCGGCCTACATGCTGGCCGGCAGTATCAGTGAAGCGGCAACCGGGATTAACCGGCTGGTGGATAAAATCCTCGAAATGGCCTGACCCACCGAGCCGGTAAAGGCTGTTGTTGCAGTGTTTACCGGTTCTTTTCCTTTGTTCGTGGTACAAAGACATACAGCTTGCCACCGGCATTCTGGTGGCCGGCGTTCGCCGCGGCCTCTTTGCCGGCGCCAAAGAAAATATCCGCCCTGACCTTGCCCTTGATCGCTGAGCCGACATCCTGTGCCGTCATGGCATGCGCCCAATGGCTGTCATCAGCGGTGAGCGTGGTTTCCAGCCACAGGGGGGTTCCCAGGGGAATGATACTGCGATCAACCGCGGCACTGCGGTCCGGGGTCAGGATAACGCCCTGCGCGCCAATCGGGCCGCCTTCCGGCCTTTCACTGAAAAAGATGAAATCCCGGTTCTGGTAGAGGACTTCTTCCAGCCGATCCGGATTATCTTTCAGCCATTGCCGGATGCTTTGCATGGTAACCGTTTCCAGCAGACCTTCCCGTTTCAGGTAACGGCCAATCGCAAAGTAGGGGTGCCCGTTGCGTCCCGAGATTCTCACATAGACCTGCTCGCCGGTATCCAGCTGCACAAAGCCGGAACCCTGAATCTGCAGGAAAAACCGATCAACGGTATCGTCCACCCAGAGGACGACATCATCCCGGTAATGGCCCTTGGCAAACCGGCGGTTGATGCCTTCCCGGTCGTCGTAGGGAATCAGCCAGCCCCGGTTGAGTTTGCCTTTCAGCACAGTATCTTTTTCCATGCCAAAGTCTTTGGGGTTGAACATCACCAGGTCTGCAGGTTTGTCGATCAGGGGAACATGGTAGCGTTCTGAGGGTTGACGGCTGCCGTAGAGAAGTGGGGAGTAATATCCCGTAAACAGGCCGTCCTCCCAGGGCGCGACGCGGTAAACGTCAAAGTTCTGTTGGAAGAAGGCTGTCAGGGCGTTGCCATCGGTTTCCGACAGCTGGTCACAGAGAGGGTGCCACTGTTCGTAGGTGCCAAACAGGGCATTGTCACTCACCGGGCCGGAACGTTTTTGGTAGACCTCGCAGCTGTGCATCAGTGAGGTTTTCAGGCCTTTGGCTTCTCCGTTGTCCCAGCCGGGCAGATCGCTGAACGTTGCAGGCTGAAAGGTGCGTTGCCAGGGCATCCAGCTGCAACCGGTGGCCAGTGTGATAAGCGATAGCATCAAACCCCAAACGATTTTTTTCACAGGCCACCTCAATCGGTCATTTCGCTGCAGGAAGAACCGTAAGAAAAACAGCTGAAGCAACGATGATGCTTCATGCTGACTCGCTGGTTCAGGCTTTCGGTCAGGGTGCTTCCCAGGTCGTATTCGGGATCATCATCGACAAGGGTACAGGCGTAAACTTTCATCAGCCCTTTGGTTTTGATGATCATTTTGCTGAATGCGCACATGAAATGCCGACGACTCTCTGCTGTCTGGTAATGAGTCATGCAGTGTTCGGTAATCTGGGGTGTTTCTGGGTGACTGTCTGGCGGCATAAAATCGGGAAAGGCGACCAGTGTCAGCTCTTCAGGCAATTCATATTGCCTGAAGAGTGTTCGGTATTCGGCGGTGACGGCATCAGTATTTTCGTCCGGTGCCATTTGCCTTGCCACGGAGACATGGAATCCCAGAGTATGCAGTTCCCGAATGCCTGCCATGGCATTATCAAAACTGCCTTCTCCACGGCCGCTGTCGTGTCGATCACGGTCGGGGTAGTCAATGCTGACCCGAAATGAGACGGGGTGTACGCTGTTGGTGAGTGCGGCGATCTGATGCAGCCGTTGTAATACCGGTTCTGTGCCGTTAGTCAGCACCAGACAGGGACGAAAGCGGCTGGCATAGGCAAGAATCTTGACCATGTCTTTGGCGACAAAGGGTTCGCCACCGGTGAAGGAAAACTGTTCGACGCCGAGGCTGACGGCTTCATCGATGAACGGGCGCACGTCGTCCAGCTTCATCAGTTGCAGGCGGTTATCGCCTGGGCTGGAGCCTTCCAGGCAGAAAGGACAGGCTAGGTTGCAGGCGGTGCCGGTATGAAACCAAAGCTCCCGCAGGGCGTGGGGATCAATATACCCCCTGGGAGAACCGTCTGTCGTGTAGTGCCATTGATGACTGTGGGCTTGTTCTTTTGCAATCAGTTCCATGCGTTTTCCGTGTTTCCTGAAGCAGCAGGCGGGCGGCACCCGTGGCGCGCCCGCAGACGTTCGTCAGCAACAACCGCCGCTGCTTTCGGGGGTTGTCTGTGGTTCAAAGGGGACCGGTGTGCCGCAGTCGGCAAAGATACCGTAATGGGTGGACATATCCCCGATAAATTTGAAATGTTCCCGGAAGCGGGTTTCATGCAACATCTGCCAGGTATTGCCGCAGACCGGGAAGACCTTGCCGGTTTCGATGGCATGGTGATTATCCAGTACAAACTGCTTCGGGCAGTGTTCAATGGTGCCTTTGTAGATAACGGCCTGCCCGTAGTCCTCGCAGGCAGACTCCAGCTCCGGCAGCTTGAACAGGCGCCAGGTGGCGGACCAGAAATCGATATGGCCGATCTTTTCTTCTATCGCGCTGTTTTCGATGGTAATGGGGCTGCTTTCCACCAGACGGGGATCCAGGAAACCGGTCTGTTTCGCCAGGGGGATGAAATCATTCCAGTAGAGGGCGCCGCTCAGGCATTCGCCATAGAGTACCGGGTCTTCCAGCAGTTCGGTCGGTACACGGCGGCTGGCGTAGACATCGGAGAAGTAGAGTTCGCCACCGGGCTTGAGCAGGCGCAATGCTTCACGTAGCACCGCCGGTTTGTCTGGCGACAGGTTGATGACACAGTTGGACACGATAATGTCGAAGCTGTTATCCGGCAGATCCAGTTCATGGAGCCGTTCCAGGTAGCCTTCCAGAAAGCGGACATTGGGCTGTTTATAACCGTACCGATCCATATGGTAATCAATATGGCGGTTGGCGACGTCCAGCTGCTCCGACGTCATATCG
Source organism: Kistimonas asteriae (assembly GCF_018263925.1). Taxonomy (GTDB): domain Bacteria; phylum Pseudomonadota; class Gammaproteobacteria; order Pseudomonadales; family Endozoicomonadaceae; genus Kistimonas; species Kistimonas asteriae. The sequence goes on from NZ_JAEVHF010000016.1 coordinate 81,104, forward strand.
ATACCGACGACAGAACCTTCTTCTCCCACCAGTCGGGACAGCACAAAACAGTCCCGGCCGGAACCGCTGCCCAGATCCAGGATGTGGCAGCCCTTGAGCTGCTGTGGCGCAATCAGGCCGCAGCCATAGTAGCGGGTCAGTACTTCATCGTGGATATCGCTCAGTGCCGAGCGGATATAGGCAGGCAATGCCGCACCGGTGCAGCAGGCGTTGGTCTTGAGGTCATCGGAGCCCTGCAGCACTTTGCCGTAATAGTCTTTAACCGAGTCGTACATAAACACTACCCCTGTCAGGTACCTGTCTGGACAGATACGAAAAATAGACGGTGATGGTTTCAACGATAAGGGACGTGAAGCCGGAGATAAAGCAGAGAGCGTAAGGTAACCGCCTAGGCAGAGAAAAGCATTGAGCGGTATCTACTAAAAGCGAGCTCTGTCATTAGAGCTGGCTTTTAGTCTATTTCAGGGCTGGATTCATCATGGGCATGTCCCGCCGGGTGCTGCCGGCATATGACAATGTTGGCAGCAAAATTCACCGCCCGAGGGTTCCAGGCACGTATTACACCAGCCAAAAAGAATCCATAGTGCGGCACAACCGCCGCTGCAGTTACAGCAGGCGGCATGCATCGGAAAACGTCCCAGGCTTACCGTTGGAGGATGCCATGTTTTGAAGGTCAATGTGACTTGTTCCATGGTCTGGTCAGGTATCGATTCCACAGCTTCCTTGAATGAAAAGCTGATGTTGCCATTACCACTACTGGCATGGATGACCTGATCATGAATATCCAGAGTTTGTTGTTTACCACTTTTCACAAAGTGTAACGTGATAGTCGACAATATCCGGCTTTTTTTAAAGCCTGTGTCCAGGGTGGCAGCAAAGCTGGGTATGTCACTAAGGTCAATGCCTGCCGGAACGTCTAGATGTTCTTTTTTCATATCGCCCAGCCAGTCGATAACCGGTGCATTCAGGGTGAGGGTTTTATTGCCGTCAAACACGGCAGAAGGGGAAGTGATATAAAACCCCCGGCCTTCCATTTTGACCATTTGTGTACCGGCAACCGGTTTATCTGAATTCGAATAGGCGACTGTGCAAAAGACCGAGAAAAGCAGGAAACAAAACCTTAGTCTCATGGTCAGGATCCTCTAAAAATAACGACGCTTTTCAATGGCCGTTATGCAACAAGGGACGCTGTTTACCTGTCATCGCTCAGGGAACAGCGGGAGAGATACCGCGTTCCAAGCATAGAAAGGCTGCCACTGCCTGATGAGAATAATTTGCGCTAAGGACGCCCTCTTGGAAGACAGGGGCTGTTATCTGAACGTGTAAGTTGAAAGGTGCGAAATGGATACAACCAGAGCGGTTGCAGAGGGTGAATACCACCTACCCTCTGCCCGGGACAGCCCGTCAGGCGTTCGCTGGCGTGGTGTGAGGATGGGTGACATCCATACGGCCCACTTCCTGATCGATGAAGAACAGGCCTTTGCCCTCCATACCGATCATTTCCACTTTATCGAGAATCGATTTGAACAGTTTTTCTTCTTCATGCTGCTCACCCACGTACCACTGCAGGAAGTTGAACGTGGAGTAATCCTGTTCGGTAAAGGCGGTATGGGCCAGTTCATTGATCTTGCGGGTGACCTGGCACTCATGCTCATAGGTATTGCGGAAGACGTCTGCAATGTTCTCAAACGCTACCGGCGGTGCACTGATTGCGCCCACCTGGGCCATGGCACCGGTCTCGTTCACATAATTGAACAGCCGTTGCATGTGAGTCATTTCTTCGGCGGCGTGAGAGCGAAGGAATTTAGCACTGCCTTCGAATCCGTGGAACTCACACCAGGCGCTCATCTGCAGGTACAGGTTGGATGAGTAGAATTCCAGGTTAATCTGCTCATTCAGGCGGCTGATCATCGTTTCGCTGAGCATGGTATGGCCTCTGTTATGTCATGGAGGCCTGATTATACGAGAAGAACGGCCTGACAACTTGCCAGACATCAAGGCATCCAATTTCTAAGGGAAACTGCGAATAAGTCCCTTTTTCCCAAAACAGTACCAGTAATACCAAGGATTACCGAAGGTGAGGGTGGACTTATTCGCACCTTCCTAAGGCAATTGGCAGCCCCTGCACTAGATTTAAGAATACGTACCGTAAAAAGCTCACATCGGACAGGGATGACATGAAACGGATGTCTGCGTTCTTCAAGAAAATGGTGCCTGAAGCCAGGGCGCTCACTGATCATCCGCGTGATAGGGCAGTGGGTATATCAGGAGAAAGTGATAACAGGGCATTTGTTCATCAGGATGACTTTGTTGCAGACAACTTTCTTCAGGATGTTGGCGATAATGATCTGTTCTTCCTCGGTGAGGAAACGGCTGGACTGAGTGATAAACGCTTTGACGAACTTCTCCAGGAGCGGCAACCCCTTTGTCAGCTGGCGCGGGAAGATCGGGATGTCGTCGTCTGTGTCTTGACCCCTGTACTGATCGAGAAAGGTTATCGTCCCGTTGTCGCCGAAGGTTGGGTTGCTCAATTACTGCAGGAACATAACAGTCTGACAGTGGCTGAGCTGGCCACTGTGATTGACCAGTTTGATGAACTTGAGCATGGGGCGCTGGCGCCGGGTGAGCTGTCCATTGAAGAAATGACAGAAGATGTAGTGGTATTGCCTGAGCCAACCGTCGTGTTAGCTGACACACTGCGTAATAAAGCGATATGCAGCCTGCATCAACGGACATTGGCCGTGATATCGCCATTATGCAGATTGCACCGTGCGCCTGATGGAGCCAGGACGCTTCCATCGACTAGAAGCATCAAACTGGGGGAGCGGGTGATTGTCTGTATTGAAAGTTCATTGCTACTCCAACAGCAGTGTGCAGAACTGGAGAGTGTCTTACCGCCAGATTTACTAAACCGTGTGGCGGATAGAATCAGCGATCAGGAATGAGTGTGCTGTTTGTCAGAAAACGTTTGGTGGAGCCGCGGCTGAGGGATGCGCACTTCATGACGAAGTGCCCATCCTACCGCTGTTATTTCCACCAGGGTCAATATTAGTGGTAATTGTTAATTGGAGATTGTGTATTTTATACAGCAGTCTCTTGTCTTGTGGGTGAATGATCAGGTGAGGACATTTGTGGTTCAATCGTTTCATCTGCCATTGAACTATGGTCATTGTCTACAAATAACACTTTGCTATCATTTTCTGCTAATACTCGTTCCAGGAACGGTGGAAAATTTTTGTGATTTTTTTCTGAAATGTAGATTTTCATTTTGTTTATTATGGATTCAGCGTAATAGTGGAACTGTAAAGGAAGGTTTTGTTCAATGAGGGATGCGTTTATCGTTATAGGGGTCGATATTGCGTCTGGAATGCTGGTTTCCAAAGTGTGAAATTGAATAACATGATGCAGTGTCTTAAAAATACAGTGATATATATTATCTATTCTATCCCAATGGTTTTTCTTTGTGTCACTTAGCTCTTTTCCAAATGAATCTTTTTGGCAAGCGTAATAAGTCAGTGCCATGTATATTATTGCTTTAACACTCCCTGTGCTTGAGCAATAAGATGTTGGCCTTTTTCTGAAAGATTCTATTTCAGTTATCCACATGTTTAAAACATCACGCCATGCGGTACCACCCCATTGATCACGCTGTAGACAAAAACACCAAGGTTCCATTCTTATAGCCTTAAAGCAGGCTTTTAATTCCTGTGGAGAGAATGGGTGAACTTGTATGGTCGTTTTGCGGGAAGCGATTGGCTTTGGTTCAAGAGCGACTAGTGAGTCAGGTGCAAGCTCATCTGCAATAACAAAAATTCGCCATTTTTCCTCTAAAATCTGCTTTTGGGTAAGTTTGATTATGCTTGGTTTGCCGGGTACTTCTTTGACGTTTTTAACTTCTTTTTTCTCAACTCTCTGATCGTCATTAACTGCCAGGAAATAATAGTTCTCGGCTTCTGCATCATAATGTAAAAACTTTTTGTTTACAGCTACGAAGTGTTTTGGATGGTCTTCAACGTTAGAAGGTCTGACCACACTTTGATAATTACTGCATGATACCGTGAATACATCAACAGATTGTTCCGGCGTTGTATGCACTTCACGTTCTCGTTGAATTGTATCTGACTGCTCTGATGGAATATGCCTTTCCGAAGAAAAATCTATTGTTACATGATGTGCGCCAAGTTTTTTGGTGCCGCTATTGATATTTGATGCAGTTTGTGGAGCTGCTGCCTGAATGTCTTTAAGGATACTTTTCCCCGCGGAGAGGGGGGCTGAACTCGCCATGATTCACTCCATAATGAAAAAAGCACGCATTATGTATTTGAAATAGCGGGATTTTAATGACAAATAAAACAGTACGGCTTGCATTCCACGGAGTTAAATTGAATTAAAGATTGAGTCAACCCTGTCAAAAGACAAGGCTGACGCTTTCTTCCGCCTGCTCACTGGCGCAGCGATTCAAAAGCTGAGTGAGGGTTTCCCCATTGCTGTCGCAGATCCACTCATCTTTCTCTTCACTAAAATCAAAATGAAACCCGCCACTTTTCGCTGCGAGCCAGAGCTGACGCATAACGCCCTGGCGACTCAGGATGATCTTGCTGTCGTTCTCGAAAGTCAGGGTCAGGATGCCTGCACTGGTTTCGTAGTCGATATCCAGACCGCTGTCTTCAATGGCATCTTCGATGGCGACCATCAGGTCGTCCAGCCGGTGGTTGAAGGCATTCTCGCTCATCATGGTGAGGGGGGCTCCACTCTCAGTCCGGCAGGGTGCCGGTCACAGGAATAATAACAAACCGGCTGCCCGGCGAATCAGCGGGCAAACTTAACCGCTTGTCAGGGCGCTGGCAATGCCTGTCCTCACTGCGGTGTCGCAGGTATACTTCACGGCTAATACTGATCTTCATGTACAGGAGTCCTCAATGAAACGCGTAATGGTGCTGGCGATCCTGGGATTCATGCTCTCAGCCTGTGGCCAGAAAGGCCCGCTTTACCTGCCGGAAGCGTCCCAGTCTCTGCAGGCCGGTGCGTCGGTGGAGGACAACCTGATGCTGCGGGGGGAGTAGCCGTTTCATGAGCCCATTTACTTATCAGAACGGCGAACTCTACGCCGAGGGTGTGCCGGTCAGTGCCATCGCCGAGGCGGTGGGTACGCCGGTTTACATCTATTCACGGGCGGAACTGGAAGCCCGTTACCTTGCCTACGCCCAGGCGCTGGAAGGCATGCCCGGCATGATCTGCTATGCGGTCAAGGCCAATGGTAACCTGGCGGTGCTGAATGTGCTGGCCCGGTTGGGTGGTGGGTTTGATATCGTGTCGGTCGGTGAGCTGGAGAAAGTCATCGCTGCTGGTGGTGATCCGGCGCGGGTGGTGTTCTCCGGTGTGGGCAAGCGGGCCGATGAACTGGCTCGGGCGCTGGAAGCCGGTGTGTACTGCTTCAATGTGGAATCCGAACCGGAGCTGGAGCGCCTGCAGGCGGTAGCGGCAGAGGCTGGCAAAATGGCCCGCATTTCGCTGCGGGTCAATCCGGATGTGGATGCCAAAACCCATCCGTATATTTCCACGGGTCTGAAAGAGAACAAGTTCGGCATTGCCATTGAGCGGGCTGAGGCAGTGTATGAAAAGGCTGCAGCCATGCCCAACCTTGAGGTCAGTGGTGTGGACTGCCATATCGGTTCCCAGCTCACCACTATCACACCCTTCCTGGATGCACTGGATCTGCTGTTGGGGCTGATTGACCGCCTGGCAGAAAAGGGTATCACCATTCGACATCTGGATCTGGGCGGTGGTCTCGGCATTACCTATCAAGATGAAGAACCACCGGCGCCAGACGTTTATCTGGCTGCGGTCCGTGAGCGTCTGGGCGACCGTAATCTTGAACTGATACTGGAACCTGGCCGTTCCATCGCCGGTAACGCGGGCATCCTGCTGACCCAGGTTGAAATGCTTAAGCATACTGAGCACAAGCAGTTTGCCATTGTCGATGCGGCGATGAATGACCTGATCCGGCCTTCGCTCTATGGCGGCTGGCATGATATCCAGCCAGTCAAACGGAACGATGGCGAAGCGCAGTGCTACGACATCGTTGGTCCGGTCTGTGAAAGCACGGACTTCCTCGGCAAAGAGCGGATGCTCAGCCTGGCGGAAGGCGACCTGCTGGCGATCCATTCCGCCGGCGCCTACTGTATGGGAATGACGTCCAATTACAATGTGCGCTGCCGGCCGCCGGAAGTGATGGTCGATGGTGAGGCGTACCACGTGGTGCGTCAGAGGGAAACACTGGAAGCACTGCTGGCGGCGGAGTCTCTGCTGCCCTGAAGGGGACCTTATGCTGTTACGGTTTACAAAGATGCACGGGCTGGGCAATGACTTCATGGTGGTCGACATGGTCACCCAGAGCGTGCGTCTGTCCCCTGAACAGATCCGTGACCTGGCGGACCGGCGCTTCGGCATCGGTTTCGACCAGCTGCTGCTGGTGGAGCCGCCCGGCCGGCCAGAGATGGATTTCCGCTATCGGATCTTCAATGCTGATGGCAGCGAAGTCGAACAGTGTGGCAACGGCGCTCGCTGTTTTGCTCGCTTTGTTCGCGATAAAAAGCTGACCGTCAAGGAACTGATCCGGGTCGAGACCGCCAGGGGCGATATTGAACTCCGGGTTGAGAAGAATGGTGATATTACCGTCAATATGGGGGAGCCGATCCTGGATCCCTGGGATATTCCCTTCAAAACCGACCGGCAGTCGATCACCTACAACCTGGAAGTGGATGGACGGGAGCTGGAGATTGCGGCGGTGTCCATGGGCAATCCCCATGCGGTGTTGCAAGTCGAGGATGTCGACAGCGCACCGGTCGAAAGGCTCGGCCCAGTGATCCAGCGGCATATCCGTTTCCCGGAGCGCTGTAATGCCGGCTTCATGAAAATCGTCAATCCTTCCGAGATTCGTCTGCGTGTCTATGAACGCGGTGTTGGCGAAACCCTGGCCTGTGGTACCGGCGCCTGTGCGGCCGTCGTGGCGGGTCGGTTACGGGGTATGCTGGAAGAAACTGTAACGGTCACATTGCCCGGCGGCTCACTGTCCATTACCTGGAAAGGCGAGGGATATCCGGTCATGATGACGGGGCCGGCTACCCGGGTCTATGAAGGCCAGACGCGCGTTTAGGCTGAATGCAGCCGTTTTGTACAGGTATCTGCACACTGCCGGGCAGGGGCAATAACAACCACTCCCGGCAGGGTTTTTTGTTGTAACGGCTGACACAGTCGTCATGCCAATCCCGATTTGATCCGTATACATTCAACGGCCTTGTCGAAACCGGCCGAAGATTTTAAGCAGTCAAAGGTTTCAGGGAAGCGCCGGTTTCGCCAAGGATCCTGTTGTATCACTTCTTTTTTCTTTTGAACGACAGATTATTCTGTCGCTGTTTTTAACCACTCGGTCTGTTGAGTGGTTGTCAGTGATACTCGCCGGGTCGTCAGTGCGTGATACCCACGCTTTGTTATGCTCACTGCGCAGTTTTTACAACGGAGGTGATGGCATGGCTCAGGACATTGACGCCCGTAACAGAGGGATGAACGGTGACGATACCCATGAGGTCGTCGTATTGATACAGGAAGTGGCTCGAATATTACTGGATGAGCGGCAGCAGCTTGGCCTGCGAGTGGAAAAGCATTTCCGCCAGCTTGAACAGCGTTTGATTCAGCTGGAGCAGGGCATCGCACCTTCCGACGACCCGCGAAGCCAGCCAACGCTGCGGTTTGATCAGTTGGAACACCGGCTGGATCAGCAAGCAGAGAGGCTGAACCGGTTGGAAAAACTGTTGTTTCGGGTAGAGCAGCGATTTGCCATGCTCGAGCAGTTGTTGACCCAGACATTGGTACGATGAAAGTACCCTATACGTTTTCTGTTGTTGCTCTAACCTTTCCGGCAATCGTACTTCATAGCCTATTACCTTTTACGTTTACAGTGATAAGCGCTCGATGATCTGATGAGTGTATTCCCCACGTCAAAAAAGTGACGCAGAATGTCACCTGTTACCGAGTACATGACCACTGACGTCAGTGGTCATGGGTTGAAAACCAGTGGCTGACGGATCCTTTGCACTTTGTTGACGCAAATAACGCGGCCTCCGTCACACTTTCCAGCCTTTTAGCTGGCTGGCACACCCTTTGCTAAACCTAGGACGGGAAGAGGGTCAAAGACCTAATAAAAACGACTGAAGTAGGATAATAATGATGACGAACCAGAAGGGTTTCACACTGATTGAATTGATGATCGTGGTGGCGATCATTGGTATTTTGGCTGCCGTGGCGATTCCGCAGTATCAGAATTACACAAGAAACGCTACTGTACAGGCGTCTATTGCTGAGGCTGGTTCTTATCGTACAGCTGTTGCATTATGTTTACAGACACAAGCTCTTGCAGATTGCGATGGTGGTTCCGCAGGAATTCCAACGGCAACAGGTCGAATTACTTCTGTCACTGATGGTGTGATTACAGTAGAACCAGGTTCTACTTTCGGTGCTCAAACATTCACTATGACTCCAGATGCTGGTGGCACTGACTGGGCTCTGGCTTGTTCAAGCTGTACTGGTGATAGCACAGTTAATGATCTTGCGGCTAACACTGTATTAACTGGTACTCAAGGCTATAGCGCTAGCAGCTCTACTACAGGTGGTTCTACTACAGGTGGTTCTACTACAGGTGGTTCTACTACAGGTGGTTCTACTACAGGTGGTTCTACTACAGGTGGTTAATTGAGTATCTGGGAGAGGTTTCGTCCTCTCCCTTGTTATATACCTATATTTGATGAAATCATGAAAAGTTCTTTATTTGCAGTTGCTTTTTTCTTTTCATTTTTCTTTTTATTTAAGCTTCTAGATGTTAATCATCCAATAATACCTGTTGTTTTGCTTTTTTCTGCTTTTCTTGGCTATATAGTTAGTGAGTCAATAAGTTTAAAGCAGTTATTTAAGGTCCGGAAGCATGAGTTTTCTGCTCAGCGAATAAAGTATAAGTTTTTTTCCGCAAGTGTTATTCTGCTGGTGATACCGATTTATAGTTATTTGGGAACTATGGTTGGTTTTACATGGTTGCAAAGTTTTTGGAACGATTTGTGGTTGTTTTCATTTTTATTAATTCTTGTTCCATTATATATTGTTTTTTCAGACGTTCGGCAAAACGACCCGTATGATGAGTATTTTTATGTTGGTCGATTTTTGGCGACTGGTATAACAGCAGGAAAATGGGTCAATCATTTTTATCGAGCTTTACTGGTCAAGGCATTTTTCTTACCTTTAATGTATGGTTTTTACATTATTGCTGTTAATGATCTTTTAGGATGGCGCCTTGACGATGTCATGTCTTCGAAAATTTTCCAATATCTTTTCGTCCTAGGTCTAACAATTGATGTTCTCATTGGTACTCTTGGTTATGTATTATCGTTAAAGCTGTTTAATACTGATATTAAAAGTGTTGATTCTACACTTTCAGGTTGGCTAGTCTGCCTGCTCTGCTATCCTCCTTTCAACCAGCATGTAACAAATGTGCTGCATCAGCAAGATAATCTTTACTGGACTGATATTTTTTCACCGGAATCGCCGATTTACTGGGTTTGGGGCATCTTTGTTGTCCTTTCATGGGGGATATACTGGTGGGCAACTTTATCAATGGGGGTTCGTTTTTCAAATCTTACTTATCGAGGAGTTATTTCGTCTGGTCCATATCGATGGATGAAACATCCGGCTTATTTTTCTAAAAATGTTTATTGGTGGTTGATTACTATACCTTTTGTCACTGTGGGTGGTTGGTTCAGTATTTATGTTAATGTTATGGCACTAATTATGTGGAATTTGATCTATTATGCTAGAGCTAAAACAGAAGAAAGGCATTTGAGGAAATACGTTGAATATCGTGAATATTGCTCATTTGTCGATAGAAATGGATTGCTAGCAGTTATAGGTAATGCTCTCAGTCGATTAAAAGGAAAATACATAAGAAAAAAGGGTGTATTGAATAGAATTTATCAAGAATGATTGTGCAGCCATTTTGAAATGCCGATACTGTACTTATAGGCAATACTAATATCGTGCACATCGCCATAATCCACAGTATGATTTTCTCTGATCATTACGGTTAGGCACACAGGATCATCATGGACAAACAGGGGCAGCAGGCGTCAACCACGGGGCTGACGGCTGACGAGGTGGCAGATTACCTCAAACAGCATCCGGACTATTTCCATCACCGGGATGACCTGCTGGCCGAACTCTCCATTCCCCATCAGCGTGGCGATACCATTTCCCTGGTTGAGCGACAGGTGACACTGTTGCGTGAGCGGAACAGCGAGTTAAATCAGCGGCTCGGTAGCCTGGTGACGATTGCCCGTGATAATGATCAGCTGTTTGAACAGTGTCGTCGGTTACTGCTGGCACTCATGGAATCCGATACCCTGGACCAGGTGGCGGATACCCTTGAAGACAGTCTGCTGCACGATTTTCAGATGGATTATTGCAGTTTTATCCTGATCAGTGATCGTCCCCTGGAAACCCGGGTGCGGCTGTGCCGTGAGCGGGATCTCAGCAGGCATGTGCGGGATCTGTTAAGCCGCAATATGCAGGGCAACCGTACGGTCTGTGGACGGCTGCGTGCCGATGAGGCAGCTTTCCTTTTTCACGGTCATGCCAGCACGATCGCCTCAGCTGCCGTGACACCTCTTCATTATCATGAGCGGCTGGGTATTCTGGCGTTGGGTAGCCGACAGACCGACCAGTTCCGGGCCGGTGTTGATACGCTGTTTGTTCGCTTTATTGCGGATGCATTGGGGCGCATTCTTGGGCGGCTGATGTGAGTACGTCGGACAAGGGCTCAAACAACCTGCCCAAGAAAAACTTGCACAATACCAATAACGAAAACCCATCGGAAACCAAAACATCGTCATCGGCCATGGACCAGGCGGTTGATGCCTATCTTGGTTTTCTGCGCCATGAAAAAGGCCTTGCCGCGAATACTTGTGCAGCCTATCAACGCGATATTCAGAAACTCTCGTTGTTGGCAGCCGGGCTGACAATTGAACAGTGGCCGGCATTGACCGCAGAACACCTGCGTCGTTGCCTGGCGACACTGAACCGTGAAGGTTTATCCCCCCGCAGCCTGCACCGTTGGTTATCAGCTGTACGACAGTTTTTTGATTTCCTGATGCGTGAAGGTATTTGCCACAGTAATCCCGGGTTGCAGGTACAGGCGCCGAAGCGACCGAAGAAATTGCCGGATACCCTGGATACCGATCAGCTTGCCGGTGTGCTGGATGTTACGCCGGACTCACCGCTGTCGCTCAGGGATCATGCCATGATGGAGTTGTTCTACTCCTCCGGCTTACGGCTCGCGGAACTCGTGGCGCTGGACCTGGTGGATCTCGATCTTGACGAGGGCGTGGTACGCGTCGTCGGCAAAGGCAGCAAGGAGCGTATCGTGCCGGTTGGGCGTAAAGCCCGAAACGCGATTCAGCAGTGGTTGACGGTGCGTCGGGACATGGCGCAGGATGGAGAAAACGCCGTATTTATTGCCCGTGGGGGCCAACGGATCAGCCGACGACAGGTGCAGGTTCGAGTAAAGGCGTGGGGATTACAACAGGGGCTGGATGGCAACCTGCATCCGCACAAGCTCAGGCACTCTTTTGCCAGCCATTTGCTGGAATCCAGTGGCGAGTTGCGGGCGGTTCAGGAACTGTTGGGGCACAGTGATATTTCCACCACCCAGATCTACACCCACCTGGATTTCCAGCACTTGGCCAACGTCTATGACCGGGCACACCCGCGGGCACGGAAAAAGGACGACGAATGACTCTTAAGCTGATTACCTTCGACCTGGACGATACCCTGTGGGATAACCTGGTCGTCATCAAGGAAGCCGTGCGTCAATGCTATAGCTGGCTGCTGGACAATTACCCCAAACTGACGGATCACTACGATCTTGAAGGACTGGATGCCCTGAAAAACCGCTTCCGTGAACAGTACCCGGAGTTCCGGCACCAGGTCAGTCGTGCCCGGGTCATTGGTATGGAGATAGCGCTGGAAGACGCGGGCTACGATCGGGAAGAGGTTGTTGCAGGGGCTGAAGCGGCGTTTGAAATTTTCAGTCAGTGGCGGCGACGCATCGCTTACTACCCTGGGGTACTGGAAACACTGGAATACCTCCATGAGCACTACACTCTCGCAGCGCTGACCAATGGCAATATTGAAATGGCTAACCTGCAGATTGAACGCTTCTTTGATTTTGTCTTGAAAGCTGAGGAAATTAACAGCAGCAAGCCAGACCCGTTGATGTATCAGTTGGCCATGGAGCAGGCCGGTGTGACGGCTGATGAAATGCTGCATATCGGTGATAGCCCGGAGAACGATGTTCTGGCAGCCAAACAATTGGGTATCCGTACGGTCTGGTTTAATCCACAGGATGAGTCTTGGACGCACGACATCAGCCCGGATTATATGATCAAAGCGATTCCTGAACTGCGCAATATCGTCACGTCTGACGGTTTGTCCTGACCAATGCTTAAGTACCTGTTAAACAGTAATTTCATATTTCTCCCCTGCAGCCCACAAAGCGTGGGCTGCAGGGGAGAAAAGATAGGTCTGGGTGCTTATTATCGATTCTTTTAAACAAAGGTAGCCGTTTACTGCTTTTCCAGTCCCTGCTCCCAGAACGCAATTTCCATGCGGGTGGCATCGCGGAAAATCCGGTTCAGTTTGCGCCCCTGCTGGCTGTCTGCATGAATCTCTTTCATCATTTCGTCCAATGACTTGGTTTCGTCCACAGCCAGTTGCTGGAAGGTTTCACCAGCGTACATATCGATCCAGGCGATGTAAGGATTATTTTCACGGGCAGTAAACGATTGTTTTGGTAGCCAGGCGCCGATCTCGGCGTAACCCAGCGCGCAGGGCGCCAGCGCGACATAGAGTTCCGTCAGGCTACCGGATTGGCCTATATCCAGCACCAGCCGGGTATAGGCGACAGTGCCACTGTCTTCCTCAATGTTCTCCAGGTCCTGTTCAGAGATACCCCATTCCTGGCAGTAGGCGACATGCAGGCTGGTTTCATGTTCCAGCAGGCCGGTCAGTGCAGCCAATGGTCGTTGCATGGCAGAAAAGCTGTCGCATTTATAAATCGCCAGCGCATACGCACGAGCAAAGTGTTTCAGAAATAGGTAATCCTGAATCAGGTAATGCCTGAACGCGCTGTCCGGCAATGTACCGTCGCCCAGTTGTCGGACGAAACGGTGTTGGGTGTAATCCTGCCAGAGGGATTGATTGGCGGTGATCAGGTCAGAAACGTTCATGGTGTGAGTGAACGGCCAGCAGTGGATTTGTCGGAAATCCTAGCCACGAACCAGTGGAATTGCACGGATTATTACAGGGGAATAAAACGCTGGTTTGTCGTAGATGACAAACCAGCGGATGACTTAGATGACCTCTGCGCTCAGTGCTTCACTACGGCTGTCGTCTGATGTTCGACGTGAGTAGTTATTATCACTGTCTTGTGTGGGTTCTGACGGTGTTTGTGTCTGACTGAAGGCGTAATAGAGCAGCCCTCCCAGCAGTGAACCGGTAAACCAGCCATAGTTGTAGAACCACATCATGGACTGGCTGATGATTGCCGTAACGGTCAGGGCGACCGGAATGACAAAGGCGAGCATGGCTGCCGGATTGACTGAGGGATAGCGTCCCCCCTGACGATACAGGTCCACCAAGTTTAATTGCTGTTTTTTGATAATGAAGTAATCCACGATCATGATCCCGGCGATCGGTCCCAGCAGGCTGGAATAACCCAGCAGCCAGCCAGTGTATAAGGCTTCAACACTGGTGGTTGATGTGATCACATCCAGTTTGCGCAGAAGCTCCCATCCCATCAGCAGGATTCCCACCAGACCGGTCAGCAGAACGCCCCGTTTCCCATCAATCAGTTTCGGGGCAATGTTCTGGAAATCATTGGTCGGTGACACGATATTCGCAGCGGTATTGGTGGAGATCGTGGCGATAATGATCATAAGCATCGCAATCACCACGACGGCTTTATTATCAATTTGCCCGATCAGGTTGACCGGGTCGGAAATGGTCTGGCCAACCAGGGTGTGGGAGGCTGCTGTCAGTACCACGCCCAGTGCCGCAAAGAAAAACATGGTTAATGGCAGCCCCAGCGCCTGGCCCAGCAGCTGGTCTTTCTGGGAGCGTACAAAACGACTGAAGTCAGGAATATTCAGGGACAGGGTGGCCCAGAACCCTACCATGGCGGTCAGCCCACCGAAGAAGTAACCCCAGACACTGTCGCCTTCCGGGCGATTAGCAGGCGTTGCGAACAAGGCGGCAACATCCACTTTGGGCAGTGCCCAGATCATCAGACCAATACCCACGATCAGCAGCAGGGGGGCGGCAAAACTTTCCAGCTTACGTATCGCTTCAGAGCCACGAATAACAACGTAAAGGTTTAAAGCCAGAAACAGGAAAAAACCAATGACTTCACCTGTTCCGCCAAGCGAGGCCCAGCTGTCAGACAACGCTGAAAACATCAGATGGATGGCCAGCCCACCGAACAGGGTCTGGATACCGAACCACCCACAGGCGACAACGGCACGGATCAGGCAGGGAAGGTTGGAACCGCGCAGGCCAAACGACGATCGCAGGACAACCGGAAAGGGAATCCCATAGCGGGTGCCGCTGAAGGCATTAAGCATCAGGGGAATCAAAACAATGATATTAGCCAGCAGGATGGTCAGCAGCGCTTCGGTGACAGACAGGCCAAAGTAGGCGGTTAACACACCACCCAGTGTATACGTCGGAACACAGATGGCCATGCCCACCCACAGGGAGGCGACATGACCGGTTCTCCAAGTGCGTTCTTCAAGGCGGGTTGGAGCAATATCGTCATTAAACAACGGACTTTGTTTCAGGTCCTCGCCGACGTCCAGTTCAAAAAAATCACCACGCGTTTTCATGGATGATCGCTGCTCGCTCATGACTGCCTCCCTTGTCATTCATTATTCTGTGGGTTGCGGGTTAACCGTTGTCAGTCTGTTCCGGCATAAGGATTCTGTGGGTGTTGCGTCCAGTTAAGATAGGGCTTGCCGGTATCCTGGGCAACCATGGTGATGCAGTTTTCCACCGGACAGGTCATCTGACACAGATTACAACCCACGCACTCAGTTTCAATAACCGAAAAGTTACGAATACCCTCATTGCGGGTATACCGGATCGCTTGGTGGGACGTATCTTCACAGGCGGCATAGCAGCGCCCGCAACCAATGCACTGGGCCGGATCGATGTGGGCAATGGTCTTGTAATTCAGATCCAGGTATTGCCAGGAGGTTTGATGAGGCAGGGCCTGTCCACGAAAGTCTTCAATAGATTTGTATCCCTTGTCGTCCATCCAGCGGCTCAGGCCATCAATCATGTCGTTAACAATCCGGAATCCGTACAGCATGGCCGCAGTACAGACCTGCACATTGGCCGCGCCAAGTGCAATGAATTCAGCCGCATCACGCCAGTTGTTGACGCCCCCGATACCGGACACGGGCAAGTCGGCCGTTTCAGGATCAAGACCAATCTGGGACACCATGTTCAGGGCAATCGGCTTGACGGCCGGGCCGCAGTAACCGCCGTTGGTCGACTGACCGCCTACCGCTGGCGCACTGACCATGGTGTCCAGATCAATATGGGTAATGGAATTGATGGTGTTGATCAGGGAAACGGCGTCTGCACCGCCAGCTTTTGCAGCACGGGCTGAGAGTCGTATATCGGTGATATTGGGGGTCAGCTTGACCACCACGGGAAGACGGGTGTGTTTTTTGGCCCATTGGGTCACCATCGTCACATAATCAGGCACCTGGCCTACCGCAGACCCCATGCCGCGTTCGGGCATGCCATGGGGGCAGCCGAAGTTGAGTTCAACACCGTCCGCGCCGGTGGCTTCGACCTGCTTGAGCATGCGCTGCCAGGCGTCTTCCTCGCAGGGCACCATCAGTGACACGATCAGACCACGATCCGGCCAGTCCCGTTTGACCTGGGTGATCTCATCCAGGTTGACCTGCAACGGGCGATCGGTGATGAGTTCGATGTTGTTGATGCCGATGACCTGCCGATTCGGCCCATAATGGGCCGAATACCGCGAGGCGACATTGACGATGGGCGGGTCTTCACCGAGTGTTTTCCACACGACGCCACCCCAGCCCGCCTCGTAGGCACGGACGACGTTGTATGCCTTGTCGGTGGGGGGGGCGGAAGCCAGCCAGAATGGGTTGGGGGACTCAATGCCAAGAAAGCGGGTGGTTAAATCGGCCATGATCACTGACCCTCCTGTGCTTTCAGGTCCAGGTCAATGGCTTGGGCTGCCAGTTTACCGTGTTGGACTGCCACAACCGCGAGGTCATCATCGCGGTCAACACAGTCGCCTCCAGCATACACATGGGTCAGTGAGGTCCTGAACTGGTCATCCACATGGATTCGGCCTTTGGAGAGCTGCAGGGTTTCTCCATCCGTAAATGGCTCGGGAATAAATGTTTGTCCCGTTGCCTTGAATACCATGTCAGCAGGCAGGGTATAGTATTCTCCGGTACCCGAGAGGTTGCCCTGATCATCGGTATGGGTGCGTTCGAATTCGACACCAGTCATGGCATCATGGTTGTGCAGTATGCGAGCGGGTCTGGCGTGATAGCGGAGTGTGACACCATGGTCTTTGGCGACATGCTGCTCATGGTCAGTAGCCGACATGTGTTGCGGCCCACGACGGTAGACCATGGACACTTCCTCAGCGCCCAGTTGCCTGCTTTGCGTGGCGATATCCACAGCGGTATTGCCGGCGCCAATCACAACCACACGTCGCCCGACAGGTAGTTTCGCCAGCTCATGGCTTTGGCGCAGTTCCGCGATGTAATCGACAGCATTGCATATGGCATCACTGTCTTCACCCTCAATGTTCAGATAGTTGACGGCCTGCAGGCCTGCGGCGATGAATACGGCATCGTACTCCCGGCGCAGTTCCGATAATGAGATATCCTGTCCGATGGCAGTCTCACAATGAAGTTCAATACCCCCAATACCCATGAGGTACTCGATCTCTTCATCGACGGTTTCCTGTGACAGCTTGTAGCGAGCGATACCATAAGTATTCAGGCCGCCGGGTTTGTCAGCCGCTTCAAAGATGATGGCATCGTGCCCCTTGATGGCGAGGTGCCATGCCGCAGACAGTCCGGCGGGGCCTGAACCAATGATGGCAATCCGTTTCCCTGTAGAAGGGGCTCGACTGGCCGGTTGTGCGGACTTGTCGCGTCGGTGATCCATCGCATGCTGCTGCAGTTGACCAATCAACACCGGTCGGCACTCCTGTTCATGGCTGCGGACACAGGCCTGTTCGCAGAGAATTTCCACAGGACAGATACGCGCACAGCTGGCACCCAGAATATTCGATGTCAGAATCGTATGGGCCGCGCCGTCAATATTCCCGGTATTGATGCCGCGGATAAAACCAGGAATATCTATGCCGGTCGGGCAGGCAGTGATGCAGGGCGCATCGTAGCAGAACAGGCAGCGTGCGCTTTCTACCTGTGCCTGCAGGGTGGTCAACGGTGGTTTGATGTCGGCAAAGTTGTTGTCGTATTCAGTTGCTTCCAGTCGTCCACCGCTGATGTCCGCAAAGGCTTTCATGGGAAGGCTCCTCAAATCAGCGTGTTATTGTTCTTTGCTTCAGAAGCTATCAGAACACTTCTGTGTAATCACGGTGTTTCAGTTATAGACGCATACGGTTTGAAAGGCATGAAAGCAGATAGCGTGCCATTCCTGCGTATATGGGCAGGAATATAGTTTCCCGCTTGAATTGCGCTGTTATCGTTAAAGGGGAATACTAGAGACGTGATATAGATGGCTGCTGTCGTATCAATGTTATTTAATCGCGGTGCAGCCGAAGCATCAAGAATCCTGTTACAGGACATAAAGCATGGACACCAGCACCATTACAAAAAAAAGCGGGGTTCTGCCTGTACCAAAGACGGCACATAAGGCGGCAATCCGGGAAGCGAATGTTCGGAAAATCCTAGCGGCGGCCACCCGCTGTTTTGCCATCAATGGCTTTAAGGGAACCAGTACCGGTGACATTGCCCGACTGGTCAACCTGCCTAAATCGAATGTGCATTATTACTTTCCCTCCAAGCAGGATCTCTACCTGGAAGTGCTTAAGACAACCGCAGAAGCCTGGATGCAGGATGCGGATGTTTTTCTCTCAGAGCACGATCCCGCACAGTCCCTGATGCACTATATCACCCAGAAATGTCGTGCCAGCCTGGAGAATCCCGAAGGTTCCCGTCTTTGGGCCAATGAAGTCATTAGCGGTGCACCGTTTGTCAGTGACTACATTACCAGTGAGGTGAAGCCTTGGCTGGATCAGTGTGTTGCGGTGATAGAGCAGTGGCAACGGGACAAACTGATTGAACCAGTGGATGGCCGGCAACTGATGTACATGATCTGGGCCAGTACCCAGCACTTTGCGGATTTTGCCGCGCAGATCAAGTTGCTGGGTGATAAAGACCAATCATGGGAATCTCAGGTTCAAGATGGGCATCGCACACTGGTAACCATCCTCTTGCGAGGGTTGGGGTTAACCGCGCCAGAGACCATTCCTGACTTCACCGTCTAAAGTCGGGCAACCGGTTGTTAATGGTTGCCCGGAGTTGGGCTGGCTATCGGCTGACAGCCTGTGGTGGATTTTGGTCAGCTCGTTTCTTCAGTACGTCATAGACCGGTGGGTAGGCGGGACGTGTTATGTAAGTCCCTCTGCCTGCCTCAGCGCGCAGCTCGCCTTCAGACCAAACAACGTCCCCCCGACTGATAGTTGTATTGGCAACACCCGATACCGTCATGCCTTCAAAGATATTGAAATCGACATTCTGATGATGGGTACGCGCTGAAATGGTGCGACTGGCGGTAGGATCCCAGACCACGACATCGGCATCGGCTTCTGGAGCTATCAGGCCTTTTTTCGGGTAGATGTTAAATATCTGCGCCGCGTTGGTAGAGGTGGTTGCGACAAACTCAGACACAGACAGTCGCCCCGTGTTCACGCCCGCATCCCACAACACGCTCATGCGGTCTTCAATACCGGCGGTGCCATTGGGAATTTTGGTGAAATCGTCCCGGCCTATGGCTTTCTGTTCGTTGCAGAAACAGCAATGGTCAGTCGCTGTTGTTTGCAGGGTACCGTACTGGAGCGCTTTCCATAACGCGTCCTGATGTTCCTTGCTGCGAAACGGGGGGCTCATCACATGGGCTGCCGCTTTTTCCCAGTCGGGGTCACGATAAACACTGTCGTCAATGATCAGGTGGCCAGCCAGCACCTCACCAAATGCTTTCATGCCTTTTGACCGGGCATAGGCGATCTCATCCGCAGCATCCTGGGTCGACACGTGGACAATGTAGATGGGCGCCCCCAGCGTTCCGGCAATCCGTATGGCACGGCTCGCGGCTTCCCCCTCGACCAGTGGAGGACGGGAGAGCGGATGGGCTTCCGGGCCTGTCAGTCCCTCCCGGAGCAGTTGCTGCTGAAGATGCCAGACCAGTTCGCCATTCTCGGCATGGACTGTGGGTATGGCGCCCAGTTCCAGGCAACGGCTGAAACTGGCGACGAGGATGTCATCAGGCGCCATGATGGCACCTTTATAGGCCATGAAATGCTTGAAGCTATTGACGCCATGCTCATGAACCAGGGTTCCCATGTCTTCATAGACGCTGTCATCCCACCAGGTGACAGCCACATGGAAGGAATAATCCGATGCCGCTTTTTCTGCCCATCCCCGCCATTTATGGAAGGCATCCAGCAGACGTTCGCCGGGAGCCGGGATGACAAAATCGATAATACTGGTTGTGCCACCAGCGAGGCCCGCGCAGGTGCCGGTATAAAAATCCTCGCTGGCTACTGTGCCCATAAATGGCAATTGCATGTGGGTATGAGGATCAATGCCGCCGGGCATCACATAGCAACCCTCAGCATGGACGATGTCACAACCTGTGGGTGGTTCCAGTGAGTCTTTTACGGCGACTATCCGGCCGTCTTCACAGAGCACATCGGCACGGAACGTACGGTCATGGTTGGCGACAGTGCCGCCCTGAATCAAGAGTGTCATGACAGGTCTCCTTATTCAGGCTGGGTCAGACGGTGATACTGGTCGGGACGGCGATCACGGAAGAATTGCCACTGGTTGCGGATATCCTGCACCTGTTGCATATCCAGATCATGAATCAGCAGCTCGTCGTCCGTTTCACTGGCCTGCGATTCAATGGCTCCCCGGGGATTGACGAAATAGGAGGAACCATAAAATTCACCAATATCCCAGGGTGACTCAGTCCCGACACGGTTGATGGCGGCGATGAAGCAGCCATTGGCCGCAGCGGCTGCGGGCTGCTCCAGTTCCCACAGATATTGAGAGAGGCCTTTTACGGTCGCCGACGGATTAAAAATGATTTCAGCACCGTTGAGCACCAGAGCTCGCCAGCCTTCCGGAAAGTGGCGGTCGTAACAGATATAAACGCCGATTTTCCCATAGCGGGTCTCAAACACCGGCCAGCCGGAACTGCCGGGTTTGAAGAAGAACTTCTCCCAGAAACCGGCAACCTGCGGGATATGGGTTTTGCGGTATTTGCCCAGGTAACTGCCATCTGCATCAATGACGGCTGCCGTGTTGTAGTAAACACCCGTCATCGCCTGTTCAAAGAGTGGAGCGATGATGACCATTTGATGCTTTCTGGCATATTCCTGCATGAGTTTGGTTGTAGGACCATCGGGAATGCTTTCGGCAGCGGCGTACCAGCGGGTGTCCTGGCTGGGGCAGAAATAGGGTTGGGTAAAGACCTCCTGAAAGCAGAGTATGTTGACGCCGGCTTTGCCTGCCTGCTCTATGTAGGGAATGTGCGCCTCCAGCATCACCTCACGAATCTGCTCCGGTGATTCACGGGTATCTGCCTTCAGCCCCAGTTGGATGAGTCCACAGCGAAGTGTCGACATGGTCTGGTCTCCTCATGTTGTCCTTACTGTCCGGATCACTCAGGCGGGTCCGGCGTGGCCGGTCGTATCGGCCAGCTCTACTGCACAACTTCAGAGCATCGTTTGTTCAATAGTTCTTGAGAGCGTGCTCGTTCCTTGTGTGGAGAGTGAGTGTAGTCAGTGAAATCAGGCCGTGTTGGAGAGCGGTTTTGCCCAGTGTCGGCATCAGCAGACGTGTCTGTTGAACAGAATGTTCAGGCACGGCAGGTAGGGATTAAGCAGCTACCATGCCATACCTGAATGAGTGGTCAGGAACTGTGGGAGGCGTTAAATCACTTCCACCATTGATAGAAGTGGTGTACTGGCCCATGGCCTTTGCCGATTGTCAGATTGTCTGCATGGGCAATGGCTTCGGCGATATAGTCCTTGGCCGTTTTGACGGCATCGGGCAGAGAGAATCCGCGGGCCAGAAGGGCGGTGATCGCTGACGATAAAGTGCAACCGGTGCCGTGGGTGTTCTGGGTCTGGATACGCTGGGAACGGAGATGGTAGATCTCTGTGCCATCGAACAGAATGTCTGTGCTCTCGGCTTCTGTCAGGTGTCCCCCTTTGACCAGAACCGCCTGACAACCCAGGGCCATTAACGGTTCCACCATCTTTTCCATGTCACTGGAGGCTTCGGGTACTGGACAGTCGAGCAGGACGGCGGCTTCCATCAGGTTCGGCGTGATCAGGCTGGCCATCGGGATCAGGCGCTCTTTGAGCGTGGCGATTGCCGCATCTTGCAGCAGACGATCACCGCTGGTGGCGACCATGACCGGATCCAGCACGATATGCTTGTCACGCTGGCCTTCGAGTCCGTCGGCAACCGCGTTGATGCTGTCGGTACGGCTCAGCATGCCGATCTTGATAGCCTGTACAGGAATGTCTGAGAACACGGAGTCCATCTGCTGTCGGATGAAAGCGGGCTCTACATCGGCAATGCCCTGCACCCCCTGGGTGTTCTGGGCGGTCAGCGCAGTGATGACCGAGCAGCCATACGCGCCCAGTGCAGAGAAAGCCTTGAGATCAGCCTGGATACCGGCGCCGCCACCACTGTCAGAGCCGGCGATTGTCAGGGCAATGGGTGTTGTCATGAAGGCATTAATTGTGAGTTACAAACGAGGTTGGGTAGTGTGGCGTATTTAGTCCTGATTGGAAACCTGCTTCTATTGTGTGGTCTGGGCGCGGCTATTACGCATCAGCGGTGATGATTTCAGCCATAAAAAAACGGCCATGCAGCCGTTTTTTTATGGTGACACCTAAAGCAGGTTATAAATCCGGATGTTCATTGTAAGAGCAACCCAGACAGCGAACGAAGGTTGCTTTGGCGGGTTCCAGAACGAGCTTGTCAGCGGCCTGGTTGATGTTTCCGCCAAGCGCTGAGAAGGGGGAACTGACGATAAAGATCGCGGTACCGACGGCGGTCGTGAGTAGAAGAAGGGGACGCGCCAGAACAAGATCCGCAGTCATGGTGAAGAAACCGGGATTTTCATTACGAGCCTGGAGGGTGTTCTTGTTCACTTCCTGCATTTGGACGTCACCTTCACTGGCCTGTGCCGGTGAGGTAAAGAGCAGGACGGTAGTCAAAAGTGTGGTCACTACTGCGAGAAATCGCTTTTTCATGGGATTATCGCCTCCCCGGCCCGAATGTGATCGTTATTTAATTTATGTCTCAATTATATCAGTTATCTTGGCCGACGGTATGTATTGTCAAGTTTTCTCAGCCAGGTTCAGGGTTGAATGAGAACCGGTTAATAGTTTTCCTGTATGAACTGGTCCAGCTTGTCCGCGATAATGCCATGCGCAAAGGTCGTTGGATGTAGATTGTCAAAAAAAAGCAGGCCTTCACATTGAGGGCTGTTGCGAGGATGGTGTATAGGGGCTGCAACATTGGACACTTTTCGATTTGCCGACAAGATGCTTTCCCTGACGGGAGCCGTGGCTTCGGAGGGGATAGTGCGATTTCGCCACATTCTACCGGTATAACAGGGTGTAGTTGCATCGTGCAGTCCATATTCATCAGGAAATGTCAGAATATCCTCAAAGACGGAATACGCATCGTAAATCTGGATGAAGTCTGATGGCAGGATACTCAGTAAAGTTTCTTCAAGTAATTGGTTATGACTAATCGTGAGCAGGTGTAAACGACCCGCATCCTTTTCCTGTTTAGCCAGAGGTGTTTGTGACATATCGGGTAAATTGATAACCAGGACTTGTTGAGCCCCCTTCAGGCGGAGGCGCAAGACTTGCAGATACAGTTCACGGACTGCCCGCTCCATATCATTCTGGCTGAGCCAGTCATAGGCAATGTAGTCATTGCCTCCCATCCAGATAATGACGAGGTCAGAAGGTCGAAAGGCATCCTGTTTCAGAAAGTGAGTAATCTCCTCTCCCAGGTAGGTAATATAGAGATACTTGATGGCAAGGCTGTATGTTGCGTAGTTAACAAGCGTTGCGCCGCCTTCTGATAGATTCTTGATGGGATAACGCTCGGAAATGATGTCGGTCCAGACAGGGCCGTTGCTAAAACGCCCATACCAGTACGGAGGGGAAACCGGGACTTTATCATGGAAAAATTCATATAGTCTTCCTTGATCAGACAGGCTGTCCCCAAAGATAACCAGACGATTGATTGTCGCGGCATAGGGTGTTGGTGTTGTGATAATGGATACAAATAGACAGAGAAACAGAGCGAACGTGGCTCGTATGATCATCGGGGTAATTGGCTCCGTGTGTCAGAAGATTGCCAGTGGATCCCAATAAAGCATTGTTGATAAGCATGAGGAGCAATAAATGACGCCTGTGCATCGTGAATGGGAAAAGATTACGACATCGTTATTAATGATGATGAATGCGGTTTACTGGCGGTAGTGTAGACGGATATAGGCATCCAGATACTTGGCAGATTGTTGATGTGCACTATGGGTGGGATGAATGGCATCCATATAGACGAACCCATCGCAATTCGGAGTGGGTGTCCATAAACGCCGGTAAGGTGTTGGCGTCAGTTGGGTTGTGTCTCTCAGGCTTCGTATAAAGTGCTGTTCTTCGTCGGAAGGGCTACTGGTTAATTCATCAGACTGACTCCAGGGGATTCCCCAATAATCACCGGTATAACAGGCTTCCCGGATATGCTGAAAACCATAATCTTCAGGTGATGTCATGAAATGGTCGAATATACTGGCAGCATCAAAGATCTGTACCGTGTCGGGGGAAAATGCCTGATCAAAGACCATCTTCATGCGCGTGTTATGGTATTCGGTGACATCTGACATCAGTTGTGCGACACCTTCCTTGTTCGCGATGGGCGACTTTCCCATGTCTGGCAGGTTAATGGCCAGGATATGTTTTGCACCCAGTCGTTCGATACGCCGGATCTGAATGACCTGCTCCAGAATGACACGCTCAATGTCTTCAGGACGTGTCCAGTGATAGGTGAGATAATCGTTACCACCAATCCAGACGATCACCAGATCATCGGGATGAAAGGATGACTTCTCAAGGAACTGGTCAATTTCATTTTCCAGGTGATTGGCCACTTTGTATTTTATATCACCACTGAATCGGCGGTAATTGACGGCGGAAGCGCCGCCCTCTGCTTCGTTAATGAGAGGGTAGGTTTCGGCCAGGATATCGGTCCAGACAGGGCCATTGCTAAACCGCCCTTTCCAGTAAGGTGGGGAAATGGGCATGGCGCCATTGACCTTGTCATGGAGCTTTCCCTGATCAGACAGACTGTCTCCAAAGACAACCAGCCGGTGAATGGCCAAGTCTTCGCTAGCGTGTACCTGACCCAACAGGCAGGTTATAAGGGTTAGTAATAAGAAAAATCGCTGCATCCTGTCACGCTACAATAGTGGTCAATGTTATATAACGTTTGACCTTGGGAGACCGATAAGGTTCCCGTTTTTAGCGTTGGCATTGGGGGCAAAAGCACGTTGAACGGTTTCCGAGCCTGACTTCTCGTATGGCGGTGCCGCAGGTCGTGCAGGGTTCACCAGCCCGGCCATACATGGCCAGTTCTATGCGAAAATACCCCGGTTTGCCATCACCACCGACAAAGTCCCTGAGGGTGGTTCCGCCCTGCTCAATCGCCCTGCTGAGAACGTCACGGATAGCCAGCTCAAGCCGCTGGTAGCGGGCTAGGGATATGCGCCCGGCGGGGCGATCCGGGCGAATCCCGGCCTTGAAGAGCGCTTCATTGGCATAGATATTCCCGACGCCGACCACGATGTGATTATCCATGATGAACGTTTTTATGGCCTGTTTACGGTTGCGGGACTGCTGGTACAGGGCTTCCCCGGTGAATAGCGGCGACAGGGGTTCGGGACCCAGCGCCTGGATCAGGGGGTGGTCATGAATCGCTTCCCTGGTCCACAACATAGCGCCAAAACGACGGGGGTCGGTGAGGCGCAACAGGTTGCCGGTCTCCAGCAACAGGTCAATATGGTCGTGTTTCATCACGGGGGTATTGGCCGGGAGAATACGCAGGCACCCCGACATGCCCAGGTGAATCATCAGTGTGCCGTTATCGGTTGGCAACAGCAGATACTTGGCCCGGCGTTGGACGTCATTGATTGTCTGTCCTTCCAGCATGGCAGGTAATTCAGGTGGCACGGGCCAGCGTAACCTCGGCTCCCTGACAATGACCCGTTCAACACGATGGTGGCGGACATGAGGCAGGATACCCCGTCGGGTCGTCTCAACTTCAGGCAGCTCAGGCATGTGGATAATTTCCTGTAACGGGCGAATCACTGCGCACAATAACAGCACGAGACAGGTTGTAAACAGTTTGGCTGGGTAAGCCTCTGGATGAGGTGTGGATAACTTTTCTCACAAGGCATGGACGGCCGGCTGCCACCGGTTGGTTAAAAAATAGCCGGCTAGGAAAGCCGGCTATTGAAAGGGGGCAATATGCTGATCGGATCAGGCGCTGTTGCTGTTCTTCCGAGCCTCTGCCAATGCGATACGGGCCGCACGAAGAACGCGACGTTGCTGGGCTAGATCCTTGCGAACCTGTCGGTACGTCTTGAGTTCATCCCTGGCATTGGTCAGCGCAGAACGCCATTGGGTAATGGCCTGATAATAAGATAGCTGTCCACGGCGCCATTGCGTGAAGACATTCCTCAGACTTTGAATGTGTTCACGAAAACGTTGGCGACTTTCCTTGAGCTCTTTGCGTAAAGCCTGCATACGTTGTCGCGCTTCGTTGTACTTGTTCTCGGCAACCTGAAGGCCTGCGGCTTGATCCTCATCAGGTGCTTTGAGTGTTGGGTAAAAGGCTTCAACAATCGGCGTTGTGTGTTTAAGGGTATAGACCGCATCGGCGCCATTGGCCGGATCCTTTTTGTCCACACCACAAGGTTTACCACGGCAGTCTAGAGAGGGGCTGGAGAATTTGTAGATTTTTCCAGACCAGTAATTCACGTTATAGGCCGACTGGTAAGCCATCACCGTTGTGAATTCACCATGGACGCCGTGGCCGACAGAGTAATCCCAGGTGCCTTTGCTGCCTTGTGCGCGGGAATGACTGAGCCCAAGGTTATGGCCGACTTCGTGCGCTGTGACATAGTCACCACAGGCGGAGGCGGTTACGTGACTGTACATGTAGTTTTTGTAGGCAGACAGGTCTCCCTGGCGCCCTTTGCCACCCACATAGGCGACGCCGCAGCTTCTGTGCTGGCTGCTGTAGGGACGCATCAGGATCACGACATCGGCACGGTGTTTTTGACGCAGCGCGTGTGTGTCTGAGAACGCCGAGTTACGGCCAAAGGCCATATCACCCAGGGCAGTGCCTGCATTGGACGTATCAGAATAACTCACCTGCTTGATGTGGACCGGACGCAGGGTGAGGTTGAGGTTACTGTCTTCATAGATTTTATTGGTGACACTGATCAGGTGATTGATCCGCGTACCGGCGTTACCGTTATAGCGGTCACTGAGGCCTGGGGTATGCAGAATCATGGCATCGAGATAGGTTTCAGCCATTGTCTGTGTGGCGAGGGTACTGCTCAGCGCCAGGGTTGCGATGCTCGTCATGAGCTGTCGTCGCCAGAGGCGCGCGGTTAACCCCGGACCGTCAGTCTGTTGTTGTCTGTTGTGCATGGCCATCTCCTTTGACATCAAAACCGGAAATCCATTGAGGAATCATCATGTGGGTACTGCCCGATAGTGCCGTAAACCATCAGTGCTGATGGTCACTTTCCTGTGGAACGATGGCATCGGTCTCTGCAGTCTCCAGCATGGAACGAGGGGGATTCTTGTAAATCCAGCCCTGACCATTAATGGTCTCCATGGAGTAACTGCCGTAAGGACTGGTGATGGTTGCGAAGCTGGTGCTTTCACCCTGGGTGATGATGACGGGGTAGGTGCCGCCATCCGGACTTTGTGTGCCGGCCAGATAACCGGTCAATGTCTTGTCACCATTGCCGTTGTAGGTGGTCTTTTCAATGACGGCATCATAGTGATGATTGCCTGGCAGGGTAAAACTGACGCTGTCGCCGGTGGCAACCACGTCAAGCTCGTCGGCATCAAGGTTGATTGCTGTTCGGTCCGTGACCTCTTCCGGCAGGGTTAACATGCCATCAGACGGAAGATTGTCTGTAGGTGCCCAGAGCGTAATGGCTAATGGCTCTGAGTCCTGCAGGGGTTCGTCATCAACGGTCTGGGCCAGTTCATCGTTGAAACTGTCAATCAGCTGATTGAGTTCGGCGATTTCCTTATCTCCCATCTGAGCGCCTGTAGCATCTGGCGACTGATTGTATTGATCAGCGGGGAGGTGCTGTTCTTGTTGGGTGAGTGCTTGAGAGGATGAATCGTTCTGTGAATAGAGCCAATAACCCGCTGTTCCCGCCGACAACACAATGGCTGCGGCAATGAGAGGTGTGTTTTTTTGCATACTTGTCCCTGTGTACCGTGTTTTTCAGGTTGCAAAAATAGACCGAAGTAACAAGCGTTATCCGGGGTTCCGTTTTTTTATTTAATACTGTTGAAAATTAAAGCACCCTTATGATTGTGAGTGCTAATAATGAATTTGCATGTTTATAAGAGCGAGTATTCAGTTTCTGGTGTTGATTAACAATTGTTACAGCAACCGGTTTGTTGATGAAAATTAATTGTTTATCGATCGAAAATAACCATAAAAATAATAATATCCAGTTGTTATATTCTCTTTTTATCTAGTCGGTTTATGGCTGCCAGAATGGAGATCAATGATGCCTTTGCAATACCTCGATCTCAGCCCGGAAGTGGCTGATGCGCTGGACGCTGGTCACCCCGTGGTTGCACTGGAATCCACCATCCTGAGTCATGGCATGCCCTGGCCACAGAATGCAGCAACAGCACATGCAGTGGAGGCGTGTGTCCGTGCAGCGGGCGCCATACCGGCGACCACGGCCATCCTCGACGGGCGCTTGAAAGCGGGATTATCGAAAACTGAGATCGATACCATTGGCCATCATGGTCAGCAAATGCACAAGGCCAGCCGGCGGGATCTACCCTGGCTGATGGCGACCGGGGGTAATGGCTCG
Organism: Kistimonas asteriae; assembly: GCF_018263925.1. GTDB lineage: Bacteria > Pseudomonadota > Gammaproteobacteria > Pseudomonadales > Endozoicomonadaceae > Kistimonas > Kistimonas asteriae. Next base: position 109,682 of record NZ_JAEVHF010000016.1, read on the forward strand.
ACGACAGTGGCCTCCACCATGATTATCGCGGCATTGGCGGGGATTCGGGTGTTCGCGACGGGTGGTATTGGGGGCGTCCATCGTGGAGCACAGGAAACCTTTGATATCTCAGCGGATCTGCAGGAACTGGCCAGAACCCCGGTGGCTGTCGTCTGCTCAGGCCCCAAGATTATTCTCGATATCGGTCTGACGCGGGAATATCTGGAAACCCACGGTGTCACAGTCGTTGGTTATGGCACTGACACCCTGCCCGCGTTTTATGTGCGTGAAAGTGCGTTTTCTGTTGATTGCCGGGCTGACAGCCCGTCAGCCGTCGCCGACATTCTGCAGGCGCGCTGGTCTCTGGGGCTGGATGGTGGTTTATTGATTACTCAACCGGTTGATGCATCCATGGCATTGCCGGTTGAGGATGTAGAGCGGATTATTGCAAAGGCGCTGCAACAAATGGAGGTAGAGAATGTTGCTGGCAAGGCCATTACACCGTGGTTGCTGGGAAAGCTGCATGCCGGCAGTGGAGGGAAGACCTTAACAACCAATATCGGGCTGATAAAAGATAATGCGCGCCTTGCCGCTGAGATTGCCTGTGCATTGCATGCGTCGATATCCAACCCGGGTAGTTAAAATGCTGAGTCTGCGACTCGCATTTATTGGCTGACAATGCCTGTGAAACGGTTCAGGACAATTTTCTCAGGAATCATTTTGCCGGGGAATTGCCGCTTTTGCTGCCGAGACCGTTTTTTGCTGTTGTCGCGTTGTGCGATGGTAATACAGAGGTCTGAATCACCGGAAATCAGCGATCGATCAATGAACGATGATGCTGTTTTGGTGCATTGAGAAACAGGGATTAACACCATTTTTTCACCTGCTTGTGATGCTCCCAGTAATCCGAGGCTGTAACGGCTATATCGATGACAGGTGATGTTTGAAACGTTTACGGTAGATCTGGAACGGTGAATCATATAACCGGCTGCCTTACCTGCAAGTGAAAATCGAATGCGCATGTATCTATAGCGTGTTTCTCATATTTGGCAATAACGTACTATTATTGACGTCTTTTCGGTTACCCCGAAGTTGCTTCGAAAAAGCGCCTCTTTGGGGTATGCATGGAGTTGTTGCGGCCTCTCTCTTATAATCCGACCCTTTCTCGACTGGCGACAGGAATTTATTGTCACCCATGAGCACGATCAGAACCCTCACCGGTATTACCACGACCGGTACGCCCCATCTCGGCAATTATGTCGGGGCGATTCGCCCGGCCATCAAGTCCAGCCAGCAGGATGATACGGAATCATTCTTTTTCCTGGCGGATTACCATGCGCTGATCAAGTGCTGGGATCCCGAACGCGTGCACGAATCCGCTCGCGAGATTGCGGCGACCTGGCTGGCCCTGGGCCTCGATACTGACCGGGTGACGTTTTATCGACAGTCGGATATCCCGGAAATACCGGAACTGTGCTGGATCCTGACCTGCATGACCGCCAAGGGCCTGATGAACCGTGCCCATGCCTATAAGGATGCCGTGCAGAAAAATGAAGAAAGCGACGCCAAGGATCCGGACAAGGGCATCACCATGGGGCTGTTCAGCTATCCCGTGCTGATGGCCGCTGATATCCTGATGTTCAACGCCCATAAAGTGCCTGTCGGTAAGGACCAGATCCAGCACCTGGAAATGGCCCGTGATATTGCCGGCCGCTTCAACCACCATTACGGCGAACTGTTTGCCATGCCGGAAGCCGTGGTGGGAGATACGACAGCAGTCCTGAGTGGCCTGGATGGCCGCAAGATGAGCAAGAGCTACAACAACACCATCCCGTTGTTTGTGCCGGAGAAAAAGCTACGCAAGCTGATCATGAAGATCAAGACCAACAGCCTGGAGCCCGGTGAGCCGAAAGACCCTGACAGCTGCACCCTGTTCGAGATCTGGTCAGCCTTCGCGACGGTCGATGAGATTGCCGCCAAGCGTCGCCAATATGAAGAAGGCGCTGGCTGGGGACAGCTGAAGCAGGAGCTGTTTGAATACCTGAACGATCACCTGGCTGGCCCTCGTGCCCGTTACGAGGAGCTGATGCAGGATCCTGGCTATGTTGAGCAGGAACTGCGCAAGGGCGCTGACAAGGCTCGTAATGAAGCGTCAGCCCGTCTGGCGAAGGTACGTCAGGCGGTCGGTATTCGTCCTCTGGGCTAATCGAGAGCCTCTTTGACAGCCTGTGCATGGATGGCGCGGGAGTGGAGTATCCCTTTCGTGTCATCCAGAAAGAGACCGTCGTCAATCTGAACTTTTAGCCCTATTTCGATTCGAAATAAACAGCTGCGTAGACAGACAGTCTTCTGATTACTGTTTGCGGAGGCGAACTTCAGTTTTTATGCTTGTTAACAGATAGGCAAGATCGATAACAGGGAGTGTCATGGGAAACAAGGCCATTATTACCGTTAACCTGACATCTGAGCAGGTTAAACAATATTACATGGGGCAAAAGAACCGGGTTCAGGCGTATACGGACGACGGACAGAGTATCAGTGTGCCTTACGATATTCTGCTGGAGTTTGTGTCGCATCAGGGGATCTACGGGCGATTCGAGATCCGCTACGACGATGGCGGCAAATTCCAGGGAATCAGCCGTATCAGCTGAGCAGTTGCTGGCAGTCAAGATCCTCAAAGGCGCCGAGCAGGCACATGAGGCGGTTTAGCCATAATGGCTTGGCGCATCCTCTGATCTGTTCCTTGATGGCTGCAAATAGCTGAAAAATGACCATCAAGCGATAGTCGTCCATGAGCTGCTCAAAGCTATAGTTGTTCACACCTGTGTCAATTAGCGCTGCATGGTAGTGTTGCAGTAATCGTTTTTCCCGTTGATCCTGACTTCTTGTCTCTGGCATCCAGTAGCTGACTAACAACTGCACAAGATCATAAGCCGGTGTCTGGATTGTTGCCTGGTCAAAATCAAAGAGATACACAGGCCTATTGTCATCCGTGTTGGGATAGAAAAAATGCCGGAAGTAACAATCGCCATTAACCACCGTTACCTGCTGGAGATTTGTAAGCCTTGTCTGAAGATGATTACGCCAGAGTGTCGGTAGGTGAGGCAGAATCGTTGCGAGTTGCTGTAGTAGTTCGGCTGGAAACCAGGACTGCACGGCTTGTTGAAATGCATCAAACTCCTGCTGTCTGATGGATAGATTTGTGGCAAATTGCTGTTCACGGTCCCAGAAACAACCTCGCCCGAATACGGGGGAAGCATCTTTCAATACATCCTGCCTCCAGCATGCGCCATGGAAACAGGCCAATGCCTCAAGTGCTGCACATGCTTGAGTATCCGTCGGCGTCTGCTCCATCAAGCAGGCTTCCTGTTGGGTCGTCAGAACGACATGGCTGTGTGTTAAGTCATCCATCAGCAGATAGCTGAGCCCTTCAGTAGGCCGGTAACCCCACAGCTGTGCGGGTATAACGGCTGGGCATTGTATGGCGTGAGTCTGGAGTAGCTGAAAAAGGGCGACTTCAGTCATACCTGAATGGCCCGGTCGATACTTCATAACGACCTGTTCAGGAAGTATTGGACGGGTGTTTACACTATAGAGAAGCTGAAAGCGCTGCAGTGTCGCTGAGCTGTCAGGAACGGATAAAGGCGTGTGGCAGGCCTGGATAACACGCCCCTGTTGCAGCAGACCACTGCGATAAAATTCAGTGGTCAACCATTCCGGTGTCACAAAATGGAGAGGTGATGAGTGCAACTCTCTTCCTTTTTATTATCATTTTTCTTCTATATCAGCGTAATGCATTCAAGCCCTATGTAGAAATTGTTTATGCTTACGCTATTGAGTTGCAATATCATCAGCGATGTTTTTTGGCTATTTGGAATCGCCGTTGTCGTTCTTCTCTTCAGGAAATTCTACGTGTACCATGAAATCTCTTGTTGTGACGTTTTCTGGGTTTTTAGGATCTATGACGATAGAAATTGCACATTTCATAAAGGATTCTCCCCACCTTTTATTAAGGTCTCCCAGGATCAATACACCCTCGCCACTGCCTGGCCTTTCCAGGGTGGTGCTTTGGATTTTTGTATGGCAGCGAATAATTTCATATTGAATGACTATTTCTCCAGTTTTTCTGTCTTTTGTCAGCGTTATATGAAACCCATGATTTCCAGGCAAACTGAAACTTTCACCAAACAATGGCCAGAAGATTTCCATTTCAAAACCACGAAGTAAACCTATCAGTGGATTCTGATCAAGAAAGTGACAAGTTTTTTGCCGAACAGCTTGAACCTCGCTGAGTCTTTGAACGTGCTTGATGACTTCATTGTTTCTCGCTTCACGGGCTCTAAAGTAAGCTTCGTCTTTTTCTTTTTTCTTTTGTTCATCTTCGTTTTTTTCGTATACGGGTTCATCAGGCCTCATTAGCGGTATTTTTAGACCTTCTTCATTAATGACATAGTAATCGTTTCTATGTAAGTCGTTTGTTACGAACTGTACAGGTAAATTGGTCGAAGGATCGAAATCAGCTTCTTGCTCAGCACCAGCAACTTGTGTCTGGATGATATACTCTCCTAACCTTTGCTGGATTGTTTGAACGTCCTGTGCTGATAAATCTAATTCCTTTGATCCTTGTTTATCAATAGTAAAGGAAACGGTTTTTTCATTGTCAGAAAACGATTCAGCATAGAGGTGATTTAAATTTAAATCTTTTATCACGTTGTTAAGATGGTCAAGGATTTTACCTCTCAACTTATAATCGCCAGGGTGTATTGCTTGATACCGTTTTCGAAGTGCGTCACTATGATAAGGGAAAGTTGCTAGTACTCGTGCCATTCGTGCATAGTACTGATAAGGAATAACTTCTGTTTTGGTGTTTTTGAAAACAACCCGAGGCCAAGAATCAGGTATATTTTCTAAATCCTTCAAACCCACAAGTAGGATCTGACATTGATTGCTAACCTCCTCTTCAAAACGTTCCCATTCTTTTGGAGTCGTATCAAGACTCAGTTTTGCTGACCATTGCATTAAATGCTCTTCAAGATCACTTATTTTATGATACAAATCTGGGATTTGTTCATAGCCATAGTCATATGCATTTCCCAATGAATCAAGACTATCTAGCTCCCGTGATGTGGTCATTTCATTACCGATATGATGACTTGGCTTTAGTAGAGCATAGGCTCCAGTTTCCTGCAGGCTTGTAGGTTGGTCGAAAGAAAGTTCTGTAGCAACAGGTACCATTTCAGGCTTGATCGTTAATGATGAGTGAGCACTTCTTCGTTCGTCTAAGCCTTTTGGCTCCCTGTCTTGGCTTGTCATAGACGGCTGCATAGGCAGAGATGTCGTTTGGGGAGTTGTTGTCCCGTTAGTTACATGACTTTCAGATCTTAAAAGGCTGCTGGGGGCTGAACAAGGTCGCTGGCCTGTTATTAAATCTGGCGCTGCTGTGTCTATGCCTGGTTGGCTCTCCAAAGAAGACTTGTAATCGTCTAATAACGCGGCTGCATCCAGAGTTTTCGGAGTGCCAGATTCAGGTTTGGGAGCGTCATCTTTTTCCGTTAAGCTGATCTGCCTTGGAGGTACAGGCTCTTTCAGAAACGTTTGTTCCAAGCTATCTGACATTTCATCGACTGGTTCTGATTGACTGCTACTTTTCAAATGTTCAGTTGACAAAGAGTCGTCTGCAGTATGAGTGACCTCATCAATATGTCCTGAAGGTCTGTCAACAGGCTGAGCGTCGTGGAAAGGACGCAAGCTGTCATGAGTTGTCATATAAAAAATGCTATCACGCTGATTTGGCGTTATTGGCTCAGAGGTTATATCGTTCTCGCTTGAATCGCGATCAGGATCAGGAATTCGGGCATTTTCATCTGTAGCGCAGCGTGAGCAACACCGCTCACGGATAGATTTAAAAAACTCACCAATCTGCTCACCTATCCATATCAGTCCATTTAAAATCACTTTGAATGGGTTACAGCATGTGGTTTCTTTTCCTGAAAAGCTGCCACTGTCAAGAGATGCATCATGAATATTCGCATCTGAGACGTGTGTGGGAGAAGTAGGAGTTCCCTTTGAATGTACTGCCATTGTTTATATCCTGTGCCTGTCGTTAAAAAATAAATCCTTTATCATGACGATGTTGACTCATGGTATCGCTGCAACAATATCCAGTGGTTCGACGGTCGCCTGTTCTGGATGGTTCAGATCGACCACTATTTTCATGGTGGGTTTGAATGATGCGTTAAGCCAGCGATCGCAATAATTCGACATGTAAGGGTATTGATCTCTAATCATGTCTTCCATGTCAGGGCTAAAGCCATTAGGCCCCTGTTCTTTGGGTTCATTATTCGGGTTATGATGTATGCTTATGGACTGGGTGATAACGATTTTATTTGGGTCTTCGGCGTCAGGGCGTATATCCGTATGACGTTTGATATTGAAAGAGTCTGGAGAAAGTTTCAAACCTAAAGTTTCTGTAACGATCCTCATGGCTTGATCTGCCATGCCAATCTTAGCAAGTTGAGAGATATGCACGCCCAATGTGTATATTGCTTTTTGATTGTTGTTTGTGATTTCTCCTAAATATTCAAGGAAATCCGTTTTTCTCTCTTGTATTTTTTCTTTTTGAGCATCGGTAGGTTCCGCTGGTATTTCTAGTGGTGTTTTATTGCCAAAGTGAAATTTCAGAGTGTCAGCTCTATCAATACAGTCGAGCTTGAACTGTTCAGGTAGTTTCATACTTGTTGATGTGCCAGGGATTTTATAGTTTTCCGTTGACGGCTTATTAGCTTTTTCTTGTACTGTTTTCTGATAGAGTTCTCTAAAACCTTTTTCCATTTTATAGATGGAATTCCGGGATATATGGCCTTTTTCTTGAAGGCCTGTCAGCGTACCAGAAATGGGTGGGCATTTTTTTGCTTCTTCGCTATAACGTTCCCCTACGTAAGTGATTAGATTGTTGAGATGTTCTTCGAGTGCACCCACTAAGACACCTCTTAAATCAGATGTATAATGGCCTGCACGGTTGATTCGTTTAAAAAGCTCTCCATCTTGACGGGAATCACTATTGACCCATTTTCTATGTTCAGCTATCAAGGTTTGTCGAAGTCCTGCAAGAAGGCGAAGCTTGTCGGCTGGATTCAAAGTATTGTTGTTTAAAGCTATATTGCAAGCCGTTTTTACCGTTTCATAATATTGATGAGTGAATAAATTACAACGATTTTTAAAGATTCGGTTTAGTTGTTTGGTCGATAGGAACATTCTTTGAAATCTACTCGGTATCAACAACGTAATGTGTTCCTCAATGACTTGACTCAAGTCATTTTGCTCTTGTGTCATAATTTTTTCGATTGGGCTTTTAGGGGTTAGCCAAATGACAACTCTTTGTGCGATGGGAATACATACATTGTTTTTTAACCATTGGCAGGAATCTGTTAGAGCACGGATAACTTTTTCTTTTATTGACAGGTTAGGGTTTGGCTGAACGGATTTAACCATGTAGCTGCCAAAGAGATGTTTTTTTACCCATTGGTGAAACCCCGAAACACCTTGTGCTCGGTAATTAGAATGACCAATATGCGATGGAAACGATGCCATTTTGATGAAAAATCCCGTTGCTTAACTGATATCGGTTAGATCAATTTTCCGAACCTACTCACTCAATGCTTATCAAAACATATCATTTAATAATTTATTGGACATTAAGACCTTCGTAGAGTTCGTGACAAATACTGTGATTTTTGACAACGGTGTAATACTTTCGGATGAACTGTCAGGATATAACTGCAAGGAAGTTGCATCGAAAACCAGACGAACAAGTAATCCTGACAGCTTATAAGCGCCTGAATGGTCAATGCAAAACCTATAAAAGCGTAATAAAAACACCTGTTCTTATTCAGGAGTGCTTATGGACAGGTGGTTTGCCGGTTTTTTCATGCGTTACCGGTTCGTGTTGGGAGTAGGCAGCCTTGGGTTGTGCCTGCTTTTGTCCACAGGACTGACACGGTTGTATTTCGACAGTAACTTCCGGATCTTCTTCAAATCAGACAATCCTCAGCTGCAGGCTCATGACGCCATGGAGCAGGACTATGTCCGTTCAGACAATGTCGTTTTTACTATCCAGTCACTCAGCAAGGATGTCTTTACCCCGCAGACCCTGAAGACCATAGGCTGGCTGACCGAGGAGAGCTGGCAGATTCCCTACAGCCAAAGGGTGGACTCCGTCACTAATTACCAGCTCACCCGGGCCGGAGAGGATGATCTGCTGGTTGGTTTCCTCGTGGAAGATGCCTCTGCTCTGACGTATGAAGACGCTGCCCGTATACGAAAACTGACGTTGGCCCAGGAATCGCTGGTCAACCGTCTGCTGGCGAAAGATGGACAGGCGACCAACATCAATATTCGCTTGAATCTGCCCGAGGACCAGCGGGAAGCGATTGACGCCGTGATGGTCGTAGCGGAGGCGATGAAAGCCCGGGCTGAGGTGGAAAACCCGGATATTATCGTGCATCTCATGGGGATGGCTGCGATAAATCAGGCATTCAATGAAATGGCGATGAACGACGCCAGCACACTGATGCCCGTTATGTTTATCATTGTCCTGGTATTACTGACGCTACTGATGCGTTCGCTGGCCTGTACGCTCGCGACGATTGTCATTATTGCTGTCAGTGTTGCGACCACCATGGGGATCACCGGTTTCATGGGGTTGGCGATCAATCAGGTCAATGCGCTGGCGCCAACCGTGGTCATGACCCTGGTGGTCGCAGATTGTGTCCACGTTCTAGTGGTCTTTCTGCAGGGGCTTCGCAGCGGCATGGCTAAACACGCCGCATTGGAGGAGAGTCTGGAGATTAATTTCCAGGCAATCTTTCTGACCAGCCTGACCACCGCGATTGGCTTCCTGGCCATGAATTTCAGTGACAGTCCGCCATTTCGGGAATTAGGCACCATCACGGCCATCGGTGTGACCTGTGCCTTTGTCTTTACCCTGACGCTTCTGCCGATGATCGTATTAGGTCTCTCCCGCTGGCTGCCTATCAAGGTGCCGGAGAATGGTGCACAGGATATTACGGCAAAAGTACTGGCTGGGTTCAGCCGCTTTGTCGTTCGTCGTCACCGGCCGGTTTTCTTTGCCACGCTGGCGGTTTCCCTCCTGATTATCAGTTTCATCCCCCACAACGAGTTGAACGACAGCATTGTGCATTACTTCAGCAAGGACACCGATATCCGTCAGGCGGCGGATTACCTGCAGGAGAATGTCGCCGGGATGACGGTCATATCGTACTCGCTGGATTCCGGGGCGTCGGGCGGGATTAATGAACCGACCTTCCTGGCCAAGGCTGAAGCATTTGAAACATGGTATCGGCAGCAGGATGCGGTGGTGCATGTCACCAGTTACCTGGAAACCATCAAACGGTTGAACCGGAATATGCATGGCGATGACCCGGCCTGGCAGCGGTTGCCGGATACTCGGGAGGAAGCATCTCAATATCAGCTGTTGTATGAGTTGTCACTGCCGTTTGGTTTAGATCTCAGTAACCAGCTGACGTTTGATAAGTCGGCCATGCGGTTGGATGTGATTGCCAAGGATCTCAAGGCGCAGGAGATCATCGACCTGGATCAGCTGGCGCAGCAATGGTTTGTCGATAATGCCCCAGAGCTGCAGGCAACGGGCACCGGACTGTCACTGATGTTTGCCCACATTGGCCAGCGCAATATCCACAGCATGATCAATGGCAATGTGGTGGCGGTGATTCTGATCTCGCTGACCTTGATGCTTGCGTTGCGCTCATTCCGCTACGGTCTGTTGAGCATGATACCCAATGCCTTCCCGGCAGCCATGGCCATGGGCTTATGGGGTATGGCAGTTCAGGAAGTGAATCTGGCGGTCGCTGTCGTCTTTTGCATGACGTTGGGCATTGTTGTTGATGACACCGTACATTTTCTCAGTAAATACCTGAAAGGACGTAAGCGGGGGTTATCTCCGGCTGAAGCGATTCACGACGTTTTCCATAAGGTCGGCTCAGCCCTGGCGATTACGTCCATGACCCTGACCGCTGGTTTTTTGGTGCTGACCCTCTCGGATTTCAACGCCAATATGCTGACCGGCCTGATGGTGGCCATCACTATCGTGGTGGCGCTCTTTTTTGATTTCCTGTTTTTGCCCAGCCTGCTGCTGATGCTGGCGTCTGGCAAGGCAGGACAACAACCACCGTCGCTTACCAGGAAGGCTGAGGCACCTGCCGTCAGAACGGTGGAAGCGGATACCACGACGTGACGGCAGTGATTAAAACACGGACTGAAAAAAAACATTCAAAGAATAACCAGAAGCATGTCTGGATGACGGGGAGAGAAGGAATGGGAAAGCGGTTGATTGCAATGGCAGCCATGGTTGCCGCGTTGCCAGTGTTATCCACATCAGCGTCGACGCCGGAGCAAAAAGGCCTGGACATTGCTCTGCAGGCAGAAGCTAAGGGTAATGGCTTTGTTGATAGCAAGGCTGAACTGGAGATGGTGCTGATCAACGCCCGCGGGGAGGAAAACCACCGCAAACTGCGTCAGATGACGCTGGAAGGGGCTGATTCAGACGACAAGTCATTGATGGTTTTCCTGTCACCCAAAGATCAGAAAGGGACGGCGCTGCTGACGCATGCCAGTAAGGATGATGATGAGCAGTGGCTCTACTTGCCGGCGGTGAAACGGGTCAAGCGCATTGTTTCCCGGAACAAGTCCGGCCCATTTGTCGGCAGTGAATTCTCCTATGAGGATTTGAACCCACAGAATGTGGATGACTACACCTATAAGTATCTGCGAGAGGAACCGTGTAGTGATGACCCGGCAGCGCTGGCCTGCCATGTCATGGAACAGTTTCCGCTGGACAAGCATTCCGGGTATTCGCGGCTCGTTGTCTGGCTGGATCAAGACGAGCTTCGGCTCCAGAAAATCGATTTTTATGACCGGAAGGATAGTCTGCTGAAAACCATGACCGCCTCAGGTTATCAACAGTACAACGACCAGTTCTGGCGTCCTGAGAACAGTCTGATGGTCAATCATCAGACCGGTAAAAGTACACGGCTTCTGTTCAGCAGCTACGCCTTTGGCTCTGGTCTGAAGGAAAGGGATTTCACCAAGAACAGTCTCAAGCGTGCCCGATAAGTGACAATTGCTGTTTATTATCCAGCCGTTGTCATTTTTCTGCTGGCGGGTTTATGGAGCAGTATGGCCAGTGGGAACGAATGGTCTGGCAAACTGTCGCTGGAGACGCGGCAGTTTTTCCACAAGGGACTCCAGCGTCAACCACGCAGCCATTACTCTGCCAGTGGCGCGCTGGACTATTACACAGACTGGAATGACGGTTACGACAGTTTTTCTTTTTCGGGTTTTTCACGGCTCGACAGCGTGGATGAAGAACGTACACATGCCGATATCCGTGAGTTGAGCTGGATTCATGTTGCTGATGACTATGAGTTGAGAACCGGCATTCGCAAAGTCTTCTGGGGTGTTACTGAAGGCATCCACCTGGTGGATATCATTAACCAGACAGACTTGGTGGAAGGGTTTGAGGGTGAGGAAAAGCTGGGACAGCCTATGGTCAACCTGTCGTTTGAGCGGGATTGGGGGCTGGTCGATCTGTTTGTCCTGCCCTGGTTTCGTGAGCGGACCTTTCCCGGGGATGACGGGCGCCTGAGAATTCCTTTGCCTGTGAATACTGATGATGCCATCTATGCGTCAGGTGCCGGGCAGCATCGGCTGGATGTCGCGGCACGCTGGAGCCATAGCATGGGTGATCTGGAGATTGGGCTGTCACACTTCTCCGGCACCAGCCGGGAACCCCGGTTTACGTTGCAGACATTCGGTGACAATGGTCAGGGTGTACCGACAGCGGCGGAGCTGATCCCTGTTTATGAAACCATTGACCAGACAGGCCTTGAACTGCAGTACAGCCTGGCGGACTGGGTGTTGAAACTGGAAGCCATCAGTCGTTCAGGACAGGGGCGCCGATTTACTGCACTGACGACAGGCGTTGAATATACCCAGGTTGGTATTTTCGATAGCCGAATTGATTTGGGCTGGGTGGTGGAATACGCCTTCGATGACCGCAAACGGCTGGCGCCTGCCGGAAACATGGAGCACGATATTCTGCTGGCAACACGCTGGAATTTTAATGATGCGGATAGCAGCTATGCATTGGCAGGTTTATTCTGGGATCATGTTTCTCATGAACGACTCTTTTCATTGGAAGCCAATACCCGGCTGACGGAAAGTCTGTTGTTGAACATTAACCTGGTATTGGTCGATAGCCGTGAATTGAAAACGGATGATGCGTCGCGTTTGGCCTCTTTAATTGATCCAGTGTCACCGCAATCCGGTATTAATGCAGCCACTGAGGAGGTCCTGGATTATTACAGTATTCGTAAGATGGGTTTTATACGGCAGGATGATTACCTTCAAGTGGCGATTTCCTGGTATTTCTAAAGAAAACCCCTGCCGCATTGACGACAGGGGAGTAGTGAAAGGTGCCAGCTTAGTACTGGCTAGTTGTCACTGATATGAAGACTACGGTATTTATTGGGTCAGGAGCCTAATGACTTCAGTATGACCGTTTTGCCTGGCGTACATTAATGGAGTATAACCTCGTGCATCCTTTAAGCTCAGATCGTCCCTGTTGCGTTTATTTTTCAGCATGAGGCTAAGAATATCTCCATAGCCTTTTCGGGCAGCAAAATGCATAGGCGTTTGTTGGGCGCACCCCGTTACGGGCTGATTAGCTTTGGCACCTTTATTTAGCAGTAACTGAGTGGCAGCCAAGCGATCTCGTACTTTATTGGAAATTAACACGGCGACCAGAGGCGTAAATCCGGTTGCATTCTGATTACCTTCATTGATGACTTTGGCATCTTTTTTGGCAAAGAGTTTTATTGTTTCTTCTGGGTTCTTCTGTAATTGACATGCTGCGACCAAGGGTAACTGCTTATTTCTATCTTGCCCCCTTATGCTTGCTGAATGGTTCAGTAAGTGCTTTATGCTATCCATATTTCCTTTGATGCAAGCCATAATCAATGCGGTATAACCTTCCTCACTGATATCATCAGGACTAGCCCCGCACTGCAGTATAACTTCAACCGTATCTGGACGGCATAATTCACAGGCTTTGATGAGTAATTGCGTTAAGCATGTTGGCTCAGGTTTCACATGTTTGAGCAGAATTTGTACACTCTCTGCAGTGCCTTTTTGGGTTGCGAGTTCAAGCGGCGTCATGTCTTTCGAATCCCGCTTTTGGGAATCAGCTCCCCGGTTGAGAAGCTCTTGAACGATTGCCGTATTGGCTCTCGGTGGCTTAGAGGCAGCAGCACAGTGTAACGGGGTCATGCCCCTGCTATCTTGAGCGTCCATTGTTGCCTCTGTGTCCAAGACTTTTTTTACTGTCTCAAGATTGCCTGACATACAGGCTTTGTGCAGTACGGTTTGTTTGATGTCATCCTTTTGATTAACGGCTTGAGCCTGCTTAGTACCTGCTTCGATGTGGTCTAACAGTGTGGCTACACACGAACTTTGCCCCATTAATGCGGCTGAATGCAGCGCTGTCATATGCTTTTTGTTCGTCGCACTGGGGGAAGCACCCTGTTCCAGCATAGTGGAAAGCGCATGGTTACAACCGCCTATGACAGCTATCTGTAAGACTGTGTTGCCATCCTTAGCAATAATCTCTGCTTTGGCACCATGTTGCATCAATAGTGTTATACAGTCGGTATGTTCGTTTAAGCAGGCAAGCGAAAGCGCTGTTTGCCCTAATCCATCAACCCTGTTGATTGATTTGGTATGGGATGTTGACAGTTGGTGCTTGGGCGCGGCACTAAGTACTGCTTCAACGATGTCTTGTTTTCCGGATAGTACCGCGAGGTGCATGATGGTTCGTCCATCCTTGTAGTTAAGATTCATTTTTGGCTGTCTCTTCAGAATTGCGTTTATCATTTCCATATCTTGAATAGCAATTGCTGTACTTAATGCGGATTCCTTCGCTTGGTTTTGCCAGTCGATATTATCCACGTCCTGAATTTGATTGAGGATAAGTTGCTTTTGATCTTCAGAGGGGGAGGTCCGGTATACCTGTAATGATTGAGACAGCTCCTCTCCGGAGATTTTTGGCTGTGTAGCGTGTGATTCACCTTTAGCCGCGGTGGAAGCTTGTGGCTGGTCAGATACTGCTTCCTCTGTTTCTTCTGTGCTCGTTGTGGTCGGCATCAATTTCTGAACCATACCTTGCACTTTCTGAAAGGTTGTTTGGGTTGGTTCTGGCTGGCTAGGTGGCTGAGCTTCTCCCTCCTTACTGGTAGATGCTTCTGGTGTGAGTGGGGTCGCCTCTTCTTGTGTATGAGGTGCTGGTTCCGCTGTTTGTAGTGATGATTTTAATCGATCAAATAGAGATGTTGAGGCTGTTTTAGGTGTGCTTGCCTCTGGAGCATCTTTCGATGCTTCTGTCGTGGTGAGAAGAGTGGTTTGTTCTGAACCTTGAGAGGTTTGTGGTTTACTGACTGGGACACCTGTTGTAAGAGTCATTTCCTGTGTTTGGGCTTCTTGCGTGGATGCCTGCGGCGAGGATTTAAAAAACCATCCTTTAACTGTTTCCATAATTCATTCTCCTGTTTGATAAATGAAAAAAGGCCAATGCTGTTCCTGATTACCACCTAACATAAGCCATTCTCCCGTCTAAACTTACGACACTGGTTTTCCTTGGGTTAGGAGACGTGTCATGGCCAGGAACAAAATCCAGTTTCAGAAAGGCATGAGCCTTGTGGAATT
>NZ_JAEVHF010000017.1 GCF_018263925.1 Kistimonas asteriae
AATTCCACAAGGCTCATGCCTTTCTGAAACTGGATTTTGTTCCTGGCCATGACACGTCTCCTAACCCAAGGAAAACCAGTGTCGTAAGTTTAGACGGGAGAATGGCTTATGTTAGGTGGTAATCAGGTACATCAATATAAAAATACGCTCTTGAAATACTCTGTCCTAAACATCGACACCAGACCAATTATGCTTTCTCATGACTTTCTCATAAACCTCATCGAATTGACGCAATGATTCTCGAAGTTCGTCCTGATGTCTGACGTGAGTATGGCCATAAGCTGTCCTGTGCAGTAATGATGTGCCAAATAATCCAGGAATTATGGTTCCACAACTACTGAGACAAAATCCATCTCCAATGTCCACAGGCATCTGCGAACCCGTTTCTTCGAATAGGGATGTTGTTAAACCCGGGCAGGGGGAATGGAATGAACCCACTGTCTGATCTCCACTCTTATCAGAACTCTCAGCATTTGGCCCATCTCCCTCATCCAAGCTATAAATGCCGGAGTCTTGTGAGCCTGATCTTGTTGATATCTGCGTGGGTACTCTTTTCCCTATCGACACCCGAGGACATGCCAGATCAAGACTCCCTGTTGCTGATTGATGACTCGTGGAAGACAAAGCACTATCTTCTGACTCCATATCTGAAGGATGCCTACCCTCTTGAGCATGCAGTTTATCGTCAGCTTGCATCACTGGTGATAATGATACCCCATTCTTTTGCACGGCATGACCGCTGTAATCTTCCGGATCAGCAGACGATAGAGGTTCGCTCAAAGGTTTGTTGCTCTCTTTACAACGGATTACCCTACTATCATACAGGGAAATGCCATTAGAATTATCTTCTACAACATTATTATTAGGATCGTCGACTTCTACCCTCTTACCCGGATTCATCTCAGTGACAGGAATTTCAGCCATACGCTTTCCACTGAGTTTCAATTCAGCACCTGATTCAACCTTGTGGTTTGTAGAAAGATGTTTTAACAGTGCTTTCCTTAATAAGAATGGCTGAGAACACAAACGACATGAATATCTATTTTGATTCTTCTTTTCATAAGAAACGGCTACCTGTTCAGACTTACCAGGCGGCAATTCTTGATCAAGCTCATTTGGATTATGAAGTACTGTCGCAGACATTTTCGTTAATATTGGACTATCAGCCTTCACAGGTGTTTCGCATTGAAAATCAGACGTTGATAGAGCGCTGTGGGGATCAAGCCCTTGCGGCTCTGCTGCACGTCTATGGTCAGAACAAATCGCGAGGCAGTCAGAGGCTTCAATATCTAATTTTGAGTCAAAATCCAAGACTGGGAAGCATTCACTAACAGAGCGCAAAGATGGCACCCCGGCTGTATTCACAGTATCCGGTTTAGTGACATTCACACCACCCGATAGTCTCTGGTCATAATCTGTTTCACCTTCACCTACAGCCTTATCTCGACGGATAGTTACACCCGATTTCACCTGATTTTGGGATACCAGTGCACTCGAAGCACTCGTTCCCTTTGTCTGACTCTGAGCGGGTTTACCCAGGTCTTTAGCTTGCGATGTTGAAGCCGTCATCTTGACATGACGACTTTTCCTAGCCCTTGGTTGAGATCGGCAATCTTTCACGCCTACCTTTGACTCAATCATTTTCATATACAAACAAGCGTTATATAAAACCCAAAAATGTTCAGTTTTCTCATAGGCAGCTAACCAAGGAACATTTCCCTTGATAGTTTTATGGTATTCATTAATACTATGTCTTCGTTTTTTCTCCTGTATTCTTTTCCTACGCAAGTGTTGAGCCTTCAGATCTACGAAAACATCCACTCTTCCCTCTGTATCTTTTTCATTATTCGCAACATCCTCTACATTAGAAACACCAACGTCATCCTGTTTAATACATCCCGCATTTAGGAGCGAATCATTCTGACCGGCTTCAGACATTACTGGCTTACTAATGAAAGAAATCTCTCCATCAGGCAATATTCTGACTTTGTTACAAGAGATTAAATAACAAGCTCTTTTAGATATATCTTCATCCGTTGACTTATCAGGTAACTTGCAAAGTTTTCTTAACGCATTATAGACTTGACGTGTTTTATTCCGCCTCGACCACTCCATCACACTTTTTTTACTCGCACCCGTTTGCTCTGCCGGTTCAAGCAAAGATGAGCCTGTCACTAATCCTAACTCGTTTTCTGACTGCCGCCTGAAACGTTCAGAAGATGTCTTGCTACCCCGTGCCGACGGAGCCTCACCTATACATAAATTATGAATCGATTCAAAATCTGCCCTGTCACAGTACCTTTCAAGTACAGGCTTCCATTTCGAATTATAAAAATACGGGAGAGGCTCTAATTTATCAGAACACTGTTCATGTAATGGAATAGCTGGAGCAGGTGTAGCCGATGCTACAGGCGCTCCTACTCTTGATAAAGGAATATCAGCTACTTTCTTCTGCTCTTTTATATTAACGCCCATTTTAAGATCGGGGCAAAAACCTAAATATCGATTCTGATTGATGGGTACCACCCCATAACTTCCATTCATCATAAACATCCTTATTACTAATGATCAAAGCTGTTAATATCAAAAAGCACAAAATGCCAGTAAGTAGATACCAATAAAAAAATACAATCACTAACATTCCGGTTAGTAACAGCAACATCCAAACATGGGGAGAGGATTATCCCCTTCCCCATAGAACGTCAAAAGCAGCCTTAACATGGTTCATTGACTACAGGAGCAGCAGAGATCGCCCCAAAACCATCCATATCATAAACTGCTATGAGGCCCAAATATTTCATAGTGAATGCTATCCTCCTCAATACCCCAGTCAGTCAATGTTTCATTGACCATTTTCACGAAAGGGGTCGGACCACAACAATAGAAATGAGCACCGTGCACATCAATCAACTCACGGACTTTATCCAGCGACATTAACCCACTAAAGTCATAATCTTCCGCAGGCCTGTCAACGGTTGAGGGATGGTTATACCAAACCCGTGACTTCAACCGCTCATGCTGTTTTTCCTTAGCGCGGATATCATCAGCAAAAGCATGGACTTGGCCATTTTCACAGGCATGCAGCCAAAACAATGAACCATGATGGCCATTCTGCAACTGCGTATTCAGCATTGACAGCATGGGCGTTAACCCAACACCAGCACTGATCAGAACAACAGGTGTTTCTTCTTCAGCGCTCAGGAAGAAGTCACCGGCTGGAGGCATAACCTCAATCACATCACCTTCACTGACAGCATCATGCAACCAATTGGACATGATGCCATCAACCTCACCGGTTTCACGCTTGACGCTGATACGGTAACTGCAGCCATTCGGTGCATCAGACAACGAGTACTGTCGTATTTCGGCATAGGCACTGGTGGCGGGTCTCAGTTTGATGCCCAGATACTGCCCAGGCCTGAAATCCATGACCGGTTTTCCATCCACAGGCTCAAGATAAAATGAGGTGATCAGGTCACTTTCACGAGATTTACATACAACCTTGAAGGGGCGAGAACCACGCCATCCACCGCCAGCCTGCTCTTGCTCCGCATAAAGAACTTTTTCGCGCTCAATGAAAATCGTTGCCAGCAGCTGATAAGCCTCAGTCCATGCCTGCAACACTTCATCAGTAGCCGCTTCCCCCGCCAGTTCACGAATGGTTTCAATAAGATGATACCCGACAATCTGGTACTGGTCCGGCGTAATAAGGAAACTGGTATGCTTCTGGGCAATACGCTCAACAACGGCACTTAGCACCGAGAGATTATCAATATTTCTGGCATACCCGAGAACAGCTTCAAACAGTGCGGCCGGTTGGCCACCTGAGCGCTGATGATTCAAATTGAACACATCCTTCAGCTCCGGGTTGTGGGATAACATCCGCTGATAAAAATAGCGAGTCAGTTCCGTACCGGCAGACTCGAGCAGAGGGATAGTGGACTGTACAATCCTAATGGTTTCTGAAGATAACATAACAACCTTAAAAATGTATTTTTTATACCTCTTTTATAATCTTGTATTTTGAATGCATGTTCAAGTTAAAATACCGATGTTTTCCCAACCTGTACAAAGCGGTTCCAGATGCGTCTTACCACATTCACCGATATTGGCCTGCGTGCCCTGATGTACCTGGCCACTCGCCCTGAGGGTTATAAGTCCAGCATTTCGGAAGTGACCGAAGCCTACGATTTGTCTCGCAACCATGTGGTCAAGGTGGTTCACCAATTGGCACGTGCCGGCCTGATACACAGCATTCGAGGCAAGGGCGGCGGCATCATGCTCGGGAAACCGGCGGATGAAATACGCATTGGCCAGGTCGTGATGGCGCTTGAGGAATCCCTGCAGGTGGTGGACTGCACCAAACCGGTCTGCAAAATCCTGCCGGCCTGTCGGCTTAAAGGCGTGCTACAGGAAGGAGTGGACGCATTTATTGGCGTGCTGGATCAATATACCCTGTCAGATCTCATCGGTAACAAGAAAGACCTGATCCCGTTATTGATACACAATTAAGCTTCGCAATACTGTCACACCAATCACAGACATCAGGAACCTGACCGAATCACACTGACTAACGCATGTCAGGCATCCCTGGCGCTAACACGATAAAACGCCCTTCTGTCTCACATTACAGTGCTTTCTGGATAAACAGGAAACAACGGTTGTTTATGTGCAACAACCGAATGCCTGAAAATAGCCATTCGCCGAACTAACAGCATTCGCACAATGCCTGATGACTGTTAGTCCGGTCTCCGCCGCCAACTACATCAGGTTCCCTTTTTTCCGGGCTTCCTCATCCCACGTCGGCAGTACATTTTCCTTAAAGTTCTCTTTGTCTGCCTTTAGCTTCTCTACGTTCAGACCAATATACGTCTGAGCTTTTTCCTTGGTTGACAGGTCCGGCATAATTACGGGATCAGTCATACCATGCTTCGCCAGCACTCGCGCAATTTCCAGCCTCGCCTCACCGGCTTTCTCAACCGCTGTTCCCAGCACCCGCAGCGACTCTTCCGGAGCATGGAAGGACGCGCCATGGGATGCTATCGCATAATCCCAGCGCCATTGTGCATGACGGATCAAGGTTAATGCCTTTTGCATTTCCTGTTCACCAGCACCGGCTTTCCAGGCAGCACCCGCTTCAATGTGCGCCTTGACCAGCAGGTCTTCCGCCCGAATCTTCATCTCACCGATTTTTTCCTGGTAGCTTGTCACCATGCCAATCAGGTATTCCTTCGACTGGGTATGGCAGCTCTGGCAGGTACCTTCAATGTTGGCCAGCGGACTCATCACCCGGTGATCAGTAAAGGTAACGCCTTTATCCCGTTTCTTGGGCATATGGCAGTCGACACAGGACACATTGTTTTTACCGTGTACGCCTTCCTGCCAGGTCTCCCAGCCCGGGTGCTGGGCTTTCAGCATCGGCGCCCGGGAAATGGCATGGGTCCAGTCACTGAAAGCACGGTGGTCAAAATATTGCTCCATCTCTTCGGCTTTTGTGCCTTCCGCCCAGGGAAACACCACTTCCTTGTTCGGGCCGGCAAAGTAGTACTCCACATGACACTGGGCACAGACCAGCGACTTCATGTCCTGCTGTGAGGCATTGGCGTGGTCATAGCCCAACGCCGCCAAACCATCCTCCAGATAGGGACGGGAAATGGCCAGTTTCATATCATCACTGTTGGTGTCATGGCAGTCCGCACAACCAATCGGATTAACAATTTCGGCGCCTTTGGATGCCCACTTGCCAGCGAAATATTCATCCTTGCCCTGCTCATCAATCAACCGTGCGACATCCGGGCTTTTGCAGCTCCAGCAGGCATTCGGCATCGGTCCGTCATCAGGGCCGGAAGGCGCGCCGGTCCGCAGAGTATTTCGAACATCTGTCACGGCATACATATGCCCCCGCGGGGCGTTGTAATCCTTGGCAAACCCATAACCGGCCCATAACACGACCAGGCGCGGATCTTTTTCCAGCATGTCCTCAAACTGGTTGCCATTATGCGCACTTTTGAAATCCATCTTTTCTGTGGCTTTCCAGGAGTCATATTGCCTGGGAAAGCCGTCTTTAAACACCTCGTTCCTGGCCTCAACACGACTCTCATCAGCCTGCAGACCAGCCGTCGCTAATAGCAACAGTGCCAACAGGCCGGTACGGCAGGCCGTCAGCCTACACGGTTTTGATACAGCACCCTGACTCTTCATAATTCCCCCATTCATCAGACCGCCAGACCGGTTTGACCAGAAGTCCGTAGACTTTCTGCTCCCTGTCTATAGCGCCACATTCTCGAACCCACTGCCCAGAATCCAGCCAGTACCATCAGCCCTCCCCCCAACCAGAGCAGGCTAATAAACGGTTTAACCTGCAGGCGAACTGACCAGGCACCCTGTGCCAACGGTTCTCCCAGCGTGATGTAGAGATCCCGTCGCCAGGTACTGTCCACTGCCGCTTCTGTCATCACCACATCAGGCCGGGCATACCATCGTTTTTCTGGATGCATGTCTGTACGTCGCCCTGCATCGTCAGTGGCCGAAAAAAAGGCGTAATCTGCCAGATAATTCGGTCCACGAACCGGCGTTGTTCCCATAAAGACAAAGTGATAGCCGCCCAGGGTTTCCTGTTGTCCCGGACGCATGCCAATCTCTTTTTGCAATAGCCCGGCATCCGACAGACAGGCGCCGGCCATTGCCAGAACCAGCCCAATGTGCGCCATGGCTGCAGCGGTTTTCTTGGGCTGATGTCGTACGTAGCAGAGCTGTGACCAACAGGTCCACAGCGTCATGGTGAGCACCAGCCACGTCATCCAGCCAACCCCCACAATCAACCAGGACAACACCAGGCCAGCCAACACAAACAGCGTCGTTTCACCGACGATCGCGATAAGACTGACTTGACGTATATGGACAGAAAAGCCCGTCAAAATAGCTGCCAGCAGTAGCGCAAGAGGAATAAAAAACGCATTGAAATAGGGCGCCCCAACAGAGATCCGCCCTGATCCAAAGGCTTCAAATCCGATAGGGTATAAAGTCCCCAAAAGAATACTGCCGCAGGCCACCAGCAGCAGCATCACAACGCTCAGCAATACCAGTGACCACCCAGACAGTTTGTCTACTGCACCGGCTGGCGCCCGCAAGGCATACAGCACCAGCGATAAACCAGCGACAACGACAATAAAGCCCAGTATCGCCATACCTGTTGCCGGCTGCATGGCAAACGCATGCACCGACGTCAGCACACCGGATCGCACCAGGAAAGTACCCACCAGAATCAGCATCTGGGTTGCTATCGCCAGCAGCACCAGACTACCGGCGCCGTGATCACGCTCTCGTACCCGCCACAACTGGTGGAGCATAGCGGTCGCCGTCAGCCAGGGCATCAGTGACGCATTCTCCACCGGATCCCAGAACCACCAGCCCCCCCAACCCAGCTCGGTATAGGCCCACCGGCTGCCAAGCACAATCCCCAGCGTCAACCATGACCAGGCCACCAGCAGCCAGGGACGACAGGCAGACAGACTTCCCCCGATCGGAGACAGTAACGATGCCATCACCATGCCAAACACAACCGTTAAACCGCCGTAACCCAGGTACAACGCCGGAGGGTGGAAAATCAGACCGGCATCCTGCAGCATCGGGTTTAATCCTGAGCCATCAGGCGACAAGGCTGAAACCGCAGGGGCAAATGGAGAAGACAACAGTAACAGCCCGACCAGCCCGGTACTGACCATTGCCATAAACGACAGCGCGATGTTTTTTTGAGCCTCGGAGAATGGACGGCAAAACCGGTAAAACAACCCCATCCAGACCGCCTGAAGCATCACCCAGAACAACAGGGAACCACCATGTCCGCCCCAGGCCGCGCTCACTTTATAGATAAGAGGGAGACTCGTTTCGGAATGCGACATCACGTAACTGACCGAAAAATCATCCGTGATAAGGGCGTAGACAAGGATCAGAAAGGCGGCCTGTAAACTGACCGCATGGGTGATGAGCCACAGGCTGGCAGGTAAACGACGAAATCCACTCAGCACCGGATATAAAACCAGTCCCAGCCCGGTCATCAGCGCCAATATCGCCAGACTGTTTCCGGCATTCAGCATGAAGTAACCCTTAGTCGACCAGCGGCTTCTGCATCAGCCGGGTTTCCGGCAGCTTATGGGCGATTCCCTGGTGACAGTCGATACAGGTCTGTCCGTTCTCGATCGCCTTTTCATGGTTCATGCGCGCCCACTGATACTGCTGGTCCAGAGACGTATCGATATTCACGTGGCAGGCTCGACAGGCGGCAGAGTCATCTTCGCGCATATCCGCCCAGACCCGCTCCGCCATGACCAGTCGATGGGCTTCGTATTTTTCCGGGGTCTCGATAATACCGGTGAACTTGCCGTAAACCTCCCGCAGCGCCTCGATTTTGCGGGCTATCTTACCGGGTAAATCATGGGGAACATGGCAGTCGGCACAGGTCGCGCGAGTGCCGGTACGGTTGCTGTAATGAATGGTGTCCTGCAGTTCAACATAGGCATTGTCACTCATTTCATGACAGCCAATGCAGAAGGACTCGGTACTGGTTGCCTCAAGGGTATAACTGGCAGCTCCCCAACCCAACAGGCCCACGACGATCCCTCCCAGCAATAAAACACCGGCAGAGTACTTGACGGACGGTCTGGAAAGAAACCGGAGAATTGCGGTCACTGCGTTCATAACACCTGCCACATGCCTGTTGTTTTTTATCTTTAAGTCCAACAAATGAAACCTAACAGGAAGGCGACATGCGGCTTGTGACCTGCATCAATGATGCACTGGAGTCTTGTATTTCTTATCGTGATTCCGCAAACAATCATTTGATCGAAGTAGCAGTGATCGAACTTAAACGACGTATATCGTACGTTAATCCAATCGTGACAGGATAATTACATCATTACTGCTGCACGCCATGGCACAGTCATAGGTTGAAGCCAGCCACTGGAATGTTTCTTCAGAATAAAAACAGATATGGGTTGGATCCCGAATATAGTGCCAACGGGCAAAGGCCTGGCGATCCTGTACCCGCTTGGTCATAAGACCAAGACAGCCACCCGGCCTGAGCAGTCCCAACAACTGCTTTAATACCGTACCAGGACAGGCCAGGTGCTCTATCACTTCCGTTGCCGTCACAAAATCATACGTTTGCTTCAGCACTTGGGGATCATCTGCGTAATAGATATCGTAAACAGCCATCCTGTGACCCGCTTCACTGAACATGGCAGCAAGCGCAGGACCGGGGCCACAACCGAAATCCAGCCCTTCTCCCTGGCTCACACCCTGCTGGCCCAGATGCTCAATGACAGGGTCAAACACCCGGGAAAGAAAGCGACGGTATCCGGCATCATCGACGCAGTTATCATGCTGGTCGTAGACCGCTTTTTCCGCATCGTTGGATAAATGATAAGAAGACGGCACAAATACCAACTGGCAGTTATTGCACTGAAGGTAATCCCGCACCTTGTCCCGATGGTAATGGCGCGTATCAAAACTGCCACAGAGCGGGCATATGTCGTCAGTCAGCATGAAGTATCGAATGTCCCGAAAACAAAGAACGCGGCTTATGCCGCGTTCAGAGTGTACCGGAAAATCGGTGATTTACAGCTGGGGACCCGCCGCAACTAGTGCCTTGCCAGCGTCATTATCGGTGTATTGTGCGAAGTTCTTCACAAAACGCGCCGCCAAATCCTGCGCACGACGCACCCAGATCTCGGGCTCATCATACGTATTACGGGGATCAAGGATGGACACATCATCAACACCCGGTACTGCCACCGGCACTTCCAGGTTGAAGTACGGCAACATCACGGTATCCG
The DNA here is from genome assembly GCF_018263925.1 of Kistimonas asteriae. Classification (GTDB taxonomy): domain Bacteria; phylum Pseudomonadota; class Gammaproteobacteria; order Pseudomonadales; family Endozoicomonadaceae; genus Kistimonas; species Kistimonas asteriae. The sequence goes on from NZ_JAEVHF010000017.1 coordinate 9,834, forward strand.
CCTCATCAATGGAACCGTTCAGGATCGCATCAATGATGGCACGGGTCGCCTTGATGGAAATGCGCTTGCCAGTACCATTCCAGCCGGTGTTAACCAGATAAGCTGTCGCACCGGATGCCTGCATCCGCTTGACCAGCGTCTGAGCGTATTGCGTCGGGTGCAGCATCAGGAAGGCTGCACCAAAGGCTGCAGAAAAAGTCGGTGTCGGTTCAGTGATGCCACGCTCCGTCCCTGCCAGCTTAGAGGTATAACCTGACAGGAAGTGGTACTGGGTCTGCTCGGGTGTCAGCTTGGAAACCGGTGGTAATACACCAAACGCGTCTGCGGTCAGGAAAATAACCCGTGTCGCATGACCACCGCGGGACACCGGCTTGACGATGTTATCGATATGGTAGATCGGGTAAGAAACCCGGGTATTCTCTGTTTTGCTGCCATCGTCGTAATCAATTCGACCTTCGGCATCAACAGCAACATTTTCCAGCAGTGCATCACGGCGGATGGCATTGAAAATATCCGGCTCATTCTCCTGGCTCAGATTGATGCACTTGGCATAGCATCCACCTTCAAAGTTGAACACGCCGTCATCATCCCAGCCGTGCTCATCATCGCCGATCAATTCCCGGTTCGGATCAGTCGACAACGTCGTCTTACCGGTACCCGACAGACCAAAGAAAACCGCGACATCGTCATCTTTACCGATGTTGGCAGAGCAATGCATGGAAGCAATGCCTTTCAGCGGCAGCAGGTAGTTCATAACGGAGAACAACCCTTTCTTCATTTCACCGCCATACCAGGTGCCGCCAATCAGCTGTATGCGCTCGGTCAGGTTAAACGCGACAAAGTTCTCGGAATTCAGCCCCTGCGCCTGCCAGTCCGGATTGGTGGTCTTGGCGCCGTTCATGACAATGAAGTCAGGCTCAAAGGTCGCCAGGTCTTCAGCAGAAGGTCGAATGAACATGTTCGTAACAAAGTGCGCCTGCCAGGCCACTTCGGTGATGAAGCGCACACAGAGACGGGTATCCGGATTAGCGCCACAATAGGCATCGACAACAAACAGACGCTTGCCAGATAACTGGCGTGTGACCACGCCTTTCAGATCATTCCAGACGGATTGATCGATAGGCTTATTATCATTACGTCCCTGGTCAGCCCACCAGAGCGTATCCCGGGTCGTATCATCGCGGACAATGTACTTATCTTTCGGCGAACGGCCGGTGAAGATACCGGTATCCACTGTCACCGCGCCGGATTCAGTGACCACACCGCGCTCATAACCGTTCAGGTCGCCACGGGTTTCTTCTTCGTAAAGCAGCTCGTAGGAAGGATTTCGCAGGATGTCGACGGCGCCGGTAATGCCGTAGGGGGTCAGGTCAAGGGTATCAGTCTTGGCACTCACGTTTTTTGTCTCTCACTTCTGGCGTTTATCCAGGTGCTGAAGGCCGCCCCGTCCAATGGGTTTATGTTCGGAGCCAGCTGTTTTCCCTGACAGTTGAATTCATTGGTATCAGGGCCTTCATCCAGGCACTCATCCTTCGAGGCTGAATTGACGATACGGAGGGGCATTTTCCCTGAAGATGGGATCAATTACCACACCATGATACGTATATTTACCAATTCTAACGCTCTATAACGGGCCTGGTAATGATTAGAGTCACCAGAGCCCATAAGGTTCACTCGTTTCCCATGGGAACCAGGTGACTGGGCGCCACCAGGCTTCTCAGCGGTTGCCGTCGATTGACCGCCCTGAGTATCTGTTGCCACTGGCTACGCGAAAAGCTGTGGACCCCCCGCAGGCGTACCCCTTCATTGACAGGGGTTTCATGGGCCGACAGACGTTCGTGAATAACTGCTGAATTCTTGTACCGGCAGGCAACACAGCACACGCTCGATGCAACCTGTATCTGCCGAGCGCCCTGATCCAGTCGCAGATCCCGTGCCAGTCGGCGCACATAATCCGCCAGCCGGTGGCAACTGCCCGCCCGGGAACAGTGAACCCCGCTGCAGACCACGATCTGATGCCTGCCCCCATGCTCCGGCCGGTGCCGCTTGGTAGGCCCTGGCTCAGGCAGCGACGTTGCCACATGGCTTTCAGGGATTCTGCAGATCACCATGCTCACCGAGGGGCCATCTGTCTGCAGGCAAAAATTGGATTCCGGCACCAGGGCTGTCGTAGCACCACTGCAGTGACGAGCTGCCGCATCAGCCACGGAAAAACGACCGTTCTCCCACAAACGCTTCATCAGAGCAACCGGCCGCTCAGGAGCAGCTCCCAATAATTCTTCAATACGGTACGTCAGCAGGGGAATGTCATGAATGATCCCGAAATCATTCAGGGCAGGATGATGCCGCTGCAGGTCCAGCCCCGCCATATAACGCACACTGTCAATCGACAAGCCGTTGTCATCCAGAAATTGCACCAGCCCCTGCCCGACCACTTCCAGCGGGGTATCACGATGACAGTAAACGCCCACAACCAGACTTTTGGGTCGCCAGATAAGGGTCTTGTCGCTGTACAGGGCCAGTTTTTCGCTGATACCAAGCTGGTCCGACACCAGCACCAATGCGTCATAAGCATCTGGATTTATGGTATCCAGGGAGCAATGCTGAACCACACCTGACCCTGCCGCCCCCAGCGGCCAAATCGGCCTGGCGCCAGAAGACTGCACCCAAGCCACCGGCCGCTTCTGAAACAGCGCTGTCGCGACACGCTGGAGCGCGGCACTCGATGCAGGTTCAAGTGTCCAGCCATGACGCAGCCCCAGCGATAACAGACATTGCCGTGTCTCATCCTGTGAGCCGGGGAACGATAGCACGGGCTGCAGCCCCAGCAACCAGGCGACCTGCTCCGTTAACTGGTGCAGCCGCCCGGCCTCATGTTCACCATATACCGGCAAGCAGATACCGGCCGAAGTATCCACCGCTATCACTAAAACCCGGTGCTGGTTTCCATTCAACGGGAACCCGCCGACCAACTGCCACCCGCTTTGTCCGGGTCGCAGAAAGACAATATGGCATTCGTAATGATCCAGATGGGTGTTAAGGACATCCTGAACAGAATGTTGAAAGGAACAGACAAAATCAGGCAGGGCCGCGCGGACATCAGCCCCCACAAACAGGTCCACCTGATCCAGGTGGCGCTCCAGCTCTACCGCTCGCATGGCCCCCTGAGTATCGGTAGCATACAACGCGAAACGCCCGCTTACTGCGCCCATTCAAAACCCCCGGCTGAAGTGATGGGATTACCGCAAGCATTCAGCAGGCATCAGGCTCCTGATATCGCGATAATCATGGCAGCATCAAAGATAGCCAACCCACCCAACTTGCCAGGGCTTTTTGATAATCGGGAGGACTGTGTGAATAAATGGTTGGTTACGCAACAGCGCTATAACACGTAAGGAGTGCCCAAAATGGATTATGCATCCAGCCTGAAAACAACCGGCACCCGTACACGGCTCGACAGTGCTACACCATCACGCACCAGCGGCCGGAAAGACCACCGGCGCACGGCTTTTTCCGCAGCACGATCCAGCAGGCTGAAACCGGAAGAATCCACCAGGGTTACCGATTCAATCTGCCCCCGCTTATCCAGAAAAACTTCCAGCAGTACTGTGCCCTGCTGTCCGCGCTTACGCGCCATGTACGGATAGGCCGGTTTGCGTTGGGCACCATTAAACAGTGGTTCCGTCACCAGGGGACGTTGATCCGTCAAACCGGCCACATCAGCGGTACGGCTCATATCCTGGGCAGTATTCCCCTTTGAAGGTTCCGTAACAGGCTGTTGGGGTTCGACGGTTTCCTTTTTGGCGACCGTTTGTTCGGGTGGCAATATTGCCGGTTTCTTCTCAAGCTCCGGAGGCTTGGGTTTCCTGACCGGTTTGGGGCGATCGTCTTCGGCTTTTACAACCGTTTTATTGGGAGAGATACCGCGGGTCGTTACGACAGACTCTGGCTTTTTTTCCGCTTCTGGTTCTGGCTCATCCGCGGGTTTGTTTTGCTCAGCCGTCACCGGTTCAGCCTTCGGTTTTGATGGGCTAGTCAGGGTGACTTTCACCTGCAGGGTCTGCCCGCCCTGGGGCAACGCCAGCATATCCAGACGGGTTTCAGGCTTTCCAACAAAGCCGACAATCGCGGCATGGATGACCAGCGAAATCACGATCGTCACCAGAATGTCAGAATGCTTCATCAGACAGGCACACTCACCATTAGCAAAGACCCGACAGGCACAACGGCAACTTCTCAGGCATAAGGGGGTCTAATCATACGGCATAGGCCTGCAAACGCTAATCCGTACTGGACGAAGGGCCACGCGGGGCATATCAGGCATATTACCTGACAAAAAACCGGGTTATTTCCCGCTCCCGCACATATACGGATTGACCCAACTAAACTGCAATTGATACTTTGCGCCCGTTTTTTATATCGGCCTCATCCTGTTGAGCCCGGTTTTACCGAGTTAAACCAGTCTAAACGGAAGCCCCATGACCCAAGAAAACATCCTGATCATCAACTGCGGCAGCTCTTCACTGAAGTTTGCAGTGATCAACCCCCAGGACGGTGACGAGAAAATCAGCGGTGTTGCTGAGCGTCTGTCCACTCCGGAAGCATTTGTCCGCTGGAAATTCCAGGGCAACAAAGACAAGGCTGAAATGCCGGCAGCCGGCCATTTCGAAGTCTTTGGCAAACTGCTGGACGTCCTGAAAGAGACCAACCTGTTCGACACCATCGGCGGCATCGGCCACCGTGTGGTTCACGGTGGTGAAACCTTCAAAGAGTCCTGCATCATTACTGACGACGTGGTTCAGGGCATCGAAGACTGCATCCACCTGGCACCGCTGCACAACCCGGCTCACCTGGTCGGCATCCGCGCTGCCATCGAATACTTCCCCGGCCTGAAGCAGGCTACCGTATTCGACACCGCTTTCCACCAGACCATGCCTGAGCGCGCCTACATCTACGCCGTACCTTACGAGTACTACGAAGAACAGCGCCTGCGTCGCTACGGCATGCACGGCACCAGCTACCGTTATGTCAGCGCCAAGGCGGCTGAAATGCTGGGTCTGGAACTGAACAACAGCGCCATCCTGGTGGCTCACCTGGGTAACGGCGCCAGCGCTGCGGCAGTCCTGAACGGTGAATCCGTTGACACCACCATGGGCCTGACCCCGCTGGAAGGCCTGGTCATGGGCACCCGTTCCGGCAGCCTGGATCCGAACGTATTCAGCTTCCTGAACAAGACCTACGGTTACACCCTGGAAGAGATCACCGACATTCTGAACAAGAAGTCCGGCCTCCTGGGTATTTCCGGTCTGAGCAACGACTGCCGCGCCATCGAAGAAGCGGCTGCCGAAGGCAACCGTCGTGCACAGCTGGCACTGGACGTATTCTGCTACGTTCTGGCCAAGCAGCTGGCCGGTCTGGCTGTTGCCCTGGGTCGCATCGACGCACTGGCCTTCACCGGCGGTATCGGCGAAAACTCCGACCTGATCCGTAAGAAGGTTCTGGAGCTGATGGGCGTATTCGGCTTCGACATGAGCGACGAACTGAACGAGAAGTTCCGTTTCGGCAACGAAGGCGTTATCACCAACGAAGGCAGCACTGTTGCCATGGTGGTTGCGACCAACGAAGAGCTGATGATCGCTCAGGATACTGCCGCCCTGATCGGCTAATCCTGCAAAGCCTGCAGCTCCGGCTGCAGGCTTTCTGTTTATTTGGTGTGTTAGCCCTTTTTTCCCTGCCTTTTTCCTGTTCCCGAACGGCAAAGTTCGCTAGCATGGAAACCCTCTCCTGCCATAAATAGCCTAAGGTTATCTGATGACAATTTCTGACCAGAAAGCGGTACTGATCCACTACACCCTGAAAAATGATCAAGGCGAAGTCCTGGACAGCTCCGCAGGTCATCCTCCCCTGGCCTACCTGCATGGCGCTGGCAATATCATTGAAGGCCTCGAAAACGCCCTGGTCGGCAAACAGGCCGGTGACAAGCTTCAGGTAACCGTTGAACCCGCTGAAGCTTACGGCGAATACGATGAAAACCTGGTGCAGGAAGTCCCCATGGAGTCTTTTGCCGGTATTGAAACCATTGAGCCCGGCATGCAGTTCCACGCGGAAGGCCCCTTTGGTCCTCAGATCGTGACCGTCACTGCTGTGACAGAAGAGACCGTTGTCGTTGATGCCAACGCACCGCTGGCCGGTGAAACCCTGCACTTTGATGTGGAAGTCGTGGAAGTCCGCGATGCCACCAAGGATGAACTGGAACACGGCCACATCCACGGCGAAGGCTGCGACCACGGCCAGGAAGAAGAAGCGCACGCGCACGAAGAGTAAAAGCCTCTGGGTCGGGTGCTATGCCCGACCTATTCCTTTTAAGTCGACCTCCCTTTCCCTCCTGAAACTCTCCCTCCTTTTTTCTGTCTAAACTGCATGCGCTGATGAAAAGAACGCAGTTGGCGTCATCCGGTTCGCCGGAAGGCTCAGAGTGGAATAAAGGGTAGCTGACGTGAAGTACTGGTTATATATCGCCATTGCTGGCGTGTTTGAATGCGTATGGGCTGTGGGCCTGAAATATACCGAAGGATTTACCCGGTTACTGCCCACTGCCGGTACCGTGGCAGCCATCGTTATCAGTTTCTACTTCATGGCACTGGCCCTGCAGAAACTGCCCATGGGAACCGCCTACGCGGTCTGGACGGGCATTGGCGCCGTTGGCGTCGCCACTTTTGGCATGCTCTTTCTGGGCGAATCCCGGGATATCCTGCGAATTTTCTGCATTCTTTTGATTGTCGCCGGGATTATCGGCTTAAAGCTGGTTTCAGCATCTCCCGAATAATATTCCCTACAATCCTTGTGACTTTGTATAAGTATGGAATCGACGCATGTCTGGCACATCAGAACAAGTTGCCATGGCCAAAAGATTAGCCTCACGCTACAAAGATATCGCTGTGGCTCTATACGTGGATGAGTTATGGTGTGAGATTCGTAACGATCCGGATGCTGCACTGGTGGACATTCGAATCAAAGGTTCGGAAACCTTTATCCACAAATCCCGCAATCGCTTCTTCCCAACTACCTCTCCACAGCAGAAACACCTCTGGCATCAGCTGGCTACAGACTCAAATTTGATGCTCACTTTAGGCAGGGGCTGGCAAGCAAGCGATAGACGTGAAAAGCTTCCTGCAGAGAACCTGGATCATAATCAAATGCTAGCTCCGAGCTGGATCAGGGAAAGTGATATCATCGGATACACCAACCAACAAGCCATTTTACTCGATGAGCAGAATCCACTGGCTACTCATCTATTCTTGAGCGATGAGGGTATACCTTCCATATACTACAAACACTGCCATGCTTCAGTAGATCATTCAGTACTAAGCAACATAGGATGGAAAATACATTGGGGCTGGGACCAGCTTTTTTTCGGCAACGTACCCAACGAATACCTATAGCCTCATCCGTTTCAGCACCTCATATATCATCATGCAGCGGCGCGGGGTGGCTCATCATGATGTTCATCATTGATGGGTGTTCTGCTGGCAACCTGCCGGTCTTTCACCAGCGTCACTGACAGGACAGAACATAATCCACAGCCTGCAATGAGTGCTGCCATGGGAACCGCTGTGCCATTGTGAAATACACCGGCAAGCCCTGCGGTAATGCCGCCAATACCAAAACGCAGAATCCCTGCCGCTGCATTGGCGGTACCGGCAATACCCGGAAAATAAGACAGTGCCAATGCATTGGAGTTGGGACCAGTGAAACCCAGCATACCGACAAACAAAACGACGGGGATCACGATACCCAACAAGCCACCGGCGCCCGTCACTGCCATGAATAACAGAACGAGGCCCGAAAAGGCGGCAAACGCTGTTCCACAACGCAACATATTCAGTAACGGGAAACGCCCGATCAGGCGCATGTTAATGATATTACATATTCCCATCGCCACGATATTGGCCGCAAAGAGAAAGCCGTAATACTCCGGTGCTATACCATAGAGTTGGATATAGACGAACGGTGAAGCACTAATAAACGCAAACAGACCACCAAAGAAAAACCCATGGCCCAGAATACAACCCATGGCATTACGGTGGGTAATCACTGATAAGTAATTTTTAGCCAGCTGCTTTGCCGTCAGAGCCTGACGGTGCTCTTCCGGCAGAGACTCTTTCAACATAAACAGCGCCAGCACCAACGCAGCGCATCCAAACAGTGCCAGGGTTATAAATAGAGAACGCCAGCCCCCCAGCAGGAGTAACTGCCCACCCAGTAAGGGAGCGATCAGCGGCGCCACCGTCATCACCAGCAGGATGGACGACATGATCCGGGCGCAGTCATCCCGGTCAAACATGTCACGCACCATCGCGGGAATCGTCACCATCACGGCAGCCCCGGACATGGCCTGCAGGATACGGGCTACGATGAGCTCATTGGCCGTATTGGTAAAGGCTGAAAGCAAGGTTGTGGCGATATAAAACACCAGACCGGGCACCATAACACGAAGCCGCCCGAAGCGATCGGCAAGCGGCCCAAAGATCAGTTGTCCCAGGGCAAAGCCCAGCGTATAGGCGCTCAGCGTCAGCTGAATGCTACCCAGAGGCTCGTTCATGCTCTCGGCAATGGCGGGCATAGCAGGCAGATAAAGATCAATTGCCAATGGCCCCAGGCAGGTCAGGATCCCCAAAACAAGTATGAGTAACTGCTTGTCCCTGCCAGACATAGAGTGCGTATTATTCATTGATGCAACTGCTGTTAAAGCGTAAGTGCCCCCAAATCGGCGGGGGAAAGAAATACGATGAACGGTCAGGCTGTGTAATGGTTATACATCGCCCGGACAGGCACTTCCTGAAGGGTCACAAGCACCAGAGGATTACTGTGCCATTGTCTGACAGTAAGTGAAATACGCTTTACTAACAGTTTTCAGAGCATCTTCCCTATTTGGCGGCCCCCCCGACAGCCCGTAACAACGCTATCAGGAGAAGCCGCTGTCGTCAGCCTGCGACGTATATTTACGCATCAGTTGTACACAGGCAATAATCGACGTCAATAACCCGACAAACCCAACCCCCAGCGCCACGGTGATAACATCCAGCCGTTCACCGCTGTTGATGCTGGTCTCAAGCCGCATGAACAACATGGCGTAGAAATTACCCACGACAAACGCCCAGCCTACCGGCAACAACACAATGCTGAGTTCGTTACGCGCCATCCGCGCCACCAGTAGCATAAAGGCTACGGCAATATAATCATCAAAGGTCAACGGCCAGTATTTATTGGTAGTTACGAAGACAAAGGTTTCACCAATGCCCAGTACCCAGGCAAATGCCAATGCAAGATAACGACTGAAAAGCAGCATATTTCGATCCCTCGCTTTCCCCCTGTATTTTTCTATCAGAAACCTGATGATATCGGGGGCAGTATTCCTCTCCTTGTTTCAGTCTAATCACTTGGCGTCTAAACTTCCGCCCTTCATCGGGTCACGCTTTGTATCAGTACAATCAGCCGCGACGAAATTCTGTCCTCGACTGGCGACGTCGTCCAGCGTGGACCACACTGTTTACGTTATATAAAAAAACTTCAACAACTCGAAACCTCCCAGGACAAGCCATGCCACAACAACCTGTTATTAAAGACATTGCCCCCGTTGCCGAAGGGATACCTGAATCAGAATTGCTGATGCCGGAGACGGAGATGACAATGTCCTACGATGACGCACCTGAACATGTGAAATTGGCTGTAGAAATTATCCGACAGGTTGAGTTACTGCATTTTGAAGACGATACCGTCATGGAAGCGGCTTTGCTGGTGATTCAGGATACCCTGAGAAAACTGCCCCAGCATGAACGTCTGTCCTGGCGTCAGCGTCTCTGTGAAATTTTGAAAGTGCCGAACGGTACCGGTCGCCTGAAATCTGATCAGGAAGCCATCTGATTTCCCATTCGTCGTCTCGGCATATCATCAAAAAGGGCAGGTACACCTGCCCTTTTTGATTACTGGCTGACAGGAAAATGCATCACGGCAAAGGTATCGGGTAAATACCATTGAGCGTCGTCTGCCTGTACCGTTTCAAGCCGCTGAATAAAGTTATCAATACTGGTCAGTCGAATGCCTTGTTGATCGCCTGCCGGATCATTACCAAAAAAATCTTCCCAGTGACCCAGGATACTGTTCCTTGGCTGTAAATCCGTCACCAACCCTTCTGGATAATTCTCTACCTGTTCAAACGCACCCACGCAATGAAAGGCGAGATCAACCCGGCGCTCATCCGCTGCAGCCAATTCCGGAACAAACCCCAGAGGCGGTGTACTCGCAGCATCCTGATAATGCACCCGATAAACAGGATTACCGTCGTCATCAAGAAAATCGATCAAATACGCAAAGGTTTTCCCCTCTTTCCAGCCAAACGAGTGCCAGGGCAAATCGGGAAGATCCTGTTCATAGCGGCCCTGCATAAACGTAATCCCCATCACATGGGGTGCATGTTCTGACTCTATGGCCATAATCCGCAGTTTGCCGCTGGGCGCATAGAACCAATCGCCGGCGCTATCCCCTCTAGCCGCCCTGTCATTCACCACCACGATACGCTCTTCCGCAACAGAACCGGCAATAGAGTGCTTCATGGTTTGTGAGCCATAGACATGCGCTTTTAGCGCATGTTTTTCCATGACTCTGGGAACATCCATCAGATGGTCATAATGCGCGTGACCGACCAGGATCATCTCCACATCATCCACCGGTGGCATCAGTGCATCAATACGTTCATCGTCAGGTGCAATCGGTTGAAAAGGCCCCGGCGGCAACCCCAGTAATGCCGGATTACTGAAAGACGGCGCTGTCAGTAAGGCGGTGTCACCATAGCGAATCAACAAACCACCAACGCCCAGGTATTGCACGGATACCTGTTGCGTTTGTGACGCCGTTTGCCCGGTTTTCCCCGTTGTCACAGGCAAGTGATCGACAGAGGTCGCACAGGCTACCAGCATAGAAACCAGCATGATCAATGAAAACGACTGTCTGGCACGCATGATAAGTTTCAACTCCACATCTTATTGTTATTGTTCAGTGCACAACATCCGCTGCAACCACTTCACTGATAACAAGGTACTCCCTGATCACCCGCAAAATGCGCTCACGGTTAAAAGGCTTACCGACATGTTCATCCATACCGGCATCAAGACATCCCTGCCGGGCTGCTGCTGATATATGGGCCGTGAGCGCAATAATCGGTATTCGTTGCTTACCATGCTCACGTTCATACGTCCGTATACGACGGGTGGCCTCGAAACCATCCATGCCAGGCATTTCACAATCCATAAACACCATCGATACGGGCTGGTTCTGATGATCCTGCTGACAGTAAATCTGTACCGCTTCCTTGCCATTGCGGGCATGGATCGGCGTCAAGCCAACCTGCTTGAGGAATTCGGAAACCACCAGCCAATTGGTGTTATTGTCTTCCGCCACCAGAATCCGCTGCCCCTTGCCTGACGGCGAGATAACCGGCTTGCTTATCAGCTGTGATGAAAGTTTCTCATTCGGCATGCTCGTGGACAGATTCACGGTAAACCAGAAGCAGCTGCCCCGCCCCGGTTCACTGATGACGCCAATATCTCCCCCCATCAGTTCCGCCAATTGTTTGCTGATCGTAAGCCCCAGTCCAGAGCCACCGTACTGGCGGTTGGTCGCAGCATCCGCCTGCACAAATGACTGAAACAGACGATCATGGAGCGAGGTCGGTATACCGATGCCGGTATCCTTGACCGAGAAATAAAGCGTCAGTTGCCCATTTTCATCTTCAAGATCGAGTCGAACGTTGACGCTAACAGCCCCCTGGTCGGTGAACTTGAACGCGTTACCCAGAAGGTTGACCAGTATCTGACGAAGTCGCGTCGGATCCCCGGTCACCTGAGAAGGAATATCCGGCGCTATTTCCAGCGACAGGCGAATATTTCGCAACCGGGCCTCCGACTGGAAGAGGTTCAGCGTACGATTCATCAGATCAGACAAATCAAACGACAAGCTTTCCAGTTCCATCCGCCCTGCATTAATACGGGTGTGGTCAAGGATATCGTTGATGATCGTCAGCAAAGACTGACCTGAATCGTTAATCGTATCTGTGTATTTTTCCTGTAACCGGTTAAGTGGCGTCTGTCGCATTAATTCGGTCACGCCCAGGATGCCATTGAGTGGCGTCCGGATTTCGTGGCTGATTTTAGCCAGGATCTCACTCTTGGCTTTGCTTTCCGCCTGGGCGATCACTGCCAGCTCGCGACTGCGCACCTGTTCGCGCCCCAGCAAAGAAAGCCGGTATCCCAAACCGATCATTAACACGAAAAACTCACTGACAAAGGCGAGCTTCAAACCATAAATGGAATCCGCGTAATCGTGAACAATCCCCAGGTTGGCCACCGCCACAAACACACAAACAGAAATAAACAGAGTCCACCCCGCCGTAAAGATCATGGCAGGACGATCCCCCTGAATGGAACGTACCATCGCCTGACCGAAGATCCAGAAGACAAGGAAAAACTCGGGAATCACAACGGAGAAAGAAGCCACACTGTACGGCAGGAAAGGCGAACTCACCATGGCCAGCAACATGTACCAGATCATGATGCGATTGACGCGATCCGCTCGCGGCAGGTATTCCGGTAAATGAAGATAAGCACGGGCAAACAGCATCACAAAGATGGAATTCAGGCACTGGAAAACCACCACGGATACTTCCTGGAACTTCAGTGATTCCGGCCAGAATGGAAAACCACTGCCGTCCAGCGCCATCATGGCTGCCGTAGTAAAGACCGCATGCATGAAATAATAAAAATAAATCCGTTCCCGAATCGCCAGGAAAACCAGCAAGGCTGCGAGAATGACCGTTAAACAGATGCCATAGAACAAACCATCTGCGGTATAGCGAAACTCTGACGTTTCAATCAGTGTCTTCAGTCCCGCAATATAAAGCGGTATGTGGAGTGAGCTGGTGCTCTGTACTTCGATATAGAATGTCTGTGTTGTCTGGGGGGGTATCTCGATAGGGAAAGTCAGTTGTCGGGTACGAAATGGCCGATGGGCAAACGGCAATGCATCTCCCCCTTTCACCACCTGGTACTCATCATTGCTGGATAACGATATAGCCGGTGATGGCGCATACAGGTTCACATGATCCAGGCGTGAAAAACTGGATTCGAGAAACACGCGGGCAGGATCGGAAGACGGATTCTGTAAGGAAAATCGCAACCAGATGTTGTCATCGCTATAGGCAAGATTCAGTTGCCTGACCCTGACGGGCTGAAAATAGAGGGATTGATTACCAATAATGGTGCCTGGTGTCGCACCACCGACTGGCGTGGCTCGATACATTTCAAGATAAGGCGCCAGTGACTGAAACGACATGCTTTCATTCACCACCAGAACACCGGCCAGAGACTTCTGCCAGGGCAGGCAGAAAGCCATCAACAGCAATGTACACCATACCGGCAGGTAACTACGGCACACCCCTCGTGCCCTACCGGCTAAATTGCACGACAACATTTTTATATTCTTGTTATGTGACAAGGCGACTACGTTACCGTGTCGCCTTTATTCCAGCAAGGGGTGAACCGTCACGGTTAACCGGTATTTCAGGTCAGCACGGTTAGCAGTCTTTCCGGATCATCCGTTTCTATCCAGTCCACGCCTAAGTCCGCCAACCGATACGCTTCCTCCTCATGATCCACATCCGGGTTATCCACATAGCGGGTATCCAGTGGGAACAGGGTATACGCACCGATCAGCATATTGCGCTGGTGAAATTTCCGGACGGTATCACTGTCGATCAGGATATGCTCGGCATCCACAACCGATGAGTGCACAAATCGACCAATGGCGTTGCCTTCCAGTAGCAGGTTCAACAGGTTGAGCGCATTCTGGTTACCCGCCCGCTGACTCAGCTCGGTATCCGGCTCTGGCAGACTATTAAGCAGGGTGTCCAGCCAGTCGCCCATGCCTTCCAGCATGCCACCATCGTAGGCAAAACCACTATGGGTTCCCGGAAGTGCTTTCTCCAGTTTGCGGAGCATGAAGAAATCAAAGGAGGTGCTGATGACATTATCCTGCCTGCCCGATGCCTTGATGACACGGGCGACTTCCGTGCCCGTATGGCGACGTGACCAGTTGGGCGAATAGGCTTTCATCTCAATATTGATCAGTAATCTGTCGCCACACTCGTCCAGCACTTCTTCAAGTAAGGGGATACGTTCTTCGGAAGGGTACTCAACAACGGTACCATCGCCCCGATCAATCCGCCGTTGGATGCGCAGTTGTGATACCTCATCCCAGGTCATCTCCGTGATCGAGCCTTGAACACCGGTCAGACGCTCCGTCTGTTCATCATGAAAGACCACGACCCGGTCATCCCGGGTTTTAAACACATCCAGCTCAATACCATCAACACCCAGTTCAATCGCCTTGCGAAATCCGGCCAGCGTATTTTCCTGATGCACCAGCGGTACACCGCGATGTCCCAGCACCAGCGGCCGGTTTTTATCGGCAAAAAATCCATTTGTCATTGTTGTTACTTCCGCACCCTGATCGATCATCCAATCATACGACAGTGGATAACTTTTTAGCCAGAAGGCCTGCCCTGATCAGAAAAAGCCCAGCGGTGATGTCCCGTAGCTGATCATCAGGTTCTTGACCTGCTGGTAATGCTCAAGGGTCATCTTGTGCCCTTCCCGGCCGACACCGGATTTTTTGAAGCCTCCGAAGGCCGCATGGGCAGGATAGACATGGTAACAGTTGATCCAGATACGCCCAGCCTGAATCGCCCGCCCCATGCGCTGCGCCCGGTTGATATCCCGGGTCCAGACGCCAGCGCCGAGGCCATAGATGGAATCATTGGCGAGTGCAATCGCTTCCTCTTCATCCCTGAAGGTGGTCACCGCGAGTGTCGGGCCGAAAATCTCTTCCTGAAACACCCGCATCCGGTTTTCCCCTTTCAGGATGGTTGGCTGGACATAGTAGCCACTGGCCATGGCTTCCGGCATTGCCGCCTGCTCTCCGCCCAACAGGAAGCTGGCGCCTTCATCCCGGGCAATTTTCATGTAACTGAGTACCTTGTCGAACTGTTCCTGACTGGCCTGGGCGCCAATCATCGTATCCGTATCCAGCGGATTACCCTGCCGGATCTCACGGGCACGGCTGATGGCGCGATCCATCAGATCGTCAAAGATAGTTTCATGCACCAGCGCCCGGGAGGGACAGGTACAGACCTCGCCCTGGTTCAGGAACGTCATCAACATGCCCTCAACCGCCTTGTTGATGAACGTATCTTCCTGCGCCATGACATCCGGAAAAAAGAGATTGGGCGATTTCCCTCCCAGCTCCACCGTACAGGGAATGATGTTGTTTGCCGCACAGTGCAGGATTTTGCTGCCTACCGGGGTGGAACCGGTAAACGCCAGCTTATTGATGCGTGAATTGCTGGCCAATGCCTGGCCGGCTTCTTCGCCATAACCATTAATGATGTTCACCACGCCGGGCGGAATCAGGTCGGCAATCAATTCCATCAGCAGCAGGATCGTCACCGGCGTCTGTTCCGCCGGTTTCAGCACCGTGCAACAGCCGGCAGCCAGTGCAGGCGCCAGTTTCCAGACAGCCATCAGTAATGGGAAATTCCAGGGAATAATCTGTCCGACGACCCCGACAGGTTCATGGAAATGGTAAGACACCGTGTTGGCGTCAATGTCACTGAGCGAACCTTCCTGGGCACGGAGACAACCGGCAAAATAGCGAAAATGATCCACCGCCAGCGGTAAATCCGCCGCCAGGGTTTCACGGATCGGTTTGCCATTATCCCAGCTCTCAGCAACGGCCAGGGACTCAAGGTTTTGCTCAATCCGATCCGCAATCTTCAGCAAAACGCCGGCACGTTCTGCAACAGACATTGCAGCCCATGCAGGAAACGCCTGGTGAGCACGATCCAGGGCCAGTTCAATATCTGCTGTACTGGAACGGGGGACCTCGCAGACCATTTCCCCCGTGACGGGGGTAGTATTACTGAAGTAGCGACCCTCTGCCGGTGGAACCCAATCCCCACCGATAAAATTCTCATAACGGGGCTTGAAACTGATGATCGCTTCTTGATCACCGGGACGTGTATAAATCATCACGATATCTCCCATGAATTTCCGTTAATGGCTATTCAACGCTCCCTGTCAGCCACTGAACAAACCCCATTATTGATAGCCGAAATATCTGCAGACGCCATCGCGGCAACTTCAACAAAACCCACTACACTCGAGAGTTCACAATACAAACCGCCCACAGACTTAACACTATGAAGGCAATCAAGCGGTACAAAGCCATCATCATTACCTGTATCGGTTCCGTTGCAGAATGGCTGGAATTTTCCGCTTACCTGTATCTGGCCCCCCGGCTGGCGCACCTGTTCTTTCCTGACCAAGAGGCAGCAGCAGGATTAGTGTCCGTATTCGGCCTGTTTGCTATCGCTTACGTGGCCCGCCCTATCGGTGGATTTATCTTTGGTTACCTTGGCGATCGCTACGGTCGCCGTCTGACGTTAACGCTTTCAGTCCTCATAATGGCTATGGCCACAACCGGAATCGGACTCCTGCCCACCTGGGACCAGATTGGTATCTGGGCACCGCTTTTGCTGCTGGCCTGCCGAGTCATGCAGGGAATGGCAGTAACCGGTGAATTTACCAATGCCGCCGTCTTCATGATTGAACAGAGCCGAGGCAATCCCTGCCTAGCTGGCACCTGGGCTAACTGGAGCGCAAACCTTGGTATTGCCCTGGGTGCGCTGACCACTGCACTGGTCAGCTTACCGACCATGCCGGACTGGGCATGGCGCATACCTTTTCTGATCAGCTGTACCACCAGCCTGCTGGCACTGCTGATCCGGCGGAAACTTTTTGAATCTCCATCCTTCAATGCAGCGGCAGCTAAAAGCCTTTCACCTAAGAAGGTACTGACAGAACTTTTCCTCCATCACAAACACAATGGCCTTGTGGTCATATTGATAAGCGCTTTTGCTGGTGTGACCCTGTATGTAGGCAACATGTTCTGGTGCAGTTATGTCGTTAGCCATCACTACTTCACTCCCAGTAAAGCCAATATGATTGCATCTGTAGATATAGGCGTTGAATTTCTTATGCTGCCCCTGATGGCAATAGTGGCTTACCGGGCAGGCATCAGAAGGGTCATGATTGCAGGGCTGTTATTAACTGCATCAGCTACACTGTTGAATTTCTACTTGGCCGCACAAGGTTGCGTGCTGACCAGCATGCTAACAATGATCATGTTCGCTACCGGCGTCGCCACCTTTGAAGCGCCGATGTTCAAGCTGTTGTTTGACCTCTTCCCTGCCAGAATCCGCTGTACCGGTATCGCGCTAGCCTGGGCGATGGGTCAAAGCCTGTTCTCCGGCCCGTCGCCAATGCTAGCGCAATGGCTCAGCGACCATTATGGCTGGGTTGGTGGTGTGTTTTGCATTTTGCTGGTTTGCGGAGGGGGGCTGGTTGCAATGTATATGCATCCAGCCCCCCATAAAACCCCTAACACACAGGCTGTGAATATTGCGTCGTCCTGAAAGCCAGCCTAAACAGAAACCACTTACGACTCCCAGCATCATGACGGATTATCACGTGACTGAGCACCACCCTCGCCTTGGCGTTGAGGTCTGTAAGGGTAACAACCTCAATCATCTCAACGATGACCAGCGCCGGGAACTGAGGCATGCCCTTTGGCAGCATGGCGTGATTGTTGTCCGGAATCAGCATCTGACAGCCCTCGAGCTTGAGCGCTTTGCGCGGGCGACGTTCGGGGATCAAATACTGGGAGGTCCTGTCAATCATCGTCTACCACCGGAACTTCGCAGCGAACATGTTGCGGTACTGGGCAATCCGGAAGGCCCTGTGGAAAAACCCGTTGAGCATGTTGCCTGCCAATGGCACCACGACAAGGATGCCCTGCCCCGGATCGATGGGCTGCCGATGAATGCGCTGTATGTGGTCATGCTTCACGTCCACGATGTCCCGGACAGCGGACTGGATGGCCGTCCCCATACCACGGAATTTCTTGATCAGTTGGAAGCCTGGCGAAAACTTAGCCCTGAGCGAAAAGTAGCGCTGGAACCGATTCATTTACTCCACCAGCCACCGGCTTTCAGTCCATCCAGTGAGCCGTCACCAACCAAATCGCATCCATTAGTGAGCGAGCATGAACTCATTGCCCGTAAAGGGCTCTACATGGGATCTGATACGGCGATCCCCACCGGCATGGAAAATGATCCCGTTGCTGCCCGCCGCTTTTGGCATAACTTGCTGGATGAAATCCTGGTTCTCTGCCAGGTATACAGTCACCGATGGCAAAAAGGGGATGTGGTGTTATGGGATAATTCCCAGGTGATGCACTGCGGAAAACCGTATGATGCCTTGCACTGTCATCGCACAGGCCTCAGGCTGGGGGTTATTGCCCGTGAGGAAGCCAGTCTCCGCAATAAGGCCACATTGCAACACACCTGACCCAAACCGAAACAACCACAGACGTTTGCATACTGATCATGCAAACACCTTCGCTGTAATGCCTATTCTTTCCAGCCCAACCCTAAGTTCAGCCATGGGTTTTATGCTGTAATTATGGATTGACAGGCGTCGTGTGATAATTTCTTATCGCGCGTCTTTTTTAAACGCCAGTTTTTCATGCTGGCATCCTGATTCAATGAACATCAGTGACTTGGCTGGCAGAAGGTTTACATCACGTGACGACACGGATCTGGCTTTGCCCGGAATGCGACCTGGCGATGACTCCCCCCAGGCTCGCTACCGGTACCCGGGCGCAATGTCCACGCTGTAACCACGTACTGGCCGATGCCAAGCATGGCTCGCTCAACCAGCTCATGGCGCTGATCATTACCGGACTGCTTTTTTACATTCCAGCCAATACCTTTCCGATTCTCAGCCTGTCCCTGATGGGCGATGAACAGCACAACACAGTGCTTGCCGGTGTCCGCGCCCTGTATGAAGAGGGCTACCTGTTTGTGGCATTTGTCGTCTTCCTGTGTGCCATGCTCATTCCGCTGATTCGACTGGCAGCACTGTTCTTCATCATCACTGCCATCAAACTGCGAAAACAGCTGATGATAGCTCGCACCCTGTTCCGTCTCTATCACCGTTTAGGTGAATGGGGCATGCTGGAGATATACCTGCTCGGTATTCTGGTGGCAATCGTCAAACTGGTGGATATCGCCAGTGTGCATCCGGGCATGGGCATGGTGTGCTTTATCGGGTTAATGCTGTCAGAGATTGGCATATCACTCCTGCTGAATGAACACCATCTCTGGAAACTGCTGGAGGATCAGCAATGACCACGGGTAAACGCCTTGGCCTGCAACAATGCCTGGAATGCCATGAGGTCTGCCATTGCGATTTACGCCACTGCCCCCGCTGTGGCGCAACGGTGTATATCAGACGCCGTAACAGTATCCAGCGTACCTGGGCCCTGCTGATTACCGCAGCGATCCTGTTTATTCCCGCCAACCTGCTGCCCATCATGACGGTCAGCCAGTTCGGCAAGGGCACGCCGGATACCATTATGTCCGGCGTCATCGAACTGATGCGTCATGACATGGTGCCTATCGCCCTGCTGGTCTTCACCGCCAGCATCCTGGTGCCCATGTTCAAATTGATCGGCATGGTGATCCTGCTGCTTGCCGTACGCAAAGGGAAACCGGCACAGATCCGTCGGCATATCCAGCTCTATCGGTTTATTGAGTGGATCGGGCGCTGGTCCATGCTGGATATTTTCATGATCTCAATCCTGGTGGCCCTGGTCAGCTTTGGCCGTCTTGGCACCATCGAGGCCGGGCCTGGTGCCGTAGCTTTTTCCAGTGTGGTGGTTCTGACCATGCTGGCGGCTATCAGTTTTGACCCACGCCTGCTATGGGATGCCATTGAGCCGCCTGCCCATAGTAAACTGTCACAGGCGGCAGTCAGTACAACCGACGACAAATAAATAACGTTCACTCACGGAAAACACATCGCATGACTGATATCGACAAGCCCATACTGCAGGAGCCGGATATCATTACCCCCAAGCGTCGGCTATCGACCATATGGCTGCTGCCGCTGATCGCCCTGATGATCGGCCTGTGGCTGGCATGGCGTGCGTTTATGGAAGGCGGTGTCATTATCACCGTTCAGTTTCCCGATGCTGAGGGGCTGGAACCCGGCAAGACACAGGTTGTCTATAACGGACTGGCTGTCGGAAAGGTCAAGGACCTTGTCCTGCTGCCTGACCTGAAAGGCGTCAACGTACATATTGAGATGAGTCGGCAAATGACGCCTTATCTCACTACCAGCGCCGAGTTCTGGATGGTCAAGCCAACCGTATCGATGGCGGGCATCAGTGGGCTGGACACCCTATTCTCTGGCAACTATATCGGCTTTTTACCGGGCAAAAGTACGGAAAAAAGCAAAAAGGTTTACGTTGCAGAAGAAGAGCCACCCGCCATCCAGGATCCTGATGGCCTGCGTTTTACCCTGCGAACCAATAATCTGAACTCGGTCACCCAGGGCAGCCCGGTTTACTACCGTCGTTTACAGGTCGGTGAAGTGATCGGTTACAACCTGAGCGCTGATAACCAGCACGTCGATATTCAGGTATTTGTTCGGCCAGCCTATACCCACCTGGTACGAATGAATACCCGGTTCTGGAATGCTGGCGGCGTCGAAGTGTCCGGTGGACTGTCCAGCCTCAAGGTTCGCACCCAGTCGGTACTCAGCATTATCAAGGGCGGCATTGCCTTCAGCACGCCCGAACATGAACCCGAACAACCACCGGGTCATAATGGTGCGCTGTTTACCCTCTACGATGACTATGACAATGCACGCACTGGCATTCCGGTTGAAATCACCTTCCCCACCGGTGTTCGCCTGGAGGAAGGACGCACCAAGGTCATGTTCATGGGGTTTGAAATCGGCATGGTGGAGTCTGTCGATATTTCAGAAAACCTGAGTCAGATTACCGCTCGCATTTACATGGACCCTCGCGCCGAACCGGCCCTGGTTGAAGGCACCCGCTTCTGGGTTGTGGAACCGCAGTTGTCCATGGAAGGCGTATCGGGCCTGGACGCACTACTCAGCGGCCCCTACATCAGCATGGACGTGAATCTCAAGGATGTGGAAGCCAACAAACAACGTCGTACATTCGTAGGGCTCGACAAACGTCCTCCGATCAGCCCCAATGCGCCCGGTCTTCACCTGACACTGGAAGCCCCAACTCTGGCAGGTGTCAGTGTTGGAAGCCCGGTTTTGTATCGTCAGATCCAGATCGGTTCCGTGCAGCAATATTCACTGGCATCCGATAACAGTGGTATCCGGATTGCAATTTTCATTCGTCCCGAGTTCGCTCATCTGGTCAATCAAGACAGTCGCTTCTGGAACCTGAGTGGTATTCACATCAAAGGCGATCTATCCGGTTTGAGCATCAACACGGGCACGCTCGCCACACTGATGAATGGCGGCATCGGGTTGGCTACGCCCTCAGTCAAAGCACCCACAGTCAAACATGGTCAACGCTTCACGCTGTACGACACCGAACAGGAAGCCATGGAGACGGGCCTGATGGTGCGAATCCGGTTTGATTCCGGGGAAGGACTGAAAGCGGGCACTCCGCTGAAATTCCGGGGCATGGAAGTGGGTGAAGTGAAGCGGGTTAGACTGGATCATGACATCGCGGATCCCGATCAGTCCACCATTGTCGCCGATACCCTGATCTACAACGACAACCGCTGGCTGGCCCGCGAAGGCGCGCGGTTCTGGCTGGTCAAGCCTGAACTGGGGCTGGCCCGTACGGCGAACCTGGATACACTGATCAAAGGCCAGTACATTCAGGTAGACCCTGCCGATAAGGTGACGCCAGAAAAAACGGAATTTGTTGCCCGCAATCGTCCCCCGGTTCAAGGCAATGGCCTGACAGGCCTGAAAATCAAACTGGTATCAGACCGCCTGGGCTCCATCGCGAAAGGAAACCCGGTGTATTACCGGGAAATCCAGGTGGGTGAAGTATCAGGCTATCGTCTCGGCAACCCGGCCGATCATGTCATTATTTTCCTGACGATAGACGATCATTATGCACCCCTGGTTACCCCTGACACCCGGTTCTGGAATGCCAGTGGTATAGACGTTGATGTCGGTTTATTCAGTGGCGCCAAAATTCGTACAGAGTCGCTGGAAAGCCTTCTCGCAGGTGGCATTGCCTTCGCGACACCTGCAGCAGCTGCCACACCGGTTAAACCCGGTATGCGTTTCAAACTGTATGAAAAGGCTGATCCGAAGTGGCTGGAATGGAAACCTGCCATCAAGCTGGCCAAACGCCGCAAAGAGAAAGGACAAGATACCTCTGTCCATGCCCAGGAAAGTGAATTTATCGACACACCGGGTGCATAATCCCCAGCGATCAGGCGTCCGATGACGCCTGATCCAATAACTCCTCAATATTGGTTCCATTCACCAGTCGTAAAAACTGGTGCCCCCTCTCAGCATCCGTTTCAAATGCACCACAGGCACGAATCAGACGTGACAGGTTACGAAACCGATAACCTGTTCCCCTGAGAGGGATACGTGCGTGCTGTCCCAGACGGGAAAGGGAAATCCAACCATTACTGGGGTCTAGCTGTTCACAGGCCTGCACCAGTTCACGGGTTACCGGCACAGGAATCGTATTGCCTTCCTGCTCCAGCTCCATGGGCCCCAAACTGTCTCCCGGTATAAATGAAAATGTGTCACAGGCACGAACCAGCTCATTCTTGACCTTTCCCCGGTCAGCAAAGCCATGCACATAACCACCAGACTGACGAATCAACTGTATGGGGGTTAAAAAATCCCCATCGTTAGTGACCACCAGAAAAATACCGACTTTACCACTGTGTAGTAGCTTAAATGCATCGTACATCATCAGGAAGTCACTGCTACTGTTGCCAGAACGGTAGCTGAATTGATGAATTGTCCGGATACCGTACTTCAGGGCGGGTTGCTCCCAACCTTTGGTATGCCCTCGGGAAAAGTCTGCATAAGCGCGAAGAATGGGCTTCACGCCATACTGCCGGGCCTGTTCAACGACCATCGACGTACTGCGGGGGGATATATTTTCCGCATCAAACAGAACGGCAACACCATCATTCTCTACAGGAATCCGGCGCTCCTTGCCTGTGGTTTTCATCATGCTCTCCACTGCATGTTAACCACTTCAGACTGGCAAATAACGGCGCCAGTTTCAATGTACAAATGTGATGAATGCAGGAAAAACCCATATCTGGGTGAGCAGTATTGGTGTAAAAACCGCTTTAATACCTGAGCAGACAATGACAAACGACAAAGTACGTTTTTACTGCTTGCCATTGTCAGCATGGCACATATTTATCGATATTTGCGCACCTTACGCGCCATCAAAGGTTAGCTTGAACTTCTGCAGGGTAAACCGTCCATTCGTACACCAGATGTTGATGATCGTATCACCCGCCTCAAAATACTCACGGGCATCATCGCTGGTAATGGCCTCATACCGTGGGGAGAAAATGCTGTCAGAGGTTCTGGGCAAACGTGTACTGTAGAACGTCCGGTTATTCTCGTCCTGTACATTGATGCTGGCGCCAACATCATAGGTAGAAATAACGTATTCAGTCCGATAATAACCACTTCTGGGAATCGTCACCTTATACGACGCATCGCCAATCTTGCCTTCAAACAGGCTTTCACCAATAAAGAGCGCTTCATTACCGCGCAGTTTGACATAATCATTACTCCTGACCACATCAGCGCCCTGAATCAGAATCTCGGTATCATCCGGGTACTGGTCATAGTCTCGCTGTGCTTTTGCTATGCGGTCTTCAAGCTGCTTGATAAAGCGACGAATCTCCTGCATCAAGGGCTCTGACGGTGAGTATTCCCGAGCTTTGAGTTCCTCATAACGCCGCTTGACCAGATGTTGCAGGGTAAAACGGGTAGATTCAATACTGTCACCGATTTCATCACGAGTCGTCGTATGCTCTTCAATATGGGCAATCGCACTGACCACCTCTCGCCGAATCAGGTCACGCTGTGTTTCAAGGTATTCGTACCGTTCCTCTTCACGGTTGCCAACATAACTCAGCAACATGTAGTGGTAGTCAAGATGGTTGCCTTCAACACTGACGTACAGAAGACCCTGTTGAAGATCAATTTCTCTCGGCACAGAAACCTTGAGATGCTTCAGACCGTCCTCGGGGGCCGGTGCTTCGGTACTGAAAATGATGCTTTTATCCAGCGCACTGCGAACCGTTAGCGCCGCCGCCGTTTCATGACTGAAAGCCAGCGTCAATTCATACTGACCATTGCGGGGAACATAAACCTGATAATAGGCTTTCCCATCATCACCAAACCGGATGCCCTGATTCGGTTTTTTATAGCCATGGTCATCGGTCTCGACAATAACCTGACCATTGTGAGCAAAATCGTTGTAGTAGTTATTGCCATAAACAAACATATGATCAGAACGCAGTAACCATTCCGGATCACGCCAGAGTTTCAGCTGGTAATCCGGATCCATCGGGCTGATTTCAGACTTGCTGATGGCGGTCGTGTTCTGCCACATCATGGGACCATAATAGGCCCGTTGGTCATCCGTCATACTTTCCCAAGTCTGATGGGTAAAACTGGTATTAAAGGATGTCTTGGGCCAAAGGGGATCAATGACATTCAGCAACACCCAGCTGTTGGATACCGCACAGTTTGGCGCGCGATTATTCCAGGTACAGCGAGTCTTGTGACGTCCCGGCTCCCGTGCATAACTGTAGGGATGCTGTTTTTGATAATTTATATAACTGCGACCTTTGGCCTTGGTGAGGCAGGCACCAAACTGATCATTCGCCATTCTCGCAGGCAGGTGCAATTTATCGACCAGCGTGTCGTCATTCGTCGTATAAAACTCAATAATCATATTTTGCGACGTTGGCTTTGAACTTAGCCTTAATACCTCCAGATTTTTAAGCACAAATTCAGAAGCTTCGTTCGCTGCAAATTCAGGATACATTTTCACCCGGAATAAAGGTGCTTCCGTGGTAGAAATTGGGCTAGGAGATAACCGATCCTTGGTAGAATAAGGATCATAGGCAATAATTTCGAAAGCCCCCTTACCAAACGTCACTGGAAGCATATTACTGTATTCAGTCACATTGTTATGTTCGATATCATACTCTTCAAGAATCGGCCCCAGAAAACTGTATATTTTTTCAAGTACCGTTTTCAGCCCTGATGCAATCGAAATGGGTTTTGAGCTAAACGTAAAAGGGACTTTTGTCTGTATTGTTTCCCAAATGCCTTCAATGGTCTTTTCTGTAATTTCTTCAGCCGGGTGCTGCCAGGGCGTTATATCGGCGGAATCCAGATCGGGAGACAACCCCGTCATAATCTCTTCGTAAGTCTGCTGCGGGCTGACATAAGGCAGATCAGCTCTGACGGTTGCAGAAAATACCATTATTAAGCTGTACACATAGAGCCATCGGAAAGAGAAACATCTCATCGCGAACCCTCCTGAAAAGGAGTACAGAATTAAAAGAAGCAGCGTTAATCGTGAGGGATTAAAGACTGTTCACACAACGTCTAGTTTTCATGACAATAATCATAAGACAGTGCTTTTATAGTAAAAATATTGGCATGCCGTTATGACAATATTTTTTATCAATCCAACATTTATTATATTTCTCGAACGACCATTTTAACGACTATGATTATTCGATAGCATTTGGAAACCAGCATAAAAATAGAACCTGATAAAAAATAATGAACAACGTACAATTTGGACGTATTGATTTTGACAAACTCACTAAGATTTATAAGCGACAATATAATCACCACAAAGTGTCTGCCGCATTAGCCAATTATGGTTTTTTTAGTCAAGGGCTGCTGGCAAACAACGAATCTGTGGATTTTATTGCCCATCACCATAGCGGACCCCCTCAACTCTCCATTCTGTTGAAATCCCGCCTGACGCTTGCATCACACCTTGAACACCAAAACCTGTCGATTGCCTTTTATGAGCGAGGCTACTGGTATGTGTATCCCCACGACGATGTACTGGCTTTTGCCTGCCAAACCTCAGCTATCACAAATACAACTTCCTGGCAGCAGCAAGGTCTATACACATTCCCCCAACTCACGGATAAGTACCGTCAGTTCCTCAAACCGTGGAGGCTCTGAGTATAAGAAGACTCGCAGAGCGGTGTCTTTTATGCTGAGATAAATTGAGAAGACAAGCCGCCAGGAAGGCACTAAAAGGAGAGGGACGCATGCTGAAAACCTACCGTATGGAACTTTCCCTTGGATCACTCTGCTCGCTCAGTTTCATCGTCGGCTTTGGCAGCGGGCTGTTCTGGGGACTCCTCGGGGTATTCACCTCCAAGGCCGTAGCCAACCCTGCGGCCTGGTTGGTTGTGATGTTTTTCACGCCGTTTCTCAGTGGTATTGGCGGGGTGATGTCTGCCCTGATCGCCTACCCCTTTTACAATTGGTACTGCAACCGGGTCAAAGGACAGGTGGTCACAGGGAAATTTCTCGAAGTGGAGGACAGTGAGCTCGATAACATGGAATGAATACCGTCACGCCTTATCAGTCTACGATTTTCAGCGCACTAAAAGTGTTATAACATAACAGTTCCATTTCCAGCGGATCCATCCCGTTCGATGTACGTTCCCAGCACAATCACATCCAGCCCCAGGCACACCACCATCATCATGATGCTTGTGGGCGTACTGTTGTGCTGGTCTGTTCTGGGTAATGCTCACGCTCACGATGGCGACCTTCTGCCTGAATGGCACACGGACTGCAGCCTCTGCCACCAGGCATCGTCACCCTCGATACTGAATAGTTCGAGCCTGTCGCTGCATATCCCCAGCTACACCGTTGTTGTTGAGCCTGTCATGCTCCGGCTCGCCGAACAGCATGAAACCCTGCACCGTATTCGAGCGCCTCCTGTCGTTTTTGAGTGAATCCATCAACACACAACTGACACAATTTCACTTCAGTATGCGCATGAGATAACCGCGCGACTGTACGACGGGAAAATACCATGAACCAGCGAACGATCTGCCGCACTATGGCAGCTATTCTCTTTATTTCCATGCCTGTTGCGGCCGAAACGTCACGTCATCATGGCGCGCACGTGCACGGTGCCGGACAACTGAACCTGGCGGTGGAAGGCAAGCTGCTGCATATTGAAATGACCATCCCCGGTCATGACATTGTCGGCTTCGAAAGCATTACCAGCCCGGAGCGGGAGCAGCAGGTTGATCAGGCCATTGAACGCCTGCAACAAGCCTCCATGTGGCAGCTACCGACCTCCGCCCAATGCACACTACTCAGTACCAAGGCAGGTCATAGTGCCGAAGCGCATCACGACGATGATCATGGTCACCACCATGACCATGACAGCCATCTGGACTTCACCGTCAGTCAGGTCTTTGAGTGCAACGACCCGAAAGCCCTGACACAGATCGAAGCCCGGTTATTTGAACGCTTTGCCAACAGCGAATCACTGACAGTGCAGGCGCTGACCGATAAAGGTCAGATGTCGGCAACCCTCAAACGCGACAAACCTGTGCTCCGGTTCTAAGCCAATGACGGTCTTACCAACGACACCGCCTGTTCAGCTGGATGATCTCCTGTTCAGCTGGCAGCCAGGCCAGCCGGTGCTGGATATTCCGGCATTAACCGTCACACCGGGAGAAAAGGTCTTCCTCAAGGGACCCAGCGGCAGTGGAAAAACCACGCTGCTGGGGCTGATTGGCGGCGTACTGGTGCCTGAGCGGGGACATGTTTCCCTGCTCGGCACGCCGATCAATCCGCTCTCGCCCGCAGCGCGGGATCGCTTCCGAGCCAACCATGTCGGTTTCATCTTTCAGATGTTCAACCTGATTCCCTATCTGTCGGTATTGGAAAATGTGCTGCTGCCCCTGGGCTTTTCCCCGGTACGCCGGCAAAAACTGGCAGCAGCAGGTCAATCCGGCAACGAGGAGGCGGTACGACTGCTGGCACAGCTGGGACTGTCCGACCCGGCATTACTGGCCCGCCCGGTCACAGCCCTGAGTATTGGGCAGCAACAACGGGTCGCCGCTGCACGCGCGTTGATTGGTCGTCCGGAAATCCTGATTGCCGATGAACCGACGTCGGCACTGGATTCCGATACCCGGGAAGCGTTCATCCGCCTGCTGTTCAAGGAGTGTGAAGCGGCCGGCAGCACCCTGCTGTTTGTCAGCCACGACGCTGGTCTGGAACATTTGTTCGACCGCAGCCTGTCACTGGCAGGACTCAACCACGCGGCCGTAACAGAGGCTGCCGCCATGCAGGAGGACGCCGTATGTCACTGCTGAAGCTTGCCTGTCGGAGTATTCTGAACCGCCGTATCACCGCACTACTGACCGTGGTTTCCATTGCCATCAGTGTTGCCTTGCTGCTGGGGGTGGAACGTATCCGGGTTGAAGCCAAGAACAGCTTCACCAACACTATCTCCGGCACCGACCTGATCGTGGGCGCCCGTAGCAGCGGCATAAACCTGCTACTGTATTCGGTGTTCCATATTGGCGATGCGACCAACAATATCTCCCGGGAAACCTGGGAGGACATCGCCAGCGATCCAGCCGTTGACTGGACGATCCCGGTATCACTGGGTGACTCCCATCGCGGTTACCGGGTCGTGGGCACCAATACGGCAATGTTCGAGCATTTTCGCCATGCCGGCGATCAACCGCTTGTCTTTGCCCATGGCAAGGCCTTTTCCGATCTTTACGATGCGGTCATAGGGGCCGATGTCGCCGCGGAACTGGGCTATACGACAGGACAGGGCATCACGCTCGCCCATGGCGTTGAAATGGTCAGCCTGCAGAATCACGACGACAAACCTTTCCGGATCAGCGGTATCCTGCAACGAACCGGCACACCGATGGATCGGGTCATTCTTATCTCGCTGCAGGGAATAGAAGCGCTGCATGTAGACTGGCACAATGGCGCTCCGCCCATTCCAGGGCTGACCGTATCGGCGGACAAGGCGCGCAACCTGTCGCTGGAACCTGAAGCGATCACCGCCTTTTATGTGGGCCTGAAATCACGTATGGCCACCTTCCGGCTTCAGCGGCTGATCAATGAATATCCCCAGGAAGCCCTGCTGGCGGTATTGCCCGGCGTCGCCCTTCAACAGCTCTGGCAACTGGTTGGCGTCGCAGAAAAGGCTCTACTGGGTGTTGCCGCTTTGGTAGTATTGGCCGGGCTGACCGGCATGCTGACAGCCATATTGACATCCCTAAATGAAAGACGACGGGAGATGGCCATCCTGCGTTCTGTCGGCGCCCGGCCCGGCCATATCTTTTTCCTGTTGATGTTCGAGTCACTGTTCTATGCACTGGCCGGCTGCCTGCTGGG
Organism: Kistimonas asteriae; assembly: GCF_018263925.1. GTDB lineage: Bacteria > Pseudomonadota > Gammaproteobacteria > Pseudomonadales > Endozoicomonadaceae > Kistimonas > Kistimonas asteriae. The sequence goes on from NZ_JAEVHF010000017.1 coordinate 39,275, forward strand.
CAACCTGTTGCTGTACGGACTGCTGTTCGCTGCCCAGCCTCTGGCCCAGAGCTGGCTGGGACTGCATCTGACCATCAGCCTGCCAGGCCTGTTTGAGCTGGGACTGATGATTGCGATCATCACGACAGCACTGCTGCTGGGCTTGTTCCCTGCACTGCGTGCTTACCGGAATTCCCTGGCTGACGGTCTGACGATCCGGGTATAACAAAGGAAAATAATGATGCCACACGCCCTGATACCCTTGCGCCATCTCAAGAAAGCCTGCTTGCTGGTCAGCCTGTTGCTTTTGCAGCCAGGCCTGCTGGCAGCGGCTGAAAGTGCGCCGGCAAAAAACCAGGAAACGGCCCAAAAGCTGATCTGGAACGACCTGATGCCGCCGTTTGATGAAAAAATTCTCGAACGGTATGAGCGCGATGAGATTCCTTTCGGCGAAATGCAGATCTACATGACGGAACATGGCAGCAAGGTGGTGGATAAGCTCAACAATGTTTATGCCAAAGTGCCGGGCTACCTGGTTCCTTTGAACATGAACAAAAAGCAGATGGCGACTGAGTTCCTGCTGGTTCCCACCATGGGCGCCTGTATCCATGTGCCACCACCACCGCCCAACCAGATTGTCTATGTGACGTTCCCGGAAGGTCTCAAATACCAGGAAACCGCCTATACCCCCTATTGGGTATACGGTCAGCTGAAGACTGAAAAGAAAACCTCGGAATACAGTGATGCCATGTATTCGATGAAGGCTAACAAGGTGATTGAGTATCAGTAAAAGATGCTCTGCCTGAGCATGACGGGGAGCCGCAAGGCTCCCCTATTTATTTACATTCAGGTTGAATAGCAGAAAATAGCCTTTAGATATCCGATTCCCACTGCACCTGATCATTACGCATCTCCGACACTTTGTCGGTGTAACGCTTATCCAGTACCTGCCGTTTGATTTTCAATGTCGGCGTCAGTACATCGTTTTCCACCGTCCAGGGTTCCTGCACCACCAGAATACCACCGAGCGTCGCATGACTTTCCATTTGCGCACTCACGGCCTTGCAGGTTTCCTGAAGGGATTGGGTCACCTGTTCCTTCGGCAAACCGGAGGCGCCTTCCGATAACTGCACCAGCGCCACCGGATAAGGCAGCCCCGAACCAATGACACAGACCAGTTCAATGAGCGGGTTCTGCACCAGCTTACGCTCCAGCGGTACAGGGGTGACGTACTTACCCTTGGCGGTTTTGAACGTATCCTTAACCCGTCCGATGATGGTGACATAGTTATTCGCATCGATCTCGGCCTGATCGCCGGTATGAAAAAAACCATCATCAGTAAAGGCTGCCGCAGTCGCTTCAGGGTCCTTGTAATACTCCTTAAACAACCCCGGACTTTTGAACAGCAGCTCCTGGTTGTCACCGGTCTTCACTTCACAATCAATGCCCGGACGGCCGACCGTACCCACCTTGTCGGACCGGAAGGGATAATTCAGGGTGGCATAGGCACCATTCTCCGTCATGCCCCAGGCCTCAGTGAGTGGCATACCGACCTGTTCATACCAGCGCAGCAGTACCGGTGACACCGGGGCAGAGCCACATCCCAGTATCCGTGCATCCTGAAGCCCCAAACCTGCACGAATCTTGCCCGCAACGATTTTCCCGATAATGGGCAATCGCAGAAGCAGGTTCAGCTTGTTATGTCCAACCTTGTCGATAATGTTTTTCTGGAACAACGTCCATAACCGGGGAACGGAAATAAACAGGGTGGGACTGGCAGCCTGCACATCCTCAATGAAGGTATCCAGGCTTTCTGCGAAATAGACAACCAGCCCGCTGTATAGACTGGCGCCTTCGATATACACACGCTCAGTGATATGGGCCAGCGGCAGGTAGGAGATCACCCTGTCTTCGGTTCCAGCCTCCAGGTCCTGGGCAACCGCCTGCGACGCCCAGCTGTAGTTGCGATAGGTCAGTACCGCTCCCTTGGGATTCCCCGTGGAACCGGAGGTATAGATAATGCTCATCACATCATCAGGCTCCGGATAGCTTGGCTCAAGCGGCGGCGCCATTTCCATCAGCTGTTGCCAGTGGTACTGGGCAGGCATGGTGTCGTAAGGCATGGCGAGGCGTACCAGGTCTCCCGACACCCCGGCTTCCTGAGCCGGCCAGTCATCCAGCTTGCCGACAAAGATCGCCTTTACACCACTGTGCTTGAGCACATAGCGAATCGTATCGGCATTGGCCGTGGGATAGATGGGAACACTGATATAACCGCCCGCCATCAGCGCCAAGTCGGTAATAAACCACTCGGCACAATTTTTTGACAACACCGCAATGCGATCGCCGGGACAAAAGCCGAGTTGACGTAAGCTTCCCGCCAGCAGGCGGGTCATCTTTCTGACTGCCTCCCAGCTGAAATCGCACAACTCTCGATTAACGGGCTGGCGTAGGAAAACCCGTTCCCCCTGCTGCTTTGCCTGTTCCTCCAGCATTTGCACAGGGGTCTTCTGCACTATCGGCATTGAGCGTCTCCATGTCGTCGCGTTGCTGACGTTATCCGTTTTTTGCTATCCATGAGTATGACAATACCCGACTGTTACCCAGAGAAAAAACCGGATGCATGCAAAATAGCAGGAGATGTTCAAATATGATCAACGATTCGGGGGGCAGGCTGCAGAAAAATGACACATCCCCGGCTTTTGCCAGAACACTTGCCTTGGGAATTTCCTCCCCCTCACAGACCGAACTAACCTGAAGATATGGGCAAACAACAGGAGCGTTGGGTCTGATATGGAGCATCCCCTGCCTGAGCGCCGGTTTGGCAAGCACTCTCCCCTGTCAGAGACTGACTGGCGGCAGTTTTTTGAAGACGGCTACTGTTCGATTCGTCATCTGCTGTCTGGCGATGAGGTGACACTGGTCGAGGCGTCTCTCCATCATCTCATTGAGATTGCCGAACAGCGCGCAGCCTTCATGGGGCGCCATTTCGATGGGTACTTCTATTACCGTGGCGCCCAGTTTGTCGTGGCGAACGATGCTTACGGGCACCTTGAGAAACTCTGCCGCGTGTGTGGCTGCGGCAGTGCCGACCCCACGCTGCTGCAAATGTCGCGACACCCAAAGCTCTTGCAGGCATTCGCCGACATTCTGATGTCGGAGCAGTTTGAGCACCTGATCTGCCAGTTTCACCCCAAACTGCCGGGTGACAAGGTCATTTTCCCGCCACATCGCGATGTCGAACACCGCCTGAATGCAGATCCCAACTGGTCCGACATGAATCACTGGGGCAGTTATGTGGTGGCCGTCATCGCTATTGATTCGGCCGGCTCCGGCAATGGTGGGCTGAGGGTCGTACCGGGATCACACAGGCACGTTGGCCTGAACGGATTAGAACCCGCCAGAAATCAGCCCGATCCCCAGTGGACAGAGCAGGCCGTCTGTCCTGAGCTGGCGCCGGGCGATGTCTTGCTGATGCACCCCTACCTGGTGCACTGGTCAGATGCCAATACCGGCAGCCATCCACGGTTCAGTCTGTTAAGCGGGGTCAGCTCACCGGGCGCCAACCACAACAGTTATCCCGGTGAGTGCACCAACCGGATGCTTACAGCACCCGGCCTCTAACAGCATTGACCCGCTGCTTAACGCAGTTTTCGAACTTTGAAGGAACGCCCTTTGATTTTACCGGCTGCCAGATGTTTCAGCGCCCGGTTCGCCACTGCCCGCTTGACCGCCACATAAGCACAAAAATCGAAAATATCGATCTTACCGACCTCCGTGCCAGCAATGCCGTCCTTACCTGTCAGCGCGCCGAGGATGTCGCCAGGGCGAACCTTGTTCTTGCGTCCACCGTCAATGCAAAGCGTCACCATGGGCGCCTTGAAGACGATCGGACCGTCCACCTTCAAGCTGTCGGTACGGTCTATGATCAGGGGGTGCGGCTGATTGGCTTCAATCGCCAGCAGTTTATAGTGTTCTGACCCACTGAAGAGACTCAGCGCCAGACCGGTCTGGCCTGCACGCCCCGTCCGACCGATGCGGTGCACATGCACCTCCGGATCCCGGGACAGTTCCAGATTGATCACGGCTTCCAGCTCCCGGATATCCAGCCCGCGGGCCGCCACATCCGTGGCGACCAGTACGGAACAGCTCCTGTTGGAAAAACCAACCAGCACCTGATCCCGGGCCCGCTGTTCCAGGTCACCGTGGAGTGCCTGTGCCTGAAATCCCCGCTGTTGCAGATCGTCCGCCACTTCCTGGCAAAGCCGCTTGGTATTGCAGAAAACCACTGTCGATGCCGGTTGGTAGTGACTCAACAGCTTTGCCAGCACCGGCAGTCGCTGAGTGTTTTCCACTTCATAGAAACGCTGCTCAATGTCCGAATGACTGTGATGAGACTCCACCGTGATCGCTACCGGATTAGACTGGATTGAACCACTGATCCGTCGAATCCCTTCAGAGTATGTGGCGGAGAACAACAGGGTCTGTCGATCCGCGGGAGCTTGTTCAATGATGGTGTTGATACTGTCCAGAAAGCCCATGTCCAGCATTCTATCAGCCTCATCAAGCACCAGCATTTTCAGCGATGAAAGTGAGAGTGAGCCTTTGCGCAGGTGTTCCATAATACGCCCGGGGGTACCCACCACGATATGGGCGCCATGCTCCAGCGACCCGATCTGCGGCCCAAGTGGCATACCACCACAGAGCGTTAACACCTTGACGTTATGGGTAGACCGCGCAAGCCGGCGAATCTCTTTGCCGACCTGGTCCGCCAGCTCGCGGGTAGGACACAGTACCAGCGCTTGCACCTGGAAATGCCGGACATTGAGCCTGGACAACAGACCAATCCCGAATGCCGCCGTTTTGCCGCTGCCGGTCTTGGCCTGTGCGATGAGATCCTGCTGATTCAGGATCACCGGCAGGCTGGCCGCCTGGATCGGGGTCATCTCCCGGTAGCCAAGGGTTTTGAGGTTAGCCAACATTGCTGGCTTGAGCGGGAGCGAGGAAAAATCCGTCGTAGTCACAGGCACCTGGAATGGTCACGTCAAAAAACCAGCAATACTAGCACTAACTGTCCTGTCTGAAGACATCGGATAGACCGGGGGGAAAACCGTACATATACCGCCGTTACAGAACTGACATCCCTGAGCTTGTCAGATACACTGGAAAATCCTTTCTTTCCGGTGGATAACAACCAGACCACGGTATGGAATCCTTTTCCTGGTTCAGCCTACTGGCTGGCGGCGCCTACCTGGCCCTGATCATCGGGTTTGCGCTAACGATCATGTTTCAACGGCGGCCTGTCGGTGTTTCCCTGGCGTGGCTGGTGCTGCTGTTCGCCCTGCCGTTAGCTGGCATCATCCTGTTCCTGATGTTTGGCACCCGACGTCTCGGCACCAAGCGGGTCAAACGGGCGGAAGCGCTTTACCCGACGTATGAACAGTGGTCACGCCATCTGAAAGAAGTGATCTGCCTGCAGAATACCACCAGTCCCCATCGCCATAACCGGGTGTATAACCTGGCGGAAAAGGCCATGAACATTCCGGCCCTGCCCGGCAATCATCTGACGCTCTACCATGACAGCGACAGCATCATCAATGGCTTGCTGACCGATATCCATAACGCCTCTTCCAGTATTTACCTGGAGTTTTACATCTGGGAATCCGGTGGCCGCATCAACGAGATTGAAGCCGCGTTGCTGGCGGCACAGACCCGCGGTGTGCATTGTCTGGTATTGCTGGATGCGGTCGGAAGCAGCAGTTTCCTCAAGAGCCAGGCCGCCAAACGCCTGAAAAAAGCCGGTGTCCGGCTGTCCGAGGCCATGCCGGTGGGGCCGTTCAGAATGCTGTTTGAACGGATGGACATACGCAACCACCGGAAAATAGCCGTTATCGACGACGCCGTCGCCTGGAGCGGCAGCTTCAACCTGATGGATCCCCGCCTGTTCAAACAGAATGCCGGGGTTGGCCAGTGGGTGGATGCCATGACACGCATCGAAGGGCCGTCTGCCCATGTCCTGGCGTCAATCATCCTGTGGGACTGGGAACTGGAAACCGGTGACGGCCTCAGTGTTTTCCGGAGCGCCTACCAGCCACCTCAGTCCATTGCGATGAACCTGCACCGTGCGGACATGCACGTTTTACCTTCAGGCCCGGGCATTGACCGTACCCTACTCCACCAGGTGTTGCTGGCAGCGATTTATGAAAGCAGTGAAGAACTGGTAATTACCACCCCCTACTTCATTCCCGATGATGCCTTGCTGACCGCTCTGGTGTCAGCCGCGATTCGTGGTGTGAAGGTCAAGCTGATCGTACCCGAGCGAAACGACTCTCGCCTGGTGCACTATGCGAGTCGCTATTACTACGAGGAGTTACTGGAAGCGGGGGTCGAAATCCAGCAGTTCAACGCCGGTCTACTGCACACCAAGTGTGTACTGGTGGACCGTTCTACCGTGTTGTTCGGCACGGTTAACCTGGATATGCGCAGTGTCTGGCTCAACTTCGAAGTCACCCTGATGGTCTATGACGATAATTTTGGCCAGGAAATGGGCAAGTTGGCCGACAATTACATCCGACAATCCGACCGAGTGTTTCTTGATAGCTGGAACCGTCGAGGATTTCCCAAGCGACTCGCAGAAGGGGTTTTCCACTTGATGAGTCCCCTACTTTAACCCCCGTCGTCGTTGTCATCCACCGATTCACTGATATACCAGATCAACAACGGCACCACGGGCACCATCAGCAGAGTAGCGAAACGCCATAAATCCTCAAACTGGTCATAGACGCCAATTTGATAACCCCATGTCACCAGCGCCAGCATAAACAGGCCAAACAGCCCGCCAATGATCAACACCGATAAGAAAAGGGTTATCAATAATTTTTTCATGGTTGCCTAACCTGTCGCAGTCACCCCTCTTTTTAGTGAAGCCGACAGCGGGATAAAGGAAAGTCTGGGTAGCCATTGAAAGCGGGAATCCATAAAAAAGGCTCCTTTAAGGAGCCTTTTTTTGACTTACAGTACGTTCTTCCGGATATCCGGATCCTTGCGATCAAGGTAGTGAATGGACTGAATCCGGCGAATGGTGCGGGATTTACCCCGAATCAACAACGTTTCCGTGGTCGCCACATTCCCTTTGCGATGGATACCGGCTAGCAGATCACCCTTGGTGATACCGGTGGCGGAAAAGATAATATTGTCGGAGCTGACCAGTCGCTCCAACGGCAATAAAATGCCCGGTTCAATGCCCATCTCATGGCAACGACTGATCTCCAGCTCTCCAGCCGCGCGATTCTCCGGGGTATCCCCCTTCGCCTCATGGCGTGGCATCAGACGCCCCTGGAAATCGCCATCCAGCGCCCGGATGACGGCCGCAGAGACAACCCCTTCCGGTGCGCCACCGATGCAGTACATCACATCCACTTCACTGTCTGGCATGCAGGTCATGATGGAAGCCGCTACATCACCATCCGGGATAGCAAAGACTTTCACCCCCATCTGCTGCATGTCACGAATCACGTCATCATGACGGGGCTTGGCCAGGGTTATGACGGTCAGTTCTTCGATCGATTTACCCAACGCATCCGCCACATTACGCAGGTTGTCAGCCAGCGGCTTGTCCAGATCAATCACGCCACGGGCCCCCGGACCGACAGCCAGCTTCTCCATGTACATGTCCGGCGCTTTCAGGAAGCAGCCCTTCTCACCGACGGCCAGCACAGAGATCGCGTTGGATTGTCCCATGGCCGTCATGCGGGTGCCTTCTATGGGATCAACGGCAATATCGACCGCATCCCCGACGCCTTGCCCGACACGTTCACCGATAAACAGCATCGGCGCATCATCAATCTCACCTTCCCCGATGACGATCTCGCCATCAATCTGCACCTGGTTCAGCAGGGTTCGCATGGTTTCAACGGCAGCGCCATCGGCCGCATTCTTGTCACCACGTCCCAGCCACTTATACCCTGCCAGGGCGGCGGCTTCAGTAACCCGGGAAAATTCAATTGCCAGTTCGCGTTTCATGTCGCTGCTTTCCGTTCAACCGTTTGGCGGGCACTCTACAGGATAGGAACATCGGGGTGAAGCGCAGTGTCACCGCTTTTTCAGTCAGCCAGGCGACCGTTATCTTCGGCCTTGGAGGCGCCGTATTGTGTCATCACTGTCGCCATTCCCATTTTTCCACCGAATGATATGCCACCGTTGGCAAAAACGGGTCAATAGAATCGCAAACGCCCCATTACCGGTAACGTTGATCGCCGTACCAAACGGATCAAAAATCATGTAAACCGCTGTAATCAGCCCCAGCATGTCATCAGAAAAACCCAGTAAAGACTGCAACAACGGCCCGGCAATCAGAATAACGCCCCCCGGCACGGCAACGACCGAAAACTTGGCCAGTGCGAAGTAAAACGCAAACCCCATAAATACGGAAAATGGAGGTAACGCCATGCCGAAAGTGCGCATCGTGGCCAGCGTCAGTATGGTCAGACCAATGGCACTGCCCACGGTATGGATGTTAATCGTTGCCGGGATAATACTGCGGATCAGGACAGGTGCATCGGTGTTTTTTTCCGAGCAGACAATCAACACCGACATACTGGCAGCACTGGAAATAGTCCCCAATCCCGTCAGCGACGCTGGCAAGACATTTTTGATAGTTTGCCAGCAACATCGCAACGAACCACTGCTAGCCAACAAAAATAAAACCAATAACCATACCAGCTGGGTAAAAGACACCAGAATGAATACTTTCCCATAGATTTGAAGGGCACTGTGCAATATGCCATCACTATGAAGCTTGAAGGCAAAGCCAAGCACAAAAAGAGGCAATATCGGAATAAATAACCGCTTTAAAAAGAAAAATGATAGATCACTCATCCAGAATATCAGGGATTTCAGGCGGGAATGATGTCCAATATTCAGTATTAGACCAACAACCAGCCCCATAATCAGTGCCTGACGATTGGTCACTAGCGTGGGCAATGAGACATACAAAGCACTCGCCAGATAACTTTCATACTGTATGCCCCCCAATGGCAGAGATAACATCGGTACAGCCCACACGCCCACCATGTACCCCATACTGATCGCCATCAGATTCGACGTGAATACACAGAAAACCAATACCAGGGTAAAGAGCAGGGCACCACTCCCTATACGAATGATGCTGGCAGAAATAAAACTGAAAACAATAAAAGGCAATACAAGAATCAATAACTCTTTCAGTACAAGACTGAAAGTATAAGAAGCAACACGTAACCCCGGCACTGCCCAGGATTCTAATAAAAAAGGCAGCATAAGCGCGAAAACCAGAGCAGCAGGCAACCTTGCTCTCTTTAACAATGCCCCCACAAGCATGTCCTCGAAACCACTTATCGGATAATAGTTCCGATTTAATATAGCGCCATAAACCGCTGTGACTTATTCGTACTGCCGCTATCACCTTATGAGCAAGGCTCAGCTATCACGATCTAAACCCGCCACGTAACCGGCATCCTGTGAGTTCACGGAAAAAGGTATTCATAGGCAAACTAATGCTTTCGTCTCTGGGTTAAATAACGGGCATGACAATCCTTTTGAGGACTGGACAGAATATGCCAACGCAAACACAAGCGAGAAAACAGAATGGCAAATGCGCCATTAATGGTCACATTGACCGCTGTCGCAAAGGGATCAAAAATGATGTACATCACTGTGACCAGCCCAAGCATCCCATCAGAAAAGCCCATTGTTGTCTGCAAAATAGGCCCTGCTATTAAAATGATGCCTCCGGGAACATTCACCACCGTCAACTTTGCCAGGGCATAAAATAACGAAAACAGAATAAAATCCGATGGCTTGGGTAACGGCATGCCAAACCGTCGCATCACATCAAGGACGAGAATACTCAACACCAACGCACTACCTACGTTATGCACATACAGTATGGCCGGAATCACCGCCCGGGACAGCACGGGACACCGGCCACATCGTTCCGTACAGACCATCAATACCGGCATGGAATAAAGACTTGAAGAGGTACCGATGGCACTGACAGCCGCCGGAAATAACCGCCAGAGATAAAGCCTGGCTTTCCGCCATGAAAATCCGGCAGCCATCAAGAAATAGAGCAAAATGACGGCCATTTGCAGCAGCATGATCAACCAGAACGTTGGACCAAAGACAAAGGGCACATCCTGCTGAACAAAATCTGCGTGCAGTTTGAACGAAAAACCAAGCACCAGAAATGGGAATAAAGGGATACAGATATAGCGGAGAAAAAATGCGGAGACATCCTCTGCCAATAAAACCAGATACCGAAGCGTTGGATGGCAGCGTATATTCAGAATAATCCCAGCGACGAAACCGACTAGAAGCGCCTGTTTATGCGTCAGCAACACTGGCAGATGAATGCGCCACAAACCACACAACGAGCTCTCCTGCCCCTGAGCATTGCCGTCCCAAGGGTAGTCAATAACCGGCATCAGTAATGTGCTGACAGCATACCCAAGCCACAATGCCATCATGTTGGATATAACAACAGCCACCATCAGCAACATCAGACATACCAGAGCCCGCCACCGAAGCAACATAATGCAGGCAATGACAAAGCTCATGACCACGAAAGGAAGACAAAAAACCAGTATGTCCTTGATCGCTATGCTCAGCGTATAAATCTGCGCCTGACTCTCAACACTCACCCACCGCCCCGAGCAGAAGGGTATCAGCAGCGCTATTACAACACTCAGTGGAAACTTCACATTCATCACGATGGATGCCAATGACATTCTGCATTACACCTCACGCACCTGCATTCGATCCAGGACGGTTCGGCGGCATGTCAACATTGAAGTCTACTCCCCCTGACACACTGATGCCCGGTCTTCAGGATAATGGACTGGCGAAGAAGACAGCAGGAGTCAGTCATAGGTAAAAAATCGAACGCCTGAGAACAGGACAGAGAACAGGACAGAGAACAGAATAGACGAGAATCCAGTCATGCTGGCGGGGATTTATCGATGCCCAACGACGCTATGGGATTGAATGCGCGTTACCAAAGGAATCGGGCATCTCTTTCTAGGCAGGAACAGACAGGAAAAACAAAAAAAATACATAACAGGCATCACGGCCAGTGCAGGACAGACGGTCACCACTGTGTCCAGCAATGACCGATCCCTCAAAAGAGGCTACGGAGTCATCGCAACATCCTGTCCAACGGCGACTTCCGCCACGACTTTCCGCATACCAAAATGCTGGATACTGTAGGCCACACGATCTTCAACGGACATTTTCACATCCCCCAAGGCCTCAATCTGCTGTAACCGTGGTAACAGACCAACCCCGTTCGCAATCTGGATTGCCAGGCCAGGTCTGGCGTTTAGCTCAAGAATCAGGGGACCATGATCCTTGTCCAGCACCATATCCACGCCCAGGTAACCCAGTCCTGCCATGTCATAGCAGGCCGCAGCCAACTCGAGGTTGCGATGCCAGTGTGGGACTGTGAGTCCTGCGAAGGCATGTCCTGTATCTGGATGATGTGTCACGGGACGGTCAAACTGAACGGCCCGTAATCCCTGGCCCGTGGCGATATCCAGTCCAACCCCCACCGCACCCTGGTGCAGGTTTGCCTTGCCGTCTGAAGCACGTGTCGCCAGCCGCAGCATGGCCATCACCGGAAACCCTTTGAACACGATCGTGCGAATATCCGGTACCCCTTCACAGCTGTAGTCATCGAACACATTATCCGCACGGATCAATGCCTCGATCATGGCAACATCACTGTTGCCCCCCAGACTGTACAGGCCTCCCAGAATATTCGACATATGACGCTCAATATCATTGAACGTCAGTAGCTCACCACTGGCCTTAACATAATGCTCATCGTCCTTGCCAACAATGACAAGAATCCCCTTGCCACCACTGCCTTTGGCCGGCTTGATCACGAAATCGCCCAGCCGATCCAGCTCAGGTTTCAGCCGGACGATGTCATGTTGTGTCGTAACGACATCAATCAATCGCGGAACCGCCACTCCAGCCTGGATGGCCAGAGTCTTGCTTGACAGTTTGTTATCCACCAGCGGGAAACGGAACCGCGGATTATAGCGACCGATATAGGCATGGTTACGCTGGTTCATGCCCAGTATGCCGAGTTCACGTAACGCCTTTCGCCGCTTGAGAAACGCTAGCACACCCATGGCTCAGTTCTCGATCAGGGGTTTGAAACGACGCAGTTCGAGCAACCGGTAACCGGTGTACTGCCCCAGTAACAACGTGACGCCCAGCACCACCAGCAGCAATTCCGGGAAGTTGAACGTCAAATGCTCAATAAACCGGTTAGTCATGGCGAAATAGCTGATAATCGCCACCAGTAGGCTGCCGCCGCCACTGACCAGTACATCTCGAGGCCCCTGTTCCTCCCAGAGAATGGACATTCGCTCTATGGTCCAGGCCAGAATAATCATCGGGAAGAAGGTCACCGACATCGCCTGCCGTATCCCCATCTTGTAACTCAGGATACTCATGCCGGCCATGATGCCCACCACCACTATCACCACGGCCGATATTCGCGCCACCAGCAACAGGTTAAGTCGACTGAGAATAAAGCGTATCCACAGGCCAATAGAGACAATCGTGAGGAAAATCACCAGCCCTGGCAGTAGTTTGGTCTGCAGGAAAGCCAGCGCCATCAGCACCGGCATGAAGGTACCGCTGGTCTTCAAGCCAACCAGAATACGCATCAACACGACAATCAACGTACCAATCGGTACCAGCAGGATGTAGCGATAAGCATTCTGCTCTTCAATCGGCAGACTGTAGAGCGAGAAATCCACCAGTGCGGCATGCTCCATCTTGCCTTCCCGGATCGCCATATCGCTGACCGGTACCGTACGAGAGATCACAGAGAAGTTCACCCGGGAATCATAACCACCGGTGACATCCAGCAGGGAAACACCGCCACGCTGCCAAGGCAGGAAGTTATTCGGTACCCCCACATGGCCAGACTCCGGATCAATCATGGTCCAGCCCTTGGTAGTCAGGACTTCCACCATTTCCACCAATGGCTGCTTGCGACGACCACTTTCCAGGTAAACGCCTCGTACCAGGCGTACCGGCTTGTCCATCAGGCGCAGCAACTGCATGAGCAGAACCGCCCGGGACTCCCCATGCCGAACTGAATCCAGCAGAATTTTCACGTTGGGATTGGCATCCGGCTGATTCAACTGCTGCACCAGCAGGCTGGCCATACTGGTATCGTTCGAGGAGTGCTGTTTGACATCTTTCAGCAGCCCGATCGCTGCGACACGGCTGGCGCCTTCGAGCTCCGGCAGATAAAGTTCCGGCGGTTCTGCGGCCATATGGCCAGCGGCGGACTCATTCGAATCCGCATTCGCCTTCCTGCCATTGTCATGCACCTTGATCTTGTAATACAGCACCTGCTTGCCGGCGGCTTCCCGACGGGTCCATTCCGCCCGCTCGATGCCGCCATCTTCCACTTTCCGGAAGCCATAGCCCGGCGAGGCAAAAAAGTCATTCACCACCGAAAAGCGGGAATGCGGTTCGGGCATCGCCAGCGAGACCGTGGCCGGCCCATCCTCTGCCTTGAACTCAATCTGGGCTTCAACCTCCCAGACTTTGGTCCGCTCCCCCGGAAAAATCGGAAATCCCAGTGCCATATGTTTGTAAACGGCTATGCCGAGGCCGATTGCAATCAATATCAGCACGACCAGCCGCATCTGCATTTTATTACTCATGGTTGCTTACCATCGGCAATCTTCTTTTTGGAAACCAGGTATTCATGACTGACATCCACAATGGCCATGTCGGTCAGGATATTGCGCCCCACCAGTACCGGGTACTCAAACTGGCTGCGATCCGTCAGGGTAAATTCAGCCATCTGCTCAATCTTGCCAATGCGAACCTTCAGTTTGATCACGGGCCGTTGCTGTGATTCTTTGCCATGCCGTTTGATCATCACATTACGAGCCACCTGGCGCTCGACCACTAGGCTGTCCTTATCATTCTGTTCACCGTTCAGGCGAAAGCTGACCCACTGCCGACCATCCCGCTCAAACAGCCGGATATCCGTTGCCCCCAGAGACGACGTCGTTGCACCGGTATCGATGCGTGCTTCCATGGTCAAGCCCAGATTTTCAAATGTGGCCTGCTCAATCGCACCAATCACCAGCTTATTACCAATTTCAACGGGCTTGTAGACGACTTCTGTACGGGTAATGACGCGGGGATCACACTGGGAAACATCCTGCTTTTCTTCAGGCTTCTTTACGGACGTGTGTTGCTGTTCACTGCTCGGAGTGGTTCCGGCATTTTGGCTACCGGTTTGCAGCGCCTGACAGCCGCCAAGCAGGAAAACGGTTGAAAGGAAACAAACCAGCGCGCACCGGCTTAGACTGCGAGCAGACATAGATGAGTTCCAGGATTTCGATGGGGTTCAAACCAACCTGAAGCATAGCCCAGGTCACCAATATAAGAATTTGGGGACAAGAGTCTACCAGAAAGCCAGCATATCAAAACATCTACAAGGCACGGTTTTACTAAATTCTGACAGGTTAAATGCTTAATCGCATGGATATGAGGGCGCAAGTTGCTCGAGGAAAAACACTGATTGCCGGAATGCCATGTTATCAATATTAACCTCCTTGTTAGTGCGGCTAACGTTTGTCATTATGACGCTTGCAGGGCAAGCGATACCGTGTCTTAAATAGGACGTTTACTCAATATTTGACCAGAAACCAGAACGAGAGTTCTGGGTATTTTGAACGTCAGACGCTACGATCAGGCGATAATGGGAGACATCCCTATATTGTCCCATCAGCTCCCGCTATAAAATACTCGGACTATTTCCAAATTCTCTCTATCGTTCACACATAACTGACTTGGCATGAACAGACGTTTCCGCAGCAACCTCAATCGCCTGGTGCATCGTGCCACCATGCTGGCTGCGCTTGTCTGTACCGCATGGCCCCAGCCCACCATCTATTAGCCAGCCTGAAATCGTTGCAAAACGTCCGGAACGAAATGCCGGATAACTCATTCTTATAAATACGTTAATGCACAGGTTCTGATGACCCTGAAGGCTGCTATTTCATGCATAAATCACTGATTTCAGTACGGAATGAAGTCCGTACTCTCCTGCGGCTCGCCCTGCCGCTGGCCGCAGCACAGCTGGTCATGTGCCTGGCCGGCCTGGTTGACACACTCATGGCCGGCCACTACAGCGCTGCCGACCTTGCCGCCGTGGCCGTTGGTTATACCACCTGGATTCCGATCAATGTCTTCCTGGTCGGCCTGCTGATGGGGACAACCGCTTTCGTGGCCCAATTGGTCGGTGCCGGCCGTCACAGCGACATTCCTGACCTGATACACCAAGGGCTCCGTCTGGCCCTGCTTTTTGGCCTACCGGGACTGGTGTTGCTCTACCTGAGCCCGGCGCTGCTCGCGTATACCGGCCTGAGCCTTGAAACGCAGGCAATCGCCACCGGTTACCTGCACGCAGTTGCCTGGGGCATGCCCGGTGTAGCCCTGAACCAGCTGCTTCGCAGTTATCTGGAAGGACAGGAGCACACGCGGCCGGTCATGATGATCCAGCTACTCAGCCTGGCGCTGAATATTCCGTTCAACTACGTCATGATCTACGGAAAGCTTGAGCTGCCGGCACTGGGTGGCGTTGGATGCGGCTACGCCACCGCACTAATTATGTGGCTGGCGCCACTGTTCATGCTGGCTTATATCGCACTGAACGCAGAATTGCGGCATACCAGTCCTTTGCGTCGTCTTGCACCATTGCAGCGGGATACACTTTACGCATTGCTCAAAGTTGGCACGCCGATCGGCTGCACACTGTTTTTCCAGTTTCTGGCCTTTACCCTGATCACCCTGTTACTGACCCCCTCAGGTGACACGGTTCTCGGCGCACACCAGATCGCCTTCAACCTGTCGACTCTGCCGATGGTGTTGGCATCAGGTATCGGTATTGCTACCAGCATCCGGGTCGGACAGGCTGTTGGCGCCAACAATCGAGAACTGGCACGCTTCAGAGGACAAACGGGCATCCTGACAGCGTTCTCCGTTGCCATTGGCATGGCGCTGCTTATCTATGGAAACCGGACATGGATTGCGGCGCTGTATACCAATGACATTGGCGTCATCACACTCGCCTGCCAGTTGTTACCACTGGTGGCGCTTTACCATGTCTTTGACAGCCTGCAGGTTTCTACTAATGCTGCTCTCAGAGGGTACAAGGATACGCGCGCTTCTATGCTGATCGTGCTCTCCTCACTGTGGGGAATTGCATTACCTCTTGGATCAGTGTTGGCACTGAAGAACTGGTTGCTACCTGCCCAGGGAGCAATGGGCTTCTGGATCGCACTATGCATTGCATTGTTCTTCACTATGTTCTTTGTTCAACGTCGATTCCAGAAAGTCTCACAGGACAAAGACAAAGCATCAGCCAGTGTTTCAACGGCTCATTAAACGGTTACTAATATAAAATAGAAAATAATCAGCGGCACAACATGGAGGTTATGCCAAATTATTGAATTCTTCTCAATGGCATAGTGGGTGATAAAAGCCGTATCACCATCAACACAGACAGCAAGAACAATACGACCTTGTTTATTACCTAAACAGCAATGTTATACCAAATAATCAACATTTAATTTACATTTCATCGTTTTAGTTTCTAGAAACTTTGAAACAACATCACTATTTATCTTTGTTAAAGGAAAGAAACATGGGACAATGCATATCAAGAGCTCGCCAGTATCATTCATCAGACTCGATATCTCGACATTCAGAACAGTATTCTGAATCTAATGATGGATCCTACTCATTGAATCGATTGAGTATTGCTCTTTGTGAAGTAAGGAGTGCCCGACTGGCATCACCAGAATCAAGTGATCTTAATATCCCTCAATCAAGCAGTGCTCTATATTCATACACACCTCCTCGTTCCATGAGGAGCCTTTCAATTGTTATACCTGACAACGACTCTGATCCCACAGTTTATTCTGCAGGACGTAGTTTTCCCTCAACATCAAGCAACAGCCAAAAAAAATCCACACCTAGTCCGTTAAGCGGCTTATATATTAACGAAGAATTCGTTGAAGTACCTAAGAAAACAACTAAAAAAGCACGCCCAGATGTCAAGAAAAAAGAGTCGCCTAACGGTATTGAGCATAAAGAGATTGATTTCCAAAAAACGGCTGCATTAGAAAAAACCAAAAAAGAATGGCGAGAATAAAAGAAAAAAGACCATGAGCCTGACTCAAACCAATAAAGCAGCAGGGAATCTAAAAAATCCCCGCTGTTTCCTATTGTTTTACCGTTTGCAATCCGTCAATGCACTTAATGTAATACGAAACTATAACAGCTCCACATCATCCGATGAGAGCAAACGCCGCGCTATAATCAATCGCATGACTTCATTGGTACCCTCAAGAATCTGGTGAACCCGGGTATCGCGTACATGACGCTCCAGCGGATATTCCCGAATATAACCATAGCCGCCATGAATCTGCAGGGCTTCGTTACAGACCTTGAACCCAATGTCCGTGGCAAAGCGTTTAGCCATTGCGCAATAGGCAGACGCCTGATGATCTTTGCGATCCAGCTTATCAGCGGCCATTCGTACCATTTGCCGGGCAGCGACCAGCTCCGTATTCATATCAGCCAGTTTGAACTGCAGCGCCTGAAAACCAGCCAGCTGCTTACCAAACTGCTTGCGTTCGAGCATATAGTTTCTGGCCGTATTGAGCGCCTGCTGAGCCGTACCGATGGAACAGGTAGCGATATTGATTCGGCCGCCATCCAGCCCCATCATGGCGAAACGGAATCCTTCCCCCTCTTCGCCTAAGCGGTTACCGGCTGGCACCCGCACATTATCAAGGTTGACCTGCCGGGTTGGCTGGCAATTCCAGCCCATCTTTTCTTCCTTGCGCCCATAACTGATACCGTCAGTATCAGCCTTGAGAACAAACGCAGAAACGCCACCCGCCCCTTCTCCACCGGTACGTGCCATTAGAACCAGTACATCGGTACTGCCAGCACCGGAAATAAACACTTTGCTGCCATTGAGAACATAACTGTCGCCTTTGCGGGTCGCGGTGGTTTTCAGCGAAGCAGCATCACTGCCGGCTCCCGGTTCAGTGAGGCAGTAAGAGCCGAGCCACTCACCGGTCACCAGTTTTTCACAGAAGGTTTCACGCACCGGTTCATGGGCAAAGTTAGCCACCATCCAGGTCACCATGTTGTGGATGGTCAAATAAGCAGTAGTGGATGTACACCCCATGGACAACTGCTCAAACACCAGACTGGCATCCAGACGAGACATCCCCATGCCCCCCTGCTGCTCCGGTGTATAAAGAGAGAGAAATCCCATTTCCCCCGCTTTTTGAATGACGTCCACAGGAAAATGTCCCTGACTGTCCCATTCAGCAGCATGAGGAAGCAATTCTTTGTCGGAAAAGGCTTTTGCCGTTTGCTGGCAGGCTTTCTGATCGTCGGTAAGCTCAAAATGCATTGATTATTATCCTGTCACTGGCAACGCGCTGCGGCCTCAGCCTCCCGATGTATCGACAGGCATTTTTGTACATCTCCACGCTAGCGCAGGCGCTGGTCGATTGCACGCAGATGACAGTATAACAATCGTTGGGGACTGTGCTTTACTCTTCTACCCAAGCATTTCTCTGCATGATCCCTGACTCTTGTGCGATGACCTCACCAATCCTCACCATTCTCTCGTGTGCCAGCACAATCCACGGACGCTCAGGATGACACGCTAAACCTGCAAGTTCCCAATGAGAGCCGATTGCGATCGTCCTCTCTGACTCGAAACCGTACAAATCAACCATCCTGATACGCCCTCTGGCACCACAGAGCAACCACCGGCCATCAGAACTCATCGTCAATTTCCCTTGTTTGATCTCATCAGGAGAGACATTCATCTGATGTCGAAGGTCACCGGTATGCCTGTCATAAATGAACAGTTCAGCCTGACCATCTGACGGGCAATGAGCGATACCATAGTAATCATCCGTTTCCAAAACCGCTGTGGCGCCAGCACCCAGCTGCCCGATACTGTGGCACTCCCCAGTAAGCGCATTAACCTGCTGGAGCACATTAGATGGCGTAATAACGGTGACGGTACTGGCTACCGTATGGCTGGTCACCAGACTTGCCATATGATCGGAGCGTCTTTGGCCTATCGATAGCTGTTGCCTCAAA
Organism: Kistimonas asteriae; assembly: GCF_018263925.1. Lineage (GTDB taxonomy): Bacteria > Pseudomonadota > Gammaproteobacteria > Pseudomonadales > Endozoicomonadaceae > Kistimonas > Kistimonas asteriae. The sequence continues at coordinate 58,475 of NZ_JAEVHF010000017.1, forward strand.
AAGACGCTACCATTTTGGATGTCACAAAGATCAACTCTGCCATTCTCCCTTACCGCAATAAGCCCCAGCCCCCGCTCGTTCGCAGTAAATGCCAACCCGACACACTCATCTTTTGGCATCTGGCGGCAGTCTTGCGGAGGACACGCATTATCAGCACCAGGGCCTCGAGCATTGGACAAGTTATAAAGCCTGATTTGCCCGTCATCACGCCCAACCGCAAATTGCTGCTGATCAACAGACAGTGCCAGACAAGAAACTCGAGTGTCGTCATCCGAATCAGAGTCATAATCCATTGGCTCTTCATCTGACGCCAGTTCCGAGCCATCATCCATTGATGCTTCTTCATCAGAAGTCTGCATGGGTTCAACCGGATGGTTATTTTGCGATGCTTGTCGCCACTCCCTTTGAATGGCTCCGGACAAGGTATCCAGAAGGTAAACATCACCATTGTCTTGTGCTACAACCAGAACAGAGTCATCTTTAATCAAACTAATAGCCGCCACATCATCTGACATTTCGAACCGTGATATCTCATCAATAGACAGCAACGGAGCGCTGGCAATAACATCACTGAGAGAGTCAATTTCAGGAAGACTGCCAACTGGGTTTGATGCTGCGGATAGGCTGGCTTCAGGCTCTAGTATTCTTATTTCCTGAGCGGGTATTGCAGAACCATGTGGCAAATATTCTGCAACCGGTTGATCAGCAACCACCGAATTACGGGAGTCAACTTCAGGCGGAAAGTTCACCGATCGAGCTACCGTAGATGCACTAACCGTATGCTGTGACAAGAGTGTATCCTGGACAGGGTTTGCAACATCACTGGATTGCGACTCAGCTAGCGTTGAAGAAACTGTTGATTCTAGAGTCTGCCGCTCGTTTAATATCTCAACGATACGGCAATATTTCTTGTTTTTACCGTAAAAATTGTCGACAGATATGTGAACAGGCCCTGTTGTAGCAATATCTTTATTCCGATTAAAACCGGTACTCCGTTCTAAACTCATCCCTGATTCCTTCAATATCCCTATTAAACCGACACTATGAAGGAATCAGCCAGTATTCTGCATAACCAATCAGTTAGTTTTACTTCACAAAGCTTTCAGTACTCTTACCCATCAATAGATCAGGAATACGACGAAATAGCGACCACTAATGACCTGCCACCCCCTTTTCTATCAATTCATCAATCGCCTGCTGATCCAGACCAAGTGCACGTAGAGCTTCGTAGGTATCTGTTCCGGGCATGACACCCGTCCTTTCATACTGCAAAGGTGCGCTGGAAAATTGTATTGGGCAAGCCAACTGAGCCTGTGGCTTACCGCTGCAATCCGGTACATCCACGATCAAGTCGCGAGCTTGGCTATGTTGATGACAGGTTGTCTCAGATAACGTCAACACCGGTTCAACACAGAGATCCAACGGCTCAAATACCATCCGCCACTCTTCAAACGTGTTTTTCGCAAACCGGGTCTGGATATCGTTTCGTAACTGCTGCTGTTGTTCAGGACTGGCATCCGCTACGCGTGAAAGCCACTCAGGCTTCCCAATCGCTCGAAAAAATCCCTCAGCAAACTGCGGTTCCAAACTGCCCACAGAGAACCATCGGTCATCACGGGTACGGTAATAACCATAAAAGCTGCCACCATTCAGGAGTTCCCGTTCCGGTTCCGGCGTACGCCCATCGGCCAGGAATCCGGCGCCTGCCATCGCATTCAGTACGATGGCACCATCCAACATGCTGATATCGATATGTTGTCCCTGCCCGCTGCTTTGACGCTGAATCACTGCCGCCAGAATCCCCATCACAGCATGGTGTGAACCACCTGCAATGTCTGCTATCTGCACCGCGTGAAGTCCAGGGCCAGTTTCGCGGTTACCGCTGTAACTGGCCAGACCTGACAGGGCCAGATAATTGATATCGTGACCAGCCCGGTCTTTCATGGGGCCATTCTGACCATAACCGGTGATGGAACAATAAATCAGCGCGGGATTAATGGCTTTAAGGGTGTCGTAATCCAGCCCAAGGCGCTGCATCACGCCGGGACGGAATTGCTCAATGACAATATCGTGGGTTTCCACCAAGCGCCGACATATCTCAACCGCTTCCGGCTGTTTCAAGTCCAGGGCAATGGACTGCTTGTTCCGGTTGATCGTAGCATGGGCGGCCGAGATACCCGCCTCCACCATCGGCGGCAACAACCGAAGCATATCCGGCCGGTTCAGCGCCTCGATACGGATGACCTCTGCCCCCATATCCGCCAGCAGCATTGTCGCATAGGGACCGGGCAGCAAGGTCGTGAAATCCAGAACTTTCAGTCCGGCAAGAGGGCTGGTCATGGTCAGATGGTTTCCTGTGTTATCCGATCCGTCGAACCGTCAATAAACGCTATCCAGATCCTTGAAGGGCGCATCCTTTGCCGCCTGTTCAAGTAACAAGGCAGGCGGCGTAAAACGTTCCCCAAACTGTTCCGCCAGCGCCTGCGATCGGGTGACAAAATCACGGATGCCATACTGATTGATAAACTGCAGTGCGCCCCCCGTCCAGGCCGCAAAGCCGATTCCAAAGATGGAGCCAATATTGGCATCCCGAATGCTACTTAGTACGCCTTCCTCCAGACATCGTACGGTTTCTAGCGCCTGAATAAACAACAGTCGATCCTTGATATCGCGCAGTGACATGTCTTCATCCGCCGGAGCAAAATACTCTGTCAGTGCTGGCCATAGATGTTTCTGACTTTTGTCTGGATAGTCATAGAAACCGCCTCCTGCAGCACGACCTTCACGCCCTAGCCCCAGCATCCGGTCCACGGCAGCATCAGCTGGATGATCCTGATATGTCTTTCCTTCCGCTTTCAGATCCTGGATCGCCTGATTTCGAATCCGTCCTATCAGCGTCAGACTAACTTCATCACAGATTGCCAACGGCCCCACCGGCATTCCCGCCAGCAGCGCGCCATTTTCAATGGCCGCCGGTGCAACACCCTCCGCCAACATGGCGATACCTTCATTGGTGAATGTGCCGAATACCCGAGATGTGAAAAAGCCCCGGCTGTCATTCACCACGATGGGGGTCTTGTTGATCTGCAGGACAAAATCAAAGGCTTTCGCCAGCGTTTCATCGGACGTTTGCTGGCCACGGATAATCTCCACCAGCGGCATTTTGTCCGCCGGAGAGAAAAAATGCAGGCCGATAAAGTTGGCTGGTCTGACGCTGGCCTCAGCCAGCCCGGAGATCGGTAACGTCGACGTATTGGATGCAAACACCGAGGATGCGGTCAGAGCGGCTTCAGCCTCACGCGTGACCGATGCCTTTAACGCCCGGTCTTCAAACACCGCTTCAATCACCAGATCACAGTCTGCCAGATCTTCGGCCGACGTGGTGGTCTGTATCCGCTCCAGCATCGAAACCTTGTCAGTTTCTGTGGCCTGCTTGCGTTTCAGGCGCTTGTCCAGCAACTGCGTGGAATAGGCTTTGCCCTTTTCAGCCTGCTCGAAACTGACATCTTTCAGCACCACATCAATACCCCGCGAAGCGCAGGCCCAAGCGATACCCGCGCCCATCATCCCGGCGCCCAGAATCCCGACTTTCTTTACAGATTCTGTGCCAGCTATATCTGGTCGACTGCCACCCGCCTTAATGGCATTCAGCTGGAACCAGAAAGTGCCAATCATGTTTTTTGAAACCTGACCGGTCACCATCCGGGTAAACCAGCGGGACTCAATTCGGGTCGCGGTATCAAAATCCACCTGCGCGCCTTCAACGGCAGCGCTGAGAATCGCTTCCGGCGCTGGATAGCAACCCTTGGTTTTCTCTTTCAACATGGCTGGCGCAATCGCCAGTTTCTGCGCCATCCTGGGGGTGGAAGGTGCACCTCCCGGTATCCTGTAGCCTTTTTCATCCCAGGGTTGGACAGATTTCGCATGCTGCCTGATCCAGGCTTCCGCCCCACCCGGTAACTGATCATCCGTCTCCACCAGCGTATGGATCAGCCCCCGCTGATACGCGGCAGCGGGACGCAGCTGCTTGCCTTCCATCAGCAACGGGAATGCGGCTTCCAACCCCAACAGTCGTACGGTACGTACAATGCCACCGGCACCGGGCAATAACCCCAGTGTCACTTCCGGCAGTCCCAGGCGGATGCTGTCATCCGCCAGTGCAATCCGGTGATGGCACATCAGGCACAGCTCCCAGCCACCACCCAGTGCCGTACCGTTGATGGCAGCGACCACCGGGACACCGAGGGTTTCCAGCCGACGCATGTCCGCTTTCATGGCTTCAACACTGCGGAAGAACATGTCCCCCTGCTCAGCACCCACCTGGATGAGCGCCTTCAGGTCTCCTCCAGCAAAAAAGGTTTTCTTCGCAGAACGCAATATGACACCGGCAAGACTCTCTTTTTCAGCCTCAAGCCTGTCGATCACGGCATGGAAGTCCTGCTGGAACGCCGCATCCATAATATTGGTGGAGCCATCCTGACGATCCATGACCAGGTGAACGATATGGTCGGATGTTTTTTCGTAACGAATCGAAGTCATGCCCTGTCCCTCTTACACCCGCTCAATAATGGTTGCTATGCCCATACCGCCGCCGACACAGAGGGTCGTCAGGCCATATCGCTGCTGTCGCGCTTCCAGTTCATCCAGCAATGTGCCGATCAGCATGGCGCCGGTCGCACCCAGCGGATGCCCCATGGCGATTGCGCCACCGTTCACATTCACTTTTTCATCCGGTACCCCCAGCTCTTTCTGGAACCGGAGCACGACGGCTGCAAAGGCTTCATTGACCTCAAAAAGATCGATATCGTCGACAGACAGGCCGGCAATGGCCAATGCCTTGCGGGCGGCAGGCGCCGGGCCAGTCAGCATGATGGTCGGATCCGTCCCCACCAGCGCCGTGGCCACCACCCTGGCGCGGGGCTTGATACCCAGTGTTTCCCCCATCGTCTCGCTGCCCAGCAACAACAGAGCGGCTCCATCAACAATGCCGGAAGAATTGCCCGGGGTGTGAACATGTTGAATGCGCTCAACGTGTGGATATTTCTCACGGGCCACGCCGTCAAATCCCATCGCGCCCATCATTTCAAACGAGGGTTTCAACCCGGAAAGACTCTCGACGGAACACGCCGGCCGAATCAGCTCATCCTCTGCCAGAATCGTTATCCCATTTCGGTCCTGTACCGGTATGAGTGAGCGGGAGAATGCTCCACGTTGCGAAGCTGAAGCCGCTTTCTGGTGGGACGCCACGGCAAACTGATCCACCATATCCCGAGAGAAGCCATCCAGCGTTGCAATCAGGTCAGCGCCGATGCCCTGCGGCATGAACCCTGTAGACAGGTTGGTCTCGGGATCCATCGCCCAGGCACCGCCATCACTGCCCATAGGCACCCGAGACATCGATTCAACGCCCCCTGCCACCACCAGTTGTTCCCAGCCGGAACGGACTTTCATGGCCGCCATATTCACGGCCTCAGCGCCTGAGGCACAGAAACGATTGAGGGTGACCCCGGCTACATCATCATGCCAATCGGCCGCCAAGGCCGCGGTCTTGGCAATATCTGCCCCCTGATCGCCCACCGGGGTGACACACCCCAGAACGATGTCATCCACTTTTTCGCTGTCGAAGCCGTTCCGTTCCCTGAGGGTATTGAGCAAATCTGCCAACAGCGTCACCGGCTTGACTTCATGCAGTCGCCCGGAGGCCTTGCCACGCCCCCGGGGCGTTCGGATCGCATCGTAGATAAAGGCTTCAGTCATGACAGGTTCCATTGCGTGTTTCGGCATTTGCCACCCACACTAACGCAACCCGGGCACACCACAATGGCGGGTTCAGTCATTTTGAGTGGCACAAAATGACAATGATTGGTTTTATCGCGCCATAAAAATCCCCGTTGCGGGCAGTGCCGGAACGGGGATATTTGTCGTGATCAGTAGCGATAAAAGCCACTTAATGGCAGGTAGTGTCCGTCGGCATGGCGTCAAAAATGGCCTGAACGGCTTCTTCCTGGTTGGTTTGATTGTCATCAATAGGCAGCGGCAACACCTCAGTATCCATGCAGGCGATTTCAGCCACTGAACGGGCGAATTCTTCCAGAACAACATCGACTTCTTCTTTGAAACGGCTCAGTTTGTCATCAAACTGGATGACAAATATCGGGTTGTTCTCGGAGTCTGGACGGTTGGTTTCATAGAGGCCGAGACGAAAGTGTTCATCATCACTCAGGTCGGCCAGGGCGAACGAACGTGAATCGACGCTGGACTTGAGATACTTCATCAGGTCGAGCGCATCATTGGCTGTAACGGCTCCCTCCCGTAAGCAGTCAGCTATAAAGTCCTGTGGTTCCTGGCTGGATTCCCGGAAACGGCTGATCAGTACTTCATAGCGCTCAAGCAGGTCATCTCCACAGTCATGCTGGTCACTCATGGCGGTCTCCCTCCGGCTCATGGCTGTTTTTTTATCGCTCATGACATCCTCCCCACTCGTCACTTCAATTTCAGTGTAACCCGACCGAAACGGTATGGAAAATGAAAAATCGGCCGCCTCCAAACACGTCAAATGACGTATTAATGCACTGACAGGGGTTTCACACTGCTATACAAGGACAAACGCTATTCTGACCTAACGGTCAAATGGCGACATTACAAAAAAATGACGTGAAATAATGCCTAACCGGCCTCAGAGGCCACCTGTTTAGAGGCGCGCCAGGCGCCCGGCGTCAGGCCCGTCCATTTTTTGAACGCACGGTGGAAGGTGCTGGGCTCTGCAAAACCAGTCAGGCTGGCAATCGCCGCCACCGGCAGCTCATTGCGTGATAAATGGAAGATGGCCCGGTCACGGCGGACAGCGTCCAGAATGCCACGATAACTGGCACCCTCGTCCTTTAATCGGCGCCGCAACGTGGGGGGGGACAGATGCAGCCACCCGGCTATCGCATCAAATGTCGGAAACTCAGCAGGCTCAAGCCCGGATAACCGTTTGCGAATCAGGGCTGATACACTGTCATCGTGCCGGTAGTGGCTCATCAGGTTAGCCGGGGCCTGGGCCAGGAAAGATTTCAGTGTCAGCGGCTGTTGCACGACTGGCGCAGACAGGTAGCTTGATGAAAAAAATAATGTTGTCGCCCGTCGGTTAAACCGACAACGGCACGGAAATATCTGCAGGTACTCATCACGGTGTGCCGGCTCATCAAAGGCAAAATCCACCTGCCGGAGCACGATATGACGATCAATCATCCAGCTTGACCAGCGCACCAGACTCACCAGCAATGTCTCGATCAGGAAACGGTCATCCAAACCCTCTGCCCGCTCATGCAGCAGTGTCAGAGCCACTTCATCCTCATCCTGACGCAATGACAATTCGATGCTATGCGTAACCAGACTCAGGAAGCGGATACAGCGCTCAAGCGCCTGTCCCAATGTCTCACAGGTCATACAGGCATGACACATCATGGCAAAGGCGCCCACTGGGCAAGGCATCTGTGATAATCCCAGGAATTCATCCTGCAGGGTTTCCCGTATCAGCAGGATAAGCCGTGTGAATGCCTCACGCGGTACACGTAGGTTCTGATCATCCATCACAGCCCTGTCGATACCTGCCTGATCCAACAACGCACCAACGTCCCCCTGCCTCGCTTGCACCCCATAAAGTGCAGCCACAACAAAACACCCGGCAATGGTTGAACGAGAATCCTGATTATACATCTTTGCCATCGTTCCTGAAGACGTCTGATGATTATTTCCCAACATCCTGCCGTAAAGCAGCCATAAAAAACAAATGGTTTTAATATCCAGCAAACTCTGTCAAAGAAGACCTTTATAAGTGCAGAAATGAATCTAATGCCCTTATAAAATTAAGTCAGCTATTTTCACCTATTAGTCACAACAAAAATCACTGACAGGAATCAAAGCTTATTTAAATATGACCAATGACCAGGCGAAGAAATAATGGAAGCGACATCCCCCTATCAAATGACGGCTAACACAACGCCACTGAAAGAAAAGGCTACCCCCTCCAATGAACAAGGAACGCTTCTGACCGAAGTATTCGTTGAAGATTTAACACCAGGAACAAGTATCCATGAGAGAGGAGCCAGGCACAGACATACTACAAAAGAAAATTCACTTATCAACGCACTATTCTCAGGAAAACTAACACAAAGAGACATTGATAGAATGTTATCAAGGTATTTCGCACAAGAATGCGATCGTTATTATCGACGTTACACAGAGCTTTGCGAATTAAAAAAAACTGATTGTACTTTAGATGAAGAAAGAGCACTTTCTTTATTAAATGAAGGCCCTATATATGACACTGACTGTCATATATTCAGACACCACTTCCTCGAGAGATATCCTGACAGTGAAAAATTTAAAACAACACTCTTTGCGGATTTAGGAAACACACTTAGAAATACTAAACCCCCTACAGACATTTATGAAAAACAACCATTAATGAACAAAAAAGGTTTCCTTCATTACATTGCCAAACCTGATCAAAAAGCCGCTAATGCATTAGAATGTCTAACGGGAAAATTTTGTAATATTGACTGCAACATTATTTATCAATTAGTCATCTATCGCTTAATATCAATTTTCGTTAAAGATGAGATAAAGTTTAACCGTCTGTTTCCAAGCAATACGGATAGAGCACTATCAGTACACTACCAAGGTAACAGCCAAACACCACTCAAGTTTTTCATTAGTTATCGCAACACGCCTTTTCATTCTGAGTTAAAACACAGTCCCCCTAAAGATGTAAAATACGGTACGGTTTACTACTTTAAAAACCACAAAGACTATCTTGGCAAACACCCTCACGGAGCAGCGATGGGTTTTAATGTCATGCTATCCGACAAACGGCATGGACTCTGTCGTTTTACGGCACTTGGATTCCCAGGCGCCGGATTAACACCCGAAGAAATCACAGAAGAACTGCTGACTCTATACAATCGACCGTCCAGTGATGACTTTAAAACTGAAGCACGCTACGAAGACCTAAGCGAAAAAGAAAAGGAAACATTCGATCGATTAAAGGAAAGCACTATTACCATAGATGATTTGTATGAAAACAACGGCGGATGGGTTACTGGCAGGGGCGATTACCTTGATATAGAAAAGTTGAAGAGAGAGCTGATCGATTTTGCCCCTGCCAGCTATAAAATTAGGCACTATATATCGCCTTTCATGAGCACAATAATCGGCATGATTCTTTTCATAGTGGCAGGCAGTATTATTTGCATTGTCTTCTCAGATCAATTAGAGGCTGCCAAACACGATAAAGATGATAAATTTTCCCCTTGCCTAACATTGCTCTTGTCTCTTGCTTTTGTAGGAGGACTCACAGGATTTTGTCTTAAGCAATCCGACTGCGTTAAATCAAGGATTTTGTCACTGCGTCAACGAGTTTGTCCACCGACTCTTTCTGACTCACAGGCATCCACCACATCACTGGAGGAAGAAGACATAGAATCTATCTTATAGAACTCCACTAGTGCCAGACACGAAAATTAGATGAGTGGCAAAGCTAACAATAAGTAGGCGTTTTTACAGGAACACTGGCTCAATATCATCGCCGTCATGACGTCAATATTCAGCGCTATATTTGATGTTGGCTGAGAGATTGCTGATTGTACTGATGCTTGGTAAACCATTGATTGACCAATCGAAAGTGATTGTGCAGACGGTTTATCTCATAAGGTGTTGACCATATACTGCTAACCACTCAGGTTAGCACTACCACCTCCATCAACTTCTACTTCCTGTAGCTTCAATGCACTACAACAGGATGGGCTAGTCACAAAAACCAGCACATTTTTCAGAGCCATCCTGCTCCTGAATAGCCTTTTTAATCCTGTTTCATCATGCTCTGATGTATCTCTGCTGCTGAAGGAAATACTGAAACACTTTCTGCCATTAACACAGCCCGATGAATAGCCGTTTCCATCACAGATGCAGCAATCACCCCTAGCGTGTTGACATTAACAGACGCTATCTCGCCAGTACCCACTGAGAATATCGTGTCACCATCATTTAAGGTATGGACTGGCCTGATGGCCCGAGCATAACCATCATGTGCCATCTGGGCGACCTTGAGCGCCTCGGATTTTGTCAGTGTGGCATTCGTAACAATGGCTCCTATGGTTGTGTTACGGCTCACAAAACCCGGTTCACTGGCATCCTGAATAACCAAAGTAGTACCACTAATAAATCCTTTGTCATTCCGGGTACCGGCCAGAATTTGCCCACTGCGATCGTAAACATCGCCCCAGGCATTAACGGCAACAATAGCACCGACCACAAGACCGCTATCCAACTCGATGCTGTATGTTCCCAAGCCTGACTTCGTCGCATATGACATACCGCGGATCTTACCCACAGTAGCACCAGTTCCCGCCCCGACGTTACCTTCCGCCAGGCCGATCCGATTTGCTGCCCTGGCTGCCGTCTGCCCCATCACGATATCAGGCCGAGCAGAGGGATCACCGACGCTCAGGTCATACAGCACAGCCCCCGTGACAATTGGCACCCGTGCCTCCCCGGTATTGAAACCGATGCCCTCCTTCTCCAGTTGCCGAGCCACGCCACTCATGGCCTCAAGACCAAAAGCACTGCCACCGGCAAGGACTACAGCATGCACGTTGTCCACCAGGTTTTCCGGTTTCAATAGATCGGTTTCCCGGGTGCCGGGTGCCGCACCACGCACATCCACTGACGCGATGGCTCCGGCATCAAAACGCAGCACTGTGACACCGGTCATGCCTTTCTCATCACTGACCTGCCCAATTTTCACATTCTTGATAGCGAAGAACTGATCAGGCTTGTAATCCTTCTGTCCCTGAAATGGGATATCCAGGTTTGTGAGTGAATCCTGCCAGTCAGTCATTGTGTTTGTCCTTGCTTGAGTGTGCCATCAAACATATCTGGCGATCTTAACCACAATCGACTTTGGCAGCCTCTTGGATAGCAATAGCGACCAGATGACATCATTTAAACAAATAAATAACCGTTATTATAATTTTCAGTCAGCTATTGAGTCTGTTTTTAAACACTGTGATTACCCCTGTGCTCCGTTAAAAGTCCCCCCTCAATAGCTGAAACCGGATACTAAAAATTACAACACATCTCTATCAATACTAATGGTTATGCATTTTTAATAACTCGTTATCAGGCTCATGGCTATGCTCCATCCATTCCTGCCAGGGATCACTTTTTGATTATCTTGCCTTACCCATCAACAGATCAGCACCAAGTCTCCAACATAGGGACTGTTTCAACCGTCTTCCTGTATTAGGCGAATATCATTCAAAAACGTTTTATCTGTACCACAAAGCACGGGATAATCTCCCTATCACCACACCGATAAAAAAGACATGCAGGAACTCTGGCTCAGCCTCATCGCTTTCCTGACGTCAACATTCACCGCTATCTTCGGTGTTGGCGGAGGAGTCCTGCTGATCGCACTGATGCCGGGCCTGCTACCTCCTGCTGCAATCATTCCCGTTCATGCTGTTGTTCAGCTGGCCAGCAATGGCAGTCGCGTCCTCTTTGCCTGGCGAACGGTTGAATGGCACATCGTGGGTCGCTATGCCGGTGGTGCCTGCCTGGGCGCACTGATTGGCTCTGAAACCGTTCTGGTTCTGAACCCCGAGTGGATTCCCTTGCTGCTTGGTATCTGTATCCTACTTCTAACGTGGTTGCCCCCCTTGCCCATGCACCGGTTGCCTTACCGGTTTTTCTCCTTTGGCGCCATACACACCCTGCTGGCCACCTTGGCCGGTGCCACCGGGCCGCTCAGCTCAGCCTTCCTGAGCCGGGAAGGGCTGACACGGGATCCGCTGGTCACCACCACCGGCGCCTTTATGGGCACAGCCCACGCCCTGAAAGTCCTGGCGTTTATACTGCTCGGGTTCAGTTTCGCCCCTTACCTGACCCTGATGCTATGGATGAGCCTGGCAGCCATTGTCGGCTCATGGGTTGGCACAGGATTGCGCCGTTTCTTGCCAGACGTGTCTTTTCAGCGCTTTTTCAAGCTTTTGCTGAGTATCCTGGCTCTTCGCCTGATTGGTATGACTCTCAGTTAAAGGCTAAAGGTTTTCTTTCAAACCAGAGACTAATAATTGAATGCGATATGCAGCAAACAATATATCGTTTTCTCTAATAAAAAAGGCGTGCCAGTCACAACAAGCCAAAAACATGGAAGATCAAATTAACTATGCTTTCTTAATGGACTTTCTGTCTTGCACGGATAGCAAATGGCAAAAAACGGCATCCCAACTTCACCGATTCCTGCCACACAGCACATTTATATTCAGGCAGGCAAACCCTTCTACACGGCTACTGGGGGCATCTTTGGACGGTCAGTGAAATACGTTCCAGTCCCCATACAGTATGTGATCCCCATTACTGCACAAAATACCGTAATTCATGTGCCGAAAGGCTGGAGTGTCCAGGTTATAAAGAACCCTGCCATGTATTACCCTCCCATGGCGGCACCACAGACAGCAAAGCCTGCACACCACGGGCATTATCTACCAAGCCATAGCCCCCAGCCCCCCCAACAGCAGCCAGGGGATGCCTTGCGCAATGAATACAACCGACTGTGGCAGCAGGATGCTTCAATCAACCAGGATCATGTTCTGGAGACAGTCGCGACCTGTTTGCGCCCGTCACTGCAAAAAAAAGGGTTTCAGGCAAATACAGTGTCCGAGGCAAAGACTGTTATACAAAAACTGAAAAACGAGATGGCTCTGGAAACCATTCGGCATGTCGAAGACCTGGTTCAGAATATTGATAGCCATGAGCAGTACAGCGCCTTTAAAAGCAGGGAGGCTCCCCAGACGAGCAAAGCGCCCCACCATACAGGTGAGCACAAAAAGATCGCTCCCCGGAATATAGAAACCGCACCAGCTTCATCATTACGTGAATCCCCCGCCCGAGATATCACGGCTGATGATGGTGACATTACCGATGAAGCGTTGGCTGATGAATCAGGCCTGCTGACAATAGCGGGAAGAAATATATTCGATACAGAGGAAACAACAGAGTCTACTCTACCGACTGTTGCAGCGTCATCAACAGACGTAATCGATGACCCGACGCTGGCAGAGCAAGGCGAGATCGCCTACCCCAACGACACCATTGAAATGCCTGCAACAGGATTATCTCCTGTTGGCGACCCAACCACTGTAGTGCCTACGCCACCACCACAGGAACAGCCGACTCAAAAAACCACAATTCCATTAGCACCGATCGATAAAGAAACACCGGTAGCCCCCTCCCCTGATAAAGCGTCGAATCAACCATCATCCACCAAAATAAAACCCGAGATACCCCAAAAGCCTGAGCATTTAGCCCGCACATCTGTCGAAGCAGAAACAACAGTTAAACAGCCATCCAATCTGAGCATTACGATAGGCAAAACACCGGCAGCGTCCTCCCTGCCAGAAACAACAGCAGAGCCGCTATTATCGACTACCGAGACCAATACAGAAAAAGCAAACAACCGGCCCGACGCAGATACACAAACCAGCTCCCCCAAGCCGCTGGATAATCGTGGGAGTGCACAAGTAAGATCAGGCGTAGCAGCATCCGCAAATAACACGCGACATCAAAACGCAGCTGCTCTGCAGCCAGCCGATAAGACTGACTCTTCAATAAAGGCTGAGAACCAGGTATCTGCTCTGCAGGCTGATCCAATCAAAACAACAGCTCCTCCATCAGATTCACGACCTCCGCTTCCCGATAAATCTCTATTTCTAAAATTTAAAGCGTTTATTAGTCAGTTATTCCAGAAACAATCAAAGACTGACACTGATTTAGCCCGTATCGAGTCCAGCTCCGTAAAAAGCCCATCATCGATAGCGTCCAGTAACGCTTCTGATATTGCAGACCTGGCCTCGCTAGAGGAAGAGAGCAGCGACTACACAGTTGCTGATGCGAATAGCCAGTCTGAACCAATTGATACACTCTACACGAGTGACATTGGCTCAGGGTATGATGAGGATGAATGGAATGAATGGGATGACGACGATGATGACTTTGAGGAGTGGAGTGAAAGCAGTGTCGAAAACGCTGTACCGTCAACCACTTATGAAAATACCAACCATTTAAATTCTTACGAAAACATCAGCAAGTTACAAACGTACGAAAACCTTGATGCATTGGCCCAGCCTGACGTTGACAAGAAAGCAACGACAACCGAATCCCCTCAGGAAAGCCCTTCACATGCTTATGAAAATCTGCGTGTTCTGAATGAACCTGATGCAACGCCTGCGATGCCAGATACGGTAGCAGCACCAAAACCGTCAGAGCTTAACACCGACACAGAAACGTTAAATAGCCCTAGAGATGAACAGGGCAGCAGCTCAATGAGTGCATTTGAAGCGTCAATAAAGGCAGCCGTAGAAGCTCGAGAACAGCGCCAGAAAACTAAAACGTTAGGCAATGCACAGGCTCAAAACACGGCAACATCAGGAAAAACGAATCCACCAGAAAGCCCAAATGAGCCACTGCCCTCAAACCTTACCGTAACATCTCCAGACTCAAATACAGAACACCAGCCAGAGAAAAACACTGACGTAGATTCTGAGTCTCTCTCTCAAGCGAACATGTCAAAAGTAGATTTAACGTTACCCAAAGCCAAAGAGCCGAAAGACAACCGGGCACTCACGTTAGAAGCAATAAGATCACAACAGTACAAGCTAAAACCTGTTGGCGAGACTACGAAACAATCAAATGCTCCAACAGGCATTCAATCTATCCATAACTCTATAGTTAGCAACAGAGGAGCTCTTGATGGTGGTCTTGCAGAGAAAATAGAAGAGCTGTTTGATGATGGTTATGAGTCTGATAGCAAAGCAGAAGAGGCTACACACAAACGCGAACAATTAGTCGGTAAAATAAAGCGCTTAATACTGAGTCAGAATAGCGAATTACCGCCAGAACAGGTGCAGAACGTCGCGCAGAAAATCTATGATCTGGACAATAAAACGATAGGTGAGATTGAAGATATTATTGACGAAATGGGTAGCTAGCTCGATCAGCCACTGAGTCGTGCAGTAAAATAACCATTTCCCATTCATCAAACAGCCACAGTAAGAAGTGACGTTTTCCGGCCTTCACTAATGCACTGCAATTCACTCGCCGCCCAATCTCCCACTGGCCATCCCGCCCCCATAACTGGCAAACTATGCCGATTACTCTTTCCCGCTGACACCGCATGCCGAACCTGAGACACCGGCCCGGCGGTGCTATGTTTGGAAAACCGTTTCAGAACCGGACGACAGAATGACGGACCAGATCGTAATCGGTGACGACGGCGTCGAACGCCAGTCACTGCGGGCCTATACCGAAATGGCCTACCTCAACTACTCCATGTACGTAATCCTGGACCGGGCCCTGCCCCACATCGGCGACGGCCTCAAGCCCGTTCAGCGCCGGATTGTGTACGCCATGAGCGAGCTGGGCCTCAAGAACACCGCCAAGTACAAGAAATCCGCCCGTACTGTCGGTGACGTACTGGGTAAATACCATCCCCATGGGGACAGCGCCTGCTACGAAGCCATGGTGCTGATGGCCCAACCGTTTTCCTACCGTTACCCGCTGGTCGACGGCCAGGGCAACTGGGGTTCCCCGGATGATCCGAAATCCTTCGCCGCCATGCGTTACACCGAAGCGCGTCTGGGCGCCTATGCCGAGGTGCTGCTCAGCGAGCTGGGCCAGGGCACGGTGGAGTGGCAACCCAACTTCGACGGCACCCTGGACGAACCATGCACTCTGCCAGCACGGCTGCCCAACCTGCTGCTCAACGGTACCACCGGCATCGCCGTCGGCATGGCGACCGATATTCCGCCCCACAACCTGAAGGAAGTGGCCGAGGCCTGTATCCACATGCTGGACAACCCGGCCGCCGGGGTGGAAGACCTCTGCGAATTCATCAAGGCGCCGGACTTCCCGACCGAAGCCGAGATCATCACCCCGCGGGATGAAATCCTGAAGATGTACCACCAGGGTCGCGGCAGCCTGCGGATGCGTGCGGTCTACATGCGGGAAGGCCCGGATATCGTCGTCACCGCCCTGCCGCACCAGGTTTCCGGTGCCAAGGTGCTGGAACAGATCGCCGACCAGATGCAGAAGAAAAAGCTGCCCATGGTCGCCGACCTCCGTGACGAATCCGACCACGAGAACCCGACCCGCCTGGTAATTACGCCCCGTTCCAACCGGGTCGATGCCGAGCAGCTGATGAACCACCTGTTCGCCACCACGGATCTGGAGCGCACCTACCGGGTCAACATGAACATGATCGGCATTGACGGCAAGCCGCAGGTGAAGGCGCTGGACAAGATCCTGTTTGAGTGGCTCACCTACCGGACGGAAACCGTCCGCCGTCGTCTGCAGCATCGCCTCGACAAGGTGCTGGCACGCCTGCATATCCTCGAAGGTTTGCTGATCGCCTTCCTGAACATTGATGAAATCATCGAAATCATCCGCACCGAGGATGAGCCGAAAGAGGCTATGATGCGCCGGTTCGGGTTGTCTGAGCGTCAGGCGGAAGCGATCCTCGAGATCAAGCTGCGCCAGCTGGCCAAGCTGGAAGAGATGAAGATCCGCGGCGAGCAGGATGAACTCAGCCAGGAACGGGATGCCCTGGAACTGACCCTGAGCTCCGAGCGCCGGCTCAAGACCCAGGTTAAGAAAGAGCTGAAGGCGGATGCTGAGACCTTCGGCGACGAACGTCGCTCACCTCTGGCGATTCGCAGCGAAGCCCGTGCACTGTCTGAAACCGAGCTGATGACCGCTGACCCGGTCACTGTCGTACTGTCGAAGAAAGGCTGGGTGCGCGCCGCCAAGGGCCATGATATCGACGCCGCCAAACTCAGCTACAAGTCTGGCGACAGTTACCTGCTATCCGTCCAGGGTCGCAGCAACCAAGCGACGATATTCCTGGACTCCACCGGCCGGGCCTACACCATAGCCACCCATACCCTACCCTCGGCCCGCAGCCAGGGTGAGCCGTTGACTGGTAGGGTCAACCCGCCGCCCGGCGCCACCTTCGACGCGGCGCTGATCGGCAACGACGACGACCACTACCTGCTGACCAGCGACGCCGGTTACGGTTTCGTCACCCGCATCGCCGACCTGAGCGCGCGCAATAAGGCCGGGAAAGCCGCACTGACTCTGCCCAAAGGGGCGCGGGCATTGCCACCGATATCGATGAAAACGAAGGATGAACTCTTCGTGGTCGCCATTAGTAATGAAGGCCGGATGCTGGTGTTCCCGCTCAGCGAACTGCCAGTGATGGCGCGCGGCAAGGGGAACAAACTGATCAACATTCCTTCTGCCAAGGCTGCCAGCCGTGAGGAATATGTGGTCTGTGTCGCCCTGTTGAGCACGGACGATACCCTGATCGTGCATTCCGGCAAGCGTTATATCCGCCTGAAGTCGTCTGACCTGGATCATTACCGGGGTGAGCGTGGTCGCCGCGGCAACAAGCTACCCCGCGGTTTCCAGAAGGTGGATAGGATCGAAACCGTCACCAAAGGGAATGATCCCGAGGAATAATCACCTGAACTGCCGGCCAGTTTCGGCCGGCACGGCTTTCAACAAACACACTGCCACACAATTAAAAAGCCCCAGAAACTGGGGCTTTTTAATTTACAACGGTCGAACGCGAATCAATTCGCCAGTTCGATCTTGCTGTAATCCACTTTTTCGTCTTCTTCTGCGGCTTTGATCTGCATAACCGGCTTCAGCTTGGTCGCCAGAATATATACGAAACAGGCGAAGAACAGGCCGATCACCAGCGCACCAACCCACTGGATCTGCAGGAAGTCCAGCTTGAACAACAATGTCAGCACACTCATAACAGCGATGTTGCCCAGAATGTATTTCACTTTGCCAAGCCGTGCCACCGTCAGCTTCAGGTTATCGGTATACAGGCGAATCAGGGAATCCAGCGAATTGATCACGAAGGTAACCCCTACAAACACCATCGCCAGGTTGTAGAAACCAGCCGTTTCCAGCCCGTTGGCATGGTAGTAGTACAGAACCGAGAACCAGATCCCCAGCGGAATAGACGGCACCACCAGCATAGCGGCAAACAGCTGCCAGGTGGTCAGGCCACCCACAAAGCGGGAAGTAAACTGACCGATCATGATGCTCCAGGAGAACCACCAGAACAGGTAAAACTCGTGGTAATCATTCATCGGCAACACGAACTCATGGATATTGCCGAAATAGCCGCCCAGCAGTGCTAAGGTCTTGGCCATTTCAACCGCGCCGTTTTCGGTCGACAGCATCGCACCGCCCCACATGACGGCGATCAGCCCCAGGAACAACAGGCTGGTCGAGATGCTCAGAAAGCGCACATAACGCAGGCTAGTACTGGAATAGACGGCAATGGCAATAGCGACGAACACTATCAGGTAGAAGGAGGCGACAATGGTCTCACCGTCCCCGACCTGCGGCAGGTACCAGGGCAGGTTCGCCAACAGCAGGTAAGCGGTGAAAGCACAGGTGCCGATGATGACAATATTGTTGATGATCTTCACCAGCGGCAGCTCAAAGAAACCCACCTTTGGTTCAATCACGCTGAAATAAAAACAGGTCAGGAAATAAAAGGCCCAGATCAGGAAACCCCAGAATCCGAACTCAATGGCCAGTGGGTTGGTGAACCCATACTCTGGGCTGGCCTGCAGATCCGCATAACCGGCGAATTCAGTCAGCGGGAACATGATCAGTCCCACATCAAGGCCCGAGGTGAACAAAATGGCAATAAACGTCAGGGTACGTACCGGTGTATTACCAATGCACCGAACATTGCCCCACTTGATCAGAATGAACACCACCGCAAGGAAGGTGAACAGCATGCCGGCAGATAACCAGGCAGTCATAGGCTTCTCCAAAGTTGCTCGTTTTTTATTGTTAGATGGTCGTGATCTGCCTGTCTTTCTGTGAATGTAACGGCAAACCACCTGATGGTCGGTTATCCTTGTCCGACCCCAAAAACCCCAAACATCATGAATCTCTGCCAGCTGAATCGTCGCCTTTCCCCACTCCGGCGTTATTCAACTGGCAATCGTCGTACACGTCACAACAGCTTACGCCACAGAACGTTCCGGTTTCCCTGAACGCTGGCGTTCACGCCATTGGTTATCCATCCCCACCGGCGCCGAAGAGGCCGCCAGTGGCGTCTTGCCCCGGATAATATCCGCCGCCTTCTCCGCCACCATGATGGTCGGCGCATTCAGGTTGCCGTTCGGAATAGTGGGAAAAATGGAGGAATCGACCACCCGTAACCGGTCGATGCCACGCACACGGGTGTCCGGATCGACCACCGCCAGCGCATCAATCCCCATACGACAGGAGCAGGACGGATGATAGGCGCTTTCCACGGCACTGCGGACAAAGGCATCAATCTCCTCATCCGTTTGCACCTGGCTACCTGGCTGGATTTCGTCCGCCCGGAACGGATCCAGGGCAGGCTGGTTGATGATCTCCCGGGTCAGACGCACACAGTCGCGGAACCCTTCCCGATCCACCTCGCTCTCAAGGTAGTTGAACTGGATTCGTGGACTGTCGGACGGATTGGCACTTTTTGCCCGAATCCAGCCCCGACTCTTCGGTTTGTTATGACCGATATGCACCTGGAAGCCATGCCCCTCAAACGCACTGCGACCATCGTAGCGCATGGCAGCCGGCAGGAAGTGGTACTGCAGGTCAGGCCATTCGACACCGGCTTTGGAACGGATAAACCCGCAGGATTCAAAGTGGTTCGTGGCCCCAAGACCTTTCCTGTCCAGCAACCAGCGGGCACCGATCAAGCCCTTGCTAAACCAGTTCAGTTTGCCGTTCAGGGTGATAGGCTGCTTGCACTTGAACTGGAAATAGAATTCCAGGTGATCCTGCAGGTTTTCCCCGACGCCAGGCAGTTCATGCTGTACTTCAATCCCAGCCGCGTCCAACACAGCCTTCGGGCCAATACCCGACAGCTGCAGTAGATGCGGTGAGCCGACCGAACCGGCCGAGAGAATGACTTCCCGCTTGGCACTCACTTCCTGCACCTTGCCCTGCTGTTCGTAACGAATACCTGTCGCAGTCTTGCCTTCCAACAGTACCTTATGCACCAGTGCATGGGTGATAACCGTCAGGTTAGGCCTTTGCATGGCTGGCCGGAGATAGGCGTTAGCCGTGGACCAGCGACGTCCATTTTTCACGGTCATGTGCATGGGGCCGAAACCTTCCTGCTGTTGGCCGTTATAGTCATCGGTGGCAAAGTAACCCGCCTGAACACCAGCATCGACAAAAGCCTGATAGAGCGGGTTCTTCATCCGGTTGCCATTGTTGACACCAAGGGGGCCACTGTCGCCCCGGTAGTCATCGCCCCCAAACGCCCAGGTTTCGGCCTTGCGGAAATAAGGCAGACAGCGGGTGTAATTCCACCCATCTGCACCTTGAGCCTGCCATTCGTCGAAATCCCGTGCGTGGCCGCGGACATACACCATGCCGTTGATGGACGATGATCCACCCAGCACCTTGCCCCGTGGGCAGTGCATACGACGGTTATCCAGAAAAGGTTCCGGCTCGGTCTCAAACTGCCAGGCAAACTTCTCCGTATTCATCGGGATGGAGAGCGCCGTGGGCATCTGAATGAAAATACTGCGGTCACTGCCGCCATTCTCCAACAGAAGTACGCTGACATTGGCGTCTTCCGTCAGGCGGTTGGCCAGTACACAACCGGCGGATCCGGCGCCCACAATGATGTAATCGTAATGCGATGCTATTGACATAAACTGCTCTGCCTTATGCGTTAAAAGGGGCTTTCCAGAGGTGTCATGCCCACATAGACAGACTTCAGCTGGGTGTAGTGTCGCAGGGTCTCCATGCCGTTTTCACGACCAATGCCAGATAGCTTGTAACCGCCGACCGGCATCTCCGCTGGCGACAACCCGTAACTGTTGATCCAGCAGATACCCGCCTGCAGACGTTGAATCACCCGGTGCGCCCGACGGATATCCCGGGTATAAACCCCGGCGGCCAGACCATAGGTGGTGTCGTTAGCCCGGCGAATGACCTCGACTTCATCATCGAAGGTGAGCAATGCCATGACCGGCCCGAAGATTTCATTTCTGACAATCGTCATGTCATCACGGCAATCCGTGAAGATAGTGGGTTCGACAAAGTAACCATCCGGTGCGGCTGCGGGTGACAGCGCCTTACCGCCGTGTAATAAGGTGGCTCCCTCTTCCTGACCTGACTGGATAAAATTCATCACCACCTGGTGATGTTTCGCTGAAATCAGGGCACCGAAATTGGTTTCAGGATCCATGGGATCACCGACCACAATATTGTTACGGGTGCGCGTCAGCAGTTTTTCCACAAAGGCGTCGTACACTGCGCGGTGTACAAATACCCGGGTTCCGTTAGTGCAGATTTCCCCCTGGGTATAAAAATTCCCCAGCATGGCGGCAGACACCGCCTCATCCAAGTCAGCATCCTCAAAGATAATCAGAGGTGATTTGCCACCGAGTTCCATGGTGACTTCTTTCAGGGATGACGCCGAGGCTGCCATCACATGCTTGCCGGTATTGACTTCACCGGTGAAGGACACCTTGGCAATATCCGGGTGCCCGGTCAGCCAGGCGCCGACTACCGCATCTCCCAGCACGACATTGAAGACACCAGCCGGCACTCCGGCTTCAATAAAAATCTCTGCGAGTTTCAACGCGCCATGAGGGGTTTCTTCGGACGGTTTGAAGATCATGCTGTTGCCGCAGGCCAGCGCCGGCGCCGCTTTCCAGCAGGCGATCTGTAACGGATAGTTCCAGGCGCCAATGCCGGCACAGATACCTAACGGCTCACGCCGGGTGTAATAGAAGTCCTCACCGAGACTTTGCTGGTTGCCCTCGATGACCGGTGCCAACCCGGCAAAGAATTCAATGGAATCGGCGCCGGTCACCACATCAACGACCGATGCCTCCTGCCAGGGCTTGCCAGTATCTTCTACCTCAATAGCCGCCAGCTCATCATTACGTGCCCGCAGCAGAGCTACCGCTTTTTGCAGAATCCGGCTGCGCTCCATGCCAGTCATCGCAGACCACTGTTCAAACCCCCGTTGCGAACTTGCAATCGCCACCTGCCGGATCGATTCATCCGCCACCTCGGCCTCGTACGCGACCTTCCCGGTAGCCGGGTTGATCACCTCAAACGTTTCCCCGCTGCTGTTACTGCGATAGTCGCCATCGACAAAATTTCTGAGGCGCATCAAACTTCTCCGTACTGCTGAATCTGTTGTTCTATGAAGTGTCTGCACAGCCGTTCTGCCTGGCGGAAATCGGCCTCAGAAGCGGAGCTGAGCGTACTGCGTAACCAGAAGCCATCAATCATGGCAGCCGTCATACGGGCGGCGTCCATTGCCTGCTGTCGGTTGGGAATCAGTTGCCGGTAGGAATACAGCAGGTTGCTGAGCAGACGCCGGCTATTCACAGCCTGCAGGCGTGCCAAGCCTGGTTCATGCACGGCACGCGCCCAGAAGCAGAGCCAGGTGCGTATGGCAGGTGATGACTGCTGAAAACCGCTGAAATTGACGGCAACGATATGGTTCAGACGCTGGTGCGGGGTAACAGTCTTCTTACTGACAGCGGCTAACAGACCCTGTCGGAGCTGTTCCAGCAGGTGCCGGACGGCGGCTTCAATGACGCCCTGCTTCCCCCCGAAGTAATGACTGATAATGCCTGACGACAGGCCAGCCAACTGGCTGATCCTGATAATGGTAGCGCCCTGGAAACCATGGGACTCAATGCACTGCAAGGTGGCATCAATGAGCTGTCGACGGCGGATGGGTTCAATCCCGACTTTTGGCATGCTGTTTTTATTGAATGATCAATTAATTACAAGTCTAATGATTTGACGTCGATGAATCAACACACAAACAAATACCTGCAACATGCTTAATCTCGACTAAGTTAAGCAGCATCAAGCGATTTTGGCATACAGATATTTTAGAACTCTAATTAAAAGCCACTACCTACGCGTGGTTATGCCACCGCATCAACATCCGTATTCGAATGCTTGGACAGGTACCGAATTTGAAACATACAGTAATCACTACAGCCCTCTTATTGAGTATCAGCCTGATGGTTCATGGTGATTTTTCCCTGCAGGAAACAGCGTCCCGGCAACTGGTGGTCGTCACGGCCACAGACTGGAACGCCACAACGGGCCGTCTTTATACCTTCGAAAAAATGGGCAGCCAGTGGGTGCCTGCTGGCGTGAGGGGCAAGGTCAACCTGGGAATTAATGGTCTTGCGTGGGGACTTGGATTGCACCCGGATCAGACCGGGCTCTACAAACAGGAAGGCGATAACAAGGCGCCCGCCGGTGTGTTCGAACTGGGGACAGCGTTTGGCAAATATGATGACGTGAACACAGGGCTGGATTATCAGCCACAGGACGAAGGCCATTACTGTATCGATAACGAAGCCAGCCCTTTCTATAACCAGATTGTTCATGTGAACGACGTGGGGGAAGACGCCGCTAAGGAGTCAACAGAACCTATGCGTCGAGATATTCATGCGGGTGATCATCTCTATGACAAAGGCATCATTATCAGGCATAACCCAGAAAGTATCGCTGGAAAAGGGTGTTGTGTTTTTATCCACCTGTGGCGAAGTGCCGACAAACCCAGTGCCGGCTGCACGACGATGGAGGAATCTCAGCTGGATTCGCTACTCGCATGGCTGGATAAAGACAGCAAGCCGCTATTTGTGGTTTTGCCGGAAAAGGAATATCAGGAAAATCAACCTTTATGGACGTTGCCGGTGCTGTAACGCGGCCCGGTCAGCGACTCTGTAGAGTAAGGTCGATGGGACCGGGCGTTACACTCGTAAAGGCTGAAGCCATGATGGAATGGTATGATTGATGGCGACTAATCTCGGCTAGCGATTCCCACACTATTCCAGATCGTCAAACTTTTTGGCGAAAGCCTCCCCCAAAAGCGTTCTCACTTTTTCCCGACACTCTTCAACGCATTCAGATTCATCCATATAGTCGACCTTGGCCGCATTCGACGGCCCAAACAACTCCAGCATGATCTGTTTGCACTGTTCTTTTCGGGTTGGGCCGGCGCTTTCGTCAGAACCGTTCATACCATCAATCGAGACTCTTGATAGCAATCCATCCACCCCAGACAAAACTGATAGAACCAACGGTCAATAGTGTTCCCATTACCGGGAACAGCAATTCTTCGTTGATGAGTTCCATCACAGCTAACAGCTCAAAGCCCGCATGGCAAAATACGGACATAAAAATGCCGGCGGTGATGAATTTCAGGGTCTTCCCGATCACCCCCCCAAACTGGCTGGCCACCTTCAGCAAAACCACCATGGCTATCGATGAAAACAGCATCGCTGCAGTATTCGCAATGTATTCAAAATCCATGATTCATCCCCCCCGCTTAAACGATATGCCAGTATCGTCGGCCTGCCAGGTAGCATCTTTAATGAAAGGGTTTTCTATGGCAGCTCCTTCCTTTCGATCACGGCTTATGTGCGTTTTCAAAAAACAGGGCTAACACAGGATCAACAAATCAGGCAGAATCATTAACGATTCATGTCAAGTTATTCATCTGCTTACAGCCTATAACGGAGAATAATAAATGCTGGAACTCATCAGTATTCCGATTGAAAACGCTGTTGCTATCCGCAGTGCAGGCAGTATCTCCGAGGCGGAAATGGCAGAGGTACTGGCAGCTGCACGAGAGAAAACAACTGAATACGGCAATATCGTCATTTATGAAGAGATTGAGCGCCTTGGCAGCATCGCCCCTGGCGCCATTCTGGAAAAAATCAAATACCTGTTTGAGGTGGGGATTTCAAACATTCACAAAGTCGCCGTCCTGACCGACAAACCCTGGATTGGTAAAGTGGTCGAACTGGAAGACAAACTGTTCAGCCAGATTGAACTCCGCTGTTTCGCTCTGGATGACAAGGCAGCCGCTCTTGCCTTTCTCATGGCGAATAATAAGTGAGCTGATCAGCCTTTCCATTCCTTCACAGACACGCAGTACAGGCATACTTATGGATTCCCTGGAATTAAAAATCCCACCTGTCATATTGGTCATTCTCTTCGCTTTTTTGATGCTGGTCGTTGATTTCCTGATACCCGGCATAGCGCTGCATCCAGCCTTTCAATACACACTGGCCACATTGCTGCTATTGGCGGGGGCGGCGATTGCGATTGCCGGAGTCAGGCATTTCAGGAAAGCCCGTACAACGGTAAATCCCATGTCACCCGAAAGTAGTGCCAACCTCGTCACTGAAGGGGTCTACCGTGTCACGCGTAATCCCATGTACGTCGGTTTCCTGCTGGTGCTGCTTGGATGGGCCACGGTGTTATCCAACCCCGCCTCAGCACTTCTGTCGGTCGGCTTTGTGTTGTACATGAATCGATTTCAAATCATTCCTGAAGAACGGGCGCTGCAAACACTGTTTGGTGAGGTGTATGCCAATTACAAGCAACAGGCACCTCGCTGGGTGAGTTGGATCGTTTTCAAACCTGCCGCAGGAACCACAGAGCCCCATTAAACGTTTTCGTACACTGAAACCGAGATGACAACAATGTCCATCACCATCGTACAAGCAACTGTCGCTGATGCGCCGAAAGTCGCACTATTATTCAATGCTTACCGGGTTTTCTATGAACAGGAAAGCGATCTAGCACTGGCTGAAGCCTTTCTCAGCGCTCGACTGACACACGAACAGTCCATCATATTCTTCGCCCAGAACGACAGCGGTGAAGTATTGGGTTTCACACAGCTTTACCCAACATTCTCCTCCATCTCTGCCCAAAACAGCTGGATACTGAATGATCTATTTGTAACCCAGGCAGCCCGTGGGCAAGGTATAGGCCGTCAGTTACTGGACAAAGCCAGAGGCTTCGCAGAAGCAACGTTCTCTGAAGGCATCACACTGGAGACCGCCGTTGACAACCATACGGCGCAATCCCTGTATGAATCGTCGGGCTACCAGCGGGAAACCGCCTTTTATACCTATCACTTGTCTCTGGAAGATGTGACGGTATAACAATGACTATCTGTTGTGGGCACGGCTGACATAAGCCCTGAAAGCAATAGTCAAGACGTACGATATTAGCCAGTTGTAAGGTAGCCCCCATGCCTCATAGCATTGAACTCGACACCAGCCGTCTGCATTTACGACAATGGCAGCCGGAGGATTTCGCCCCCTTTGCCAATATGAATGCCGACCCAACAGTTATGGCTCACTTCCCTGCCACACTGGATCGAGCAGCCAGCGATGCAATGGCTTCACGCTGCCAGTCACTCATTGCAGAACGGGGGTGGGGTCTGTGGGCACTGGAAGAAAAATCCAGCGGCAATTTCATCGGCTTTACCGGATTGCATATCCCACAAGCTGACCTGCCCTTTTCACCCTGTATTGAAATTGGCTGGCGATTGGCCTCAACATACTGGGGAAACGGCTATGCCACAGAGGCTGCCCAAAAAGCCCTGCAGACGGGCTTTGATACACTGGGATTCAGTGAGATTGTGTCGTTTACCGCATTGGGCAATCAGAAATCCCGTGCGGTTATGGAAAGGCTTGATATGCAGCAGGATCCACACTCGTTCGAACACCCCGCCATTCCTGAGTGCAATCCGCTTCGTAAGCACTGCCTGTACCGCCTGACCAAAGCACAGTGGCAAGAGCAGCAACATTAAAAGAGCAGTGATCACTCTATTAGCGGCGCATTAACACGCATATTGCCTAAAATCCCGGCCTGTGGCTCAATGGCGCCGTTCAATGGCAGCTCTTTTTTGAGGATGTATGAGCGTAGCCGCACGTGCTGAACAGCGCGCCCTGAAACTCTCCCTGGCCGGCACCATTTTCATGGCCGTAATGGGTATCGGTTTTGGCCTTTACCTGAATATCCAGGCCATTTTGCTGGATGGTTTTTTCTCGTTGCTGAGCATGGGCATGACCGGCCTCAGCGTCTTTACGGCTTACCTGATCCAGCGCCCTGAAGATCGCCGCTTCCAGTTCGGCTATGCCCACCTGGAACCGCTCATGAACAGCATTAACGGCATCGTCATATTGGCCGTCTGTGCTTACTCCTTTACCAATGGCATTGCCGGGCTGCTCGCCGGTGGAAACAATGTGTCATTTAATCTGGCGCTATTCTATGCCATTCCCGTCACCGTTCTCTGCCTGGTCATGTATTTTTATGAAAGCCTGATGGCCAAGCAACTGGACTCAGAACTGGTCCATGTGGATTCCAAGGAATGGCTGGTCGATGCCATCCTAACGATCACCCTGACACTCGGTTTCCTGCTGGGTTACTACCTCGAAAAAACGCCCTATGCGCATCTCGCCCCTTACCTTGACCCTGCCATGGTGACCCTGCTGTCCGCCTTTGCCGTCGTTATTCCTTACCGGGTACTCCGACGCAATCTGGGGGAAGTGCTGCTGGTCGCACCGCCAGAAATGGCAGGCAAGATCCGAAAAGTGGCATACAGCGAGATGAAGCCTTACCGGGTACAGCAGATCTCCACCCATGTCGCAAAAATGGGTCGCCGGTATGATATCGAGATCAATATCCTGCTGGATGAACAATCGCCCTTGTATGACGCCACCCTGGAAAGGCTGGATGAAGTACGACACCAGATCAGCAATCGGCTGAAGCTGGATCCGGCAGACCATTGGATCTCCATCAGTTTCACCCAGGATCCTGACTGGTTATGACCTGACACTGTCACGCAAACAGCCTGTCGAGAAAATCTTACTCTGTTTAGACTAAGAATCTTTAGAGAACAAGACAAGGCAAGCGCTATGAACCTCCTTAGAAACCTACTGGCCACACTAACCATAACCTTAGCGAGTGCCGCACAAGCCAGTGAGCTCTGGATTGATGTCAGGCGAGCAGATGAATTCCAGGCTGAGTCGATCCCCGGGCATCTCAATATTCCGCATACTGAAATACATACCGGTATCTGGGAGATCGTCAAAGATAAGAACACGGTCATTAACGTTTACTGCCAGCTAGGCGTGCGATCTGAAATGGCCAAAAAACGCCTGGAGCAAATGGGGTTCACCCATGTAGTCAACCGTGGCGGCATAGAAGACGTCAAAACCCTGCAGGATTCCAATTAATATCACCAGCGGTTATGCTGCCTGCACCATGATACGCCGTCCGCTTCAGCGAATAACGATGAGAGGAATACGCGGACAATAACAATAATCATGGCAGGGGGAATAATGATCCAGGTCTTTGGTGATAGCCTATCTGGTAACTGCTATAAAATTCAGCTACTGCTGAATCATCTCGCAATTGATCACAACTGGCGCCCTGTGGACATCCTTAATGGGGATACCCACACAGCACGGTTTCTTGAGCTTAATGCCAACGGAAAAATTCCGGTTGTGGTACTGGAAGATGGCCGCCTACTGGCTGAATCGAATGCAATCCTGAACTACTTTGCCGAAGGCACTGATTATCTGCCCAATGACCGTTACCAGCGCGCCAAAGTACTGGAGTGGCAGTTCTTTGAACAATACAGTCATGAGCCCTATATCGCCGTTGCCCGGTTTATTGCGCGGTACCAGGGCATGCCGGAATCACGGCAGGAAGAGTTCCAGTCAAAGCAGGTCGGCGGCTACAAGGCCCTGGAAGTCATGGAACAACAACTGGGTGTATCGCCTTACCTGGCGGGCACCACACTCTCGATTGCTGATATTTCTCTCTTTGCCTACACCCATGTGGCCCATGAAGGTGGTTTCAACCTTCAGCGGTTTCCTGCCATACGACGCTGGATTGAAGCTGTCGAATCCCACCCAAAGCATATGCCCATGCAGATTACCGAACACACCACATCATGAGGGCCCATGAATGAAAATATGTGTTGAGATTTATGCCAATCGAATGATTCTGACCTCAGACGAACACAGCATCAGCGTCAACGCCAGCGAACCATTCACCACCACACGACTGTTAGTCGGCCACTTTGAACCTGCCGTCAACTGCCTCAAGGAATGTCTGCAGCAGGCCGGTTTTACAGGTTTTTTCAAACGTGCGCCAAAATTGCATATCATTGCCCGTGAAAAAACGGAGGGTGGTCTCTCGGAAGTAGAAGAACGCTGTATGCGTGAAGTCGGCCTGGCAGCGGGCGCTCGTGATGTGGATGTCAGTACCTCGTAACCCTGGCAGGAATCCAGAAGGATTTTCGCAATATTTACGAACTGACAGTGAATGCCCGAACCATCGCCATACAGTCTATACGCCTTGCCCGACAGGTGACAAGGGCATGTTGATGCCACCCAAAATCCGTGATATACGACGATCCAACAATAAATCAGCCCCGGTCATTCCGGGCGTGAACAGGCAGGAGTAAACCGTGTCTCAATCCCTACCCTGGCTCTGGCGCATTAAGCGGTTGTATATCCGTTTCATGCTCGCCTTTCTGGGTCATGCCCTGGCTAAAGCCAGCCGATCCG
Source organism: Kistimonas asteriae (assembly GCF_018263925.1). Lineage (GTDB taxonomy): Bacteria > Pseudomonadota > Gammaproteobacteria > Pseudomonadales > Endozoicomonadaceae > Kistimonas > Kistimonas asteriae. The sequence goes on from NZ_JAEVHF010000017.1 coordinate 87,976, forward strand.
ATCCCATCATCAACAAGGAACTGGCACCGCTGCCAGACAACTTCTGTTTCGCCATGCGCGTGATGCCTGCAGGACCTGCCCTGTATATGCAAAAACGTGACGGCGGCATGAAGCCTCTATCAAAAGACGCGGTCGGTAAACCGCATGTGGATATCCAGTTCAAGCACCTTGAGCATGCCTTTTCGACGCTCTCATTCCAGGAAGGCACAACCGATGCCTTCGCCAGGGAACGCATGATTGTCGATGGCGATATCCCGGCCTCCATGCGTCTGGTGCGCTGCTTTGAACGGCTGGAGGCCATGACGTTGCCAAAACTGATCGCCCGACGGATCATGCGGCAATATCCAGCATTGACACTGGGCGAGAAATTATCAGGCGCATGCCGTATCTACCTCGGCGTGCTGGGCGGTTTTGTTATGGGGTACAAGTAAATGAGCAAGGGATACTCAGAATTTTTCAGTCCAGTCAAAATCATCGCAGGCCACAAGGCCCTGGAGCATGTTCCTTATGAGCTGGCCAGCTTTGGCGCCAGCCGACCACTGATCATTACCGACGCCGGTGTCGTACAGGCCGGGCTGGTTGAACCGGTTAAGCAGGCATTGCTGGTCAGTGAAGTGCCAATTGCCGATATCTACAGCGATGTACCGCCGGATTCCTCCTCGTCGCTGGTCAGCCGGATTGCAGAGGTGTACCGCCAGACAGGGGCTGACGCCATCATTGCCATTGGTGGTGGCTCCGTCATTGACACCTCAAAGGCGGTGAATATTCTTGTTTCAGAAGGTGGGAACGACCTGCTGGCCTACAGCGGAGTCGGTGCACTGACCAAACGACTTAAGCCGTTATTTATCCTGCCGACAACCGCAGGCACCGGTTCTGAAGTCACCAAGGTCGCAGTAATCAAGGATGATGAAACCGGACGCAAGGTGCCGTTTGGTTCCGCTTTCCTGTTGCCAGATGTGGCCGTACTGGATCCGCGCATGACGCTGACCCTGCCGCCCCATATCACCGCCGCAACGGCAATGGATGCCATGACTCACGCTGTGGAAGCCTACATTGGCACAGCGAAGAACCCGTTAAGTGACGCTTATGCCGTCGCAGCGATCAAGACGATTCGTGAAAATTTGGGTACCGTGCTGGCGTCGCCGGATAATGCAGAGGCTCGCCTGAAGCTGGCAGAAGCGGCCACCATGGCAGGCATTGCCTTCTCCAACTCCATGGTGGGCTTGGTCCATGCGATGGGACATTCCATTGGCGCCATCACTCACCTGCCCCATGGCCTCTGCATGAGTCTGATGCTGCCTTACGTACTGGAATACAACCTGCCAACCTGTAAGGAAGCGATTGGTGAGTTGCTGTTGCCTCTGGCAGGGCCTGACATCTACAGCAATACCCCCGCAGATCAGCGCGCAGAAGCAGCCATTACCGCCATTCGCGCACTGCGTGATGAATTGCATGGCAAAACCAACCTGCCCCGCACGCTGTCGGAAACCGGTAAAGTCGACAAATCACAGCTTGCGGATATCGCTGGTATGAGCATTGATGACGGCGCCATGCTCTACAACCGTATTGATGCCAGTTATGAACAGGTGCTGGCGATTCTGACCAGAGCCTGGGATTAATCCGGTCTCTATGATGCGTTAAACGGCATTGGCAGTCATCCGAGGATGGCTGCCAAGCTAACATCAGGGAACTCAATGTTGATTCAGCAATACGACTGCATGCAGAACAACCACGATAGCCGTCACCCTGCTGCGGAGCGTTAAGTATTTCCAGCTAATAACACCGGATAAGGTTTCTTTGTGAATCACTTCAAAAAATAAAACAAGGAGATATCCCAGTAACAGCAATACCAGAGCCATCTTACCCAGAAGAAACATCAGCAATAATCCAGCCCATGCCAATATGGCAACCACATTACTGACAATCAATAGTACAACGCGATACTCTGCCTGGGGTAAGACCTGCCCCCATACAGCTCCTCCCAGAAAACTCAATATAATGGCACTGTAGGTAGCAAAAACAATGAATGGCGGCAGTCCGGGCAGTGACCAGCCGACATAATCCATCAATGCTCCCGCGACAAACGGCAGAAGCCCCAAATAAGCCAACAGCGTACTGATTTTTTGATTATTCATGCCAATGTCTATCAATGATTTAGGTTCTTGTTTTCGCTATAAAAACCATAACTATTAGGCAATTACTCACACCAACAGATCATATCTTAAATCTTCCCATAACGCCTGTCAGCTATCACAAACAAGTAAGACAGGAAAATTGAACATCTAGTAAAATTTAAAAATAAACTTTTCTATGCTTAATGTGTCAAAGCAACGCACCCAATTACCGAAACAAGCTCACACCACAGAAATATTGGCAATATCTATGAAACCCGCACAACCTGGAGCACAGTCTCCGAGCAACAGTGTTACAGTTGCACCAAAAGCAGATCGTCAAAATTACTCTACCAGTCCACGCATCAAGCAAACTAATCCCACCATATCACTGAAAGAATGCCTGTTAGCAATGGCCTATCCATTTATCTGGTTAGCAGAGAAAATTACAGAGCTATGCACTTTCTGCTTCAGCTGCTGCTCGACCGAACCGGATGAAGAAAATCTTCTAGGCCCAACCATAACACAAAGCCCATCGAGCTCTACTGACAGCATCAACACGCTTGAAGTCGAAGAAGATCCTTACAATTTAAGCAAACAAGATATTGATCATATAAAAAGAAGCCTTGTCGATTTTGACGCCTGCCTTAGCAATCATGTCGGGTATTTTCACCAAAGTGAAGTTGAACCACTTATTGCGCAGATAAAGCGTCAGAGAATGATCCCGCTGGGAAAATCTACGCAAGCAAAACAAGCCATCATGCTATGGCATAGTATATGCGATGAAACCATTGGCTATCTTAAATGGTGTGAATCTGAAACGCTTGAACAATTACCCGATCGGTTAGTAGAGCTCATTAAAAAGTCTTCCGAGTGGGAAGAAGAGACCGCCAAACAATATATGGCTGCCACTAGCGACAAAGGAATTAGAGTGTTTAAAGCTGCAAGCGCACAAATTCATTTTAAATCAAAAGCGAAATTCACTAAAAAGTACAATAAAAGAAGAAATGCATTCATCGGAGAAATAACTGAACGTTATAGCAACCATCCTAATAGATTCGCCATGAACCAAGCTCTTGATAAATTGTTCAACATACTTCCTAAAGACCAAAGAGTCCTGGGGATCAATATTTCTTCCCACACTGACACCTGGGTAAAAAATATAATCATGTACCATACCCTGGCGTTGCATGAGATATCTCCTGAGGAGTTCATATAAACACCGCCTTGATATTCCTATTGAATGACAAAAAATTTCATCCTGCGAAGTGACATCTATACCGTTAAAACATCGATCACTATCTATTCGTCATACTTAATCGGCTCGACAACAACAATAAAAAATTTAAATAATGTATAACTAGAGTAGCTATAGTAATAATTACGGTTATCGCTTAACAAGCCTGATATGGACTGCTTATGAAAAGGATTGCCATACTGTTTTGTATCGTGCTCTTCATTTTCTGCTCGTTGCTGATTGGCTCAGACGAATCGCATGAGATGTTAATTCAAGATATTGAAGCATGGGCCTTCGAACAGCACCAGAAGAGCGGCAAAGGCAAGGATCAGCTAAGCATCCTTGCTTCAACGCACAAAGAGTGATGCCATTAATGACATACTTTGTGCGGTAATGCCGTTATCTATCTGGAATCTGGAGCCTTAAACGCTATGAAGTACCACCATCTGGGAATTCCCACACAAATACCGCTCAAGGATGAAATCCATCTCAAGCACCTTAAAATGTACGTCAGCGGCTATGGAAGAAATCCTTATGGTATTGAGTGGGTACGTTACGAAGCTGATGCACCTTATCCGGACATTGTGAAAAACCTGCCGCATATTGCCTTTGAAGTGGACGATATTCATAAAGCTATCAAAGGTAAGCATGTCATTATTCCACCCAACAGTCCCAGCCCTGGTGTCGTTGTTGCCTTTATAGAAGCTGATGGTGCCCCTATTGAATTTCTGCAGATAGACCGCTCGATTGCAGAACCTGGCATCTAATGCTTGAAATGTGGACTTGAACCCATCCTGCAACTTGCGGTCTGATAAAAAAAGACAATTTATTGATAAATACCGGACGGGATTATCCAGCAATGATAAGAGGCTATTTCAGGCTATTACTGTTCTCCGTCTGCCTGCTGACAGGCATTCAGGTACCTGGTTTCATCGACCAGTACCAGAAACGCATCGACGCCCATTTCAGGGAAGCCGCGATCAACCTGAGTGGCTTCCAGGCAACGGCTGACCAGTACTTCGAAGGCAGTATGAACGCCCTGATTAACCATTATCAATCGAGCCCTGATCCTGTTTTCACACAGGATGCAAGCAGTGTCCGGCAGATTTATGATCGCTACCTGATGCTGGAAAGGGAACAGGCTGCCCTGAGCCAGCCCTGGTATCGAGTTGCCTTACATGTCGCATCCCGTTACGGCAATGCATTTTTTAACGAAACACTGTCGTCATTTTCCCACTCGATTCCTATGACCTGGCAAGCCATTAGCTGGGGAGCGGGATTTGCTTTCCTTGTCACCTTTCTCTGCGAAAGCCTCCTCATTGCCTTACTGCAACTTATCGGCTTACGACGCAAGGTTGCCATGAAACACACCGCTTAACCTGAAACAGAGTAATTCCAGTACTCAACACTTGCCTGTCACGAAGACAGGCACTTTACTTGAGCCACTTCTTTCAGTGGGTATGACACGATGCGCACGATTCAACTCATACTGCTTTCTCTTGCTCTCTTCTCCCTGCCCACCTTGTCAGACAGTCAGCGGCCAGACTATGGACCGCCGATCAAATTGTCCGAAGCGCGTGTGGTCATGAAAGCTGCTGAAGACGTGGCCAGCGCACAGAACTGGCGTGTGGCCATTGCGATTCTGGATTCAGGCTGCAACCTGGTGCTCCTGCAAAAAATGGATAACACGCAACTTGCCAGTCCACGCATCGCCCAGGACAAAGCGTACACAGCCTGCGCTTTTCGCATCCCCAGCGCTCAGGCACAGCAGACACTGGCTGAGGGGCAAGCCGGCCTGCGTTATCTCCAGCTTAATGGAATGACAGCCGTCGAGGGTGGCCTGCCGCTACTTCGCAGTAACCAGCTCATCGGCGCCATTGGCGTTTCCGGGGTTACCTCGCAGCAGGATGGCGTTATTGCCCTGGCGGGGGCTGAAGTCCTGCGTTAATAAGCGGCTCCCTTTATATTCTATCAATGTGACAACGTATGAATTTCTACGACAAGTACTGTCTGCCACACCTGCTCAACTGTTGTTGCGGCTGTAAAGATATCCAGGGGTTACGTGCAGACATTATTCCGGATGCAACAGGCCGCGTACTGGAAGTCGGTGCCGGGTCGGGTTTGAACTTCCCGTTTTACCGCGCTGATGCGGTAGAAAAAGTCTGGGCACTGGAACCCTCAGATGCCATGCGATCTCTGGCGAAAAAACGTTATCAGCAGGCAACGGTAGATATTGAGTGGCTGGCACTTCCCGGTGAGGAAATCCCGCTTGAGAACGACAGCATGGATAGTGTCGTGTTGACGTATACACTCTGCACCATACCCGACTGGTACTGCGCTCTGCAGCAGATATATCGCGTATTAAAACCGGGTGGCCAATTACTCTTCTGCGAGCATGGACGATCCCCAGAAAATCGGGTGTGCAGATGGCAGAATCGCCTGAACCCTCTCTGGAAAAAGCTGTTCGGGGGATGCCATCTGAATCGCGCCATTCCGGATCTGATCAGTGAAGGCCATCTTCACATCCAGACACTGAAAACACAGTACATGCCTTTTGTACCCAAGCCGATTGGTTTTACGTTCATGGGCAGTGCAGTGAAAAAAATGCACCACCATTATTAACCTACCGTTTCATCTATCCATTGACGCAGGCGCAACAAACCGCAATCCTCTCAACAACAATGATAAAGAGTATGAGTTGTCTTCATGAACCAGACTCTGCCTGTGGATACTGCAGTAGACCGGAACGACGCGTGGCTCATTGCTCACACGCGGCTCATGGCCAATAGCTTTCAATCCCTCACGGGAAAAGCACTTGTCGATTGCGCCTATCCAGATCCTGTAACCGCGCTGGATACCGCAACGGCCATCATTGTCTCCCATGGCACACAGGCCGACCCGATCTTCAACTATGCCAATCAACAGGCGCTGCGACTGTTCGAGATGGACTGGGAAACCTTTACACGGCTCCCATCGCGCTATTCTGCCGAGGCACCAGAGCGAAGTGAGCGGGAGCGCCTGTTACGTGAAGTCTCGGAACAGGGTTTCATACAAAACTACACCGGAGTCAGGATCGCGGCATCCGGCCGCCGGTTTTATATCCGCAACGCCATTGTCTGGAACCTGCTGGATGACAAGGGCGCTTATCACGGTCAGGCCGCGACGTTTTCTGACTGGGAATACCTTTAAAGGACAGTCGTCATCTACAGAACACCACCCTTCATAAAGTCACGCTGGGCAGTTGTCACTTTCTCCAGGTAGCGCCTTGATTCCGCCCGTGGATGACGCTTGGTCAAGGCCCAATAAACCTGGGACGGCTTCAGCTGGTTAATCTTGCTAACTGCACGCCCCCTGTCCCGGTCAAATGTAGCAAATACATTCCCTGCCCCACCGTTATAGGCAGAGATAATCGTGTACTTTCGCGACAAAGGATCGCGAATTTCCTTGAGATAATGGGTTTGCAACAAATGGATATAGGCGGCGCCTGTATCAATATTGTTGTGTGGTTTAAACAGGTAATGCTTGGTTGGTTGATCTGACCGTTTCTTGATTCGGGTAAATACATCCTTTCCGGCGGTTTTCGGGATAATCTGCATTAGCCCGTAAGCGTTAGAGCTACTCACCGCATAGGGGTTAAAACTGCTCTCAGTCCGGATAATGGCGTAGACCAGACTTTCATCCACCTTGTAGCGACGGGCGTACTGCCGCACCAGACTGGCATATTGATATTGCCGTTTTTGCAGATGATCCCGGGTCAGGTCAAAGTCCACGGCATACACGGTACCCCGTTTGCTCTTTTTCCTGAATAACCGATGGCTAATCAGATAATCCGCATAACGATCCGCACGCCACTGCCAGCGTATCGGCTGCTTTTCATGATCCAGCACCTGACCATACAGCACAGGCTCTCCCCCTAACGGAACGTCCCGGGTACCAAACAGGTCTACGGCCTCGGGTTCATTCGGCGTCAGGAGCGTCAGAACAATTGCGTGATGCAAATCCTTTGAGTCAAGAGTCTCGACATGCACCTTGCCCTTATCAAAATCCACAAACACCCGCGTACGGTAATTATTGGTGTATTTGACATATTCTTTGCGTGTCGCATGCTTTTCATCACCCCAGTTCACCCGCGCCTCTTTAGCCAGCAGGCGCACCAGGGCCTCAAAACCGATGAGGTCTTTCTGGTATTCCATACCCGCCGCAACAATCTGACCTGGCGAGCCAGCCTGCTTTAACAGCTGGTTCCTGGCATAACGGGATGCATAGTCAGAAGTTTCCTGCGCCGTGCAACTGAACAATAATGGTGTGAATAACAGTATCCCAAATAAACGGCGGGAATAATGCATGAACGGTTAACATCCCTGTAGTGCAGACTGGTGTTTCGTATAGAAGAATTGATAAATAAGCGCGCTAATCTAGCATGCCAGCCATAGTCGCTAAAATATGTGGCTGCCGTAGCGTATCCGATAACAAAAAACGAAATATCCAAAATAATAAAACCTGCCAGCCAGCAGGTTTTATTGTTAATGCGACACTAATGGCTTTCGATTAGCCAGGTTGCCTGGTTACGCTTTCCCGGGGAGCATAATCGAACACGTCAGAATGTACCCGGCTTTCATCAACCCCTGCAGCGACCAAACCGTCCAGGGTTGTATACACCATGTCCGGCGACCCACTGAGGTAGAAGTGTGCATTACCCAGCTGCTCCAGATCATCAATCACCGCGCGATATAGCTGACCATGACGCCCTGCCCAGTCATCCTCTGCTTCGGCTTCGCTGACAACAGGATGGTAATGAAGCCCCCATTCGCTGCTCCATTGCACCGGCAGATGGGGCAGATAAAAACCGTGCGGACGTCGTACGCCCCAATAAAGTGATACAGGATGTAGATGTCCGTTCTGATGTGCAAATTCCACCATACTCTTCATCTGGGCAAACCCGGTACCGGCTGCAATCAGGACGACAGGTGCATCAGGGCAGTCACCCAGGTGGCAGTTACCATGGGGCAGGGTTACCCGAATCATCTCACCGGACGACAGGTGTTCAATCACCTGCTGGGCGCGCTCGTGCCCTGGATAGCACTGCACATGCAATTCCAGCTCATTGCGGTTATCACCCGGTGCCGAGGCAATGGAATAAGCACAGGGATCGCCCTCAGGCATAATCACCTGCAGGTATTGCCCCGCCTCAAACGACAATGGTTTACCATCCGCCACCACTAGGTGCACCTGGTAGATGTCTCCCGCCACCTTGTTCAGGTGTTTTACACGAAAGGCCCGTGTTCTCTGGTCAGGCACGCTGCCCCCTCTGATCTATTACTGCTTTGGCGTGATAATAAGGTCGCTTACGTCAGGTATCAACGGCACAATCTATCGGGATATCCTACTTTTACTGTAAGACGTCCCCAAAAAGGCTGCCAGCCAGCTCTCTTGCCTGATCATTATTTGAATGTTGCCGTATGGCAGAAACTGTCGTTTGAACTAGGCTTTCCGACGTTGTCACTCAGAGGACACTTCCATGGGAATAAAGACACTGTGCCTGGCATGTGGTCTGGCTGCGCTGTCCTGCACCGCCCTTGCAGACAGCAACAAGAAGTCAAACGTTCCTCCCAAGCCCATTACCAAATGGACCTGTGCGGATTTTCTGGATATTGAAGATGATTTCCAACCCTATGCGGTTGGCTGGGCCACGGCCTACAGCAAATCCGGCAAACCCGAAGATACAGACTTTGATGTCGATGGCGTCAATACCATTACGCCTTACATCGTCACCGTCTGTACCCAGAACCGTAAAGCCTCATTCTGGGCAAAAGTGAAAGACAAGGTGAAAAAGATGGATGCCGATGTGAAAAAACACATGTAGCACTATCAGGCAGGTGGCAATAGCGCTATCTGCCTGATCCCTTCAGGTACGCTCAATGCATCGGTTTAATCAATTCCCAGCTCATCCCAGATAGCATCAACACGCGCTTTCACATCATCACTCATGCGAATGGCCTGTCCCCACTCCCGCTGGGTTTCACCCGGCCATTTGTTGGTGGCATCAAACCCGACCTTTGAGCCGAGACCCGCCACGGGGGAAGCAAAATCCAGGTAATCAATGGGCGTGTTCTCAACAAAGACAGAGTCCCGCTTCGGATCCATCCGGGTGGTCATCGCCCAGATAACATCTTTCCAGTCACGCGCATTGATATCGTCATCCGCAACGATCACAAACTTCGTGTACATGAATTGCCGCAGGAATGACCAGACACCCAGCATGACCCGCTTGGCATGGCCAGGATACTCCTTTCGGATTGTCACAACGGCGAGGCGATAAGAGCATCCTTCCGGTGGAAGATAGAAATCCACAATTTCCGGAAACTGCTTCTGCAGAATCGGTACAAAGACTTCATTCAGCGCAACCCCCAGGATGGCAGGTTCATCCGGCGGACGACCGGTATAGGTACTGTGGTAGATCGGGTCACGACGATGGGTCATACATTCAACGGTGAAAATCGGGAAACGCTCAACCTCGTTGTAGTAGCCGGTATGGTCACCATAGGGACCTTCTTCCGCCTCCAGCCCGGGCTCGAGATAGCCTTCCAGCACAATTTCCGCGCTGGCTGGCACCTGGAGATCGTTGGTAATACACTTCACCAGCTCAGTTTTAGAGCCCCGCAACAGGCCGGCAAACGCATATTCTGACAGCGTATCCGGCACCGGTGTCACAGCCCCGAGAATGGTCGCGGGATCAGCGCCGAGCGCTACCGTGACGGGGAAACGTTCACCCGGATGTTTTTCCTGCCAGTCCCGGTAATCTAACGCACCGCCGCGATGTGACAGCCAACGCATAATCAACTGATTACGCCCCAACAACTGCTGCCGGTAAATGCCCAGGTTCTGACGCTCTTTTAGCGGTCCCTTGGTAATGACCAACGGCCAGGTCACCAGTGGCGCCACATCGCCGGGCCAGCAGGTTTGCACCGGCAGTTTTTCCAGGTCAACCTCATCGCCTCGCAGAACCACTTCCTGACAAGGCGCTGAGCGTACTACCTTCGGCCCCATGTTCAGGACCTGTCGAAATACCGGAATCTTGGCCAGGGCATCACGGAATCCCTTGGGCGGTTCAGGTTCCTTGAGATAGGCCAGTAACTTCCCAATGTCTCGCAACGCTTCGACATTATCCTGCCCCATTCCCATAGCCACCCGACGGGGCGTCCCAAACAGATTCGCCAGCACAGGAATGTCATAGCCTTTGGGGTTCTCAAACAGCAGGGCAGGCCCTTCGCGACGGAGGGTGCGATCACTGATTTCCGTCATTTCCAGGTTGGGATCCACTTCGGCGGTAATACGCTTCAGTTCGCCCTGCTTTTCCAGCTGGTCGATAAAGTCGCGGAGATCGCGGTATTTCATGGAAGGTCACTTCGTCTGTGAACAGTCTGGCGATAATACGACATAAACAAAAGGCCGGTAAAACCGGCCTTTTGTTGGATTATCCATGCATTACTTGCGCTTCATGGACTGGAAGAATTCCGCATTGGTCTTGGTATGTTTCATACGATCCAGCAGGAATTCAACGGCGGCAGTCTCATCCATCGGGTGGAGGATCTTGCGCAGAATCCACATCCGCTGCAGCTCTTCCTCGGTGGTGAGCAAGTCTTCACGGCGGGTACCGGACTTGTTGATACCGATAGCCGGGAACACACGCTTCTCAGCAATGCGACGATCCAAGTGCACTTCCATGTTACCGGTGCCCTTGAATTCCTCGAAGATAACTTCGTCCATCTTGGAACCGGTATCCACCAGCGCAGTGGCGATGATGGTCAGGCTGCCGCCCTCTTCAATGTTACGGGCCGCACCGAAGAAGCGCTTTGGACGCTCAAGTGCGTGGGCATCCACACCACCGGTCAATACCTTGCCGGAGGATGGAATCACGGTGTTATAGGCACGGGCCAGACGAGTGATGGAGTCCAGCAGGATAACAACATCCTTCTTGTGCTCAACCAGACGCTTGGCCTTTTCCAGTACCATCTCTGCCACCTGAACGTGACGTGACGGTGGTTCATCGAACGTAGAAGCAACGACTTCACCCCGTACGGAGCGAGCCATCTCGGTCACTTCTTCCGGACGCTCATCGATCAGCAGAACGATCAGGTGACATTCCGGGTTATTCTTGGTGATGTTTGCCGCAATGTTCTGCAGCATCAGGGTCTTACCGGCCTTCGGCGGCGAAACCACCAGACCACGCTGCCCCTTGCCTACCGGCGATACCAGATCGATGATTCGACCGGTCAGGTCTTCGGTGGAACCGTTACCCATTTCCATGATCAGGCGTTCATTGGGGAACAGGGGCGTGAGGTTTTCGAAGAGAATCTTGTTACGGGCGTTTTCAGGTTTGTCGAAATTGATTTCGTTGACTTTCAGAAGGGCAAAGTAGCGTTCGCCTTCCTTCGGGGGGCGAATCTTGCCCGATATGGTATCCCCCGTGCGCAGATTGAAACGGCGGATCTGGCTGGGTGAGACATAGATGTCATCCGGGCCCGCCAGGTAGGAACTGTCGGCGGAGCGGAGGAAGCCAAAGCCATCCTGAAGAATTTCCAGAACGCCGTCCCCGTAAATATCTTCTCCGCTGCGAGCATGGCGCTTCAGGATAGAAAATATCACGTCCTGCTTGCGTGAACGGGCAAGATTCTCCAGTCCCATTTCTTCTGCTGTTTTCAGCAGTTCAGGGACACTTTTCTTCTTTAATTCGGTAAGGTTCATAACTGAATGCGTGAGTTACTCAGTGAAAGGCGAAATCCGGTTGCTGGTCTATTCGCTGATAAAATGGTCAGGCTTTCGTTCGATTTATGATTCAGATGAGAATGTTGGCCTGCGGTTCCGACTGGGGCTATGTGATGCCAGATTACTTGCTTGCCGGAAAGCGGCTATCAGCGATGGTCGATTTATTCTAAATCTAACACTGTCTACAGAGACCGTCCAGCACCCATCCGATAATTTTTTTACGTTTTTTAGCCAGAACCAAGGGACGGGGCAAGAATAGCAGGGAAAATGCCCAGCGACCAGTCGTAAGGACACTGATCGCCGGTTTCAAACGCCGGGGATCAGGCCAGATTGCTGTCCAGAAACGCTGTCAGCTGGGACTTAGACAGGGCGCCGACCTTGGTGGATTCGACAGCCCCATTACGGAACAGCATCAGGGTTGGGATACCGCGTACACCATACTTCGGTGCCGTGGCTTCATTTTCATCAATGTTCAGCTTGCAGACTTTCAGCTTGCCATCGTAATCGGCGGCAATTTCTTCCAGAACCGGCGCAATCATCTTGCAGGGGCCACACCATTCTGCCCAGTAATCAACCAGAACCGGCATCTCGGCCTTCAGAACCTGCTCCTCAAAGGTGGCGTCCGTGATATTGACAATCTCGCTCATGGATACAGACTCCTAACAATCAAGAAATTTCATAAGAGCGCAATCATAGCACTGGCCTGCGACAGTGATAAACCCTTTGCCTACTGCCTGCATCATACCCTGATTTATGCCCTGCAAAGCTTGACCATCTGGTTAGTGCTGTCCCCCTCTCCGGAGACATCTGGTATTCTTGCCCCATTACTCGAAGTGACTGATAAGCCATGACAACACTCGATGTCACCCACGCCGAAAGCCAGCCGCTCGTGGCTGCCATAGACCTCGGCTCCAACAGTTTCCACATGATTGTGGCCCGCCAGGATCACAATGAAATCCGCCCGGTCGAGCGACTGGGGGAAAAAGTGCAGCTCGCCGCCGGTATTGATGAGCAGGGGTTGCTCACCGATGAAGCCATGGAACGGGGCCTCACCTGCCTGCGCAAGTTTGCCGAATATATTGACGGCATGGCGTCTGAAAACATCCGGATCGTGGGTACCAACGCGCTGCGTAAAGCCAGAAACAGTGACACATTTGTCCGGCTGGCTGAGCAGGAACTGGGACACCCGATCGATATTATTGCCGGACGCGAGGAAGCCCGCCTGATTTACCTGGGCGTGGCGCAAACCTACTCCGATGACAACGATCGTCGCCTGGTCGTCGATATCGGTGGCGGCAGTACTGAATTTATCATCGGCCAGCGCTTTGAACCGCAGCTGCTGGAAAGTCTGCACATGGGTTGCGTGAGCTATACTCACCAATTCTTTCCCAATGGCAACCTCAGTGAAAAACGGTTCAGGGAAGCCTATTACAGTGCCCGCATGGAACTGATGAACATCGAGAAAAACTACCGCAGCGAGGGCTGGGTAGAAGCCATTGGTTCATCCGGCTCCATCAAGTCCGTGCACGGTATCCTGGCGGAAAAGGGTATTGATCGTATCACCCGGGACGGACTCAAACAGATCAAGCGGGATGTATTGCAATTCCGGAAAGTGGAAAGAGTGCACTTCCCGGGGCTGAAACCTGAGCGTGCTGCTATTTTCCCTGCAGGACTGGCGATACTCACCGCGGCTTTCGACAGCCTGGATATCGACAGCATGGATTACTCCGATGGCGCCCTGCGCGAAGGCGTACTGTACGACCTGGTCGGTCGCCAGAGCCATGAAGATGTCCGCGAACGCACCATCAGCGCCCTGATGACCCGCTACCACGTCGATGAGGAACAGGCCCGCCGTGTCAGCAAGCATGCGACACTGCTATTTCAGCAGGTGGCTGATGACTGGAAACTGAATGAACAGGATCTCAAGCTCCTGCAAGGCGCGGCCCTGCTACATGAGATTGGGCTGGATATCTCTCACATTCAATTTCACCGACATGGCGCCTATATCATCCGTAATTCTGACTTGCTCGGTTTCTCCAGCCGCGAACAGCAGCAACTGGCCATGCTGGTCCGGGGTCACCGCCGGACATTGCCGCTACAGTCTCTCTACCAACTACCACGCGCAGAGTTCACCCGACTGCTGCGATTAATGATTCTGCTGCGTCTGGCCATTCTGTTAAACCAGATTCGTACGGATCGATTGCCTGAGATTGAACTGCAAGTCAAAGACCGCCAGATGTTACTGCAGTTTCCGGAAAGCTGGCTGGACAAGCGTTCCTTAACAAAAACCAATATCGAGCATGAAAGGGAGTACTTGCAGCGTGCAGGTTATAAGCTGAAATATATTTAACCTGATTCATCCGCCTTAAAACTTGCCAGAAATAAAGCGTGAATCACGATGAGGATATTGCATAATTGACGATATCCTCTGCTCATCTAACATTCTGCATTGATAAAGGAACGCCCCTCTCCCGAAGAATCAAATAACTGGGTATTATTACCCAAATGATAAATACCGAGTTGAATTAATGGCGGGGTTGCGACTTTCCTTGTTTACACAGGCTTTTTCGCAGCTCTTCCGATACATAGTGAACAGGCGCATCAGCGTACCGTGACACAGGGCAGGCTCCCAGAGTTGCACTGATTTCATCCAGTACTTTAAGCTCACCCTCCATACGGCGGACGATTTCATTTCGCTCATCTTCAGCCGTATTTTCGGCTGAGGCTACATAATCTTCATCCATCATGTAGCTTGCCAATATTTCTTGTCCAACAGAAATATCCTTAACGGCGAGATATACTGGCACATGATATAGGCCGCCGGTAGTTTTTAAAGAGACAAGGAAAAACTTAGCATTGACATCATTATATTTTTTTGCGGAATTAATAAAGTGCATAGGTGTATAGTGTTCGTTATCAGGCAAGTAGCGAAACAATGCTTCACCTTTTGAAAGACGCACACTATACATGTATTTCATTAGCGTTCGCTTTCCCAATCCTTTGTTACGCAGACCCGCCACCACCGTACGGAAGTAACTCATTAAATCCGGCACACGTTTTAACGCACGAAGAGCTATCTCTTTCTGCCTTTCCGTAGCTCCGGCCCCAATAGCAATTTCACCTTCTGGAATACAATATCCTACCCCTGAACAAACCCCAAGACACTCGCCAACATTTACTGCCGACTTAGCAAATACACCATAATTCCTACATGGACTTTTATCCGTAGAGGTAAAACCATAGTCAACAAATCTATACTCGAAGCGCGCTTTAAAGTATTCACTGGCGGCCTGCTCTGTCATGGTAAGCTGTTCGGCTAACCAGGCTTGGTGACTGGCTTGGTACTTTTTACACAACTTATAATCAAGATCTGTTGTTTCATAATCTTCTTTGTACTCTTGGCAATAGGCTTCAGCCTGACGAGATATCCAAAAATAAGGCTGATAAGTGTGTCCTGCAGGGAGTTCAGAATCGGAGCACTTAACTTGAATCACAGAAACTTGCCGTCCGTCGTTTGATCTCGCTCCGGCAGTCCCGTCCTGAGGACATGCACTCACGCCATTACCATCTCTGCTTATGCGTGTCGTAACGCCCTCAACAGTCTGCACAAAGGCTGAAGCCTGCTCTCTCTCCCCATTTTTATCGTTACTTTCCAAACTGGTGTTTTTCACTAATGCGCCATTATTCCCACCTAATCTATCCATAAAAGCCCCAGCCCTCACGTATTCAGTTGTCCAATTATTTCAATCACTCCGGATTGTGGCTTTATGACAAAAGTTGCCTATAAAAAGTTCCATTAAACTGCACCTATTCAATCAAGCCAAAGCGGCAGTTATAACCTGTATAGATGGCTGTAGGGGAAGGCTCTCGATCAGCCATAGCTGCCTCAATGACCCCCTGCTATGGCGGATCAGAACGAATACCTGAAATGCGCTCAGCCCAAAATTTGGATCTTGGAGAAACAACCAGGTTTGAACAAACAGAGAGGATTTGACTGATCCCTTAAAAACAGAGAAACGAATCCCGTTGTGGATCTCTGGAGCATGCAACAAAATGTGGCTACCCGTGTTGCCATCATTGCGCACGACCCTTTTAATCATCTGGACGCCATCAGCTAAGTCCTGTTACCTGACAGTCCTGCTAACACACAAAAGCACAACTACGCAGTGACTCTGTGACGTGTCAGGATACAATATCCCCTTTTGACAAGGAGTCGTTCTCCACAGTGTCCAGACTCAACGACCGTCAGGCTGAAGCGGTTAACTACATCAGCGGTCCCCTGCTGGTGCTGGCCGGCGCCGGCAGTGGCAAGACCAGCGTAATCACCACCAAGATCGCCTACCTGATCCAGGAGTGCGGTATCAAGGCGCGCAATATTGTCGCCGTGACCTTTACTAACAAGGCCTCGCGGGAGATGAAAGAGCGGGTTGGTAAACTGGTGAAAGGGCGCGCCTCCCATGGCCTGACTGTTTCGACCTTCCACAACCTTGGTCTGAACATCATCCGCAAAGAGCATAAGACCCTGGGCTTTAAGCCGGGCTTCTCCATCTTTGATGATCAGGATGCCAAATCGTTGATCAAGGAACTGATGCATCGCGAGATGGCAGACAATGACGACTCCCTGGATTTCATTCAACATGTCATCTCCAACTGGAAGAATGACATGCTGCCGCCGGAAACGGCCCTGCAGATGGCGCGTAATGACCAGGAGATGCTGGCAGCAAGAGTCTACCTCCATTACAACCGCACCCTTCGCGCCTACAACGCCGTCGATTTTGATGATCTGATCCTGCTGCCGGTACAACTCTTCCGCGACAATCCGGACGTGCTTCAGCGCTGGCAGAAAAAAATCCATTACATGCTGGTCGATGAGTACCAGGACACCAACTCA
This sequence comes from Kistimonas asteriae, assembly GCF_018263925.1. Lineage (GTDB taxonomy): Bacteria > Pseudomonadota > Gammaproteobacteria > Pseudomonadales > Endozoicomonadaceae > Kistimonas > Kistimonas asteriae. Next base: position 104,981 of record NZ_JAEVHF010000017.1, read on the forward strand.
ACCCAATATCTGCTGGTTAAGCAGCTGGTAGGCGGTCACTCCCGCTTTACAGTGGTGGGTGATGACGATCAGTCCATCTATGCCTGGCGGGGTGCTCGGCCGGAAAACCTGATCCAGCTGAACGAAGACTTTCCCGGCCTGAAGCTGATCAAGCTGGAACAGAACTACCGCTCCACCAGCCGTATTCTGAAAGCCGCCAACGTGCTGATTGATAACAATCCGCATGTCTTCGAAAAGAAGCTCTGGAGCGAGCTCGGTATGGGTGATGAAATCCGCATTATCCGTTGCCGTAATGAAGATGCGGAGTCGGAACGGGTTGCCACTGAAATCCTGACCCACAAGCTCAAGCGCGACACCCATTACCGGGATTACGCCATCCTCTACCGGGGGAATCATCAGTCCCGCCTGCTTGAGCTGAAACTGCAGCAACACCAGGTGCCCTATCACATCACCGGCGGCACCTCGTTCTTCTCACGGGCCGAGGTCAAGGACATCATGGCCTACCTGCGCCTGCTGGTGAATCCGGATGATGACAACGCCTTTCTGCGTATCATCAATGTGCCACGCCGGGAGATTGGCCCAACCACACTGGAAAAGCTGGGCACCTATGCGGGCGATCGCCATGTAAGTCTTTACCAGGCCTGCCACGAGTTTGGCCTCGAACAGGTGCTGGACGCCCGTTATGTGGAAAAACTGCGCCGTTTCACCGCCTGGATGGATGACATCACCCGCCGCTGCAGCACGGATGACCCGATTGCCACCATCAAGGAGATGATCGCTGACAGCGATTATGAAAACTGGCTCTACCAGAATTCCAGCAGTGAAGTGGTCGCGGAAAAGCGGATGGGTAATGTCTGGTTCCTGGTAGAGTCGATTCAGCAGATTCTTGACCGTGCCGATGAAGACGCCACCATCGAAGACGCCATTTCAAGACTGCTGCTCCGGGATATGATGGAGCGGCAGGAAGAAGAGGACGATTCAGACAAAGTACAGCTGCTCACCCTGCACGCCTCCAAGGGACTGGAATACCCTTACGTCTTCATGGTAGGCATGGAAGAAGACCTGCTGCCGCACCGTACCAGCATTGAAGAAGACAATGTCGAGGAAGAACGTCGCCTGACCTACGTCGGCATCACCCGCGCCCGCAAGGCGCTGACCATGACATTGGCAGCCACGCGCCGGCAGTTCGGTGAAACCATCGATACCACACCCAGCCGGTTTATTGATGAGCTCCCCCAGGAAGACTTGGCCTATGAAGGCTGGGGAGAACGGAGTACGCCTGAGCAACAATCAGCCCGGGGCAATGACGCGCTCTCTCTCATGCGGAAAAGTCTGAATCTGTAGGCACTGCACGTTTCTGCCCACCATAAAAAACGCCGCTGGAGAAGCGGCGTTTTTTATATCCCTGAGAAATATCAGGCAGCCATAAAACCTTTCAGTTTTTTCAGCGCATTGTTCTCGAGCTGACGAATACGCTCAGCGGAAATGCCGTACTTCGCTGCCAACTCATGCAAGGTGGCCTTGTTATCTTCATCCAGCCAGCGGCTCTGAAGAATATCCCGGCTTCTGTCATCAAGGCTGCTCAGAGCCTCCTGCAGCTGCTGGGAGGCATTGCTTTCCCAGTCGCTCTCTTCCAGCTGGGTGGCCGGATCATAACGCTGATCCTCAAGGTAATGCACCGGCGCCTGGTAGCTGGTATCGCTGTCATCATCGGCATAGCCGTCGAACGCGGTATCCTGCCCCGCCATGCGGCTTTCCATCTCACGGACGACATTGGGATCGACGCCGAGATCCTTGGCAACGGCCTCGGCCTCATCGGAAGAGAACCAGCCCAGCCGCTTCTTGCTGGAACGCAGGTTAAAGAACAACTTGCGCTGTGCCTTGGTCGTGGCGATCTTGACGATACGCCAGTTACGCAGAATGAATTCGTGAATTTCAGCTTTGATCCAGTGCACTGCAAAAGAAACCAGCCGCACCCCGTATTCCGGGTTGAAACGTTTGACCGCCTTCATCAGGCCAACATTCCCTTCCTGGATCAGGTCAGACTGTGACAGACCATACCCGGTATAACTTCTGGCGATGTGCACCACAAAACGCAGGTGCGACATGACCAGCTGTCTTGCCGCTTCCAGGTCATTCTGATAGTACAGGCGTTCAGCCAGTTCACGCTCCTGGTCAGCGGACAACACAGCGATGCTGCTTACGGCCTGGATGTACGCATCAAGGTTGCGCCCCGGCACAAGCAATTCAACACGCTGTAAACTGTTACCCATTGACGAACTCCGACATTAAAAACTGCAGTGAGTGTAACACTCTTTCAAACAGACAACTATTTCCCAAAATAGTTCAATTTTTTCGCCATTATTATTGCTACTTATCGTTAAAAGTATACTACAGGATACGTATAGATAGGGATCAGAACCGGTAACTCAACCGACCAATTCCGTCAGCAAAAGTAACAGGAAAAGGTCGGTCCAAAATCAACCTTCCGCGGCGGTTTCATCCTGCAGCAACTGCCGACGGCACGTTAGAAAGGCCCCCAGCGTGGCAATGGCTGCACCCGAGACAACCAGTATCAGCGTATCAGCAAAACCCAGGAAACCGGGGCGATAATCACTCTGGTAAAGACGCAGTAAATCATCCACCGCGCCGGACGCCATCAGGAACAGGATACCGGACAGCAACCAGGCCATCATTGCACCCAGTACGCCATACCAGAATCCGGTGTAGACAAACGGCAGCATGATATAACCGTCTGTACCGCCCACCAGCCGGATCACCCGGATCTCATCCATTCTCGCCGTCACCAGCAGACGGATGGTATTGCCCACCGCCAGCAACAAGGCCACAGCGAGAATGGACGCCAATCCCCAGGTCGCCTGACGCCCAAGATTCAGGATGGCATGGACGCGTTCCACCCAATCACGATCCAGACGGACCACATCGACCTGTGGCAATCGTGACAGACGCTCCTGAAGCGCGACAAGCTGGGTCGGCGCCAAAGATAGCTCCGGGGTCACTTCCAGTACCGCCGGCAGAGGATTCTTACCCAACTGCCGAACCAGGCCGGCCAGCCCAGACTGCTGCTCGAATTCCGCCAGCCCCTGCTGTGCAGAAATGTAGGTAACCGATTCAACGCCGGGCTCCTTCAACAACGCCTGCTGCAATTGCCGGCTTTGCTGTTCGCTGGCATCGAGCTTCAGAAACAACGATAAGCGGGCAACGCCCTGCCAGCCGCCTGCCAGGGTTTCGATATTACTCAGCGAGACATAAAGAAGCGTGGGCAGCGACAGCGATATCCCCAATACCAGAATCGTCATCAAACTGGCCAACGGTGTCGCCATCAGACGGGAAAAGGCTTCCCCTGCGACCCGCTTTTGCAGAATGAAAAACCGACGTAACCCTGCCCCATTACGCCGCTCCCGCACCACTGGCTTGGGGGGCGCCGGATGGGATGGCTGATGGGCGGGCGCTTTCTGTCGATGTTTACTTTCACGACTCCGTCCATCGGATACGATGGACGCTTCACGCCAGGTGGTCACAGCCTGCTTCCGGGCTCGCTCACGCCCACGCTTCTCTGACGCTTTGCGCTGCTGGTTCGATGGCTTTCGCTTGAATAAAGAACCGATCATGCCGACACCACCTGACAGTCTCGGATCAATTGCCCCTGATCCAGGGTCAGTACACGCTTACCCATACGCTGTACCAGATCGAGATCATGGGTCGCCACCAGCACCGTCACACCCGCCTGATGAAAGTTATGGAACAGCTGCATAATCTCTTCCGAGAGTTCCGGGTCGAGGTTACCCGTCGGTTCATCCGCCAGCAGCACCGGGGGTCGGTTGACCACAGCCCGGGCAATGCCGACCCGCTGTTGTTCACCGGTCGATAACGACAATGGATTCTGCTTTTCCTTGTTGAGCAGCCCCACCATATCCAGCGCTGCCCTGACACGGCGTGCACCTTCCTCGGGCGAAAAGCCGGCGACCTGCAGGGGAATGGCCACGTTATCGAACACTGAACGGTCAAACAGCAGCTGATGGTTCTGGAATACCACGCCGATATTGCGCCGCAACGAGGGAATCTGTGCCCGCCGCAGCTTGGACAACTGGTAACCACCGACCTGGATGGAACCCGACGTCGGCCGGTCCATCAGGATAATCAGTTTCAGCAGTGAGCTCTTACCCGCACCAGAGTGCCCCGTGAGAAAAGCCATCTCCCCTCGGTCCAGCCGAAAGCTGATCTGGTTTAATCCCACGTGACCATTGGGGTAACGCTTGGTGATAGTGTCAAAATGAATCATGTTTGTCGGGTCCGGCATGGACCGGGCGTCCCGGTGTTATCATGAATGCAACACCCGACGCCCCCATCTCCCTGTTATTGAAACTCGGTATCGGCAAACAAGGCATCCACAAACTCCGCCGCCTTGAAAGGCCGCAGATCATCAATCTGCTCCCCAACGCCCAGAAAACGGATCGGCAACTGCATCTGACGTGCAAGGGCAAAGACGACCCCGCCCTTGGCGGTGCCATCCAGCTTGGTCAACGCCATGCCCGTCACCTGGACGGTATCATTGAAGAGCTTGGCCTGGCTGAGGGCATTCTGGCCAGTGCCGGCATCCATCACCAGCAAGACTTCGTGCGGCGCCGCCTCATCCAGTTTGCCTAACACCCGCTTGACCTTTTTCAGCTCTTCCATCAGGTGTTCTTTGTTATGCAGACGACCAGCGGTATCGGCAATCAGAACATCCGCGCCACGGGCTTTTGCGGCTTCGAAAGCATCGTAAATCACAGAGGCGCTGTCTGCACCGGTATGCTGAGCAATCACCGGGATCTGGTTGCGATCACCCCAGACCTGCAGCTGCTCAACAGCGGCTGCACGGAAGGTATCCCCGGCCGCCAGCATCACCTTGCGACCTTCTTTCTGAAGGCGTTTGGCCATCTTACCGATGGTGGTGGTCTTGCCCACACCATTTACCCCTACAACCAGGATGACATAGGGTTGGCGGCTCTGGTCAATCACCAGGGGTTTATCGGCTGGTTCCAGGATCTTAGCCAGTTCGACCTTGAGCGCCGTCATCAGGGCATCGGCGTCATCCAACTCCTTGTATTTGACCCGTTCCGTCAAGCCGGCCATGATGTCGCGGGTGGCTTCCACCCCGACATCCGCCATGACCAGCTCGGTTTCCAGGTCTTCCATCAGCTCATCATCGATCTCTTTCTTACCGATAAAGAGCGTGGCGACACCTTCCACCAGGGAAGCCCGGGTCTTGGTTAACCCCTTTTTCATCCGGCTGAAGAAACCACCATCGGCCTGCTCCGGCTCGACCTCAGGCTGAGCAACAAGCTCTGGTACAACGCCCTGTTCCGCGGGCACAGCGGTCTGTACAGATGCCTGCGGAACGTCCGGTGCAGCGGGCACTGCCGCCTGAACAGGTGCCTGTGGCACTTCCGGCACCACGACCTTTGGCGCTACATCTGCAACATCAGGAGCCTTGTCGGCGACTACCTGCTCTGCAGGGGATTCGGGCTTCGGGTCTATCGTCGGTTCACGTTTTTCGACAGACTCAGCCACTGGAGGTTGATGACCCTCCGCAATGGCCGACTCTGGCGCTACAGGCTTTTCGGTTTCCGGCTGGTTTTCAGCAGCCGGTTGCGGTGCGACGGTTTCGTCTTTCTTGCCCCAAGGCCAGAAACGGCGTTTTTCCGCACCATTTTCATCTTTTTTGCCAAACATCGTCGTTACTTGATTATCGAGCTGAGTGGACGTTGTTGCGGACCGGAATCGACGCAGATTCAGCGGCAGGCAAAAACAACGTGGAAGATAACTGCAATCCTACCATTTGTACCGGCTTGAAACGATATTAGTCGACATTAAGTCCTGCATTTCATACCCAATCCTGAGCCATGCTAGAATCGCCGCCCAATGCCAACTGACCCGAACGCAACATGAAACATACACGTGGCCGTCAGCAGTCCCATGCCGGTGGCGGCCAGCTACGCATTATTGGCGGCACCTGGCGAAGCCGGAAACTCCCCGTCGCCGATGTCGAAGGATTACGCCCCACGCCTGACCGGGTGCGGGAAACCCTGTTTAACTGGCTGACCGGCTGGGTCGCTGATGCCCGCTGCCTGGATGCCTTTTCCGGGACCGGCGCCCTGGGCCTGGAAGCGTTATCCCGAGGCGCCAGCGAGACCGTATTCCTTGAATATTCAGCCAAAGCTGCACAAACCCTGAAAAACAACCTGCAAGCCCTTCGCTCCGAGAACGCCCGGGTTGAACAAACCGATGCCCTGCAATGGCTCAGCCGTCCAGCGTTACAGACATTTAACCTGGTATTTCTGGACCCGCCCTTTCGCAAACAACTGCTGCAGCCGGTGTGCGAGCAGTTACAATCCAACGGCTGGCTGGCGCAGGACGCACTGGTCTATGTGGAAGCAGAAAAAGAGCTGAGCCCATTACCCGTACCCGCCAACTGGGAACTGTGGAAAGAGAAAAGTGCCGGCCAGGTGATTTCCTGCCTCTATCGCGTTGTATAAGATTTCTCAGGCAGGCTGACGCTCTGCCTGATCATATTGTTATGGCATCATAGCCCAACAAACAGAGAATCTTCCGAATACTCACGGTCAGGACTACCAGCATGGGAACCTCTCGCACTGCCTCTGATGCGCCGTTCAAGCCTGCCTGGTGGCTACCCGGGCCGCATCTGCAGACTCTGTGGTCGCCCCTGCTGAAGCGCCAGCCCATGCCTCACCGAACACGGGAAAAGCTGATACTGCCTGACGGGGACTTTATCAACCTGGACTGGTGCGGCCATGCCCAGGGACAACCACTGATCATCCTGCTGCATGGCCTGACAGGCTGTTCACGCTCCAAATATATTCTCGGCCTGCAGGCTGCGCTGCTGGCACAGGGCTACCAGAGTGTCGCCATGAACTTCCGCGGCTGCGGGGGAGAAGTGAACCATCACACCAAAGGGTATCACTCCGGTATTTCAGAGGATCTGGACGCTGTTGCCAACCAGCTGGCTGAGCGCTACCCCAACCGCCCCCTGGGGGCTGTCGGTTTTTCACTGGGCGGGAATGTCCTGCTCAAATATCTCGGAGAACAACAGGCGACAACGCCATTGACATGCGCTGTCGCAGTCTCCGTCCCCTTTGAGCTTTCCCGCAGCTCGGAACGCATCAACCAAGGATTCTCCCGCGCCTACCGTAACCGGCTGCTGCGCGACATGATGGGTTACATCACCCGGAAGAAACAGCATTTCCACCAGCAACAGAGGCATGAGCTGCTGGAAACGCTGGAGGCGCTGGGCGATGTCGAATCCATCAAAACCTTTCAGGACTTCGATCACCAGTTCACAGCGCCGCTGCACGGTTTTGAGAGCGGGGAAGCGTATTATGCCTGCTGCAGTTCCCGCCAGTTCCTGCCTTCCATCCAGATACCGATGCTGATTATTCACGCCATGGATGACCCATTTGTTTTCGCATCCTCCATTCCAGAAAAAACGGAACTCTCAGCATCGACACAACTGGAATTAGCCCCCCGTGGCGGCCATGTGGGCTTCGTCACAGGATCGCCCCTGAAACCACGCTACTGGCTTGAGGAGCGTATCCCTGCCTGGCTGAAAGAACAGCTATCAGATCACACATCCAAACAGTCTGCGGCTCACTTGTAGGTTTTTGTGGGGAGGTGGGATTCCACCAGCCAGAGCAACTTATCGATTTCACGGGCCCGTGATGTCAGCAGATCGGCGGATATCACATCGCCCTGCTCATCAACACTGCCGATGACTCGTACACACTCACTGGTGAAAAAGGCCAGCCGTTCGCTGATGACCTCAATATGCCGATCGATGGAATCGACGTCATGAGGATAAGGCAACAGGTTGGAATGCTCTGCCGCCATCTGAAGCGTACCACGGGGTCTAACGCCCAGCTGTGCGATCCGCTCTGCAATGTCATCCACTGCGTCACTGACGCAGGACGCCACGTCATCCAGCAGTCGGTGGACAGAAAGAAACTCCCGACCCGCCAGCGTCCAGTGGGACTCCTTGATTTGAAGATACAGGTCTAGTCCACAATAGAGCAGCGTCTGCAGCTCCCCGGAGGAGTGCAGTTTGACATCGTCCTTCAATGCTTCATAGGTATGCGTCATAAGACAAACTCCGTCATACCCCCTCATGATCGTGCCCAAGCTCATCCTGAGGAATGACAACACAGTTATTAGTCAGTCGTTATCATCCAGTCGTATAAAGAAGCATTTAGGAGAAAACGGGCATTTCTGCAAAATAAATCATGCTGAAACGCGGCACTGGATAGAGAAATGACGTCCAATCCAGGATGTAAAAGTTTCCTACAATTAACGACAGGTCGTCAGGAATAGCGCTTCGATGGAATCGATTTCTCGGCTAATAAAAACCGGCATCACAACCGTTGGGCAGCCCTTTCTGGCCTTCGGCGCATGGTTGCGACGGAAAGTTGCCAGCCTGAGAAACGTCCGGCGGCAACACGTCATTGATCCCTCGGAAAACAACAGCGACACCACCGCAGTGCAGGATCGCCAGATCACCCTCAGCGATAATCAACAACCAGAAGGTGATTCCGATACTTCCACTGACAATGAAAATGATACGGATAGTGACTGGGATATGTGTGACGATGCGGACAGTGAAACGGTCATTGATCGGTTGCTGACCAATATGCAAGGCTGCAGCGGATTGACACTCTGTGAGCATCTCAGGCAGTTAGCTCAAAAGATGCCTAGCGGGGAAATACAGGAAGTGCTTTACAGTGCCTGCCAGGATATCGCCAATGAATGTTTATCTGCCGATCGCCTTGATGACTACCAGCTGTCGATATTATTAAGCCACCGATTGATCAACCGACATAAATCCTCACTGATATACGCTTTAGATAATGCGCGCAAACCGCTTGATCCGCCGTTAGAACCCAACACTACCCGTGAAAGTGAATGGAGTCGGCAATACCACGACGACATGCAGTCATTGGCTGATGGCCTCACGCGAAACGCTACCCGATATGCCTCAGAAAAATACCCTAATAACGCTATTGTCTGTTCATGCAAGATGCTCGCTGACCATTATGAGAAAATGGAAAATGATGCTGAGTATGACGCAGCCCTCTCGGCGGCATATAAGTTTCTTGAACAGTTAACCGACTCAGTCAATAACACTGATCTTTCCGATAAGCGCAAACGCTGGCTAAGGAAAGAAGCCGATACACAGCAAGACAAACTGGCCCAAATTTCACTGCAACGACTGCCGACGTTATTCCATCAAGGTACCAGCAACGGCCAAATAAAACCTGAGTTGCTAGGGCTGGATAAGGCCTCGGCTGAAGACTGGGACGACACCCTCAAGTACACGAATGGATTGTCACCTTTTGGGCAAGAGTTTGAAGGTGATTGCCGACGAGACGATTACATACTTGCCGACGATTCACAGAATGCCGTCATCTATAGATCGAAAGAAAATGCTCTGACTGAAGCCGACCTGAAGCGTTTTACCGGCGACGATACAATCGCAGAAACACTATCCAAAATGGCTACCCAGACCTTTCCTTCTTATATGACCGCTCTGGAAACTGCGCGTTTACAGCAAATCACCCCCTTACATATCACGGCCATGGTTGATGAGAAGTATTGCCGCAAACAATGCACCATCACCCAACACAGCAATGGTGATTATTCCATCGGGTATCGCATCACATCAACCCGCCCAGACTGCTTTGCACATAACACACTGGTGAATCTTTCTGGCGTGGAATACACACTCTTTTCCCAGGCAACCTTTGATGGCGAACATCTGAAACGAGGGACATTGGTTGCAACCAAACCGATCGTTCAAATCACCTATAGGGAGATAGAGACAATACAGACAAATTAACGTGTACTACCCTTTGGCTAGGAATTACGGCATGAACCACTGATTGATCGGCACATAGAACTCTTCCAGCAATGCCTCAAAATCATTCCGGGCCTCATCAGTGACATAAGGTTTATCCAGCAACAGTGCCTGATAGATAGCCCGCCGAATCGTATCCTTGGAAAATTGCCCCGCCCCGGCCGCCAAACCAGACCCCACAAAGCTGACCCAGGAGACAATCACCAGCCAGAGGTTGTAAGCCAGTGCCTCCAGCTCCCGCTCATCAATCACCATCACTCCACTGTCGATCAAACTGCGGTAGATCGTGATAATCCGCTGCACCGCAAAACCGGCCAGCTTTTCATACTCACTGCGAAGCACTTCCTCTGCGGCCAGGCGCTGCATATCACGATGCAGAAACCGGTAATGCCACATGGCCTGCAACGCCGCTTCAAGGTAATGCCGTTTCGCACTGACATCCGCCTTCTGCCCGGGATCCGGCGGCGTCAGGAACGCCTGCACTTCATTGGAATACTGAACCAGCAGCTCCTGGATGATCGCGGTCTTGTTGCGGAAATGGTAATAGAGGTTCCCCGGTGAGATCCCGAGATGGGCGGCAATATGGTTGGTGGTCACCGCCTTCTCGCCCTGTTCATTAAACAGTTCACGTGCGGCTTCCAGTATCCGTTCCCGGGTTTTAACTGCTCGGTCTGACATCGGGCCTCGTTATTTCAAAGCGATTGTAAGGTCTGTTGACAGTTTAGAGTAATTGCTCTAATTTTCTCAACACTCATTCGTAAAACACAACAATAACAAAATAATGCCTGCACTGACGGCGGGCCGACAACGAGGATCACAGGATGGCAACCACGGCGGAATACCTGCAAACCAGCAAGGAAGAAACGGTGCATATGCAGTCAGTCTTCGCTATCCAGCAAAAAGCCTACCGCGCCAACCCCATGCCCACGGCCGAAGAGCGTATCGCGAACCTCAAGAAGCTCAAGCATGCCATCCTGAATAACCAGGAAGCGATTATCGCCGCCATCAACAAGGATTTTTCCGGCCGCTCCCGCGATGAGACCCTGCTCGCGGAAATCATGCCCATTGCCCAGGATATCAACCACACCATCAAGCGGGTTCGGAAATGGATGAAACCCAGCCGTCGCAGGGTAGGCCAGCACCTGCAGCCTGCCAGTGCAAAAGTGGTGTACCAGCCGCTGGGCGTTGTCGGCATCATGGTGCCCTGGAACTACCCGGTTCAGCTGGGCGTACTGCCGCTGGTCGGTGCCTTGGCAGCAGGCAACCATGCCATGATCAAGATGTCGGAATTCACGCCAAACACCGCCGACTGTTTCGCCAAGATCATGGCCGATACATTCCCGGCAGAACACGTGGCCGTCATCAATGGTGATGCCCAAATTGCCGCCGAATTCTCCAGGCTCCCGTTTGACCATCTGCTGTTTACCGGTTCCACGCAGGTCGGCAAGATCGTCATGCGTGCCGCTGCAGAGAACCTGACCCCTGTGACACTGGAGCTGGGTGGCAAGTCACCCTCTATCATCGGTGAAGACATTCCGATGGAAGATGCTGTGGAACGAATCTGCTTCGGCAAGTCGTTCAACGCCGGGCAGACCTGCGTCGCCACCGACTATATTCTTTGTCCGCGCGACAAGCAGGACGAGTTTATTGACACCTACCGCAGGGTGTTCAGCCGCATGTACCCTACCGTGGCGGGCAATGAGGATTACACCAGCGTCGTCAACGAACGCCAGAAGCAGCGCCTGCAGCAGCTGGTGACCGATGCCCGCAACAAGGGCGCGACCGTCCATGTGATCGGCGAAGAAAATATTGCCGATGGCAGCCGCCGGATGCCCCTGCATATCCTCACGGACGTCAATGATGACATGCCGGTGATGCAGGAGGAAATTTTCGGTCCGGTCATGCCGGTCATTCCCTACGACACCTTGGAGCAGGCGCTGGAATTCGTCCGTGATCGTCCCCGCCCGCTGGCACTGTACTATTTCAGCTATGACAAGTTGACCCAGGAACACGTGCTCAATACCACACACTCCGGTGGTGTCTGCATCAACGATACCCTGTTCCATGTTGCCGTGGACGACATTCCCTTCGGCGGCATCGGTCCCTCCGGCATGGGTCACTACCACGGCCATGATGGCTTCCTGACCTTCTCCAAGGCCAAGGGGGTCTTCCTTAAGCAGAAGTTCAATGCGGCCAAGTTCATCTACCCCCCTTATGGCGGCAAACTGCATCAGCTGGTCCAGAAACTCTTCATTCGCTGATCCATAACCCTATCGCTCCGGCATGACGCCGGAGCGATCGCTTTGCCGAGATAACAATAATATGAGCAAACCGTCCCGGCCTGAGGCCGTCGCAGGCACCGAGTCCCTGTTGGTCGGCCGCCGCCGTTTTCTGAAAGCCGGCCTGATGGGCAGCGCAGTGCTGGTTACTTCCGGCGTTGCCGTCAACATTGCACAAAAAGAATCGCCTTCCGCCCATCCCGGCTACCTGTGGCTGCAGCTTCAGGATGTCGCCTTTCTCTCCGCGATTCTGCCCGCCCTGCTGAAAGGGTCGATCCCTGAGGGCAATGAAGGCAAGCCTTCCGTCATCCGGGGGCTGCAACAGCTGGACAACAATATCAGTCGCATGTCACCGGCAGTACAGCATGAGTTACGTAAACTCTTTGATGTCGCCACCGGACCGCTAACCAAGGGGATTACCACAGGCATCTGGCAGCCGTGGGAACAGGTGACGCCGGCCATGGCCGAAACCTTCCTGCAACGCTGGCGCACCAGCCGTCTGGCCCTGTTCCGCATGGCCTACTCATCCATCAATCAGCTCAGCCTGATGGCCTGGCATGAGACCCGCAGCGCCTGGCTGCACCTCGGCTTTTCCGGTCCGCCACACAGCAATATTCTGGTGACAGCCACCAACCGCTATTAAAAACAAAAAATAACCACCCTACCCAATAAGGTGGGGGATTGATTGCCGACGTTTTTGGGGGAGTATGGCATGGCCATCAAAGACCTGTTTGCCGAAGGTGTGAAAAGCGGCTGGAAGGTTCACAACGGGTCCCGCATGGAAGACGGGGCGCAGTTCGAGGCGGATGTCGCCATCATCGGCACCGGCGCCGGTGGTGGCGTAACTGCAGAAATACTGAGCCAGGCAGGCCTGAAAGTCCTGCTGATCGAGGCCGGCCCGCTGAAATCCTCGAATGATTTCAACATGGATGAAAGCCGCGCCTACTCGGATCTTTACCAGGAAGGCGCGGGGCGTATGAGCAAAGATGGTGCTATCACCATCATGCAGGGGCGCTGCGTCGGCGGTACCACGGTGATCAACTGGACCTCCAGTTTCCGAACCCCACCGCAAACCCTGCAGTACTGGACGGATAACTTTGCCACCGAAGGCACCAGCGAAGCCGACATGGCGCCCTGGTTCGCCCAGATGGAAAAACGCCTCAACGTCCAGACCTGGCAGATTCCCGCCAATGGCAACAACGACGTGCTGAAACGGGGCTGTGACAAGCTCGGTTATGACTGGAAAATCATCCCGCGTAATGTCGCTGGCTGCTGGAATCTGGGCTATTGCGGCACAGGATGTCCGACCAACGCCAAACAATCCATGCTGGTCACGACCATTCCCGGCGCCCTGCAAAACAATGCCGAGCTACTCTACCTTGCCCGGGCGGAACACTTCCGTTTTGAGGGCGATGCCATCAGCGAACTGGTCTGCGCCGGCATGGATGCGAACAGTGTCCATCCCACCGGTCACCGTTTCACCGTCAAGGCAAAACACTATGTACTCTCCGCCGGCGCCATTGGCAGCCCCGGCCTGCTGTTACGCTCCAACGCGCCCGATCCTTACAAACTGACGGGCAAGCGAACCTTCTTGCATCCGGTTCCCATGGTCATGGCCGTCATGCCGGAGAAGATCGAAGGCTACTATGGCGCCCCCCAATCGATCCACAGCGACCATTTCCAGTGGAGAGACGGCGTTTCCGGCCCGGCAGGCTTCAAGCTGGAAGCCACGCCATTGCAACCCGGATTAGCCGCTGCATTGATAAAAGCGCATGGCCAACAGATGGCCGACAGCATGGCTGACCTGCCATATACCGCCTGCACCCTGGCCCTGCTACGGGATGGCTTTCACCCGGACAGCCCTGGCGGCCAGGTGATGCTGCGCAACGATGGCACCCCGATCCTCGACTACCCGATGACTGATTACCTCTGGGACGGCGTCCGCCGGGCACTCCAGACCATGGCGGAGATCCAGTTTGCCGCCGGCGCCCGCAAGGTTCGGCCCCTGCACCAGGATGCGTCCTACGTGGATTCTTTGGAAAAAGTCACAGCCCTGATCAACGAACTGCCGATGAAAAAGTACCGCACCCTGATCGGCTCAGCCCACGTCATGGGTGGCTGCCCCATGGGCGAGGACCGTTACCAAACCGTCGTCAACAGTCGCGGCGAGCATCACTACCTCGAGAACCTTTCCGTCATTGACGGTTCGGTCTTCCCTACCAGCATCGGCGCTAACCCCCAATTGTCGATCTACGGCCAGGCGGCGAGAATGGCCAGCCTTCTGGCTGGCAGACTGACCGGTAATACGTCGGGTATCCCGGTACAGCAGGTGTAGGCACTGTCATTGCAGGGCTGGTGCCTGTTAGGCTTCAGCCCCCCGGATGACTTGTGATATCGTCTGCCAGTCGCTACCATGCGCAGCCTTGTTGTCCGGCGCTCCCCATCACGGTTTATACTGGGAGAGTCAGGCCGAAGACGGGCACAACTCGAATACAGGACGATAAAGACTGATGAGCACCGTGATTTACCCGGGTACCTTTGACCCGATCACCAGGGGACACGGCGATCTGATTAGCAGGGCCGCCAGGCTGTTCGACAAGGTCATTATTGCCGTTGCCGAAAGCCCGAAGAAAAAACCCCTGTTCGATATGAACGAACGGGTACAGATGGCTCGCGACGTCACCGCCCATATCAGCAACGTGGAAGTCTGCGGTTTCAGCTCCCTGCTGGCCGAGTTTGTCCGCGAAGCCAAGGCTGACGTGATCCTGCGTGGTCTGCGCGCCGTCTCTGACTTCGAGTATGAATTCCAGCTGGCGAACATGAACCGGGTACTGGCGCCGGAAGTGGAAAGCCTGTTCCTGACGCCCGCTGAGCAGTATTCTTACATCTCCTCCACACTGGTGCGTGAAATCGCCTCCCTGGGCGGAGATGTTTCCAAGTTTGTTGAGCCGCAAATCGCCGAAGCGCTGAGCGAGAAATACGGCAGGCCCTGAACCTGCCGCCGTCCGGCTACCGGCCTGAGATAGAAGACCATGTCACTGATCATTACTGACGACTGCATTAACTGTGATGTCTGCGAGCCGGAGTGCCCGAACAGCGCCATCTCGCCGGGCGAAGAGATCTACGAGATCGACCCGAACCTCTGCACCGAGTGCGTGGGCCATTATGATGAGCCCCAGTGCCAGCAGGTCTGTCCGGTGGACTGTATCCCCCTGGATCCCGACAACCGGGAGACAGAAGAGGAACTGATGGAGAAATACCGCATCATTACCGGCAAGGCGTAAGCCTTGCTGGACCGCCTTCCCTGTTCATTATCGATTAGTCAGTATAACTGACCGCTTTGTTATCCCGAGGCATTGTCGAAGTCATTACAATCAGTGGGTATTTGCGGTTTCAAAACAAGATAATCACTGATAATGAATAATGACATTTCCCACGATAACAACTGTTGCTGTATATCTTTTCTAAAAGATGCCTATGACTATATAAAAACTAAAATTGTTTTTTTATACCGATCAATTAAAACACGGTTTACCAGCCAAACGGTTATTCCTCCCTCGAATAGCCAACCAGAAGAAAAGCCTATTCAATCACGATCTTCCACTGTTATAGACGTTGACAGCGTTCCCAGCGTCAAAAATCCACATGACTTTTTCGCCAATTTAGACACCTTCCAGTCAGAGGCTATCCCCCCCCCTCCATTCAATACCAAAAATGCTGACAACGAACACTCAGCTCAAGAAAACAGCAATTTATGCTGCAAATGCCAAAGCCCGTTAGACAGCCAATGGATTAACGCGCTTGACAGAAACTGGCACCCTGAGTGTTTTCGCTGCTTCAAGTGTGACGAGTTGATAGGGGCGAATAGATCGGTAGAACTTGAAAGCAAACCATGGTGTGAACCATGTTATATCAAGGCATATTGCCCAAGATGCAATCATTGCCAACAACCCATACAAGACTCAGTTTACAGCGTACTCGAACAGGAAAATTATCATAAGCAATGTTTACAATGCCACTACTGTCGCGCCCCACTCACAAAGACTATATTCAAAAACACTTGGGGAGAATATTACTGTGAAAAACATCATGATGACCCGTTATGTACAAGTTGTAAGCGGCATATTTATAACTCGGAGAGCTTTCCTTTTGGTAAGGACATGCATACTTGCCCACAATGTCATACCTCTCCTGAAGAATCTTCAGTTCCCATAGAAGAAAGGGATAAAATCATTGCCCAGCTAAAAAATGATTTAAAGTCTCTCGGCATGGACATTACCCGTCAAGATATTCCGATACGCTTTACTGATCACCAGGAACTCAACAAGAAAGATCAATCCCCCAAAAAACACAGTATTGGCAAGACAGTAAAAAGACTGCATTCAATAAATAAAAAAGAAATAAGACGCGGTATAAAAGAAATACTCATTCAAAAAGACATGCCAAGAATCATGTTCTGTCAGACCGTTATCCATGAATTGACGCATGCATGGGTTTTTCATAATCACCTTGCTCTCTCCACAATGGAAGAGGAAGGTCTCTGTGAGTTTATGGAATATCTATGGTTGGAAAAACAAAAGACACCATTGGCTAGTTTGCATATGCGGCTAAAGCATCAAAACCAATGCCCAGTTTACGGCGATGGTTTTCGCAAGATCCACTCACTATACAATGAACTGGGAAGTAATATTGAAACCCTCATTGCGAGATTAGCATCTAAAATTCCACTAACATAACATCAACCTCTATCAAACAACATGCCATAACGTCGGCTACCCCTAACAAAAACACTGACACTTGATAACTAAAACAGAAAAATTAATAAAGTAAAAATCATTTTATACAAACTAAAACTCATCTACCACTCTCTATCAAATCTAACAAAGCTGATTCCACAGCAAACAATAACCAAACAAATCCTGTTGATAATTGTCAATAGCAAGCGAGAACCCCCTCAAAAGAGAAGGTGACTTCCATTGAGCAGTCCTCACAAACAGCATCCTGATTACCACTGTGGCTCAGCCAGCTTGAGAAGCCTTGCTGGCATGGGGCAGGTTCGCGCAGCCATGTAACCCAGCCTTGATACCATCGCCTTCAAATCAAAGCGCCGGTTAAATCGATAACAGT